>NZ_JACRTF010000001.1:2400000-3600000 GCF_014385165.1 Jilunia laotingensis | reverse complement strand
ATTTTCATGAAAGAAGGTGAACTCCCCATCGAAGTATTGAACGGCCGTCCCGGTTACATCAATTTATTGGACGCATTCAACAGTTGGCAATTAGTAAAAGAGTTGAAAGAGGCTACCGGACTTCCGGCAGCAGCTTCCTTCAAACACGTCAGTCCCGCAGGTGCTGCCGTAGCAACAGAAATGAGTGATACGCTAAAGAGCATTTATTTTGTCGACGACCTCCCACTTTCTCCGTTGGCAACCGCTTATGCACGCGCCCGTGGTGCCGACCGCATGTCGTCTTATGGCGATTTTATCGCACTATCCGACATTTGTGACGAAGAAACCGCCCGGCTTATTAACCGTGAAGTATCCGATGGTGTAATAGCTCCCGGTTATACCCCCGAAGCATTGGAGATTCTCCGTAACAAACGCAAAGGTACTTATAATGTCATTCGGATGAACCCCTCTTACATCCCGTCTCCCATAGAACGAAAAGACGTTTTCGGAATCACTTTCGAGCAAGGACGCAATGAACTAAAGATTGATGAATCTCTTCTGAAAGACAGGTCTACCCGGAACAAAGAAATCCCCGTAGATGCCCAACGTGATCTGCTCATTGCACTTATCACGCTAAAATACACCCAATCCAATTCCGTCTGCTATGCTAAAGACGGGCAAGCCATCGGTATCGGTGCCGGGCAACAATCGCGTATCCACTGCACCCGTCTTGCAGGAAACAAGGCCGACATCTGGTATCTCCGTCAACATCCGAAAGTGATGAACCTCCCCTGGAAGGATAAAATACGCCGGGCGGACCGCGACAATACGATTGATATCTATATCTCCGAAGATTACATGGATGTACTGGCAGATGGCATATGGGAACAATTCTTCACTGAGAAGCCGCAGATATTGACCCGTGAAGAGAAACGGGCATGGCTGGATACACAAAGCGGAGTAGCTCTCGGTTCGGATGCCTTCTTCCCGTTTGGAGACAATATCGAACGTGCGCACAAAAGCGGAGTGAGTTATATCGCCCAACCCGGAGGATCGGTTCGTGACGATCATGTCATCGACACTTGCGATAAATATGGCATTGCCATGGCATTTACCGGAATACGCTTATTCCATCATTAATAAAGAATATATAAGAGAAGGGTGTGTTATTTTAACACACCCTTCTCTTTCATTATCAGTGGGTACTGATGACCTCGTGCGTACGCAGATCAACCAGATATTCTTCCCGCCTGCCTTCACGTGTATTTGCCCCGAACACCTTCACTACATGTTCGCTCACACGTTCGTATTCACGGATCTCCCCCTTGTGTACCTGCATCTTCACTAATGCTTTCCGGGAATTGTGTGTGTCCGATACCCAGTACACGGAGTCGTTCTGTGCATGTATGCGGACAGGCTGCGAAAAAGCGTATCCATGGATTGATTTTAAGGTTTTGCTCCATTCGCCTATCTCACGGTCATATATATGGACAGCATTATTACCAGTAGCATATAGACGTTTATCTCCCAAAGTCAGTGCCGTAGGATTAAAACCAAGCATCATCGTCTGATCCTCCAAAGCGATAGAAGTATTATTTTGCATGTCGTCATTGACCAATGCAGGGTCGAGTACCATAATCTTGCGGGCTCCAAAATCAGTCAATAATATATTCCCCTCCTCATTGAGAATCATACTATGTGTTCCAAAACTATTGTTTACAGTCCCCATATTGGAGGTTCGGCGATAGCGTGCCGTCTTCTGATAGTTTTCCGGAGTCACATCTTCTTCCTTATAGATACTGACCGTGCCATTCTTATCGCGGCTGAAAACCAAGCCATCCTTTACGGTCATCGCCTGTGCTTGAAATACCGGCCCGTTATAGTTCCCATTGCCTATGCAGGAAATATAGTCAAGCCCCGGTAGTTCGAAAACATGAATACGCGACTGCCGTTCTGCAACATACAGCCGGTTCCCTGCCGGCACAATGGCTTCTATCTGGCTACCGAAACTTTTCTCCTGCCCGTTGAAGTCCCATGTTCGCAACGTCCGCATCACTTGATTAGTCCTCAAGTCAATAAGCAACAAGCTGTTATCAACAAGATTGGCTACAAAAAGCGTATCTCCCAGATGGGTTGTCGTAAAAGGGTTAAATTCCTCCTTCAGCCCCAGTGTTTCCGCAGTAAGCAACTGGACGGCTTCATAAGAATAATACCAATAACTCGTATACTTATCATCTTCTTTCCCATCGGAATTATCACCGGCAAAAGAGTTAGTCAGTTCCGTTTCAAAATTGTCACTGCTGCACTGAGATAGCATGACTCCACCCAACACGATCAACATCCATATATATATTTTCATAATTACTTCTGATTTTATAGTTCTACTTCTAATTACTTCAAGCGGCTCATCGGGATTGCATATACACATTGCCGGCCAGCGGCACGTTCCACAATGAACAATGTATTCCGTCTGATACAGAATTTCTCAGGCGAACTCAATGTTATCTCTCCAACTGTTGTATAATCCTTTATGATCTCTCCGGTTCGGGGATTCACCTTGCAGAATTTCTCGGCACCGTTGGAACTCACGAACAGATCTCCTTCATAGAAATCCAAGGAATATGGACTGTTCTTATACGAAAAGTTCGATGAGCGTTTCCAAGTCACTCCTTCCCGTACGTCAGCCAAATTCAAAACATCAATCCGTTTGCTACTCCAGTGCGTGACATAAAGCAGTCCGTTTTGCTCGTCAACCGCCATTCCGAATGTTCCGTTTCTCTCGTCAAGATTTTCCGAACGGGCGTACACATACATCGTATTTCCGGACTGTACCATCGATTCCTCGACCACATCGACATAACGTTTATCACGAATCAAGACAAGCCCGCGAGCCACAGTCACATCATAGGCATGCACGGTCTGGTTGCCACCGGTTCCCCAATTTCCGTTGCCGATATGATTGATGAACTGGTAAGTGGATGCATCGAATATTTCCGTACGGTTGCCCTCATGGGTTACATAAAGTTTACCGTTAGCCCGTACGATCCCATTAGGAGCCTTAGCAAATGTTTCCATCCCCTCTTTCCCCTGCCATTCTTTAATGGTATGTATATGCTTCACATTCTCATTCGATATTTCAAACACCTCGATACTGAAGTTCCCGTTCGCTTCATTGGCAACATACATTTCATTACCGTAAACATATACATCTTTGGGAATAAAAGTAGAAGCCGTAGCCCCAGGAACAGCCGTGTAATCCAGTTTCAGAGACAGTTCCGTACCATCATTACCACCGGTGTCCGACTCTCCTTTTAGCGGAGAAAGTCCACCGTCCAAAGCATCCAACTCCGGATCATTCTCAAAAGGGAAACGCGATGTAGCATAAGGATTACCGCCCAATGTCTTTCTGGAATGCAAAAAACGTCTTGAATAGACAGGCAGTTTCTTTTGCCTTCCCAACTCGACAAACAACTCCTGACAGAACGGTGTCCATCCATCCCCATAAGTCATGTTCCCGTTGTGGCTGTAGCCCAAGCAATGGGCCAGTTCGTGAAAAGGGGTTGTGACCGGACCGGAATCATCCGCATACATTGTCAGGTAGGCATACTCTACAAGACCAAATGTCTCGCCACCTCCCAGTCCGGTGACGTTACCGTCCACAAGGCCGAACCGCAAACCGGAAAGATTCATGATACGCCGTTTCAACTCGTCTATATCCACTTTATTACCACTTTCTATAAATGTTCCCCGCTTCTCTTCCAGTTGTTGTTCAAACTCCGTTGTGGAATACATCGCTGCCATATTCAAAGCCATAGCGACCGCTTCACGGGTATGAACAGGTTTCATGGACAACCAGTTACCACCTTGGTAGTTACCGAAGTAGATTTTCCATCTGGGCTTCACCCCAGTCATCATCTTATAGACCGGATTGTTACATTCTATCTCGAAAGAGATATTGGTGCTACTCAAATGAGGATTGCGCATGATCTTAATACGTTTCCCACTACGGGTATATGCCGTAATATCCTCGGTAGCAAAAGGGATATGGATGCGAAACTGTTGCAAAGGCATAATTTTAGAAAACTCTGCAAATCTGAACTCCTCATCATAGCCCTCTATCCTTGCCCAGACAATCAGATCCGTAATGGCTCGTGGACAATAGAAACGGAATTGAAAATAGTGATCGTCTGTCATTGAAATCTGTAAAGGTTCGTTTACCTTAAAACTACGTTCGGCCTGATTGAAATAAATCTCGGAAGGTTCGTTATCATTGAGCAGATAGTAAGTGTTATCCGTAGTGTAGTCTATTTCAGAAAATTTAAATGGAAACTCTACATCTTTCTCCGGTTCAAAAGGGTCAGAATTTCCAGGTACTAACTCGTTATCTGTACAACTCAACAATAGAATAGAGCTGAAGACCAGCATTAACAGGCTGGTGGAAAATAAATTTTTCATCGTCTGTTTTTATATTAAGAATATATATTTAAAAACTCCCCTCGCTAAGGGGCCGCAAAAATAGAAAAAACAACCTTGCTTTGCAAATCAGTTTAGAAGAAATTAGAATATTATTTTGTTATTAATACCAAAGTACACGTACTGTGACCCTCCTACAGCACAAACAAATAATATCCGATTCCATTCATCACGAACAGCAACCGGATATTTCTTCAGCTAATTTTATGAGCCTTTTACTTCACGTACACATCGTATGGGATAGGCGCAAGCGCGACGGCTGTATCCATAACCATAATCATAAGGATGAACCAAGTTAGGATGTATATGAAAAATTGATGACGCATAGTTATAAGAAGCTGCAGATGTATAATATCCACCGCAATATCCCACAACATAACAACTGCCGTCACCGTTCCTCCAACCACAGAAAGGAAACAGAGAAGTTGGCCCTGATTTAAAATATTGCATATAAAGTGCAAGTGCATTATCTACGACTTCTGTCCCGTAATTCGCATAATTCAAAGCATTATCACCTTCATGGTTTAGGCCATCAACCGTAAATCCCATCCATGCATCACTCGGTGGTAACATCCAGCCCGAGGGACAAGGATCGAAAATAGATTTTTTCTCCGCACCGTTATTAGCAACTATATTTTTATAATTTACAGAAGCCTCACTAAAAGGAATCCCTCCCCACAGCCTGTCATTATGTCCCCAGTACCAATCACCTTCATTTATATAATTAGCAGTATCATGCGTAGGAGTCTCATTACTTCCTCCGTTATTATCCCACATACCGGGAGTCTTAGCTGAAGCAATAAAAGTGGTTGGATGTTTTATTGAATACGAAATAGTTCCAATATCCGAACTCGTTCTTACAGCATTGAAGACTTCACCCGTACCAATAGAAGAAGACATTTCAATCGAACGGGTATCGTTATCATACACAGCTACAACATACGTGGAACTATAAGCTTGATAATGAGCATCACCTTTTGTCAATAGTTTATTGGGCGGAAATGGATCTTTTCTTCCCCATTGATAATAAGTCCCTATTGCCCCTCCATCTCCTTTGCCCGCACTGATCGCCCCCAAGTTACATGACATAAAGCTCCTCCCCCGTACACGCTTATTAGATATAATCGCATTACTGTTCCACTCATACGTATTATACAATACTGCATTAGAAACCTGTACCGGTGCGCTACTGTTTACCCAAATATGCCATGACCAGACAATGACATCGGAGCTGTTATATCCCGCAATCACAGCATTGCCGTTCAATGGGCCGGCCGTCACATAGATTTTATCATTTTTCAGATAAACCAGATTGCCGGAAGCATTATTACCGATAGCAAAGGCTGTTTGCCACAACACGCGCACGGAAGCTATTTTCTTCGAGACCACACTTTTGTTCACATAGTCCGAATACTTCCATCCGCCCCCGTTTTCCGTACGGTCATAAGGATCGAATACGATACTGGATTTTGGAGTCACCACAAAACAGTTGGCAGGAGCTGCCATCACCCGATTATCCGTCGCGAATGATACGACACGCAATGTCGCCCAATAAAAGCAGTTCCGTTTGATATTGAAATCATTAACCGTGTTTTCACCTGGATAAATCGTATAGACATAGCTACTCCCATCAACATCAGAATCTACGTGCAAACGAATATAGATAGCATTTGCAGGAGCCCAGTCATTTTTCTTCTTTTCATCATTATTTCCTGTAGTACCCTGCCAGTTCTCGGGTACATACCAAGTGTATATCATGGATGTTGAAGGAGAATTGACATCCGACATCGAGCAAGGAGTCAAAGTCGTAGGATATGGAGACGCAGTAACCTCCCCAACTCTCAATACACTGGGCACATTATTGATAGTGACCTTAGTTATTCTTAATTTGTCCTCCACGGAAGTATCCATTACGAACTGGAATGAAATTTTAGCGACCATCCTACTTAAAGAAATCTGTCCCAAATCATTGCTCTTTCCTGCAATCACGGTCTTGCCTGATGCGTGTCCCACCATCAGCAAATTCTTGTAAGTACCTCCATACATATCATTTTCCGTTGACCGCGTGAAAGTACTGGAAGTCAAATTACTTAAGCTACTCCCGATTTTCATATCCTTCGCCCAAAGTAAATTATTAGTATTGGCAACTATATAAATCTGACAATTGACTGCCGGACGAAGCATGACTTCCATAGGCACACCTCTCCCGGAGGATGAAGTCGTTGAATAATAGTGTGGAGAAGCCAACAAAATTCCTTCCGAAGTATATTGAAACACCCATATATTATCGATTGCACTCTCTTTCACATCACTGTTATCATCTTGGCGAGTGTCTTTTCCCTGCATCTCCGATTCATATTCCTCTCCAATCACCTTTATGGGCAAACTTTTCAATGTCAACGAAACCTCTTCAAGCTCCCCTTCCTGATCACCGGTCACCAAGGAAGATTCAATCCGATTCTCTGTACATGCACAAAAAAAAGCCACGAACAACCCGTAAAGTATAAATCTGATCTGTTTCATTACTTTAAACATCTACTGCTATCCTCCAATTACAAAAAAGTTTTCTTTATATATATATTTTGAAATGTCAATCGAACCGGTTTCATCTCTAAAAAAAGTAATCATTACTTTATAGTGATAACCCGGTTTCAAAGTGATGGCGGAGTTAGTGTTCAAATCATTCAAACGTACAATATACATCTCTCCGTTCGCCAAAGCTTCAAAATGGGTCACTTTAATAAGTAATGCAATATCAGTGACGCCTACAACCGGATATGTATACTGCGTCCCCACCAACATTCCTTCTGTCATCACGTCTTGAAGCAAGGTATTGAGTTTTGAAAAAGGAATGACCGCCCTGGTTTCTACATTATTGTTTTGAAAAAGGTATCCTGTAGTACGCGCATTTACCAAATCTGCAGATTCAACAAGGATGTTTCCTACCGCGGCACTCCCTTTATTTATATACAAATCCACACGAGCTGTACGGATAGTCAACGGAACGGTTACCTTATTTTCCTGACCTGTTAAAACCGCCTTTTCAAGACTGCCCGTCATCAACAATCCTTGTGTAGGAAAATTCCCATTATTGTAATCTTCGGTCAGAGAAACCATATCATTAAGCTGCGTATAGGTAGGTGAAGCCGTCAACCGGCCCTTCAACGAAGTACCCGGATTGGCTACTACATAAATATATTTTTTACCTTCCCTCAATGTCAGTTTCAACTCACCGTCAGCATTCAATGTCCCACTTTTCTCGAATAATTTATTTGAATTATAAACCAGAACCACCGCGTTTGTTATTTTGTATTCTTCAATGAGATCATCACCCCTCGTATTGTCCCTGTCGTACTCGGCTATTCTTTCCGAATCATGGTCTGTAGCAATCTCCACCAACACAGTTGCCTCATTATCCGAAATATCATACACCAAAGACTGTTCCGTGCAACTTCCAAACAACAAAGTGACGACCACTCCCATTATAAAAATAAGGAATGCAATACAAGCCGACAATATGTATATCAATATCACCTTTTTATTCATGGTCATCCAATTCCCTCTCTCAATTCTCCTCTTTCACTTTTTCCTTCTTAATTCTTACTTCTTAAATCTCAATATCCTCTCCTACCACTCCGGTTTCACTCCGATCTCCTCCCACGAAGGTATTCTTACTTCCACTCCCAATCCCTGAAAATCGAATAAGATAGGAATAGTAACCTCTTCTTTACCGGAGATTTCAATACTATTATCTGCTATAAATTTTTCCAGTTGAACCACTTCCAGTAGTTTATAGTCACTTTGTTTATATACTTTAAGCAAAGAAGTAGTATGTTCATTGAACCTTGGGACTTCACAACGTGCCATGCTGACCATATACTCTTTCTTATAAACAGCTTCCGGATAAAAGCTCAAAGGCATTCCTCCACAGTTACATTCAAAATCATAGCGAGAATCGAATCCTCCGATGTGAAATACCGGAGGACGGTTTACTCCCCCCTCGTCATAGTCTGTAACGCCTTTCGTATATGCCCAAATCGTGATATGGGCTGAATGGAAAGTGATCGTTGCCGTAGTTTTCCCCTCGGCATCGGCTACACGAAAAGAGGTTTTACCATAATATAAAGGATCGCCCGTTTGCGCCTCTCTCCCCGATGAATGGGCAATGTTCAATACGTGAGCCTCATCTTTCTTCTCTGTATCCACAGCCTGGCAATAATGTTCCAGATTGCCCCAGCAGACCACCTCGTAATCTCCTTCTCCAAGCCGGAGCTGAAATCCCCGATTTAGAGAAAGATCAGCCGGTTCCATACGCCCTGAAGCCACCTGTATACCATCAGCATCGTAAACAAAATAGGTCACATTGGCTATGAAGTCACTAAAAATATCGGAATTTCCATCGCCCATATATTTAAAAACGACAATCGCATTTTTACATCCTCCCATCTCTGTAGTGGTACACCCACTGCAAAGATAAAGGAAGCATAAATTGAGAAGATAAAAGAGTTTTCTCATCGTTGTAGATATTACATCACCGGTTTAACAATTGTGACTACCCAAGGCGTTACACTGACCTTCACCGTAAGGGTGATATCGGCAGGGTTAGGAACACTCGACAGATCGTTTTCCTTGAATTGCAAATCATCAATTTTATAAACCTTTCCTCTTGACAATGCCATCGCTGGTGCGTTCGGATCGGAAGTGGTCTTGAATCCACGTACGTTGAGATACTGCGGATTTCCATAAGTCCCTATGCTTGAAACAATATCTGTCAGTTTTATTATCACACGCGGAGGAACACGGTTGGCATTCTTACCCGGGAAGAATTGATATCCCCATACTCCCTTCGCAGCAGCGGCAACCTTTGATTTCGTAGCAGCCAACACATCAGTGCCCGCTGCCACATCACTCATCAATTTATAGTCCTTGTCATAGTCCGCTCCGCCTCCAGCCAGTATGAACAATAGCTGTGTGGCCGGATCATTTGTTTCATTCAACGCCATTTTGCTATAAAAATGAGAGACATAAATAGCCCGTAGTTTAAAATCAGTCACAGCACCTGTTGCAGTAATCTTGGCTATTTCTATGCGCGCGCACAATGGGTTGAGTGTTATACTTACATCTTTATGGGTTGCATTACCATCGGAAGAATTCGTAAGCGCCCCAATGCCGTCCATCGTCACATAATTAATATTGTTCTGTCCGGGCAGTGGCACGGCAATCTTTTTCAACTCTGTCAATGTGGTCTTCGCACGGACAGTCGCTTCCGCTACCGCATCGGGCATGTTACCTATTATATACACCTTTGTCACCTCTCCCGATACATTTTGAAAAGGATAGCCCGAAGCACCGGAAGCTTTTCCCCAAAAATCATCCACATTGATGACCAGTTGATCGAGGTTAGTAGACGTTCCCCCCTTGGGCGAAATGCGGTAACATAGTTTTATATTTTCTTGGCTAGTCACGAAGAAAAGGTAGCCGCTGCCGAAGGATACTTTATCCGTACTGGTTTTTCCGGCTTCATCGGCACGTGTATCCGGCACATCCTGTTCCACATTTTCAAATCTTACAAATACGTCCTGAACATAATTGCCACTAACATAAGGATCTTCACCCTCCGTGGTCATCGTACAGCTTGCCAATCCAAACAATGCGGCAAACAAAAGTCCAAAATAGTTTTTCATCTCAATCTATCAATTAGTTAATAATTATTTTCAGTCAAAGCGCTACAGGTCACCCCCGAAATAGTCAATCCACGGCCTTCGACCGTCACACTATAGGTATAAATGAAACCGGCAACCCAGCTATCACTCTCATTGACGTACGGCAGCTGAACCGACATCGGCACACCGTCAACCACCAAAGTGAGGAACATGCCCGTAGGCGAAACTACGGAAGGCAACGAAAGGGAAGAGACCACCTTCGTTTGCAAATGTGCGCTATACTCATTGATAACGGCTTTACCCGTGAGAGTCACCGAGTTGGCACTCTTAAACGGGGTAAGTTGTCCTTCCCAGAGATCATTGGTATAAAAATACCCCGAAAGGGTCAGTTCGGTCAACTCTCCGGGAGCATTGGCGGAAAACACTTCTCCCCGATTAATTATGAAACGAAACAACGACCCGTGCGACGGGGCCGACTGTGAGTGGGCAACGATATAAACGGCCTGCAACATCAGTACAACCAAACATAAAAATAGCTTTCTCATTTATCTTGTCTTTTTGTAAATTATTCGATGAATCAAAAACGGTAGAGCAAACTGATGTTGCTGCCTGTTACTGTAAAGTCATGTTTATCGTATTCGCGGCAAAGGCTATTGCACTCTTCACCAGCTTGATATCGCTTTACGGAAGAATAACGGTAACCTCCCCGAAGGCTGAGTTCAATGGCCAGTCCTTTATAAAGCGGCAGGAGATATCCGGCAGAAAGCCCTTCGCTGTGGTATCTTCCGGTATAACTTTCAATCTCCTGTTCATCATTATAGTCACCGAACTGCCCATAGACACCAAAGAAAAAGCCACGGAAATTTCCATCACCTCGTAACCAAAAACGAGGTTCGATACTGTAGGAAGAGATACCCTGAAAACGCTTATTATCGCCATATGACCAATTGCAGTAGGAAAAAGCACCCTTCACCGACCAGCGTTTCAGAAAATAATATTCCACATAGAGGTTGGGGACAAAAGTGGTATGGGTAAAGTCGGGACGGAAACCTGTCCATTGCAGCAGATTTGTACCGACAGCGATCACCGGGGTAAAATCCTGCCATAAGACCGAACGGTGATGGACTCTTCTTTCAGACTTATTACCGTAGGTAGTACCATAGCGGTCGGTAAGAGCCGAATTCTGTATATTCCGATGATGGAACTGGGCATTCCGATATGCCTGGTTAGTATATTGCGTGCGAAGATATATCTCTTTTTCTTCCGCTTCCGAAAGCATAGAGGAATGGGAGGAAACGGACAGTTGCTCATAGTAAATTGTAATGCTGGCTCTCCGAAGCAATGGAAAATAGTTTTGGCTTAAATCCTGATAGACACACCGAGGCAGTTTTTTCAATCTGCGTTCTTTCTGCTCCGGTGTCAAATCCGCTGACGCAAAGGCACGAACCGTTTCCGTAGCACTATTCCCAGTTTGCGTCAAGGCATCCACCAGTCCTTCCCAATCTTCGGGAACGCTGGTAACTCTAAACTCTATATCCGGGAAAAAAGGAAGCAGGTATTTGTGCAAGATCTCAGCGCGTTCGCTTGCCAAATTACTATTCCGTGTATAATCGCCTTCCGGTGAACTGTATCCCACGATTTCTATCTCTCGGACATGCACCGAAGTATCACTCAATGTTTTCGTTATGCAAGTATGCAGATTCTCTATCTCACTGGTGTTCTGTCCGAAATCATAGATAACAAAAGATTTGCCGACAGGATATCCCAGCCTTCCATTCATGCCGGACAAATCCTGTGCCGGCAAAAGAGTAGAGGAAAACAAAGTCCAACACAAAAAAGAAATTGCAGTTTTATAGACCTGCACGCTGAAATTGTTCATAGTTTTTTGTTTGTCTGAATTCTATTCATGCAAATTAATCGACAATGCACCATGGAAAGTGTATTGTTAGGATATATGTAAATTTCAGTTCCGTCACTGCCACAGTGACGGAACTTTTTCGTCAGTCCAACATCCATTACATTGCATGAAAAACAAGTCTACCAAGACTAAGGCTCCGACAAGATTTCACGGGCATCGAAACAGGGGCATTGCTTGATCCACTCTTCCGGTTCGATCACCCCGTCACGGTTCAAGTCGGGAGACAAATCACGATGTCCGCACACTTTAGCTCCCGGATATTCCCTCAACAATGCCTTTACCAATACCCGAATGGAGTGTTTCTGCCACTCGGTGCGCGTATCTTTGGGATTCCCATGGCAATCAAGTCCCCCTTCATAACATATCCCGATAGAGTTACGGTTGAATCCTCTCACATGCGCTCCGATCCTATCCAAATCTCTTGTCGTCTTAATGTCACCATTTTTACGAACATAAAAATGATATCCCGTGCCATCCATCCCCCTTTGCCGGTGACATGCATCCAGGTCACGTTCAGTAAACGTTTTGTCCTCGCGCGTTGCCGAACAATGGACAACTATCAGATCGACCGTTCTCATCACCGCCTGCCTCCACACTCTCTGTTTTTACACTGCAATGAAAGAGACTCCGCCAGTTGTTCTTTCAATAGAATAACTTCCGAATGCATCTCCTTAATCTTCGCACTCAACTCGAAATAATCTTTTAAAACCTTCTCCAATTGTTCCATCAGGAAAGCATACTGCCCGGTCACGAGATCACTAAATTCTTTCACTTCTTTTGCCGTTCCTTTTTTTCGAAGGAAAGGCAGGAGTGCGGTCAGGCACTCCATGATTTTTTCCAACATACCAATAGCAAATTTAGCTAATTATAAAATACGGATAAATTACTGCCTTTCACATCACACGGTCGGATCTTCTCCGTGATCACCTTCATCATCGGCTGACTGTTTCAAACGTTCCAGATAGGTCTGCAAATCGATGAACTCTATTCTATCGCCCGCACGTGTAGCGGCCAGATCGGGACGTACCGTCACTGAAGGACGAAAATTGATCCGTACGTTTTTAATATTCTTTACCGTACACTCCTTTTCGGTTTCCGTACCTGCTGTCCGTGCGGACAGGCTGAAAACCCCAAAGTCCTGAATATTGACGGAATGCCCGTTATACAAAGCCGTACGCATTGCTTCCACAAAGTTTGACAATACGCTCAGAATATCTCCCTTGGATAAAGAACTGCTTTCCTTCATCGTATGAGCAATAGCATTCAAATTGACCGTTTGTCCCAAAGTCAACAATTGGGGATGATAAAGCTCGCTGGCTTCGGGATTACGCATGTTTTTACGCTTCACTTTCTTAAAAATAACAGTCATAACAAATTCCTTTCTTAATTAAATTCTACATCGTTTTATGGCACTCATCCAACAGAACCGGTTCCCATTGTTTTGATATAACAAAGATACGACATGCCGATCGGAGGAATGACCATCGCATGTCGTCCAGGAGAGCATTTGTATTTATAAAAATCTTAAAAGGAAAATCAAAACAATTTCTCTGTTTATACAGAAAAGAATCTTTCAGTAAAATTATCGGCCGGGAGTCCCGTAGAGATATAAAAAGAGCTGTCCGGATCAATTCCGGACAGCTCTAAGACTATAATAAAACGAAGTATAAACTATAATTTCTGAATTTCCTCCAGGCCGAGTGAAGTTGTCTCGGCTATAAAAGCCGGATCTAACCCCTTCGCTTTCAAATTACGGGCTATTTCTATTTGAGCCAGTTCACGTCCTTCGGTAATGCCTTCTTTACGTCCTTCAGTAATTCCTTCAGCTCGTCCTTCCCTCTTAGCAGCATCCATTGTCACCAAATAGTCACGATAAACCTTTACGCTATTGTCATACAATTCCCTCTCTTTCTCAGAAAGAGCCCCTACGTCAGCTATTTCCTCCAGTTTTTCGAAAACGGCCTTCCTCGCTTTAAATGGCATTCGGTTCAATGTTTCCATATTGTTTAACACATAAATCCAACGTTCAAAATTTGTCTCACACTCTTCTTCCGTCTTTTTGAAACAAGGTAAAGCAATAAATATTTGCCTAAACTTATCAGAGAACAATTCTCCTGTTTCACGATCAGACAAGATAACATCAATACGCAGCTTTATGTTTTCTTCCAACAAAAAATTCATAAAAAAGATCCCATAAACCGCTTTCACATCAAACATCCAATTATTCCCGACCAATCCCTGATTAACAATGGCTCTTGACATGTAATACAAAGAACGTTCCTTAAAATTACTTTGAGAACGATTTTGCATCTCTACGATCACTTTCTCACCCGTATTTGTGGTGCAATACACATCGTAAATAATTCCACGTCCCTCCGGATAATCGGGCAATTGCTCATTATTTAGAAAAGTAAGATCTATTATGACCCGCTCACCTTCAAGCAGATCATTCAAAAACTCGATCAATAACTCTTTTGAAACTTCCCTGCCGAAAATTAACTTAAATCCGTAATCGGTGAACGGATTGATAAATCTTCTCATAATCCAACTATTTTGCTACAAAGATAAACTTTTCAAATTAAAAAAAGAAAAGAAGCAGCTAAAAAAAACAAGAAGATAGTTCTCTTTTGAATCCAAAACTAACCCACTGAAATTAAAATATTTAGTCAAATAATATTCGATAAAACGCTTGTATATATTCTTCTTTTTTTGTACTTTTATACAGTAATCATTTATAACATATCATTATGGAAGAAGAACACAAATTTATTATCAGAACTTATAGCAAAGCAGAATTGGCGCATCTTTATAACCCCGATATGCCGCTTGTTTCTGCCATGAGGAAACTCCGTCAATGGATAAGAAGGAATAAACAGCTCTCTTCGGCACTTGCAGAAGCCGGAGAAAACAAACGCGATCACTCTTATCCACCCTTACAAGTGAGGCTCATCACCCGCTATTTGGGAGAGCCTTAAAAGGGGATTAAACACGCCAAAAACGGCCTAAAAAACTTGAACGGTACTTTGAACGGTCAACACCTTTGTAACGGTCTATATACCAAACAATAAGAAGGAAACCCAAAAAAGAGTTTGAACGGTAGTTTGAACCAATAAAATATATATTAAAATAAAGACATGTGCATTTTCGATGATCAAGATGAACAATCCCCGGAGAAAAAGTGAATATCCTCCGAGGATAATTCCGCCTCTACAGAGCAAAAAAACAGGCCTGGATTTATAGATTGTCTACGCTAAAATCGAAATCATAAAATCATGCTTTCCTATAAAGGCCGGATAAATAAATAATAAATACTTCACTGCATATTTTATTTATTTGACATCATGAACCGGACATAAACTTGATAACATAGACCTTACTGATAACTAAAAACAAAATTATTATCATTTTTTTTGGAAGTTATTCAAAAAGATGCATATATTTGCACAAAAGTTCCGTCACTGTGGCAGTGACGGAACTTTTTTTATTTCACCTTCATATATTTCCCAAAAGCATCCATCACCCTGCGATTAGCTTCGGCAAGGATATGTCCGTCGATGGAATCGAGATAAATATGAGTCATCTCTTCCGAACTATGCCCCAAGATGGAACTGATATAAGTCACCGGGACCCCTACCTGACGGGCAAGTGTGGCCCAAGTATGGCGGGGCACGTAGGAAGTGAGAGGGACATCGAGCTTCAAAAGTGCCGAAAGGCTTTTCAGATTCTTGTTATAAAGGCGCAAAGCACTTTGATAAGCCTTCCAGTCGTTTCCATCCTTCTTTTTTAAGATCGGCATCAAATAGAAAGACAATTCGTCTTTACTGCCATAACGTTCCAAGATTTCGGCAGCCAGCGGGGTAACTGAGGTCACGATCTGAGTATTCGTCTTCCGCCGGCGGTAACTGATCGTCCCGCGGACATAATCGGCACGTCGCAGAAAGGCGAGATCGACAAAAGGAATGCCGCAAAGATAAAAGCTCAAGAGAAAATAATCGCGGCAAGCCTGTAAAGAGCGATATAGGCTCAGGTCGGCACCACGGAGCCGGGCAAGGACATCGAAATCGACTGCCCGTTTACGCGTATCGTCACGCCCTTTGAACACACCGGCAAACAGAGATTCCTCCCGAGGAACATGCCCCGCCTTTACAGCCTGGTTATAAATGGACTGTAACATTCGCATATAAAACGATATCGTATTGCGGCTACATCCCGACTGCCATAAATAATACTCATAGTCTTTAATCAAAGACTCACGGAAAAGTGCCGGCATGCCCATCTGGCCCCCCGCAAAGCGAGCCACACTTCGCGAGGTACTCATATAAGCATCCGCTGTACGGTAATCACGTATTCCTTTCAATCTTTCTGCAAGTGTAGAAACAAAAATAAAAAAATCTTTCTCCATAATTAAAATAATTTTATCAAACAAAACGCAACAAGTTCATGTTCATGAAAACCCTGAAAATCATTACTAAAAATAATAACACATCTATTTTGTTTTACCAATACATAATTTTAAATCATTGTTTTGTTTATTTTTTTAGTATACTTTTGCCAGTGATATGACGTTCATGTCAATTTAAAACCTTGCATAATGAAAATAAAAAAGACACTCAATTTAGACGGCTGTCCTTGTGTTAAAGATGTTGCAATAGCCTATTTTCCCCAATACCATGACCCCCGTACGGCTGTGGCCGCTTTCCGTAAAAAGATTGCGACCACCCCACAGCTCTGGAAGGAATTGCTCGATGCGGAGTACAACCCGAATGAAAAGCACCTGACTGCCGCGCAACTGATTATCATTGTGGAACACTGGAAAATGCCCGATGAATTGGCTAAATTCAGGGAAAAATGGCAATAGATGGCAAAAAGAGCAAAACTGACATCAAATATTTGATGCCGTCAATAAGGCTTACTACCTTTGGGAATAAAATAAATCAATAAAGATGAAAAACGCTAAAGAGCTGCTGTCAGAAGCAACAAGCAAAGGGTACATCATGTTACCGAAACATTTGATGGAGATTTTTCTTCTTCATAAAAAGTCACAAGCAACCGAACTGGAAGCATTCCTAATCTTACTCAGCCGGACAAATTACAAAGATGAAACTTTCCGCGTAAAAGAGAAAACGATGCTATGCCACAGAGGGGAATCCATGAGAAGCTTGGAGTCGTGGGGACAGTTGTTCGGATGGAAAAAAGGAAAAACAACGTACTTTTTCAACAAACTGAAACGGATGGGGTTGATCGAATCCATTCCCAACGAAGTGACCACTCACCTACGGATCAAAGAGTACGAAGTATGGACAGGAAACGAATGGAGAAAACCGGTACCGAAAGAGGAGGAAGACTTGGAATTCAATCGGTTCTGGATAACCTTCCACGAAATCACGCACACCAACAAGGTCAACATCGGCCGTGCCCGGAGGGAGTGGAAAAAGCTACTGGCTACGGAAAAGCAGCTTGCCATCAGCCAGATAGAAATTTACTATGCCAGCCTCAAGAATACAAATTATTGCAAGCAAGCAGCTACGTATCTGGCAGACAAGGCTTATAAAAATGAATACATCGACTAATTTATGAAAGACATGGAAAATTCAAGAAACACTCCGCTGCCACAGGAGAAAGAACTGGAAGAGGCAGTGATCGGTGCATTGTTAGTGGAGAGCAGAGCGATAAGCTTGGTGATCGGCTACCTCCGCCCGGAAATGTTTTACGACCCGAAACTGGAAACGATCTATGCTTCTATCGAAGCAATGTTCCACGAAGGAAAGAAGGTCGACATCCTCACCGTAAAAGAAGAATTGCAAAAACAGGGAAAACTACAGGAGATAGGCGGTGCGTATAACATCACCTGGCTTTCCTCGAAAGTGGCAAGCAGCGCGCACCTCGAAACCCACGCAATGATTCTGAAAGACAAATACCTGAAACGGGAACTGATAACAGGACTCCACAAAGCGCTGTCGAAAGCCGCGGACGAGACTTTCGACACGGAAGAAGTGCTGTCGGACATCCACGCCCTGATAGATGGCATAGAGAATGACTGCGGATGGAAACAGCAGTTACGACCGATGTCGTCACTCATGGCGGACACTTTGAGGGAAGCGGAGCAACGACAACAAAACAACCGCAACGGGCTGACCGGCATTCCTACCGGGCTAGCAGATCTGGACAAACTGACATCAGGGCTTCAAAACAACGATTTGATACTGATCGGGGCACGCCCGTCCGTTGGAAAGACCGCTTTCGGGCTAAATATGGCAAAAGCCGCTGCACAAGCAGGTCACAATGCAGTGTTCTACAGCATCGAAATGCAAGGCGAGAGGTTGGGCGATCGCTGGATTTTGTCGGAATGCCGCCTGAACGCCACTCAATGGAGAAGCGGCCTGATCAGCGAAGAGGAGATGATACAGGCACGCGCCACAGCCAACAAACTGTCACGATTGCCACTGTACATAGACGACAGTGCCAGAATGAGCATGGACTATATCCGGGCGAGCGCCAGAATGTTGCACAGCAAAGGAAAATGCGATGTCATCTTCATCGACTACTTGCAGTTGAGCGAAATGAAACATGAGAAAGAGAACAGGAACCGGGAACAGGAAGTGGCACAGGCTGCACGAAAGGCTAAAATGCTGGCAAAAGAGTTAAGCATCCCGGTAGTGTTATTAAGCCAATTGAACCGCGAATCGGAAACACGCCCTTTCAAGAAGCCGGCATTGGCGGATTTAAGGGAAAGCGGCTCGATAGAACAGGATGCGGACATCGTCATATTGCTCTACCGCCCCGCACAAGCTGGATTGAGTACAGACAAGGACAGTGGCTTCCCCACGGACCACCTGGGCGTGGCGATTGTTGCCAAGCATCGTAACGGAGAGACGAAGAGTGTCTATTTCGGCCATAGTTCCGACATGACGGTGATATCCGATTATACGCCACCGATGGAATGGGTACTGAGGCAAAAATAAAAGGGTGCCCTCTCCTATCTATCAAACAGAATCTCAATATATAGGCAAAGGCGGAACACTGTCCGCTGGCATCCCCATTTATTATGAGATTTCATAAAAGATTCCATTATAAATGGGGATTTTTCTTTTCATACGACTGCCCTATCTTTGCATCATCACAAAAAAAGGAGTTGGAAAATGAATAAAATTGGTGTAATTTACGGTTCCACAACCGGAACCACAGAGGATATAGCCTACCGGATTGCAGATAAGCTAAACGTACCCAAAGAAGAGGTTCACGAAGCATCCAAACTGAACGAAGCATTCATAAAAGAATGTGATGTGCTGGTCATGGGAACTTCTACCTGGGGTGCCGGTGAATTACAGGACGACTGGTACGATGGCGTGAAGGTGTTGAAACAAGCAGATCTGTCACATAAGTTTATTGCTTTGTTCGGTTGCGGAGATTCGGATTCTTACAGTGACACATTCTGTGACGGTATCGGAATCTTATATGAAGACCTGAAAGATACAGGTTGCACCTTTATAGGAGCGACGGACACAGCGGGCTATACCTTCGATTCGTCCGTATCGGTAATCAACGGGAAATTCATAGGACTGCCTCTCGACGAGGTGAACGAAGACAATAAGACAGAAGAGCGAATCACTCAATGGGTGGGAAGGCTGAAAAAAGAGCTTGATGGGAAATAGAATGTTCCTACCGGGATAGGGCATCCGCCCGCTATTCGAACAATATTGTAGAAAAACAGAAGAGATAAAATAGCCATTTAGCATAGTTTTTGTACGTGTTAGCTTTGTTTGTATGTCTTTTTTAGTGAGGAAGCCGCTTCGTTAGGGAAAGCGGCTTCTTTTTTTCCACATTTATAAAAAATAATCCCTCATTCTTCTTTTTTCTGCTTCTTTTTCATTTACTTTGCCACTGTAAAGACAAAGGGGTGCCCGAAAGACGAGACGGGCTGAGATTATACCCTGGAACCTGATGCAGTTAGCACTGACGTAGGGATTGTGTTACTTTTTTCGCCTTCCATCACCAAGCACACTCTTTGTATTTACTTTCATACGGATACTAATTTTATAGCAATGAAAGTACAAGTTAACAACAAAGAGGTGGAAACAGACGCTTCTTCCACTATCACAAAACTGGCCGGGCAACTGGAACTTCCTTCGAACGGCATTGCCATCGCAGTGAACAATAAGATGATCCCACGTACGGAATGGGATGAATTCCTGTTGCACGAAAATGACCGTCTGGTAATAATCAAAGCTGCTTGCGGAGGATAATTGCTATGATCAGTCTGCAATTCATAACTCATCAAACAGATAAATACTCTTATCTGGAATCGGCACGAATGGCGCTTGAAGGGGGATGCAAATGGATACAGCTTCGCATGAAGGAGGCCCCCTTGGACGAAGTGGAAGCGGTAGCCTTGCAACTGAAACCGATGTGCCGGGATCATGAAGCCATCCTGGTCTTGGACGATCACGTGGAATTGGCTAAAAAACTGGAAGTAGACGGGGTTCATCTCGGTAAAACAGACATGCCCGTGGCAGAAGCCCGGCAACTGCTGGGGGAAGCTTTCATCATAGGTGGCACCGCCAACACTTTCGAAGATGTAGAGATGCACTACCGGGCAGGAGCCGACTATGTAGGCATAGGCCCATTCCGGTTTACCACGACAAAGAAAAACCTAAGCCCGGTACTGGGACTGGAAGGCTATGCATCTATTCTATCGGACATGGAGAAAGCCGGGATAAAACTGCCGGTAGTGGCCATCGGAGGAATCACCTACGAAGATATTCCCGCCATTCTGGAAACAGGCGTGAACGGCATTGCCCTTTCAGGGACGATACTGAACGCAGAGAATCCGGTGGCGGAAACAAGAAGAATTTTGAATAACAACTAATAGTATGGACAAACTTATCATCGCGGGACGTGAATTCAATTCCCGCCTTTTCCTGGGTACAGGTAAATTCAACTCAAACGACTTGATGGAACAATCGATTCTGGCATCGGGCACAGAAATGGTGACAGTGGCAATGAAACGGATCGATATGGAAAACAAGGAAGATGACATGCTGAAACATATCATCCATCCGCACATCCAATTACTGCCTAACACATCGGGAGTGAGAAATGCGGAAGAAGCCGTATTCGCTGCACAAATGGCACGTGAAGCATTCGGAACAAACTGGCTGAAACTGGAGATCCACCCCGACCCGCGTTACCTTCTCCCCGACTCCATCGAGACACTAAAAGCTACGGAGGAACTCGTAAAACTGGGTTTTGTGGTACTCCCTTATTGCCAAGCCGATCCGGTTCTTTGCAAACGGCTGGAAGAGGCGGGCGCGGCAACCGTAATGCCCTTGGGTGCCCCTATCGGAACCAATAAAGGACTTCAAACAAAGGAATTCCTGAAAATCATCATCGAGCAAGCCGGTATCCCGGTTGTTGTGGATGCCGGTATCGGCTCGCCCAGTCATGCCGCTGAAGCAATGGAGCTGGGCGCATCCGCTTGTCTGGTAAACACGGCAATTGCTGTGGCAGGCGATCCGGTAGAAATGGCTAAAGCATTCAAACTATCTGTGGAAGCCGGACGTATGGCATACGAAGCCGGACTGGGGGTGCAAGCCGACAACCTGATTGCAGAAGCCAGTTCTCCACTAACCGCATTTTTAAACTTATAATCTAGTACCATGGAACAGAAAATCAAATTCCAACGCTCCGAGAAAGTGTATATGCCCGGCAAACTGTTTCCCGAAATACGGGTTGCCATGCGCAGAGTCGAACAAGTGCCCAGCACCCATTTCAAGGGGGATGAAAAGATCATCACACCTAATCCGAAGGTGTATATTTATGACACAAGCGGAGCTTTCAGCGATCCGGCTATCACCGTAGACCTCAAAAAAGGACTCCCGCGTCTGCGCGAATCATGGATTCTGAAACGCGGAGATGTGGAACAGCTTCCCGAAATCACTTCCGAATATGGACGGATGCGTCGGGATGACAAGAGCCTGGATCATCTTCGTTTTGAACACATCGCCCTGCCTTACCGTGCAAAAAAGGGAGAAGCCATCACGCAGATGGCCTATGCCAAACGGGGTATAATCACACCGGAGATGGAATACGTCGCCATCCGTGAGAACATGAATTGTGAGGAGTTGGGCATAGAGACGTACATTACTCCCGAATTTGTACGTAAAGAAATAGCTGAAGGACGTGCCGTGTTGCCCGCCAACATCAACCATCCCGAAGCCGAACCGATGATAATCGGGCGCAATTTCCTGGTGAAAATCAATACGAACCTTGGGAACTCGGCCACCACATCGGGTATTGACGAGGAGGTGGAGAAAGCGGTATGGAGTTGCAAATGGGGAGGCGACACGCTGATGGATCTTTCAACCGGTGAAAACATACATGAGACACGCGAATGGATCATCCGCAATTGTCCCGTTCCGGTGGGTACCGTACCGATTTATCAGGCATTGGAGAAAGTAAACGGAAAGGCGGAAGACCTCTCCTGGGAACTCTATCGCGACACGCTCATCGAACAGTGCGAACAAGGAGTGGATTATTTCACCATCCACGCTGGCATACGCCGCCAGAACATACATCTGGCAGACAAACGCCTTTGCGGCATCGTTTCACGCGGAGGAAGCATCATGAGCAAATGGTGTCTGATGCACGACCGCGAAAGTTTCCTCTACGAACATTTCGATGACATCTGCGACATACTGGCTCAATACGACGTAGCCATTTCATTGGGTGACGGGCTTCGTCCGGGATCTATCCATGATGCCAATGACGAGGCTCAGTTTGCCGAACTCGACACGATGGGCGAACTGGTTGTCCGCGCCTGGGAGAAAAATGTGCAAGCCTTCATTGAAGGCCCGGGTCATGTGCCTATGCACAAGATAAAAGAAAATATGGAACGGCAGATCGAGAAATGCCACGATGCTCCCTTCTATACGCTTGGCCCGTTGGTAACGGATATTGCCCCGGGCTACGATCACATCACTTCGGCCATCGGTGCAGCGCAAATCGGCTGGTTGGGTACGGCCATGCTCTGTTACGTCACTCCCAAAGAACACTTGGCTCTCCCCGATAAAGAGGATGTTCGTGTAGGAGTAGTGACCTACAAGATAGCTGCCCATGCAGCCGACCTCGCCAAAGGGCATCCCGGGGCACAAGTACGGGACAATGCCTTGAGCAAAGCCCGCTACGAGTTCCGTTGGAAAGACCAGTTCGACCTTTCCCTCGATCCCGAACGTGCTTTCTCCTATTTCCATGCCGGACGGCATACGGATGGGGAGTACTGTACGATGTGCGGCCCTAATTTCTGCGCCATGCGCTTGAGCAGGGAAATAATTAAAAATTAATAATGAAAAACGGGAGTGTTATTTCTGATAAATCATTGGATTTTGCATTGAGAATTATTAAAGCTTATAAATTTTTGATCAATGAAAAACAAGAATATGTGTTGTCTAAGCAGATACTTAGAAGCGGGACGGCTATCGGAGCTTTAATCCGGGAAGGGGAATTTGCAGAAAGTAAAAAGGATTTCATTCACAAATTGAGTATAGCATTGAAAGAAGCAAATGAAACGGAATACTGGCTCGTTTTGCTAAAAGAAAGTGATTATATTTCTGAAGAATCTTTCTGCTCCATTCACACCGATTGCGTTGAACTAATCAAGCTTTTAGTCAGCATCATCAAATCATCCAAAAACAGTGAAAGCTAAATCAGTCTTTCATCTATTAACTTTTAATTTTTAATTATTAATTTTTAATTAAACCAAATGTTTTCAGACGAATTAGAAAAAATATCGTGGGGGAATACCACCAAAGCCATCTATTCGAAAACTGACGCTGACGTACGTCGGGCATTGGGAAAGGAGCATTGCGACGTAAACGACTTCATGGCACTTATCTCACCGGCTGCCGCCCCCTATCTGGAGGTCATGGCACGCCTCAGCCAAAAATATACCATGGAACGTTTCGGGAAAACAATTTCCATGTTCGTACCCCTTTACCTTACCAATTCATGTACCAACTCGTGCGTTTACTGCGGTTTCCACATCAGTAACCCGATGAAACGAACCATCCTGACCGAAGAGGAGATGGTGAATGAATACAAAGCTATCAAACGACTGGCTCCATTTGAGAATCTCCTTCTCGTAACGGGTGAGAACCCGGCTGCCGCAGGGGTTCCTTACATCGCCCGCGCACTGGATCTGGCAAAGCCGTATTTCAGCAATCTGCAAATAGAAGTAATGCCGCTCAAAGCCGAAGAATATGAACTACTGACCCATCACGGGCTTAACGGAGTAATCTGTTTCCAGGAGACATACAACAAGGCGAATTACAACATTTACCATCCGCGGGGAATGAAATCGAAATTCGAGTGGCGTGTCAACGGATTCGACCGTATGGGACAGGCAGGCGTTCATAGAATAGGAATGGGTGTACTGATCGGCTTGGAGGAATGGCGAACGGATGTGACGATGATGGCTTATCACCTCCGCTATCTGCAAAAGCACTACTGGAAGACAAAATACAGCGTCAACTTCCCACGTATGCGGCCTTCGGAAAACGGTGGGTTCCAGCCCAACGTAGTGGTAAACGACCGGGAACTGGCTCAATTGACATTTGCCATGCGCATCTTCGACCATGATGTAGACATCTCCTATTCCACCCGTGAGAGTGCAGAATTCCGCAATCACATGGCAACCCTGGGTGTGACTACCATGAGCGCAGAAAGCAAAACCGAACCGGGAGGTTACTACAGTTATCCGCAAACACTGGAACAATTTCATGTCAGCGATGAGCGCAAAGCTGTGGAGGTAGAACATGATTTGAGAAGGTTGGGACGCGAACCGGTATGGAAAGACTGGGATCAGTCTTTCGATTTTAATTGACATATCAATAGCTGTTTTTATGAGATATGACAGACAAATCCTTCTTCCCGAAATAGGCGAAGAAGGACAGGAAAAGTTGAAAGCAGCGAAAGTGCTGATAGTGGGCGTGGGAGGATTAGGTTCTCCCATCGCCCTTTATCTGGCTGGTGCGGGGGTAGGAACAATCGGGCTGGTAGATGATGACGTGGTGAGCATCAGCAACCTTCAACGACAGGTACTCTACAGCGAGGAGGAGTTGGGAGACTTTAAAGCCGTGTGTGCAGCCATGCGTCTGACGGCACTCAATAGCGAAATAAAAATTAACTCTTGCCCGGGGAGACTAAGTAAAGAAAATGCACAGGAACTTATAAATGCCTACGACATAATCGTTGACGGTTGTGATAACTTTGTAACGCGATACCTCATCAATGATAGTTGCATGGCACTGGGAAAGCCGTATGTATACGGAGCTATCAGCGGGTTTGAAGGACAAGTTTCGGTATTCAACTATGGAGACAATCCTAAGAATTACCGTGACCTCTATCCGGACGAAGAGGAAATGTTGCGGTTGCCCCCTCCTTCAAAAGGGGTAATGGGAGTAACGCCTGCCATCACCGGAAGTGTTCAGGCAACGGAAGTTTTAAAAATTATTTGTGGTTTCGGAGAGGTTTTAGCAGGCAAACTATGGACAATTGACCTTCGAACCTGGCAATCTAACATATTTTCACTATAAAGGTTGGTTTCTGATATAGTTAATTACTAACTTTGCTAAACATAACTGTTTAACAAAAGAAATGAAACTTATTGTAGTTACTACCCCCACCTTCTTCGTTGAAGAAGACAAAATAATAACTGCTCTGTTCGAGGAGGGATTGGACATTCTACATCTTAGAAAGCCGGAAACACCGGCTATGTATTCCGAACGTCTCCTAACCTTAATACCGGAAAAATTTCACCGGCGCATCGTAACGCACGAACACTTCTACCTGAAAGAGGAATTCAACCTGATGGGGATTCACCTGAACAGCCGAAACCCTAAAGAGCCGCATGATTACGCTGGTCATGTCAGTTGTTCGTGCCATTCGGCAGAAGAGGTAAAGAATAAAAAACACTTCTATGATTATGTCTTTATGAGTCCCATCTATGACAGCATTTCGAAAGTAAACTATTATTCCACCTATACAGCCGAAGAACTTCGCCAAGCGCAGAAAGATAAGATTATCGACTGCAAAGTGATGGCACTCGGTGGTATAAACGAAGAGAACATCATAGAAATCAAAGATTTCGGTTTTGGCGGGGCGGTAGTCCTTGGAGATGTCTGGAATAAGTTCGATGCTTGTGCAGACCGGGATTATCTGGCGGTAATCGAGCATTTCAAGAAATTAAAGAAACTGGCAGACTGACAAGATTCAAACAATTTGCAAATAAAGGATAGAACGGATAACCGATAGAATGCAACAACGCCCTTGCTCCGATTACTGTGTAGCAAGGGCGTTGTTCGTTGAAAGGGGTTTATAATATCATAGCTTTATGGGAGCATACCCTCCAAAGTTCTCGGAAATTATAATCAAAATTCATAATGAAAGCCAAAACTCAGATCTTCACTACGTAAGTTGATACCGAGTCCGTCTCCGCCTACTACATAATCATCTCTGAAACCGATAAAGCCACATTTTGCAATAAGAGAAAAATGTGTGTTTAATTTCAAAGCAATACCCGGCTTGAACCCGATTTCATAACCATTCACCGAATCGTCTACTTCCTTGATGCGTGTGGTAGCAAAGCCCAAACCTCCGTCAATAAACAATCTGACAATTTTATTCTCATAAAATGAATAGCGAGCGTAAGGCGCAATAGCTACACTATTTGCTTTAAGTCCCTTATTGTACTCATGAGCATACGTAAAATTCAAACCCAAAGCCCACTGTTTATTCAAATTATATCCAATTTCAGGTTCTACTCTGAAACTTGTCCTATTGGCATCATAATCCCGCCACAAATTAAATGTACCGCCCATATAAAGGTCCTGTGCATTAACAGATAAAGATGCAAAAATAACAAATAAAGCTACTAAAATCTTCTTCATTTTTCTTTTGATTTTTAAGTTAAACAAAACTTAGGCTTACCTAATATTTTATCTTTTATTTCGGGGCGCAAAGGTAAAACAGAACTTTTAACTATACAATTTTTTAGTTAGTTTTTTATAAAACGAACCAGTCGCACACAAAAGAAAAAAAGTAGGCGACATTCCCTTAATAAAGGGTCCATCGCCTACATCTCTCACATTCAAAACTTAGCGTCTTTTATTCTTCTATCGCAGCTTGAGCGGCAGCCAAACGTGCAATGGGCACACGGAACGGAGAACAGCTCACATAATTCAAACCTACGCGGTGACAGAATTTCACTGAAGACGGTTCACCACCATGTTCACCACAGATACCGCATTTCAGGTCCGGACGAACTTTACGTCCTTTTTCCGTTGCCATACGAACCAACTGTCCTACACCATTCTGGTCGAGAACCTGGAACGGGTCTACTTTCAGAATCTTCTTTTCCAAGTATACAGGAAGGAAGGAAGCAATGTCATCACGAGAATAACCGAACGTCATCTGGGTCAAGTCATTGGTTCCGAATGAGAAGAACTCTGCAGAAGAAGCAATGCGGTCGGCTGTCAACGCAGCGCGAGGTATTTCAATCATTGTACCTACTTTGAAATCAATACGATCGCCTACCTCTTCAAACAATTTTTCTGCTTCGGCACGGATTACGTCTTCTTGCTGCTTGAACTCATAAAGAATACCTGTCAGTGGTACCATTATCTCCGGATGAGTTTCAATGCCCTCTTTCTTCAACTCAAGAGCTGCACCGAGGATGGCACGAGTCTGCATCTGTGTGATTTCGGGATAGGTATTTCCCAAACGGCAGCCACGATGGCCCAACATCGGATTATGTTCGCAAAGTGATTCTACACGTTGTTTGATGTATTGCAAGCTAACGCCCATGGCATCCGCCATTTCCTGCTGACCTTTCTGATCGTGAGGAACGAACTCATGCAAAGGAGGATCGAGCAGACGAACCGTCACGGGGCAGCCTTCCATAGCCTTGAATATACCTTTGAAGTCGGCTTGCTGATAAGGCAAGATCTTAGCCAAAGCTTTGCGACGGCCTTCGGCATCTTCTGCCAAGATCATTTCACGCATTGCCTTGATCTTTTCGCCTTCAAAGAACATATGTTCCGTACGGCAAAGACCGATCCCAACGGCTCCGAAATCACGGGCTACTTTAGCATCATGCGGGGTATCAGCATTGGTGCGCACCTGCAATCTTGTATATTTGTCGGCAATTTGCATCAGTTCGGCAAAGTCACCGGACAATTCGGCAGCTTTCGTCTCTACTTTTCCCTGATACACCACACCTGTACTACCATTCAATGAAATATAATCTCCTTCATGCAAAAGAACACCGTCCACTTCGACTGTACGAGCCTTATAATCGATATTCAACGCACCAGCACCGGACACACAGCACTTACCCATACCACGGGCAACAACGGCAGCGTGAGAGGTCATACCGCCACGAGCGGTAAGAATACCTTGTGCCACAGCCATACCTGCCAAGTCTTCCGGTGAAGTTTCAATACGTACCATTACTACTTTTTTACCGGCAGCTGCCCAAGTAGCGGCATCATCGGCAAAGAAAACGATCTGACCGGTAGCGGCACCCGGAGATGCAGGAAGACCACGTGTCAGAACTTTGGCTTGTGCCAAAGCGGTCTTATCAAATACAGGATGAAGAAGTTCGTCCAATTTATTAGGTTCAACACGTGAAAGAGCGGTCTTCTCATCGATCATTCCCTGATGAAGCAAGTCCATGGCGATCTTCACCATTGCTGCACCAGTACGTTTTCCGTTACGTGTCTGGAGGAACCAAAGCTTACCTTCCTGTACGGTGAATTCCATGTCCTGCATATCGCGGTAATGATCTTCCAGTTTTGTCTGGAGAGCATCCAATTGTTTGTAAATCTCAGGCATAGCCTCTTCCATGGAAGGATATTGAGATGCACGGACCTCTTCAGTGATATTTGCCAATTTAGCCCATCTCTGAGAACCGATTTTGGTAATCTGCTGCGGAGTACGGATACCTGCTACAACGTCTTCTCCTTGTGCATTGATCAGATATTCGCCATTGAAAAGGTCTTCACCGGTAGCTGCATCGCGAGAAAAGCAAACACCAGTTGCTGATGTCTCTCCCATATTACCGAACACCATCGCTTGTACGCTCACGGCCGTTCCCCATTCGTCGGGAATTCCTTCCATCTTACGATAAAGGATGGCACGTTCGTTCATCCATGAATTGAATACGGCACAGATGGCACCCCAAAGCTGTTCGTAAGCACAAGTCGGGAAATCTTTGCCTGTTTGTTCTTTAACGGCAGCTTTGAAACGTTTCACCAGTTCCTTGAGATCTTCTACTTCAAGTTCATTATCCAGCTTCACGCCTTTGGCATGTTTAACATCTTCGATGATAGCTTCAAACGGATCTACATCTTCTTTGTTGACCGGTTTCATGCCTAACACAACATCACCGTACATCTGTACAAAACGACGGTAGGAATCCCATGCAAAACGTGCATTTCCAGTCTTACGGGTCAAGCCTTCTACAACTTCGTCATTCAAGCCCAGATTGAGGATCGTATCCATCATACCAGGCATAGAAGCACGCGCACCTGAACGAACCGAAACAAGCAACGGATTTTCTACGTCGCCGAATTTCGATTTCATAAGCACTTCAATATTTGCAATGGCTTTTTCTACTTCATCTTTTAAGAGAGCAACTACTTTATCTTGTCCTAATTCGTAATATTCAGTACAAACTTCTGTTGTAATTGTAAATCCGGGAGGAACCGGAACCCCGATCAGGTTCATTTCGGCAAGGTTGGCACCTTTACCACCTAACAAGTTTCTCATATCGGCCTTGCCTTCTGCCTGGCCGTTACCAAAGGTATAAACTCTTTTTTTGTCCATAATATGAATTTAAAGTTGTCTATTGTGATTCTTTTCTGTGCGCAAATCTAAGTATATTTAGATAAACTGAAAACTTTTATTGAAAAAACTTTCTATTAAAATGCAATTTCGACATTGCAATCTTTATTATTTCACGGGATAGGGAGAATTTACGAAAAAATGCCTACTTTTGCAAAATAATTTATTAGACTGGTGTAAAAGTGGCAAGAAAGAGAAAAGAGCTTCCCCTACTGGAGAAGGTAACAATTACGGATGTGGCTGCCGAGGGAAAAGCCATCGCAAAAGTAAACGACCTGGTAGTTTTTGTTCCTTATGTTGTACCGGGGGATGTCGTAGACCTGCAAATCAAGCGTAAAAAAAACAAGTATGCCGAGGCTGAAGCGGTGAAGTTTCATGAACTATCTCCGCTGCGTGCCGTTCCTTTCTGCCAACATTACGGTGTATGCGGGGGATGCAAATGGCAGGTATTACCCTATGCCGAACAAATCAGGCATAAACAGAAACAAGTGGAAGACAATCTGAAACGTATCGGTAAAATAGAACTTCCTGAAACCTCCCCTATCCTGGGTTCGGCTAAAACAGAGTTCTACCGGAACAAACTTGAGTTTACTTTTTCCAATAAGCGTTGGCTGACAGCCGAAGAGGTGAAACAGGATGTGAAATACGACCAGATGAACGCAGTAGGGTTTCATATCCCCGGTGCTTTCGACAAAGTGCTGGCAATTGAGAAATGCTGGTTGCAGGATGACATATCCAACCGGATCAGGAATGCGATACGCGACTATGCTTACGAACATAATTATTCGTTCATCAACCTGCGCACACAGGAGGGAATGCTCCGTAACATGATTGTCCGCACGTCTTCTACGGGCGAATTGATGGTCATACTCATCTGCAAAATCGTAGAGGAACAAGAAATGGTTCTCTTTAAGCAATTACTGCAATATGTGGCGGACACTTTCCCGGAGATAACTTCTCTCTTATACATTATAAATAATAAGTGCAACGATACGATCAATGACCTGGACGTACAAGTGTTTAAAGGCACCGACCACATCTTCGAGAAGATGGAAGGACTGAAATTTAAGATAGGCCCTAAATCATTCTATCAGACAAACTCTGAGCAAGCATACAATCTATATAAAATTGCCCGACAATTTGCAGGACTGACGGGGAACGAACTCGTGTACGATCTTTATACCGGTACGGGAACCATCGCAAACTTCGTAGCCGCACAGGCACGTCAGGTCATAGGTATCGAATATGTACCGGAAGCCATTGAAGATGCCAAAGTAAACGCTGAGATCAATGGTATCGATAATACTTTGTTCTTTGCAGGAGACATGAAGGATATATTAACTCAGGATTTTATCAACCAATACGGTCGTCCGGATGTTATCATTACCGATCCACCACGCGCTGGGATGCATCAGGATGTAGTAGACGTAATCTTGTTTGCAGAACCGAAACGTATCGTTTATGTAAGTTGCAACCCCGCCACACAGGCACGCGACTTGCAGCTACTCGATACGAAATACAGGGTAAAAGCCGTACAACCGGTAGATATGTTTCCCCATACGCACCACGTGGAGAATGTAGTATTGCTTGAACTGAGATAAAAAGAATATAGATATGGCTAAAGAAAAGAAACCCAGGAGGACTGTGGCTGAGAAAGCCAAAGCGCAATATACAGGATATCAGGTAAAGGAACCGATGGAACTAATGGAGTTCCTTGCGGCCAAAATGCCTGATGCCAGCCGGACAAAGTTGAAATCATTGCTGAGTAAGCGGGTCGTTTACGTAGACAAGGTGATTACCACCCAATTCAATTTCCCTTTAAAACCGGGAATGAAGGTTGAAATCAGTAAGGACAAAGGACGGAAAGAGTTCAGCAACCGTTTACTGAAAATCGTTTATGAAGATCCCTATATCATTGTCGTAGAGAAAAAAGAAGGATTACTTTCCGTAAATACGGATCGGCAGAAGGAACGCACTGCCTATTCCATCCTGAATGAATATGTGCAACGCTCGGCAAAACAAAAACGGGTGCATATTGTACACCGCCTCGACAGAGATACTTCAGGCTTGATGATGTTTGCCAAGGACGAAAAGACGCAAAAAACACTGCGCGACAAATGGCATGACATCGTTACCGACCGGCGTTATGTGGCAGTGGTAACAGGGGAAATGGAAAAAGACAATGGCACGATGGTGTCATGGCTGACGGATCGTACACTCTATGTAAGTTCCAGTAAATTTGATGACGGCGGATCGAAATCCATCACCCACTACCATACGATCAAACGGGCTAACGGCTATTCATTGATGGAACTCGACCTGGAAACAGGACGTAAGAACCAGATTCGCGTACATATGCAGGACTTAGGTCATCCGATAATCGGTGACGGACGTTATGGCGGAGAGGATACGCCTAACCCTATCGGGCGTCTGGCTCTACACGCCTTCAAACTATGTTTCTATCATCCCATCACGAATGAATTGATGGAGTTTGAAACACCTTATCCAGCAAATTTCAAAAAGCTCTTTCTGAAGCAATAGATATATTTGTAAAAGAAATGCCAATATATGAAATGCCCCATGACAATATATGTCACGGGGCATTTCATATATCATAAAGTAGTATCCGGTATATCCTACTGCATTTCCAGACTAAACTCAAAACCTTCCGACTGACTATCAAAATAGAAAATTCCCGTCATATAAAAGCCGCTGATATATACGTTATCCATATACGAGATACCGAAATTTCCATAATCCAATACAAGATTACGATCATACCCACTCTCCCAATACCACTGAAAACGAAATTGTTTATAAGGGAAATCATTCGATTGATAATATTGTGATTCAGTCCCAAACCCATCAGCACCAAATTCAAACACACTATATAAAGGTGCCATATTGTCTGCATTCAGCCCCACATCTCCCGCCCATACACGGCCTATCATAGCATTTTCAACCGAGTCTTCATCCTCACACGATGAAAAAGCAAGAGCCGATACAACCAAAAGCAACAAAAGCTTTACGGGAGTCTTGACCATGAACTTTGGATCTAAAACTTTCATATCTTTATTTCTCTTTTACAAACGTTACCTGCACTCCGTCCAGACTACCCGAAAGATAATTCTCACGTACCCAAACGTTATCAAAATAAAGTATTTCACCTGCGCCACGGTCTAGTCTCAATCCTTCCATTGTTTGATCTATCCACTCCCAGCTGAAATTGAACGTTTCGACACGGGCTGGACGCGATTCACCGGTACGATAGTAATTAAACACCTCTTGTCCGCTCTTATCGATAGTAAATTTCAATTGATGGACACATTTCATATTTTCATCCGTAATATAACTTTCCGACCATGCTCTTGCGCTGCATAGCTTCTCATCGCTATTACGTAAAAAATCATCAGTATAGTATACATCGTCTCCACAAGCTCCCAAACCAAGCGTTAGCACCAATAACAATATAAAATTCACATGGTTTAATCTTCTCATATTTTCTAAGTGTTTAGTTAATACATGGTGGCAAATATAAGCTTTTTAATCTACTCTTTGTAAAAAGAGAGTACTTTTTTCTACCTTTGATGAGTATTCAAGATATTTGTTCGATTACAAAAAGATTCATATTACTTCATTATAAAGCATTGGTTATCGAACTATGAATCAATCCTTATTTGGCATATATTACTAATAGGATATTGATATCCCCAAAATTTCCCCAAAGTTGCCTTTTACTTTTGCCAGAAAAATGAGATTGGATATGAATAAGTTATTATTGTTACTTTCATTTGGCATTATCAACCTGCATTTGTATGGGCAGGAAGAAGAAAACAGGTCTTTACGCTATTATATAGAGACCGCTAAAAAAAATAGTCCGTTGATAAAGGATTACCGGAATCAGACGGAAATAGAGCGGGCAGAACTCGAACGGCTAAAAGCCATGTACACACACTCCCGGGTCGAACTGAACGGTGATTACCTATTTGTGCCGATTATCTCGAAAGACGGTGGTCGAACTACTTTCAAATGGAATGAACGGTCTGCCACGGATTACTATGGTTACGATCTGGGAGAAAGCAGCGGCTCGTTCCATGCCGGAGCGACTTGGACGCAACCCCTTTTAGGCGGAAGTTCATACAAGACAGCGCAAAAGCAGGCACAGATTAATGCGGACAGGACGAATAACCGTATCCGTATGGAAGAACACCAGCTAGAGCGTTCCGTCACAGAACAATATCTGCTCTGCCTGCTCGACAAGGCACAGATAGACTTTACGGATTCTATCGGAACGGTCATCGCCCACCGAATGGAGATCATTCAAAAGTTAGTCAAAAACGGCTTGTCCAAACAGTCGGATTTGAACTTGCTGATGATTGAAAGGGAGGCTAATGTCGAATTGCATGCCGCTGCCCGTCAGTCTTACCATACTCATCTGATGGATTTGAATCTGCTTTGTGGTATCGGTGATACAACCGATGTGACATTGTCGGATATAAACCTTCCCGTTCGGTTACGTAATGACGGGGAACCGAGCCTCTTCACCGAACAATACCGGCTGGACAGCCTGAATACGGCAGCCTCCCTGCGCTCCTTCAACCTTCAATACAAGCCCAAGCTCAACCTGTTCGTAAACGGTGGTCTTCAGGTCGGAGACTTCGCCGGATGGTATCGCCACTTCGGGTGGAGTGCAGGACTTACATTCTCGTGGACGATATTCGATGGCAGGCAGAAGCGTTGGAAAGAACATCAGGCCAGCTGGCAACAGAACACCATACGGACTTACAAAGAAAACTCCGAATATCAACGGAACATGAGAATCAAGCAATGTCTCTCCGAGTTGGGCAGATATAATGAGAGAGAGAGGGCTTTGGAAAATCAGCTTGCGGAATACGAATCCGTATTGTTCGATTATGGCAGGGAGATGGATGCCGGACAGGCATCCGTATTGGATTATATCACTGTATTACGCAACAAGATTCAGACGGAGAAAGACCGCTTGTTGCTACGGACGAACAAACAGCTGGTCATAGCCGCCTATAACTATTGGAATTGGTAATATCAAATCATCACAGTCATGAAATATCAGATAGTCTTATTGTCGCTTATAGTAAGCCTTAGCGGATGCGGACAAAGAAACGCATCGAACGGAAATATACAGGAAGAAAAGCCCGGAACAGCAGTCACACTGACTCATGTGGCTTTTGGCAAAATCGAGAAGGAAATCATATTGTCTGCCACTACGGTGTATCAGAATAAGTCAGTGGTCGGTTCACCGATTCCGGCATTCATCACGGAGGTTCTCATACAACCCGGTTCAAGGGTGAAAGCCGGAGATATACTTTACCGGATAGAGAGCAAAGAACAACACGCTTTGGGAAATGGCAACCATGCTGTCATTCCCATAAAGGCGGAACGTGACGGTATTGTCCTCGACGTGCAGCAGCAATCGGGAAGTTATGTAACCGAAGGCACCGTGCTTTGCTCCGTTGCCGAAGTCGAAAGCCTCGTGTTCGAGATTAATGTTCCTTATGAACAGCAACGGTATGCGTACAGCGGAAGCAAATGTATGCTGGAACTGCCCGACGGAACCCGGCTGGCGGCAACTGTCCATGCTCCGCTGGCAACAATGAATACGGTATCGCAATCGGAACGGGTAATTGCACGGGCAAAGGCGCCTTTCCTGCCAGAGGGTATGAATCTCAAGGCTATATTTGCAGAAAACAATGCATCGTCTAAAGGTATGATACTTTCTAAAAGTGCCGTACAAAGTGACGAAACGCTCACGGAACATTGGGTGATGAAACTTGCTGACGACAGTACAGCTGTCAGAGTACCTGTAGAGATTGGCAACAGCAACGTTTCGGAAATCGAGATTAAATCGACTACCTTGTCACCGCAGGACCTCATTATCCTTACAGGAGGGTACGGTTTGGAAGAGGGAGCAAAAGTTGTTGTTACACAAGAGAAGGCTGCCTTATGAACACGATACAGAAAAGAAGTCTCCATCAGCTATACAACCGCCCTATCCTGTTCGTAGGACTACTTTTGCTGCTTGCAGGAGCGTGGTGTTATACACAAATGCAGACCAACCTGTTTCCCGAAGTGTTGTTCCCCCGCATCACCGTGATAGCCGATGCCGGACAACAGCCCGTAGACCGCATGATGATTACCGTTACCAAGCCGTTGGAAAGCGCGGTGAAGAAAGTGCAGGGCACGACGGTTGTCAAGAGCAGTACCAGCCGGGGCAGTTGTGTGATAGATGTTTACTTCAAATGGGGACTGGATATCTATGCCTTGAAAACCCAGTTGGAGAGCCGTATCAATGAGATAAAAGGTTTTCTGCCTGACGGTACGGTCATCTCCACCGAGGCAATGAACCAGTCGTTGTTTCCGGTCTATGGATTCACGTTGGAGAGCAAGACGCACAGCCGCATTGCCTTGCGCGATGTAGGCAACCTTGTGGTACGCCCCATGTTCTCGCAAGTGGACGGTATCAGCAATGTAGTGGTACGCGGTGGCAAGGCGAAGGAGTTCGTCGTGAAGCCCGACGCTACAAAGATGACAGCGCTCGGTATTACTCCCGCACAGATAAAGACCGCTTTCGCACAGACGAATTATGTATTGGGAAACGGCAATGTGGCGGACTATAACCGCCTGTATCTGACGCTGACCGATACACGTATCAACGACATGGAAGAACTGCGGAATGTGATTATCCGCAACGACGGCAAGCGGATTGTCCGTCTGGACGATATAGCGGCAGTCGATATACAGGAACAGCAAGAGTTTCTGAAAATCAATGCCGACGGTAACGATGCCGTACTTGTTGACTTGGTGAAGCAGCCGGGAGTGAATCTGATTGATTTTGCGAAGCAGGTGGAAAACAAGGTGGACGAGATAAGGCAGCAGCTTCCGGCAGGCTATGAACTGAAACCTTATTACAATCAGAGTGCTTTCGTAGGCGAAAGCATCCACAGCGTACTGAAAACCATCTACGAAGGATTGTTTCTCGCCATCATCGTGATGGTGTTATTTCTCCGTTCTTGGCGGTCGAGTCTGGTGGTCATGCTGACCATTCCCGTTACGGTAGCTTTCAGTATCTTGCTCTGTTATCTGGCAGGAATTACCATCAATGTCATGTCGCTCGGTGCGATGGCGGCTTCAGTTGGATTGATTATCGACGATGCCATTGTCGTTATCGAACAGATTTATCGGGAACATGAAGAAAGCCCCGGTATGGATCGCTTCACTGTCGTGCGCCATGCCATCCGTAATCTTTTCCCCGCTATGGTGGCTTCCTCTCTTGCAACGATCGTCATCCATTTCCCGTTCCGACTGATGAGTGGACTGGCAGGAAGTTTTTTCAAAGAGTTGTCCGATACGATGCAACTTACGCTTGTCGCCTCGTTTCTCGTCACATGGCTGCTGCTTCCCGTGCTGCACCTCGTCATCGGCTATAAGAAACAACTGCGCCCGAAAGACTTGGATGTGAAAACGCTTGAAGAGAACTCCATCCGGAAGGTTCATTTCCTGACCGTCATCTATCGCAAGCCGTTGTTTGCCGCTGGGTTCGTCCTGCTCTTAGGGCTGGGCGGCTGGTATGCTTCTTCCCGTCTCTCCTCGGGTTTTCTTCCCGATTTGGATGAGGGAACCATTGTTCTTGACTATCATTCTCCCGCAGGAACGGACATCGAGGAGACCGACCGTCTCTGCCGGCAGATAGAACGTATTATCATGGCACATCCCGATGTAGAGACTTACTCGCGCCGTACAGCGCTCGGCATGTCCTTCAAGACACGACCGAGTAATTTTGGCGACTATCTGATTCAACTGAAAACGGACCGGAAAACGAGTACCCCTGAAGTCATCAGCGACCTACGCCAACAAATATCGCAAGCCGTTCCGTTAATGACTATCGGATTCGGACAACGGATTGCCGACCTTTTGGGAGATTTGATGAGTACCGCACAGCCTATCGAAGTGAAGATATTCGGAAACGATTATGAAACATTACAGAAGGTAGCGGCACAGGCAGAGAAAATCATGGAAGTCGTACCGGGCATCGTGGATATTGATAACGGATTGATACCCGCTGGAGCCTCGCTGGTCTTCACCCCAAATCAGGAACGTCTTTCGCAATTCGGCATTTCGTTGACTGATTTCCAAGAACAGCTTACGGCACATACGGGTGGCGTTCCCCTTTGCCAGCCTGCCAATATGATAGAGCCGAACCCTGCACAGGCAGCCATGACAGGCGGACTGCAAATAGGTTCCGTTCAGGACGGTGAGCAGATGCGTCGCATCCTGCTCCGTTTCACGGACTTCGAGGACAACTCTCCCGAATGGCTGGAACAGCAGCCCATATTCCTGCCTGACGGCAGCACCCGTCCACTCGGGTTCTTCTGCAACGTCCGTGTCATTCCGGGAGAGATAGAGCAGCGTCGTGAGGACTTGAAGAGCAATATCACCCTTACCGCCCGATTGGATAACCGGGATTTGGGCAGTACGATAGCAGACTTACAAGCGTCTCTTGATACACAACTTCACTTGCCGGCAGGCTACAGCATCTCCTACGGAGGAGCCTATTCCGAACAGCAACAGTCGTTTCGTGAACTAATGATGATTCTTTCGCTTGCCGTGTTGATGGTGTTCACCGTGTTGATGTTCCTTTTCCGTGAATGGTGTATATCGCTCACCGTGCTAGGCATCTCCGTATTGGGCATTTGTGGATGTCTTTTTGCTTTGTGGCTGACAAGCGTTCCGCTTAACGTAAGTAGCTATACGGGTATCATCATGGTGGTGGGCATCATTGCGGAGAATGCCATCTTCACCGTATGGCAGTACCGGATGAATCGCTGCACGGGCGGCAATGTATCCGAAGCTGTGGACTACGCCATCGCCCTGCGTATCCGCCCCAAACTGATGACGGCTATCGGTGCCGTACTCGCCCTGATGCCATTGGCTCTCGGTATCGGCCTCGGCGCACAGATGCAGCAACCGTTGGCGGTAGCCGTCATTGGCGGATTTATCGTAGGCTTGCCCTTGCTTCTGTTAGTATTGCCAAGCATCATGCTATTAATTTATAAAAAGAGCAAATAAAATGGCTGTAAATCACTAATTTTGCAATAAATAGAAATTTATGTGGAAATATTATGCTTTACTTTCTGCCCTCTTTGCCGTACTGACGGCTGTGTTCGCCAAAATCGGGGTAAAAGATATCAATTCGGATTTAGCTACAGCCATCCGGACATCAGTCATCTTGTTTATCACTTGGGGAATCGGCTTTGCCGGAAACTATACGGCCGAGGTGAAAGGTATCAGCGGACATACATGGATATTCCTTAATTCGGTTCGATACTGCCACAGTCTGCGGATTATTATCGGAGCATTGCTGATTACAGGCGGTAGTATTGTAATGTTAATAAAGTAAGAGAGTATGAAGATATTGATTATAGAAGATGAACGAAGTCTTTCGGATAGCATCGTTGCCTACCTCAGTAGTGAAAAATATCTGTGCGAGCAGGCTTTCACCTATGCTGATGCCAAAATGAAAGTAAATATGTATGAGTACGATTGCGTGCTGCTCGACCTGATGTTGCCCGGTGGTAACGGCCTCGACATCTTGCGTGACATCCGGAAGCAACGCAACCCAGTAGGCGTGATTATCGTATCGGCCAAAGATTCGCTGGGCGATAAAGTGAAAGGATTGGAAATAGGTGCAGACGACTACCTTGCTAAGCCTTTTCACCTGCCCGAACTTAGTATGCGCATCTATGCCATTATCCGTCGCAAGGAGTTTGCAGCAAACAATATACTGGAAAGCAATGGTATTCGAATCGACTTGCTGAACAAGTCGGCCGTGGTGAATGACACACCGATAGAATTTACCAAATCGGAATACGAGTTGTTGTTGTTTTTTATCGGCAATAAAGACCGTGTCATATCGAAGAGTGCCATGGCCGAACATCTCAGTGGAGAGATGGCAGACATGATGGACAATCACGATTTTGTCTATACCCACATCAAGAACCTAAAGGCGAAACTTGCCGCTGCGGGATGTAAGGATTGCATTAAGAATGTATATGGAACGGGCTATAAATGGACAGAATTATGAAAAAGAAGAGTCTGATGTACAAATCGCTCACGCAGTTCATTGTCTGCGTGGCAATACTCCTGTTGCTGGCAACCCCTCTGTTTTATTGGCTGACCAAGAGCTTCTATGCCGAGGACATGATAGATATTATCGAAGCCGTACAGCAAGGGAAGCCGGTTCCGGCCCTCGACCTCGAAGAGGACATCCTGCACGGTATCATGATACAGTTTGCACTTATCGTTACCGTATTGGGCGTGGCTATCGTACTGACGATGCGTTTTATCTCCGGCCGGCTATGGCAACCGTTCGACAAAACACTGGAAGCGATCGAGCGCTTTAAGCTGGAAAACGACGTATGCCCGCCATTGGCAGAGAGTGACACCAAAGAATTTACAAGACTGAATGTCGCCTTGCAAAGGCTGATGACGGACAGTCTTCACAGTTACCGGTTACAGAAAGAGTTCACAGAAAACGCCTCACATGAGCTACAAACGCCATTGGCAGTATTCCAAAGCAAACTCGACCTGTTGCTCCAACAGCCGGAGATAACCGAACGGCAAGCCGCCATTATACAGGATTTATACCAAATGAATAGCCGTTTATCGCATCTGAACCGTAATCTGCTCTTACTGGCCAAGATGGAGAATAACCAGTTCAGCCGTACGGAGTCCGTCGATGTCATAACGGTGATAAAAGACCTTCAGCCCTATCTCGAAAGCCTCTCCGGAGGATTGGTCTTGAAGCAAAATTTTTCAGTAGCCTCTTTGCCGATAAAGGCCAACCGTTCCCTCTTGGAAAGCATGGTGAACAACCTCGTCGTGAATGCTGTACGCCACAATAAGACCGGTGGGGAAATAACCGTATCCTTGTTGAACGACCGGCTGACGGTATCCAATACGTCCAACGACGCGGCACTGGATGAGAATCAGATATTCAACCGTTTCTATCGCCCGTCAGAAAAAACGACGGGTAACGGTCTCGGACTTTCCATCGTCAAGGCCGTATGCGATTATCACGGCTGGAAGATTTCATATGTCTATACTGATGGAAAACATCAGTTTATGGTAATATTCCAGTAAATCTTCAAACTTTCCCCAAAATCGCCTGATATCTTTACTGCCGTAATTCAAAAGATTATGGTTGCATGAAAAAGATAGTACTGTGTATCGTTAGTATTTACAGCTTTGCCCTCTTGTCGGCTCAAAATCCGGCAAATAACCTAATTGCTGAAAAGAAAGATAGTTTATGTATCTCTGTAACAAACAATTTCAGTAGAAGACTTGACAGGTTCTCATCGTCCCGTTTCTATCAGATGACATACATTGGCGTTCCGCTGGTTGTCGGAGGTCTGATTGTAAAAAGTGAGGACGACCATTTCCGGAGCCTGCGTAATGATTATCTGCCCCGGTTCAGCCGCCATGCGGACGATTATATGCAGTATGCCCCTGCCGCAATAATGCTCGGCATGAAGGCCGCCGGTGTGCAAAGCCGCAGCTCATGGGGCAGGATGCTTGTCTCCGATGCTTTTTCTGCTATTCTTATGGGAAGTACGGTGAACACTTTGAAACGTACAACCCATGTCGAGCGTCCGGACGGCTCAAACAAGCACTCCTTTCCTTCCGGACATACCGCCACGGCATTTATGACCGCCACCATGTTCAATAAGGAATATGGACATAAAAGTCCGTGGGTTGGTGTCGGGGCATATGGCATGGCTACCGCAACCGGCCTTATGCGAATGGCAAACAACAAGCATTGGCTGAGTGACGTACTGACCGGTGCAGGCATAGGCATACTTTCAACAGAGATTGGTTATTACCTTGCAGACCTGATATTCAAAGAAAAGGGAATGAACCGGTTTACAAATGAGGATATGTTTGAACGGCTGGATAAACCTTCCTTTGTGAGTCTGTATCTCGGTTTGAATATCCCGTTGAGCGGTTATGACATCGATGAACAAACAGAGTTCAGTACGTCATCAGGCAGTGCGGCCGGTATGGAGGGTGCATATTTTTTCAATCCGTATATCGGTGCCGGAGGACGGTTTACCGTTTCCAATACCTCGATAATAGTCAATAAAGACCAAGCAGAGAGTAATACTTTCGATGCGATTTCGGTTTGCGGAGGAAGCTATTTTTCCTATCCGTTGTCTTCACGCTGGTTGGTAGGCAGTAAACTTTTGGGCGGCTATGTGTATTATCCCCAACTGAAACTGACAGACCGGACAAATTCCGCAAGAGGCGGTTTCTCTCTGGGAAGCGGGGTTTCATTGACATTCAAGGCAAAAGAACATTACGGTATCCGTTTTTTCCTCGACTATAATTTGCTTCCGTCACACAGTAGGAATAGTATCGAATATATGAATATGCTTACATTGGGGTCATCGTTTATGATTACGTTATAAATGTATAGAGAGAAAATATGATACTTTGTTTAATTAAAGCATCTATAATCATTTGGGTTTACCCCCGTTATTTTCTTGAAAAGAAAACAGAAATATTGCACTGAAGGAAATCCGAGTTCATGCACTATTTGAGAAAGAGATTCGTCGGAAAAGTGTAGTCTCTCCTTTGCTATTTCAATACGTTGAAGTTGGATATGGCAGTTGTGCGTATGTCCGAGTTGCTGTTCAAGCAGGTCTTTGAAATAGGCTTCTGATAAATGAAGTTTTCCGGCACAATAGGCGGATGTAAGTGCCTCTTGTGCAAGTTTTCCATCTCCAATATACTGTTTGACAATTTTTTCGTATTGTCGTATCAGCAGTTCATTGTTCAATTCACGGACAATGAACTGCCGCTCATAAAAACGAGTAGTATAGTCTAACAAACGAGTGATATGCCGTATCAGAATAATCTGTGTGTAGGAATCTGCACCATGATGAAGCTCCCTGCGAATATCATCGATACACGAAGTGAGTATATGTTTCTCTTTCAGGGATATATGCAACGCTTCTTTGGGTGCATACGAAAAGAACGTGTATTCTTCAATCTTTTTTTCAAGTATTCTTCTCTTGAATAGATCGGGATGAAATGCAACCGTCCATAGGCAAGAGGCAGGAATTTCCGTGCAAACGGTATCCGGATGATAACCGATGAGCGTTCCATCACAGTAGTCGTAATGCAGTCGGCCATACTTTGTACAGACTTCAGCAAGTGAGTCCGTCAATATCAGACAATAGTATCCCGACCGACACAAGTACGGAAGAATCGCATGAGGGTCGACAGTGTCATCAATATAAAGTCCGGGAAATTGCAACTCGTTCATCGTTCTTTATATAAAGCCTAATTCTGAGCGCGAAATTCATTGGGCGTATAACCCGTTACCCGTTTGAACATCCGGCTTAGATGCTGCGGATATTGGAATCCCAGCCCGTATGCAATCTCACTCGTTGTCTTGTCCGTGCCAAGCAGGGCTTCTTTAACCCGCTCGATCAGTTTATTTGTGATATATTCGGAGGCGGTCTGCCCCGTCTGTTTCCTGATCATATCTCCAAAATAATTCGCAGACAGAAACACCTTATCGGCAAAATACTTGACGGTCGGTAATCCTTCACGTATCGGGGCTTCGCTATCGAAATATTCGTCCAACAGTCGCTCGAAACGAACGACAATGTCTTTGTTTACCTCTTCTCGTGTGGTGAACTGTCGCTCGTAGAAGCGCATACAGTAGTCAAGCAACAGTCCGATATTGGCGCAAATCAACCGACGGCTGTGTTTGTCGATACTATGCTTTAACTCCGCCTCTATTTTATGCAGACAGTCCATTACGGTTTCACGTTCTTCTTCCGAAAGATGCAACGCCTCCCGGGTTTCATAAGAGAAAAACGAGTAGTTCTTAATCTCTTGACCGAGTGCCGTACCCCGAATCAGATCGGGATGGAATAAAATGCCATGGGCATTTGGCTGGACATTTTTCAGCATCTCTGTCTCCGTAACCTGACCGGGGGCGAAACTGACTATCGTACCGTCCTGATAGTCGTAACTCTGACGCCCGTACATGATATTCCCGCAGTAGGTATCCTTTAGATAAAGGGCATATACACCGTAGTTAATTTTAAAGTGTTCCGGCCACTGCGTTGCCTTCGACAAATCGACTACACTCACTAACGGATGTCGTGTTTCGAGTCCGAACAGTTTGTTGTATTTATCTACCTCATCGAGTCTTATAACTTCTTCCATAAGCCTTTATTTAATTTCTTTCAAGCAAAAGTAATTCATTTGATTGGAATTACATACAGCTCTATTGCAGAATCGAGGATTCGGGTATAAATATCCGTAAATCGTATACAAGCCGGCTTATTCAATCGCGGTAAATTTGCAATCAGAAAATGAACAATGAAAAAACAGAAGAATATGGATCGCAGAAATTTCTTAAGGACGGCATCGAGTTTTGCATTGCTCGCAGCCGGAGCTACAACGGGTGTTTCCCGTGTACTTGCCGAAACCTCTTCATCCTCCTTAACGGGAAATCTATCAGATGAAAATACACCGAATGCAAACGACACGATGGAGTATCGTAAGCTCGGAGGATTGGATGTATCGGCTATCGGTCTGGGCTGCCTGCCGATGGTGGGTTATTACGGTGGGAAGTACGACAAACGGGATATGATCGCTCTGATTCACCAGGCATACGATAAAGGCGTCACTTTTTTCGATACAGCAGAAGTTTATGGCCCTTACACCAGCGAAGAGTGGGTCGGTGAAGCAATCGCCCCATTCCGCAATAAAGTGAAAATCGGAACGAAGTTCGGCTTCGGTGTCGAGGAGAAACAACCGACCGCTATCAACAGCCGCCCCGACCATATCCGTCGGGCGGTGGAAGGTTCCTTGAAACGCCTACGTACCGACCATATCGACCTCTTGTATCAGCACCGTGTCGATCCGAAAGTACCGATGGAAGAGGTGGCCGAGACTGTCAAGGATTTAATGCAAGAAGGAAAAGTGTTACATTGGGGGTTGTCGGAAGCGAGTGCCCGTTCCATCCGTCGGGCGCACGCTGTTTGTCCGCTTTCGGCCGTGCAGAGCGAATACGCCATTTGGTGGCGAGAGCCTGAAACCAAAATCTTCCCGACATTGGAAGAACTCGGTATCGGCTTCGTGCCTTATTGTCCGTTAGGGCGTGCATACCTCACCGGTGTAATCAACGAGAACAGCCGTTTCTACGAAGGCGACCGTCGTTGGAACTTGCCGCAGTTCACACCCGAAGCCTTGAAACACAATATGCCGCTAGTCGCCTTGGTTCGCGAATGGGCCGAGCGCAAAGGAGTGACACCCGCGCAATTCGCTTTGATATGGATGTTATCTCGCAAATCGTGGATCGCTCCGATACCCGGAACGACCAATCCGGTACACTTGAACGATTTGCTCGGTGCAGGAACGGTTCGTCTCTCTACTTGGGAAATGGAGGAGTTCGATAAGGAGTATGCTAAAATCAACCTGATGGGGCATCGGGCAGATCCGTTCACCGAAAGTCAAATAGATAAATAAAGAAATCAATCATGGTAAAAACTATTTTAGGTATTCTGTCACTGCTTGTCATGTTGTCGTGCAGCACTGCCGTGAAAGAAAACACTACAAAACCCGATATTATGGAAACGAACAAGAAAAATCTCGGAAATCTGTTGGCACTCTATCCCAAACCGATGACGGTTGTCGGGGCGGAGGTCGGAGGAAAAGTAAACTGGCTCGTCGTAGGACACACGGGAGTTATCGGCCATGACCGGATACTGGTCAGCATGAGTAAAAGTCATTATACCAATCAAGGTATTAAGAAATCAAAACGACTTTCCGTCAATCTCGTGAGCCGTGAGATGTTACCGAAAGCTGATTATGTAGGAAGTGTTAGCGGAGCAACGGTCGATAAGTCAGAGGTATTTGCCTACCATATCGGAGAGAACGGTACTCCCGTCATAGACGCATCACCGCTGACGATGGAGTGTGAAGTGGTGGAGATTTATGAAACCGACGGTTTCGACAATTTCATTTGCACGATAGTCAATACATACGCTGCTTCCAACGTACTCGACAGTGATGGGAAGCTCGACTATACGAAACTGAAACCTGTCTTGTTCGAATTCCCGACCTACTCTTACCTTGCTACGGGCGAGATCATCGGCAAATGTCTGAATCTGGATAAGCAGCCGGGTATGTGCGCCAAAAAGCCGATGACGGCTGACGGTATCGTGCGGTTATCGAAAATAGAGGTTTATCCGCAATATCTCGATGAGTATATAAAATATGCGACCGAGGTGGGCGAAATTTCCCTACGTATCGAACCGGGCGTGCTGACGATGTATGCGGTCAGCGAAAAGGAGAATCCCTGCAAGGTAACGATTCTCGAAACGTATGTAAGCCGTAAGGCATACGAGGAGCATATTGCTTCGGAACACTTTCAGAAGTACAAGCAGGGAACACTGCACATGGTCAAATCCTTAACATTGTCCGACCAGACACCGCTCAATCCAGCTAACAGACTCAATAACTTCATGCAATAAATAAAACAACTATGAACAAGATTCTTTTAATTTCAATATTCAGCATTTTAACACTCAATGTTATGGCACAAGAAAAGATAGTACAAACGGCAGGACGCACCCAACTCGGTGAGTTCGCACCCAAATTTGCGGAACTCAATGACGATGTTCTCTTCGGCGAAGTATGGAGCCGCACTGATAAACTCGGTCTGCGTGACCGTAGTTTAGTAACGATTACCTCCCTTATCAGTCAGGGTATCACGGATAATTCGCTCGTGTTCCACCTCCAGACAGCAAAGAAGAACGGTATTAGCCGTACCGAGATCGCTGAAATCATTACTCATATCGGATTCTACGCGGGTTGGCCGAAGGCTTGGGCGGCATTCAACCTCGCCAAAGGCGTATGGGCGGAAGATACTGCCAGTGAAGATGCCAAAGCTGCTTTCCAGCGTGAGATGATTTTCCCTATCGGCGAAGCGAATGCAGCATACGCCCAATACTTCATCGGCAACAGTTACCTCGCACCCGTTTCGGGCGATCAAGTGTCGATAGCAAACGTCACATTCGAGCCTCGCTGCCGTAATAACTGGCATATCCACAAAGCAACAAAAGGCGGTGGACAGATGCTTATCGGTATAGCCGGACGAGGTTGGTATCAGGAAGAAGGCAAGCCAGCAGTAGAGATTCTGCCCGGTACGGTCATCCATATTCCAGCTAACGTGAAACACTGGCACGGAGCGGCAGCCGACAGTTGGTTTGCGCATCTGGCTTTCGAGGTTCCGGGAGAAAAAACATCCAACGAATGGTTCGAACCGGTCACGGACGAGGAGTACGACAAGCTCGAACAGAATAAATAATGACTTCTGTCAATCCAAACGACTTTCGTGTTTTTTATCACCGGATGTTCGTGCTGCTCTGATCGGATTCTTACATCTGATGTTTATTTGGAGCGGTGACATCCTGCTTTTGTATGCTCTTTTGGGAATGTTGCTGCCCTTATTCCTGAAACTCTCCGACAAAAAACTATTGTGGCTTTCTGCCGTATTTATCGTTTTTCCCGTAGTCGTAGATGTCTTGACTGTAATAGGTGGCATCAACCTGTCGGAAGCGGTAGTTCGGTGGCAACAATATTACTGCGGACTTTATGGAATAACGGATGATAATTTCGGAATCTGGCTAAGGGACGCGGATAGTTACGATGATGTTTTCCGATTTCTGATACAAGGTGTTTTTGTACGGTCAGTTCGGGTTATTGGAATAGATCTGGCGTATGCTGGTTTACAACAAAAGATTGAATCTATTAAAAAAGAATTTATAAAGTATGAATTTTAAAGTATTAAATAATGGAATCAAGATGCCGGTACAGGGATTCGGTGTTTTTCAGATACCCAATGCTTCCGAATGTGAAAGCGTTGTTACTGATGCACTTGCCATCGGATACCGACTTATCGACACTGCTTCGGTCTATGGTAACGAACGAGCGGTCGGTGCGGCTATTCGGAAAAGTGGTATTCTACGTGAGGAGCTGTTCATCACGACCAAAGCATGGATTTCGGAAATGAGTTACGAACGGACATTGCGGGCATTCGATGCTTCGCTCGCCCGTTTAGAGTTGAATTACCTCGACCTATATTTGATCCATATGCCCTTCGGTGACTATTACGGAGCATGGCGGGCTCTGGAAGAACTCTATATACAAGGTCGTGTACGGGCTATCGGGGTATGCAATTTCGAGCCGGACAGACTGCTGGATTTATACTATAACACGAATGTTATTCCAGCGGTCAATCAGATAGAGGGGCATCCTTATACTCCGCAAACCGAAGCGATACGGATCATGCAGGAACTGGGCGTACAAGCAGAAGCATGGGGGCCTTTGGCCGAAGGACGGAACGGATTGTTCACGGACGACATTCTGACCGGCATCGGTCGCAAATACGATAAATCGGTGGCACAGGTCGTACTGCGCTGGCACTTACAGCGAGGAGTTATCGCCATTCCCAAATCAGTACATCGGCAGCGGATGGAAGAGAATTTCAACATCAAGGATTTCATACTGACGTCGGAGGATATGGCCGCAATCGCTTCCATGAATACGGGATGCAACACGATTCTCGACCTACACACTCCGGAAGAGGTGCAGCGGCTCTATAGTATCAAGTGCCCGACATGATAAATATACTTATAAATTACTTTTATACTCCCATAATTCAAACGATTACGGGAGTTTTCGTTTTTTCGGGGATGATTCTGCCTTTAAAAAAGCATAATCCGTAATTCGGGTATAAATACCGAGGAATTATCTACAAAGCGTGTGACGGAGACTGTCTATTTTTGCATCAAAGAGATAAACAAATAAAAACAAAAGATTATGCCACACATTGCAGTAACCATGTTACCCGGCAGAGACTGGGAAACAAAACAAAAATTAGCCGAGAATTTGTGCAACACATTGATTGAAACCCTCGGAATCGACGCCAAATTCGTATCCGTATCCGTCGAAGATGTGGAGATGAAAGACTGGGAAAATTCAATGCAGCGCATTCCGGCAGGAACAATCATTATAGATCCAAATAAGAAATGAATATGAAAAAGTTATTATTGATTCTCTTGTTACTGTTGACCGTCCTGTCGATGGTAACCTGCAGCGGTTCCGATGATGAGCCGTTCAGCCCCGAACAACCGGAAATTCCCGAACAGCCGGGAGGCGATAACAATGAACCCAATACACCGACACCCGGTGGTAACGGCTGCTATTTGGTACTGTATGCTTCGCGCACGAACAACACCGAACGGGTGGCACGGCAGATTCAGACAACACTCGACTGCGATATATTGGAAGTCGAGCCGCAAACGCCTTACGAAGATGACTACAATGCCATGTTGGAACGCTCGCAGGAAGAGTTGGCCGCTATCCAGCAAGGTAATTATCCGGCTATTAAAACAACGCTGGAAAACTTTGATAATTATGACATAGTCTTCGTCGGCTATCCTATTTGGTACGGCAGTATGGCGACACCAATGCAGACGTTTCTGCATGAACACGCCTCGAAACTCACCGGCAAACGAATCGCCTTGTTCGCCACGAGCGGCAGTAGCGGAATATCGACTTCGGCCAGCGAAGCCCGTAGCCTTTGTCCAGATGCAACCGTAATCAACCAGACTTTATTACTAACCTCTTCAACCCTCTCTCAAATGGAAAATCGTGTTACAGAATGGCTCGACGGGATTGGAGCCGGACGGGAAGAACCCGAAACTCCCGATGTATCTTCATTGAACGTAAACATTACAGTCGGTGACCGCACCATCACCGCTACGATGGAAGACAATGCCACCGCACGGGATTTTCTCTCGCGCCTGCCTCTTGAGATAACACTGAACGATTATAACAACACGACAGAGAAGATTTTCTATCCAGATCCGGCTCTAACGACCGAAGGCGTCACTCGGGGCTGTACTCCTACGCCCGGTGATATAGCTATCTATGCACCGTGGGGCAATGTAGCGATTTTCTGTAAGAGCTGGTCACATAGTCGCGACCTGATTAAAATCGGTCGTATTGACGGAAACGGTATCGAAGTGTTAAGTGTAACTGGGGATATACCCGTGAAAATAGAAAGGAGATAAGAGATGGAAACGGATAAATTCAAAGAATATGTAAAAACGCGTAAAGCACTCAATACGGAGGAGATACACCGTTTCATGGACGATATGAGTAATGAGGCCAGACGTATCACTTTCCGGTTGAATACAGCATACCACACACCCGACGAAGTACGCGGATTGCTCTCAGAACTGTTCGGTTACAAGGTGCCGGAATCAATTCGGGTATTTCCACCGTTCTATACCGATTTCGGCAAGAACATTACCGTCGGTGAGGGAGTCTTCATCAATGCCTGTTGCCATTTTCAGGACCATGGCGGAATGATAATCGGTGACGGATGCCAGATCGGGCATAATGTGGTTTTTGCCACACTTAATCATGGCTTGGTTCCGAAAGACCGCCAGACGACTTATCCCGCACCTATCGTTCTTGGCAGGAATGTATGGATAGGTTCCAATGCAACAATCTTGCAAGGTGTAACAATCGGTGACAATGCTGTTGTCGGAGCCGGAGCGGTTGTAACAAGAGATGTGGAAGCAAATACAGTCGTAGGCGGTGTCCCAGCTAAATTTATAAAAAGGTTACGCTGATGTATTATTTCGGATTTTCTGATCAATGGTGGTGCCACGGCATCTTACTATTATGGTCCGTTGAAACCGTAATGTGTTGTACTGTAAACAGTAAGGCAACTGCTTCCATACAAGATTAGGTGTACAAAAATATTTTATCCGTTTTCCAAATTTGAGCCTTACAACAAAGATTCTGTGGTTGGAATGCATTATATTTGCGAAAATTAAAGACTGACAATATGGAACGATTAGATGTATTCGATTGCTCGAACATGCTTATAGCAAGTTATTTCTCCGATGACAGGGAATGTGCCCACGAAAACAGGGAGCATACACTTATTTATTTATGCTCCGGCAAACTGGAAATAGAAGAACGTGGAAAGAAAACCGTGTTGCATCCGGGGGATTGTGCTTTCATGCGGCGCGATAACCGAATGTGGTTACAGAAAAAGGTTGAGAACGGAAAGCCTTACCGTTCTATCGTATTGAAGTTCTCAAGACCGTTTCTAAGAGAATTTTACCAGACACTTAACCGGCAACAAATTCCGACTGATTCCGAACGCGAGAAGGTAAGCCTGCGGGTACTGCCAAGTAACCGACCGGATATCCGTTCGCTGTTCGAATCCGTCATTCCCTATTTCGATGCAGGCGAAAAACCGTCCGAAGACGTACTGAAGTTGAAAATGGTAGAAGGGATATATGTATTGCTCAATACCGACCGGAATCTCTATGCCTCGTTGTTTGACTTCGTGGAGCCGTGGAAAATCGACATTCTCGACTATCTGAACGAGAACTACATGTGTGATCTTTCTCTGGAGGAGATTGCCAGTTACACGGGACGCAGCCTGGCTACCTTCAAGCGGGACTTTGCCAAAGTAAGCAACCTGACACCGCAAAAGTGGATTATCAAACGTCGTTTGGAGGCTGCACACGGTCTGATAAAATCAGGCAAAAAGAAAGTGACAGAAGCCTGTTTCGATGTGGGCTTCAAGAATCTGTCACATTTCTCCAAGATATACAAGGAGGCTTATGGTGTCGCTCCTTCATGGTAAGATGAACTTCAGGACAAAACAGTTTGAGCCTTGCAGCAAAGCTGTTGTGAAATAATGCCTGTACTTTTGTATCGGAAACAGGAAAAACCTGTTGATTGTCTTGGAAATGTCGAACTAAAAATCATATCGTATGAAAACAAAAGTAGCATCATTAGCTTTATTATTGATTTTAATTTTTCCGATCATGGCAAAATCACAAGTAAAAATCCAACAGACTGCCGGACGCGACGCGCTCGGAGAATTTGCCCCCGAATTTGCACGTTTGAATGATGATATTCTTTTCGGGGAAGTGTGGAGCCGGAACAATCTGCTTTCGCTCCGCGACCGCTCCATTGTAACCGTGGTGGCCCTGATGTCGCAGGGACTGACCGATTCCTCGTTCAAGTACCATCTCGAATCAGCGAAAAAGAACGGAGTGACTCAAACCGAGATAGCCGAAATACTCACCCATGCCGCATTCTACGCGGGCTGGCCGAAAGCGTGGGCAGCTTTCCGTATGGCAAAAGAGGTTTGGACCGACGGTAATGCAGACAGCGTAGCGGCAGGTTCGCTCGAAGCGTACGCGCAAACCATCATTTTCCCCGTGGGGAAACCCAACGATGCCTATGTCAAGTATTTCATCGGTCAAAGTTACACGGCTCCCGTGGTAACGAACGGAGTCCCCGTGGTAAATGTGACCTTCGAGCCGGGCTGCCGCAACAACTGGCACGTACACAAGGCTACAAAAGGCGGTGGTCAGACACTCGTATGCGTGGGCGGTCGCGGCTACTACCAGGAATGGGGCAAAGAGCCGGTGGAATTGCGTCCCGGAGATACTATCAATATTCCGGCAGGCGTGAAACATTGGCACGGGGCAGCTCCCAACAGCTGGTTCTCGCATCTGGCCATCGAAGTGCCCGGTGAGAATAACAGTACCGAGTGGCTGGAACCTGTCGGTGATGAAGAATATTCTAAATTAAAATGACATGAAACAGATAGTATTGATACTTATGAGCCTACTTACTTTCAGTTGCTCGTCGAAAGCACAAAAACAGACAGCGGATACCGACAGGCAATCCGACAAGAAAATCCTTGTAGCCTATTTCTCCTGCACGGGGACCACAGAGAAAGTGGCAACCGCTATTGCAAAAGAGACTGGCGGTAAACTTTACCGGATTACTCCGGCTACGGCCTACACTTCGGCAGATCTTGACTGGAACGACAAGGCGAGTCGCAGTTCGGTGGAGATGGCAGACGAAAAATCACGTCCTGCGTTAGGTGGAGAAACGATTGACCTGAAAGATTACGACGTGGTGTTCCTCGGTTATCCGATATGGTGGGACTTGTGTCCGCGTCCGGTCAATACGTTCCTTGAGAAATATGATTTCGCGGGTAAAACCGTTATTCCGTTTGCCACTTCAGGTGGCAGTTCAATCACGGGTAGCGTGAAACAACTCAAGAGGCTCTACCCCAAAATCGAATGGGAAGAAGGCCGACTGTTCAACGGTGGTACGGCAAACGTCACCGGATGGTCGAAGCAGATTATTGAAAAACTCTAAAAACGACAGATATGGAAAATTCCAAATATCATACCCCGACCCGTTTGATTTTCGGGAAAGGTATTATCAACAGACTACCCGAAGTAATGCGCCCCATCGGAAATAAAGTCCTTCTTGCCTACGGTGGGAGAAGCATCAAACGCCTCGGACTTTATGACAAGGTGAAGGAACTACTCAAGGATTTTGAAATCCACGAATTGGGGGGCATCGAACCCAACCCAAATACAATCCGAGCGTACTCGACGGACAGAGAATATGCAAGGAGAAACAGATTGATGTTATCTTACGTCCAGCTTATCTCAAATAACCACGATCCAGAGAATCGTCATGTGATTACCTGCAAGCCGGTACATATCTGCCGGAAGGTATGGATTGGAGCCGGGGCACCATCCTGCCCGGAGTTACCATCAGTGAGAATGCTGTGGTCGGAGCCGGCAGTGTTATCACGCACGATGTGGAGCCAAATACCCTTGTCGCGGGCAATCCCGCCAAATTTATTCGTAAGATAAAACCATGATTGGATGAAACAGAAAATGATTATATGTATATCCATTTTTGTAGTATTGGTTCTTACCGTCATTATCGCTCTGAACCATCCGGCTTTCGGCCGTACTCCTCGTGGAGAACGATTGGTACGGATCAAACGTTCTCCGAACTACAAGGAGGGGCAATTCGTAAACCAGGAACCGACTCCGTTTATGACCACCAATAAAAGTCGGTGGCGGATCATGTGGGACAACTTGACGGAAAAGAAACCGGACAATCTTGTTCCGTCCGAAAGCATCCGTACGGTTAAGACCGACCTGAGACAGTTGGACCTGTCGAAAAATGCCGTCGTATGGTTCGGCCACTCGTCTTACCTGCTGATTAACAGCGGTAAGAAAATATTGGTCGATCCGGTTTTGACGACGGGTTTCCCGGCCTCTCTTATGATGAAGCCTTTCAAGGGGACGGACATTTACTCACCGGAAGACATCCCAGAGGTGGATTACCTTATCATCACGCACGACCATTACGACCACCTCGATTACGGGACTGTAAAAGCGATACGCGACAAGGTGGATAAAGTCATCTGTCCGCTCGGTGTGGGAGAACATCTCGAATACTGGGGATATTCCGCAGAGAAGATTGTCGAAATGGACTGGAATGAAGTCTATACCTCCGAACCCGGCTTTCGGATCACGTGTTTGCCTGCCCGCCATTTTTCAGGCCGGTTCCTTCGGCAGAATCCCTCGCTGTGGGCTTCATTCATGCTCGAAGGGCATTCTATGGTCTATATCGGTGGTGACAGCGGCTACGGTGCCCATTTCTCGGAAATCGGCAAACGGTTTCCGCATATCGACCTTGCCATCCTCGAAAACGGGCAATACAACGAAGACTGGCGGTATATCCATACGATGCCCGAACAGCTTCCGGTTGAGATTCACGAACTGGATGCGGCTAAAGTCCTGCCGGTACACAACAGCAAATATTCACTCTCCCGTCACGCATGGGACGAACCAGTCCGCACAATCGAACAGGCAGCAACAAAGGACAGCAGCCTGCATGTAATCTATGGTATCATCGGTAGTCCCATAACCTATTGAAATAATCCATAAAATACATCCCGTTCCTTTTTTAACAAAATGAACTTCCTGACAAAGAACGTTGAGCCTCGCAGCAAAGTTGTTGCGGGACTCTCTTCGTAACTTTGCATCAGAACATTAAAACAAAAGAATCATGGAAACAATAAAAGGAAAAGTAGTAATGGTAACGGGGGCAGCGGCAGGTATCGGGCTGGCCTCGGCCGAAGCATTTGCAAAAGCGGGGGCAACCGTAGTATTGGTGGACATCAATGAGCCGAAAGAACAAGTCGAGAAGTTGGTTTCAGAAGGGTATAGAGCCGTGGCATATCGCTGCGACGTGTCCGACACGCAGGCTGTAAAGGAGATGATCGACTGGATCGTTGCAACTTACGGCAGGCTGGACGCTGCATTGAACAATGCCGGGATACAGACCCCGCAACGACCAATGACCGAGATTACCGACGAGGAATTCGATCGCACGGTAGCTGTCGATCTGAAAGGTGTATGGAACTGTATGCGTTACGAGATTATCCAGATGCTGAAACAAGGTAGTGGCGCTATTGTCAATACCTCGTCGCAAGGTGGTGTTACGGGGTTCCCCGGACAAGCGGCCTATATCGCCTGTAAACATGCGGTGATCGGTCTGACCCGCACGGCTGCCATCGACTACTCGGCAAAAGGAATCCGTATCAATGCCGTCTGTCCGGGTGTGATCCGAACACCTATGGCTGAAGAACTGATACGGCGTAATCCTGATCTGGAAAAGGAACTGGTCCGCGATATTCCTGCCGGAAGGCTCGGTAAACCGGAAGAGATAGCCAATGCCGTATTGTGGCTTTGCTCACCGCAGGCAAGTTTCGTAGACGGGCACGCCCTTTTAGTGGACGGGGCATTTTCCATTCATTAAGTTATAATTCATAAAACATAAAATCATGGAAGAAAACAATAAAATGGATATCAGCCGTCGTGGATTTCTCAAAACGGCTGCATTGGCAGGAGCCGCAATGGCCATGCCTTCGGGATTGAGCAAAGCATTCGCTTCGGAAACAGGGCAAGCAGAAATATCAGGTATCAATACCGATACCCGTATTAAGGGACATCGTGTATTGGGTACGGGTAAGGCGGCCTTTGAGGTGTCGGCTCTCGGTTTCGGTGTGATGGGCATGACTTACAACCGCAGTCAACATCCCGATAAAAAACAATGTATCCGCCTGTTGCATGAAGCGGTAGAGCGTGGAGTAACGCTCTTCGACACAGCTATCATTTATGGACCGTTGACCAATGAGAACCTGGCAGGAGAAGCGCTGTCCGAGTTCAAAGGTCGGATCAACGTGACTACCAAATTCGGGCATGAAGTGATCAACGGCAAAGGAACCGGTCGTCAGGACAGCCGTCCGGCAACTATCCGTCGCTACTGCGAGGAGTCGCTTCACCGATTAAGACTCGATTCACTGCCGATGTTCTACCAGCACCGTGCCGACCCGAATACTCCGGCCGAGGAGGTAGCGGCTACCATTGCCGACTTGATCAAGGAAGGTAAAGTGCAACGCTGGGGTATGTGCGAGGTCAGTGCCGAAACAATCCGTAAAGCCCACGCTGTTTGCCCGTTGACAGCTATCCAAAGCGAGTACCATCTGATGCACCGTCTGGTGGAAGAGAATGGTGTTCTTGATGTATGTCAAGAGTTGGGTATCGGCTTTGTACCGTACAGTCCGATCAACCGTGGCTTTTTGGGAGGTTGTATCAACGAATATACGGTTTTCGATGTGAACAACGACAACCGCCAGACCTTGCCGCGCTTCCAGCCGGAAGCGATGCGTGCGAATACCCGCATTGTAAATGCACTGCAAGCTTTCGGGCGTACACGAGGTATGACCTCGGCACAGGTGGCTCTTGGCTGGCTACTCCAAAAGGCACCGTGGATCGTACCGATTCCGGGAACGACAAAATTGTCACATCTGGAGGAGAACCTGCACACACTCGACTTCAACATCGGCTCCGGGGAGTGGAAAGAACTGGAGGACGCTGTGGCTGCCATTCCCGTTGTGGGAGACCGGTACAATGCCGAACAGCAACGTCAGGTAGGCCGATAAAGAATCAGTAAATAAGGTAGTATAATCCGTAATTTGTCTACCGGCAGAACGGAGAAGCTACCTTACTTTTGTATTATAAATAAAAACCAAGAATACGAGACCATATACAATCAGTCACATGATGACTTCGGTCGATGGCCGCATCGACTGCCCGATGGTCGAACAACTGAGTACGGATGAATGATCTTTCTTGTCCAGATGGTATTCAGTGCCCTATGGCTTTCCTGTTTCCGCCTCGGACTTCTGGAATGGAGCTGGCGGATGCTGACTTATAGGAAGTGGTTAAAAATAAGGAAATAAAGTAATTCAATAATAATCTTACTCTAAAAACAACAATATGGATAAAAGGAAATTAGGACAATTGGAAGTATCTCCGATAGGAATGGGATGTATGGGATTCAGCCACGGTTATGGACAAGTACCGCCCGAAACGTATGCCATAGAAGCCATCCGCAAGGCATACGACTACGGCTGCACGCATTTTGATACAGCGGAAGCCTATGGCAAAGAACAATTCTACGCTGGACATAACGAGGAGTTGGTGGGTAAGGCTGTGGAACCGTTCCGTAAGGAGGTGGTACTCGCCACCAAATTTCATATTGGTGAACTTTCGAAACCGGACGAGACGAATCTCTACCGGGAAGTACACCGGCATCTTGAAGATTCCATGAACAGACTTCGCACGGATTATATCGATCTGTATTACCTGCATCGCATCAATGAGACGGTCCGGCTTGAGGATGTGGCAACCGTCATGGGACGTCTTGTTAAGGAGGGACTGATACGTGGTTGGGGACTGTCGCAAGTATCGGCCGACCAGATACGAGCTGCGCATGAGATTACTCCTTTGTCTGCCGTCCAGAACATCTATTCGATGGTGGAACGCGATTGCGAAACGGAGATTTTTCCGGTATGTCTTGAAAAAGGAATTGGAGTCGTACCGTTCTCACCGATTGCAAGCGGATTCCTTTCAGGCAAGGTAACGTCACAGGAGTGGTTCGGCTTCGATGACGTGCGGAAATTCGTTCCCCAATTATCAAAAGAGAATATCGAGGGCAACCAGCCCATACTCGATTTGCTGCATCGGTTCACCGTGGAGAAAAATGCTACCAACGCCCAGATATCACTTGCGTGGATGCTCCATAAATATCCCAATGTCGTACCTATTCCCGGTTCCAAGAATCAGGAAAGAATTCTGGAGAATCTAGGGGCTTGGAATGTCACTCTTTCCGATGATGAATTTCGACAGTTACAATCAGCGTTGGATGAATGTAAGGTGTACGGACATCGCGGATGTGTGGAAACGGAACAGACGAGTTTCGGTAAACAATGGAGTGAAGGAACAGATAAGTGAAGCAAGTCACATTCAGTCCGGTACTGAATAATCAAAAAAGGGAGTGAACTTCCTGACAAAACAAATTGAGCCTCGCAACAAAGACGTTGCGGGGCTTTACTTTTGCCTTTGCAGCAAAGGAATAACTTAAAAATAACAGATACGAAAACAAAACTTTCATTTCTCTTTGCATGGCTTATGTTAGCCGTGACGGACGGTTTTGCAGGTAAACCTCAAACGGATTTGCCGAGTACACCTCCAGTTGAGATACTCCGTTAGCCAACGAGATCCGGGTATAGGACAACTGACCATGCGGATTATTCCGATAGGAAAAAATTACTTCGGATTTAACGGCTTTCAATGAGATGCCTGATAACAGGAAAATATGCGCATCTTTGTTGACACACACAGAGTTCTTTGCGGTGATGGTTACGGTTTGGAGTGAAAAAATTAAAGCTATATCTGACATTTATCTGCCTAAAAAGGCAACGGATAAGTAGTGATTCCTGCCAAAATCTCGCAAATTCTTCATACCTTTGCCCCATTAAATGCAGAACTTCTTTTATGAAAATTCTTTGGCTCGATTTAAATAGCTCTTATGCACATTCTTCACTGGCACTCCCGGCTTTACATGCCCAGACAGCAACAAACGAATCTATCGAATGGGAAATCGTATCGGCTACGATCAATGAAAACATCGGAATGGTGACGAACAGCATTTATCACCATCAACCGAATATTATCGCTGCTACAAACTGGCTTTTCAATCATGAACAGTTATTACATATTCTATCAAGAGCCAAAACATTGCTTCCAGATTGCTGCATTGCATTGGGCGGACCGGAATTTCTTGGTGATAACGAAGCCTTTCTACGGAAAAACAGCTTTGTTAACTGCGTCTTTCGCGGAGAAGGCGAAGAAGTTTTTCCTAAATGGATAGAAATTTGGGACGATTCAAGAAAATGGAATACCATCACCGGGCTTTGTTATCTAGATCAATCTCATAATTATCAAGACAATGGCATTGCACGTGTCATGGATTTTGCCCATCTCAAGGCTCCGGAAAAGAGCTGTTTCTTCAACTGGAGCAAACCATTCGTGCAACTGGAAACAACGCGAGGTTGTTTTAATACCTGTGCATTTTGCGTGAGTGGTGGTGAAAAGCCGGTACGAACTTTATCTATAGATACTATCCGTGAACGTTTGATCCTAATTCACCGGAAAGGTATCAAAAATGTCCGTGTACTCGACCGGACTTTCAACTATAATAATAAACGAGCCAAAGAGTTACTCAATCTTTTCCTTGAATTTTCTCCCGACATCTGTTTTCATCTGGAGATACATCCGGCACTGCTCTCCGATGAATTGAAACAGGAATTGGCACGCCTGCCCAAAGGACTACTTCATCTGGAAGCTGGCATTCAGAGCTTAAAAGAAGCGGTACTGGAAAAAAGCCGAAGAATAGGACGGTTGGCTGACGCATTGAATGGCCTGAAATACCTATGCTCGTTGAACAATACAGTGACACATGCCGATCTCATAGCGGGATTACCACTGTATCATCTGCCTGAAATATTTGATGACGTACATACATTAGCCGAATATGGAGCTGGTGAAATACAGTTGGAATCATTAAAATTACTCCCCGGTACAGAGATGCGGAGAAGAGCGGAAGAGCTTGGTATCCGGTATTCTCCCCTTCCGCCTTACGAAGTATTGCAAACCAGAGAAATCACAGTAGATGGATTGCAAACAGCACGCTTTCTTTCAAGATTATTGGATGGTTATTACAACACTCCGGCCTGGCAATCGATCACAAGAACACTAATGCTGGAAAACAAGCACTTCTTGTCTGACTTCCTGAATCATCTAATAAATATAGGATTGATAGACCAGCCTTTAAGTCTGGAAAGAAGAGGGATGATATTATATGATTTCTGTAAGAAAAATTATCCGGACTATCAAACAAAGGTAAGTATTGCATGGATAGAAGCCGGAATGTCTTTAAAAAAGATCCCAGCAGAAAAAGTAAAAACAAAAAGACAACTTCCTCCCAAAAATTGGACTATCATCTATGGAGAATATAAGGAATCTTTAAGGTTATGTTATTTACCGATGCATCAAGATGAAGAACAAGGATTCTGGTTCGGGTATGAATCAGAAATACAAAAAGCAGAACCTGTCTTTAAGGCAAAAAGCTAATGAGATAGTGAAATGGTTTCTCTTGGATTGAACATTTAAGACCGTTGCATCCTTCGCAGTATTTTAGGGAATTGCCATAGAAACAGCAATGTGCAACAAATGGCTGCAGCCGCATCGGAAATAGCTTCGGCTGCATACACCCCAGCTACTCCCATAAAATAGGGCAATATAAACGCTAACGGAATTAATAGTATTACTTTTCTCAATAATGCGATAAAAATGGAGATCTTAGCCTGTCCCAAAGCCACAAACATATTTTGACAGGCTCGCTGCAAACCAAAGATAGTCATTCCACCTAAGAATACAGGCATTGCCCATCTGACTGTATCAATCAGTTGGGTATCGCTGGTAAAAGCCGAAGCGACCGTAGATGGAAATAGAATCATAAACAACATCAGTAATAAATTGAATGAGAACATGACTGTCACCACGATACGGAAACAATCTTTCACACGCTGTTTATCACCCTGCCCATAATTATAGCTTACTATCGGAACGAATCCTTGTGCAAATCCGACTAATGGTACACTTCCAAATTGCATAGCACTTTGTAAAATGGTCAATGCACTGACATAGATATCTCCAAACATTTTCAAGTTGCCATTCAAAACAAAACCCACCAGACTTTCCGTACTGGACATAATAAAAGGAGAAGCACCTAAAGCGAACATTGAAATCACCACTCTCCTGTCTAATTTCATATACTTCCTCTCCAATGGTAAAGAGGCGCGCCGGGAGAAAAGGAATGCCAATACCCACAAAGCACTGCAAGCTTGAGAAAGTATGGTTGCTAATGCTGCTCCTTTTACTCCCATATTCAACCCAAAAATAAAAATAGGGTCAAGAGCAATGTTCAATACTGCACCAATCAGAACGGAACACATCGCAATCGCTGGACGCCCTTGAGAATTGATGAAAGTATTTAGTCCGGTGGTTATTTCTACAAAAATTGTGCCGATCAGATAAATGGAAAGATAATCGACTGCATAGATTAATGTACGTTCAGAGGCACCCGTAAAGATCAGGATAGGTTCCATAAAGAGATACACCGTAAGTGAAGTGAAAATGGTGAATAAAATTAGTAAAATGAAACCATTCCCTAATATTTTACCTGCCCGTACCCGATCTCCCTGTCCCAAAGCTATGGCAGCCAAAGGTGCGCCACCACCACCTACAATAGCAGAAAAAGAAGAAATCAGAATTATAATTGAAGTAGTCACACCAACCCCTGCCAAAGCCTCCGTTCCAATACCAGGTATATGCCCGATATAAATACGATCCACCATATTATAAAGCAAGTTTACAAACTGGGCCGCTACTGCCGGAAGCGCCATTTTGAAAACAAGCGGTAGCATACGTTCTGTACTCAACCGTGCTTCATATTTATTTACCATAATCAATCGTCAATTAAAAATGCTTGCAAAGGTACAATAAAAACTGGTTATAAAATAAGGCTATTTTATTTATGTATATTCCAAAAATATAATTAATACTGTGATATTACACTGCTTTTCTCCCGTCTTAGGAAGTTTCAACTCCACAAATGATACAATTAAGAGGCTTAGTAAAACCGATATCGGACTGATCCCTTCAATTTAAATTACACAAGCGGTACAATTAACACAAAAGGGGAAGGTAAAGAGGTTACATCGTCTCACATTTCAATTCCAAACGGTACAATTAACACTATGTATGAGCCATATATGGAGTAGACCCCACATAATTTCAATTCCAAACGGTACAATTAACACTGGAACAAGATAACCTCCGACAAGCCCACCACCTATTTCAATTCCAAACGGTACAATTAACACAAACTCACCGTCGACGCGTACGGAAGGGCTACCTCATTTCAATTCCAAACGGTACAATTAACACTATCCTTGTACACTCTTAAAGAGTTGCCATTCCAATTTCAATTCCAAACGGTACAATTAACACGCTTCGAACGATGAACAAAAGGAGAACGAGGAACAAATTTCAATTCCAAACGGTACAATTAACACAAACGATTATGAAGAAAGTAAGAGTATTTATAGAGATTTCAATTCCAAACGGTACAATTAACACTTTCGCCTTCCTATTGCTATTCGCTTACTTTGGTCAATTTCAATTCCAAACGGTACAATTAACACAGGGTGATAACGGATTACAACTACACCACCTACACGGATTTCAATTCCAAACGGTACAATTAACACTCTTCTCAAATAAAATCATAAATTTCTAATATCAAACACATTAGCAACTCCTCAAATTCCACTTTATAACATAAAAATATGTCGATGGTCAATTATATAAAAAGTATCGGGCATCGACACAATAGCTATTTTATTAAATATCAGGATTTCAAAGAACAAAGTGCAGTATATGAATATCAGTAAAGGATACCCTTTATACTCAACGACAACTAAATTACAAAAAATTATCTATACGGCATCGCTCTTTTCCAACAATTTCTTTTTCAAAAGAATATTGTTTGGAACCTTTAAAAATTATAATGCTATCTTCATCTTCTTTCATAAACCCTTTGGCAAGTATAAGTAACTCTTTTAAGCGGACTTCGGATATTTCTCCTTCCAAAACGGAATTTTGTATCCAATTCAAATACTTACGACAAAGCTTCAACATCTTAGCAACCCGTTTTTCTCCAAAATCATAGACTAAAATAACATACATCACCAATACATTTTAAAAGGTTTGTATTCTTCAATTTCCAATACATGTTTTGCCAATTTATAGCATTCAAGTTTTACCAAATGACGAAAACTCACATTACGGTTCAAAGTACGATGTTTGATAGTTTCAGTAAGTTTATCTTCAATGGCTTTTACAAATATCTTCTTCCCATTTTGATTGAGCAAACAACGATTCAATTTTGTATCAAAATGTTTTTCTTGGATCTCTTTTCTATTCAAAACTTTAAAAATCACCCGGTCAATGATAACAGGCTTAAAAACTTCTGCAATATCAAGTGCTAACGAATAACGTCTCTCTCCGGGTGTATGCAAAAAGCTAATTGTAGGATTTAATTGTGTCTGATGAATAGCCCGTAGACACAAGGTATAACACATCATATTTCCAAAAGAAATCAAAGCATTCACTTCATTCTGAGGTAGTTGTTTCGTACGATTCCCCATCTCATAATCATTCAGTATTAAATTAAATGCATCATAATAAGTTTGGCGGATCATGCCTTCTCTACCCATTAATTCTTGTACAGATGTTGTTTCAGAAAGTTTGGAAGCATAATTTTTTATTAATTCCATCATATCTTCCATATCTTTCCCCCTACGGTTATAATACTGAAGATTCTTTAACATATTATATGCCGCTGCTTCTATAAATTTCTGAGCTATAAACAGCCTTTTCTTTTTATTTTGATAAGCGGATGTTTGAGCAAGCAACATCCGTCCAGAAAGTAAAGAATCTTTAGGCATAAATGAACCTGTATAATTCTCATAATAGTCAAAAAAATGTACTGCAATATCTTTTTGTCCAAGGAAATTAAACAAAGAACTATTAGCACGTAATGAACCAAATACATAAAATTCATTTACGTCCTCAACTGGTAAATAACGAGATTGACCGGCACATTCCTCACCACTGCCATCCTCAGCAACTGGTGTGAATTTTAAAGTATTGTCTTTACGTTCAAGTTGTCCCGGATTGAATAAATAATAAGTTTTCTTCATATTTCTTCCTCCCCACTAAAACAAAAATCAAAATAACTACAATTCTTGCATATTCGTTTTTTCTCTATTGGCGGACAAGTCATGGATTCAACGACCCGTTGTATATCGAATTCTATTTCCCGAATCATTTCCCGATCTATATCACTTAAAATCACGCTATCTTTTTTTCTCAACACAGGATATTCTAACACTCCCGAAATTCCTTCAATGCCATTCTTTTCAAAAACATACATATAATATTTCAACTGTAATTCGTGAGCAGCCTCCACCTTATCCGATTTCTTTATCTCATGAATTATTTTATGTAAAGTATCATAATAATCGACTTTGACTCCATCCAATTCCACTTCTTCATATTTTGAAGAGCGTTGCGGATAAGATTCTTCGTGAATCAGTTTTCCTTCATATACAAGATCAGATGTATATTCCATATTGATACCGTTTGCAAAAAGCCATAACTTACGCTTGCAAACTTGATAATAATTAAAATGAGTACCTGTGAGATTCATAATATTAAATTTAAAAAGAATCAGGCAGAATATACATAACTTATTCTGCCTGAACTGTTTTATTTTTGATTTTCGTAATCAAATGATAGCATCAACTCAATAAGTCTGTCTTCCGCTTCATGTAATGCATCAGCCGATTCTGTTTCAGTAATCATGTAGCCTGAACAGGGCAATGCTATAAACAAATCTGCACCGGCAGTCTCGTCAACCAAGGGTTTTGCTATCTTCTTATCAGAATCGACAGCTATCAGCTTTGCCCGAATTGCACCCGCCAAAGTATTGGCATTATCACTTATGGCAACTGCTAATGTTTCCATCAAACTGAAGGTTCGTGCCTGATTACTGGAAATTTTCCAATTGATCAATGCTTTCGCAATAGCAGGAATAACTTTCTCTCTATCAGACTTTGGCATAATGAGACATTCTCCAAATGCATTTTGAGAAGATATCCAACCTTTTTCTTTGAGTTCTTCAATTTTTTCTTTTGACAACTCCGGTTCCATCTGATTTACTGAAACTGCAAAAAGTGTACGCAAATCAATTGCCACGTCATATATGAACAATCCGGTTGCTCTTCCGTTTTCAGGAATCCATTTACGGTACAAGCTTCGATCCGTCCCGGCTAATAAGGCTCCGATTTGCTCTTCCGACATAGGTTTACCAGATGCATCACGAACAATAACTTTATGAACTTCAGGTTTATCACTACGGTCAAAAGTTACATTTTCATTAAATCGTCCACCCAGCAATGGATGTAATGGACGCATAGCAGAAATGGAAAGTGGGCTTCTCCGTTTAAGCGTGCGTTCGCTACCACCTTTAGCAGCTCTCATCCAACCACCCAAAAGCTGATCGAAATATTGCGGATCGCAAAGCGATAGCACTTCTCCTTCTCCCAAAGCTCCTTTATTATTCACATCAAATACAAAAGTTACAGAAGATGGCTCCGACTGCAATTCGCAACTTATGGCATCCAGAATGCTTCTTTTCACTTGCTGTCCACTTGAATAAGGCACTCTTGTATTAAAAACAGGGTCCCAATACGACTTTTGTCCACCGTCTACACAAAATACGGATAAATCTACATGACGCAGTCCTCTTAAATAAATGTATGGTTTCATTGTTATAATATTTATTTGTTTAATAATGCATATTGAAATCTAATCAAAGTATTGAAATATGGATAATTGTCGTCAGGCATTATATTTACTACCTTTGCCATATTTCCAAATCCTTCGGTGTCTTCCTCTTCTTTTACAAGAGGTATCAATTTTTCTATAAAATCTTTTTTACGACTGGAGCGAAGTAATTGATTTACATTATTTGTTCGATCCCTTCTGCCTTTTTCAGCACCTGCTTCATATTTCAAAAGTAATTTCGCAAATTCCTGGGACATATCCCATAACTTTTCATTATTCAACATAGCCATTATCCAAATTAAGTAAGTATTAAATGTTATTTCCTGTTCTTCATCTTGTTTATAAATAATCTTTTTCCCCTCCCCTTTCTGGGTATTAAAAAAAGGTCGGAGTCCTTTTGGTTCCATAGCCGGAATACCAATCGATCCCAATTGGCAGGCAGCTTTCAACCCGATAGCGGTACCATAAAGCTGAGACAATTTTTTTGAATTTTTCTTCAATGCCGATTCTCCAAATATTTTTACATATAACTGATTGGGACGAAGGATGTCTTTTAGTCTAAATGGTATAAATCCTATTGTTGTATTCGTTTGTCCGATACTATATAGGTATCCTACCATATCATCCATATCTATTCTACGAGCAATATTCAACAAAACGTCTACCCATGCAATTGTTTGCAGATTAAATATCTCATTATCTGATGGATTCAAAGGATTAAATTCAGAAGTAGGATCATCTTCGTCAAAGTTACTGCTATATCGGTGAGTGATCCATCTGCCATTCCATGTATTTATCTGATTACCTTTCATCATTGGATACTGTTCCAAATATCTCCGATAATACTGCCAACCTTCGAATATATCCAAAAGTAACTGTTCATGGTCAAACAAAATGATTAAGCCACCAGTAACTCCAATTCCCAAAGCATCTCCAATCCAAGATAAGTATATATTCTCTTTGTTATCAGGTAAATCAATATTCGTAATTTGTCCTGAAGTTGCAGCAGTTAAATTGGTTACTCCATATCCTCTAGCAATGCTCGCATCTGCTTCCTCTGAATCAATTTTGTGAATCGTCTTGGAGATTCGCTCTTGTCTACGTTCATCCGTTTCAAAAGGCTTCTTACCTTTAATCATGTCATCCCAACTCAGTTTGGGATTTTCAAGAGGAGAATTCCCTGCCGTCATCATATATTTGGGATGCCCAAAAAACAACGGGATAAATATCTCTTCAAAAAAAGATTTTGCTGTATGTTCCGTATGAAACTTAGTATTATAAGCCTTAAGGAATGTACGTCCTATCGTTGATGTATACATAAGCTATAAAAATTGATAATTTGTATCATAATATTCTGCTCCTACTTTCGAGATATCAAGTCCTCTTTCGATTGAATAAGCTACATCCGGAATTATAAAAGGATCTGATCTGAAATTTCTTAACTGTTTCAATTTTTTCCATTTTAAGGAACTATATCTTACCGGAATCTCCATTAAAATCTGTTCTTCGGGAGTAGCTTCCCTATAACGTTCTTCATCTTCCTGAGTGATACATACCGCGGAATCAATATCAATACTATCTATTAAAGCCGATTTAGAAAGATGTCTTAATTCTCCCAATCTCCACTTACCATTTACCAAAATTGCATCAAGGCCAATATTTATCATTTCAATCTCACGGTAAACTTGATTTATCAGAGATTGCAATTCTGCTTCTCTCAGCAAAGCACCATCCGGCAGTACGTCATAACTTCGTAATAAAACTTCGTGAGAATATGGCAAACTATCCCTTTCATTATCTGAAGGGGCAATCACATAGATAGGTTTACTGGTTGGATTCTCCTTCCTTATCCGGTTGACCCGACCAAAACGTTGAATCAGGGCATCAATTGGAGCTGTTTCAGTAATCATCATGTCAAAACTAATATCCAGACTCACTTCCACGACTTGTGTGGAAACAACTATACAAGCATGAGAACTCTTATTATAAACTTCCATCAATTCTTTTTCAAGACGATTTCTATCTCCCCGTTTAAAACGGCTATGAATCAACATTTTGTCAATATCCGGATACAATTCCTCTATTCGTTCAAAGACATCTTGAGCATGAGCCACACGATTACATACAATAAGTATCTTTTGTTCTTCCGCAACCGCCTGCTGCAATACAGGAAGTAATGCTGTAAATGAGGGTGCTTTATGAATGATATGGCGATTGAATGATTCCAATACAGGTACTGGCAATTCAACGTATTGCACCTGTTCAATTCCTAAAATATCAAGAATAGCTTTCTCTAAATCAGATGGCATCGTTGCCGTACCAATATGAATCCTGCAACCGACATGGTTCAAAACTCTGACCATCTCCAATACAATAGACTGGATCATATCTGAGTACGTGTGTATCTCGTCCAAAATAATATCACATCCTTGCAAATCAAATAAAATTGACTCATACCCTTTTGTCCCCATTGAAATAGATGCCAACTGATGAGGAGTCAGTATTTTTATAGCAGCACCGAATTTATCTTGTATAGCTTTCTCTATTACATTTCCGTCTTCAATAGCTAAACGTGAAGTGGAATGTAATGGACGAATATCCTTCACACTATTGCCCAAATCTCTTTTAATACGTTCATACATCGCATTGATAGAGGCTTGAAAAGGTAATGTATAAAAGATGCGACCCTGACAACGCTTTAATAAGAAATCAGTTTTTCCGGAACCCGTAGGAGCTTTTACAAATGTATGCCTCTTTTTAAGATCGGACACTATCAAAGATAAAGGATATAGTTTATTTTGCCTGTCTTTATAATAAGTCACATCTGGAATAGTAAACAGATCCGGAAGTTCTCCTTTTTGACCTTCGGTAGCCGAAACAAAATGATCAGCTCCCATCAATAATCCTCTCCAAACAGACCAGCCTCTCGTCTTTTTCCTACAATGTTCCAGTACAAATTCATAAGCTGCACGTGCATCTGCTTCGCTTATATGTGTATCCGGTGAGATATTTGGAAAATCTAATTCATTTAGAATTCCCAATGCATCTATACTCCATAAAGAAAAATCTGTTAGATGATAATCTAAAATATCTTCACCATTACCCTCATCCATGTCCAGAATACCGTTTCGAGCAGAATCATTATAGATAGATTTATGATGAGCAACCACCATATCAATTATCATCGGCCATAACTCCCTATCTACCAAATTCAAAAAGAATAAGGATGCTACTTCATGTCTAAAACTAAACCCATCCGGAGCCTTCACCCCTTTTCCAAATCGTTTCTGAAATAATGGACTTGCCTTACCTATATCATGCAATAAGGCTCCCAATTTGGCAACTTCAGGGTCAACCCCTGCATATCGTGCAGCAATAACGGCAAAAAAGGCTACAGATTCAAGATGAACTTTCAAAGTGGTTCCTCCCTTTTCAGGACTCTTTGCCAGAATATGATCATATTTACTCATAAGATTCTTTTTGAATAGGATTACCGGTCATTACAATTTGTCCATACATTTCTTCATTGTTACAGAAGCGGTTATAACCTACAAGAAAAGAGCCATTGCCTGTTCCAAAACGTAGTTCATACCCGTCAATTTGATTAAACTCTTCTTCACTCAATTCCATTACAGCAACATCGGGTAAAAGTATGTCTTCATTCCGGCATAAGCAGATATGTTGCAATGAAGCGTTTTCAGCTTCTGCCTCATTTTCAAAAGCCAAAAATAAAGTAGGGCGAAGTAACACGCCACGTTTAAGGATAGATCGTTCTCTTATATATTGCTTTCCCTTCTTAGCCCAAGCTTTTGCCTGGACTACTTCTTGCTGAACATCAATTCCCATATAAGTGAGCTTATGACGTAGAATGGAAGAAACTTCCAATTTTTGTCTGATACCTTCTATAATTGATGGAGTTAAAAACTGTTGTGAGTATGTCTCACCACCACTCGCATCGCGGACTGCGGTCCAAGGTTTGATAAACCCGAAAGGCCCAGAATATTTAACAATAAAATATTTCATAGTCAACATAAATTATATCAACCCCCCGAACCCGGCGCCGCTATTGTTCCCAGCGCCGACTGTCCAAGCAAACAATTTACTTTCTGGAGTTCCATGAATAATTACAGGACACATGCTTGCCTTATTTTTAATACCATGAATTGTTACCATCTTGACTTGTTTAACCGGATAAGATAGATCAAATTCAACTTTTAAAGTCTCATCGTCAGGCAAACCAGCAATCTGCATCTTATGCCTTAAAGTCTCTGTCATCAAAACGCTACTTTCTTCATCGGTATAAAAGAAAAACTTATTATTACCGTCAATATTTCTTTTGATGAAAACCGGAGAGGCCAATCTAAAGACCAGTGGTTCCTTTCTGAAAACCGGTTGTTTTTCTATTGTGATATCTTTCACTTCCAGTCCACAAAACATTTCCGAATCGGACAGAATCGTATCTATCAATATTTTCAAATATTTATTCTCGTAAAAGCTAATAAAGAATATAGCTCCTTCAGGAAAATCAAATCCTTTATCTTTCACAAGTTTTCCACCATGTAGCCATGAAAAAGAATACAATGATATTTTATCATGTATTTCATTGTTTCCAATCCATTTATGAATTGTACCGATCATTTTTTGCTGATAGTTGAAAGGGATGATCGAAGTGTTTGAAGTAGTTTTTAAAGTTATTCGCATATGTTATCTTTGTATTTATTCATAAAGGAAAGAATATAATCTGTAAATTCAACATTTAAATGTGTATTATTTCTTTATAATGCCATTAAACACAAAATAAGGCAATTGAAATAGCTCCAAAACACTAATTATAATGACCTCAATACATATCACCATAAAAAATTGTAATAGTAATTGAATTATTTTCTCCCTTTAATAAAAACAATTTTCATAGTTAATTTCGCATTTCCCTGACAAAATGCTCTCATTTTATATATATTGCTAACTGCACACTTCTACTAAACTGCTGAAATAGGATAAAACAGGGTTGTTTTTAAAGTCGAAAGAGGGAAAATATAGCGTTTGAGTGGATGAAATAGCCATAATTATCGGATAGAATACCTATTATCATCAGATGAAACATCAATTATCAACGGATGAAACATTAATTATCATCGGACTAAGTAACTATTTCTAGCAAATGATATAACCTTTTCCAATATTTTAAAGCTCAATTCTTCGAAAAAGCATCTATTTTTTGACTTATTTTCTCTAGTTACTCCAATTCGATGTAGCTCTTATTCCTGACGAATTACAATGAAAATTTTACAATATTAATCATTCGGAAAGCGAGAAAAGGGCTAAGCATTGTATTATGTAGCTTATTTCCTCATTTTATAGACAAAGCAGAAAACACAGATTTCTCTATAATGCGTTTTTTTGATTATGCTTATCATCGGCCCGAAATAACGCTCCTTATGATACATAAGAAAAGCTTTTTGTCAAATTGAAACAGCAAATGATTCCAACTTTCAATCGTGTTTTTAATTTAGTAAGATGAAAGCAACCGAATACCGAAGTTTATTCCCTACATTTGTACGTTGATTCGATAAAAATTCAGAGAAATGAAAAAGTTCATCAAGGGACTCCGGTTCACCCCTGCCAACTATCCGGACGAAATAGAAGATAAAATTCAGAAATACAGAAAACAAGGATATAAACTCCCTTTCCGGAAAGCACTCCGCACTCCTGAACAACTGGAGGGAATCCGGGAGAGTGCCAAAATCAATACAGCCCTTTTGGATTATATTTCAGAAAACATACGCGAAGGCATTTCAACGGAAGAGATAGACCGTATGGTATATGAATTTACTACTAGCCATGGAGCGATCCCCGCTCCTCTCAATTATGAAGGTTTTCCAAAAAGTGTGTGTACGAGTATTAATGACGTTGTTTGCCACGGTATACCAAGCAAAAATGAAATTCTTCGCAGTGGAGATATTGTTAATGTGGATGTTTCGACCATCTACAAAGGCTATTTCTCGGATGCCTCGCGCATGTTCATGATCGGGGATGTAGCACCGGAAACACAACGCTTAGTAAAGGTTACAAAGGAATGTTTGGAAATTGGTATTGCCGCTGCACAACCTTGGGCACGGCTGGGAGATGTTGGAGCCGCCATACAGGAACATGCTGAAAAAAACGGATATAGCGTAGTACGCGATCTTTGCGGTCATGGTGTAGGCATGCAATTTCATGAAGAACCGGATGTAGAACACTTCGGACGAAGAGGTACAGGCATGTTGATAGTCCCCGGAATGACATTCACAATCGAACCGATGATTAATATGGGTACTTATGAGGTATTTGTGGACGAAGCTGATGGATGGACTATATTTACTGATGACGGACTACCTTCAGCACAATGGGAAAACATGATACTGATAACTGAAAGTGGCAACGAAATATTGACATATTAACAGACTGATAGGATGTTTTTTGGGTTTACCTCCTATTAAAAAATCTTTCACACTAAATATAATTTGATATATCTTTAAATGGAACTGGTTTTACTCATCTTAACTGTACTGCTTTTGATTGCATTATTCGTACTTGTTCTTTTACGGAATAACGGACAGGCACAAAATGATATTCTACAAACCGCCTTGCGCCAACAGATGCAGGAAAATCGGGAAGAGCTGAACCGCAGCATCCGAGAACTCCGCATGGAAATAACACAGACTTTAAATCAGAATCTGCAACAATTACAAGACGTCTTACATAAGAATATGATGACTACCGGAGAACTCCAACGGCAGAAATTCGATGCAATGGCACGCCAACAGGAGATGCTGTTACAATCTACTGAAAAACGATTGGATGACATGCGATTGATGGTAGAAGAAAAATTACAAAAGACCCTGAACGAACGTATCGGTCAATCTTTTGAGTTAGTCCGTTCGCAATTAGAGAATGTACAAAAAGGACTGGGAGAAATGAAATCTTTAGCACAAGACGTAGGTGGTCTGAAAAAAGTATTGAGCAATGTAAAAATGCGTGGTACATTTGGAGAAGTGCAATTAGGTGCATTACTGGAACAGATGATGAGTCCCGAGCAATACGATGCGAATGTAAAAACCAAAAAGAGCGGAACAGAATTTGTGGAGTTTGCCATCAAACTCCCAGGCAAAGAGGACGTGAACAGTACTGTATACCTTCCAATAGATGCCAAATTCCCCAAAGATGTTTACGAACAGTATTATGATGCATTCGAATCCGGTGATACTACGCGCATAGAGATTTGCGGAAAACAATTGGAAAATACAATCAAGAAAATGGCAAAGGACATTCATGATAAATATGTAGATCCGCCTTTTACAACGGATTTCGCTATTTTATTCTTACCCTTTGAAAGCATATATGCCGAAGTGATCAGGCGTACTTCCTTGGTGGAAGCATTACAGAAAGACTTTAAAATTGTCGTGACCGGACCTACTACATTGGGAGCGATATTAAACAGTCTACAAATGGGATTCCGAACCCTTGCCATACAAAAGCGAACAGGAGAAGTATGGACTGTACTTGGAGCCGTAAAGACTGAATTCAGCAAATTCGGTGGTCTGCTTGAGAAAGTCCAGAAAAATCTGCAAACTGCTGGTGACCAATTAGAAGAAGTGATGGGAAAACGTACCCGGGCTATCGAACGAAGACTTCGCCAAGTGGAAGAATTGCCACATGAAGAAAGCAGAAAAATCTTGCCTATCGATGATGGAGAAGATGACTTGATAGATTAACTACACATCTAATTTATAGCACAAAAAGGCTCTTATTCATATCCTGTATTTGAATAAGAGCCTTCTTCTATCCATGACTATTGTTTTCTCGATAACTATTTCTTTTTAGGCAGAACAAAATATAAAACTATATATCCCAAAATACCTGATAACACTGTGCCAGAAAGCACTCCAAACTTAGCCTGGTTCAATAACACAGGATGGCTGTCTCCAAATGAAAGATTAGCTATGAATAAGGATACCGTGAATCCTATACCACCCAACAAAGCCACTCCTGCTATGTTCTTCCAATTCATTCCATGCGGCATAGGAGTAAATCCGCTTCTAATGGCCAACCATGTAAAAGAAAAAATCCCCAAAAATTTACCCAAAAGTAATGCCAAAGCAACAGCTACACTAACTTCACCAACAACATTACCACTACCACTAAATACTACTCCGGCATTCACAAATGCAAATAATGGCAAAATAAGATAGTTGACCGCCCCATGTAAATTATCCTCTAAAGATTGCAACGGACTGATTACACGGTCGGAAGCAGATTCCACCTGTTTCAGCATAGCAATCTGCTCATTTGTCAATACAATACTATTATTTTTCATCTCCGGAAAAGTCTTGATAATCCGTCGTATACGTTCAATATATTTTCCAACATTCAATTGCGGCTTAGCAGGAATAACAAAAGCAAGTATTACTCCGGAAATCGTACTATGAATGCCCGATTGCAAAAACAAGTACCAGATAACTACTCCGATGACCAGAAAGAATATCTTATTGGTGGTTCCATGTTTTCCCAAAAAATAAAGAACTACGTAAAGCAATGCAGCAACAAGAAGATATTCATACGCCACATGGGAACTATAAAACAACGCTATCACCAATATCCCCCCAATGTCATCCACTACAGCAAAAGCTGTAAGGAATATCTTAAGGCTCAATGGTACACGGCTTCCAAGTAAACTGAGTACCCCCAATGAAAAAGCAATATCCGTGGCCATAGGAATAGCAAGTCCTTGTCCTCCCTCAGTACCCGGAGTACAAATCATTGAATAAATAATTACCGGAAATACCATACCTCCACATGCAACGATAAACGGCAATGCCGCTTTGCGGAATGAAGAAAGCTCGCCAACTAATATCTCCCGTTTTATCTCAAGCCCAACCAAGAGAAAGAAAACAGTCATCAGGCCATCATTGATAAACTCGATCATCTTCAGATTATGTCCCCCATGCGAAAGCAAATTAAAGCTCCCAATACGAAGATGCAATTCATGGGATAAGAATTCCTGATAAGCCGGTGCAACAGGAGAATTAGCAATAACGGCAGCCGCAATAGCTGTCACAAATAGCAGAATACTCGCTGCAATATTCATGGACGAGAAATTCTTCATAGTACGTAACACGGTCATAGTAGTGTGTTTTTATAATAAAAAATTTAAGTCTTCCCAATCTAACCGGAATAACTCCTCAAAGCCAGCTTTTTAACCCAAAGAACAAATATACCAGTCAAAATAAGATTCAGAACCAAAGTAAGTACGGAAATGACCAAAGCGGGACCACCCAGATTATAACCAAGTGCTATAAAAATGACACCGGCACCTACTTCACCACGAGTAAACATGCCTATTGACAAAGCCAAACGTTCACTAAACTTCCGATCACGATAAAAGAAGACAGGGAATAGTTTTCCTACATTTGACAATAAAGAGACAATTAACACATGAAGAGCGATCATGCCCCAAGACATCATCTCCTGTGAACCAGTTACCGAATAAGTACCTTCCTGTGTTCCTGCAAAATCAACCCCAAGGAAGTGAGGCATACTCATACCTACCAAAAACATAAACAGAAAAGATATTCCGGTAGACACTTTATGTTCAAGCGGAGTATCAATCTCTTTATGTTTCATAATCATACCCAACACGAATGCCGGAAGCAATACTTCAATATGGATGCTCCCCTCCTCTCCATACATGCTTTTACTAATCATATAAACTGATTGAGTAACTACAAAAACAATCACGGAATAAAAAAGGATTGCCTTCCAGTCTTGTCGCCAATTGTACTTACCCAACTGTTTCCAACCGAGAGCCAAAAGTAAGAATACAACTAAAACAACAATTATCAACTGCCAACGCAGCCCAATCATCATGATTTGAAGAGGAATCATTAACAGGATAGTATCCAAATCATCGAATATCGCCAACACTTGGATTTTCTTATAAATCCAACTGGTTTTCAATCCAATGACCGCCAGCATGGTAAACAAAATTCCTGCTGAAGTAGGTGCTGCGAACCGGCTAAGCAACAAGTTCTCTTTCCATGCTTCCCAACTGTTCCAAAACTCGGGGGGAAGTAATACAAATACATAATATAATGCAATCAGGAACCAAGGCATGGCAGCGGTTGCCATGGCAATAAAGTAATCTTCAGCATAACTTTTCCATCGAGATTTATCGATTTCAAACTCTCGACCTACATTAATCATGATAAAACTCAAACAGACATACAGCAAAATATTAGCAATAGTTTTGACTGTACCGTAATCCTCCCCTGCCATTGCAGGCAGGAATTGGGATAGTAAGAGGCCCATCATCAAGAAGACCGAAAAAGACAGAACTTTTCTCATTGTATATATTCAATTCATTTTATTTTGGTAATTGCCAGGAAAGCTCTGCAGACAGACGACAACTACCTGGTGTATTTTAAAAACCTATAATAAAGCTATTTGTTCAGAATACACCTGTTGTTTTTTATTGTAAAATTCCTAATCTAACTTCAGAACAGCAAGGAATGCTTTTTGCGGTACTTCTACATTGCCAATCTGTTTCATTCTTTTCTTTCCTTTCTTTTGCTTCTCCAACAATTTACGCTTACGGCTGATATCGCCACCATAACATTTTGCAGTCACGTCTTTACGAACAGCTTTTATAGTTTCACGTGCAATAATTTTGGCACCGATAGCTGCTTGTATAGCAATCTCGAATTGCTGGCGCGGAATCAGTTCCTTCAACTTCTCACACATACGACGTCCCATATCATAAGCATTATCAATGTGTGTCAGAGTAGAAAGTGCATCCACAGATTCACCATTCAAAAGAATATCAAGTTTCACCAGTTTAGAAGGTCTAAAACCATTAGGATGATAATCAAAAGAAGCATATCCTTTAGAAATACTTTTCAACTTATCATAAAAGTCAATTACTATTTCTCCCAAAGGCATATTATAATATAATTCCACCCGGTTGCCCGAAATATATTCCTGTTTGATCAATTCACCACGTTTACCCAAACACAAAGTCATAATAGGACCGATATAATCGGTAGTTGTGATTATGGAAGATTTTATATATGGCTCTTCAATATGATCAATCAATGTAGGATCGGGCATACCTCCAGGATTATGAACCTCTGTAACATGTCCCTGTTTATCATAAATATTATAAGAGACATTCGGAACGGTAGTGATTACATTCATATCAAACTCACGATCCAAACGTTCCTGAACGATCTCCATGTGTAACAACCCAAGGAATCCACAACGGAAACCAAATCCTAAAGCTAAAGAAGACTCCGGTTGGAATGTTAATGACGCATCATTCAACTGCAATTTTTCAAGAGATGCCCGCAAATCTTCAAATTCTTCAGCCTCAATGGGGTAAACACCGGCAAACACCATAGGTTTTACTTCTTCAAAACCAGCAATCGCTTTGTCACATGGACGAGCTATATGTGTAATGGTATCACCTACTTTCACCTCTTTAGAGGTTTTAATTCCGGAAATAATATATCCCACATCACCCGTACGAAGTTCTTTACGAGGTACCATATCCATTTTCAGCACACCGATTTCATCCGCGTCATATTCCTTTCCTGTATTGAAAAATTTGACTTTATCACCGGTACGAATCACTCCGTTCACTATCTTAAAATATGCGATAATGCCACGGAAAGAATTGAATACGGAGTCGAAAATTAAAGCCTGCAACGGTGCTTCCTCATCTCCTTTCGGATGAGGAATACGTTCGATAACCGCGGTCAGGATTTCTTCAACCCCCATACCAGTTTTGCCGGAAGCACGAATAATCTCCTCACGCTTGCAACCTAGAAGCTCAACGATTTCATCTTCCACCTCTTCGGGCATGGCACTTGCCATATCACATTTGTTGATCACCGGAATGATCTCCAAATCATGTTCAATAGCCATATAAAGATTGGAAATAGTTTGTGCTTGAACACCTTGTGAAGCATCTACAATGAGCAACGCGCCTTCACAGGCAGCTATTGACCGGGATACTTCATATGAAAAGTCCACATGTCCCGGAGTATCGATCAGATTCAGAATATACTTTTCACCTTTATGAGCAAATTCCATTTGTATAGCATGACTCTTAATGGTAATCCCCCTCTCCTTTTCCAAATCCATATTATCAAGCATTTGTCCTTCGGTAACTTGGATAGTATTGGTGAATTCCAGCAAACGGTCTGCTAATGTCGACTTACCATGATCAATATGGGCAATAATACAAAAATTACGTATATTCTTCATTTTCAACAGTTATCTATTTATAAACAAGATAATTACATAAGATAGCCATTATTCAGTAAAACTATAGCAAAACAAATAATAGTATACTAGTGAAATAAGACCTCTTTTTATGGCCGCAAAGATAATGAAAATAATCCAATACTTTCATGTTGTTTATGACTATAAGTTGCTGAAGGGGAACATCAGAAATTGATCAATTTCAGTTGAGTAATCAGATTATAAAACGAAGACTGATAAATATCCATCACATCATACATCCAATTTCCATAAGATATTATAAAAAAATGCGTTGATTACATTTTATAATGTATCAACGCATTTTTTTATTGGTAAGTGAACCGTACTGTTAGTTCAATTTAATGAAAAGCTCACCTTCAACTTCCTGAGTGGAGATCTTGTCTTCTCTCAATAACCAGCCAAGTCCCAAGAACAGGTCTTTATCAACCAGTTTAGTTGCTTTTTTAATTTGCTTAGCTGTCAGTCCTTCTGTTCCATTCAGTGCAACCCAGATTTTACCTGCAATTTCACCTGCTTTTTCTTTCAACATTACTTTTGAAAATTTAGTTAGACATGATATAAAATTCCGCAGTCAATAACAACTTTCAGATTTTATTTCAGCCGCAAAGATAGTTATATTTATGTTATATAACAGTTTATTAGTTCTTTTTTTACAGTAAATGTAAGAAAAACGGCTTTTTCATTCCTCTTTAGAGTGCTTTTCCAGGTACTCAGACCATATTCTGGCGGCTTCCTCTACCATCTTTGCACAGGGACGTTTAGCATAGTAATGTTTAGTTCTTTCTTCAGGAATAGACGAAAGCTGAGTCTTTTTGTTCAGCCCTAATAATTCACCACAATTTATAGAGCCGTTCCTTCTTTTGAACTCTTCTGCCAATTCTTGTACCAAAGCATAATTAGCAGCCTTGCCTACTTTATCAGCACCGTCTGTTGCTCCGGTTTCCAACCCTGCTAATAAAAACATGCCACAAGCAGCACCACAAGTTTCCCTCATACGTCCGATACCTCCTCCAAAAGAGGCCGCCATCCGCAATGCCTGTTCTTGTGTAAATCCATACATATCGGCAAAAGCAGCTACCACAGATTGCGAACAATTATACCCACTTTTAAAAAGCTCTATAGCACGTTGAATTCTATCTTCCATTTTTATTTCTATAATTGATTTATGCAAAATTAGAAAAAAGTATCTTTGCGGAAGAATTTTAAAAACAGAAAATTATGGCGATGACATTCGATATACAATTAGCACACTATCCACGTGGTTTCCACCTGATCACCGAAGATATCGTTTCACATTTATCAGAACTACCAGAAAGCGGCTTACTCGTAATTTTTATTAAACACACTTCAGCAGCTATCACAATAAATGAAAATGCCGATCCGGATGTCCGGCAAGATTTTCAGACTTACTTTAACAAGGTTGTTCCGGACGGAGCAAATTATTTCATCCATACTTTGGAAGGTCCCGATGATATGAGTGCCCACATCAAAGCATCACTTATAGGCAGTTCAATCACAATCCCCATCAAGAATCACAGACTTAACTTGGGGACTTGGCAAGGAATCTATTTATGTGAATTCCGAAATGGTGGGGATCACCGTAAATTAAGTATTACTATAATCTAAGTATTCAATCAGCCACTTCCAACATCATCGGACAATGATCGGAGTGTACTGCCTGATTCAAAATACAGGCATTTTTAAGCAACGGACGCATAGGTTCACTGACCATACAGTAGTCAATACGCCATCCTTTATTTTTTGCCCGCGAATTGAAACGATAACTCCACCAGGTGTATTCTTGCTTTTCAGGATATAATGCCCGAAAAGAATCAATAAATCCGGTAGATAGAAAACGAGTCATCCATTCCCGTTCTTCCGGCAAAAAACCACTATTTGTCGCATTTCGTATAGGATCGTGAATATCTATCGCTTCATGGCAAATGTTATAATCTCCGCAAAGTATGAGCTTTCTGCGTGATTTCTGCAATTCGGTAACATACTTCTGAAAAGCCTCCAACCAAACCATTTTAAAAGCCTGACGTTCGTCTCCGCTGGTTCCGGACGGATGATAGACGCTTACTATCGACAAATCACCATAATCGGCACGGATAAAACGCCCTTCATTGTCATATTCATCAATCCCCATACCATATTCCACATAGTCAGGTTCACACCGGGTCAGTATGGCTACTCCGCTATATCCCTTTTTCTGGGCTGAATATAAATAAGCCTTATATCCTAACGCTTCAAACGGTTCTGCCGGATACTGTTCCGGTTGCAACTTCGTTTCCTGCAAACATAAAACATCGGGTAACTCCTGCGACAGCCACTCGGGTAAGCCCTTAGCTACAGCTGCACGCAGACCATTTACGTTATAAGTTATTATCCTCATAAAATTCTTTTATATGTTTTCAAATCAATATCTTTAATACGGGCAATCTTCATAAACTCCATAGTAGTATATAAAAAGCAAATACTAATCATTTACATTTCTTCGCTTCCCAGTCTATTATTGCAGTTTTACGAGTCAGTCCCCAATGATAGCCACCCAAGGTACCATCGGAACGAACAACACGATGACAAGGAATCAGAAACGCCACCGGGTTGTCTCCAACAGCAGTACCTACGGCACGGGACGCTTTCGGACTATGAAGGTACCGAGCTATATCACCATAAGTCGTTAATGCTCCCAATGGTATTTTCAGAAGTGTATTCCATACCTTCAACTGGAAATCTGAAGCCTTAACATATAATTTCACATTCTTAATATCCTCACACCCCGTATTCAAAATAGCTACCGCATGCTCTTGCAACTTATCAGAACGGCGTTCAAAAGCTGCCATCGGGAAAAGACTTGCCAACTCTTCCAAAGCTTTCTCACGTTCGTCAGCGAAAGCCATATAACAAACACCCTTAGTAGTAGAAGCTACTAAAACGTCCATGAAAGATGTACTTTCAAAATTATAACTTATCGATAAATTACGTCCGCCAACACCGCACTCCTCATTTGACATTCTTTCAATACTTATGAAATGCTCGTGTGAAGTACCTTCTCCATAACGAACAAAATTCAAACTTTCCCCCATACCTGTTTATTTATGAAAACAATAACATTATATTCAGAGCAGAAACTACAATTGCAATTGTATAAAGCACGAACGTACTCCAGCGACTGTTCACGTAATTGCCCATCACTTTCTTTGATGAAGTTAACCCCACTTGCAGAAATACCGTAAATGGCAACTGAATGCTCAAAATCATTTGTGAGATCAATAGCCCCTTGAATGGATCACCAATAAAAAAAATTAATAACAACGCAATCCCCAATGAAAGAATGACTCCCATTTGAGAATGGCTATCTTTAATATGATAAGATTCTCCAAAAATCCCCGCGAAAATAGATCCTGCAGCCATGCCACTCGTTATGGTGGAAGAGATTCCTGCCATAAGCAACGCCAAGGCAAAAACAATGGCAGCATTATTTCCCAACAAAGGTTCCAATAGTGATTTTGCCTGTTGCAATTCTTCTACTTGTATACCACTCTTAAAAAAAGTAGCTGCTGCCAAAAGTATCATAGCACTGTTAATAGCCCAACCTATTATCATTGAAAAAAGAGTATCAAACAGCTCGTATTTCAATACTTTACGAATAGACGAGTCATCTTGTTTGTTATATTCATGACTCTGTATCACCTCCGAATGAAGAAACAGATTGTGAGGCATGACTACCGCACCGAGTACACTCATGATAATCAGCATGCTTCCTTTTGGAAAAGTCGGAGTCACCCACCCCTCAACCGCCATCGGCCAATCAATGTCAACCAAAAACAGTTCATATATAAATGACAACCCGATAACAGAAACAAAAGCAATGATCGAACGTTCTATTTTTTTATAAGAATTGGTAAACAGCATAATAGAAACAAAAACAGTAGTTAATACTGCTCCCCATATTATGGGTATATCGAACAACATTTCTAAAGCGATCGCACCACCCAGAATCTCCGCTAAAGAAGTGGATATAGAAGCTACGACTGCTGTTGCAAGAATAGGCCGTGATACCCATTTCGGAGTATACTGTGTAGCTGCCTCAGATAAACACAAACCGGTAACAATGCCCAAATGCGCCACATTATGTTGAAGTATTATCAACATGATAGTCGACAATGTTACCACCCATAATAATGAATAACCAAATTCAGAGCCTGCTGCAAAGTTCGATGCCCAATTGCCAGGATCGATAAATCCTACAGTGACAAGTAATCCCGGACCGATATATTTGAATACGTCCAATCCACCCAGATAGCGTTTATGATCTTTACGCTTCAAATCTTTAAAAATATTCCGCATAATAAAGTTTTGTTCTTCTATAATGTTTGTACAAAAATACGACTAAATGTCATATAAAAACAAGTTTATATACATTTCTTGGCATTGATAATTGATAATTGATCATTAAATAAAAACAATCATTTCACTTGTTAGGTTCACAGTTAACCATTATCTTTGTATATTATCACTAAATTAAAACAATTATGAAGAAAATCCTTTCTGCGATATGTCTGGCATTGATCATTCTTACCTCTTGCCAGCAAGCGAAACAAAAGGTATTTGAGATTGCTTCTCAAGAAGTCAACAAACAGTGTCCTATGAAGATAGATGATGTAACAAGAATGGACAGTACGACTTATACAAGCAAAGACAATACCTTTACTTATTATTATACACTTAGCGGTGCTGCGGATGATCCAAGTGCAGTAGAAGCTACTCAGAAGCAAATGGAAGAAAAACTTCCTGGTATTATTAAATCGACCAATGAATTAAAAATATATAGAGAAGCAAAAGTGACTATGCTTTACATTTATTTCTCAGAGAAAACTCAACAAAAGCTCTTTAGTGTAAAAGTAACTCCTGATATGTATCAATAATAAAATTCTTATAAACAATAACAGAGACACTTTTAAAAATGTCTCCGTTATTGTTTATAAGATCGAATCTTAATACCCCATGTCGTGTAATGCCCGGCAAAGCTGATCTGGACAAGAAGTCGAGCGAGTACCACACTGAATACCTTCCAGTTTTGCAATTACCTCTTCCACTTTCATCCCCGTTACCAACCGAGAAATTCCTTGCAAATTACCATTGCATCCACCCCAGTAAGCTACCTCTTTCAGAATACCATCCTCTACATCGATTTCGATACATGAGCTACACGTGCCATGAGTTTTATAGATATTTTTCATTATTCTTCGTCTTGGGCCGGCTTCATGTTTGTATAAACATTCTGAACATCCTCGTCCTCTTCCAAACGTTCCACCATTTTATCGATGGTAGTGCGTTGTTCTTCCGTCACATCTTTCTCGTCATTTGGAATACGAGTAAATTCGGCACCTTTCACTTCAAAGCCATTATCTTCCAGATATTTCTGAATTTGGGCGAATGATTTAGGATCACCATAGATCGTTACTTCATCTTCATCCTCATCATACTCATCCTCTACTCCATAATCTATTAATTCAAGAATCAGATCATCCATCTCCAACCCCTCTTTCTTGGTGATGGTAAACATTGACTTCCAAGAGAACATGAAATCAAGACTGCCGGATGTACCTAACGAGCCCCCGAATTTATTGAATATGCTACGTACATTAGCCACCGTACGGGTCGTGTTGTCCGTTGCGGTTTCTACGAATACAGCAATTCCAAAAGGTCCGTATCCTTCATAATTCATCTCTTTATAGTCTTTCTGGTCTTTGCCCATTGCATTCTTGATAGCGCGTTCTACGTTATCCTTGGGCATGTTCTCGCGTTTTGCAGTGGCAACCACAGCACGCAAGTGCGGATTATTCTCAGGGTCCGGTCCTCCTGCTTTCACAGCAATAGCAATTTGCTTACCTATTCTCGTAAATGTACGAGCCATGTTACCCCATCTTTTCAGCTTGGTAGCTTTTCTATATTCGAATGCTCTTCCCATTGGTTTATAGTTTTATTGTTAAATTTTAATTTTCAAGTATGTCTTAAGATGCTATCTCAGTTTTGCACCCAGCTTATCTTCCAGGTTCTTCACTAATTTCGACATGATCTTATCAATCATCTTATCATTCAATGTCTGCGTTTCATCTTGCAACAAAAAGCTGACTGCATAAGATTTCTTACCTGCTTCAAGGTTCTTGCCTTCGTACACATCGAAAAGCTCGACTTCTTTCAGCAGCTTTTTCTCTGTCTCATAAGCTATCTTTTCAATTTCGGCAAACTGGATATTCTTATCAAGCAGTAGAGCCAAGTCACGTTTTACGGCAGGGAATTTAGATATTTCCTTGTAGCTTATTTTCACCGAACGGATCGCTTTCATTAATTCTTTCCAGTTCAGATCGGCATAATACACTTCATTATCGATATCAAATGCCTTTAATAACTTCTTGGATACCACTCCAAATGTAGCCAGACGTTTTCCACCTTTCGTATTCATATAAAGTGCTGTTGCAAAAATATCATCAGAAAGATTGCCTGTTACCAGATTATGCAAATCCAGCCCAAGGCGTTTCATTATGTTTTCAACATACGCCTTCAATTCATACACTGAACTATTTTCATCAGGATGTGCCCATGAATTAGAAACTTTCTTGCCGGTAACCCATAATCCGAGATGATAATCTTCCGAATATGCGGCAAGTACCTTTTCCGGATTCTTCTTATCCGCATCGAAATAATAGCAATTACCGAATTCGAAGAATTTCAAATCGGCATTCTTCCGATTTGTGTTATGTGCAATACTTCCAAGACCGCCAAACAACAAGGTTTGGCGCATACAATTCAAATCTGCACTTAATGGATTCATCAGCATTACCAAATGATTGGAGGGATACGATTCCAATCCGTCATAATACGCCGCACGAGTCAATGAGTTGTTCAAAATTTCATTAAAACCACAGCCTACCAATTGTTCGGCAATCAAATTCTGCAATTTATTAGATTTATCAGACTCCCCTTTCGTTGTCAAGCTTGATTTCAAAGTAGTCGGAATTTCTACATTATTATATCCGTAAATACGTAAGATATCTTCAATCACATCACAATCGCGCTGTACATCTACACGGTACGGAGGGATCGCAAGAGTGAGTCCTTCGGTTGTTTCATTCAGAATTTTCATTTCCAGACTGGTTACGATGCTTTTAATCGTCTCGACCGGAATCACTTTTCCAACCAATGAATGCACCTTTTCATAAGACAGTTCAACAACAAAATCCTGAGCAGGTGCCACACAAATATCCTTTATTTCACTCGAAATGGTTCCGCCTGCCAATTCTTTAACCATCATGGCTGCCAATTTCAGACAATAGATGGTTGCATTAGGATCTATGCCTCTCTCGAAACGGAAAGAAGCATCTGTATTGAGGCCATGACGACGAGCTGTCTTACGTACCCATGTCGGATGGAAATAAGCACTTTCTATAAATACATTCGTAGTAGTTTCCGTAGAACCTGAATCTAATCCGCCAAATACACCTGCGATACACATCGCTTCTTCTTTGTTGCAAATCATTAAGTCACGTTCATTCAATTTGCGTTCTACACCGTCCAAAGTGACAAACGGGCTACCCTCCGACATCGTTTTCACAACAACCTCGCCTCCTTTGATTTTATCAGCATCAAAACAATGCAACGGTTGACCAAAAGCATGTACTATATAATTAGTGATATCTACCACATTATTAATAGGACGCAAACCAATAATACGAAGTTTATTCTGCAACCATTCGGGACTTTCCTTTACTGTAACCCCTTTTACCGTCACACCGGCATAACGCGGACATGCTTCACTATTTTCTACCGTTACACTGATGTCAAGATCATGGTTTTCTACCGTAAAACGATCTACTGACGGACGATTTAATGTTGCCTGGTAACCATTTTGGATAAGATATGCGTATAAATCACGAGCTACTCCGTAATGTGAGCATGCATCTGCACGGTTCGGAGTAATATCCACCTCAAGGACATAATCACTCTTTACGTTATAATAATCTTTGGCTAAAGTGCCCGGGATGGCATTTTCCGGCAATACGATGATTCCATCATGAGAAGTTCCGATACCGATTTCATCTTCCGCACAAATCATTCCTATAGATTCAACACCGCGAATCTTCGACTTTTTAATCGTAAAACATTCATCCCCATCGTAAAGTTTCGTGCCCAATGTGGCAACAACTACTTTTTGTCCGGCAGCAACATTCGGTGCGCCACAAACGATTTGAGTAGGTTCGCCATTTCCCAAATTTACAGTTGTGATGTGCAAATGGTCTGAATTAGGATGTTCCACACAAGTCAGAACTTCACCGATCACCAGACCTTCCAGACCACCTTTAATGGTTTGAACTTCTTCCACGCCTCCCGTTTCCAGTCCGATGGAAGTAAGCGCAGCAGCCACTTCATCAGGTGTCAGATCGAAGTTAACATACTCTTTCAGCCAATTATAAGAGATATTCATATCATTAAGTTTTTATTGTTTCTCAAAAAAGACTCGCAAAGTTAATAAGATTTTTTGGTTGGCGGGGAATTAATAGGTAGAAAATTAACCAAATAGAAAAAGCCGACACGAATCCGCATAGGAATTAGCACCGGTCATTTTCATCAATATCACTTGTTACGAATCGTATAATCTATTTTCTATTAAAAAGGCAACGGCCCTTCACTGCTTCCTCCAAAAGGATTCCCTCCCTGAGGAATAAAATCGGGAGCCGGTGGAGGCACACTTGCGGGTGAAGAATTCATTCGCGAACCAAGGATGGCTCCTTCATCGGGAGTAGGAATCACCATATCGTCTTCCGGATTCTGGAAACGGGTATATTCTCCTTTGAACCGGAGAAGCACGTCTCCCACCGCACCATTACGGTGTTTTGCAATAATGATCTCAGCCATGCCCCGCAAGTCATTCCCATGATCATCCTGATAGATCTTGTAGTATTCCGGTCGATGAATAAAACAGACCATATCGGCATCCTGTTCGATAGCACCGGATTCACGAAGATCACTCAATTGGGGACGTTTTCCTTCTATGCCTTCACGATTCTCGACACCACGATTCAACTGGGACAAGGCAATAATAGGAATATTCAATTCTTTGGCAAGCCCTTTCAACGAACGCGAGATGGTACTAACCTCTTCCTGACGACTGCCAAAAGCCATCCCACTGGCATTCATCAACTGGAGGTAGTCAATAATTATGATCTTCACATTGTGTTCGCGAACCAAACGGCGTGCCTTCGTACGAAGTTCGAATACAGACAGAGAGGGTGTATCGTCTACATAGAGCGGAGCATCTATCAAGTCTTTCAGCTTATAGTCGAGTTGCTGCCACTCGTATGCCGCAAGCTGTCCACTCTTTATTTTCTCACTTGGAATCTCGCATACATTTGAAATCAGACGATTGACCAACTGCACGTTACTCATTTCAAGAGAGAACAACGCAACCGGATTACGAAAGTTAACAGCAATGTTCCTTGCCATAGAAAGCACGAAGGCCGTTTTACCCATCGCAGGCCGGGCAGCAATAATAATGAGGTCGGAATTCTGCCAACCGGCAGTCATCTTATCCAATTTGGTATAACCACTCTCCAAACCACTCAAACCATCCGTCCGTGCAGCAGCTTTCTGAATCAATTGATACGCTTCGCTAATCACAGGGTTGATCTGCGTATAATCTTTCTTCAGATTCCGCTGGGATATTTCAAAAAGCTTACCTTCCGCCTCCTGCATCAGATCATCGACATCGAGTGTCTCGTCAAATGCTTTACTCTGGATTCCACTGGTAAAGGTGATGAGTTCGCGTGCCAAATATTTCTGCGCGATAATGCGGGCATGATATTCGATATGGGCGGAAGAAGCTACTTTACTACTCAACTGAGTAATATAAAAAGGTCCGCCTACCTCCTTCAACTCCCCTCTTTTAGCAAGTTGCTCCTTTACAGTCAGGATATCCACCGGCTTCTGGTTAACTGCAAGATCGGTGATTGCAGCATAAATCAACTGATGACGATGCTCATAAAAAGATTCCGGACGAAGGATCTCACTCACTAATGAATAAGCATCTTTCTCAATCATCAAAGCACCCAATACCGCTTCTTCCAATTCGGTTGCCTGTGGCTGTATTCGGCCATAATCAGTGACAGGTTGAGTCGCCTTAGGTTTGGTATTACGCGGGGTTCTTTTTTGTTGTTCAGCCATCTTTATACTTACAATTTAACTATTTACGAATGGAAAAATATATATCAAATCTTACTAAATGCATTCCAAACACGCTATTAACGTGAAAGGGACAACAAAGATAGAATATATTAATGAAGAATGAAGAATGAGCAATGAAGATTTTGCTAACTTTGCATAGTTTAAAAAAACGAGTAACTTCAATCGCCTATAATTAAATCGTAAATTAAGAGATGATCACATTTCCAAATGCTAAAATAAACCTCGGGCTGAATATTACCGAGAAGCGTCCGGATGGATACCACAATCTTGAAACCATTTTTTACCCTGTCCCTCTCGAAGACGCGCTGGAGATTCATGTTGCAAGTCATACCAAAGAAAAAATCACTCTGCAACAGAAAGGTATTGTCTTAGACGGGAATCCGTATGACAACCTGGTTGTAAAAGCCTACCGATTATTGGATAAAGAATTCGACTTACCACCTGTAGACATCCATTTATATAAGCGCATTCCTTGTGGCGCAGGATTGGGAGGAGGTTCGTCGGATGCAGCTTCCATGCTAAAGCTACTTAATAAAAAGTTCTCATTAGAGCTAACGGACATTGAACTGGAGAAGTATGCCGCCATGTTAGGAGCTGATTGCGCTTTCTTTATTAAAAACATCCCTACATATGCGGAAGGGATCGGGAATATTTTCTCCCCCGTTACCCTTTCATTAAAAGGTTATAAAATCATATTGGTCAAACCGGATATTTTTGTTTCAACGCGTGAAGCATTTTCCCTGATAAAGCCCCATAAGCCGGAATACTCCCTCAAAGAGCTGGCCGGTACCTCCGTACACGAATGGAAAAACAAAATGGTAAATGATTTCGAAGACAGTGTATTTCCTCAATTCCCCATTATTAAAGAGATTAAAGATGAGTTATACCGGAATGGAGCGATCTATGCTTCCATGAGCGGTTCCGGTTCCTCGGTTTTCGGACTATTCGCTCCTGAAGCTATTTTACCGGATATAAACTTCGGATCAGAAAGTTTTGTGTTTAGAGGCAGCCTATAACCAAAAACGGTACCACGACTCCCGTCGTAGTACCGTCACAACACAAACACAAAATAAAACACGACAAAACTACTATGCAATTAAACCTGTCTATACCGGGGAGGTATAAGTACCAAACCTATCTGTTCACACAGACACAAGAGGCGTCAGGCAGAATTGCTATGTATAAACAAATGGTTACACCATTTGTTTATTTCTTATATGCTAATATAAACATAATTCAAATTACTGAATCCCTCTCTCACGGAGTTTCAATTGCCAGTTCCATGCAGAACGTAAAGTATCTTCAATACTTTCAACGGCTTTCCATCCAAACTCTTTATTTGCATGTTCAGGATTCGCCCATACTTTCTCAATATCACCGGCACGACGTCCTACAATCTTATAGTTCAGCTTAACACCGGTTGCTTTTTCAAAGGCATTGATCAATTCCAATACGGATAAACCACGACCCGTACCGATATTGAACACCTCTACTTTTTCTTTTTGCTTCTGTTCAATGATCCGTTTAATAGCTATCACATGAGCTTTTGCAAGATCCACGACATTGATATAATCACGGATACAAGAACCGTCAGGAGTGTTATAATCATCACCGAACACACTCAGCTGCTCGCGAATTCCTATAGCGGTCTGAGTCAGGAAAGGAATCAGGTTCTGAGGAACGCCATTAGGCAATTCGCCCAACAATGCAGACGGATGCGCACCTATCGGATTAAAATAACGCAATAAAATTGCATTAATCGGGGCACCGGATGCTATAGTATCACGAATAATTTCTTCATTAATCTGTTTTGTATTTCCGTAAGGAGATTCGGCTTTCTTAATAGGAGCTTGTTCTGTTACAGGAAGCTCATCCGGCTGACCGTATACAGTACAAGAGGACGAGAATACAATACCGCCAACATTATGTTTAGGCATTAATTCCAATAAATTGATCAAAGAGACGAGATTGTTACGGTAATAGAGCAATGGTTTCTTAACAGACTCCCCTACTGCCTTACTTGCCGCAAAATGGATAATAGCCTTAATTCCGGGGTATTTATTAAAAACAGCGTCAAGACCTGCAAAATCCAAGCAGTCCACTTTTTCAAAAGCAGGACGTATGCCAGACACTTTTTCTATATTGTCAACAACATCAGCATTTGAATTGGAGAGATTATCGATAATAATAACTTCATATCCGCTATTTTGGAGTTCCACTACAGTGTGAGAACCAATGTATCCGGTACCACCGGTAACTAAAATTCTATCTTTCATAATTAACTAATAGTTATTTCTTATGTGTTTTGTCCTTTGTTTCACCCTGCAAATTTAATAAAATTAAATTAGAACCATACCATTCTGGAAAAAAAATCACCACAGATGACGCAGATTAACATGAAAACAGCTGAATTGCCCATGAAAACTGAGTCACCTGTGGTGATGAACCCTATTTTTAACAATGAAATCTTCTATACGACTCCGGAAAATCCCATAAACGCCATAGCCAGCAAACCGGCAGTAATCAAAGCAATCGGTGTACCTTTCATGCCTTCGGGAATCTTTACCAAGCTCATTTGCTCACGCAAACCGGCAAACAGGACAAGTGCCAATCCGAAGCCCAACGCAGTAGAAAAAGCATACACGACTCCGGTCAACAGATTATAATCTTTCTGAATAACCAGAATGGCAACTCCCAGAATGCAACAGTTGGTTGTAATCAACGGAAGAAAAACGCCCAATGCCTGATAAAGGGCCGGTGACACCTTCTTCAATATAATTTCCACCATCTGAACCAAAGCCGCAATGACAAGAATGAAAGTGATCGTTTGCAAATACGCCAAGCCAAACGCATCGAGTACGAACTTCTGGATCAGAAACGTGACTATGGTAGCTATAGTAAGCACAAATGCTACCGCAGCACTCATGCCCATTGCGGTTTCTATCTTCTTGGAAACTCCCAGAAAAGGGCAGATTCCAAGGAATTGTGACAATACGATGTTATTTACAAAGATTGCCGATATAAATATCAATATATATTCCATACTTCCTTAAATTAATTCTTCTTCAGACTATTAATCAATGCAATGAGATAACCCAACGCGATGAAAGCTCCGGGAGCCAGAACAAATACAAGCATGCCATACTCTTCCGGAAGAATCGTCAGATCGAAAACCTTCCCGGTTCCAAGAAATTCACGAACTGCTCCCAGCAAGGTCAAGGCGATTGTAAAGCCAAGTCCCATGCCCAATCCGTCGAAGAAAGAAGCTATAGGATTATTCTTTGCAGCAAAAGCTTCGGCACGTCCCAAGACGATACAGTTAACGACTATCAACGGAATGAAAAGTCCCAATGTAGCGTATAAACCGGGCACGTAAGCCTGCATCACCATTTGCAAAAGTGTCACAAATGAAGCTATCACAACAATAAACGAAGGTATACGTACCATATCCGGAATCAGATTTTTTATCAATGAGATTACAACATTGGAACAGATAAGCACGAACATCGTAGCCAGCCCCATACCCATACCGTTGATGGCAGAGGAAGTTGTTCCAAGTGTAGGGCACATACCCAACAGGAGTACAAACGTAGGATTCTCTTTAATAATCCCGTTCATCAATACTTTAAAATTATTCATATCTTAAAACTCCTTTCTTAATTAGCACTGATTGCATCAGCCGGTTCGACAACAGCTCTTTGTGAAGCTCCGGTAGTAGCATCGCCACTACCATTATATGCGGAATAAGCTGCATTCACCGCTTTCAGGAATGCACGTGAAGTAATGGTAGAAGCAGTGATGGCATCTATCTGTCCCCCGTCTTTACTTACAGTCAGCGGAGTCTCGCCCGGATTCATCCCTTTGATGCTACCTTTATTACCTTCCTTAAACCAATCCGCGGCTTTAGACCCCAATCCGGGTGTTTCGGCATGGGAAAGCAATGAGTAATTGTAAATCTTCCCTTCGGAATCAAAACCTACCAGCAGTTTGAGTTCACCGCCAAATCCCATAGAAGTGGCTTGCACGGCACTCCCGACCCATTTATCTCCCTCCTTGGCAGGATAGATGATAAAATCGACTGTTTTCTTTCCTCCTTTTTCCGAGAAAATAGTATCACTTTCTGCCACCGGATTATTATTGAACGCTGGGAGGACTTGCTTTAAGGCCTCATTAAGAGTCTTGACATTTGCCTCAGCGATCGGACCTTTTGTCAATTCGTTCACGAATGCCAGTAGAGCTACCGAAATAGCAGTTACTCCGGTCAACACCAGCAACATATTCTTTAATGATGATTCTAACTTTTTCATTTCTTCTTCGCTACCTCCCCAAAGCGTTTAGGTTTAAAATATGTATTTATTAGCGGAGTAAATGCATTCATAATCAAAATAGCAAATGACATACCTTCAGGGTAAGCACCGAACAGACGGATAATAACGGTCAACAGACCGATACAAACACCATATACCAACATTCCACTTTTGCTCATTGGGGATGTGACATAATCAGTCGCCATAAAGATGGCACCTAACATCAAACCACCGGAAAGCAGCTGAAGAACCGGAGATACATATATTTCAGGATTCACCAAATGCATAATGCCGGAAAACACAAATACAGTAACAAGAATGGATACCGGAATGTGCCAGGAAATAATCTTTTTCCATAGCATATAGATCAGTCCCAATAATAAAGCTGCTGCACTCACCTCTCCCAAACATCCTCCATTCTGACCGATAAACAAGCTTAACGTGTCGGGAAGCTGGTCGAATGCGGTCATATCTCCGTGAATTGCCTGCTTCATTAATGCAAGTGGAGTGGCAGCCGTAGTAGCATCTGTATAGGATGTAAGTTGCCCTACCACCGGCCAAGTCGTCATCTGCACAGGGAAAGAAAGTAAGAGGAACACACGTCCGGCCAATGCCGGATTGAACGGGTTGTTACCCAATCCACCGAATGACATCTTACCGACACCAATAGCAAACAAGGCTCCAAGGATAATGATCCATATAGGAAGATTGGACGGCAAATTGAATGCCAACAGCACTCCGGTGATAATAGCCGAGCCATCACAAATGGTAGTGGTTTGTCTTTTCAACAGATACTTGCCGATAGCCCACTCAAAAAAGACACATGCTGCCACAGAAGTAGCCGTAACGATGAGGGCACCCAATCCGAAAAAAGCAAGCGACACGACAAAAGCGGGAAATAGTGCAATAAGTACACCATACATATTTTTCTGAACACTGTCTCCGCTATGTACGTGAGGTGATAATGATACTATTAATTTATTTTCCATACTTTGTTATTTTTTAGCTTGACGTGCGCGAATCATGGCACCGACTTTCCCCTTGCCCAAACGGCAATAGTCAAGCAACGGGCGGTTTGCAGGACAAGTGAACTGGCAAGAGCCGCACTCAATGCAATCCATAATTCTTTCTGTTTCCATTCTTTCAAAATCTCCATTTTCCGATAATGCAGAAAGCAAATACGGTTCAAGCCCCATCGGACAAGCTCCTACGCACTTAGCACAACGGATGCAATTCTGAACATCCCCGCGCTTGGCATCTTTCTGATTCATGATGAGTATGCCGGAACTACCTTTTGCGGTCGGCACATCGGTATTCACCAACGCCTTTCCCATCATCGGGCCACCACCGATCACCTTACCGGTATCTTCGGGCAGTCCGCCACAAGCATCGATCAACTGACGCATCGGCGTCCCGATACGTGCAAGGAAATTGGACGGTTTAGCCAAAGATTTTCCAGTCACGGTGATCACACGTTCGAACAACGGTTTATTTTTCTGCACCGCCTGGTAAACGGCAAAGGCAGTACCCACATTCTGTACCACGGCACCTGTAGAGATAGGGAGTGCCCCACTAGCTACCTGACGCTTGGTTATCGCATCGATCAACTGTTTTTCACCTCCTTGAGGATATTTCACTTTCAAAGCAACCACCTCAATGCCTGCATACCGAGAAGCAACTTTTGCCATCAATTCTATTGCATCGGGCTTGTTGTTTTCAATGCCTATAAACGCTTTGTTCACTTTTACCGCCTTCATCAGGATAGAAACGCCTACCATAATCTCTTCGGCATGTTCTAGCATCAACTGATGATCTGCCGTCAAATAAGGTTCACACTCCACAGCATTGATAATAACACATTCAGCTTTGAAAGAAGGCGGAGGACACAGTTTCACCTGAGTAGGGAAACAAGCGCCACCCAGACCTACAATCCCCGCATTGGCTATTTTTTTCACAATTTCTTCAGCAGTCAGCTCACACTCCCTTACAAGAGTTTCGCTACGGTCAATGCTTTCCTCCCATTCATCTCCTTCCACATCAATAAAGATGGCAGGTTTCGCATAACCGCTCGCATCGATGACAGTATCTATTTTGGCTACTTTTCCGCTGACAGAAGAGTGAATAGCTGCCGAAACAAAACCAGCGGCTTCGGCAATCTTAGTGCCTACCTTCACAACATCACCTTTAGCCACCACCGGCTTTGCAGGGGCACCGATATGCTGCCCTAACAGAATCACCGCTTTTGCAGGAACTTCCGCTGTAATGATAGGTTGATGCGCTGAAAGTTTATTTTCGTGTGGATGAACACCACCTATTGAAAATGTCTTCAACATACAATTCTGTATTTTTATCTGTTTATATTCTGTTATTATGCCTCAGCTGCCGGAGTCGCTTTTGTTTCCGCCACTTTCGGAGCTGTCATTTTCGGAGCGTCGGTTGCAGATGCTTCATCGGCTTTTGGCTTACGGGGAGGGAAGTTCAACTCTATGATGGATCCTTGCGGACAAACTTCCACACATTTACGGCATGATTTACATTTGTTAGGATCGATATAAGCCAGATTATTTTCCAATGTAATGGCTTCGAACGGACAAGTCTTCACACACTTACCGCAACCGATACAACTTACAGTACATGCCTTACGCGCTACGGCTCCCTTGTCTTTATTAACACAGGACACATACACACGACGCGACTTTTTGCCTTTAGGACGAACCTCGATAATTGATTTCGGACAAGCTTTCACACATGCACCGCAAGCAGTACACTTGTCTTCATCCACTTCCGGCAACCCGGTTTCGGGATTCATGTGAATGGCATCGAACTGACAGGCGGACACACAGTCTCCACAGCCCAAGCAACCATAACTGCATCCAGTCTCGCCTCCATAAAGAGAAGCTACAATCGCACAACTCTTCGCACCATCATACATGTTGGTACGCGGACGGTTCGCACAAGATCCATTACATCTTACTACCGCAACCATAGGTTCGGCTTCTCCCGCATCCAATCCAAGAATCGAAGCAACTTCAGCCATTACAGGCTGGCCACCTACCGGACAAAATTTACCTTCCAGCGAACCTGCTTTCACACAAGCGTCAGCAAATCCACTACATCCCGGATAACCACATCCACCGCAATTGGCTTGTGGCAACACTTCTGAAACCTGAGCAATACGCGGGTCTTCATACACGGCAAATTTCCTGGAAGCCCCATACAAGATGGCTGCTGAAATCAGCGCAATAGCTCCCAATGAAATCACTGCAATCAGAATCAAAATCATAAATTAGTTATTTTATTGGTTTTATTTTAAATGAGAATTTCTGTTTTAATCGTGTTTTATTGAGCCATAATATATAATAATAAGGTATAAGAAGACCCAATGATATGATAGATGCATAAAGTTCATCGTCCAACACAGCCATAAATATAAAGAGGGAAAGTATAAGAATAATAAACGGAACCACAAAGGCTAGAAAGACTGCCATCACCCCCATAGAAGTCTCACCGACAACTATCACGGGCTCCCCAACCTGATAGGATGAAGCCAACGGATCAACGATATCGATTAGTTTCTCTTTACTATCTGCCGAGGAGCAATGCCCTTTGACACTGCATGACGAACAAGCCGATGTCTGGATGATTCTCACCGAAAGATGAGAGCCAGATATGTTTTCCACAATACCTCGATGCTTTATTGTATTAGCCATTTTGCAAACTGAACATTACAAATTGCGGCAAATTTAAGCATTATTTGTGAACTATGAAGCTTTCGACTGTTTTTTTCTGTTTATAAGCATATTATTTTCTAATCATCTGCAGCCATATATGGCTAAAAAAAAGGGTGTCCGCCATCGGTCACCCCTATCATTTTGCTCGTAAAAATCAAATTACCATTGATAATTAATACCAAAGCTAAGCAATTCCTTTACCTGAAAATAGCTATCGCCAGTAGTTGGTTTCGCACTGTCATCGTAACGGGCATGTACATAAAGTTTAGTAGACAGATAGCGGTTCAGGACAAAGTTTACTGTATTTTCCCATTCGACGCGCACCCATTTATAGCTGGTCAGATAATTGAGACGTGAATCCAACACAATGGAAGGAATGATGGTCCATACCAACGTTGGTTGTATTTGCGAACCGATATCATGCTTAGTAGACCTGCCCTCATCCAATCCAAATTTAGTTTCATCTACATCTTTGTTACCTACATAACGCAGATTGTAGGTCAATGGAGCCAAGAACAGAGAGAAATTAAATTTCTTCTTTTTTAGTTTATAGTCCATACCGATGCTGACAGCAAAATCGGCAGGGGCTAAAAATGCGGAAACCAATTCTTCGCTATTGGCTTTGTAACCTTTGCAAAACTGAGTTTTAAATTCAGCAGACATCGTATAATACCAGTTTTTGGCAGCCTGCAATCCCAGTTTACTATACAGTCGGAATTGATCGGTGTTTACCAAATATTTATGAAATTCATCGGACGGGGATGAGTTAAATCCAAGCTTGGCTTCCATCAGGTTTTCGAACTGCAGCTTTTCACGGTCATTATAATTAGCGAACAGTTGTAAATTGGCCAATACGGCATTGTTACTTTCGCCACCTTTATACCAGTTATCAGAGATATAGTTCTGTGTAATCTGCAACGAACCGTTACCGCCCGTTACCCACCAGTTCGGTTTGCTGATTTTCATATCGGCCTCTCCTACTTCTACATTCATCGGTTCGGTCTGGAATAAGTGCAGCACCTGAGCTTTCGGAGTAATTTTAGGTTTCACGTCTTCCCTGAAAACCTGACGGCTCATGATGCGGTCTTCTGTTGTTTTAACCAACTGGGGTGCTTTCAAATACAGATCCATCAAAGTTTCGTCCACCAACTTATTTGAGCGTTTCAGATCTGTAAAAGGGAGCGTATCGTCAGCCAATAGTTTTCCATAATCAACGGTAACTGAATCCGGCTTCTGCAACTTCCAATTTAGCGTTGAATAGTTTGCTATCGGAGAGTAATAATATGCCAGCGGTACAAACAACCGATAATATTGCGGATAATCAGGGATATAACGTTGGGGTGCAGCCGGATCATTCAAATAGTCCAACTGTCCGATGTATTTTTCGTATAAGATTGAAACCGTATCCAGTTTGTTTGTACTCGGATTCAATTTCAACAACAAATAAGGTTTCAGAGTAGCTGATAGAGTATCCGGCCTAGATATGAACACCGAATCTCTTGTATTATTCTGGCTTTTCCGCACAGGTTTTACTCCATTTTCCGCCATTACAGACGTAGAAAAAATAAGCGCTAATGCGAATGATGAAATATAAATCTTCCTCATAATTTATCCAATTTGCCGCAAAAGTACATCAAATTGTTTATATAACATAAAAAAAACGGCCTGTTTTAAATCAATAGTCCTTTAAAGGTTTCGTCACTTACACGGATACCGCAATTGCCGCAAACTTAATCCCCTGCTCCATTCCGATAACGGTGGCACTTCGTCCGGATGACGGTAGCATTGCCATAAATACCATCAGCGCGCCAGTGCAGTGATCGATTTCATCTGGCAGCGATAGTCATCTCGTAGACGTATTTCGCATACCAATGCGATGTAAATACCATAACCCTCCATGCCACATTCTTCAATAAGCTGGAGGATGTTATCGTTCGCCATGTGGCAGACAGGGAGCGGGGTAAATTGATCATTTTCATGATGAATGGGTGATTTATGGTGAAATGCTTCGTTGCATCGACCAACCGCAAAGCTATGGATTCATTACGGAAACAGGTCACTTTGGCTTTACCGATTCGTGACAATCGCGTTGATGTCACGTATTTGTAAAATTGACCGTGCGTATATCCTCCATCTTCGTAAATGGCAGCTTCCCAGTTATCTTTGATCAGAATGACGAATAAAAAGCAAGCAAAGATACAATCACCTATATCATTATATATAAGGAGGAAAAAACGGGGAAAAAGCATTTTTTAATAAATTTGTATCATGCAAACCTTAGTAGTTCTTCATTTTTTTGTAATTTTGCGCTTTTTAAAAGCGTTAGATTCTTTTAAAATACGACTTAGTAAACAAATTATTAAAACAGTTATAGCTGTGGGAGAAACAAAGTATATTTTTGTCACCGGTGGTGTAGCTTCTTCTTTAGGAAAAGGCATCATCTCGTCATCCATCGGTAAATTGCTGCAAGCAAGAGGTTATAAAGTTACAATCCAGAAGTTCGACCCGTATATTAACATCGACCCGGGAACACTGAATCCTTATGAACATGGAGAGTGTTACGTAACTGTGGATGGTCATGAAGCCGACCTTGACCTGGGACATTACGAACGTTTCCTAGGTATTCAGACTACGAAAGCAAATAACATCACGACCGGACGTATCTATAAAAGTGTGATCGATAAAGAACGCCGCGGTGACTATTTGGGACGCACCATCCAGGTCATTCCTCACATTACGGACGAAATCAAACGTAACGTAAAACTGCTGGGAAACAAATATAAATTCGATTTCGTTATCACTGAAATCGGTGGTACGGTAGGCGACATCGAATCGCTCCCATACGTGGAAAGCATCCGCCAGCTCAAATGGGAACTGGGAAAAGACGCACTTTGTGTACATCTTACTTATGTACCCTATCTGGCAGCAGCCGGAGAGCTGAAAACGAAGCCGACCCAGCACTCTGTAAAAGAATTGCAAAGCGCAGGCATTCAACCGGACATTCTCGTATTACGTACCGAACATGAATTAAGCGCAGGACTGCGCAAGAAAGTAGCCTTGTTCTGCAACGTAGATGAAAACGCAGTCGTGCAAAGCATCGATGCTCCTACCATCTACGAAGTACCTTTGCTGATGCAAGCTCAGGGGCTGGACGAAACCATCTTGAAGAAAATGGGACTGCCGATAGGAGAAACTCCGGGACTCGGCCCATGGCGTGCTTTCCTCGAGCGCCGTCACAAAGCGGAACAGACGGAACCGATACATATCGCTCTGGTTGGAAAATACGATTTGCAAGATGCCTACAAATCCATACGCGAGGCATTGTCACAAGCAGGAACGTATAACGACTGTAAAATAGAAGTCGACTTTGTAAACAGCGAAAAACTTACTGACGATAATGTAGGAGAAGCCTTAAAAGGAATGGCCGGTGTCATGATCGGGCCGGGCTTCGGGCAGAGAGGTATAGAAGGCAAGTTTGTCGCAATCAAATACACCCGTACCCATGACATCCCGACTTTCGGTATCTGCCTCGGCATGCAATGCATGGCAATAGAATTCGCCCGCAACGTTCTTGGCCATGCCGATGCAAACTCCCGTGAAATGGACGAAAAGACTCCGTACAATGTGATCGATATCATGGAAGAGCAGAAAGCCATTACCAACATGGGTGGCACCATGCGTCTGGGTGCATATGAATGCACATTGGAAAAAGGCAGCCTGGCATACGAGGCCTACAAGACCGAACACATACAGGAACGCCACCGCCACCGTTATGAGTTCAACAATGATTTTAAGAATGAATATGAAGCAGCCGGCATGAAATGCACGGGCATCAACCCGGAATCCGGTTTGGTCGAAATAGTCGAAATACCGGCATTGAAATGGTTCGTAGGTACGCAGTTCCATCCGGAATACAGCAGTACGGTACTCCATCCTCATCCGTTGTTCTTATCATTCATAAAAGCAGCGATAGGAAAATAACAATCATAAATATAGAAACAGAAAATGGATAAAAACACCATAACAGGTCTTGTTTTAATAGCTCTACTATTAGTGGGGTTCAGCTTTCTGAGCCGTCCAAGTGAGGAACAGCTTGCAGCGCAGAAGAGATACTACGACTCTATTGCAGTGGTGCAAAAGCAGGAAGCAGCCCTCAAAGCAAAAGCCGAAGCAGCTTTGGCGAACGAGAAAGAAGAGGTCAAGAAAGATTCCACCAGTCTTTTTTTCAATGGCATAGAGGGGAAAGAGACCTTTACCACCATCCAGAACAATCTGGTCGAAATCACACTCGACAATAAAGGAGGAAGGGTTTACTCTGCATTGCTGAAAGATTACAAAGCGCAGGATAAGACGAGCCCTGTCGTCCTTTTCAACGGGGATGATGCGGAGATGAGTTTCAACTTCTATAACAAGAAAGAAGGGGCCATCCAGACAAAAGATTATTACTTCGATGTTGTAAACAAGACGGACAGCAGCGTCACGATGCGACTGGCATCGAACAGCGAGAGCTATATCGATTTTATTTACAAGCTTAAACCGGACAGTTACCTGCTAAGCTTCACCATTCAGGCGAACGGCATGGCAGGCAAGCTGGCTTCAACGGATTATGTAGACATCTCATGGTCGCAGCGCGCCCGCCAGTTGGAAAAAGGATTCACCTACGAGAATCGTTTTGCCGAACTGATGTACAAAACGATCAATGACGGAACGGATAATCTTTCGGCCGCCAAAGATGATGAGAAACAGCTGGAAGGACGGATTGACTGGATTGCTTTCAAGAACCAGTTCTTCTCTTCCGTATTCATTGCCGACCAAGACTTCGACAAGGTGACTGTAAAATCGAGAATGGAAAAGGAAGGAAGCGGATACATCAAGGATTATTCCGCTGAAATGAATACTTTCTTCGATCCGACCGGCAAGCAGCCTACCGACATGTATTTCTACTTCGGGCCGAATCATTATAAGACGCTGAAAGCATTGGATAAGGGACGTGATGACAAGTGGGAACTGGACAACCTCGTTTATCTGGGATGGCCGCTGATCCGTTTGATCAATAAATACGTTACCATCAATATATTTGACTGGCTCACAGGTTGGGGACTCAGCATGGGAGTGGTATTGCTGATCCTTACCATTCTGGTTAAAATTGCTGTTTACCCGGCAACGTGGAAAACGTATATGTCATCAGCCAAAATGCGTGTGCTGAAACCGAAGATCGATGAAATCAACAAAAAATATCCGAAACAGGAAGATGCGATGAAGAAGCAACAGGAAGTAATGAGCCTGTATAGCCAGTATGGTGTCAGCCCTATGGGTGGCTGTCTGCCGATGCTGTTGCAATTCCCGATCATTGTGTCTCTGTTCATGTTCGTGCCGACCGCCATCGAACTGCGCCAACAGAGTTTCTTGTGGGCAGATGACCTTTCAACGTACGATGCCTTCATCACTTTCCCGTTCACTATTCCGTTCCTGGGTAATCACCTCAGCTTATTCTGCGTATTGATGACAATAACCAACATCCTGAACACCAAGTTTACGATGCAGCAACAAGACACCGGTGCGCAACCTCAAATGGCAGCAATGAAATGGATGATGTACCTGATGCCCGTAATGTTCCTTTTCGTATTGAACGATTATCCTTCGGGATTGAATTATTACTATTTCATTTCGACCCTGATCAGTGTAGCGACTATGATCGTTTTGCGCAGAACGACTGACGAGGACAAGCTGCTTGCCTCACTCGAAGCGAGAAAGAAAGACCCGAAACAAATGAAGAAGACCGGCTTTGCCGCACGTCTTGAAGCAATGCAAAAGCAACAAGAGCAAATGGCAAAAATGAAACAGCAACAAAATAAGAAGTAAAACAGCTTCTTACTGATATTTGCAGTAAAGCCGGGCACACACTCCTACGTTGTCCGGCTTTATTTTTTATAAATGAAGAAGTTACCCAAGCGATAAAACCAATTAAACAAACTAACGCATGAAAACAAAATATACGTATAAAGAGATCTGGCTCATCTCCTACCCCATCCTCATCAGCCTTATAATGGAACAGTTGATCGGGATGACAGACACAGCCTTCCTGGGGCGGGTGGGCGAAGTTGAATTAGGGGCATCGGCCATCGCCGGGGTTTATTACCTTGCCATATTCATGATGGCCTTCGGTTTCAGCATCGGGGCACAAATACTGATCGCGCGCCGCAACGGAGAGCAACGCTACGGTGAAATAGGTTCCGTCTTCTATCAAGGGATTTACTTTCTGCTGCTATTGGGGGCCGTGATGTTCTTCCTGTCAATGACATTCTCCCCGCATATCCTTCAAAAGATAATATCATCCCCGCACATTTATGAAGCGGCAATAAGCTACATCAACTGGCGCATCTTCGGATTCTTCTTTTCGTTCATCATGGTCATGTTCCGTGCCTTCTTTGTCGGTACCACCCAAACAAAGACATTGACCTTGAACTCCATCGTAATGGTATTGTCGAATGTGGTATTCAACTACATATTGATATTCGGCAAATTAGGTTTCCCACCGCTGGGCATCGCTGGAGCCGCCATCGGTTCATCACTGGCCGAACTGGTATCCGTCCTCTTCTTTATCATCTATACTTGGAAACGGATCGATTGCCGGAAGTACGGTTTGAACAAGCTGCCACGCTTCCAACCGGAAACATTGAAACGGATACTGGGAGTATCGTTCTGGACGATGATTCAGAACCTGTTTTCCATGTCTACCTGGTTCCTGTTCTTTCTCTTCGTCGAACATCTCGGAGAACGCGCGCTGGCAGTAACGAACATCATCCGTAACGTTTCCGGCATACCGTTTATGGTAGCCATGGCCTTCGCATCGACTTGCGGCTCTTTGGTCAGCAACTTGATAGGTGCCGGTGAAACCTCTTGCGTACAAGGCACAATCAGGCAACATATCCGGATAGCATATGCTTTCGTCCTACCGCTACTCCTATTCTTCGTATTGTTTCCCAAACTGATATTGAGCATTTATACGGACATACCTGCGCTACAGGAAGCTTCCATCCCAGCCTTATGGGTACTCTGTTCGGCTTATCTTATCATGGTACCGTCCAACGTTTATTTTCAATCTGTTTCCGGAACAGGAAATACACGTACCGCATTGGTAATGGAACTTTGTGTATTAGGGGTTTATGTCATATATATCAGTTACATCATCCTTTACTTGAGGGTCGATGTCGCTGTATGTTGGACAACGGAACACCTCTATGCCATCCTCACTTTGATCCTCTGCCACTGGTACATAAAGAAGGGCAACTGGCAGAAGAAAAAGATATAACATCACTTCCTCCATCCCGAAAAGAGCAGCCCTGCCTATCGTTCATAATAGACCGGACTGTCTTTGGTCAGGATGAAACCATGTTTTACATCCCCATGTTTCACTGCTTTACACCCCCATGTTTGACAGTGAGACATGGGGATGTTTGACTGTCAAACATGGGGGTGTAAAACATAGCATCCTTTAAAGACAGCATGCCTTCAAAGCAATCTTGCCAGCACAAAGGAATAGAGAAGGCAGCACTTCGGGTAGGAGCAGCATTGCAAACCAAGCACAAGATAGGATTGCTTATCTTCCATGCATCCCGGTCAAAACACTTCATACGCATATTAAGAAAGGTGGAAACTTGCCGATACGATACTATAAAAACATATATATTAACCCATTCCAAAAACAAGTCTCACAAGTAGAGCAGGTTTTAAGATTTAATCACTATCTTCGCAAATCTTAAATTTAATTGAAAGTTTTATATGAGACAAGCCAAACTGTTAGTTATGTCAACAGCAATGATGTTAGCAGCCTGCGGAGGAACCAAAGACGCAGGACAGAACCAAAGTACAGAGGCACTTATCGGTAAATCGGACATCAAGATCGAAGGTAAGCGTATGACACCCGAGGCACTATGGGCCATGGGACGTATCGGTGAACTATCCGTCTCGCCCGATAACAAGCAAATCGTGTACAGCGTAGCCTATTACAGCGTACCGGAAAACAAGAGTAACCGCGAACTCTTCGTGATGAATGCGGATGGAAGTGATAACCAGCAGATCACCCACACCCCCTATCAGGAGAACGGAGCAACCTGGATAAAGGGTGGAACCAAAATAGCCTTCCTGAGCAATGACAGCGGCAGTAGCCAACTTTATGAAATGAATCCTGACGGCAGCGGGCGGAAGCAGATCACCAATTACGACGGTGACATTGAAGGCTACTCATTCTCACCCGACGGAAAGAAGCTACTTTTCATTGCACAGGTCAAGACAGTCAAAAGTACGGCAGACAAATACCCCGACCTCGACAAAGCATCGGGCATCATCATTACCGACCTGATGTACAAACACTGGGATGAATGGGTGACAACAGCTCCGCATCCCTTCATTGCAGATTTTGACGGCAACGGCATTTCCAACATCGTGGATATCCTGGACGGTGAACCTTATGAAAGTCCAATGAAGCCATGGGGCGGCATCGAACAACTGGCATGGAACACCACCTCGGACAAAGTAGCCTATACCTGCCGTAAAAAGACGGGGCTGGCTTATGCCATCTCTACCAATTCGGATATTTATGTATACGACCTGAATACCAAACAGACGGAAAACATCACCGAAGAGAACAAGGGATATGACACAAATCCCCAATACTCTCCCGATGGCAAATACATTGCCTGGCAAAGCATGGAACGTGACGGATATGAGGCTGATCAAAACCGCCTTTTCATCATGAACCTTGAAACAGGAGAAAAACGCTTTGTCAGCAAAGGGCTGGAATCGAACGTGGATGCCTTTGTTTGGAGCGCAGATTCGAAAAGCATTTTCTTCAATGGAGTATGGCATGGCGAAATCCAAATTTACGCGATTGATCTGGCCAATGATTCCGTAAGGGCCATTACGCAGGGAATGTATGATTACGATGCTCCTGCCCTCTTCGGAGACAAACTGATTGCTAAACGCCACTCCATGAGTATGGGAGACGAAATATATGCAATCGCTTTGGACGGCACTACGACCCAATTGACACAGGAAAACAAACTGATCTACGATCAGCTGGAAATGGGTAAAGTCGAAGGACGTTGGATGAAAACCACGGATGGCAAGGAGATGCTGACTTGGGTAATTTATCCTCCTCAATTCGACCCGAACAAGAAATATCCCACACTACTCTTCTGTGAGGGCGGCCCGCAAAGCCCGGTCAGCCAATTCTGGAGCTACCGCTGGAACATGCAGATTATGGCAGCAAACGATTATATCATTGTAGCACCGAACCGTCGTGGGCTTCCAGGCTTCGGAAATGAATGGAACGAAGCTATCAGCGGTGATTATGGCGGCCAGTGCATGAAAGATTACTTTACTGCCATTGATGAAATGTCCAAAGAACCATTCGTAAATAAAGACCGTTTAGGTTGTGTCGGTGCCAGCTTCGGTGGCTTCTCCGTCTACTGGTTGGCAGGACACCATGATAAACGTTTCAAAGCATTCATTGCTCATGACGGCATTTTCAACATTGAAATGCAATATCTGGAAACCGAAGAGAAATGGTTTGCCAACTGGGATATGGGAGGTGCTTACTGGGAAAAGCAAAATCCGGTTGCCCAACGTACCTTTGCAAATTCCCCCCATCAGTTTGTCGACAGATGGGATACCCCCATTCTTTGCATACATGGCGAAAAGGACTATCGCATTTTGGCCAATCAGGCTATGGCCGCTTTCGATGCTGCCGTAATGCGTGGCGTACCTGCCGAACTTCTGATCTATCCGGATGAAAACCATTGGGTGTTGAAACCACAGAACGGCATCTTGTGGCAACGTACCTATTTCGAATGGTTGGACAAATGGTTAAAACAATAATGCCTTAACAAAAGAACACGGGTGTCGAAACACTCATAAACCCCAAATGACCCTCACCGCAGATAGTTGTGGCGAGGGTCATTGCAATAAAGGGGAGCTTTGACACATCTCCATTTGTCCTAATATGCATTACTTTTTATATATAAAGCCTTCTTTATAGATAAAACAATCCAATGATTTTCTCCTTAGAATACCTTCGTACTCGCTAGATTTGAGATAAAAACTCTATCAATTTCTCATCATTATCTATACCCAATTTCTTGCGTAAACGATTACGTACCGTTTCCACGCTTCTCACCTCTTTAAAGGTTATATTGGCAATGTCTTTTGGAGAAAGCCCCAATCGTAGAAATGCACAAAGCCGCTTTTCTTTTATTGTCAGATTGGGATAGTTCTGCTCTAACTTTTGATAAAAAGAAGGGTGGACTTGCTCAAAATAGCAGCGGAATTCATCCCAATCATTCGTTGAACTTTGCCGTTGCAGTTTAACTTGTATTTTTTGCATATGAGCTTTCTGTTCTTGATCTCTCGGATTTAATTCATGAAGAACTTGTTTGAACTCTTCATTCACATCGGAAATAAACTCATTTGTCTTCATCATGGACAAAGTGTAAGAAGTCAATTCTTTATTTCGTTGGTCAAGTATACATTTCAAATCCTCTTCTTTCTGAACTTGCATCTTTTTCTCTTTCTCAAAAAGTTGCTTTTGATGTTCAACTAATTCCGCCTCGATTTTTCGTTGCCTTTCTTTATTTTTAAAATGATAAATTAATAGTAGGGCCACTACGACAAGACACAGGATACAGGTCAACATTATGATCCATAAACGATTTGCCATGAGCTTTTGCAAAGAAACATCTTTCACCAATAATTCATTCTCCCGTATTTTGTTCTCAGCGAGGTATAATCGCTCTATATTATCAGCCTTTTGATCATTATCTTCTTTGAATATTGAATGCGCTTGAATAAGCGAAAGGTTCAATGCTTCATAGGCTTTTTTAAAATTATTGTTTTTGCGGTAAAAGTCAGCCAGATTACGCCGGATATCACTTTCCATTCGCTTATTTTCGAGTGCTTGAGATGCTTTAAGTGCTTTCTGCAAATAGATGAATGACGAGTCTTTTTGCCCTATTTTATCACATATATCAGAATAAAGTTTATAAGTTTGTATGAGATCGGAGCCAAAGCCAAATGCTTCCTGATAAAACATTGCGTTTTTTGAATAACTTATTGCCAAAGAATAATCTTTTTTTATGTAATATAAATTAGCTATATTGGTTTGCATACAATAATATAAATCCGCATCTTTCTGCTTATCTAATAATTGTAAGGCTTGCAAAGCATAATCCAAAGCTTTGTTTTCATCTTTAGTTTGTAAATAGATGCCTGCCAAATTATTATAGTTATTGAAAAGCTCCTTTCTATTATTATTCCGCATATTCATATCTATCGCTTTCAACATATAATCCTTGGACTTCTCTAATTTATTTTGATTATAATAAACCACACCGATATTATTGTATATCATAGCTTTATACTCATCTATACCATATTTCTCGGATAAAGAAAGCGCTTTCAGGTAGTAAGGCATGGCATCTTTCCATAGTCCGAGTTCTTCATGTGAAGCCCCTAAAGGTATATAAAAATGTATTAGGGAATGTATTTCTTCTTGTGTGGGATTATTCTTTTGTTCATAGTATACCACTACTTTTTGATACAATTCTATAGCTTTGGTCAATTTACCCTCCTTATGGTATAACTCTCCAACAGCACTGATCACCCTGACAAAACCATCTTCATCATAATGTCCAGCTTTGATAATCGAATCTAATTTTAAACGTATATTTTGTGCAAAGGGGATATTAGTATATTCCTTTATTGATGATGAAACTTCGCTTAAGATTGCCAAACGATTATCATTCTTTGATGCTGAACAAATCTGGGCTAAACTGAAAAATAAGACAATTAAGAAATATTTGACACCATACGACTTATTTACAAGATTACAAGGTTTAGTATTAATACATAAATTCATTTCTTCTACACTCTTTATATTAGGTATATAACAAAAATAATAAAAGATATTTCATTGTACAAATATTAATGATTTTTATTTAGAGGTTAGTTATTATCCAGTTTTCGTCCGCACACATACTTCATTAATAATTAATGATTTGCACATAAATGCCGTAGTAAAATATCAAGCTTTAAAATTTTAAAGTAGCTGAGTAATACCAATTCACGTAGCCATTCTAAACCAATTTCGTATGTTTGGAAAAAAGAAAATAAAGAAAAGACTATCAATATTTATAAAACCAAAAAACATCTTATTATGAAGTTACAATTACTCACAGGTTTTTTACTTTTATCAGTACCAGCTTGTTTTATGTACGGATATGAAGTTCCTACTACTTTACAAAAGAAAAATATTTTATTAGAAGAATTTACAGGCATTAGTTGTGGAAACTGTCCTCAAGGACACAAAGTGGCAAATGCTTTAAATATGGCTCAACCGGAAAGCACTTTTGTAATAGCTGTACATGCCGGATCATTTTCAAAGCCGGTAGGTGACTTTCCTGATTTTAGAACTGATGAAGGAGAACAGTTGGTGGAGGAATTCGGTGTCGAAATGTTGGGATATCCCAGTGGGACTGTCAATAGGCATGCTTTTGAAGGTACATCGGTTGTGGCTCCTAAAAGTAAATGGATCAAGTATGGTAAACAAATTAATAGTGAGGATGCTCCTGTAAACCTATGGATTAAAAGTGAATTCGATGGGAATACGAATCAACTTAAAGTAAGGGTGGAAGGATATTATACGACTGATGAGCAAACAGAAAAACAATACTTAAATGTTGTGTGGACACAGGACAATATCATGGGACCACAATCAGGTGGCGGGGTCGGTGAAGAATATATTCATCGCCATATGCTTCGAGGGTATCTGACTCCTGTATGGGGGGACCTATTGGCATCACCCAAGAAAGGAGACTATTTTGAAAAAGAATATGTATATCAGTTGCCTGAAACAGTTAAAAAGACCACAGTAAAACCGGAAGATATCGAAGTCATTGCATTTGTCACTCAAGAAAAAAAAGAAGTGCTGAATGTCACAGGCAGTAAACCTTCATATTCAAACTTTGAACATCCGCTGGCAGCTTCATTATCAACCCCGAAAATGGAAATTGGATCGCGTTATGGTTATAATTACTTTGAAGCTACATTAACCAACGAATCCGATAAGGTAATCACTACAGCAGAATTTGAGATAGACATAAATAACGAAGAGCCCCAACAGGTCACGTGGAATGGCAATATATCCTCATTTGCAAGTATGCCAATTGTTCTGAATGTTTCATCCTATGTTATGAATGACAAAAATGATTATAAAATAACTCTCACATTTCTAAACGGGAAAGAAATCAAAAATAGTTCAATACAAGGAACATTCGCTGCACCATTACAAGCCACACCGACTGTTAATATAACCATTCAAACAGATCTTTTTGCAGATGAAAATACATTTACGATTAAAAACAGTGATGGTGAAATCGTCAAAGAGTTCGGACCTTACGTAACAGATACCAAAGCTGTCTATCAAGAAACAGCGGAATTGGAAGCGAATAAAACATATTGTTTTGAGATTCTGGACAAGTGGGGAGATGGCATACAACAACCTAAAGGGTACGTAAAAATACATACAGACAACAACGCATTGATAGAACAGAATTATGATATTCAACTATTTGGAAGCAGGAGTTTCTTCCGTACTTCATTAGAACCGTCAGGCATTACAAAATCAGTGGCAGACAGATTATATAAATATGATCCTGAAACCAAAACAATCTATTTAGTCGATATGACAACGCCTTGTGTCTTATCACTTTATTCAATGGAAGGGAAGCGTATCATGCAGAAAGAAGACACTAAGATGACCTGTTCAACGATAACAAATGGCATTTATTTGCTACAAATCACCAAAAACGGAATGCAGCATATTTTTAAAATTGCCATTAATTAAACCATTAACATTAATCCTTTATTAAAAAATAATATTTATGAGAAAGATTTTACTTACATTAATCGTACTGTTCATATGTATAACAGTTTCTGCTCAATGGAGCGATGACCCTGCAGTAAACAACAGAGTTTCTCCAACAGATCGAAACGCCTATTCACCCCAATTCAAAGTAAATAAGGATGGGATTACTTATATTTTTTTCATAGGAAATGTAAGTGGAGATATAGACGGAGTTATAGAAAACTCATTACAGATATTAGATAAAAACGGCAAGAAATTATTCCCTGACGAAGGTAAGATCATTTCTGACAAAAGAAACATATCTTATTCAATGGTGAATCAAAGATTGATGGTTGATACTGACGGAAATGCTATAATAGCCATAACGGACTGCCGTAATTCTCCTTCAGATGAATATGATTTAAGTTATTCGATTTATAAAGTTTCTCCCACAGGTGAAATGTTATGGGGAGAGGAAGGAGTAGATCTCCTTAAAGGACACGCCTATTCTAAACTAGTTAGCATGAGCATGATCCAATTGGAAGACGGTAGTTATTTATTTGCATGGTTCAAACCTTCAGGCGTAGTCGAAAGTGGAGAAATTTATAGCATTGAAGTAGAACGTTTGTCCAAAGATGGCGATTTTTTGTGGGATGCACCTCTTGTATTAAAAGATGATGAAACGACTTATATGTATCCGTATTTAGTCAATGCAGGAAATAATCAGGCTATCATGGTCTACTCTAAAGGAACAAACCAAGATATCATGGCTAAAAAAATAGATTTCGACGGTTCGTCAGTATGGGCTACCGACACCCGTATTTACAGGGGAGGCTTCACTACAGTTCCTTTACATACCATTTTACAAGTTCTTCCGGACACAAAAGGGGGAGTATATGTGTCTTGGTTCGATGATCGTTTCTTTACCAACACTGAGTCTGTGTACATATCCAATGTTAAACCTGACGGCACATTGGCTTTTCCGGAAGGAATGGACGGCGTAAAAGTAGGAATTTCCGATAACTTCAGATCCATGAATCCCAAATTCGTTTATAACGAAAAAGAAGATTGTTTATATTTTATGTGGAGAGACGTCGCAGCAGGAACTTCTTCAACTCAACGATTAATGATACAAAAAGTTGCCGCAAGCAGTGAATTATTGTGGAATCCCGAGGGCATGGAAGTCATACCCGTACAAACAGACTTCTATATCGGAGATTATTCGATCCAAAATGCAGAAGACGGGAACTTTGTAATTTTCTATATAACAACCGACATCTATTCTAACCCTTCCTGCTACGTGGAGAAATTTAATTCGGACGGAGAATCGCTCTGGAATCCCCGTAAAGTGGCTTTTACTACAAACGAAGCTAAGAAGAATCATTTATGGGCATCCCCTTTGATCGATGGCGATCATTGGATAACGATGTGGGAAGACTTACGTGACGACAACGAAAAGGCAGTTTTATACATGCAATATATCAAGACCGATGCAACAATCGGCACTGGTATCGAGGCTATGACAAAAGCAGATAACAAATCGGAAATAACTTATTCAATAAATGGTGAAAAAGCTACTTTTAATATCAACTCATTTGAAGATAATTCTCTCAGCCTGAACATTTATTCACTGACAGGACAAAAGCTCCACACTGTTTACGATGGACAAATGTCAACCGGAAATCATCAATTGGATTGGAACTTGTCCGGCATCCCAACAGGAGTGTACTTGGCTACAATGACTACACATAAAGGCGTAAAAACCATTCGTATTTTAGTTAACAAATAAAGATAACAGTTATGAAAAGGTACATTTTTCTATTATCCAGCTTTTTGGTTTGGATAATATCTTATGCCCAACCCATAATGGGGTATGAGTTTGAAAGTAAAAATGGAGTTTACGAAGAAATCACAGAGGGAACTGTGGTTAATTCCAGTATCCATGGGATAGACTTGAATGGCAAAGCATATACCAGTATCGACAAGGCATCCGATGTAAAAGTTACGGATGACGGTTTTCCGATAGGCTTCAACTTTTTATTCAATAATCAGGAAATGAATCGTTTCGCAATCGGTACTAATGGGTATATTATCTTAGGAAAAGACCAAGTAACTGTGGAATCTCCTACAGATGGCTTTTTTTCAATAGGTCAATCACCTAATACGAATGTGATCAGTACGGCAACGAATGGTAAGATTTCAGGATTGGATAATACCGAATTAAGCTATAAAGTTTCAGGGGTAACTCCATCGAGAGTTTTAATTGTACAATATAAGAATTTAGGAATTACCGATACATGGGGAAGCAATCTTATCGCTACGGTTCAATTTCAAATTCGTCTATATGAAAATTCAAATAATATAGAGATTATATATAAAGATTGGAAAATGACCTCTTCATCTTTTTCATCGGCAAAAGTCGGTATCAAAGGAGATGTCGACGACCGTCTATTGATAGAAAGCACCGGAGGCTCCTGGACAGAAAAAATATCCACCACGATAAATGCTGCTGCCGCTCTTTCCTATACTCAGGACAATTATCCTGCGGATGGCTTGACTTATCAGTTTACTCCTCCCGTTAACTGCGAATCACCTACGGAACAGCCACAAGATCTGATTATAAACGGCACGAGCAATTCTGCGACCGGACACTTCAAAAAGACTGCCGGAGCCGATCTGTATTTAGTACTATTAAACGAATCTGAAACTTTAACGGAAAACCCGGTTGATGGAAATTATTACAAGTCCGGAGATAAATTAGGCAATGCCACTGTAATTTCTTTAGATTCCTTGGATACATTTACCGCTAAAGATCTAGAAGGAAACAAAAAGTATCATATTTCCGTCTTAGCTGTCAATTCTTTCTGCATGTATGGGCCAAAGTATAACGTGGAAGCACCTTTAACTGCCACTATTATCACCAACCCTTCACAACCTGAAGGGTTGACTGTCACGGAAACGGAACTGAATACCATGACACTAAGTATCAAAGCTAATTCTACTGGTGATCAGGTAATAATTGCAATGACCACTGAACCTTCAGTCAATAATGGCAGAATAGAAGAAGGCGGATTATTTGGCCAGCCATCTGGTATTTTAAACGTTGGTGACGAACTTGAAGGTGGAGGAACCGTTCTATATAAAGGTAACTCAACAGAAAAAGTAACGGTCAGTGACTTACAAGCCAATACAATATATCACTTCAAAGCTTGGAGTTTCAAAGATAATGATATATATTCTACAACAAGTGCAACTGCGGATGATGTGACAATGGGACAAGTTCCTTATAAATTAGATTTAAATATAATGCCTATTTATGTAGCACCTACCGGATGGACAGTAAATGAAGGCGGAACTTTTCGAGTTGTCATGAACGGTACAAACATGGACGTTCATTTACTGGAATGTAATATTTCAGCTGCCAATCCGACAAATGGTACAGAGAATCACCTGACTTCCCCTTGGATTTACCTAAGTGAAGGCACGAACAGAGTTGTTATGAATTACAACATGTCCGAATATTCTCGATTTGGCACAAGTGCTTATAATACTTGGGATGAAAGGGATTATTTCGAAATACAGGCAAGTGCCAATGGTACCGATTTTGAAACCATCTATAAAGTAACAGGAGAGACTGCACCCAAATTTGCCACAGCAACCAGTTATGTAGACTTGTATGCACCATTCGACAAATTCGCAGGTCAGAAAGTAAAAGTACGTTTACTTTGGAAGTGCTATAAAGGTATAAAACTACTCGTCAAGGATTTTAAAATCGAAGAAAAGAAAGCATGTGATTATCCTATTAATCTGTCCGCAGATGACGATTCTTTAATCGGTGACCAAGCAAAAATTAGTTGGAGTAGCCAAGGAGAAGAAGATGCTTGGGAAATTAGATACAGAAAATCCGGTTCCGAAGAATGGGTTAATCCGATAGAAGTCCATGAAAATCCATATCTGCTAACGAAACTACCCACGCAAACCGATATCGAACTTCAGATACGTGCTAAATGTTCTTTAACCAACCAAAGTGATTGGTCGGAATCATTGAATTTTAAAACCGGATATGGAGTTCCCTTCACCGAACCCTTTAACGGCACTTCATTACCACTAAGCTGGGAACTTAAAGTAGGAGAACTTGGAGATCCTACCGAGTTCTGCGATGGAACCAATTGCACACCTCAATGGGCATGGTCGTCTTTCATGACTGTGGGATTAATATTGTCTCCTAAAAAAACAATAGCAGACGATTGGATTGTATCACCATTAATTGATCTGGGTGATGGTTCCGTAAACTATATTTTTAATTTCAATTTATTGATGATGTCTCCTCAAGAAAACGATGAAACTTATTCTATCGTAATTTCAACAGATGACGGCAAGACATTCTCTAGCTCCAATGTATTGAGCAAAATTGAAAAAGCTGATTTACCCGAACGAGGACAGCAAAAAACATTCTCCGCTCCATTGAAAGGATATAAAGGTAAAGTTCGCATAGGTATCTATGTAAAATCAACTACCGGAAGAGTTTCGGGAGTACAAATGAAAAGTATCTCAATCACCGAATCATGCCCATCGGATATATTGGTAAACCCTGTCAGTGAACTAACTTCCGAAAGTGCAAAAATCACTTGGGAAAGCATGGCAGATTCTTGGTTGGTATTTTCAAGAATAGCCGGTAATAAAACCAGAGATTTCAAAGTGTTAAACGAGAAAGTGCTTTCGTTGAACGACCTACAACCCAGAACCACATACGAAGTAGGCATCACTAAAATGTGTGAAGTGGGTGACACTGCAAAAGTCGCTATAGTTTCATTTACCACTGAAGCAATTGCACAATGTCCACAAGTCGAAGAAGTGAATGTCACACCGAAGCAGTATGATGCATTCATTACTTGGTCAGGTGATGCTATGGCTTATAATATAAAGTACAGGTCTAAAGGATCAGATGAGTTTATCACCAAACAGATAACAGAGACTTCTTTGACCATCGAAGGATTAGAACCTGAAAAAGAGTATGGTTATGCCATTCAATCCATGTGTAGTACAAATGACGGTGATGTCAGTGAATGGACAGAAGAAGCCTTCTTTAAAACATTGGCTGTTACTTGCTTCCAACCCGAAAATATTTTGGCAGTACCGACTTATAAATCTGTAACCGTTACTTGGGAAGGCGAAGCTGATAAGTATGAAGTGGCTTACTGCAAGGGAGCAGAAGCATGGCAGTCATTAACTGTTACAGCTCATATGACAACCATAGAACAATTGGAACCCGAAACAGCTTATAAAGTCCGTGTACGCAGTATCTGTTCTGACACTGATATGAGTAAATGGTCAGCAACCGTCGATTTCACAACCGAATCTATTCCAGATTGTGTCGCTCCGACAAACTTACAAGCTTCAGGCATTAGTGAAACAACTGTAGACCTTACCTGGGATGCCGACGAGAACCATCTGACTTGGGATGTACATTATCGTGAAGGTAGTGTCACTTCCTGGACAACAATAAAAGAGCTGGCAGAAAAGAAATGCAGTTTGAAAGATCTGAAAGAAAATACAGTATATCTATGGAGCGTAAAAGCTACATGCGATGAAGAACGTACCAGCGTCTGGGCCGCACAAGATCAATTTACAACTTTGCTTTCAAGTATAGAAACGAGCAATTACAATAGTTTAAAAGTATTTACTTCTAACAAGATTTTGAATGTAATCAACCCAGAACATATACTGATTCAACGATTGCAAATATTCAGCATGGATGGACAGCTATTGAATACTTACAAAGTGAATACCGATGACAATATATTGTTGCCAATGGGACATAGTGAAAAGCAACTCATTGTTAAGATTGATGGTGAGAACCTAACCCACAGTTTTGTAGTTATTTTTAATTAAAGAGCTATTAACCGATTATAAAAGAGGCCGTTTCATATTCATGTGTGAAGTGAAACGGCCTCTTTATTTATACGATATTTAAAATTATACCATATGATAGAAGTTACTCAATTTGCCCATATATTGACGATCTCTGCCACATACATTTTATGAAACCCTCCATGCGCTCCTCCGTACCATTTTTCTATCAATTTTTTGTCCAGAAAACAACTTTCCTTAATCGTATTCGCATAAAGCTTCTTACACTCCAGACTCAATCTAGCCTGTTCGAAAAGAACATTTCCTTGATCTGTAAACAAAGGTTTCAACCCGGTTTCTTTCACTTTATCCACTTCCCTACCCGATTTTGATCCGCAAACGGCATGAATCTTTTTATTTTCCTCCCCCAAAAAGGATAGTGTCAAAAAGTCACTCTTTTCGACAAATTCATATGTAAAACGTTCAGGCCGGATAAATATGAAAGCAACAGGTTTGTTCCAAAGCCACCCGATGCCTCCCCAACTGGCTGTCATGGTATTGAAGCCATCTTTTGTACCCGCTGTTACCAACATCCACTCCTTTCCGATTGCTTCAAAAAAATTCTCAGAAAGCTCTTTTATTTCCAATCTCTTCATACTATCTCTATTTTTTATATCTTATTGCCTGTTCAATTTCACAATTTCTCCTAAAGCCGGAATAGCTATATTTATCTTACGTTTCTTTGCTTCGGATTCAAATACTTTTGGAGGATCATGAAGCGGTTCATCCGATAAATCAAAAGTACCATAATGCATAGGTATTGTCAGTTTAGCTTGCATTTCCTCTGAAGCGGTCAAAGCCTCATAAGGAGAAATATGATTAGGACGCATGAACCACCTAGGTTTATAAGCACCTATTCCTAACAAAGCATAATCGGGTGTGCCAAAATAATCTTTTATTTCAGAAAAATGTTTTGAATAACCGGTGTCTCCACTATAATACAAAGTTATTCCATCACCTTGTATCATAAAAGCACCCCACAAGCGTTGTCCACCATCATTCACCGAACGTTTGCTCCAATGTTGAGCCGGTAGGAAAGTTATTTTCAAACCTTCATCTTCTATCTGTTGATACCATGCAGCCTCTATAGCTTCAATTTTCGGAAACCAGCTTTTAATCAATTCTCCTGTACCAAGACCGCAAAATAATTTCATTTGAGGATTATTTTTCAATAAACGGGCAATGCTTTGCCGATTCAGATGGTCAAAATGGTCATGACTGATTAATAAATAATCAATTCCAGTGAAAATATCAGGATTAGCAGGAAAGTCGCTTTTCCGTTTAACAAAAGGAATGTTACCAAACACCGGATCGAACATAATCCGCTTGCCGGCTAATTGCAGAAAAAAAGTATTATGCCCGAGCCATATCAATGAATTCCCCACTACTCCTTCCAACGAACAGAGATAATTTACTTTCGGATTCCATTTTACAGTCCGCTTTTCCTTCCGTTGTGGATTTGGAGAAAAACGCCATTTCAGCACACTACCCATACCAGGGCGAAAACGGTGCTGTCTATTAAAAAAACGTCCTTTTACTGTCGGATTCCCCCTCCAATAAGGATTTATTGTAGCCAGACGCTCGTTTCTCCTGAAACATATATGTTCACCCATACTTTTCTCTTATACCTTAATAAATATATCACACACAAATATAGAACAAAAAATGTGCCCCGGACACACAAACCGGAACACATTTCGTGAAAACAACTAAAAATAATATTTATAAATAAATCTACTCCCCGTTATGGCAGATTCCGATATAGATCTCACACCATCGTATGAATGCCATACAATGGTAACTGCCAGCCTAAAGCGGAAAGATTAATAAGAAACAAAGCCACTCCTAACAACCAAAGAATAAACAATGACCACTTCAATCCCGTAGCCATCGGTGACCAATGGAATATCTGCCGAAGAATCGTGTATATAATGGCTGCCAAAGGAATTCCTACCATGACTACACCGCCCAGACTGCCTACCACAGTCATCAATGGTGACACGGAAGCTAATGGTGTCCAATCGACTAAAGGTAACATCTCATAAAGCAACGCTCCCCCACCTATGGCAATCGCTATGGTTGCAATCACCAATGCAATAAACAGAATGGCAAATACGAACAACACAGGACTAAAAATAATCGCAAGTACCACCAAACAGGCTTTCAAGAAAAATCCTATCACAGAAACAAATGCGTCTCCCAATTTTTGGATAAAAGTACGAGGTTTATCTGAATTCATATAATTGTTGACTCCATTTGCCACTTTCTCAAATCCATCCGTTACAGTCTTTCCAATGTTCTCAATCGTAATATCTTCACCCCGCATATTTAATTTCTCTGCGGCAGTCCGTGCTTCAGGAATCACAAGCCAACATATGATGTATATGGGGATCAATGTTCCATATCCAAAAACTAACAAAAACACTGCAATCAGACGTAATACAGTCGTATCCCACCCCCAATATACAGCTAAACCACTTAGTACACCACCCAATATTTTATCATCCGGATTACGATATAAACGTCGGTGACTAGTATATGTATAAGAAGTTTTAGCGTTTCCTGAATTAGTGGAATCTACTTTCTCCTCTTCATCTTCGGTTTCAGTACCAAAATCTTCAGGTTTTCCAACACGGGTAATTATTTCTTCCACATCCGTAAGTGTAATTACCTGCGATCCTGCATTTATTTTCTCTAGAAACAATTCGGATATCCGGTTTTCAATATCATCTACAATTTCTTCTGCTCCTTTCTGGCTACGGAAATGGAGTTTGAGATTACACAAATAATTATCAAGTAACCGGTAAGCATCCTCATCAATGTGAAACACGGTTCCACCTAAATTTACTGTCAATGTTTTTTTCATTGTTATATCTTTTTTAATAGGATTATCTGTTAGCAATATGATTTACTGTTTCATTCAGTTCCTTCCAAGAGGATTCTAACTCTCCAAGAAATATCTCCCCCTTTTCAGTAAGCTTATAATACTTACGTGGCGGTCCTTGAGTAGATTCTATCCACTCATAACTTAGAAGCTCGTCATTCTTTAATCGGGTAAGCAAAGGATATAAAGTTCCTTCCACTACGATCAGCTGTGCCTCCTTTAATTTTAAAATAATGTCTGAAGCATAAGCCGGCTCTTTATGTAGTAGCAACATGATGCAGTACTCCAACATCCCTTTCCGCATCTGTGATTTTACATTATCTACATTCATAGGCTCTTTTATTAGTTTGATGCAACAAATATATGTATTGCTTTAGTACTATGCAATACATAGTACTATAAATTAACTACAATTAAGGGATAAGGGGCTATAAACTTCAAAATGCAAAGAAAGGTATTTAACACAAGATTAAAATATTATTTAACTATCACTTAAATACGTTCTTTTACCACTCTAATAATAATTCTTATATATTTGCAGTCTATATAATCTCAAAAGCAATACATAATGTTTACCGTTCGAAAAGCAACAATTAAAGATCGTGAATTGATCCATAATATGGCCGAAGTAGTTTTTACCGACACTTACAAAAATATTCTTAGCCCGGATCAATTAAACTACATGATGGACTGGATGTATTCTCATGAAAATTTGCGTAAACAAATGGAAGAGGAAGGCCATGTATACCTAATTGCTTACAAGGAATGTGAAGCGGCAGGATATGTATCCGTACAGCAGCAAGGTGAAGACTTGTTCCATCTGCAGAAAATATACGTACTCCCTCACTTTCAAGGAGCGCATTGTGGTAGCCTCCTGTTAGACGAAGCCATTAAATATATAAAGGAAGTCCACCCCGGTCCATGCATGTTGGAACTGAACGTGAACCGTAATAACAAGGCACTGCATTTCTACAAACACATGGGAATGAAGATACTTAGAGAAGGAAATTTTTCGATAGGAAACGGGTATTATATGAATGATTATATAATGGGAAAACAGATTTAACGATCAAACAGTAGAAAATAAAAATTAAAAGCTGCACGAATTTCATATTTAGATAATTCGCGCAGCCTTTTTCTTTATATCATTCTCGACAAGGAGTCTATGCCACTTTTTCCAAACGTTTCATTACGGAGAAAATGAACAGAGCAGACAACAAACAGAGACCTACCAGCACTCCCCATACCACATAAAGCGGTAGATCACCCCACAGAGCGGAAGCCACAGATGTTAGATAATTACCGATGGCCGTTGCCACAAACCAACCGCCCATCATCATACCCTTGTACTTAGGAGGTGCCACTTTGGATACAAAAGAAATACCCATAGGTGACAGTAGAAGCTCACCGAAAGTAAGAACAAGATAAGTAGATACTAGCCAGTTCGGTGATACAAACGAAGCAGTACCGGCCTCCATAGCCACTTCTTGCTGATCGGGCGAAAGTAATCCTATAGAAGCAAAAATCATCAGAATATAACCACAAGCTGCCACCAGCATACCGAGACCAATCTTACGAGGCGCACTTGGCTCTTTACCTTTAGAAGCCAACCAGCCGAAAATACCCATAGAGACGGGCGTAAGAGCTACTACGTAAAATGGATTGAATTGCTGGAAGATAGGAGCGTCAACCACCGTAGACTCGGGAAGTATCGTATATCTATATATCAAGAATGCCACAGCAGCCAAAATAACCACACCCGAAATCAACTTTGCACGTCCGGTCTTACTTTGGAACAATGAAAACAGAGCATAAACGATAAAAATGATCGCCACCAAATTCCATACCGTGAACATCATGCTTTCCAGCCCCGTAGAACTCTTAGCCGTGAACTCGTCAGCAAAGAAAGTTAATGTCAATCCATTCTGATGGAAAGCCATCCAGAAGAAAATAACTACGGCAAATACCAGACAAAGAGCTACAATACGTTCCTTTGTCTCAGCCGGAGAAAGTTCATCGGCTGTTGTAGTTTTGCCTGCACCTGCACTAACCTGTTGTTTGGTGTTGCCTTCCACATGTTTGAATGTGCTACGGAAAGAATAATAGATAATCATAGAAACAACCAGTGAGATGCAAGCCACACCGAAAGCGAAATGATAAGAGTCGTTTACGCTTACTCCCAAACTCTTCTGTGCATAATCCATGATACCTACAGCACATGATGGTGCAAACAAAGCACCGATATTGATGGCCATATAAAAGATACTAAAAGCAGAATCACGCCTTGAAGCATATTCCGGTGAATCATAAAGATTACCAACCATCACCTGCAAATTTCCTTTGAAAAGTCCCGTACCGGTACTAATGATCAACAATGCACCTATCATACACACCATACCCATTGTATCCGTACCTGCCGGAATAGCAAGCAACACATACCCCATGAACATAGCAACGATGCCGATAGTAACCATCTTGCCATAACCGAATTTATCGGCAAGAATACCACCGATGAACGGTAAGAAATAGACCATAGCAAGAAAGCCACCATAAATATTTCCTGCTACAGTCGGTGACAAGCCGAAATTAGCTTTGAGAAACAGCACAAACACTGCCAACATTGTGTAATAACCGAAACGCTCACCTGTGTTGGCAAGTGCCAGGGCATACAAACCTTTAGGTTGTCCTTCAAACATAAACTTAGAATATTAGATTAATAAATGAGATATTATAATTTCCGCAAATATATACATTTTTTTGATTTATTCAACAAATAAGACGGAAACTTCAGCCCGTACTTCTTTAATTAAATCATTCGGGGCTATTTTTATCTGTAATCCGCGCTGTCCGGCACTTACATAAATCATTGGAAAGTCAAGACATGTCTTATGAATATATGTCGGGAATTGTTTTTTCATGCCTATTGGAGAGCAAGCTCCCCGGATATAACCTGTGGTCGGAAGAAGCTCTTTCATAGGAATCAAATCACATTTTTTATTACCGGAAACTTTTGCCGCAAGCTTTAGATCTACTTCATGTTCTCCTGGAATGACACAAACAAAATATCCTGTTTTGTCACCGTGTAAAACAAGTGTTTTAAATACCTGATCGATATTTTCACCCAAACTGTCTGCTACGTGTACAGCACTCAAATCGCTTTCATCAACCTCGTATGGTATAAGTTCATATTTTACTTTTGCCTTATCGAGCAGTCGTGCCGCATTCGTTTTATTTATTTTCATCACTTATCTCACTTTTTGGGGGACTAATTCTTCACGAAGGAATTTCGGTGTATATCCTTTATTACTCTTCGCAACTTCTTCAGGCGTACCGAAACTAAGGAGTTCTCCACCACCTTTACCTCCTTCAGGCCCCATATCAATAATATAATCGGCCATTTTAATAACATCCAGATTATGTTCTATCACTATCACCGTATTACCCTTGTCTACCAGTTTATTGAGAACATTCATCAAAACACGGATATCTTCAAAATGCAGACCGGTCGTAGGTTCATCCAAAATATACAAAGTCTTACCGGTATCCCGTTTTGATAATTCGGTAGCCAACTTTACCCGCTGGCTTTCTCCACCGGAAAGCGTCGTTGAAGATTGCCCCAGCTTGATATAACCTAATCCGACATCCTGAATAACTTTTATCTTATTCAAGATTTGAGGCACATTTTCAAAGAACTCCACAGCTCTGTTGATAGTCATATCCAACACATCAGCAATTGATTTCCCTTTAAAACGCACTTCAAGAGTTTCACGATTGTATCGTTTCCCATGACATACTTCACAGGGCACATAAACATCAGGCAGGAAGTTCATCTCAATCGTCTTATACCCATTTCCGGAACAAGCTTCACAGCGGCCTCCAGCAACATTGAAGGAAAAACGCCCCGGTTTATACCCCCGTATCTTTGCTTCAGGCAATCCGACAAACAAACTACGGATATCCGAGAAAACGCCCGTATACGTAGCCGGATTGGAACGAGGAGTACGCCCCAGAGGAGATTGGTCCACATTCACCACCTTATCAATGTTCTCTAATCCTTCAATGGAATCATATTCTAACGGGTCCTGAAGCGAGCGATAGAACTTCTGGGAAAGAATGGGTTGCAGAGTTTCGTTGATCAATGTAGATTTACCACTACCAGAAACTCCGGTCACGCAAATCAATTTTCCTAAAGGAAATTCCACATCTACATTTTTCAGGTTGTTCCCTTTCGCTCCGCGAAGCCACAGTGATTTTCCGTTCCCTTTACGACGTTTTGCAGGAACTTCTATTTTTTGTTGCCCGTTCAGGTATTGTGAGGTTAGTGTATTAGTTTGCAACATCTCTTGGGGAGTACCCGCAAATACAACTTCACCTCCCAAACGTCCGGCTTTAGGTCCCATATCGATCACATAATCCGCAGCCAACATCATATCTTTGTCATGCTCCACAACAATAACGGAGTTATCCATGTCGCGTAACTCTTTCAATGAACGGATCAAACGCAAATTATCACGCTGATGCAGACCTATACTCGGTTCATCCAAAATATAAAGCACATTCACCAACTGCGATCCGATCTGTGTAGCTAAACGAATACGTTGGCTTTCACCACCCGACAAACTTGCAGAACTGCGATTCAGGGAAAGATAGTCCAAACCTACATCCAGCAAGAATTTCAGCCGGGTACGAATCTCTTTCAGGATTTCTACGGCTATTTTCTTTTGCTTATCAGATAGAAACTCATCCACATTCATCAACCAATCGTAAAGCTCATTGATATCCATGCTAGAGAGTTCGTAGATATTCTTATCATGAATACGAAAATGAAGTGCTTCTTTATTCAATTTTGCACCCTTACATTCCGGGCAAACCGTAGTTCGGGCAAATTGCTCCGCCCACTTTTGAGCAGTAGCGGAAGCATCCTTCTCCTGAAGCATCTGAATATACTTCACTACTCCCTCATAAGTTACAAAGTAGTCGGAAGAAGTACCGATCAGCGAACTTTTTATCTTGATCCGGTCATCCGATCCATATAAAATCTCGTCAATAGCATCATCCGGTAAATCCTTCACCGGAGTTTTCAGGGTAGCTTCATATTTCTCAAGCAATGCCGCAATCTGCCAGAAAATCATTGCGTTCTTAAATTTACCCAATGGAGCAACAGCCCCCTCATGGATAGACAAGTTACGGTCTGGTATAACTTTATCAACGTCGATCTGACTTACCACACCTAATCCCTTACATTTGGGACACGCCCCTTGCGGAGAATTGAAAGAAAAATTATGGGGAGCCGGTTCCCGGTAAGATAATCCGGTAACCGGACACATCAACCGTTTGCTATAATGACGGATGCTTTCTGTGTTCGCATCCAATATCAATAATAATCCGTCACCTTGACGCATTGCCGTAGCCACACTCTGCTTCAGCCGCTTATCATCCTTATCGGACACAATCAATTTATCGATGACCACTTCAATATCATGGTTCTTATAACGATCCAGTTTCATGCCATGCGTTACTTCACGCACTTCACCGTCAACACGCACATAAAGATAGCCTTTTTTCCGTACTTGTTCGAACAGTTCTTTATAATGTCCTTTACGTGAACGAACCAAAGGTGCCAACATGTATATCTTTTTCCCTTTGTAATCTTTCAGAATCAAATCCAGTATTTGCTCTTCGGTATACTTCACCATCTTTTCTCCGGAAAGATAAGAATAGGCAATTCCCGCACGAGCATAAAGCAAACGAAGATAATCATATATCTCCGTTGTAGTACCCACGGTGGAACGTGGATTTTTGTTAGTCGTCTTTTGTTCAATCGAGATAACCGGGCTCAAGCCTGTGATTTTATCTACGTCCGGTCGTTCCAAGTTACCCAGAAAATTTCGGGCATAGGCTGAAAAAGTTTCTATATATCGCCTCTGTCCCTCCGCAAAAATCGTATCGAAAGCCAAAGAAGATTTCCCACTTCCGCTCAATCCGGTTATAACCGTGAGACTGTTACGGGGAATCTCTGCATCGATATCTTTCAAATTATGTACACGCGCACCGTATACATTTATATATTCTGTTTCCTTCATAATCTTTTTACCTCAGTATATTTATGTCTCCTTTATGTTTATACACAACTCCGTCTGCTCCACGCGCTTCTATCACAATGAAATACACTCCGTTGGGAACCTGATGTCCATGCGCAGTTCCATCCCATCCGTCATCTATTTGATCCATCCCCCATTCGTACATTTTCTGTCCCCAACGATTGAAAACTACCGCATTAAAACTAACCAAAGACTTGTATTTCACTTTGAAAACATCGTTAATGCCATCTCCATTGGGAGAAAAAGCATTCGGAATATCCAATTCCGACTCCGTGATTTGAATGACAATCGTACCCGACACCTCTTCATTTTCCTCATCACTTCCAGTATCCGTCACCAACAGACGGATATAAGTACGACCTGCCTCCTCGAATGTCATTACAGTCTCTTGGTCAAATCGAGGAGAATGATTCGGAATATTGAACCCTGCATCTTCTGCAAATTGCCACTCATAACGAAGAGTCGCGGGAGGTGACTCTATCCCGGGAAAAAATCGAAGTTCCAAAGGAGCCGAACGGGGGTTACTGTCACCAGGATGTATCGTATCCGGTTTTTCCGGTTCAACGCCATTCTCCCGAAGTACCACAGCGTAAGGATTCAAATCGATTTGTGCCCAAACTTCTGTGAGTGGCAGGGCAACGCATAACAATACTATATAGAATAATTTACGTGATAACATATTATCTGCAAAAATAATGTTTCCGCCTGAATTATGATATTAAAGAAACACAATATTATTTTCTTAACTCAATTATTAGGCAGATATAGGTCAGAATTCGTACCTTTGTTGCTTGATTTCAAGAACCATTAGATTAGAATTTGATGAGACCAATAATAAGCCGGATACTTTTTCTTCTGTTTTTCATAAGTATCTCTGTCATGAGCATCCACGCTCAGGAGAATCAATCTTATTTTCTCCACACCATTGAGAAAGGACAAAGTTTATATTCCATCTCTAGCATGTACGGAGTAAGCCAGTCTGATATCATCCAGCTAAACCCGGGATGCGAAGAAAAAATATATGCCGGACAGACTATTAAAATACCTCAGAAGAAAACCGCTCAGAAAGACGAAACATTTCACACCATACAAGCCGGAGAAACTTTGTATAAGTTGACAACGATGTATCACATATCCGCCAAGGCTATTTGCGAAGCAAACCCAGGCTTAAGTGCCGAAAACTTCCGCATCGGACAAGTAATACGAATCCCATCCGAAGACGAAGGGGAGCAAGAAGAAGGAAGAAAGGGAAAGGTAGAGGAGAATAAAGCAACTTCTGCCATTCAAGCTCCGGTGAAACCCAGATGTAAAGATATGCATAAGGTAAAACGACGTGAAACGATTTTCAGTGTCAGTCGTGAATACGGTATTACCGAACAAGAATTGATCGATGCAAATCCGGAATTAAAACAAGGTATGAAAAAAGGACAATTCCTTTGTATCCCCTACCCTGTTGCAAAAACCGTTGTACCGGAAGAAAATAAAAATATCATTCCTCCGACCGACAAAGAACTATTTCAGGCCAATAAAGAAAAACCGGAACGGATCAGTACAATCAAAGCTGCAATCTTGTTACCATTCATACAGGATAAGCGTATGGTGGAATATTACGAAGGCTTTTTAATGGCTGTAGACAGCCTAAAACGCACCGGCATCTCTATCGACCTTTATGCATACAACTGCGGAGAAGATAAGGCTTCCCTAAATAGCATACTGGCAAAAGACGAAATGAAAAAGATGAATATCATTTTCGGCCCGTCACAATCACAACATACCAAGACATTGGCGGAGTTTGCCAAGAAGCATGACATACGCATGATAATACCCTTCTCTTCAAAGGAAGACGAGGTGTTCAACAATCCTTTCATATACCAAATAAACACTCCACAATCTTATCTATACTCGGAAGTATACGAACATTTTACACGCCAATTTCCCGATGCCAATGTCATTATTCTGGAAGCGGCCAATACGGATAAAGACAAAATTGAATTTATCAAAGGCCTGAAACAAGAATTAAAAAACAAGGGAATCCCGGTAAAAACATTGCAGGAGACAGCAACTGCCGAGATGTTGAAAAATGCTCTTCGTAACGATAAGGAAAATATATTCATTCCCACATCCGACAGTGATGTCACACTCATCAAAATCATACCGCAGTTGACTTTAGTAAAAAGGGAAAATCCGGAAATCCCCTTCCACCTCTTCGGTTATCCGAAATGGCAAACTTATACAAAGAATCATTTGGATAGTTTCTTTGAACTGGACACCTACTTTTATTCCTCATTCTATACGAACAATCTGCTTCCGGCAGCTATCAACTTTATCAAAGCATACCATAAATGGTATAGCAAAGATATGGTAATCAACTATCCGCAATATGGTATGTTAGGATTTGATACCGGATTCTTCTTTTTAAAAGGTTTATCCAAATATGGCTCAGAACTGGAAAAGAATTTGTCCAATATGGATCTCACTCCTATTCAAACCGGATTTAAGTTTCAACGTGTAAACAATTGGGGAGGGTTCATTAACAAAAAGGTATTCTTCGTCCACTTCACCAAAGATTACGAATTAGTAAAACTTGATTTCGAATAAGATGATAAAGAAAAAGTCAATTATACTTGCCACATTATTATTAATGGGTATTTCACTTCCATCGATAGCGCAAATTGGCGAACAACGCAATAATTTCGCCATAGGTATCAATGGTGGAGTCAATCTCAATACCGTAAGCTTCGAAATCAATAATGCCGCCAGCAGCCAATCTAAAATAAAACAGAATATGCTGATGGGAATCACAGGTGGGCTAACCGCTCGTTACATCTCGGAGAAATATTTTGCAATGATATGCGGACTTCAGGTAGAGCTAAATATTGCACAAAAGGGTTGGGACGAATTATACGAAACTGCCGATGGACAAAAAGACTTATCGAGAAGCTATGTACGCAATATGACTTATCTCGAAATTCCTTTTCTGGCTCATCTCGCTTTTGGGAAAGACAGAGGAGCCCAGGTGTTTTTGAATTTAGGTCCCCAAATCGGCTTTTTATTAAGCGATTCGGAAGATGCTGAAGGATGGACAAACGAACAAATGAATATCCAGAAGGAATATGGAAAAAAGATAGAGAATAAATTTGATTATGGAATTGCCGGAGGGCTCGGTCTTGAGATAAGGACTAAAAAGGCCGGTAATTTTTTGTTGGAAGGAAGATATTACTTTGGCTTGGCAGACTTCTTCGGCAACACAAAGAAAGACCCTTTTGCCCGTTCAGCCAACAGAACAATAACAATAAAACTAAGTTACTTATTCGACCTTAAGAAATAAGTGATCAAACGACGAACCCAAGGAATGAAAAGACAAAAGTGGGACATTCAGTAAATGTCTTTAAAAGTAATATGGCATATGAAGATGACTTACTAATATCATCTCATATGCCATTTTTATTATCTATTTTTTCTCTCTGACCTAAAATCTTCTCCTTTTGGGCATGATGTTCCGGAAGAAGCCTGAGACTTCTTCTAACAGATTCTTTATACTTATGCTATGCAGCTTTCTTCTGTCTGTTTTTGATTTTATCAATCATCAATATTGCGTTTGCCGTATGTATCCCAAAGAAAATCCACAGGATTTCTGTTTTCCTGTTCCGTGCTTTGATTTTCGATAGCGAATAATGCTGTTTTTGCGTACCGAAACTGCCTTCAAGCCTGGTGGCTCTTTCCCTCGAGAGTTCACTCCTGAGAGCCTTCCTCACCGCCTCGTCCTTTGCAGCTCTTCCCTTGCGTACAAAGGAGGTTGATATCCCATATTTTGTACAGAACTTCCTGTTGGCATTATTGGCGTATATGGAATCGGCGGCCACACATCTGACCCTCACATTCATCAGTTTCTGATGCATATGGATACAATCCTTCAGACGTATGCCCTCATTGAATGCCTTGAAAGAGACGTGCTCGATGAATGAGATTCCATCTATCTGTATGTTATTAGCCTTTGCATCGAACTCGACAGATTTTGTCTCCTTGCCCCTTACTATAGGGTGTACATAATGACGGTCAATACTGACAATACGGTCACTGACCTTCCTGCCTTCAAAGAGTTCCTTTTCCTGTACAAGGACCTTGCTGATTATGGAAAGCCGTTTCTGATAATCCTGTGTATATTTGAGTAAAGAGCCGTGTTCTCTGTGAATGTCATCCCGTTGCATGATGAGTTTTTCCAGGAGTCTGATCATGCGACGCTTCAGCATTCTTGTCCTCGAAGCCTTCCTCTTTCTTTTCTTACAATAGGACAGATAGGATGCTGCAACATCTGTGTATTTGTTACGGGGACACCTTATGCCGAGTTTCCCACAATGCATGCAGACATGCCGGTAGAGCCATGCTTTCCCAAAGGAGCTTCATGTCCGTAGGGAAACGCATATGACTTTCATAGCATGTGGCATCGGCCATACACACGTGAAGGTTCTCAAGATAAGGCTTCCAGTGTGAGGCAAGAATCTTCTGAAGGGAGTCGATGTCAAGACGGGATGCAACCTCATTACGGATAGCGCTGATTATCTTGTAGTTGGTTATAGGGCAGGACGGGTCTATCATGATACCGCAAAACAGCTGATAATGTATGTTTCCGTTAAGATGTTCTACCAGCAGCCTGTCAGAGAATCCGGTATAAGCCTTCAGTACCATAAGGGCTATCTTCGCGGAAGGACTGAAACTGTTCCTGCGACCCAAGCGGGATTGTGAAAGGCCTGTCTCTTTGGCTATACTCTCGAACGGAAACACGGAATGAAGACTGCCAAGTTCACTCGCATGAAAACTCTTACGATATTTTTCCAGAATATCGAATTCTGGAAACCCTAAAGTAGGGTGAATTTCTGAAATATTTTGTATCTTCGCCATATCTTAGTGTGGATATTTCCCCCGTTTTGGCCGGCAAACCGTATTTTAGGGGGAATACCTAAAGATACAAAAAAGCCAACTAATTCACAATACTTTTAGTATGAATTAGTTGGCTAATTTTATAGGATTTACTGAATATCCCAAAAGTGAAGAGTGAAAAACGATGAGTGTTTTCCTATAGAAATTCATCGTTTTTCACTCTTCACTTTTGTCTTTTCACTTATCTGCTTTTATCTAAGCCTATCCGCAGCATGAACCATAGCCTCATCACGACCGATGGCACGTATTGAAAGATAATTAAGTATAATCGCTATTAACGGGAAGCAGAGCGCCCAATGAACCTGAAACGAATTCTCCTCATTCTTCAAAACAAAAAAGAAAGCAAGGAAAGCCAAGTAATAGCCTACCAACAGAACACTGTTAAAGATTGCCATACGAATCTGCAAAATGCGATTCCTGAATAGAAAGATAGTGGCAAGTGCTACAATTACAGCCAGCATCAGAATGCCGAAAAGCCCCCAGGTAGATTGTAATTCTCCACTCACCATCAATCCAAGCGGTTTAAAAACGTTTGCTACCCCATCGGCATTTACAAAAGTACCTATAGGCAAACACATGCTTGCTGTCAGAAGCCCTGTAACAAGCAACAAATAAATGGTTTGAATACGTTGAATCATATTGTTATAGTAGTTAATTAATTAGTAGATACTCTTTCAAATAGTATATAACAGAAAAAAAATAGCCAAGTAATAATAAGAAGATATTCCTACTTACTACTTGACTACTTTATTCTTATAAATTCTTCTTACTGCAATTTTTCTTTTTCCTTAGCAGGATTTCTAAAGTAAATCTTACCTTCAATATACTCTTGAGTGGCGATCAATGTTGGCTTTGGCAATTTCTCATAATAACGGGAAATTTCAATCTGCTCACGATTCTCAAAAACTTCTTCCAGATTATCATTATAAGAAGCGAACTCAGCAAGTTTCTTGGAAAGATCATTCTTGATTTCCACACTGATCTGATTAGCACGCTTACCAATGATAGCCACAGTTTCGTAAACATTACCCGTATCGTCACACAATTCCATCATGTCGCGCGTCACGGTATTGACAGGGGCATTTGTTTTTTTGTAATCCATAAATCTATTTATAATTTAGTCTTTAATTACTTTTGTTGATTCATTAAATATCCTTTCAGCTTCTTTCAGGTGTTTGCTTTCAGGAAATTCATTCTTAAAAGCATAATATTCGTCAATCGTTTCACGATAACGATCTACCTTTTTCTCCTCAATACTATTTATAGCCATTTCATACTTAGCGCGTAGAATCAGAATAGACAAGTCTTCACGATAATCCGTATAAGGATAATCCTTCAATGCATTCTGGGCTGTAATAACACAGGATTCGTAATTATTTCCCATGTAATTGCCCAAATTATAATATAAACGGGCAGAAAGTAATTCTTTCATTACAAGCTTATCCTGAAGAGCAAAAATCATAGTTTGAGCTTCTTGCTTTTTAGTGCTTGACGGATAGTATTCAAGGAAAGTCTGTAACTGCTGAATAGCCGTATATGTACCCGACTGATCCAGACGTGGCTCCGGAGTATCCAAATACAAGGCTTTACCTGCATGATAGCTTGCCAATTCTGCAAACATACCACGTGGATAAGTGTTAGCGTAAGTAATAAAAGTCTGGGCTGCCGTAGAATAATCCTTCTGATTATAATAACTCATACCGAGCATATAAAGGGATTCTTCAGCTTTATCGGTTCCTTTCAGAATGGTTATCAACTCATTCAGCAACGTAGCCGCACGTCCATACTTTCCTTTTGCAAAGTAGTTTTTAGCTGCCTCGTACTTGTATTCGTAATCGGTACTTTTCAGCAACTTATTATACTCTCCACACGAGGAAAGCGCAGCAGCTGCAAGTAGAGCTATAATGATTTTCTTTTTCATTCTTTTTCGAAATAATGCGCAAAGGTAAAGAATCACACCGAATAAACCAATTAATCAATGTTTTTTAATATAAAAAAGCGACAAGTTACAAGTCACAATTTGTATAATTCACTTGCTGCCAACAGATCAATCTTTTTATCAGTCAACACCCGGATACAGTTTGCCATGTCATTAGGACGGATTACCACATTGGCAATATGATTCTTGGCAAATGAGTACATATACTCAATGAAAACCCCTTCATCGGATAAATAACGTAACACTTTTGCCAATGCACCGGGCACATTCGGGCAACTGATCCCCACTACATCCGTCACATTCACTGCAAAGTGATGCTCTTTTAGAACCTTATAGGCCTTGTCCGGATCGGATACTATCCCGCGCAAAATTCCAAAATCGGCATTTTCCGCAATGCATAAAGCGGATAAATTGATATTTTCCTTAGCCAACACTTCGGTAACTTCCGTCAATCGCCCAGACTTATTTTCCAAAAAAATAGAAAGTTGTTTTGCTACCATAATTATATGAATTACTTATAATTTCCTGTTATCAATTACTCTTTTAGCCTTGCCCACACTACGTTCGATACTACGGGGTTCAACCAGCTTCACGTCGACTCCCAATCCAAGAACACTTTGCAAACGGCCGGTAAGTTTCTTTTTCAATGTCAACATCTTATTGATCTGGTCCGAATAACAGCCTTCCCTCACTTCCACTTTCAACTCCATGGTGTCCGTGTTGTTTTTTCGATCGACCGTTAAAAGGTAATGAGGTTCAAACTCCGGTAATTCGAGGATCACGGATTCGATTTGTGTCGGGAACACATTGACACCGCGAATAATCAACATATCATCGCTGCGTCCCAATATGCGATCCATTCGTACTAATGTACGTCCGCAATCACATCTATCATAATGCAAAGCTGTCAAATCTTTCGTACGATAACGTAATAATGGCATTCCTTCCTTAGTCAGGTGAGTAAAAACGAGTTCGCCTGTATGACCCGGCAATACAGGTTGCAAAGTTTGCGGATCAACAATTTCGGGGAAATAATGATCTTCATTCAAATGTGTCCCATGCTGGCATTCGCATTCATAACCCACGCCCGGCCCTGCAATCTCACTTAATCCATAAATATCAAAAGCTTTAATACCCAATTTTTCTTCTATCTCACGACGCATGTTCTCCGTCCAAGGCTCAGCACCAAATGCTCCGGCTTTCAGTTTAAACTCCTCCCGGGGAAAACCGGAGTCTCTAATCACATCGGCTAAATAAAGTGCATAAGAAGGGGTGCAGCACAACATAGTAGAACCAAAATCATGCATCAGGGTGATCTGCTTTTCCGTGTTGCCACTTGACATCGGAATCACTGACGCTCCGATATTTTCAGCACCGGCATGAGCCCCTAAGCCACCGGTAAACAATCCATACCCATATGATATCTGAAACACATCCTTGCTACCTGCTCCAAAAGCTGTAAAAGCACGCGAAAGACATTCTGTCCAGGAAGCTAAATCTTTGCGGGTATACCCTACCACCGTAGGCTTACCGGTAGTTCCGGAAGAAGCGTGAATACGGACAATCTGACTCATTGGTACGGCACACAATCCAAATGGATAATTATCCCGCAAATCATACTTTGTCGTAAATGGCAGTTTTACAATATCGTCAATGCTGTTAATATCGTCAGGAGTAATATCCATCTCCTGCATCTTCTTCCGATAAAAAGGGGTGTTGTGATATACGTGTTCTACTATCTTTTTGAGCCGTATACCCTGGATTTTGCGAAGGCTATCGCGATCCATGCATTCAATGCTTTCGTTCCAAATCATCTCTTTATGTTGTATTTCTATTTGTATTATAACCTTTACTCCGGTTTATTATAGTAACTGCAAAGTAAAGGAAATATTTTAGAAATGACATAGATACGGATACAAAAGATACAAATTGCAACCTTTATCACAATTATTACCCCATTATTGCTCCAATTATACATTGAATTTACAACTTACTGTCATTCTACATAGGAATCATGATCTTTCAGGTAAATACGTAGTAATTCAAAAAAGCTCGGCGCATCCAACAAAACGATGTTTTCATTCAAAGATTTCACTTCATCCATCACTTCACAATACCAGGTTGGCTTCTTTAAAATATTACGAAACCAATGAAACGGCATGGCTGAACGTTGCTTTACACGTTCAACGATCCTTTGGGCAGCAACCTTCGGGTCACCCTCATTGATATCCCAATCAGCACGAATCACAGGCATATTTTTATGCAGCAGAGCCATAGGAACTTTTTGAGGCACAATGCCATTCGGACTGAAAGAAGCGTAGCAATCCAGCCCCTCCTGATCCAATCCGGGAGCAAGCCCGTCAATCACAAAACCTGTAATGGACAATCCCCATTTGTCATAATATTTACGACAATGTTTTGCCCATACCGGCAGACCGGAAGGTAATCCGGACAATTCACGCGGTTCCTGCAACATTCCCGGCATTATATAGCCTGCTCCGTTATCTGCTGCGGCAAAATAATCATTCCCGGTTGCCGTCACACGGAAGTTGTGTATTACATGCGGTACCCGTTCCGCCAACACAGGGCTAATGCACCACATCATCGGCAATTTACCCCGATTGGGATCATCCCAGATGGAAGGTGTACGCTGAGACACCCATGATGAAGCATCGTAATCACCAACGTAGAAGATGATAAAGTTCTTACCGTCCACATTTACCTTGCCATCCGCAGTCAACAGCCCCCTCTTTTGCAACTCATCGTGTGTAACCCATGCCTGCTGATATTTCTTCTTCGTAGGAAAATGTTGCCAGAAGGACGAATTAGCCAACGCTCCATATCCTATAGCATCTGCATCTTTAAATGCATTATAGGCACTGATGACACGGCTGAACTCCCATTCGGTAGGCACGTCATCATGAATGCCGGACGCATGCATGGTATATTTATATGCCCAAGACGGAAAACCGCCTATATAACACATCTTCTTATTTTTATTCTGCTGGTAGGCCAGCAATAACATTTCTTTCAGCGTATTCAAATCAGTTCCTACCGGTTGACCGGGTTCGTCCGTAGCGGGTTCGTCTCCCCATGGTGACAAATCGAAGAAGAACGCTTTCTTACTAACGAAAAAATCGTGATTGGTCAATGTATGATGGTTCCTTACCGTAGCGAAAGGATTTTGCTTCCAGTACTGATCAATATAATACGCAGCAAATTCCGTGTTACATTTACCAGTCTTCATATATTTCTCTATAAACCACACATAAGGATCATTTTTCAACGAACCGGTCGACCAACGGTCTGTTCCAATAATTTTAGTGCCTTTTTTCCCCGTAAACATAGATGTCCCGTCAGAATTTAATAACCACCTCTTAACGGGTAATTTCGGACCGTTCAGTATTAAGCGATCGTATAAACTTCCGGGAGTCGTATCATAACGAATGGCAACCAGATTCTCAATGCCCGCTACCGAAGAGGCTACGTTACTTGTAGAAGGCACATTGCCATCATACACTACCGCTCCATTGATTAAGGGCGCATAAGCCGTAAACAACTCCTCCATAGTAGCGAATTTTTGTACCGTCCGACCGTACAACCACTCGTCTTTTTGAGAATATTTGTTCCACCAATAAGTGTCGATATCATTTTCACCTTCCATCACAAAGAACACGTATAAGCAGGGTTTGTCCCGGTTAACTATTCCTTGGAGAGTAGAGACTGCATGAACATCATCCCAGGCAGTATTAATCCCAGTGTTAGTTTTCAAATCCGTCAAGAGTGTATATCGCAAATCGTACATACCTATTCTCTCTCCGGCAAAAGTTTTTTCTCCGGCAAAAGCAGCATTTGTAATCAATAAAAATGCAATCAATAACTTTAAGTATTTCATCGTATAAAACTTATATCTATCGTAATCACTTTTTGTACATTTCCAATTAAAAAAAATCGCTCCACTCATCATGGAGTTAATCTCAAACGGCATAGCAATAGCTAACCTGAAATATGCCCCAATAAAGTGGCAAATATAACATTTTCCGTCCATCCATTTGAAATAGAATTAAAGAATAATATTTTACATAAACCAATGCCTGAAATTGTCCACATTTCCCGGCTCCGGGGAACATCCTTGAATATCACCGATCAAAGGGCGCTTGATCACCGATGAAGGAGGTCTTCCTCACCGATGAACAAACCTTTCATCACCGGGGTAAAAATACATTTTTATATTTGTTGATTATCAAGCATTTAAAAATTACTCTTTTTCAATCCCTGACAAGGACTTTGCAAACGATCGTTTTACCGTTATCAGGAATTATTCTTAACAGATAAAACCCGGAAGGTAGTGCGATATATTCGGACGTACCCAATGAGACGAACTCCTTCATTCTTAAGCCGGTTAAAGAGGAAACCCAAATTTCACCGATCGTATTAGAAGATTCAATCTTAATCCCGCCCTTGACCCCATAGGCATGAACATCTTCTTCATACACTTTTTCCACCGAAGCGGGATTATTACTATCCAGATAAACATTCGCTACTGTAGCATTATTTTTTCTCCATACCATCTTTAACCGATGCTTCCCGGTTAAAGACTCCAAATCGCCTACATTGAATTTATATTTTGTCAACGATCCGGTACGAACCAAAGACACACTTGCAAAAGGAACCAATGCATTGGCTCCGAATGTTTTCAGATTGGCAGAATGATTTCTCCAACGTATGTAAACAGCATGAGAACCAATGATATTCAACTTCAACGAAGCTAAAGTTTCCTTATATTCACCTTCCTCTGTTTGTTCAACAGGAATAGAAGCTACCGGAACCGTAGTATCCTCAATATAAATATCAAAATATGCATCCGTACAATTTGACGGATTGGTATATTCAATCATAAATTGATTATACCAACCGTATCTTTCATTACCAAAGTCAATATCTCTCACAGCTATTTTGGTTCCGTGACTCGTATTGACAATGGCTCCGGTAACTCCATCATATTTTGCCCCTTTCGAGCCTCTATCCACAATGACTACCTGATACAGTCCCCCACCTTTGGCGGGGATACGGATATCGCCTCCATAAACAGATACAATGGAGAATAAAGACAAAACAAATAATAAAATGGATTTACTCATGTCCACCTCCATTTTTCTCAAGATAGCATTTCAATGTGGCACAAAGATCCATGGGCAATAAGAATTCGTAAGTATTTGGGAGATAACTTTCAACACGTTGTAATTCACGGATCAGCCTTTCGTATCCTTCGGTTCCGCCATAATTGGCTGCAATCAGATAAACGTTCCTGAAAACCGGTTTCGAGCTATTCGGCTTCACACTTACCAAATCTTTATACACATCCCCTTCAGCCCAACAATGTGTCCCTTGCAGAATACATACCACTCCTTCACCGTCCTTTCCCGTCTCGTAGCGTTCTTTATTATTGCTAAAACCATCAAAGACACCCTGTAAACCACATGTTCGCATGTATTTTCCAAAACGTTCCTTATCGGTAGTATTCCAGAGGCATCCTGTATGAAAGCCTGCTGTCTCCATCCATTGCCGATTGATTTCAAGCCATTTCTCATAATTCACCTCATTATACTTGTCCCCATAAATAAATTGAAACCCGGAAGGCCCGGCAATCAACTCATCATTCGGAGTCAGGTTCTTATAAAAGAACTCCAATAATACCGGATTCAATTCTTGTAACGAGGCAGCCATTGTCATTCCCACAGGAACTTCACCACGCCCTTTCGCATTCTTGAACATATTATACATCTGATTAGAATCAAACTGCACATTGTCTCCATCACTCCAAACCAAGCTAACATAAATTTTTCCCGGCTGCGCTTCTATAGGTTGTCCTTTACGTTGCTGAAAAGATTTGCGGGGAAATGAACACCAAAAGCTGCCATTGGCATAATAATCGCTCACCATAAAACCGACGTTATACGGGTTTGTGGCATTATTCAATGCATCTCCGTCATTGTCAGCACCATATCCCATGGTAGAAGAACCCGGCTGATAATTCATTTTCCGGCAGATTTTCTGAATCATGTTAAATTCATCCGGATTGGAATTGCTCAGGAAGAAAACAAAACCTTTAGAAGCTGCCGCATAGTCATATATTTTCCAGGGATTAGTAAGATAATCACTACGGAGGCCGGCTGAAAAGCTTAGAGTTTTATGACAATTCTCCGTTAAATGATCGACTGCCCATTGATAGGCTTCCAGTTTTGTAGACCATTTATCTGTTATATCTTCACATTCTATATTCCATTTCAACTCTTCATTGAAAAATTCCTTTATTTCCGAAGTGACAGGTATCCCCTGTTGTTGGGCACAGATCATCTGCGCCATACACCATGTCCATTCTTTAGAAGGGTCCCACAATATCATCTTCCTGAAACGATCTTTATATTTTTCGATAATCGTAGCCAGTCCTGCATATTTTTCTTTTGAGTACTCCCCTTTTTGTAGCTTCCAGTTCACTCCCTGTTTCCCATATACATCTTCAAACTGAGTCAGATGATGGTCTTCATACACCAGATACACCTCTGCTTTCTGCTGATTCAGCACTCCCTGAGCCACTGCTGCTGTAATCTTACCATAACTGTCGTCCCGACGTACATCAAAAACAGAAATCATGTCGATGGGAACATTTTCATTCTTAAAATACAGTCCGGATTGCGGTTCTTTATCCGAAGCATAAGAATCCAGGTGAGGAATTTCCTGACTGATCTTAAAATCAGTTTTAGGTTCCAATAACATATCGTCCAAATAAAAATCAAATCCTGTCTCTTCAGTCGGCTTCATGACATTTGCCATTTCCACCCATATCGCATTATAACTATCAGAGTCAAAATCTATTTCACCTAAGTCCAATGTCAATCCGTCACTTGTTGCCTTTATTCCATCCTCCGTAAAGGTAGCAGAGTTATTGGGATCATATACCACGGACACAGCCGACTCATTCATCGGGATCACCAAGGCATCCTGTGAAGGAGCTTCCACTTGCTCACCGGCAACGGTAGCCGGCTGTGACATTACTGTCACAGCGCTACTCATTCCCAATAAGAGACATATAAAACATTTTATATTCATACGTTGTCTTTTTAATTTTCCGTATCTACTTCCGGAACCACGATCTCCTGTACAGGACTAAAATTATATCTCTTCTGAGGGTTGCCGGTACGGATTCCAATACGAACCCAATACTTTCCGGGAGACAGTTTCTTGACATTTTTTTCTACAACCTGGAACGGTACACCCGGCTCATAATCTCCACGGGAAAATTCCTTTTTAGCTTTGATGGTATATTTTGTCTCGGAATTATTTACCCCTACATTCGGTGATTTACTGGAAATGAATACTTGCGCCTCACTCAGCGTATATAAGTCCTCATCGATGCCTTCCGTATCAATCTCCTTCTCCGTATCCTCAATCGTATACTTTATCTCCAGATTATTCTGTTTACTACCAGCAAGCGCTATCTCATTAATATTCACACGAGCATAAGGCGTCACAGAATAATGGAGTTTAGTCAGTTTATCCTTTTCAAGATATACAACCTCCGGTTCGGGAGCATAAAAAGCCCCCTCTTTTAAAGTGATACGATATTTTCCTGAGAAAATCTTCGTATTCTGAAAGGTCCCGTCTGCCTTTCCCCAAAAGAACTGAGATTGAGTGTTAGCATGGCCGGCTTCCTCCCAACTCAATTCATAATATTCGATTTTATAACTATTGGCGGCTTCTCCCTGCAAAGGTTCGTTTGTCTTTTTATCGACTACAGTTCCTTCCAAACCGGAATTCGGAGCTTCATAATTATCATATTCAAAATATCCACAAGAAGAAAGGAGCAATGCAGATAGACTAAAAATATAATATAACTTTTTCATATTCACTTACCTTTTCAATTATAATATGGATTTTGTATTAACTTCCCGTTTTTAGCAATTTCACCATCAGGAATTCTTTCATAATACATCTTGGCTGAGAACGTATAATAGTACTTGTTTGCAGCAGACTCCTCAAAAACATATTTCTGTTTATTGATATCAAAATAAGGACACAATCCTGTATACTGTTTTGTTTCTATTACTTTATCGGCAATTCGCCAACGTCTCAGATCCCAATACGTTTGATTTTCAAAAGCCAGTTCTATTCTTCTTTCATGACGGACTCTGTCAACGGTCAGTTCCGATGAAGAAAGTTGTTTGATATCAGCCCGCTTACGAATATCATTGATCCATACCAAAGCATCATCCAAATGCTGTCCCATTTCTACGGCTGCCTCGATTCCATTCAAGAGAACTTCGGCATATCTGAAATCAATCCAGTGCTGTTCGGAATAGCTTTCAAGTATTTCGGCAGTCGGCAGGTTTTCATTCAAATATTTACGCATAAAGAAGCCTGTCATGTTCCCGGAATAGTTTCCACATCCACTCTTACCTACAATGTGATAAACCTTTCCGTCTTTAGCCGTGTAAACAGCTTTTTCATAATCAACCGCATCTTCCTTTTTAGAACCATCTTCCAAAATCAGTCCTTTTTGGATAGAGCAAGCTTCTCCTTTGAATTTTGCATTCGGATATATAATCGAACCTCCAAAGCGTGCATCCATGTTTTCAAACAATTCCGACGGATCATCAAAATAGGCACCTCTAGCTCTTTCAGCAAAGTTAGCTGGTGTACCATCCTTACGCTCAAACATTTCTACAAATTCTAAAGTAGGATTCATATTCGAAGAGAATCCACTTCCGCGATATTGATAAGGGACGAAATATACATCCCATCCATGCGCATTAATATTGCGTTGGAAATACTTCACGAAAATATTTTCCGGACTATCTTCCGCCAAGAAAAGTTCTGCAAAGTTCTTCTCTTTATCCGCATTCTTTTCATATAAAGAGAATTTCCGGGACTTTTCAATCTCTTTTACCGCATCATAAGCTTGTTTAAAATAGCCATCGGATAGTGATTCTTCTATCCCGACCAAACCATTCAAATCCATCTTGCCATAACGGGCGATACTCCCTGCATAAAGCATTGCACGGGATTTTAATGCCAAAGCAGCGTATTTAGTAGCACGCCCTTTACCCAACAATGATTCGTTATCCGGTAATAATCGTGCCGCTTCATCCAAATCTTCCGCAATAAAATCATAACATTCTTTTTCCGTATTTCTCGGGACCTTTAAGACCTCAATATCACCGGTATACTCCTGAGGCTCTTTTAAAATAGGTACACCGCCATACCGCTTAACCATTGCGAAATAGTAATAAGCCCTGATAAAGTATGCTTCACCCAGCCAGGCATTACCAAGAACTCCTGAAAAGTTCTTTTGATAAGCCGGAAAGTTCTGAAGGAAATAATTGACACGGCGCACTTTTCCATAATCCCAACATCCCCACCAAGTTCCGTCACCAATGGTAGAAATATCATCCGAAGAATGACACATCGCTTCACCGGAAACATTGGGCAAACGTCCCTGACCTTTACCGGATACATTGAACCCCTGTTGGGTAAAACGAAAATCTTCTATCGGCAAATCATAGTATAGAGTAGTCATATATGATTTTATTCCGGATTCCGACTTAAAGATGGCATCATCTTGCATAATATTAATGGGTGGCACATCTAAATAATCGCAAGAACTGAAGGACATCACCATCGTCAGAAATGACACTAATATTTTATTTATTTTCATAGTCTTTCAAATTAGAATGCTAAGTTCAATCCAAAATTAAAGTTTCTCATAATCGGATACAAATACCCGTAATTACCTTCCGGATGTTCTGGATCTACAAAGTCCAAATTGGATAATGTAAACAAGTTGTACCCACTTGCAAATATTCTCAAACGATCGACCTTGAACTTTCGGGTGAGATTTTTAGGAATAGTGTAGCCGATTTCCATACTTTTCAAGCGTAGATAAGATGCATCATAAGTGGTCTGTTTGCATCGGGCATAATTTACACTATACGATCCGGCATCCCGAGTGGTAGGCCATTTTCCGGGTATCCAGTTTCCGCTTTCATCCTGACGGTATCTGTCATAAAAATGTGCCAAACCATTACCTCCAAAGCATAAAGGATATTGCAATTGTTCAAAATAGATTACATTAAATCCGCCACCGCCCTGAAACAATAGACTCACATCAAACCCTTTCCATTCAGCCGAAATAGCCGCACCGAATGTCATCTTAGGATTTCCGTTATCACCCATATGTTCATATGCATTCGGATAAACGTCATTACTGTCTATGATACCATCTCCATTCCAGTCTTCATATTTCCAGTCACCCGGCAATTGCGTAGCTCCGCCCTGTCCGTCCTGTATCGGAGAATGCCAGATATCATTCATTGAAGTGAACTGACCGTTGGAACCATAAGTCCATCCCATATCCGTATAACGGTTTGAGTATTTATTTCTCCATCTGTCATAAGAGTTGACCGCATCGCTCTCCACTATAAACCGATTCAGATGCCGGGTCAAGGCAAAATTCAAATTCACCGAATAGTTGAAATCGTTGATCTTATTTCGGTGTCCTATAACTATTTCAAAACCTTTATATAAATCCTCATTAATGTTTTCGGATGAAAGCTGAGCGCCCAAAGTGCCCGGTATTTCGCCCAATCTCGAACCTAACAGTTCGCTTCCATATTTCCAGAAAAAGTCCACTTGCGCGGATAACAGCCCATTCCATAGCTCAATATCAGTGCCGACATTCAACGACTTAATCAGATACCAAGTGATGTTTTCATTGGGGATAGCTCTGAATCCTAGCCCTTTATAGACCTCATCGCCATACACATAGCTTGCTCCCGGATAATCGTAACCTGCCAGAAATTGATAGGCCGAAGTTATATCACTTCCCATTACACCATAGGACGCTCTTAGTTTCCAGTTTGAAATAAACGACAGTTGCTCTATATTCTTCATGAAATTCTCTTCCGTAACACGGTATCCGGCAGATACGGAAGGAAAAAATCCCCAACGATGTCCCTTCGCAAATTTAGAAGAGCCATCATAACGGAAACTGGTTTCCAATAGATACTTGGCTTTATAGTCATAGTTGATACGTCCGATTAATCCCATATTGGTGGTTCTATAAACCTGATTGGCGTCAGATGTACCTATTTGCTTCTCTTCAGAACCGGCAAAAAGTTCATCTACGGCATCCATTTCAAAGTTTCTTTTAGCCCAAAGGTTATCCTCTTCTTTTGCACTCTGCTCGTATAAAAACAAGACTTTCAGGTTATGCGTATCATTAAAATTACGTTCATAGTTTAATGATGCCTGCAACAGATTTTGCATACCTTCCCAGGATTTCCCTTTTATAGAAGATGGAGAATTATAGGATTGAGGATTATAAACCTCGCTTTCCTTATCGAATTTATAAAGCGTAAATTGTTTTTGGAACTCTTTCAACCGGGTATTTCTATAATCAAAGCCATAAACAAACTTGGCACTTAATCCTTTTAAGAAAGGAGCATTATAAGTGAGTGAAAAAGTAGTATTCAAAGTCCGGTTCACATTTCTTTTATAGCCCGATTTATCAGCATTTGTTATCATTAAAGGATTCAACCCATACATTACATCATTGGGATAATCTTCATTGTTGTTTGCATAAGGAGTTTCCGTCGGCTTCAACATCCAAATAGCTTTAAACTGTTCCCAGGTATCTTTATAGGGTTGATTTTTCTCGTCTGTCATAGCACTTATCAAAACTTCCGCTTTCAGATGATCTGTAACATCAAATCCCAGATTGGTACGGATATTATAACGATGATAGTTCAGATCACCCGTTTTCCATATACCATCCTCTCCCAGATAACCAAAAGACAGAAAATATTGCGCGCGCTCTCCGCTTCCACTGGCGGATATATTGTGATGTGTTTGTGGTACAAAATTTCTCATAGCCAGGCTATACCAATCCGTAGCCCCTTCTTGCCTATAACGTTCTACATCTTCCTCGGTAAAAGTAGAATTGATCCCTCTACCCATATTTTTATCAGCTTCACGGACCAACTCGGCATATTGATACGCATTCAATACGTCCGGCATACCCGTAGGGTTCTGGAAACCTACACTACCCGTATATTCGACTTTTGTTCTGCCTTTTTCTCCTTTACGAGTCGTGACTAACAGCACTCCATCGGCAGCACGCATACCATATACGGTAGCTGATGCATCTTTCAAAACACTAATGCTCTCTATATCATTAGCCTCCAATCTTTGAAAGTCTGATACTTCCCTTACAATACCATCAATAACTATAAGTGGAGTTTTCATACCACGAATATCCATTTTAGCATCATAACTACCCGGCTCACCCGTGCGTTGTTGAATGCGCACTCCGGGCAGCTTACCTGCAAGCATATTCTGTACGTTGGAGGTCGGAGTGGCTGTCAATTCTTTAGTACTTACGGTACTGACAGCACCTGTCAAAGTTGCTTTCTTCTGTGTACCATAGCCAACAACCACGACTTCGTCCAAAGTCTGTGTATCTTCACTCAGAGTTACTTCTATCGTTGTTTTTCCTTTTACAGATACATCCTTTGTCGTAAATCCTATCAATGAAAATTGAAGAACCGATTTATCGGAAGGAATATTTAAACTAAAAGCACCGTCTATATCAGTAATGGTACCAAGAGAAGTTCCTACTATTACAATATTCACACCCGGCAAAGGTTCACCGGTCTGATCTCTCACAACACCAGATAACTTCTGTTGTTGATTGATGGCTGCCAATGCCATAGTACTATTTACTACAATCAACAGCAACAATAAAAAGAATTGTTTTTTTTTCATACATCCTATTAGAACAAGGAGGACTGGCTAAAGAGGTTAAAAGTCCCTTTTCATCCCATTTACAGGCATCTGCAAAAAGGGATTAAACAGAGTCTTAATTTAGAAACCATATCTTAGCCAGCCCCTGCTGAATACTTATTTTACAACCTTAAAAGCTTGAGCTTTCTCAGATGAAAGAATATTTATAATATATACTCCTTTATCTCTTAAAGAAATCATTTCTGTTACGTTGCTTGCAACACGTTTAGAAACCAATGTTCCATTCGTAGCATAAACACAGATTGTTTCATTTCCGTTTAATCCCTCTATTTGCACGCCTTCAGTAGTGATCGTAACATTGTAAGTAGCATTTTGGGTATATTCAAGTCCACTTTCCCCACTTGTCTGCCATTTAAATACCGGATATGGAGAAATGGTAGGATCAAGTTTCCAAACTTCATCAAAATCCCAACCTAAATCATCTTCATAGAAAGCTTCGGTTAATTCGTCAACAGTTTCACCATTATCCGAATTGGCACCAACTCCTTCTGTTACAACCTGTCCATTCACTAATACGCTAGAAAGTGCATAATTATCGGATACATCTCCCCCATTCCTTTTACCTACGATACGATGAGTTACTTCAGCTTCACCGATGATATTCTTATTTAAAGACAAGCAAGAAGTCACCGTAGCTCCATCATTAGCACCTATAATCCCACCAATATTCGTTTTACCTTCAATTGTAGAAGTTGAATAGCAATACATAACGGTTGCATTTCCCGAACTTACCAATCCGCCCACTGCGTCACCCGTCCATTCTGCTCCTTCTTCGTGAGGAGATTCCGCTTTTATGTCACAATCGATAGTATAGCAGTTAGTAATTGCAGTAGTGCCGGCACACGGGCCTGCAATCCCTCCTGCATTAGAACCCGTACCGATGTTGGAACAAGAGCTATTGATTACTCCGATTTGCTCATACACGGCATTTCGTGTGAGACCGGATAAAATGCCCAAACGTCCGCCACCAACTACATTAACATTCTCAATCAACAAATTTTTAATAGTTCCTCCATCCACAACTCCAAAGATGCTCATATCATGCGCACCCGTATCATCGCCATGCTTAGCCAATAAATTGGATATTTTATGGCCATTACCATCAAACGTTCCGCTAAAACGCTGTTCAGCTCCGTCACCGCTTCCCCATTCAGCCAATGGCCACCAGCCTCCTTCTTTTTCATAAGAAGCAAAATCCAAATCAGCCATCAATTTAAAATAAGCATTCCTGTTCTCACGAACGGCATCAAACTGTGCCGGTGTCTCAATCAGATAAGGATCAGATTTTGATCCGCTACCACCAGCATACAAATTTTCAGCCTCCTGTGCCAACGCACTCGAAGCAAACATCATACTGCAAAAACAGAATGTCGCAATTGTCTTGTAACCATTCTTTCCCATAATACTAAAGTTTTAATAGTTAATAATATAATTAGTTTTTTATAGATTTCGGACGGCAACTCATATCCCATCCAAATTTTTTATTCGGTTTGTCTCCCATTATAAATACCAATGTACCACCATTCATTATATCAGCATGCGTAATATAAGATTTCAAATATTCCTGCCCGTTCAATTCGGCAGACTGGATATATTTATTCTCCTTTGAATTATTGACTGTACATATCTCAAACGCCTTACCATCGGGCAAATCTAAAACAACTTTATCAAAAATCGGCCTGCCAAATACATACACACCATTGGAAGGATTGACCGGATAAAAGCCCAATGAAGAAAATACATACCAAGAAGACATTTGACCACAATCTTCATTTCCCTGTAATCCATCCGGCAATGCACTGTACATGTTCGAAAGTATATAATCTACTTTTTCTGCTGTTTTCCATTGCTCACCCACATACGCATATAGATAGGCCGTATGATGTCCGGGTTCGTTCCCATGAGCATATTGCCCTATTAAACCGGAAATATCCGGTGAAGCATCATTACCCAAGTCCTCATTGACCAAGAATAAACTATCCAATTTCTCCACAAAAGCATTTTCACTACCAAATAATGAAATAAGCCCTTCCACATCATGAGGTACTAACCATGTATATTGCCAAGCGTTACCTTCACAATAAGCATCATTCCGATGAGTCGAACGAACCGGATCAAAGGGGGTCAACCACGAACCGTCTGAGTTTCTCCCTCTAAAGAAATGAGTATCTTTATCCCAATATTTATGGTAAGCTAAAGCTCTTTCCGAGAAGTACCGATAATCTTCCGATTTATCCAACTTTTTTGCAACCTGAGCAACTCCCCAGTCAGCAATAGCATATTCCAAACCTTTAGCAACTGATTCATTCTCTAAATCAGCCGGAATGTACTCCTTTCCGGTCACATATGAGAGACCTTTATAATCGGACATCATTGAATTTTTGATAGCCAGATAAGCACGTTCATAATTGAAGCCTTTGATATCTTTAAGAATCGCATCCGCAATTACTGGAACCGACTGGATACCAATCATTTCATTAGTATCCGAACCATACAAATGCCATACTGGCAAACGCCCTTGCTGTTCGTTAATAGCCAACATAGAATTGATAAAATCGGGAACACGCTCGGGTTGTACCAATGTATATAATGGATGTGCCGCACGGTATGTATCCCACAACGAAAACACAGTATAATTGACAAAACCCGGATCACCATACACATTCTTATCAGTTCCCCGATATTCACCATTATAATCATTAAAAGTGATCGGTTGCATAAAAGCATGATATAAAGCTGTATAAAAAATACGTTTTGCGACAGTATCGGAAGTTTCAACCAATAACTTTGACAATTCTGCATTCCATTTGGCGGTTGCTTCATCTACCACTCTCTCAAAATTCCAATCTTTAATCTCGTATTGGATGTTAGCTGCGGCATTTTCCATGCTTACAGGTGAAATACCTACTTTGACAGAAAGCTCTTTAACAGACTCGGCAACGTTTACATTACCTTTCACATCTACTCCCTGTAAGGCATGTCCCGGTACAGCTATCGAATCATGATATAACGTCAAATGCACTGGTTGTGAAAAAACAGCCGCAAAATAAATCTGCTGTTTCTTTGACCATCCGCTAGAATAACGATAGCCTCTGACAACACTGTCATTTACTTGTTCCAAATAGGTATCCGTCGGGCGATCATCCCCATTTGCATCTTTCAGATTTATCATTACATGCTTTTCAACATTTTCAGGAAAAGTATACCGATGAAACGCAACTCTGTCCGAAGCAGTTAATTCAACTTTCACTTGATGGGATTTCAATATAACTTCATAATAACCTGGCAATGCTTTTTCAAGATCCTTAGTATAACGGGAAGCATAGCCGGACAAAGGATTTTCCTGTGTCCCTGGCTGTGTTTCCTCTTTTCCGGTATAGGGCATAAATAACAAATCGCCTGTGTCACTGCAACCGGTGCCATTGAGATGTAAATGAGAAAAACCTATTAAAATCGAATCGGAATAATGATATCCTGAACACCAATCCCAACCTTTATTTATATTATTCGGTCCAATCTGAACTGCACCAAACGGAGTAGTCACTCCTAAAAAAGTATGACCATGCCCTCCGGTGCCGATAAAGGGATCGACATAAGACACCGGCTTTTCAGTCATGAACGACTCATTCATACTATTGCATCCGAAAATCAATACGGAAGAGCTTATTAATATTAACTTTTGTAATCTCATCAGTGTTTTTTATTATTCGTCATTATTTATTCTGTCTCTTTACAGGGTGCTACCAAACAGACCTAGCTATTATTATAAAATCATTTTTCATCACGACTATTTTATTTTTGTTTGAGGCAAAAGTACATTTCAATGGTTAACAAAAGCATTAATAAAACATTAATAAATGGCCAAACAAAGACTTTTAAAGCACATTTACCGACTAAACATATTAATATTGTATTAATTTACTTTTCCAACGATTCCACCGACATTGGATGTTCCTTCTATATCACAATCTGAATAACTATTTATAATCTGACTATCTGAACTCATTGAACTGGATATACCTCCTACGCAATCTTTCGCAAAAACATATCCCCCTTTTACAAGACAATTTTCTATCACTGATTGATAGAGGGGACCGGTCAATCCTCCGGCATTAGAGCCATGATCGGACAATCTATTCTCGCATCGACTATTAATGATAGAAACATTTTCTATTTTAGAAGAAAATGTGGCTCCGCTTAAAACTCCCAAACGCCCTTCACCAATGATGACACAATTTTCAACCTTCAAATTCTTAATTTCAGCATTTTCAACTACTCCGAATATGCTAAGATCATGCGCTTTCATCTCTATATGCAAATTCGTAACCGAGTAACCATTCCCATCAAAAATTCCATTAAAGCGCTCTATCGCACGTTCACCATTCCCCCACTCTCCCAACGGCCACCATCCGCTTCCATCTTCACGAACATATCCCGAAAAATCAATATCATTCATTAAACGGAAACATTGGTTCCTGTAATTTCGTATACAATCAAATTGTTGAGGGGTCGAAATCAAAAAAGGATCTTCCTCAGTTCCCGTTCCACCGGCAAAAGGAATATTATTATCCAAATAAATACGCAAAAGTTCAAAAAAAGACGGAGCATCCAATAAGCAGATCTTTTCATCTAACTTTTTCAACTCCTCCACTACCTGCAAATACCATGTCGGATCTTTCAAAATATTTCTAAACCAGTGGAATGGAATTCCTTTTCTTTCCTTTATCCGGTTCACTATCGTTTTTGCTGCATCTTCCGGATTTATATCATTCACATCATAATCGGCACGTAATAAGGGCATATCTGCAAATAAGGTTGCATCAGAAGGCAAATGCTGGGGTACAACTCCATTGGAACTAAACGAATAATAACATTCCATACCTTCCCGGTTCAATGCCGGAGCATACCCGTCAACAATAAATCCCGTAATACTTAATCCCCATCGTTTATAATATGGTTTACAATGGTTTGACCATGCCTGCAATCCAGAAGATAAACCGGAAATACCACGAGGCTCCTGAAGCATTCCAGGACTTAAATAACCTGCTCCATTGTCAGCACTTACAAAATAATCATTCTTAGTAGCAGTCTTTCTAAAGTTATGTAACACATGAGGTACCCGTTCTTGCAATACTGGACTTATAGCCCACATCATTGGCACTTTCCCTCTATTAGGATTATCCCAAATAAAAGGGGTACATTGGCTCACCCATGATGAAGCATCATAATCACCGACATAAAACACTAAAAAGTTTCTCCCTTTTATATCCACTGTCCCATCATTTTTCAATAATCCTTTTTCTTTTAACTCCTGATGAGTCACCCATTTTTGAGGATATTCCTTCTCTAAAGGAAAATGTTGCCAGAACGATGCATTAGCCAACGCTCCGATTGAGATTGCATCCGCATCTTTAAATGCATTATATGCACTAATCAGGCGTAAAAACTCCCATTCCGTCGGAACATCGTCATGAATACCTCCTGCATGTTTCGTATATTTAAAAGCCCATGAAGGGAAACCACCTATATAACAGAATTTATCACCTTTATTCTGCTGATATGCCAATAACAACATCTCCTTGAGAGTTGCCAAATCTGTTCCTACAGACTGCTCGGGATCATCTGTTGCCGGTTCATCTCCCCATGGAGACAAGTCAAAGAAAAAAGCACGTTTACTAATAAAGAAATCATGATTATACAAGGTATGATGGTTGCGAACTGCTGCAAACGGATTCTTTTTCCAATACTGATCCAAATAATAAGCAGCATATTCTGTATTACACTTGCCCTTTTTCATATAATTTTCGATATACCAGATATAGGGATCATTTTTGATAGACCCTGTACTTTTCCGCTGAGTCCCCGGAATTATACCTTCACCCGTGAACATAGAAGTACCGTCCTTATTTATAAGCCAGCACTTTACATCCAACTTAGGACCATTTAAGACTAAACGTGTGTATAAACTTTGCTTATCTGTATCGTATCTTATAGGTAAAAGATTTTCCGCTCCTGCTACAGCTGAAGCTACATTGCTTGTAGAAGCTACATTTTCATCATACACTACTATTCCCTCTATATAGTTTGCATAGGCATCCACCAATTCTTCAATCGAATCATAAGTTATCGTCTCTTTCCTGTAAAGCCATTCTCCCTTTTTACGATATTTATTCCACCAATACTTATCAATATCCATTTGATCACGATCTACTCCAAATATATATAATTGTGGATTGTCCCTGTTAACAATTCCTTGCAAAGCTGCAATCAAATGTACATCATCCCATGTCACATTACGTCCTCCGATATCTTCCAAATCCGTTTGTAAAGTATAATGCAGATCGTATAGTCCAATTTTATCCTGAGCAAAAGCTTTATTACAGCAAAAACATAATATGCAGATTCCGCAGATAATTGTATTTCTCATATTTATAATTATATCCGAATTAGTCAATTTCAATTGCTTTCACTCCCTCAAATGTCATTTTTACAGGTTTTATATACCCATTTTCGTCAAAGTACATCTTATCTATGCAAACCTGCCTATGATTTTGGTCTGTATCTCCCAACGGACGGCGGTGGTAGACAATATACCATTCATCTTTTCCCGGAATTTGTATGACGGAATGATGTCCTGCACCTGTAGCAATTTTATCATCTTGCTGAAGAATCTTCCCGACCCGATCAAATGGGCCATATGGAGAATCGGCAATAGCATATGCCACACTATAATCCGCACCTCCCCAACTACCTTCCGACCACATGAAATAATATTTTCCATTGCGTTTTAACATAAACGGTCCTTCAACATAATTTTCCGGGGTAACGGATTTATAGTATGTACCGTCTTCAAAAGGAACAATTCTCAATAAATCAGGACTTAATTTCACCATATTGCAATGATGCCATCCTCCATAATACATATAATAACTACCGTCATCATCCCGAAAAACAAACTGATCGATGGGTTGGGCACCATTTATAATTTTATCAATCAACGGTTTTCCTAAAGCATCTTTAAAAGGTCCGGCAGGATTATCAGCGATCGCCACACCAATTCCTCCACATTGATTATCATTCTGTATATCATTACCTCCGAAAAACAAATAATATTTTCCATTCGCTTTGATAATCGCAGGTGCCCACAAAGCAAATTCAAGCCATTTTATGTTTTCGATAGATAAAACTTTAGGATGTTTAGTCCAGTGTACCAAATCTTTGGAAGAAAAAGCATCCAAATAAGTCTGAACATTATAAATTTGATGCACCGCCCTTGTTTTTTTCTTCAATTCGGGAGCATTTTCTTTTACTTCCGGAGATAAATCAGACAAAGTCGTGTAAATCCAGAATTCATTGTTAAATACAACTCCTTCGGGATCTGCATACCATCCTTCAATGGCAGGATTTCCACTACTCTCCTCTTTTATGTGTTCACAAGCCGTTAAAAGCGTAAAACTTAATAAAGCAATCAATAATTTCATGTTCTTCTTATTTATATGATTAATTCATAACAAAAATAGACATGAGACGTAAACAAAAGCATTAATAAATCATTAACAAAAAGCAATAGGAAAACATATCAAAGCCTAAATCATTAATAAAATATTAATTTTCGACACCTAATCACCTGTCACTTAAATTTATATTTTTTTTCTTTGCATATTTCATAAACCATATTACCTTTGCATGAAATAACCACGCCCAATATTATGCGAAAAAACATTTTTTTCCTATTCTTAATCTTACAATCGTGTTTTATAGGATCACAAAATATTTCATCTGGTTTGTATTTTGCATCTCATACAGCCATCAAAGAAAAGAGAACATCTCTGGAAGCATCGCCTCAATTTGATGCAGGCAATGGTTTCATATTAGATTTTGATATCAAATTAAGACCGGAATTACATAATTACGGATATATCTTCCGTATTATCATCAATAAAGAAAGAAGTTTTGACCTGATTGCCAATTTCTCTCCAATGAAACGCTCATTAAACCTTATTGAAGGAAATAATATATATCTGACCTTTCAAAATGAACAGCTTGAAGATTATCTCCTGAATACATGGGCACATATTCAATGTCACATACAACCGAACTGCGTACAAATTTCTTTTAATGATCAATCGCTCAAAGAGAACTTCACCCCTATTACTCTTAAAAATGTGAAGTTCAATTTCGGTTATTCCGTACAACCCGGATTCCATGCTTCGGATGTTCCACCGATGAGTATCCGTAATATAAAAATCACTAATGAAGAAGGAAAGACCGTAGCGTACTGGCCACTAAGCAAACACTCGGAATTTGCCAGCTTGGACAGTTTGCATAGTATTCCAGCCACAGTAACTAATCCTACATGGGAAATAAATAAACATATTAAATGGAATAAAATAGAATCATTCAAATTACCTATTTATACACAAATTTGCCAAGTACTGACCTCAGATAATAAGATATTTTTCTCTAACAGTTCATTTATTCTTTGGTACTCCACTACGGAAAACAAAGCGGATACGATCTATCCGATACAGGGAGTACCTTATATAGAAAAAAATAATCAGACCATATACAATCCATATTATCATGAACTATGGTCGTATGATTTCGATAAACATAAGAACTTATCTCTTTTCAATTTTGCCAATCAATCCTGGTCGAATAATGATCCGGAAATTAAAAATCCGGATTATTCCCAACATAATGCATTTATTTCCTCTTTCGATTCATGCCTGTATATTTTCGGAGGCTATGGTAATTATCAGTATAAAAATAAAATACTTAAAAAACAACGGTTGGATGACAATTGGCAACCAGTTTCTTATGAAGGAGAAATTTTTCCCCGCTATCTCAGCGGTGCCGGATTCAAAAACAAAAATACGATACTCCTCTTTGGAGGATGCGGAAACCCGCAAGGTAAACAAGAGCTAGGTATCATCAACTATTATGACTTATATTCAATAGATACACAAAACTTTAAAACACAGAAGTTGTGGAGTATCGAGAATGAAAACAATGATAATTACGTAGTTGGAAATAACATCATTGTAGATGAAAAGAATAATAAATTCTATGCATTATGTTTTCCGAACGACTGTTCGAACAGTTACATTCTCTTAAAGTCATTCGATCTAGATAATGGAAACTCAACCAATTATGCAGATACAATTCCTTTCACTTTTAACGATGTGAACTCATTCTGCACGCTCTTCTATGATTCCATACAATCTCAACTATACGCTGTTACCAATTACAATCATGAAAATGAGTCTGATATAAATATATATTCATTAGCCTATCCACCTCTAGACATAAAAGACACCTTGCAGGAAGAGGCTGATTCTTCTTATTTATTCTATCTATTCCTCATACTGATGGGATGTGGGGTGCTTGGAGGATATTTTTATTTTAGAAAGAAAAAGCAACCTAATAAACACTTAACAAAAAACGTAGAGAAAATGACTAGTCCAGTACTCATTCCGGACGAAACAACCCCTCCGACTCCACGTAAGAAATCGTCCATTCTCTTTTTAGACGGATTTCAGGTGTGGGATCGTGATGGAAAGGATATAACCAAATCGTTTACTCCCATACTGAAACAGTTGATTATCCTAATAATTTTGTACAGTGAAAGTAATCACAAAGGAATATCCAATGTAACCTTAAGAGAGCTTTTATGGTTTGACAAGGAAGATGAAAGTGCCCAAAACAACAGACGGGTAAATATCAGAAAGTTAAAACTGCTACTGGAACAACTGGATGGAATCGAATTAGTGAAAGAAAGCACTTATTGGTCTATCAAATTTACTCAGACATATTGTGATTATGTGGAAGTATGCAAATTCATAAATCAGATAAAAAACGGTCATTCGATCACGGCACAGGAGATTCACAATTTCCCGCTAAATCTATTAGCCGGACAATTATTACCCTATGTACAAACCGATTGGCTGGACCGATTCAAATCCGATTATTCCAATTCCATATTAGACATCTCCATAAAATTATCTAATCAGGAATTCATAAGAAAGAACAACGAACTATTGATACAAATAGCAAACATCATGTTCGCTCATGATAAAACTGATGAATATGCATTAATACTAAAATGTCAGGCACTGTATAAGAATGGAAGAACCGGATTGGCTAAAGCTGCCTTTGACGCATTCTGTAACGAATACAAAACCATATTAAACACCGATTACACTAAAACATTCAATGAAGTAATCAGCGGACAACAAGAAAAATAACTTCTTCAATGTATTATAGCAATTATTTAGAAAAACTATTTGTTTATATCGACTATTTTCCCGAATATTGCTAACTTTTTTAGAGGTAAAAATATGAATTTTGAACTGACATCCGCATATAAACCTACTGGTGACCAACCGGAGGCGATTGCCCAACTGACCGAAGGTGTAAAAGAAGGGCTTCCCGCACAAACTTTATTAGGAGTAACCGGCTCGGGAAAAACATTCACGATAGCCAACGTTATTGCCAATATCAATAAACCTACACTGATTCTGAGCCATAACAAAACATTGGCTGCTCAGTTATATAGTGAATTCAAAGGGTTCTTTCCTAATAATGCGGTTGAATATTACGTATCCTATTACGATTATTACCAACCGGAAGCTTATCTGCCCAGTTCGGACACTTACATTGAAAAGGATCTTGCCATAAACGATGAAATCGACAAATTACGACTTGCTGCTACCTCCGCACTTCTTTCAGGACGAAAGGATGTCGTAGTCGTTTCATCCGTTTCATGCATATATGGTATGGGAAATCCTTCTGACTTTTATAATAATGTCATAGATATCCAACGCGGACGTATGATGGATCGCAATGTTTTTTTACGCCGATTGGTTGACAGCCTGTATGTACGTAACGACATTGATCTGAACCGTGGAAACTTCCGCGTCAAAGGTGATACGGTCGACATATATCTTGCATATTCCGACAAACTTCTCCGGGTCACTTTCTGGGGAGATGAAATTGACGGCATTGAAGAAGTAGATCCGATTTCGGGAGCAACGATTGCCACATTCGAATCGTATAAGATTTATCCCGCCAATCTTTTTATGACCACCAAAGAAGCCACTTTACGCGCTATTCATGAAATAGAAGACGACCTGACCAAACAAGTAGCTTATTTCGAATCTATCGGAAAAGAATATGAAGCAAAACGGCTCTATGAACGTGTGACATACGACATGGAAATGATTCGTGAACTCGGTCACTGCTCCGGCATAGAAAATTATTCCCGTTATTTCGATGGACGTGCAGCCGGTACCCGCCCCTATTGCCTGCTTGACTTCTTCCCTGATGATTTTTTGATTGTAATTGACGAAAGCCATGTAAGCGTGCCCCAGATACGTGCAATGTACGGAGGCGACCGAGCTCGTAAAATAAATCTTGTGGAATATGGTTTCCGTTTGCCTGCTGCCATGGACAACCGTCCTTTAAAATTCGAAGAATTTGAAGCCATGGCCAAACAGGTAATTTACGTCAGTGCCACACCTGCCGATTATGAACTGGTACAGTCCGAAGGTATTATCGTGGAACAGGTTATCAGACCTACCGGTTTGCTTGATCCGGTCATCGAAGTACGTCCCAGCCTCAATCAGATAGACGACTTAATGGAAGAAATCCAAATACGAATAGAAAAAGAGGAACGTACCTTGGTCACCACTCTGACCAAACGCATGGCGGAAGAACTGACCGAATACCTTCTCAACAATAATGTTCGTTGCAACTACATCCACAGCGATGTCGACACACTGGAACGTGTGAAGATCATGGATGATCTTCGTCAAGGTGTTTATGATGTATTAATCGGTGTGAACCTGCTGCGCGAAGGACTCGATTTACCGGAAGTATCGCTTGTCGCTATTCTTGATGCTGATAAAGAAGGTTTTCTTCGTTCTCACCGTTCATTGACTCAGACTGCGGGACGTGCTGCCCGAAACGTGAATGGAAAAGTAATCATGTATGCAGATAAAATAACAGACAGCATGAAACTTACCATCGATGAGACCAATCGGCGCCGTGAAAAACAGCTTGCCTATAACGAAGTCAATGGTATTACCCCACAACAGATTAAAAAAGCACGCAATCTCTCGGTATTCGGTGGAAGCAATGCCGAAGCTAATGAAGTTTTGAAAGAAAGACATGCCTATGTAGAGCCATCAAATCCCAATATAGCTGCCGATCCTGTGGTACAATATATGACTAAGGCTCAGATGCAGAAGAGTATCGAACGTACCCGTAAACTTATGCACGAAGCGGCTAAAAAGTTGGAGTTCATCGAAGCAGCACAATATAGAGATGAACTCTTGAAACTGGAAAACCTTATGAAAGAGAAATGGAGCGATTAGACCCTAATGAATATAAGCCCGAATTGCTTCGAAGTCATAAGTAAAACACTTAATAAAGCTTCAATATTCGTTTTATTTTTAAATAAAAGTTATAAGCCATCTCTTTTTTAAGATAAGATTTGCTATTTTCATAAGAATACGTACCTTTGCATTGTGTTTTTCATAGTATTAGATTTAAGGTTAACAAAGGTTGGAGTACAGCGGTACTCCTTTTTTTATACCTATATATTAGGTGTTTCTAAAATATTGTAAAACTCAATACAACCCTACCATTTTACGCATAAATAGTAATAGGAACATACACACATAAAGATATTCCTTTTGAATTTAGCACAGCCTGAATAAAAAGTTATACACCATTTCTTTATTTCAAAATATAACTTTACCTTTACTAAAAAATTAGAGTATGGCAAAGATAACAGTTCAGAAGACAGACGTTACTATTTTAAAAATCAACGATACAGATTACATTTCCCTAACCGATATAGCTAAATACAAGACAACAGATTCCAATGCCGTTATTGCCAATTGGCTACGTAATAGAATGACTATTGAATATTTAGGATTATGGGAAACATTGTATAATCCCAATTTTAACCCCCTCGAATTCGAGGGGGTTAGAAAAGCAGCAGGTTTAAATGCATTTACTCTGTCACCACAAAAATGGATAGAAACAACCAGTGCTATTGAATTCCAACGACTCAAAGAACAAGAACAAGTTCAGATTAAATGGTCTGCCAAACGAGAACTGTCTAAAATAAATTATCATATCCATACAGATGCTATAAAGCAAAATCTGATTCCCAAAGAAGTAACCCCTCAACAAGCATCTAAAATCTACGCCAGCGAAGCAGACATACTTAATGTAGCTATGTTTGGCATGACAGCAGTAGAGTGGCGGGAACTACATCCCGATTTGAAAGGAAATATTCGTGATTATGCTTCTATCAATGAGCTAATCTGTTTATCAAACATGGAAAACCTAAATGCAGTATTTATTAATGAAGGTCTACCCCCAAAGACAGACTTATTAAATTAAATCAGATTGCTATTCAACAAATGAGTATTCTTGAAGATATTAATAATAAAAAGTTATTGAAATAATTTATGGAACAACAACCACAACTCAACGACCACAACAAGCAGGAGTATCCTCCTATGCATACAACAGAACATTTACTTAATGCCACTATGGTAAAAACCTTCGGATGCCCTCGCTCGAGGAATGCTCATATTGAGAAGAAGAAGAGTAAATGTGATTACGAACTCTCAACGTGCCCGAGCGATGAACAGATACAGGCCATAGAAGATAAGGTAAATGAAGTCATAAGACAAAATCTTCCTGTTACCATCGAGTTTATGCCACAGGAAGATGCTAAGAAGATTGTCGATCTTAGCAAGTTACCTGAAGATGCCAGCGAAACATTACGAATCGTCCGGATCGGAGATTACGATGCCTGCGCATGTATCGGCCAACATGTCGAAAACACATCAGAGATCGGGACATTCAAAATCATTAGTTATGATTATGATGAAGAACGGAAAGTTCTACGAATGAGATTCAAGCTCATCAAGTGATAAATAGCATCAAAAATCCACCTACTTATATAAAATAAACAAATATCAGTTACATAATGGCATAAAAAGTGAAATATTGGCACCTGATTAATGACAAATAGTCAAATACAGGAACAAAAATGCACTGGCATATGTTTTGCACTTAAATTATCGAACAAAGCTCCTGAAAGGAAGCAAGAGTTCTATAATTAACTGATTGTTTAATTTAAAAATAGGAGATTAAAATTATGATGCCTGTTAGAAGAACTCAAAACTGGTTACCAAGTATTTTCAATGATTTCTTTGATAATGAATGGATGGCTAAAGCCAACGCAACCGCACCAGCTATCAATGTAATCGAAACAGAAAATGGATACAAAGTAGAAGTTGCTGCTCCGGGAATGACTAAGGGAGATTTCAACATCCGTATCGATGAGGATAACAATCTTGTTATTTCTATGGAGAAAAAGATAGAAGACAAAGAGGATAAGAAGGACGGTCGCTATCTTCGTCGCGAATTCTCATACTCCAAATTCCAGCAAACCATGATTCTTCCGGAGAATGTCGATAAAGAAAAGATATCCGCCCAAGTAGAAAATGGTGTGTTGACAATTGAATTACCTAAACTCAGCGAAGAAGAAGTCAAGAAAGCTGAAAGAACCATCGAGATAAAATAATTAAAAGACAGAATCTACGATAACGTCACTTAGGGATTGACTAAAAAAAGAACTCTGATAAAGATTCTTCTATAAATATCTGTAGAGGAATTAGTTTAGAAGAGCTGTTTTAGTCAGTCCCTTTTATTTGTACCAGAGTAAACTGTTCACTTATTAGTTGTTCACTTTTCAATGTGACGATATGCTTTTATTTATATTCAGCCTGTATATTTCCCTCCTACGCACTTTGAGTTCAACATCTGCCACATTCAAAAAGACACAGAAAGACACTACTTTACAACAATATAGTCTTTTTCCCTGTATTTTACTAACCACACTGTTTTCTAAAAGAGACGAAATAGCACCAAACAAGGAGCTTTCCCCTAATAAATCACATGAAAAAAGGGTAAAAACAGTCATTTTTATCAGACAAAATAGCTATTTCCGATAGATGAAACTACCATTTCCAACAAATAAAATATTAATTTTCATCAGATGGAACTACTATCTCCTTCAGACAAAGTATCCTTTTCCAATAAATGAGGGCTTGAAATGTATAAAAAAGAAAATTCGCTTGCTCGTTTTCTTCTAACTACTTCCACAAACTGGTACAATCAAATATAACAATAAGAAATAGAAATGGCGACATCATTTTACTTTTAGAACAAGATGACATGACAATTCGCAAAAAGGGAGCCTGTATATGTCATTTCAATGACACATGGGAAAATTCTAACTGTCCTACAATCCATTCTTCTACAACAAGCCTACACCAGAACGTAATTTTCGCACTGACAGCACTTCTAAAAAACAAAATGACAATTCGTCAATTCTATATTTCGAGTTATCCTGCATCAGGCTACATCCTTTTCTTATAACTCATCACCGCCCAAAAATTCAAAACTGTTGCAAAGAGCAGTAAAGCGAATAGTTGAGGCAACAAATCCATGAGGCTACTTCCCTTCAGAAATACCATGCGCATGACCTCCATCAGATATTTCAACGGGTTCAGAACTGTAATTGCCTGCGCCCATCCGGGCATACTGCTAATGGGAGTGAATAAACCACTCATCAGAATCAAGATCAGCATACAAAACCACATGACGAACATCGCCTGCTGCATCGTTGCCGAATGATTGGAAATAACCAGCCCAAGCCCGGACATCGCCAATACAAATAGCACGGAAAAAAAGTAAATTAGCCCCAAGTTACCAACGGGCACAATCCCATAAAGCAACCAGGCTAGAAGAAAACAGATGGTAAGTACAACAAAACCGATAATCCAGTACGGCAATAATTTGGCAATAATGAAAGTAAAACGGGAAACCGGTGTTACATTAATCTGCTCGATAGTACCTGCCTCCTTTTCCCCAACCACATTGAGGGCAGGAAGAAAACCGCAAATAAGGGTAAGGAGCATCACCATTAACGCGGGAATCATAAACAGTTTATAATTCAGGTTCGGATTAAAAAGATTCAGAGTGGACAACTCTATCGGCAGTTTCCCATTTGTAACGAAAGTAGTCTGGACATTTTGCGGCATTTCTTCTTGCAGTTGCAGGGCATATTCATTAACAATCGTTGAAAGATATGCACCTCCGAGTCCGCCTTTCGTACCGTTAACCGCATTTGCGGCAACCAGTACATGAGCTGAATTGCCATTCATAAATTCACGTTCCATATCCCGGGGAATCTCAAGGATAAGATCGGCATTCCCCGCTTCTACATTCCGGAGAGCTTCGGAATAAGAATCCGGAAGCCCCGTCAAGCGGAAATAGCTGGAGGCAGCTATCTTCTCAACCAGCCTGCGGGAAGTCGTGGTATGATCATTATCAACGATATTCAAGGCTACGTTACGGATTTCCAGATTCATAGCCCAAGGCATGAGAATCATTATCATACAGGGAAAGAGCAGGATGAGCCGCGGCAAGAAAGAGTTACGGAACAACTGCTTAAATTCTTTTTCAATGAGAAACTTTATCATTCCAATCTGTTTTTAAACTTCTTAAAACTAATAGTGATCAGTACCACCGCCATCAATGCCAGGATTCCGATCTCTTGCATCACCAAAGTAACATCAACTCCCTCGATCATCAGTTTGCGCACTGCCTGAATATACCAACGTGCCGGAAGGATGGCAGAAATCCCTTGTAGCACCAAAGGCATACTTTCTATCGGGAAAATCATTCCGGAAAGGATCATTGTCGGCATCATCAGTATCAGCCCCGAAGCCAGCATAGCCGCCACCTGTGTCCGGGTCACAGACGAGATAAGCAATCCCAATGCCAATGAAACAAATATAAAAAGCAGCGATACGGCTATCAACCAGAACAGACTGCCCGCCACCGGAACTTCCAACACGTAAACGGACAGTAAAAGTATCGTCACAAGATTGACAAAAGACAAGACAAAATAGGGCACCGCTTTGGAAAGTATCACAAACAAAGGGCGCACAGGTGACACAAGCAATATTTCCATAGTCCCCGTTTCTTTCTCACGGACAATGGAGATAGAGGTCATCATGGCACAGATCAACATCAGAATAAGCCCCATCACCCCGGGAACAAAGTTATATGTACTCTTCATCTGCGGATTATACAATAATTTCAAATCAGGCACTAATGTACCACCCGAAGAGGAGACGGCAGAAACTCCGGATGACATCGAAGCGGCTTGGGACTTTGAAAGTATCTCCCGTAGCATCTCCTGTTGTACGGAGGCTATGACACCCGAAGCATAATTTGTCCGCGTAGTAGCCATATTGGGATCGGTCGCATCCGCCACAAGCTGGACTTGAGCATCCCCGCTGTACATATCATCCATGAACTGCGGGCTGAATACCACAGCCATGTCCGCATCGCCCTCCCTGAAGACGGTCTCCAATTCTTCCGGGGAATGCACCAACCGTTCTATTTTGAAATATTCACTCGCTTCCAACTGATCGATGATCCGGCGAGTCATCACGTCATTCGACGGATCGAGTACAGCCACGCGGACATTCCTTACTTCCGTAGAAATAGCAAAACCAAAGAGTATGATTTGCACAACAGGCATCCCCAGCAAGATAAGCATGGTACGCCGGTCACGGAAGATATGATAAAATTCTTTTCTTACAAAAGCTATAAACTGTTTCATAAGCGTCAATCGGCTTTACGAACGGCCTTACGGGCCAGTTGTTGAAATACGTCATCCATTGTTGCAGCATGAAACTGCTCTCTCAGTTTATTCGGTGTATCGAGTGCCTCGATGCGGCCATCCACCATGATAGAAACCCGGTTGCAATACTCAGCCTCATCCATGTAATGAGTCGTCACAAAAACAGTAATTCCACGGTCTGCCGCCTGATAGATCAATTCCCAGAATTGTCGCCTCGTAGCCGGGTCCACCCCGCCCGTAGGTTCATCAAGAAACACAATCCGGGGTTCGTGAAATATAGAAACGGAGAACGCAAGTTTCTGCTTCCATCCCAAAGGGAGGCTTTTTACCAACGTATCCCGTTCCGAGGCAAATCCGAGGCGATCGAGCAACTCATCGGTTTTTATTTCAATCTCTTTCTCTTTCATACCGTAAATGCCGGCAAAAAGTCGGATGTTCTCCCAGACTTTCAAATCCTCATAAAGTGAAAATTTCTGGCTCATATAACCTATGTTCTTTTTCACCTCTTCCGATTGGGTAGAGAGGTCGAATCCCGCCACACGCCCCGTTCCGGAAGTAGGCTTGCTCAATCCGCAAAGCATACGCATGGCAGTGGTCTTACCAGCTCCGTTGGCTCCCAAAAAGCCGAAGATCTCGCCACGCTTTACCTTAAATGAAATATGATCTACGGCAGTAAAACTGCCAAAGCACTTGCATAAACCATCCACTTCAATCACGTATTCATTCTGGTATCCTGTTTCTCCCCGTTCCAATCCGGGCGGACAAAGTATGGAGGCAAATCGTTGCAGGATTCTTTCCGGTGTATCTATCCCGTGTATCTGCCCTTCATTGATAAAAGCGATACGGTCGCACTGCCGGGCCTCATCCATTATCGGAGTTGAAGCGATAATGGTTATCCCCTGTTCTTTCAGCCGATGCAACATTTCCCAGAACTCTTTCCTTGAAACCGGATCTACTCCTGTAGTCGGTTCATCGAGGAACAAGATATCCGGTTTATGAATAAGGGCGCAACTCAATGCCAGCTTTTGTTTCATTCCCCCGGACAAAGCTCCGGCACGGCGTTTGCGAAAAGGCTCGATCTGCTGATATATATCTTTCACCAGATCGTAATTCTCCTCAATGGTAGTATTAAAAACAGTTGCAAAAAAATTCAGATTCTCCTCCACTGTCAGATCTTGATAGAGAGAGAACCGGCCGGGCATATAACCTACCCGCTGACGGATTTCTTTATATTCTTTCACCACATCACATCCACCGACTACAGCCGTACCCCTATCGGGCAACAACAAAGTGGTGAGTATACGAAAGAGTGTACTCTTCCCCGCCCCGTCCGGCCCGATTAGCCCGAATATTTCTCCCGGTCTGACAGATAACGAGACCTCTTTCAATGCCTCCACTTTGCCATACCGCTTGCTGATGTGATCAACTGTTATTGCAGCTTCCATTCCTTCGATCCATTTATTCTCATTCAAACTTGACCCCTCCGTACATTCCGATTTTGAGGAAACCGTCATTCTTGACCGCAATCTTAACGGCATAAACCAGATTGGCACGTTCGTCCTTGGTCAATATCGTCTTGGGGGTAAACTCCGAGCGATCGGATATCCATGTCACCACGCCCGGATACTCTTTCCGTTCATCATTCCCATAATCTGAATAAACGGTCACATTCTGCCCCAATTTCACCTTTGCCAACTGCTCTGACGTTATATAGGCGCGTATATACATCTGATCCATGTCCGCCACTTTAAACAAAGGCTTCCCCATTGCAGCCAACTCCCCGGCTTCGGCATATTTCGCCAATACCGTCCCGTTGATGGGAGAAATGATATGGCATTTCATCAATTGGTCTTCTATCTGCGCCACCTGTATTCCGACAGAGGAACTTTGCCATGTCAGACTTTCCCGGCTATTCAATAACGTCGATCCCTGAGCAATCAATTGCTTTCTCAACACTTCCAATTGAGCATCTGCATCATCCAGTTGCTTCTGATTGGCAGCACCTGCCTTTAACAGATTCTCCACCCGGTGTTTCTCTCTTTCTGCCGTGGCAATTTGTTCCTTGATGGCGGCAACTTGTTTCAGGACATCCGGTCTTTGTCCCTCCACTGACTTCACACTTGCTTCCAGTTGCCTTTTTTTCAGAAACAGTTGCACCGTATCCACCAATCCTACCTGCTCACCGGCTTGCAACACACTGCCCTCCTCGATATCAAAACGGAGTAATCTGCCAGCCGCTTCGGAAGAGACCAGGACTTCAGTCGTTTCAAACGTACCCGTAGCATCATAGGCGGGCAATCCTCCTCCACAAGCTGTCAAAAGTGATACCCCCAAAACATATCCTATCAGTTTTATTGTTTTCATAACAAGTCTATTTTATTCGTTTATTGTATATTTGAGTTTCCATATATTCATCAACAGTTGTACCTCGTGCAAAGCTTTCGTCTGCTTTGCCATGCTCTCCGATGTGATTTCACGCAACAAATCCGTTACCGTAAGTGTACCGTTTGCCACCTTCGCTTCGGCAGCTTTCCGTATATTCGTTCGCAGTCTGATAATTTCATCATCATCCTGCATCTGCTTACGCATCGACAAAATCGCACTGTTCTGCTGCGTAGCCTGCAATTTCGTATTGAACAGAAACACATCCCGATTGCTCTGCAACTGCTTCCGGCTGTTGGCTATCAGTCTCCGATCGTTTTTCAATGTATACAAGCTTCCGAAATTCCAAGATAAACGTAGTCCCGCCACATAAAAAGGAGTGAATTCATCTTTGAGCATGTTCAATCCCGGATTGCCGTAAGCACCTTGAACGAATAATCCCAAACGAGGCAGATAGCCAGCCTTCAAGGCATCTTCCTGTACTTTGAGGCGATTACTTTGTGCGTCCAGCCAGATCAGCTCCGGACGACGGACTTCTGCCAAAGGAGATACTTCACTCGTCAACGGTTTGCTCAATTCCGTATCATCAGTCAATTCATCACCGGTCAACAAAGAAAGCATACGAATATACGCTTGTCTGGAAGCTGCCAGCTCCACCCTCTTCTGCCGGGTATTCAGTTGCTCCACCTTTACGGCATCCAGATCCGACTGACTCGCTATCCCATTATCCATATAGGCACTGATCTGCCGGTAACTTCTCTCCAGTTCTTCCTGCAACAACCGGTTCTGCACCAACTGTTCATCAAGAAGCAAAATACCGAAATAGACCTGATCCACCCGTTCATTCAAGGCATACATGTCCACATTGAGCTTTTCCCTCTCCACATCGGAAGCAGCAAGTGCCATCTCTTTCCGGGAATGAATCTCGCCTCCGTCCCAAATGTTCTGCTTCAGTTCGATCATCACCTGATACTGGTCTTTCGGCAATCCTTTGACATCTATTCCCGGAATTTTCACCGGAAGCTCCGTAACATCACTCTGGTAACTCGCTTTTGCCGAAAGCGCAAATTGTGGCAGATATCCTTTAGAAGCATTGTTCAGGTTGTACTCCTTCGCTTTTTCTATCAACCCGTATTGGCTTACCATCGGATAATTCTCCTGCGTCTTCAACCGGCATTCTTCGAGTGTGACCTGTCCGGACATCCAAGTTGCAAATCCTAAGAAAGCCAGTGAGAAAATGATTCTTTTCATACTCCTTGTTTCATTGATTTTATTTTCTGCAAATATAGGCAATTCGCCAATGCAACCCGGTTCCAATAGTTGGTAATAATGTTCCGATAGTTCGATTCTACAATGAAAAAGTAGAAAAAGGGACACATTTCATTATCTTTGCAGGAAAATCCAATAAACATCATGGAGAAGAACAAACCACTCGACTTAAACCTGGAACATCTGAGAGACAGCCGTATTGCCGAACATAACGAATACCGCTTCATCAATTCTGATTTCGGAATAGCCATCAGTTTTGCCGGACTGCGCAGTGAGCTGGTCAAAGCCGGCCAACCCTACCGTACCAAAGAGGGACGAATCATCCGTGCGCTGAAAGGGGAAGCCCGGCTTTCCATCAACCTGATCGACTATGACATATGCCCGGGAACCTTGGTAGTTACCCCTCCGAACTCTATCATCCAGATCGTTCAATTCACACCCGACTATGATTTTCAAGCCATCGTCCCGGGAGTAAACATACTTCAAGAAACCATAAGAGAAGATTTACCCGAGTACATTTACCTTAAACAAGGTATCGTACTCAACCTAACCGAGCAGGAATGGCACACTACCGACCTATATTTTTCCCTTCTTTGGCAGACAGTACAAGAATCCCCTTTCCGCAGAGACGTAATACGGCATTTGACAACCGCTTTAATGCATGAAATAAGACATATGCAGAAAAGATATCAAGTAGCAAGCCATTCGGAACCTACGCATCATGAAGAAATCTTCCGCCGCTTTATCAGCCTTGTCAACGAAAACAGCAAAACCGAACGAAATGTGAGTTTTTATGCCGGCAAACTTTTCCTGACTCCACGCTATCTGAACACCGTCATCCGTCAGACAAGCCGCCAGACAGTGATGGATTGGATCAACCAGTCTGTCACCCTCGAAGCAAAAGTATTGCTGAAACATACCGACTTAATGGTTTACCAAATAGCTGACGAACTGAACTTTCCAAACCCCTCTTTCTTCTGCAAATTTTTCAAAAGAATGACCGGAATGACACCGCAGGAGTACCAAAAGAAATAATAATCAGCAGGATACTTGTCAGTTCCAAACAAAAGAACTATCTTTGCGCCCGCTATTACGAGATAATAGCATTAATTCAAATCATTTATTAAAAACAATTATTAAAAATGGCAACTAGAATCAGATTGCAAAGACACGGACGTAAAAGTTACGCGTTTTATTCAATTGTAATTGCAGACAGCAGAGCACCACGTGATGGTAAATTTATTGAGAAGATTGGTACTTTCAACCCGAACACCAATCCTGCTACAGTAGATTTGAATTTCGATGCTGCATTAGCATGGGTACTGAAAGGTGCGCAACCTTCAGACACCGTACGCAACATCCTTTCACGCGAAGGTGTTTACATGAAGAAGCATCTCCTTGGTGGTGTGGCTAAAGGCGCATTCGGTGAAGCAGAAGCTGAAACTAAATTCCAGGCTTGGAAGAATAACAAGCAGTCAGGTTTGGCTACATTGAAAGCCAAAGAAGACGAAGCCAAGAAAGCAGAAGCTAAAGTACGTTTAGAAGCTGAAAAGAAAATAAACGAAGAAAAAGCTAAAGCATTGGCTGAAAAGAAAGCCGCAGAAGCTGCCGCTAAGGCTGCTGCTGAAGCACCAGCGGAAGAAGCTGCTCCGGCAGAGGCTCCTGCTACAGAAGCTGCTGAATAACAGTAGGCACGTTTCAACAAATGGGATTAAAACTATAAGGGTCCTCTTTGGCACTGCCGAAGAGGATTTTTTTATAGTTACCCTGAATATACACACTTAGTAATACACAACACGATGAGAAAAAACAAGATTATCCCTGTAGCCATCGCTACGGCAGTACTCGTCCTTGCCAACCTCCCGGTGAACGGACAGAATTCCCTCCAACACTCTAAAACCACCCGTTCCGAAGCGAACGGTGATATCACCGATCTGCATGTCTTTTCCATGCAAACAGGAAATCCCACGGTTCCGGCTTATCTCGCGGATGCCTCTTTTTATTATGATCCTAAAACCGACATGTTCTATGCATACGGTACGAATGACGGTGCCGGAGGCGGAAATGTATATCCGGCTCAAGTCTGGTACTCAACAGACTGCAAGACATGGAAAAACGAAATCGTCACCTTTCCGAAATCATGGACAGACCAGGCAGGAACGGTGGCCGTCTGGGCACCGAGCATCGAATACCATCCGGATACAAAGAAATATTATCTGATGTACAGCATCGATTCAAAAGTATTTGTAGCGATGTCCGACCACCCTCTAGGTCCCTGGGAAGATGCGAACGGAGCAGCACCGGGCAAAATGATGTTCCAAGGTTATGACGGGCAGTTCTTTATAGACAATGACCATACGATGTACATCAGCATCGATGCCTGGCATTTCAAGATCATGAAACTGAAATTCGATACGTCCGGCAGGATATTCATAGACAATAGTGATCCCCGGTTCAACCACAGCAATACCAATGAATTTATCGGTACTTATCATTATGCACAGATAGATGAAATAAATAATGCCTTCGAAGCATCTTACATATATAAAAGGAACAACCTGTATTATCTGATGTGGTCATTTAACGGAAGCGAAAACTACAATGTAAGGTACGCTGTATCCGAAAATATCACCGGCCCTTACCGGGAAATCCACCGGTCGATGGAGGAGCCTATCCTGCAACGTGACGACAAGAATCATATTCTGGGACCGGGGCACCACTCCATGTTCGATTATGAAGGCCGTACATTCATCGCTTACCACAGACAGCACTACCCGTTTGTTGACAGTAAACGGCAAACGTGCATAGATGAAGTGTTCTTTAATCCCGACGGAAGCATACAAAAAATACGGCCTACCCACAAAGGAGTAATGGTGACAACGAAAGTGCCTGCGGATAAACGGATAAACATCGCATTAGGCAAACAGACACTTGTTTCATCGGCAAGAGAATATGACAGTTCGGTTTTTGAACCAAGATACCGCACTCACGATATCTCCTTCCGTTACAACGGTAACTATGCGGTGGATGAAAACTACGGAACACGCTGGGATGCCGGTGTCGGTGCAACAAATCCTTGGCTGATCGTGGATTTAGGCAGCAACTGCCGGGTAGATGAGATAGAAACCATCTTCGAGTTCACCAGCAGAACCTACCTGTACAAACTCGAATATCTGAGCCAGAAAGAAGCCTCGTCGCTCTCCGAGGCATCTCAAAGCGATGCTTGGAAAATATTTGCAGACCGCAGTAAAAGCGGAGTTGAAAAGTCTCCTGTGACCGATACCCCTGCGAAGAAATCTCCGGTAAAAGCCAGATTTATACGTCTGACCATTGCAGGAGCCGTAAACTTACCTCCCACTGCCGACGGTTTGGACAAGGTAAATGCAGAAAACTCACTCAGCATTTTCGAACTGAAAGTCTTCGGAAAAGATAGAAAGTCAAAGGCTGGAATTCATCGCTCCAAGTGAACCAAAAGGGGCGTTATTTGGTTATAATGTAAAACTACATCATAACCAAATAACAAATGATATGAACTCAAACCAAAATCCATTCAACGGAAAGTTTCCCCAAGACGTAACCAAAAAGCCAGGTGAAAATGCCATATTTATAGTCTACGGCCTGAAAGAATCATCCGAGACTCTTGATAAGGTAAAAGATGTCTGTGCAAACTTTTCAGCACTGATACGTAGCATGCGCAACCGTTACCCGGATATGAAGTTCAGTTGCACGATGGGATTCGGTGCCGATGCCTGGAAACGTCTGTTCCCGGAGCAAGGAACACCCAAAGAACTGGAAACTTTCAAAGAGATCAAGGGAAGTAAGTTTATCGCTGTATCCACACCCGGTGATATCTTATTCCACATCCGTTGCACAAAGATGGGATTATGCCATGAGTTTGCTTCTATCATTGACGAGAAACTTCGAGGAGTCGTATACTCGATCGATGAGACACATGGTTTCAGGTACAGAGACGGTAGAGCCATTATAGGATTCGTGGACGGTACCGAAAACCCGGGAGTAGATGCCAATCCCTATCATTTCGGTGTGATCAGCGATGACGCGCCCGAGTTTGTCGGGGGAAGCTATGTCTTTGTGCAGAAATACATCCATGACATGGTTGCATGGAATGCACTTCCCGTAGAAGAACAGGAGAAGGTGATAGGCCGCCATAAATATGATGATGTCGAATTATCGGATGAAGAAAAGCCCAAGAATGCGCATAATGCCGTAACCAACATTGGTGACGATTTAAAAATCATACGCGACAATATGCCTTGGGCTAATACTTCGAAAGGAGAATACGGTACGTACTTCATAGCCTATGCAAGTACATTCACTACCACCCGGCAAATGCTTGAAAACATGTTCATCGGCAATCCGGTCGGCAATACCGACCATTTACTGGACTTCAGCACGCCACTGACGGGGACACTTTTCTTTGTTCCCTCCTACGACCTCCTGAATAAACTGGGAGATTGATGCCAGCTAACGATGCTGCCGCCCAAAGTCGGACTGACTTTGGGCGGCAGCGTCGTTATATACAGAATCAGTTGAGTTAATCTCCAAGCCATCTTTTACCGGCCAACTTTACCGCAAACAAACACCTTACATTGATAAGGTGCCAGCCTTACAAACATCTTTCCCTCCGGTTGCAGCACGTTTTTTGTTTCTATATCATAGACTTGTTCCAAAGATAAATCTTTTGCCGTCTTGTCATTCAGTTCGACATCGACCGGAGAAGTAGCACGGTTGAAGCATGCCACCGCCTTACGACCGTCCGCAAGAGGTTTCACCCAAATATCATAATAATCGGATCTTATCACCCTTTCCGCCTGTTTCCCGAGTATATCCTGATTGATGGCAATCAAATCCGGATTGAGGAGAATTCCCGATATGGAATCATTCATCTGCCTCACATCATTTCCGCATAGCAACGGTGAAGCCATCATGCACCATAGACTAAAATGTGATTTATACTGTTCCAATGTACAGCCTCCCGAAGCTCCATGCCCGTTCGTCATACTCTTACCCCCAATACCTACCACCAACATATCGGGATCATTCCATCCCGAAGGAGATGCATAATCACTCAACGGGGCATTGATCTCAAGGATATTCATAATTCCACGTAATCCCCCCATCTCCGTAGCCTCCTTATTCCACATATCACTGATATCACCGGATACCCTCCAATAATGTCCGCCCACCTGCTTAGCCCATTTCCAAGGTTCACGCTGTCCCCATTCGCAAATAGAAAAAACGATAGAACGCCCTGTAGCTTTCAATGCCCGCCCCATCTTGGCATATCTTTCCATAGCCTCTGCCTGTCCTGCCGGTGCATTGCAATAATCATATTTTAATAAATCGACTCCCCAATCGGCAAAGTCTTTCGCATCTGTCTCTTCAAATCCATAACTACCGCATACTCCTCCACAAGTCTTATCGGCAGCATCCGAATAAATGCCCAGCTTGAAACCACGTTCATGCAAATAATCGGCTACATACTTTATTCCGCGCGGAAACTTCGTTTTGTCAATCTGTATATGACCGTCGGCACCCCTATCGGGCAATTGCCAGTAATCATCGATATTGATATATGAATACCCCAAATCACGCATACCGTTCTCCACCATTGCATCGGCAGTTTGCAATACCAATTCTTCAGTCAGATGATGTCCGAAAGTATTCCAACTGTTCCATCCCATCGGAGGAGTCAGTAATAGGTCATCACCGATTCGTATCGCCAACTTTTGCGTGGTGGTGCCCAATTCGTTCCTTGCCGTTAATGTCACGGTATATTCTCCTTTCCGAAAGACCGTCCCCGAAATGATTCCGGTATTGGCATCCAATGTCAAGCCTTCGGGTAATCCGTGGGCTTCCCATCGAATCGGACGTTTTCCAGTCGTAGGAATATAAAACAGGAACGGTGATGCCGGATAATTCCCGACTGCACAGGGAGCATTGATAACCGGAGTTCCTTGAAATGGTGAACCCGATGCTCGGGTACTTGCCGCAACAGTTGCAGAACAAATGAATAACAGTCCGCAGAGGAACCAGAATGATCGTAGATTTTTCATATGAGTATAAGTATATAAAGCCAACCTTATTTTATCAAAGTTTTCAGCTCTTGATATAACGCCTCCGTAAGGATACTGCTCTTCGAGTTGAAAAAGATTTCTTTACCGGACTTCTCAGTGAAGACGATGTAGGGTTTAGTATGCGATGCAAGGAACATCAGGCACAATCCTCCTTCCCTGAGTTTGAACCATCCCTTATTCGTGCCTCCCATAGAAAACCCGTTCAAACGGAGCGTCACATCCGGCAAAGTATCCGATAAGCGAATCTCCGAAATCTCTCTCAATGCCCGGGAAGTCCCGTACATACCTGTGAAAACAAGTTTATTCCCCTTCACCTTTATGTCGGCGGGCGCACTGCCATACACCATAAAAGAGGCAATTACCGCAACAATGACCATACTGAAGGCAACCACATACTTCCGGCTTTTCTTCGGTGGATTATGGTCGAACTTATTCGCTTTGAGAATAAGATACGGAATGTAAAGCACAGGCAGAAAATAACAGTAACTTGCCCAATCGGCATGCCCTACCCCCAGACAAGCGTAATAAAACAGTAAAACCGCTGTTCCCAAACCTACAAGACTGTAACACATGAATGTGGACAAGCCCTTTACATCCACATTGCGCTTCTCTTCTTTAGACATCGTGTTATATCCTGCTATGAGTATCGGAAAACGCTTTACCAGCACCCCAAGACCGATGAGGATAAAAGCTGTTGTTAGAATTGTAGTTTCCATCTTTGCCTTTGAATAATAAATGACTCCGAAATATAAGAATTATTCTTCAAAAAACACTTGCCACCTTGTCATTCATTCTAATTTGTTAAAGATAAATATGAGTTTGAAAACATTAATGGCTGATCCGGCTTCACCGTCTGCCGTACTCATAAACTTTGCGGGAAATTCCGGCTATAATGGCAGCATTTGTTTTATCATCTTCTTTGGAATCACTCACAAAGACGGCAATCGAATATTGCCTGCCATCAGGTAAACGCACAAATCCCATATCGTTGTCGCCCGCTTTTATTCCCTCTTTGTTTCGTCCGGAAGAACCGGTCTTGTGACCCAAGACGGCATCTTCGGGCAATCCGGCTTTCAATTTGTCATTGCCCGTGGAAGTCTCTATCAACGTTTCCTGCAAAAACTCTTTATACACAGGATTCTCGAACATGGGTTCACGGTGAAACTTTTCCATCAACTGAATGACAGAAAGCGGTGTTGCCCAATTGAGGTACTGACAATCAAAAGCTTCATTCAACTGCTCTTCCGTCGCCTTGATTTCAAAGTTTTCTATTCCCAATCCCCGCACATAGCTGTCGACTGCTCTCGTACCACCGACAAAGCGAAGCAGAATGTCGCAAGCATTGTTATCACTCTGTGAGATGCTGTATCTTAATAAGTCGGCAACCGATATCTTAAAATTTCCTTCCGGACGCGCATCTCTGAGAGGACTCCACGTATCGGGAAGTAAATCAGCCTTGCCCACAAATACTTCCGTGTCGAGTGGCAGATCATCCTTATCCAAATGATCGAGTACGGTTAATGCCAGATGAAATTTAAAAACGCTCATCAGAGGATAACGGTGATCATTGTTATAAGTGAACGGTGCTTGTCCGTCATAAACGACAGCCACTCCTACCGTTGCCTTTTTCCCTTGCAGCAATGAATCTATATCGTCCTTCAACGAACGTTGCGCCTGTACATACGATACTACCGACAAAAGGCACACCAACAAAATATAACGAACCGATTTCAAGACTATCTTATCATTTACCATACCATTCTAATATTATAATGTCACAAAAATTGCAGAAGTCAGAAAAGCATCAGCGCTTTCTTAAGTTTTATCTGTCCAAACATTCGTCCTTCAACAGAAGTTTCGCCAACCCTTCTACGTCATCAACGATATAACCGGCTCCTGCTTCGCTCAATTCTTCACGATCACCGTATCCGTAAAGCACACCGATGGAGTCTATTCCCACTTTCCCGGCTCCTATCATGTCATGTTTACGATCACCGATCATGACGACTTTACTCAGATCCGTGACTCCGTTCTCATGCAAGACGTAATCTATGACATCGGCTTTAGTATAACGCGAACCGTCCATGCCGCTCCCACCGATGAAAGAAAAACAGCTATCGAGATGGAAATGTTTCAAAATACGTTTTGCCAACACTTCCGGTTTGGAGGTAGCTACCATTAACTGATAACCTTGTTTACGGGCTTTCTCCAGAAACTCAGGAATGCCCGCATAGACTTCATTCTCATAAAGTCCCTTGTCGGCATAGCGTTCGTGATACTTGTCTATGGCCTTTGCTATCTGTTCGTCCGTAAACTGATAATACTCTCCGAAAGACTCCCGCAAAGGCGGTCCGACAAAGGGACGTAACTTATTAAGGTCGTCCACATGGATATCGAAATAGGAAAGTGCATAAGCTACGGAACGGGTGATGCCCGGTATCGAATCTGTTAAAGTGCCGTCAAGATCAAAAAGAAGATATTGATATTTAGATGACAAATCTGAAGTTTGTTTCATACTCTATAGTTTTTTGTGCGGCAAAGTTAGTTGAATTTTCCTAATTTGACGCAAAAGGGGGCATCCATATGTGCAATAAAAGCTTATCTGTTCAGCCGAGTGACGTATCGGTATTCCCCGGCTTTTGACACCGATTGCTCTTCTATCGCCTGAAGATGAGCCGTAAAGCCTTTTATCGACATGTCGAGTGCCGTCCTGCCTACCGGACAGTCCGAACAAAACAAGTGAAGACAGTTAAGGTACGATGTTTTACACCCCCATGTTTCACTGTTAAACATGTACATGTCTGACAGTCAAACACCCCCATGTTTCACTGCGAAACATGGGGGTGTAAAACATCATACCTTCAGAAGATAATGACCGTACCTTATAAACAAAGGAAGGCAACCTCTGCTATAAACAACCTGCTACTTAAAATATAGCAGGTGCTTATCTTCCTAAACTCCTAAGAAAAAATGCACTTTTCTAATCACTTTCTAATTTCATCTTAGTTTATTATAATCGCCTACGGGCGGTCTTACGAAAGGAGAGCCTTACTTTTGCGCCAAATTATAGAAAAGATGAAAAGGCTGATTATTATTTTATTCATTATCTCACTCTGCGGACAGGGCTTATATGCACAAGGAAATTGTTTAGAACTCTCACTAAAAGAGGCGGAAAAAATATTCCTTGAACGAAACCTGGCTTTGATTGCCGAACGATATAACATCGATAAGACAGAAGCACAAGTAGCCCAGGCAAAACTGTTCGACAACCCAGTAATATCACTTGAACAAAATATATATAACCGTCTGAACGGCAAATATTTTGATGTGGGAAAAGAAGGAGAATCCGGTGTAGAGATAGAACAAGTTATCAATCTTGCCGGACAAAGGAACAAACGAGTTCGTCTGGAAAAAGTTAATAAAGAGATTGCCGGCTATCAGTTTGAAGAAGTGTTACGTACACTGCGCAGCGAGTTGAACACGACCTTCGTAGAAGTTTACTACCTCACTCGTTCGTTAGAAATATATGACAAAGAAATAGAATCCGTCAGCCAACTGCTGCAAGCCACTAAAATGCAACAGAGCAAAGGGAATGTCTCTCTCATGGAAAGTTCCCGGCTGGAAGCCCTATTATTGTCGCTAAGGAAAGAGAGAAACGAGCAGGAGAACGATCTTATCGAACGAAAAGGAGAATTGAACTTATTATTAAACCTTCCTGTAGGACAAGAAGTAAACTTATTGTTGGACGACACAATGCTGAGACAAGCAGACCCCGCTGCCGTCTCCTTCACCGATCTGAGCCATATGCTCGCCCTCCGTCCCGACCTGAAGATGGCACGAGCCAATGTAAACGCAGCCAAAGCCAACCTGAAACTTCAACGTTCACTCGCTGCGCCCGAATTCTCCGTAAAAGGGATATACGACAGGGCGGGCAACTTTATCAATAATTATTTCGCTTTAGGAATCAGCCTTTCCATTCCTATCTTCAATCGCAACCAGGGAAATATCAAGTCCGCAAAACTAGATATACAACAGAACGGTAAAGAAGAAGAATATGCCATCGAGAAGGCGCACAAAGAACTTTATTCTGCTTACAGCCAATTGCAGAAAGCTGTAGAACTATGCCGTTCGTCCAATGACGAATTGGAACAAAATTTCGGACACCTCATCGAAGGGGTAAACGAAAATTTCCAAAAGCGTAACATCAGCATGTTGGAATTCATCGATTACTACCAAAGCTATAAAGAGACCTGTCTACAACTATACGAGTTGAAAAAGAACATACTGCTCGCGATGGAAAATCTAAACACAATTGTCGGACAAACTGTATTTAACTACTAATATGAATATGAACCGGATTTTATTACCCGCCTGTCTTTGTGCCGCCTTATTGGGCGCTTGCACAGACTCCTCCGTTACACCACAGCCAACATCTCAGGAACTTTTCCTGACCGACAGCCTAAGAAGCATAGTATCGGTCGATACTGTCCGCATCGATGAAGTGACCGATGAATTAACGCTCAACGGCAGAGTCACTTTCAATCAGGAACAGGTAGCCCGTGTATTTCCTATCTTCGGAGGAACTGTTACCGAGGTACGTGCCGAAATTGGCGATCATGTCCGCAAAGGTGACATACTTGCCACCATTCGTAGCGGAGAAGTAGCAGACTACGAAAAACAAAAAAAAGAAGCTGCCCAACAACTCATCATAGCCCGCCGCAACCTGCAATCGACAGAAGATATGTATGCTTCCGGCATGGCTTCAGAGCGCGATGTACTGCAAAGCCGCCAGGAAGTGAGCAATGCCGAAGCTGAAGAGAAAAGAATAGAAGAGATCTTCTCCATCTACCATCTGGCAGGAAAATCGGTTTACCTAGTGAAAGCTCCCGTGTCGGGATTCATTGTCGAGAAGAATATCAACAAAGAGATGCAGTTGCGTTCCGACCAAAACGATGAAATGTTTACCATCTCCGGCCTGGAAAATGTCTGGGTCATGGCAGACGTCTACGAAAGCGATATCAGCAAAGTACATGAGGAAGCCCCTGTACGAATCACTACCCTCGCTTATCCCGGGAAAGAGTTTGCCGGACACATCGATAAGGTATATAACATGCTGGATAACGAGAGCAAAACCATGAACATCCGCATAAAGCTCACCAACGAAAATTATCTGTTGAAGCCCGGCATGTTCACCAACGTATTTGTGATAAGCAAGTCTTCCGACCGTAAGCTTCCACGCATTGACTCTCACGCCATCGTTTTCGAAGGGGGAAAAAATTATGTAGTAACCGTGGCTGATAATGGCAAACTGGAAATAAAGGAAGTGGAAATCTACAAGCAATTGAGTAAGGACTGCTACCTTTCTTCGGGTTTAACCGAAGGAGAGCGGATACTGAACAAAAATACATTGCTGGTTTATAATGCATTGAATGCAGAGTAACAACGGAGGGACAAACGATGCACAAATTCATAGACAACATTGTAGCTTTCTCGTTGAAGAATAAATTCTTCATATTCTTCTGTACCACGATAGCTATTATTGCAGGAGTAGTTTCGTTCAAGCATACTCCTATCGATGCCTTCCCCGATGTGACCAACACCAAAGTCACCATCATCACCCAATGGCCGGGAAGAAGTGCCGAGGAGGTGGAAAAGTTCATAACCATTCCCATTGAAATAGCCATGAACCCGGTACAGAAAAAGACTGATATCCGGTCAACCACCCTTTTCGGACTTTCCGTAATCAATGTCATGTTCGAAGACCAGGTGGAAGATTTCACGGCTCGCCAACAAGTCTACAACCTGCTGAACGATGCTGACCTGCCGGACGGAGTGACACCGGAAGTACAACCGCTTTACGGCCCTACGGGTGAAATTTTCCGCTATACGCTCCGCAGTGACAAACGCAGTGTACGCGAACTGAAGACGTTGCAGGACTGGGTGATCGAACGCAATCTACGTTCTGTGTCGGGTATAGCGGACATTGTTAGTTTCGGAGGTGAGGTAAAAACATTCGAAGTCAGTGTCAACCCACACCAACTGATCAATTACGACATCACGGCCTTGGAACTTTACAACGCCATTGCCAACAGTAACATCAACGTTGGCGGAGATGTCATTACCAAAAGCTCGCAAGCTTATGTGGTACGAGGTATCGGTTTGATAAACGACTTGGAAGAATTGAGAAATATCGTAGTGAAGAATATTAACGGGACACCGGTACTAGTCCGTCATTTGGCAGATGTACACGAATCCAGCCTGCCCCGGTTGGGACAAGTAGGAAGAATGGAAGAGGACGACGTGGTACAAGGCATCGTTGTGATGCGTAAAGGAGAAAATCCGGGTGAAGTGATTGCCGCGTTGAAAACAAAGATTGAAGATATCAACAAGAACATCCTTCCCGAAGACGTGCAGATTGTACCGTTCTACGACCGTGAAGATCTGGTAAACCTGGCGGTAAACACCGTAACCCATAACCTGGTCGAAGGGATATTACTGGTAACTTTCATCGTACTTATTTTCATGGCGGACTGGCGCACAACGGTGGTCGTCGCCATAGTTATCCCGTTGGCTTTACTGTTTGCCTTTATCTGCCTGCGCGCCATGGGCATGTCCGCCAACCTCCTCTCAATGGGAGCCATCGACTTTGGCATCATCATCGATGGGGCAGTAGTAATGGTAGAAGGGGTATTTGTCGCTCTTGACAAGAAAGCCAAAGAAGTAGGTATGCCAGCTTTCAACTTAATGTCGAAAATGGGACTTATCCGTCATACAGCGAAAGACAAGGCAAAGGCAGTATTCTTTTCAAAACTGATCATAATCACCGCATTGATCCCTATTTTTTCTTTTCAGAAAGTAGAAGGAAAAATGTTCTCACCTCTTGCTTATACACTGGGGTTTGCTTTGTTAGGGGCTTTGTTGTTTACGCTAACTTTGGTTCCGGTGATGTCATCCATGTTACTAAAAAAGAATGTACGCGAGAAAAACAACTTTTTCGTGCGCTTCGTCAATGAGAAAGCAACATCCTTTTTCAATAAATGCTATGACCATCGAAAGCTGACAATCGGACTGGCAAGTATCGTTGCCGTCATCGGTCTGTGGATGTTTACATGGCTGGGAACAGAGTTTTTACCACAGTTGAACGAAGGCTCCATCTATATTCGTGCCACGCTGCCACAAAGTATTTCACTGGACGAATCCGTCAAACTTGCCAACCAGATGAGACGTAAACTGGTTGCCTACCCCGAAGTACGGCAAGTACTCTCACAAACCGGAAGACCTAACGATGGAACGGATGCCACCGGATTCTATAATATCGAGTTTCATGTAGACATCTATCCCGAAAAAGAATGGAAAAGCAAGCTGAGCAAGTTGCAACTGATCGACAAGATGCAAGAAGATCTCTCACTCTATCCGGGTATCGATTTCAACTTCTCACAACCCATCACAGACAATGTGGAAGAGGCGGCTTCGGGAGTAAAAGGCTCCATCGCTGTAAAGGTGTTCGGTAAAGACCTCTACAAGTCCGAGAAGATAGCGATGGAAATAGACAAGATTCTGAATACGGTTCAGGGGATTGAAGACCTTGGCGTTATCCGGAATATCGGACAGCCGGAACTCCGCATCGAGCTAAACGAGCAAAGCCTGGCACGTTACGGTGTGGCAAAAGAAGACGTGCAATCGATTATCGAAATGGCCATCGGGGGAAAATCCGCCTCATTGCTATATGAAGACGAACGGAAGTTCAACATCATGGTACGCTACAAACCGGAATTCCGCCAGAACGAGGAAGAGATAGGAAAAATATTGGTACCGACCATGAACGGTACAATGATCCCTATCAAGGAATTGGCGGAGATTAAGACTATCACCGGGCCACTGCTGATATTCAGAGACAATCATACACGTTTCTGTGCCGTGAAGTTCTCTGTCCGCGGACGGGACATGGGCACAGCCGTAGCCGAAGCACAGAAGAAAGTGAATGCATCCGTCCATTTGCCCGAAGGATATACATTGAAATGGACGGGAGACTTCGAGAACCAACAACGGGCAACTAAAAGGCTTTCACAAGTGGTTCCCGTTAGTATTGCCATCATCTTCATCATCCTGTTCGTCTTGTTTTCAAATGCACGTGATGCCGGCCTAGTGCTGTTGAATGTCCCGTTTGCCGCTGTGGGTGGAATCATCGCACTTCTTATCACTCATTTCAACTTTTCCATATCGGCAGGAATCGGTTTTATAGCCTTGTTTGGCATTTGCATTCAAAACGGAGTTATCATGATCTCTGACATCAAGCACAATATTCAGTCGAAACTGCCTCTACCGGAAGCGATTAAGACCAGTATGCGTTCCCGTGTACGTCCCGTAGTGATGACTGCTGCCATGGCTGCCATCGGATTAATGCCTGCCGCCATGAGCCACGGCATTGGTTCCGAATCACAACGTCCGCTTGCCATTGTCATCATAGGGGGATTGATAGGTGCTACATTCTTTGCTCTATTCATCTTTCCATTGATTGTAGAGATGGTTTACGAGAAAATGTTGTATGACAAAGAAGGAAATCTGAAACAAAGAAAGTTGTAAAGAATAAAAGCACTATATTTGTGAAAAGTGAAGAGTGAAAAAGGAAAAGTGGCAAATAGCTGCATGACAGGACGAGGAACACTCTTCACTTTCATTTTTCACTATTAACTCTAAACTCATTTTATGGCAAAGATACTATTGGCTGAAGATGAAATAAATATTGCCTCGTTTATTGAACGAGGCCTACAGGAATTCGGACATACGGTCGCCATCGCTCATGACGGTGCATCCGGTTGGGAATTATTGCAAAACGAAGCATTCGATCTACTCGTTTTAGATGTCATCATGCCACGGATGAACGGCTTGGAGCTTTGCCGTCAATATCGCCAAAGAGAAGGGTATCAAACTCCGGTCATCATGCTTACCGCACTGGGTACGACGGAGGATATAGTGAAAGGGTTGGATGCCGGTGCAGATGATTATCTTGTAAAACCATTTAGCTTTCAGGAACTGGAAGCACGCATCAAGGCACTCCTCCGCCGGGGAAAAGAGACTGCCGCCCTGCAACTCACTTGTAACGATCTGGTGCTGGATTGCAATACCCGGCGCGCCCAGCGAGGCGATATTTCCATCGAACTTACCGTAAAAGAATACCGGCTTTTGGAATACTTCATGACACATCAAGGCACGGTACTCTCCCGTCTAACATTATTGAAAGATGTGTGGGACAAGAATTTCGATACTAACACCAATGTGGTAGACGTTTATGTAAAATACCTCCGCAACAAGATTGATAAAAATTTTGAAACTAAACTCATTCATACTGTCGTAGGAATGGGATATATAATGGGCGTACAATAATCCGGAAAGTAAGAGCATGAAAATCGGTTCGAAGATTGCACTGTTTTATACCATTATCACTGTTGGGGCAACGGCAGTGGTAGTTATGATATTCTATTTTTTCACATCCCGCTACATCAATAATTTATTCGATTCGTATCTTATAGAAAAAGCCTATCTCACAGCGCAGAAGCATTGGGAAAAAGATGAAGTGGATGAATCCAGCTATCGTGAAATCCAACAGAAGTACAATGAACTTTTGCCACAGGCACAGGAGATTTTGCTCAACATCGACAGTATCCCCATTGCAGTGAGTGATACGCTTGACAAATACCTCGATGTCGGCCAACAAACACGTCTGTTCAAGAACATGCCTGTCACCTTTATACACGGCAATCTGAGAGGAGCCGCCTTGCACTATCCGGACAATGAAGGAAACTTTATCGTTCTAGTAATGTCCGGCAATCATTACGGTCGCGACATTCAGAAACACATCCTCATACTTGCTGTTATCCTGCTTCTGATCAGTTGCGGTTTCATCTATCTTATCGGAACCATCTACGCCAACAGAATTCTCCTACCCCTGAAACACCTATTGAAAGAATTGAAACGCATTCAAGGCAACAATCTTAATATCCGGATGAAAACCGTCAACAATAAAGACGAACTCGACGAACTGATCCGGTCACTAAACGATATGCTGGATAGAATAGATACTGCTTTCCAAGCGGAAAAGTCATTTATCAGTAATGCATCCCACGAATTGAATAACCCGCTTACAGCGATTCAAGGCGAATGTGAAATAGCTCTTCTCAAAGAACGCTCACCAAAGGAATATATAGAATCACTGCAACGTATTTCAACAGAAAGCAAACGAATCACCTTGTTAATAAAGCATTTGTTGTTTCTTTCCCGTCAGGACAAAGAAATCCTGGAAAGTACTCGGGAACAGATTGACCTTGCCAATCTTATGGACGACTTAAGCATACAATATCCGCAAGTAATATTCAGTCCGGACAAAAATGCTGGAGGCATCTTTGTCTCCGCCAATTATCAACTACTGCGCATTGCCCTGCAAAATTTCGTGGATAATGCCCGGAAATATTCTAAAGAGGCAGTGGAAATAGGGTTGTTTGTAAATAATGGTGTTCCTACAATCGAGATAAAAGACTATGGCATTGGTATCCCGGAAGAGGAATTGAAACATATTTTTCACTCTTTCTACCGGGCAAGCAATACACGGGAATATAAGGGGCAAGGCATCGGATTGAGTTTATCCAAAAAGATCCTATCCGTTTACGGGGGGAAAATCACAATTGATTCTAAAGTTAACACCTATACAAAAGTAACGGTAGCGTTCATGTAAAACGTAAAAAAGGCATCCGGAGATTTACTCCGGATGCCTCAACATTATGCGGTTAGCGTTCCCGCTCTTTTGTTACAGATTAATATCTATCGCCTCTGTCGCCGCGACCACCACCGTAACCACCGCCACGATTATAGCCACCACCGCGGTTTCCACCACCGTTATAGCTGCGACGCGGAGCAGATTCTGTTCTTGGACGAGCTACAGATACAGCCAGCTTTCTACCGTCTACTTCTGCTTCGTTCAATGCAGCAATAGCCTTGTTACCAGCTTCCTCATCAGCCATTTCTACGAAGCCATAACCTTTAGAACGGCCAGTGTCTTTGTCTGAAATTACTCTTGCTGAGGCTACTTCTCCATACTCTGCAAACAACTCTGTTAAATCGGAATCGCTAATGTTATAGCTCAATCCTGCAATAAAAATGTTCATTGAAAAAATAATTAAAACTTAAAATAATAAAATGATTTTGTTAGAGAAGTCTTGTTAAGGAGATAAATAACACTACAATTACATTGAGAGGAAACATATCTTTCTTACAGAAATCTTTAAAACGTGGTAAATATAGGCATTAACCTTAAATTGTGAAAAGAAATCGGCAAATACTTTCAGAATTACCCCAAAAAAGATGATAAATGTGACAAAAGGAGGTCAAAAACTGAAGGTAATGCCTGTCATACATGCCCACTCCCATCGGTGAAGGGCTATGTTGTATTGATAATGGACCCCCGCCTTTAACTGGAAATTCTTCGTTAGTCCGTAAGTTAGTCCTCCATAGACTCCGACAGTGTACAAATTGCGAAGAGAGCGATGACGATCTGAAACCGAATTTGTAGAAAGAGACAAAGACCATTTATCTGTCAATTTGAATTTGGGAGTTGCATTGGGATAAATCGTATATGGCTTTGAAAGGACGGAACTCTTTTGATGGGGCAGAAGAGACTTGTCAGGACGACATGTTTTTATGTCAGACAAAGAAAACGGAGTCAGAGGAAATTTGAAAGTCCCCGGTCTTGCTTCACCGGGGACTGAAATCAAATCATCCAGATGAAGACCCTCGAAAGGAACTTCCTGCGCCGCAAGGGGAACGGAACAGAACAGAATAAGAATAGTATAGCAACAAATCTCCCTCATGCGAGCGTCTGTTTTTTATACATTAGACGCTGGCATGAGGGAAATGCTGCAAAGGGAAAATGAAAAATAAGTTAACCTGTCATTTGCGACAGCGACGGCTACGACGGCTTTGGATCTGCCTGCGTTTGTAACGTTGGATTCGTTTATAAATCATCCAAATGCTCATCGCACCTATTACTACAAAAATAAGGATAGTGATCCCTACACCGAGATTGTCTCCTTTGATACGTGACCATATCTCAAGAACATCTTTTGTTTTATCACCAAAATCACGGATCATGGCACAACGTTCCACTACTTGACGATCGGGATACTGGATACGGTTAATCTGAATGCTGTCTGCATCGGGGCCAAAGAAATAACTAAGATCGGAATAATAGGCAAGTGTCGTGTCTATCTTCTCTTCCAAAATTTCAGGAGAAGCAATCGAACTGACATATCCACAAGCATCCATGTTACGGATAGCAATGTCGGGACGACACATGAAATTAATAAAATAGCTGGCAGCTTCGGGATTACGGGCGTATTTAGGAATCACCCAACCGTCATACCAGATATTGCTCCCCTCTTTCGGCACTATATAGTCAAGATCAACTCCTACGGCCGAGGCTTCGTCAATGGCCCACATAGCATCACCGCTCCAAGTCATATTGATCCACGCTTTGTTTTTCGTCATCATCTCTTTACCGAAATCAGCTTCCCAGCCGGCAATGTTAGGCTTCATGGCCTTGAGATATTTCTCGGCAAGTGCCATCGCTTCGGGCGAATAGTCGTTCATCAATTCTTCAACGGTAACTTTCCCTTCCTCCAAATCTTTGGCATGGGCATAGATAATGGCAGTGCCATAGGCATCCCGATAGCTATCTTTCATCAAAATCTTGCCTGCGTATTTTTTATCCCAAAGACAGCTCCAACTATCTGCATCCTCTTCCGTTAAAAAAGCTTTGTTATAAAGGATGCCTGCCGTACCCCACATATAACAGACTGCATATCTGTTGGCGGGTCGTCCCGGTTGGCTGAGCTTTGCAATCTGTTCACGAATGTAAGGGGAAACATTATCCATATAATCGGGCGAATGGGCAAAACTCGTGTCAATGGGTAGCAACAAATCTTTCTTCAGCATACGCTCGATAATGTATTCCGAAGGGCAAACGACATCAAAATCTTCATGCCCTTTCTCTATTTTGGTAAGCATGATTTCGTTGATATCAAAAGTCTGGTAGACAATGCGTATGTCTTCACCGGTCTGCTCCTTATAATAGGCTTGAAAATCTTCTAATACACCATCCCCGATATAATCCGCCCAATTATAGATCTTCAAAACGTTCTGCCTCGGTTCACCGCTATTATAGCATCCTGCAAGCAGTAACCCCAATAATCCTATATATAAAAACTTCTTCATAAAACGATTTATATAAATGCCCGTTTACACCTAACGCTTACCATTATTCCGGTTGCGGGATACGCCCGCCCTGTAATTAATAACGATCAACAATGCCAATACCACGACGAATATGATCGTAGACAACGGCCTGAGTTCAGGAGTCAACCCTCCCTTACGGGCATCGGCATAAATATAGGTAGACAATGTTTCCAATCCTTCATTTCCTATAGTAAACACGGTTACAGCGAAATCATCAATCGACAATGTCAATGCCAACATAAACCCGCTGATCATTCCCGGACGTATCTCCGGAATAATCACTTTACGCAACGCCTGCATCGGAGTAGCACCCAAGTCGAGCGCTGCCTCGTAAATATTAGGGTTCATCTGCTTCAGACGCGGCAAAACACTCAGTACGACATAAGGCGTACAAAAAGTGATATGCGCCAGCACTACCGTGGTATACCCCTGTGAAATGCCTAAAGAGACAAAAAGCAGGAAAAGCGATATACCGGTAATGATGTCTCCATTCAAGATCGGAATACTGTTTACAAAACTGATTGTCTTCCGGGCTCGACTCTTCAGATTGAATATGCCGATAGCAGTGACACTCCCCAATATCGTAGAGGCAGTGGCGGCAATCAAAGCGATAGTAACGGTGTTCACCAGCGCATTCATCAATGAATGATGCGTTCCCGATGTAAACAGTGAAGAATACAATTTGGTTGAGAAGCCTGTCCAGTTTCCCAATACTTTAGCTTCAGTAAACGAATAAATCACAATAATCACGATCGGTGAATAAAGCAACAACAACAGAAGCCATAAATAAGATTGCGCAAGAATTTTCTTTACCATAACCCTCCTCCTTCATTGGTATTGTCTTTGTCGTCCGTACTGAAAAGTGAAGTGGCGGCAATGAGCAGTAACATGATAAGCGAAAGAGCCGCACCGTAGTTCCACATACTGTTATTGATATTTTCCTGAATGGTCGTACCGAAAAGTTTAATATTGTTCATGGTCAATAATTCGGCAATGGCAAAAGTGGAAATGGTCGGCATGAACACCATCATTATTCCGCTCATCACTCCGGGCATAGACAAGGGAAGAACAGCCTTGAAAAAGACTTGTATCGGATTAGCACCCAAGTCCTGAGCCGCCTCTATATAACTATGATCCATCTTCTGCAATGTGTTATAGATCGGATAAATCATGAAAGGGATGAAATTATATACCATACCGAATATCAACGCCCCTTCACCCAACGGCATACTGAAGAAATCGAACAAGGCGACAGTGGCAAGCGTGCGTACCAGAATGTTGATCCACATCGGAAGAATAAACAATACCACCAATGTTTTAGAACGGTTAAGTTTGCTATTGCTCAATATCCAAGCGGCTGGATACCCTAATAAGAGACAGACAAGTGTCGTGATAATAGCTATCCCGATGGAATAAACAAATGTATTGATCGCTTCATGATGAGTAAAGAACTTTTCAAAGTTTTCTAATGTCAGATGCCCGTTATCATCGGTAAATGCATAGACCACAATAAGAAGCAAAGGAATAACGACGAATATCGCCGAAAAAATAATATAAGGCAGAGTCCAACTCTTGCGTGATGAGAAAAAGACCGATAATTTATTCATCAATTACAAATTACTCTAATTATAATCAGGAACTATATGAAACCATTTTTTTAATTTTTAGAAGAGGCATGTTGACTATGTTTCAGGTAATTCGTTATCAGTGATTCGCAATTATCCTGATTCCGTCGGGAGGAATGGTAATTCCCACCCGATCGCCGTCATCCCATACGTCGTTTGTATCCACAAACACATTTTCATCCCAGTCAGACCATACGGTCAGGTGATAATGATCTCCTTTATAAAGAATAAACTTTATTTCACCCGTCAACGTACCGTCTTCTTCGTTATCCTGAAGGATGATCTTATCAAAACCCACTTCGACATGTACGCTACTTCCCGGTTCAATACCGACCACGGGAAGACACTCGAAATTACATCCTAAAAATTCCACATGTGTCTCATCTACTAGTTTTCCTTCGAATGTATTGCAAACGCGTTCCTTTTTCATGATATGAATATCGAACGGTTTAACGAGCAATCCCACTTCAGCGCCCACTTCAAAATGATGATAATCCTGCACTAAGAATTCATACCCGTTACAAAGCACTGTCATCTCGTAGTGTACACCTTTAAAGACGGATGACTGGACTACTCCCACCAATTGTGCCATGTCGGATACGGGAAAAATATATAGGTCTTCGGGACGAATCACGACATCAACGGGCATATGTTCTCCAAAACCTTCGTCCACACATTCGAACTCAGTACCGCAAAAACGAACAAGCTTATCTTTTATCATCGTACCGTTCAATATGTTACTTTCCCCGATGAAATCGGCCACGAAAGAGTTGATCGGCTCATTATAAATATCGATCGGTGTACCGATCTGCTGGATTTTTCCTTCGCTCATTACCACGATCGTATCGCTCAGGGTTAAAGCTTCTTCCTGATCATGGGTGACATAAACAAATGTGATGCCCAATGTCTTGTGCATCTCCTTCAACTCCATCTGCATATCTTTACGCATCTTCAGATCGAGGGCGGCCAAAGGTTCGTCAAGCAACAAAACTTCCGGCTCATTAACAATAGCACGTGCAATGGCAACACGTTGTTGCTGACCACCGGAAAGGGAATCGACATCCCTGTATTCATAATCGGTCATGCCTACCATCTTGAGAGCAGCTTTCACTTTCTTTTCAATAATCTGTTTCGGTGTTTTTTTCAACTTCAAGCCGAAAGCGATATTATCATATACATTCAGATGCGGGAAAAGAGCGTACTTCTGAAAAACGGTATTCACTGGGCGTTTATGAGGTGGAGTTTGCGTAATTTCTTTCCCGGATATTTTGATTTCACCTTCCGAGGCAGTTTGAAAACCAGCGATAAGGCGCAACAAAGTGGTCTTGCCACATCCCGAAGGTCCCAGGATTGTGACAAACTCCCCCTTTTTCACGTTTAAGGTCACATTATCAAGGGCAGTCTTCTCTCCGAAAAACTTAGATACGTTATTTACCTCGATAATGGATTTGTTTTCTTGCATATTCATACTAATTTGGGGTGCAAAGGTACAAATTTCTACGATTTCATCCTACCTGTTAATCTAATATAACAATGAATTCACCCGGCTGTAGGAAAAATAATCTATCTTTGCATAAATATTTATTCACTAATTTTACGAAAGTATGAAAAAGTTAACTTATTTGTTCGTTGCTGCAGCTGCCATTGGACTGGTAGCTTGTAACGGAAACAAACCAGGCTACGTTATTACCGGTACCGTTGAAGGTGGTGCTGATGGTGATACTGTATACTTACAGGAAGTGGTGGGCAGACAGCTTAATAATCTGGACACCGCCGTCATCGCCAATGGAACATTTACCTTTGATGGCGTACAGGATTCTACCGTAACCCGCTACATCTCTACAGGAAAAGGCAATGAGGTCTTACGCATCGATTTCTTCCTTGAAAATGGAAAAATCAATGTAGCCATGAAGAAAGATAATAATTCGGCTACCGGAACTCCCAACAATGACGCTTATCAGGAAATCCGCAATAAGGTGAATGCCCTCAGTGCAAAAGCCAATAAAATACAGGAAGCTATGGCTGATACGGCCTTGACGGACGAACTCAGAGTAGCTAACATGGAGCAAATGAATCAACTGGAAGAGGAATATGGCGAAATCCAGAAAGAAGGTATTAAGAAAAACATCAATAACCTTGTGGGAGTAAACTTATTTAAACAGAACTTCTACAACATGACTACGGAAGAAAATGATGCTTTATTGCAACAAATGCCGGCTCAGTTCCTAAATGACGAAGTGATTATGAAGATCAAGGAGATCACTGATAAACAGAAAGCGACATCCATCGGAAAGAAATTCCTCGATTTCGAAATGCAGACTCCTGACGGGAAGCCAGTTAAACTTTCCGATTATGTAGGTAAAGGCAAGGTTGTACTGATTGATTTCTGGGCAAGCTGGTGTGGTCCTTGTCGTCGTGAAATGCCTAATCTGGTGGAAGCATATGCTAAATATAAAGGCAAGAACTTCGAAATCGTAGGCGTATCTCTTGATGAGGACGGTGCCGCATGGAAAGACGCCATCAAGAAATTGAATATTACTTGGCCTCAGATGTCCGACTTAAAAGGTTGGAACAATGCCGGAGCGCAGTTATATGCTGTAAACAGCATACCTCAGACTATTCTGGTGGACGGAGAAGGTACGATTATTGCTCGCGGTCTCCACGGAGAAGAATTACAGACAAAACTGGCAGAAGTATTGAAATAAATCTTCTACAAGGAGGTTAGGCTCTGTAGCTTAATCCATCGTAAAGCGCATATTAATGTTGTATTGTAGCACATTAATATGCGCTTTTTGCATAAAATTCGGAATTTTGGTGAGCATTTCCATGAAAGCTGAACAAATTCGTGAATCTACCGAAACTCCATTTTTATTTCTTATCATTTACGCATACATTTGGAGCATCAAACTAAAAACTATATGCGTATGAAAAAATTTAATGTTACTTTAGCAGGACTTTTTGCAGTAAACTGTCTATTTGCACAGGTTACTATATTAGAAGAGAGCTTTACACCAACCGGGGTATCCAATGACGGACTCGTAGTTGGCTATTATGATCAATCATCTCCTTATTCATTATGGAATCCAGAATCTGGTGAGATGACCGAAATCGGAGGTGTTTCCGCAGGAAATGGAATCGGTGGAAAAGCCAAATTTTCGGTAGATGGAAAATATATATCAGGTACAATGTGGACGGAATGGGCTTATTCTAAAGAATGGGAAAAAAATACTCTTACAGACTATCCTTATACATTCGATCATATCTGTAATGTTCCAAGAATGACTGATATGATGTTTGCTGTCGGGTATGATGCAAATGATGACAAGGGAGTCGTGTTGACATCAATGGATGGAAAGTTTTGGTCTCGTTCCGTTGAATCTCAAAAAGGACTGGAAGCCATCTGTTTCTTAACCGATGCAGTAGGTATAGTGGGTGGCAAAGACGGTATGTTTGCATATACAACAAACAGAGGAAATAGTTGGCAAAGCATAGATCCCCGCCCGGAAGGTTGTAATGATGTCATTGCATCCTACAAGACTATTGATTTCATACAGGAAGAACCTTATTATGGAGTAGTAGGTGCCGAACTGGCAGATGGAAAATTTACTGCTTATCAATCATCTGATGGTGCGGAAACTTGGACTCAAACTACAGGAATCACAGGTGTTCCATTATGTATCACTCATGTCAATGACATCTTCTATATGGGTACAAAAGAAGGCCATATTCTGAAGTCAACAGATCACGGTATCACGTGGGAGAAAATATTCACTTCAGGAGGATTTCTTCAACCGATTATGCCAATTCATAAAATAAAATTTGCCAATGCAAACATAGGGATAGCTACCACCAATACATTTATTTACCGCACTACGGATGGAGGAGCCACTTGGAAAGTAAACGTAGTAGATGATAATATTTCTCAAAAGGCTAGTTTATATGATGCTGTTTGGATAGATGAGAACAATGTCATTATAGTAGGATCGGAAGGCTACGCTTATTCATCAGTCGATGCAGGAGCAACTTGGACTAGATTGAATATTGAGCCCGATGGAATATCAGATTTGAAATCAATTGTCATGACTGAAAACACGTTAGCTATCGGTGGAATCAACGGCAATCTATACCATCAAAAACTTACGGATAAAACAACTGTAGGTAGCATGGGAAAATATGATATCACAACGAACGAATGGACTCCGTTAGGCAATTTGGGATGTATCAGTGATGGTATTTCAATAAGTAGCGGATATGCCATATCCGGAGATGGAAAAACCGTTGTCGGATTGGCAAGTACAGGACAACCTAACCAAGCTTCCATCGGTAGATACTCACACGCCATAGCATGGAATGAGGAAAAAGGTACTATTGATTTAGGTAGCCTCTTCGATAATAAGGGCAGAAGTACACGAGCCAATGTCGTGAACTATGACGGTAGTGTCATTGCCGGTTGGCAAGATGAACGCGGTCCTTGGCATTCAGCCATTTGGCGTAAAAATACAGAGGGCGGGTATACTCCGAACGAATATATATTAATCGACCCGGAGGCAGATCCCAAAAGCGATGATAACCATGCAATGCAGGCGGAAGCCATTTCATTAGATGGAAAATGGATAGGTGGAAGCGGAAGATCTATTCAAAGCGGACCTCTCTCTATCCTTTCGGATGACCAGTTAATAGCCAACCAAGCTTGGATTTGGAGTGAGGAAACCGGCTTCAAACGATTGGGAATGATCAGTGAGTTAGAAAATAATGAAGCTGCCGTAGCACATGTTTCAGGAATTAATAATGACGGAACAACTGTCGTGGGATTTATTGAAGTCGGTAATTTCATGTATGGCTTTATCTGGACTAAGGACGGAGGCATTATGAGTATAAATACCTATTTGGCGGATATTATGAAGTACAATATCGGTGAATATCATTATGCATCGATTCTTGATATGTCTCCCAACGGTCGTTACATTACCGGATGGGGAATCAACAATAATACCAGTTCATTATTCACCTGTCAAATAGATCTTTTGTACAATCCTGCAAGTATCCAAACTCCCGGCAAAGCAGAGAGCATAGCCACAATTTATCCTAATCCCGTATCGGATGTACTTCATATTGATTTACCTTTCGAAGGAGAAGCACAAATCAGATTGGTCGATGTACAAGGACGAATTGTTATAAATGAGGAAACCTATACCTCTCAAAATAGTTATCCCGTAAATACTATTGAATCGGGTCTCTATATCCTCGAAGTAGTCACTGAAGGAATGCACAGGACCTATAAAATAAAAATCAATCATTAATGGAATAAGGATATCCGTAAGGACCCATTTCTAAGAAAGGGTTCTTGCGGATTCCTCTTTTTCACAGAAATAATGAATGAAATATACTTGATGTTAGTATTTCAATATTGCATGACTCGATGCAAAAAGTCATTATAACAAAATAAAAACTACATTTCTATAATATTTTCTTGGAATTCTTCATATATTTGGAAGTTAAACTACGAAAACGACATTCAAAGATATGAAGAAGCTATCTACTACTATACTATTATTACTCTTCATTCCACTGCTGTTTATTCGAAGTGAAGAGGTTAAAAAAGACACGTTCTTCGAACGAGTAAACACACTTTCTACACAAGAAATTATTCAGTTAGGTGACCATTATCAAAAGGAATCGGACACAGCCATCGCACTATATTCCATATCCAACAGACGATATAATGAGAATATGAACGAAGAAGAGAAACAACTCTGCGTAACCAGTTTTCTTAAGACAGGTGACATTTACTATAATCAAGGAAATTACACCAACGCTTTCGATCATTATATCCAAGGATTGAAGATCTGTGAATCATGTCTCAATAAAGAGCGTTTACCGGACATTTATTTGAAATTAGGAAGTGTATATTGCACTTTCCTCGATTACGAGATGGGAATCAGTTATTATGAACGTGCTTATGATCTTTCCAAAACCTATCCGAACCCCAAAAGGGAGTATAGTTTACTTACTAACTTAGCGGGAGCCTATAACTATTTGAATAATATCGAGGAAGCCAAGAAATATTATTATCTGTCAGTACAATTGACACATCCCAAGGATACTTTAAAAAACTATATGAATTTGCTGAACTGGGGGCTAATACTTGTAAACGAAAAAAAATATGCGAGTGCCATTAAAACGTTCCATCAGTCTGTACTATTCGCCAATAAATGCCAAATGGAACCAAGGTATGAATGTTCATCTTATGAGGAATTGTACAAGACTTATCAATTAATGGGTAATAATGATTCTACACTTTATTATTTAAAAAAATGTAGCAATATGGCACAAGAAAATGGATTAGCCAATATATTAATCCAAAGCATGAAGGCATATTCTGATCTTTACGAAAAGATGGGTAACCCTCAGAGTTCTCTACTCTATAAGGGGAAATACTTATCATTGGCAGACTCCATTTTCAATGTCCGTGAATTCAATAGAGTTAAACATACACAATCCATCTACGAGATGGAAAAAACAAACAAAGAGATATCCTTTCTCAATGCAGAAAAAGAGCAAAAAGAGGCCAAAATAAAAATACAACGTAAAGTATTATGGGGGATATTATCCGGTTTTCTGATCATAAGCGGATTTCTTTTGTTCGTCTATTACCAAAAGAAAAGGTTGTCACAGGCTTACAAAAATTTATTTAATGTCAACCTTGAAATAATAGCATCCGATCATTACAATAAAACACTTCGGTTACAATACGAAGAGAAGCTACAGACCGCTCATAAAGCTTTAGAAAAATACCAGAATACAGAACAAAAGTCAATGGGAAAAATTACGGATGCCGATCCATCCCCTGCTCTTGAAAATCTTGAAAAATATCAGAGCAGTAACCTTGCCGATGAGCAAAAACGAACGATATTGGACGCAATCAATCAGGTCATGGAATCTACAGACGTATATTGCAAAGAAGATTTTTCACTGGAAAAGTTGGCTGTCCTCGTCAATTCAAACAGCAAATATGTTTCACAAGTCATCAATGAGACTTATCATCGGAATTTCAATATCTATATCAATGAATACCGTATACAAGAAGCCCGTATACGATTGGCAGATGTAGAAAAATATGGCAATTATACCATCAAAGCCATCGCTGAAAGTGTAGGATATAAATCGACCACAACTTTTACTAATGCTTTCAAGAGCATAACAGGTATAACACCTTCTATTTTCCAAAAGATGGCTAAAGAAGATACGGAGAAAAAAAGAGAACAGTAACCATCGCTACTGTTCTCCTTCTAAATTCATATTTTATCCTTTCGTATTATACGAACCAACGTACATAACAGAAATCCTGACGATGTGGAAGATCCGGATTCTTCGGGAACATACGGTAGGATACTTTAAAGCTTCCTGCATTAGACAAGCTGTGCTTAGCCTGGAACGTATACAAGCTACCTTCTTTCTTAATCACACTGAACGGTTCAACCGAATAAATATGCTGTTTACCGTCACCAGCCGTGTAAGTAGTTACCAATTCAAGTCCGACCGCATCATTCAAGCCTTTTTCATCGATTACAAAAGTGATGGTATATTCTTTTCCACTTTCAATATCACCATTGGCAATTTCTTCCGAAACTTCTCTAGAAACCACTTCAATGGAATCCCATTTTTCAACAACTTCTTCTTTCCATGCAGCCAATTCTTTCGCCTTGGCATTGTCATTTGCCGATAACATCTGGAAACGTTTTGCTTCCTTAGTATAGAACTTGCTATAGTAATCGTCCAACTGACGTTTCATTGTATAATGCGGAGCTATTTGTGCCACAGAATTCTTTATGGTCTTCACCCAACCTTCGGAATATCCTTTCTTGTTACGTGCATAAAAGAGAGGAAGAATCTCCGTTTCCAAAATACTGTAAATGGTAGCAGCATCCAGCTGATCCTGATGTTCCTGATTTTGATAAGTACGTTTTTCGGTCAATGCCCAACCAGCACCTTCACGGTAACCTTCCAACCACCATCCGTCAAGTACGGAGAAGTTAATAACCCCGTTCATCAAAGCTTTTTCACCAGATGTACCGGATGCCTCCAAAGGACGAGTCGGAGTATTCAACCAGATATCTACACCTGAAACTAATCGACGGGCTAACTGCATATCATAATTCTCAAGGAAAATGATCTTACCTAAGAATTCCGGACGACGGGAAATCTCGATGATTCTCTTAATCAATCCCTGCCCTGCACCATCGTGTGGATGAGCTTTACCTGTAAAGAGGAATTGTACCGGATAATCAAGATTGTTCACGATCTTAGCCAAACGATCCAAGTCGGTAAACAACAGATGCGCACGCTTGTAAGTGGCAAAACGACGACCGAAACCGATCAGCAATGCATTCGGATTGATTTTGTCCATTAAAGAAACGATACGTGAAGGATCACCTTGGTTCTTCAACCATGTTTCGCGGAACTGCTTGCGGATATAATCCACCAACTTGTTCTTCATTATCATACGAGTCTTCCAGATTTCCTCGTCTGGCACATTGTAGATTGCTTCCCAAATTTTCGGATTAGACTGATCATACAAGAAGTTCTCATTAAAGTATTTCGCGTACAACTGCTTCCATTCCGTAGCACTCCATGTCGGGAAGTGAACACCATTCGTCACATATCCTACATGGCTTTCTTCAGGAAAATAACCTTTCCAAATGGATGAGAACATCTCCTGAGAAACTTTTCCATGCAACCAGCTTACACCGTTTACTTCCTGTGAAGTATTACAAGCAAATACCGACATACAGAAACGTTCACCCTTATCCCCCGGATTGTTACGTCCAAGATCCATCAGATCGTCCCAAGTAATACCCATCAAGGCAGGATATCCGCCCATATACTTACCGAAAAGACCTTCGTCAAAATAATCATGACCTGCCGGAACCGGAGTATGAACAGTATAAAGAGAAGAAGCACGTACTAACTCGATAGCTTGGTCAAAAGTCAGACCTGTAGCAACATAATCACAGATACGTTGTACATTAATCAAAGCCGCATGCCCTTCGTTACAATGATAGACATCTTTCTTGATACCTAATGCCTTCAAAGTCAAGATACCGCCAATTCCCAACAGGATTTCCTGTTTCAGACGATTTTCCCAATCACCGCCATACAACTGATAAGTAATGGAACGGTCGAACTCACTGTTCATTTCATTATCAGTATCCAGTAAGTAGAGAGAAATACGACCTATATTAACACGCCATACATTAGCATGTACGAAGTAATTCATATAAGGAACTTGCACTACCAATGGTTTACCTTCAGCATCCAATACACGGTCAATAGGCAACTGACCGAAATTTTGTGCCTCATAATTGGCAATCTGCTGACCATCCATTGATAATGTCTGCGTAAAGTAACCGTAACGATACAAGAAACCTACTGCACACATATCCACATTACTGTCAGAAGCCTCTTTCAGATAGTCACCAGCCAAAACACCAAGACCACCGGAATATATTTTCAGAACATGTGTCAAACCATATTCCATACTGAAATATGCCACTGAAGGACGGGTTGAGTCCGGTTTGACATCCATATAATCTCTGAACTTTGAATATACATCATTCATGCGTTTCAAGATTACTTTATCTTTCGATAGAGCTTCCAGTTTCTCGTAACTCATGCGTTCAAGAAGAAGTACGGGATTCTGGCCAACCTCTTTCCACAGAGTCGGATCCAAATCTCTGAACAATTCAGTTGCCTCGTAATTCCAAGCCCACCAAATATTGCGTGCTATCTCAGACAACTTTTCCAATTCTGCCGGAACACGAGATTTTACAGTAATCTCTTTCCAGTTCGGAGTGTTCACATTACTAACTCTTACTTTCATAATGTTATTATTTACTTGTTGATGAATAATTTTTTTAGTTAAGCTGACGCTTCACCGCATTACGCAAAGCGATGTCGTAAGCCTCATAATAGTATTTTATAAAGTGTTTCCATAAAGCCTTCTCAGCTATCTGAGCAGCACGTTTGCGAATATCTTTTATTTCTTTTTCTTCTTTGCCTGAAAAATAAGAGATGGTATCTTTTATACTATCAGCTACTTCCGAATAGTTATAATCGGAACGATGTACCACTTCTACTCCCTCCTCAATACTATTCTGACCTTCCAAACTCTTTACCCAAAGTCCAAAACCGGCAAGATCAGTTGTTATAGTAGGAACCTTAAATGCAATACTCTCCAATGGCGTATATCCCCAAGGTTCATAATAAGATGCATATACGCTCAAGTCTTCGCCTAACAAGAGATCATAATACTCTTTATTCAATATGCCATCTTTCCCGTTCAGATAACAAGGTACAAAAATCACCTTTACTTTATCTTCAGGATTATTATTCATGCCAAGATATTTCAACATGTCAAGTACCTGGTCATGTGTCATGTTATGCAACCAATGCGTGATAAACGGAACTTCAAGCGGAGTATCAAAAGTATCCTTACTTTTTAATCTTGCCTGTAAATCTTCACGCGGATCTCCTACCCAACCCGGGACATTAACAAAAGCCAACACCTCTTTTTTAAGGTTTTTATCACGATTCAACCGGTTCAGGGATTCCAAAAAGACATCGATTCCTTTATTTTTAAATTCATAACGACCACTAGTACCGATAATTAACGTATCATCGCCCAATTTGGTTCCCAATAGTTTATTGGCAACGTTCAACATGGTCGAACGTGCGCGTTTCCGTTTGCTTGTGAAAGTAGCTCCTGTAGGTACAAAGTCATCTTCAAATCCATTCATCAGCACCACGTCGGCAGCCTTATCAAGCAACTCTTTACATTCATTATTAGTAATTTCACTTACTGTCGTAAAACAATCCACATGATGTGCAGTTTGCTTTTCAATGGAATGTTTAGATTCCATATTCAATTCCCGTGCCATCTGATCGCCATTGTAAGCAAAAAGATAGTCATAAAGCGGCTTATTATTACCTGCAATCGAACGCCCTATAGAAGTGGCATGCGTTGTGAAAATAGTAGCAATTTCAGGAACCGCGAGTTGCAAATATAGCGCTCCCAGTCCAGTCATCCATTCGTGTGCCTGATAAACGACTTTGTCGTTTTTCGTCAGATTATAACGATAAAAGCTTTCAACTACTTTACCGGCAGCAAACGAAAACATAGATGCTTCATCATAATCTCCGTAAGCATGCAGTGAATCAACCTGAAAATGATTCCACATTTCAGTATATATTTCATTCTTGCTTTCAAAGAATGATTGAAAATCAACTAAAATGACGATAGGTGTCCCGGGAATATTCCAACGTCCGACACGGACGGAAAGATTATCTTTTTTAAGTGCATGTTCTTTCCATGCAGTACATAGATTATCGGATTCGATAAACAAAGGATTATCCTTACCTTGCCATACATCCGGACCAATAAAGAACAATTTATCACGAAAAGCGGTTTGCAATGTGTTTGCCCTAGTAGACAAAACGGTGTAGATTCCTCCTACTTTATTGCATACTTCCCAACTGGCTTCGAAGATATAATCGGGGGTTAATAAATCTTTTACCATATAATTGTTTAGACCTCTTTTTTATTAAGCAGGTGCAAAAGTACGCATTATTTATTGAAAAATAATGCTTTATACGGAAAATATGAGTTAATAGGAAACAACAAACGTTTGCAAAGCCCTTTATGAAGGGAGTTACAAATAAAAAAAGCTCAGACATCCTTATGATGCCCGAGCTTTTTTATAGAAAAATTTAAGTTATTTAAATCGCTTATACCAATGCACTACCAATCAAGAAAGTAGCAGCCAAAGCAACGATTGCATAAAGTTCCGGGAATACAGCAAGAATCAAAGTATTACTAAATACGTTGTGTCCCTGACCGATTGCAGCAATACCATTTGCACAAACCTGTCCTTGACGGATAGCAGAGAACAAAGCAACCAATCCCAAAGCAATACCTGCACCCAAAACTGCACACCCCTGAATAGCTGTGATGTTCGGAGTCAAAATACCAAAAATAGTCTGGAACATAAAATAACCAGCAAATCCGTAAAGTCCTTGTGTACCAGGAAGTGCAGTCAATACAAGGAAGTTACCAAATGCACTATCATTCTTTTTCAATGCACCGATAGCAGCGTTACCTGCAATAGTAACTCCATAAGCACTACCAATGCCTGACAAACCAACCATTACTGCGATGCCGATGTAGGCAATAAACAAATTCATTTCCATAATTTCAATTTTATTTTTTAGTTTATTATTCTATTTAATTATTTATTTTTTAAATGGTTTGTACTCTTTACCACCGCCTTCGTAACCGGAATTCTTAAAGAATTCGACAAATGTCAGACGCATAGGGTGAACCATTGCACCAAGTACATTCATAAAGATATTGATGGCATGTCCGATCAGGAAAATCAAAACCATCACGATAGGCCCTAATATTACATTATCGGGGCTCATACCTTTTGCAAGGCTATTGAACACTCCTGCCAGAATACCTCCGGAAAGCCCGAGAGCAAACAAACGGACATAGGAAAGAACATCGCCCAACAAACCTGTAACCATGTTATATGTATCCCACAAGCCAAGACCAATATTCAGGAATATATTCTTTCCCGGACTATTAAATAAGAAGATCATTACACCGGAAATAGCAAGTATCACCAGATGTACAGTACCTCCCATAGGCATTACTTTGGGTAACAATGCAGAAATAGCCATGGATAACAGTAAAATGATCCATCCAATAGTAGCTATCGCATATTTGAAGCCAAACTGTATCGTTTGGTTGACAGCTTTAAGTACCATACCGAAAATAATCTGTATCGCACCTAGTATCAACGATAACTGGAACATATCGTTATTGTCCAAAAGCACTGCATGCTTCAAACGTTGTACTATCGGCCAGTCAAGGTCATAGATATTTGCTCCGAAGAAAGTTCCCGTAAGCAACCCACAGAAGAAAGTGGATGTAGCCAACACTTGAATCAACGAAATAATTGATTTAGTCGAAGGAGTCAACTTCTTTGCCATAAGTCGATAAGCAGTAGCACCTACAAACAAGAGCAATCCATAACCGGAATCTCCCAAACAGAGTCCGAAAAAGATCATAAAGAACGGAGCAAAGAACGGTGTCAAGTCCAGTTCATTATATTTCGGCAACATATACAACTTACAGATCGGTTCAAACCAAGAGAAAAATCCCTTATTGTTCAGTTCAATCGGTACATTATCGTCTGGTGCAGGATCAGATATCTCATAATAGACATGAGATGAATCAAGAAATGCTTCTATTTCAAGTTTATTACGGGCAGGTGCCCAACCTTCCAAAAGCATCAGCTTCTCTCCGGCAGCTTGTTCCGTACTTAATACGACCTTGGAGAATTCAATGTTGTTCTGCAATTCTTTCAAGGCCTCTTTCAATGAAGGAATATCCTTTTCGGCAAGTGCGGCAAGCTTTTGTTCATTTTCTAAAATAGCCTGCTTAGTTTCCGAATGTAATTGCTCTACACGTGTAAGTGAATACACCGGAAGTTTAGCCTGTTCGACATCAAGATCAACTTCCACATCTGCTTTCGTTACGGTAATAAAATATATCTTAGATGAGATATGGCTTATAATCATTGCATTATATTCCGTTTCCCATTCTTCTTTATAATTACCTTCCGAGCAAGTGTAAAAACCAATCACATATCCGGCATCTTTTAGGCGTTGTAAGCTATCCGGGTCAAAATCACCCCATGCCTGCAACGCTTCCCGTTCCTTTGTATAGATCTGAAGCTGCTGTGTCAACCTGTTTTTCTCAGCCTGCAATGCATCAACTTCATCCAATACTTTCATACCCCGGTCTGGAGTTCCACCGTCTTTCAACGCAACAGTCCCTTTTTCCAGCTTTACATTTTGCAGCAACTTCAATGTAGCTGCCAAACGTGATGACAACCGGACATTTTCCTGTAATTCGGCATTTTCGGCTGCTCCCTGCTGTTTCTCTACGATGTGTACCACACCCAGTTCACGGAGACTGTTCAGAAAATTTTCATATTCCTTATGATAAACAAGGAATGTGAGTTTCTTCATTTTTGTAATCATGCCTCTACCTCCTTCCTTTGTTCCTGATGAGACTTCATGATCTTTTGCGAAGATTTGGACAAGTTTTCTTCGTCCTCCATAAAACGTTTAATCTTTCGCAATGCATCCTGATAGCCTGGTATCTGTACCTTCTCAAAAAGATTTACTTTTTGAGTGGTCTTTTTCCTTGCATGTTCCAATAAGTTCAACTTAGCCAATGTAAACTCTCTTTCAATAGCCGTATGTGCAAGCTCTTTAAGCAGATGCAAGCCGTCGGCATACCATTTGGGAGCATTAAACAAGCTATAAGGCCGTATCTCAAAATCTATATTTTCGAGTAACGGAACTCGTACACCTGCAATCTTTTTCACACCAAGATGAACATCATTTACTTTTATCAATGAGGAATCAAACTCATTCCAAAGTGCGAACATGGCTTCATAAGCCTGGATTTGCTTTTCCAGCCTTTCCTCTAAATCGACTGCTTCTATTTTGCAGCGCTTCACTTCCATACGCAACGCACTCTCCTTATTTTTAATGATAGGAAGTGTACGCACACGCACTTTCAACTGTTTTTCAAGTTGTTGAAGCGAAGTTTTATTATATTGAAATTTTATAGCCACGTTGTTTCAATTACTAATTTATAAATTACTAATTATTTGCCTTCCTCGGGCCAATACTGATCAACAAGTTCTTTCTTGATATTGACCTCTTCAGGACGGAAATACTTGCCGAACAATCCCCAAGCTACATCCAACATTTCAGTAGTGTCGAGGTTAACATCAATAGCAAGCAATTGATTAGAATAATCCTTGGCAAAAGCCAAAGTACGTTCATCATAATTGGTCAAATCAAAACCATTTTCCAACTTGGTTTTAGCATTAGCAGCATCAGCGTATAGACGTACGGCCGCATTCATTACCTGAGGATGGTCTTTACGTGTTTTCTTACCAGTTACCAACTGTTTCAAACGAGAAAGTGAACGGAACGGGTCAACAATAACCTTACCAATATCACTATCACGACGCAAGAACAACTGACCTTCCGTAATATAACCGGTATTATCCGGCACAGCATGTGTAATATCACCTCCTGATAAAGTTGTCACAGCGATAATTGTAATAGAACCACCTGACGGGAACTGTACAGCCTTCTCATATATCTTTGCCAAATCTGAGTAAATAGAACCTGGCATGGAATCCTTTGAAGGAATCTGATCCATACGGTTGGACACGATTGCCAAAGCATCGGCATAAGATGTCATATCAGTAAGCAACACCAATACTTTTTCATTATGCTCTACTGCAAAATATTCCGCAGCAGTCAAAGCCATATCGGGAATCAGCAAACGTTCTACCGGAGGATTTTCCGTTGTATTCATAAAGCTGACGATACGGTCGAGTGCGCCTGCATTCGAGAATACGTTTTTAAAATACAAATAGTCATCATTGGTCATACCCATACCACCCAAGATAATCTTATCTGTTTCAGCACGCAAAGCTACATTTGCCATCACCTGGTTAAACGGCTGATCCGGGTCTGCAAAGAATGGAATTTTCTGTCCTGATACCAATGTGTTATTCAAGTCAATACCTGCAATTCCGGTCGCAATCAACTCCGAAGGTTGTTTACGGCGAACCGGATTTACTGACGGACCACCAATGGGAACTTCCTGTCCTTCAATTTCCGGTCCCCCATCGATCGGATCTCCAAAGGCATTGAAGAAGCGACCTGCAAGTTGCTCGCTAACTTTCAGCGTAGGAGATTTACCTAAAAATACGACTTCGGCATTGGTAGGAATACCTTCCGTACCCTCAAATACCTGCAACGTCACATCGTCACCGGCAATTTTTACCACCTGAGCCAGTTTGCCATTTACAGTGGCCAACTCATCATAACCCACTCCTGTTGCTTTCAGCGAACAGGTAGCTTTAGTTATCTGAGTTATTTTGGTATATATTTTTTGAAATGCTTTTGTTGCCATCTCTATTTAATTACAAATTACTATTTACTAATCATTATTTGACACTTCTCTCGGCAATCAGCTCTTTCAACTGCTTCTGGAAACCTTCATACTGCTCTGATTTAAATTTCGAGTAGTTCATCTGTTTGCAGACATTGATCATCTTTTTAAAGTAATCCATTACTTCGTTGAAGTTATCAAATTCAAACTCTGTATGACAAATATCGATTACCATATTCAGAATGTCTTCTTGACGCTCCATTGGAGTCACAGCATCAATTTCATCAAATGCATCTTGTTGCAGGATAACAAAGTCGATCAATTCCGATTTCCAGAAAGTCACGTGATATTCCACTGGTACACCATCGTCACCTAGAATATTAATCTGCTCGGCAATTTCCTTACCACGCTGCAAACGCGTCTTTATTTCGTTTACTTTACCAATCCATTCATCATTGATATGCTCGGAAATATAAGCTTCAAACTCAGGATATTCAATATATTTGGAATAGGAGTCAATCGGATTCACTGCCGGATAACGTTTCTTATCAGCACGATCTTGTTCCAAAGCATAGAAGCAACGTGCCACCTTTTTCGTGTTTTCCGTCACAGGTTCCTTCAAATTACCACCTGCCGGTGATACCGTACCTATAAATGTGATAGACCCGGTTTCTCCGTTGTCCAGTTTTACATACCCTGCACGACCGTAAAAATTGGAGATGATAGATGACAAATCCATAGGGAATGCATCAGGTCCAGGCAACTCTTCCATACGATTGGACATCTCACGCAAAGCCTGTGCCCAGCGAGAAGTAGAGTCAGCCATCAACAAGACTTTCAATCCCATTGAACGATAATACTCAGCCAATGACATTGCAGTATATACAGATGCTTCACGGGCAGCTACAGGCATATTAGATGTATTTGCAATAATGATTGTACGTTCCATCAATTTACGCCCAGTATGTGGGTCTACCAACTCAGGGAATTCAGTAAAGATTTCCACAACCTCATTCGCACGTTCACCGCAAGCAGCGATAATTACAATGTCAGCTTCAGCCTGTTTAGAGATAGCATGCTGAAGTACGGTCTTACCCGTACCGAACGGTCCAGGGATAAAACCGGTTCCACCTTCAACAATAGGATTAACAGTATCAATTACCCGTACACCAGTTTCCAGTAATTTGAAAGGACGAGGTTTTTCTTTATAATTTGTCATAGCCCGTTTAACCGGCCACTTCTGAATCATGTTTACCAGTACATCATTACCCTCTTCATCCGTCAGAACAGCAATAACATCCTCAATCCGATAATCTCCTTCAGGCACTATAGACTTTACGGTACATGTTCCCTTTTGTGTAAAAGGAGCCATAATTTTCAAAGGCTGGAAATTTTCATCTACTTGACCCAGCCACGCAGAGGCTTGTACTTTATCACCTTCTTTTACCAAAGGTACAAAATGCCATACTTTTTCTTTATCCAATGGATATGTATATTGTCCTCTTTTCAAGAAAACGCCATCCATCTTATCGAGGTCATTCTGAAGACCATCATAATTCTTCGATAACATGCCCGGTCCTAATGTCACCTCAAGCATGTGTCCAGTAAATTCGGCTTCAGCTCCTACTTTCAGTCCACGGGTACTTTCAAACACCTGAACATACACATGCGAACCTACTACCTTAATAACCTCCGCCATCAATCGGTCACCACCTGTCGAGATATAGCATATCTCATTCTGAGCTACCGGTCCGTCAACGACGAGGGTCACCATGTTGGCAATAACGCCACTAACAGTTCCTTTTGTTGCCATATAATTTTTTAGTTTATTTACTTGAATTCTGCGGGAATCTGTACTTCATTCTTCAGCGATTCAATAATGCTTCGGAACAATTGATTTCCCTTTTCTTTATCCAATGATATCCACCGTTCAATCATTTCCAGTTGTAACAAGAAAGCGAAAATACGTTCAATCGTAAAATAATCGAAAAAAGTAGCTTCGTCTATCCAATCCCAACGCAGTGAATCCAGTTTCTTTTCACGTTCGATAAGCTCTGTGATCTCACTGATTTTAAGTAATTGTTCAAAACATTCCACCTCACCCGATAATCCGAAATCACGGGCTCCCGAAGTACGCAATGCCTCACATACCTCCGTATCACCCACAACATTCTGAGCGATATCCCATTTATACTTACGAGCTGTGAAAGCAACCAGGATATTATTGACTGTCTGATTAAATTCAAACCAAGATGCTACAAATTTATTTTCGCATTTCATAGCATATGCATAATACAGTGCTGCCAGATGATCTTCCAACAATACTGCACTTTCAGCAGGCATACTAAAATAATCGGAAATAAAAGTAGAAAGATAAGAAGGGAATTCTTTAGCACTTACCTCACCCCCTTCTTTGATGGTAGCGATGTATTCATTCAGTTCTTCAGCAGAGAAATTCCCCCGCATATCAATAATAACATCCTTATCTTTCAATAATTTAAGAACATTTGTATTATCGAATTTCAGATAGAACAAATCCATCAACTTCTGATCCGAAGTAGAAAGTCCGGGATAAATTTCCGTCTTAAAATCGGCTACTGTATAATTCAGTTTGCTATCTTCTAGTGTAAGTTCAGGCAAACCGGCTACCAAGTAATAATATTTATTCATAACAGTTCTCTTTAGAATAGCATTTCTACCAACTGAGGACGCAAGAACTCTTTAAAATAGTTCATAAATTCCTCTTCTCCGAAGTTCACCTTATAAGAACCATCCGCCGGAGAGACAGAGAACAGTGTTTTAATACCATTTACTTGTTCGATTTTCACACCTTTATCAAGAAGAGCTTTGGCATTTGCAGCGAAATATTTTTTCAACGATTCAGCATCGGCTGTAGAAATAATAATCGGCTCGTTTACACTCCATTTTGAAGCAAGTGCAACAATGAATGCATTTAGAAAATCTTTATTCTGCGCAAAATCTTTCACTTGGGCAGTCACAATCTTATCGGTAATGATTGTTGCAATCTCCGATTTTAATGCATTTACAGCTTGACCAGCAAACAACTTTAATTCTGATTTGGTATTTTCTGCCAGTTCGTCGGCAGATTTGTGAGAGGAGGCAATAATTGATTCCGCTTGTTTATGAGCTTCCTCAATAATCTTCTTCGCTTCTTCCTGAGCATTTACGATAAGACGCTTGGCTTCTTCATTACCTTTTTCCACGCCTTCACGATAAATCTTATCGGTCAACTCTTGAATTTTGTTTTCCATATTTACGGACTATTTAGAAATTTATATTATGTATCTAAGTGTGTTTATCAGATTTTCGCCCAAATGTACAAAAATACATTTGATAACGAAAAAAAGCGGAAAAGAAAAAGAAGAAGTTTTTTAAAAATCGTGTTTTAGCCCTATTTTCCTATCATTTTTCCGCAAATTCAAGGGATATTCAGGAATAATATAGAAAAACACACAGAAGCCCTTAGCTTTTTACGTTGATTGAAAGCCGGGCGGCCCGCGGCAAAAAGAAAAGCCCCCCCGCGTCCCTTCAGGGGCGCGGGGGGGCGGCAAGACGGCGGCTACCTACTCTCCCACTGTTACGCAGTACCATCGGCGTGGCCGGGCTTAACTTCTCTGTTCGGGATGGGAAGAGGTGGAACCCCGGCGCTGTAGCCACCTGAATGAGGCGGACATGACGGAAAAGCAAACGAAGGGCGAACCCGCAGGGCGGGGCGGAAAGCGCCGGGCGGACGGAAGTGGACGGGCAATTAGTAGGGCTCGGCTGTGGTATTGCTACCTGTACACCTGCCCCCTATCGACGTCATCGTCTATGACGACCCTAAGAAATCTAATCTTGTGGCTGGCTTCGTACTTAGATGCTTTCAGCACTTATCCAGTCCCGACTTAGATACCCAGCGATGCACCTGGCGGCACAACTGGCAGACCAGAGGTCGGTCCAACACGGTCCTCTCGTACTAGTGTCAGAGCCACGCAAATTTCATGCGCCCACGATAGATAGAGACCGAACTGTCTCACGACGTTCTGAACCCAGCTCGCGTGCCACTTTAATGGGCGAACAGCCCAACCCTTGGGACCTTCTCCAGCCCCAGGATGTGACGAGCCGACATCGAGGTGCCAAACCCCTCCGTCGATATGAGCTCTTGGGAGGGATCAGCCTGTTATCCCCGGAGTACCTTTTATCCTTTGAGCGATGTCCCTTCCATGCGGAAACACCGGATCACTATGCTCTAGTTTCCTACCTGATCGACTTGTGAGTCTCCCAGTCGAGCGCCCTTATGCCATTACACTCTGCGGACGGTTACCAATCGTCCTGAGGGCACCTTTAGAAGCCTCCGTTACACTTTTGGAGGCGACCACCCCAGTCAAACTACCCGCCAAACAGTGTCCTCGCAGCGCGAGTTAGAACTCAAATAACCGAAGGGCCGTATTTCAACAGCGACTCCGCGGATACTGGCGTACCCGCTTCAATGTCTCCGGCCTATCCTACACATCAATTACCCAAATTCAATGTTAAGCTATAGTAAAGGTTCACGGGGTCTTTTCGTCCCATCGCGGGTAATCGGCATCTTCACCGATACTACAATTTCACTGAGCTCACGGTTGAGACAGCGTCCAGATCATTACACCATTCGTGCAGGTCGGAACTTACCCGACAAGGAATTTCGCTACCTTAGGACCGTTATAGTTACGGCCGCCGTTTACTGGGGCTTCAATTCAATGCTTCCCTTGCGGTGACATCTCCTCTTAACCTTCCAGCACCGGGCAGGTGTCAGGCTGTATACGTGATCTTTCGATTTTGCACAGCCCTGTGTTTTTGTTAAACAGTTGCCTGGACCTATTCTCTGCGCCCCGCCTCGACGGCGGGGACCCTTTATCCCGAAGTTACAGGGTCAATTTGCCTAGTTCCTTAACCGTGATTCACTCAAGCGCCTCAGTATATTCAACCCGACTACGTGTGTCCGTTTGCGGTACGGGTACCTCGAAGATTAAGTTTAGCGGATTTTCTTGGGAGTATGCTTACGCGCACTATTGGATTGTCCGTAAGGACGCTCCATACTATCAGGTTCGACTCAGACCCCGGATTTGCCTGGGATCATCGGCATCTACACCCTTCAACCAGCTATTCCGTCAGCTGGCGGCGCTGTCACTCCTCCGTCTCCACGTCACTCTTCAAGGTAGTACAGGAATATTAACCTGTTCTGCCATCGGCCTCACCCTTCGGCTGAGCCTTAGGACCCGACTGACCCTGATCCGATTAGCGTTGATCAGGAAACCTTAGTCTTTCGGCGAGGGGGTTTCCCACCCCCTTTATCGTTACTTATACCTACATTTGCTTTTCCACACGCTCCAGCATGGCTCGCGCCAAGCCTTCGACGCCGAGTGGAATGCTCCCCTACCGATACTTGCGTATCCCACGGCTTCGGTAAAACGCTTGATGCCCGATTATTATCCACGCCAAACTCCTCGACTAGTGAGCTGTTACGCACTCTTTAAATGAATGGCTGCTTCCAAGCCAACATCCTAGCTGTCTTAGCAATCTGACTTCGTTAGTTCAACTTAGCGTTTATTTGGGGACCTTAGCCGGTGGTCTGGATTCTTCTCCTTTAGGACACGGACCTTAGCACCCATGCCCTCACTCCCGGGGTAAAACTAATGCGCATTCGGAGTTTATCAAGACTTGATAGGCGGTGAAGCCCTCGCATCTTATCAGTCGCTCTACCTCACATTAGTAACCCCCGAGGCTGCACCTAAATGCATTTCGGGGAGTACGAGCTATCTCCAAGTTTGATTAGCCTTTCACCCCCACCCTCAGCTCATCCGGAAGCTTTTCAACGCTTATCGGTTCGGTCCTCCAGTTAGTGTTACCTAACCTTCAACCTGGCCAAGGGTAGATCACTTGGTTTCGCGTCTACTCCTTCCGACTTGACGCCCTGTTCAGACTCGCTTTCGCTTCGGCTGCGCGTCTCGAGACGCTTAACCTTGCCGGAAAAAGTAACTCGTAGGTTCATTATGCAAAAGGCACGCCGTCACGGCCAAAGGCCGCTCCGACCGCTTGTAGGCGCATGGTTTCAGGGACTATTTCACTCTTCTGTTCGAAGTGCTTTTCACCTTTCCTTCACAGTACTGGTTCGCTATCGGTCTCTCGGGAGTATTTAGCCTTGCCGGATGGTCCCGGCAGATTCACGCAGGATTCCTCGTGTCCCGCGCTACTCAGGATGCCACTAGGGTTCAGTTGGGGTCGTGTACCGGATTATCACCGTCTATGATCTCACTTTCCAGAGAGTTCCACTCGCCAACTTTCGTCCCACAACGTGGTCCTACAACCCCATGCATGCCGTGACATGCATGGTTTGGGCTCTTCCCCGTTCGCTCGCCACTACTAGGGGAATCATTGTTTATTTTCTTTTCCTGCGGGTACTAAGATGTTTCAGTTCCCCGCGTTAGCCTCCATCGCAGGATGGATAGTATCCCTTCAGGATACTGGGTTGTCCCATTCGGAAATCCGCGGATCAGGGGTCATTTGCACCTACCCGCGGCTTATCGCAGCTTATCACGTCCTTCGTCGCCTCCGAGAGCCAAGGCATCCGCCATGCGCCCTTTATTACTTCTGTCCGCCGCCGCGGGAGCGAGGACGCGTTCGCACACGTCAGCGCCACCCCGGACGGCTAATACTTTCAGCTTTTCGCTTTTCGTTTACTTTTGTACATCATGTCAAAGATCGTGTCCCCTCAGGGAATGTGGAGAATAACGGATTCGAACCGTTGACCCTCTGCGTGCAAGGCAGATGCTCTAGCCAGCTGAGCTAATCCCCCTTCTCAGAAGACGGCCGGGCGGGGTTCCGGACGGGGCCGGAGAGGACCCGAGGGGAAGGGCGTCGGCCTTCTGGAAGTAGTCCCAGGCAGAGTTGAACTGCCGACCTCTACATTATCAGTGTAGCGCTCTAACCAACTGAGCTATAGGACTAGTTCAACCCGGTCTGCGTAGACCCGGCTTCTGTTTTCTCTTGTTCATCTATGCCCGCAAAGAACACGGGCGGTCGATCATATCTATAAATAAACAAGTACAAGCAGGACAGGTAAAGAACCGGAAAGAGATAAAACGCGGCACCGCTCCAGAAAGGAGGTGTTCCAGCCGCACCTTCCGGTACGGCTACCTTGTTACGACTTAGCCCCAGTCACCAGTTTTACCCTAGGGCGCTCCTCGCGGTTACGCACTTCAGGTACCCCCGGCTCCCATGGCTTGACGGGCGGTGTGTACAAGGCCCGGGAACGTATTCACCGCGCCGTGGCTGATGCGCGATTACTAGCGAATCCAGCTTCACGAAGTCGGGTTGCAGACTTCGATCCGAACTGAGAGGGGCTTTGGAGATTGGCATCCCGTCACCGGGTAGCGACCTGCTGTACCCCCCATTGTAACACGTGTGTGGCCCCGGACGTAAGGGCCGTGCTGATTTGACGTCATCCCCACCTTCCTCGCATCTTACGACGGCAGTCCCCCCAGAGTCCTCGGCGTGACCCGTTAGTAACTGGGGATGAGGGTTGCGCTCGTTATGGCACTTAAGCCGACACCTCACGGCACGAGCTGACGACAACCATGCAGCACCTTCGCAGACGCCTTGCGGCCGTCCCGTTTCCGGGACGCTCGTCTGCAATTCAAGCCCGGGTAAGGTTCCTCGCGTATCATCGAATTAAACCACATGTTCCTCCGCTTGTGCGGGCCCCCGTCAATTCCTTTGAGTTTCACCGTTGCCGGCGTACTCCCCAGGTGGAATACTTAACGCTTTCGCTTGGCCGCTTGCAGTGTATCGCAAACAGCGAGTATTCATCGTTTACTGTGTGGACTACCAGGGTATCTAATCCTGTTTGATACCCACACTTTCGAGCATCAGTGTCAGTAACAGTCCAGCGAGCTGCCTTCGCAATCGGAGTTCCTCGTGATATCTAAGCATTTCACCGCTACACCACGAATTCCGCCCACCTCTGCTGCACTCAAGGCCCGCAGTATCAACTGCAATTCCGCGGTTGAGCCGCGAACTTTCACAACTGACTTACGAGCCCACCTACGCTCCCTTTAAACCCAATAAATCCGGATAACGCTCGGATCCTCCGTATTACCGCGGCTGCTGGCACGGAGTTAGCCGATCCTTATTCGTGCGGTACATGCAAAACGCCACACGTGGCGAACTTTATTCCCGCAAAAAAGGAGTTTACGACCCATAGAGCCTTCGTCCTCCACGCTACTTGGCTGGTTCAGGCTCCCGCCCATTGACCAATATTCCTCACTGCTGCCTCCCGTAGGAGTTTGGACCGTGTCTCAGTTCCAATGTGGGGGACCTTCCTCTCAGAACCCCTATCCATCGAAGGCTTGGTGGGCCGTGACCCCGCCAACAACCTAATGGAACGCATCCCCATCGGCGGCCGAAATTCTTTAGCCCGGGGGCCATGCGGCCCCCGGGCGCCATCGGGTATTAATCTTTCTTTCGAAAGGCTATCCCCGGGCCGCCGGCAGGTTGGATACGTGTTACTCACCCGTGCGCCGGTCGCCATCTTCCCATTGCTGGGAAATGCTGCCCCTCGACTTGCATGTGTTAAGCCTGTAGCTAGCGTTCATCCTGAGCCAGGATCAAACTCTTCATTGTAAAAGTATTGTCGAGACCCGGGGCATAAGCCCCGGGCCGTTCTTGCTCTGTCATGGATGCCGCGATTTATCAAGAAAACCACCGGAACCGGGCCGAAAAAAAACGGCCCGGGCCGGAAATGACGGTTCTTTATCTTGGACCCGGCCCACCGCCCAAAAGGGCGGGGGCCGGGATGTACTACTTGTATTGTTTATCAATATTTCAAAGAACTATTCGTCGCTCGGAAAAGCCTTGCTTTCAAAAGCGGGTGCAAAGGTAAGGGATCCGTTTCAAACCGCCAAACGTTTCCGCGGTTTTTTTTCGTTTTTTTCTTCCCGGGAGGGAAGACCCAGACTTGCGGGCCGGACGGGAAGGAAAAAAGGACATCCACACGGGAGCCGAAAAAATTCGGGCCGCATGCCTCCTCCATCACCCTGACCGGTGGAACGCGCTTCTCAGAATGTCAATCTCTCAGGCTAGGCTTCTCTTGCTAAGCGGATGCAAAAGTAGCCCTTTTGGGGACACGAGCAAAACTTTCGGGCACTTTTTTTGAATCTTTTTTGAATAAATATCGTAAAGAGCTGAACATGAGGAACCTCGAAATGAAAATGCCCGGAAGAAAAAAAACGGGGGAAGATGAACAGTACATTATTATATATGAAGGCGGAAAAAGAAAAACGAAGAAAGGGGGGAAAATGAGGAAAAAACAAAAGAAAAAGAGCGAGGAAGGAAGAAAATGAAGTATCAAAAACGACAAGAGGAAGAAAAATAAATGCAGATAATACGGATTACTACTACTAAAAAGGGAATTCAAATAAACGTTCTTTTCTATTGCAAAACATGTATTTTAAGGCATTGTTAAAATGCATATTTTAAATGCAAGAAATACATAGTTTATACCACGTAATATATACGCCTGATATTTAACAATTTAAATAGATATAAAATCTGACATGAAGCTTTAAACAGAACATTAGCCTACTAAAAATTGAGACTCCGCTTCCAACGCCAACAACCCCTTTTTAACTTCCAAACCACCTCCATAGCCGATCAGTTTACGGTTACTACCAATAACACGATGACAAGGAACAAATATAGATATTGGATTTGCTCCGTTAGCAGCAGCTACTGCACGAACCGCATTCGGATTTCCCAATCTTTGCGATAATTTACCATAAGATAAAGTTGCACCATAAGGGATTCCCAACAATTCCTGCCATACTGATTTTTGAAAATCAGTTCCTACAAAAAGTAATGGTATGTCAAAAACCTTTCTTTTACGAGCAAAATACTCATCCAATTGACTAATTGCCATTGCAATGACCTCCGTACTACCTATCACATATTTAGCATGCAGCTCATTCTGCATTCTTTTATCAATCTTGTATCGGCGTTTTTCTTCGACCCAATCACACATGCAGAGCTTACCCTCAAATGAACCAAGTATCAACTCACCGAAAAGTGATTGATAAAATTGAATTTGAATCTCTTTCATATATTCAACTCCCCATATTATATTAGCCCCTGTTCAAATTCTCTTCAAAAAGAAATCTCTAAAAAAGGCTGAGCAAAATTCAAACAAGCTCTAAAAAACGGCAACTACTATTTACAATTCACAAGAATACATCGAATAATCAAATCTATCAAAAGAGTGTTTATTTATTCGTTCCCAACCAAGTCCATTTATGCCAAATGCCTTCCAATGGACCTTGTTTATGCCGTGACAACCACCATTTGCAGAACTTTACTTGTAATAAAAATATAAGAATACCAATTAATAAACTAATTGTATATCCGCAATAAGGAGCAAGGGATAAACCGAAAGGAAAATAAATGAAAGCCCCTATAATTGACTGAGAAACATAGTTGGTAAGACTCATTTTGCCATAAAAGCGCAAATCGCTGACAGACTTGCTAAACGCTTTACGTTGGTAAAGCAAGACAAACGAAGCAACCAGAACCAAAGTAAAAGCTAACTTCTGCCACATATCAAATGCTGTACCCACCGACTGTTGCACGATTGTGTCACCTTCCATAACCAATTCTTTCAAAGTATATAAAGGGGCAAAAGTCAATGCAGAAATTATCAGAATCTTTATCCATAAACAAAAGTTCTTTTCAGATGCAACAAAAAGCTGTTTTCTACCGATATAAAAACCTAGAAGAAATAATCCGGCTGTTTGAAAGAATCGTCCGGCATTCACCGCCCAAAGCAAACTGGCTTTTTGACCTAAAGTAATATTACCTACAATAAAATCCCAAAAATTTCCGGCTTTTGTATAATCCGCCACTTCCGCATACATCTCACCTACTTTAAGATCCGGAAGCTGATGCAACGGATTTATCAAATTCGCAATATAATGATACCACTCTACAGGCTGCAACAGAAAGATGGCAGCGGTTAAAAATATCGCCTTGTCACTCCAGTTCCGAGTGAAAAATAAAATAATCCCTACCACAACAAACAATAATAACACATCCCCGGCAGGGAAGAAAGCAGCATTCACTGTAGCAAACCCTGCCAACAAGACCAAACGCCATAAGAAACGATACCCAAAGTCTTTCCCTTGTCTTCTCTGATTATTGCTCTGAATATAAAATGTAAATCCGAAAAGGAGTGCAAAAATCGCATATGCCTTTCCTGCAAATAAGGCAAAAACGATGCTAAACACCCCTTGATCGAGTACATTTAACCAATTCGGAAGGCTTGTTGGGTAAACCGGAAATATAAAATGCTCTAAGTTATGCACCAACAAAATAGCCATTACGGCAAAGCCCCTCAAGGCATCCACCACCTCAATTCGAGGATTTTTATTTGAAGATTGTTCCATGAATTATTTCTAAAATTGTGTATTAGCCCAGCCTGAAGCAGAATACCACTGCAAAGTCTTAAAATAGGCATTCCATTTTGTAAATGAACTATAAGGAATGTAACATCCAATACCTGAATATATTTCTTCATCAATATTCACCAATGGATAACCATCTACATATCCTTTAAAAACTACTGTTTTTCCTAACTGCTCTTCAAAAGAAGCAGGAATATTATCATCCGTAAGTTCTCTTATAAAAGCCCGAAAATCATAAGATGAACGATCCAACCCAGACCTCCCGAATCCATACTCATATTGAAAGGAGGTTAGCATAAATGGAGTAAATTTCTTCAAATTTTCTTGGTACTCAACGATAATGGAATGTGTCAAAGCAGCCAAAGCAGCTAACTCATCGGTTTTGACAACGGCAATCGTAGCCCATGGATAAGTCTGTTTCCGGTAATAGTCAATGTAGCCCTGAGCCGCCCGAATCAGATTTTGTTCTTTATCAGTAGGATTCAGAAGATATTTCACGATATCTTTATAAGGAAAGCCCTGACTCATCACTTCGGCAGGGGAAAGAATCAGATAATCTGCCACATCCCTCAGTTCATAAGCGACTTCTACTTGAGACATCAGACAAGCATCCATCAATATAAAATCGAAATGAATAGAAGTTTCGGATAATACACTTGCCAAGTCAGGAATATCAATTTCGTTACCATCATCATCACCAAATGAACGGGTACGGCTACGGTCAACGGGCAGCCATCCTGAAGCGTGTGAACCAAAAATCAATCCATAAGTCTCTGCCGGACATAATGTTTTCATATCCTTGAAGACCTTAAGCATCACTTCCGGAGAAACGGAATTCTGTTCATCATAAATCTGAACGACTTCCCTTTTACCTACCTCACCATCACTACCCACTTCATATTTAAACAATGTAGGTTGCGGAAATTCATTTTTGTAATGATCCCCACCGTCCCAATAAATAACAAATGTACCCGGTGAACCGACTTGCTTCAGCCCTTCCTCAACTGCTGCAATATTAGGATATATATCCTTGCTAATGCTATTATCGGCAACAAGATACATAAACACAGCTCTCGTAGCCTCTACTTTCTGCTCTTCCTCATCATCATGACAAGCTGTCAGAGACATAACAATTACACATAAAAACAGTGAAAACGCAATCAAATTCTTCATTGTCGGTTCTTTAGTTTGAGAGTGGCAAAGATAAAAAAATAAGAGACACAAACGAATGTATCTCTTAATATATTAATATCCGATATATATTAATTCCGAATTATTCTTCCGGCTTCGTAAACCTGAATTTATCCGAATCGATTTTCTGTAATCGGATCGACTTATTCCTTTTATATTTATCCAAGGTCTTAAGCATCTCTTTATCAATCTTTTTCTTATTGTTAGAAAAATAGATCATGCAAGTCTTATTAGGTTGATTCATATCATATTCCAGGAAATTCTTCAACTGGCTACTATATAATTCGCGTTTAGGAAGAAACCCATTCTTATCGAGATGAACGCTGTCCAATAATTGGATATCAGTATAATAGACTATCGTGTCGGTAAATGACGCTGCAATGCCAAAAGCATATACCGGCTTGTGAGAATTCTTTTTAAACGAAAAAGCGGAACACATGGTAAATACCAGTGTAATTGCAAATAGTATCTTTACGTATTTCATATTCTGTAACTTTTATGAGGGCAAAGGTAAGAAAAAAGTGCAAACATCCTCTATTTATCTTCAATAAATAGCATTTTCACACATATTATCCATGAGAAAGGTTTTATAAAAAAGCCGCATAAGTACATCCTTCACAGGAACAATGTAGCTTATACGACTTTTATTCTTTTTCAGAAATTGATATTTCTTACTTATCCCAAGTATGATTTGAGCAATTTACTACGATTACTTTGTCTTAATCTTCTGATTGCTTTTTCCTTAATCTGACGAACGCGCTCACGTGTGAGGCCAAACTTATCGCCGATTTCTTCTAATGTCATTTCCTGTTGTCCGATACCGAAAAACATCTGTATGATTTCTTTTTCCCTATCGGTTAACGTAGAAAGAGCTCTATCAATTTCCCTAGCAAGAGACTCATTAACCAGAGAACGGTCCGCCATAGGCGAATCATCATTTACCAGCACATCCAGCAAGCTGTTGTCTTCTCCTTCAACGAAAGGTGCGTCTACCGATATATGACGGCCGGACACTTTCAACGTATCGGAGATTTTATCAACCGGAATTTCCAACTCGTCAGCCAACTCTTCCGGAGAAGGACGGCGTTCGTTTTCCTGTTCGAACTTGGAGAAAGCTTTACTGATCTTATTCAGCGAGCCGACCTGATTCAAAGGAAGGCGAACGATACGTGACTGCTCTGCCAAAGCTTGCAGAATAGACTGACGAATCCACCATACAGCGTAACTGATAAATTTGAATCCACGTGTCTCATCAAACTTTTCGGCAGCCTTGATCAGTCCTAAATTGCCTTCGTTTATTAAATCTGGCAAACTCAAACCTTGGTTCTGGTACTGCTTGGCCACAGATACGACGAAACGTAGATTGGCACGTGTCAATTTTTCCAACGCCACACGGTCACCCTTACGAATACGCTGAGCGAGTTCTACCTCTTCTTCTACAGTGATGAGGTCTTCACGACCGATTTCCTGCAAATATTTATCAAGAGAAGCGCTCTCTCTGTTAGTGATACTTTTGGTAATCTTTAGTTGTCTCATTCTTATAAAACAGATTTGGAGTGCAAAGTTACAACAAATAATTTGTTAACTTACTATTTTAACGTAACTTTTTCACCATTATTATTAGTATACAAACAAAAAAGAATGCCGACTAGTTTGTTTGTCGGCATCCTTTTTCTTGTTCGTTAGCTAATATTACAATCTTCTTACCTATCTCTATGATCTATCATTCCTGAGTCAAATCGACAGCATAGTTTGCACGTTTACCGGAAGGGAACATACCACTGAGGAACAGCACCTGATCGGGAGATTTGGTTGCAGCTTTGAATACTTCTTCCAAATCACTCACTTTTTGAACTTGTTTGCCATTTGCTTTGAGGATAATGAACCCCTTACGGATACCGGCATCTTTCATCTTGCCGCCCGTTACACCCGTTACCTCTATACCATATCCAAGATTCAACTGTTTCTTAACATCAGCAGGCACTTCTCTGAAAGCCGCACCTAAAATTTCCATTCCGGCATTCTTTACAACTTTAGTCGTACCTTGTTCATTCTTCAACGTCACCTCTACACTCTTTTCTTTCTTATCACGAATCAGTTTAACCGATACTTTATCACCTGGACGATGTTTAGCAAGCGCTTCCTGTAAGTCAGCAAAATTCTGCACCTTCTTACCATCGATACCTATAATCACGTCATCCACTTTGATGTCCGCAGCGGAAGCAGAACCACCGTCTACGATTTCACGTACCCACACTCCATCGACTACACCAAACTCTTTGGCTTTATCACGAAGAGTCGTACCTGATTTATCAATCGGCTGTTGATCTTCCATGATATTTGTTCCGAGAGACGCTCCTGCAATACCTAACAACGCACGCTGCACCGTACCGTATTCTTTCAAATCTGCAATTACCTTGGTCATGATCGTAGTCGGAATAGCAAAGCCATATCCGGCATATGCTCCTGTCGGAGAAGAAAGTACGGAATTAATTCCGACAAGTTCTCCCTTTGCATTCACCAAAGCACCTCCACTGTTACCTTGATTGATAGCTGCATCCGTCTGAATAAAAGATTCGATACCACCGTTGTAAACGCCTAATGTACGTGCCTTTGCACTTACAATGCCTGCTGTCACAGTAGAATTGAGATTAAAAGGATTACCTACTGCCAAAACCCACTCACCTACTTTCAACGCATCGGAGTTTCCTACCGGAATAGTCGGCAAATCATCATCAGATTCTATTTTGATCAAAGCCAAGTCCGTACTAGGATCCGTACCGATGACACGGCCTTTAAATTCACGGTTATCATTCAATTTGACGGCAATTTCATCCGCTCCGTCGATCACGTGATTGTTGGTAACAATATATCCATCTTTTGAAATGATCACTCCTGAACCGAATCCGACACGTTCGGGTGTCTGCACTCTACGCTGGCCACCGCGTCCATCACCAAAAAAGAAATCAAATATATCAGGAGGCGACTGCACAGTCTGCGTCTTCGATGTTTGAGTTGATTTTATATGGACTACAGCATGAAGCGAGTTTTCTGCTGCCTGAGTCAAATCCACCGGTTGCGCATTGATTGCATCAAAAGCAGCCAATTTTACATTGGGGTTTTGTTGGAACATCTCATTGAACGAGGTCTGCTTATTGTCATCCCCCGATTGCATCATTTTGTAGGTAGTCAAACCTGCAACACCTGAACTCAGCAAAACGATAGCTCCCACTCCAAGAATGTTTTTTGTTGTCTGTTTCATACTATTCTTTATTATTCATTAAATTGTTAATATTCCGTTTTGTTTTAACTTTATGACGTTAAAATAACGACAAAAATCATTCACTTATTCCACTTGTCACTCTTTTTTGTCCACTTTTAACAGAGAATATTCACTGATTAACAGGGGTTAACGGCAGAACATGACAAATTTACATTCATTGCATGACATGGATATTAACATGTCAGAATCATATGCAAAATATATAGGTCGAATCTCAAGGCAGCAAACTGACACCTATTCCCGGCAGATCATTCAAAGTAATCTTTCCGTTCACAACTTCCATACCTTTAAACCGGTCATTGGAAATGAGCAGATTACCGTCCAAGTCCGCAAAATCAACCGCGGGTGAAAATTGAGCCGCTGCCGACACAGCACAAGAAGTCTCCGTCATGCAACCCACCATTACTTTCATTCCCAAGGCACGAGCCAATGTCACCATCTTCCAGGCTTCACGCATACCTGTACACTTCATCAGTTTGATATTAATGCCCGTAAAAGCACCGTGCAGATCAGCTACATCCCCCAAACGCTGCAATGACTCATCTGCAAATACCGGCAAAGGACTCTGCTGTGTCACCCAGGCGATATCATCCAATTGTTCTTTAGGCATCGGTTGCTCAATCATCACGATGTCTTTTTCTTTCAACCAATGAATCATATCGAGCGCATAATATTTATCCTTCCAACCCTGATTTGCATCAATGGCTATGGGAAGACTACTGACAGACCGGATCGTTTCAATCATTTCTTTGTCATTATCACGCCCCAGCTTGACCTTTAGTATATTAAACATGCCAGCCACCTCTTTTGTTTTCTCGCGCAACTTATCAGGAGTGTCTATCCCGATCGTGAAAGTGGTAGAAGGAGCATTCTCTTTATTCAAACCCCATAATTTACACCAAGGCGCTCCTAAAAGTTTGCCGGTCAAATCATGCAACGCAATATCAATCGCAGCTTTTGCAGCCGTATCCCCCTTGCTCAGACCATCTATATAGGAAAGGATATCCTCCAACCGGAAAGGATCATCAAATTGTTCCAGATCCACCTTCCGGAGAAAACTCATCACGGATTCCACCGTCTGCCCCAAATAAGGAGGCATGGAGGCTTCTCCGTAACCCGTCACTCCATCATATTCTATTTCTAACTGGACATCAGGAGTAGTGGTACGCGAATAAGTGGCCACAGTGAAAACATGCTTCAACTTCAGTTCATAGGGGAAAAATTTCAGCTTCATCTTTGGACTTTTACCGAGGCGATTGATTGAAAAACCAGTCGGGGGCGTTTTCCTGTCAGCCCATACGTTTCCTACGGTCAGCCCCGATCCGATGGCAGCCAATGTGGCAGTTTTGAGAAATTCTCTCCTGTTTTGCATGATTCTGATTAATTATAATACGGATTCGTGAGTGTAGTATTTAAATCTTTCTCTTTATTTATATAGGGCAAAAACCTTACGGCAAAAAGCAACCGGCCTGTATTAAAAGCATCGTACTCTTTATCTTCCGGATAAAAGCTGCTTATATGCACGTCGCCCAATGCATGAATGAATTTCTTGTTTCCGATGTATATCCCGACATGGGAAATACCCTCTTTTTTTTCCGCAGTAGCTTTACGTCCAAAGAATACAAGATCTCCCGGCTCTATATTACTGAAATCGGGGGCAATCTCGATATGCTCACCTATATACGCCTGTTGTGAAGCATCCCGTGGAATAATGATATCGTGCATGAAAAGAACCGTCCGTACCAATCCGCTGCAATCCACTCCTTTGGACGAGGTTCCTGCCCATAAATATGGGATTCCCATCATTGTAAAAGCCGTATGCACGATGCTTTCCGCATCTTGCTTGTTTTTCTCCCGCCATGCTTTTTCCGGCTTGGAAATGGATTTGGGGATATAAGCCTCTCTCCCATCAGGATAAGAGACTTTATAAAAATGCCCCTTGGTTCCCTCCCACTTCAAACGGTTGCCCGCCACTACATCCGAGACAACCTGGGAAGCCTCATCCGGTTTTTCATAAGTGAAACCATAATGTGATGTCACCACAATCTTCTCCGTGCGGTTCCATTCGTCATACCGGGCTTTTAGCATAGGGGTAATCACCATCCGGTGTACCCACCCCGTGTAATTATCCGGGGTTTGTATTTCGTACCAATCAGTGAACCGAAGTACTTTAACGGGCATCCCCAACAAAGCCTGCGTACTCATGCCGGAAGTAAATTTTCCCTCTTCGCGCATGTTACATACGGAAACATTGATTACTGCATAAGCCGAATCAGCAGAAATCGGCAGAATCTCCTGGGCTTTTAGCCCATACACTCCCAACCAGAGTAAAAAGATAAAAAAGATATTTTTTCTCATTAAATCACGTCTTTAGGATAGCAAAGATAAAGATTGCGCAAACAAAAAAGAAGAAGTTTGTGTTTAATTTTTAGCTTAAAAGAAATAAAAGACGTACTTTTGCGCACCTAAAGCAGTTGGCCGGCCTGTCGCGTGCGCTTCGGGTGCAGGAGGAAAGTCCGGGCAACACAGAGCATCCTACTTCCTAACAGAAAGCTGTCCGTGAGGGTAGAGTAACGTAGAAGAGAATAACCGCCGTTTTTTTTATTTGAAAACCGGTAAGGGTGAGAAGGTAGGGTAAGAGCCTACCAGCCACATGGCAACATGTCGGGCTGTACGTCTTAGGAGTTGTAAGGTCATGTATACCGGCGTTATGAGAGTTGCTCGCTCCATGTCGGAGGGTAGACCGCTAAAGTGGCATGGTGACATGTCGCTCAGATAAATGACAGGCACTTTATAGATTTGTCTATGAAGTAACAGAACCCGGCTTACAGGCCGACTGCTTTTTTTATAATTCATAATTTGTAATCGACCCCTATATGAAGCAGAAAATAACAAATATATGGAAATTCGTTACATATGACATTTGGCGCATCACGGAAGATGAAGTGACCCGCACGAAATTTTCCCTATATACCATCATCAAGACCATTTATCTCTGCGTCAACCGTTTCACCAAAGACCGTATTGTCAACAAAGCTTCCGCACTGACTTACAGCACCCTGCTTGCCATCGTCCCTATACTTGCCATCGTATTTGCCATCGCGCGGGGATTCGGTTTTTCCACATTGATGGAGAACCAGTTCCGAAGCGGATTCGGTGGGAATACGGCAACATCCGAGACAATCCTCCAATTCATAGACTCTTACCTATCGCAGACGAAAGGTGGTATTTTTATCGGTGTCGGTCTGGTCATGCTACTATGGACCGTGATTAACCTGATCAACAATATAGAGATCACTTTCAACCGGATCTGGCAAGTAAAGAAAGCCCGGAGCATGTATCGCAAAGTAACCGATTATTTTTCCATGCTTTTATTAATGCCGATATTGATCGTCATTTCAAGCGGTGTCTCCATTTTCATCAGCACCATGCTGAAACAGATGGCGGATTTTGTGCTTTTGGCTCCTATCATGAAATTCTTAATACGGATGATCCCGTATGTGCTTACGTGGATCATGTTTACCGGGCTATATATCTTTATGCCCAATACGAATGTGAAATTCAAGCACGCCCTCATTTCGGGAATTCTGGCGGGAACGGCTTACCAGGCTTTCCAATTCCTCTACATCAGCAGCCAGATGTGGGTATCGCGTTATAATGCCATCTATGGTAGTTTTGCCGCTCTACCGATGTTTTTGCTATGGTTACAGATTTCATGGACGATTTGCCTCTTCGGAGCAGAACTGACTTATGCCGGACAGAACTTGAGGAATTTCAGCTTTGACAAAGACACGCAAAATATAAGCCGTCGTTACCGGGACTTCATATCCATCCTCATCATGTCTCTTATCGCCAAACGCTTCGAGCATAATGAAGCACCTTATACTGCCGAACAACTATCCACGGAAAATCAAATACCGATCCGCCTGACTAACCAGGTGCTATACCAGCTTCAGGAAATTCACCTCATCCATGAGGTGGTTACCGATCAGAAAAGTGAAGATATAGCTTATCAACCGTCTATCGACATCAACCAACTGAATGTAGCACTGTTGCTCGAACGATTGGATACGTACGGTTCGGAGAATTTCAAGATCGACAAAGAAGAAGAGTTCAATGATGAATGGAGGATTCTGGTCGAATCAAGGGAAGAATATTACAAAAAAGCAAGCAAGGTATTGCTAAAGGACTTATAACAGGAAGCATCCTGTAGCAACACCTGTGCTTTTATCGATTCTTTTTTATTGAAAATTCAAACATGCTTTTAGCGTAGAACATCAGTATTGATTGTAGGAAATCACTTTGTTCTTTTCCTTACGGATCTTTTTCCGTTTCTCCTTAGCAGGATATCCTATGATGATGTCCAACAACAGACGTTTAGAATCGGGGATGCCCGTCAATCTTTTTATCTCTTTCTCATCGAGCCAACCCAGAATGCACGATCCTAGTCCTTCGCTTTCGGCAGCAAGCACAATATGCGCAGCCAGGATACCAATGTCAATCAACGGGAAATGTTTATTCTTCAGTTTGCCTCCCAACAAGGAAGTTATATTCGCTGATTCTTCTACTACTAAAATATGTACCGGTGCATCTTTGGCAAATTTATTCATGCCTAAGCCGGCAGCCGCCTTTCCTACTTTCTGCGCCAATTCTTGATCGGTAATTACGACCATTTTCCACGGTTGCGCGTTGCAGGCAGAGGGAGCTAAACGTCCGGTTTCCAATATCCGTTCCAGTTTTTCCGGTTCGACAGGACGCTCTTTGTCGTAAGTGCGATCACTCTGCCGCGACATTGCCAATTGCAAAAAGTCCATGGAAATTATGAATTATACGGTATCATCCGGCTAATATATTTGCCGATAATATCGAATTCGATGTTAACTACACTTCCCAACGCAAAGGTATGAAAGTTGGTATGTTCGTATGTATACGGAATGATGGCTACCTGGAAGGTATCATCCGTTGGGTTACAGACGGTCAAGCTGACACCATTTACGGTAACTGACCCTTTATCCACCGTTATGTATCCACGTTTCGCCATCTCTTTATCAAAAGCATATTTAAAAGTAAAATACCAGCTGCCATCCGCATCTTTGATATCGACGCAAGTGGCGGTCTGATCCACATGCCCTTGCACGATATGTCCGTCCAGACGGCCGTTCATCATCATGCTGCGTTCCACATTTACTTTGTCGCCCACTTTCAGCAAACCTAAGTTAGAACGTTCCAACGTCTCTTTCATGGCGGTCACCGTGTAAGTGTCATCGGTCAGGCTGACCACTGTCAGACAAACCCCATTATGCGAAATGCTTTGATCTATTTTCAGTTCACTGACAAATGAACACTTGAAAGTGAAATGAATATTCTCCTGATCTTTCACAAGTGCCACAAGGGTGGCATATTCTTCTACTATTCCGGAAAACATAAGTTTTACAATTTAATTATTTGCAACTTTTTATCGGGAGACAAACTTACGTAAAATCTCTGGAATAACCTCGAAAAACGGGAGAAATGAAGATAAATAACTTAATATCAATATTGTTACGATGCCAAAGATGACAAGCCGAAAAATGCTGAAAAAGCAAAGAAAAGTAGAATATAGCAGGAGGACGGTTTGCAAATCATGATAGTTATGTTGGCTATTGCACTGTATTTTGCAAAATATCCCGATTACAACCGTATCAACAACGACTTGAAGTACCGCTACATTAAGATGAAAGGTGAAGCTTCATCTGAACAGATTGAAGAACTTGAAGACATCTTAGAATTGAATCGTTATAACACCAAGATTAAACAAATGCTTCAAGATGTGGAAACCTATGAGAATGTAATCAAAAAACAAGCAGCTCTTGCAGAACAAGCCCGATTGAAAGAACAAGCTGCTAAAGAGTTGGGCAGCAAGGCAAAGTCCATTAAAGACAAGGCTATTACGGACAAACTTGAAAAGTGAATCTGTAAGAGCCAAAATGAGTTCAAATCAGATACAGATACATAATAGCCAAACTATGTGTAGTATTTATCTTGAATCAATACCTATCTTTTAAGAATTATCACTACCTTTGCATATACCATCAATTTATTGCCATTCTTTGAATTGTACAGATATGGAGCCAGAAAGAATAAATAGAATAAAAGTAGTATTGGTTGAACAAAACAGAACCGGGAATGGTTGGCAGAACAACTTCACAAGAATGAAGCGACCATTTCCCGTTGGTGTTCTAATACTTCTCAACCATCATTAGAAATGCTTGTAGAGATTGCGAGAGTATTGGATGTAGATGCGAGGAATTTAATTGTTACAACAAAATAATCATCTGTTGGAAATATGAAAGACTATATAAAAATTGGAATAGAGCAAAATCTCATATCTTTCAGTGAGGATATGTCTCGGATTATTTATGTATTTCAAAAGAAAGAACGCAATTATAATAATCCTGAAGAAGAAAGTACAGGCAGAAACATTTCTTCGACTAATATTGGATTATAATTATCCAGTAAAACGAATAAGGCAATTTGTTCCAGTGACAATGGGGCGAGAAATAAAAGAAGAAATATAGACTTATGAACGTAGAAAACAAAATAATACTCTACCAAGACGATAACGAAATAACTCGCATATCGGTACGCTTTGCTGATGAAGATTTGTGGCTGACACAAAATCAGTTGGCGGATATATATTGTACAACCAAACAGAATATCAGTCAGCATATAGATAATATATTAAACGATGGTGAGTTAGACCAAAATCGAACCGTAAAGGAATTCTTGACAGTTCGGCAAGAAGGAACACGACAGGTACAACGAAGTGTTATGCACTATAATCTTGATATGATTATTGCCTTAGGCTATCGTGTCCAATCGCAGATAGCGACTCGTTTCCGTCGCTGGGCTACACAACGGCTTCACGAATATATTCAGAAAGGATTTGCAATGGATGATGAACGGCTGAAGCAAGGAGGAAATCGTTATTTCCGGGAGCTATTACAGCGTATTAGAGATATTCGTAGCAGTGAACGCAACTTTTATCAACAGGTGACGGATATATATGCAACAGCGACAGACTATGATCCACGAGACGGGATGACAAAAATGTTTTTTGCCACCGTACAAAACAAGTTGCATTATGCCGTTCACGAAAATACTGCTGCCGAAATCATATACAATCGTGTGGATAATGAAAAGCCATTTGTAGGCATGACAAATTTTAAAGGCAACTATGTTACTAAAGACGATGTGAAAATAGCTAAGAACTATTTGTCTGAGATTGAACTCCAACGTTTGAATCTGCTTGTTTCTGGTTTCTTGGATTTTGCAGAGTTTCAAGCATTGGAAATGAATCCTATGACGATGAAAGACTGGATAGAGGCTTTAGATAATCAAATTATTGCTCATAAACGGAAAGTTTTGATTGGCAAGGGAAACATTTCGCACAAACAAGCGATTGAAAAAGCTGAAAAAGAGTTCGCTATCTATCGCAAACGTGAAATGGATTTATTGGAAAGTGATTTTGATAAGGAAATCAAGAAGTTGAAAGATAATAAATAACGTGTGTCGTATGGGGATGGACATAATTGTTTCATCAAAGTAACATTGGACAATCAGAATTTTTACTTACTTTTGTCATCAACTAATCATTCCACTTCAAATTGAAGCAAGATGAAGAAGATAGCACGTTACAAATCCATTACCTATTACCATAAAATGGATTGATAAATCTTTGAAAGATAGCGATATACTATTAAACAAAAGCATTATTTCTCAAATCGTTACCTCAAAATTGAGTTGTCTTCCCAATGTCCTTATTTTAAAGGAATAAAGGGATCATTCCAAACTTACGGAAAAATCTTCTATTTAGACGCCACTCTTAAAGAAATTATTGTTTTTGAACACGGATTTGCGATAAGAAATACCGTAGTTCCCATCCATTTTCCAATTCACAGGATGGACGAGCTTTATAACCTGTACCAAAAGTAGTGTTATAAACCTACTATAGCAATATGTGTTTGTGTAGTAATAGGTGGTGGTACCCCCTCCTCCTACTACTACACAAACACAATCTATATAGTAAGTTTAAAACACCATCCCCCAAAAACGGCAAAAGGAAGTATCAGTAAAAATAGGCCCCTACTCCCTAAGAATATATGTTATGACGCATAAGGTATATTCATACAGGACATTACATATATTGGTATTTTGTTTACAAAGTATTTATTTTAACCCCATGTCCGACTCGTATTATCTACATGAATAATCCACAGTACTATATTACATAAATGAATATTATTTTTCATTTTATGTAATATATTTATTTGCATAAAAGAAAATTTAAGTATATTTGCGCACCTATTTAATTCAGTAAAACAAGCATCAAAGTATAGACACATTAAAATAATAGAACAATGAGAAAAATGCGATTATTACTATCCATGTTAGCCTTCACTCTAGTAAGTTTAACCTCTTGCCAGAAGGAAGACGCACAATCCAACCCTGTCAAGGTCGAATTACTAAGCCCTTTTTGGAGTTTTCCAACTTCAAATGTTCCGCTTGGCACCCTATCCCAATCGGCTACAACGGATGACTTATCATTACCGGACGATTTGACCAAAGGATTTACCATCCGTTTTACCGCCCATCTGAAGCCTGTCGATCAGGAACAATGCATACTTGAGATTCCCCAAGTATTAAGCGTGCGCCTGCGGCAACAAGATCCGGAAGACCGGAGCATTCAAAATTATCCGGCTTACCCCATGCCGGACGGTTCCGTACCGGTTTTAGAAGCCAGCCTATCCTTACAATCGCCTCTGAACGCGGACGAGTTTCAAGACATGACGGTCGGTGTTCCACTCGCCCTATTGGATAATCCCGAAGGGGAACATAATATTACGCTGCAATTTTCGGGCATTCAATGGACACTCTATGTGGACAACCAACTGTTCGACAACGATTTCGCATTAGGCTATCCATTAGCCAGCCGAATGAAATCATGGAATATGAACCCCGACTACTTAAGTAGCGCAACGCTCTATTCACCGGCCATCGAGCCCGTAAGAATAGAAGCCCCTACCCCACAAACTTCTTCCAACATTCAATACTGGACACCTCCTTACCACAATGCTTGGGTAGGTGATGTAGTCACTTTCTTCCATGAAGGACGTTATCACATATTCTACTTATTCGACCGCAGAGGACATGCCAGCAAGTTCGGAAGAGGCGGTCACTACTTTGAACATCTTTCAACGACCGACTTTAAGACATGGACCGAACACGAAGCGGCAACTCCTCTGGAACACCAGTGGGAAACATTCGGAACGGGCACTCCTTTCCTTTTCAACGGCAAATTATGCATCAGCTATGGACTGCACACCACCCGCATCTACCCGAAAGAAAAAACAACCCTACCCATGCAATGGGATTATCTGGAAAAGAGCGGGCATACCGGTTCATTCAATTATGACACCATTCACAACTCCATACCGGCCGGCTCCACCTATTCTATAAGCGAGGACGGAGTTACTAATTTCAAAAAAACACATTTACTCTATCATCCTTGCGAAAACCCTTCCATCTATACTGACCCGAAGGGACACCTGAAAATGCTCGCGAATTATGGCGCACAGGGAACTTGGGCTTCCGACTCCGTAAGCGGTGGCTGGAAATGCCTGAATGAGAAATTCCCGCTGGGTGGCGATTGTACTTTCTTTTTCCGTTGGGGAGATTATGATTATATCATCGGTGGATTCACACGACTTTGGTCGAAACCAGCCGCCAAGCCGGAGTCTGCCTACCGGGACATAGTAGCCGAAGGAACGGATTTCTATAACGGCCTTTCCGTCCCTGCAATCACAGAGATTCCGGGAAACCGTTATCTGATGGCAGGATGGGTAAAGATGCAGAACTGGGGTGGTCCGTTAGTCATCCACGAATTGATACAATATCCGGACGGACGTATCGGAACGAAATGGATGGAAGAAATCACTCCGGCAACAGAACCGGCCACACAGCTGACTGCCGAACTATCGCAGACCAACACATTTGAAACTCCCGGAAATTCCTTCCTGTTGACGTTTGAAGTGTATCCGGAACAAGCCGAACAAGGAAGACTGGCTGTTTCCTTCTTACCGGAAAAGGGTGATAAGGAAGCATGTGAATGGCAGCTGCAACTGAATAAGGCACGTTCACAATTCGGAAATGCCTCGACCGATGGATACGCTCTTGATGAAAAGACGTTGAAAGAGGGAGGCGCTCCCCAGGCGGCAGGCAACTATGCCATAGAAGGCGGAATAGACACTAGCAAACATTTCATTGTCCGCATGTTGGTCAACGGATGCAATAAATTCGGTGGTTCTCTGATCGATGCCGAAATAGGCGGACAACGCACCCTTATAACGTACCGTCCGAACCTCACGGTCGACAAGTTACAATTCCGGATGAATGGTGTCACCATTAAAAACATTCAAATAGCTCCATTACGTAATTAATTCAAGTTTCACAAATACTCAACTTAAATAATTAAGTTTCCCTCAATCGGAATATCCGAAATCCCCATACGGTTCCTTTTGCCAATACTAAATGAACCCTATGGGGATTTCTATATCCTGATGATAAATCGAGTTTTGTACCGGATCGAACTGTTAAATGGAAAAAACGGAATTATTATTATCATATATGTCACATTACCTTCATACATGTAAAATATTAGAAGAAATTCACCCTTCAATGCACCTTTTATAGACTTAAATAAAGCGGATAAGACATAACACTCCTATTCCTTTTTTTCCTATTGAGAATATAAATTGACATAAGGAGCTAACGAAAGCATTTAAATATCATATATGTAAAATTATTCTTTTACTTATATTACAAATTCCATAACTTATTTATATAATATTTGTAATATTCATAGTACCTTCGCAGGCATACAACCACAGAATAAAGTGAAAGCATATTTATGTTTAACTTAGGTCTAATTTAATATCAATTTACATGAAAACAAAAAGAAAATCACTGTACAAGTATGTACTTGTCGCCGGCCTATGCAGTATATGGGTACCGGATGCATTGGCAACAATCCCCTCTGCGGCATCGCAAACAGTGCAGCAACAGGAACAACTCGTCAAAGGACAAGTAGTAGACAAATCCGGAGAACCCATCGTAGGGGCTACCGTTGTCGAGAAGCGTAACACAAGCAATGGAACCATCACCGACATGGATGGACATTTCTCAATCAAAGTCCCCGCCAACACGACATTAGTTTTCAGCTACATCGGATTCAAAAGTGCAGAGTACCCAACGGATGGCCTCAACGGAAAGACAATCGTACTGGAAGAAGACGCACTGAATCTGGACGAAGTAGTAGTGACAGGTTATACCTCGCAAAAGAAGGCAGACCTGACCGGTTCGGTTTCCGTAATAAAAGTCGACCAGCTCAAATCAGGCTCTTATGGCAACGCCATGAAGGCGGCACAGGGTAAAGTAGCCGGTATGTCGATTTCGGCAAACGGTTCACCGAACCCTAACGCGACCATCAGAATTCGCGGTGAGGGAACCCTGAACGTCAACGACCCACTCTACATCATCGATGGAGTGCCGACCACCCGTTCCATGTCCGAACTCGCCACCATGGATATCGAGTCCATACAGGTGTTGAAGGATGCCTCCTCAGCCTCTATTTATGGTTCACGCGCAGCCAATGGAGTTATCATCATTACCACCCGTAAAGGAAAGAAAGGAACCACTGTTGATTTCAACGCATCCTATACCCTCGTCAGCAGCAAGAAGCCTTATGAGCTGATGAACACCGAACAACGAGGTATCGCACAGTACTGGGCCATTAAGAACGACAATCCGGATGCCGATCCAAACGTAGTAGGTATCGGTGGACTGTACCAATACCAAGACCATAAGGACTCAAACGGCAACTATGTTCTGGACAAAGTGACCTGGAAAGAGTTTCTGGATGATGCCCACACCATGAGATCGGCCGATACGGACTGGCAGAAAGAGATTCTGAGAACCGGGCAGATTCAGCAATACGGATTGACATTGTCAACCGGAACAGATGCCGGCCGTGCCATTTTTTCAGTAGACTATTACGATAACAAAGGAACGATTGACGGCAGCTTCTACCAGCGTTTCAACGGACGTGTGAACTCAGACTTCAGTCTTCTGAACGGACGCTTGAAAATAGGCGAGAACTTCACAATCTCCAAATGGAGAGAGAGTGACAACATCGGTGACGGCAATCTCGCAGGATGTAAATCACTGATGTCTATCGTCCCCGTACACACCGTGGATGGTGAAGGTTGGGGCGGTCCCATCGGCGGCATGAGCGACCGTCAGAATCCGGCACGCCTGATTGCGGATAACAAACAGAATCACCACGACAACCTCCGCCTGTTCGGTAACGTATATGCAAGCATCGAATTCATGAAAGGACTTACTTTCCGCAGTTCTTTCGGTGTGGACGGTGTAGGTTCCTGGAAACGGACGATGGATTACAAATACAAATCCGGCTTCCTGAGTGAAGATAAGAATAAGGTGTATCAGGAATCCTATTTTGATTTGAGTTGCACCAACAGTAACGTGTTGCAATATGTATTTGATGCAAACAAGAGCAATTTCGACATCATGCTCGGTCAGGAAACCATCACGCATACTTATCAGCAGCATTGGGGCAGTCGTAGAAACATTGCTCTGGAAAACGATGACTACATGTGGCTCAGTGCCGGCGAGTCGGAAAAGGACAATGGAAGCGGAGCCGTAAAGAACGCAATGATTTCATGGTTCGGAAAAATCAACTACAACTATGACAGCCGCTACCTTGCTTCCGTGACTTTAAGAAGGGACGCTTCGTCCGTATTCGGTTCAAACAACCGGTGGGCTACCTTCCCTGCATTCTCTTTAGGATGGGTCATCAGCAACGAAAGTTTCTTTGAAAACCTGACTTCGGTGATCCCCCAGTTGAAATTGCGTTATGGTTGGGGACAGAACGGTAATTCAAGTATCGATGCTTACTCCTCCTATCAATTTTACGAATCCTTGTATGACAAAGGCAGCATTGACGACTGGAACTGGGGTACTGCGTATGACTTTACGGGACAAGGCGGTGCTTTGCCCTCCGGCTTCCGCCGCACACAGACCGGCAATCCCGACTTAAAATGGGAAACGACCTCACAGCACAATTTCGGTTTGGACTTCGCGCTGTTTAACAATAAGTTGAGCGGTTCGTTCGATTACTACCTGAAGTATACACGCGACATCCTGATGAAACCCGGTACGGTAGCCACCGTAGGTGAAGGAGGACAAAGATGGCTGAACGGTGCGGACATCGACAATAAAGGTTTTGAAATAACCCTGAACTATAACGACCAATTCGGTGACTTGGGATTGAACATCAGCGGTGTGTTCTCTCACAATGAACAAACGATTGTGAAGGTGCCGGACGATGTCATCAACAACTTTGCCGGAAACGGGAAAGACCAGAATATCATGGGCCGTCCCAAAAATTCCATGTTCGGATATGTAGCAACAGGATTGTTCCAATCCCAGGAAGAGGTAGATGCAGCCCCGACACAGACAGGTGCCGCTCCGGGACGTATCCGTTACAAAGACATCAATAAGGATGGCAAAATCAACGATGAAGACCGCACCTGGATCGGAGTAGAGAATCCGGCACTGGAATACGGTGTTACAGTGGGATTAACTTATAAAAATTTCGACTTCAGCATCTTCTTCAACGGAGTTGTGGGCAAGGACTTGAACGTAAGCGGCTGGAAGAGCTGGACAGATATCTATGCCCTGAGTACGAGCGGTGAGAATTATGGTGTACGCATGTTGGATGCTTGGACTCCCAACAATACAAGTTCTACCATTCCGGCACTCTCCATCAACAATTACAATGACGAAGGCCGTATGTCCACTTATTATGTAGAGAGCGGATCGTATATGAAGATCCGGAACATTGAGTTAGGTTACTCCCTGCCGGCAGCTTTCGCTAAGTCTATCAAGCTCCAGAAAGCTAGAATCGCTTTGAGAGCCGACAATGTAGCAACCTTCAAGAAAACGTGGGGCGATAATGCCTATACCGGACTCGACCCGGAAACACCCGGCAGCAGTTATCCGCTCCCCTTCTCCATGACCATGTCTTTAAACGTAACTTTTTAAATGAATCAACTGAAAAACAAGAAGTTTATGAAAGCACTAAACATTATAGGATGTAGCCTCTTTATGCTGTTAAGCGGCACATCTTGCACCTCATTACTGGATCAGAACCCGCAGGGTATCATTTCATCCGGAGACTTAAACTCTCCGGAAAGAGCAGAACAAATGGTGAATGCCGCCTACTCCTTTTGCGGTCAAAACCATTTCAACAAACAGTTCGGAATGCCTTATGAAGAAGGCTCCGTACGCGGTGGAGAAGCCTACAAGGGAGGTTCGGGAACAAACGACAATAGCGAACGGAACCTCTGGGAAACATTTACCTACATGCAACCTACGACAACGGGCGACCTAGACAACCTGTGGTGGGTACATTACGTCGGAGTAGGCCGGGTACACGATGCCATGAGAAGAATACAGGCACTGACCACCGATGAATATCCGCTGCGCGACCAGCGCCTTGCCGAGCTGCGTTTCCTGCGCGGACACATCTACATGTACATGAAGCTCTGTTTCAAGTTCTTCCCGTGGATTGACGAAAACACACCGACCGACATGTACGATAAAGTGAGCAATGATGAACTGACCGACCAAGAACTTTGGAACAAGCTGATCGATGACTTCCGTTGCGGTGTCAGCGATCTGCCCGAAAAACAGGATGAAGTGGGTCGTCCCACAAGATTCGCAGCCAAAGCTTATCTGGCAAAAGCCCTTTTGTTTGCAGCCTACGAACAGGACGAGAAGAACAACGTTGTCAATATCAACAAGGATAAGCTGACAGAAGTAGCCAGCCTGTGCAAGGACATCATCGATCATTCCGGCAAGCAACTGGTAACGGATTTTGCCGACAACTTCCTTTGCGAAACAGAGAACAACTCAGAATCCATCTGGGCCATCCAATACTCCGCCAACAATGACGAATCGCCCATCGGACGTAACAATTCCTGGTTGGTCTATCCGATCAACAACGAATACGGATGCTGCGGTTTCCTGCAACCGTCCGTAAATATGATGAACAGCTACAAAACAGTAAACGGTGTTCCCGACTTCGAGAATTTCAACAAAGGAGAAACACTCGATAACAAGGAAGCGTTCAGCAAGCTCCCTATGGACCCGCGCCTGATGCACACAGCTTGTGTGCCGGACATGCCATGGAAATACAACCCCGAATACATTATGGAAAAGAGCTGGGCACGTACTCCGGAAGTCTATGGCTACTCCATGAGCCAAAAACTATTGGTTCTGCCTACTTGCGACTGTTTCAGAAAGACCAATCCGTTCATGGGTAGCGGTTTGAACTGGGATGTCCTCCGCCTGGACGAGATCATGCTATGGCGTGCGGAGGCTCTGATCCAACTAAACGAAAACCTGAGTGAAGCATTAAGCCTGATCAACCAGATTCGTAACAGGGCAGCCACAAGTACCGACCGTTTGAAATTTGCCGACGGAACTCCGACCGGAAATTTCGATGTGAAGCCTTACATCCCGGGAGAAAACTGTCCCGCTTTGAGCCAAGAGTTCGCCATGCAGGCATTGCAATGGGAACGTCATCTGGAGTTCGCCACCGAAGGTAAATGGTTCTTCGACCTTGTACGCTGGGGCATTGCGGACAAATATATGAACGATTATTTCGCAGTAGAGAAAACAAGACGTTCGTACATGAAGGATGCCAAATTCACCAAAAACAGAGACGAGTATTTCCCGATTCCCCAAACCCAGATCAATTATGTGAAAGGTTTGTATAAACAGAATTACGGTTGGGAATAAGATCATTTAGGGAAGTCAACTCTCAATCAGAAATAGGTTAAAACGATGAATAAAACAGTATTTTCCGGTATTGCGATCTTGATGATTGTCTTCCTTTCTGCCTGCCGGCAGAAAGGAAGCAACACCGAAACGCAACCTTTACCTTCCTATCATTTCACAGCGGGAACCGGTTGGACAGGTGAACCTGCGGGACTGGTATATGCCGATGGAGATTATCATCTTTTTTATCAGCACAATCCCACTGACGACAAATACGGTAATATCCACTGGGGACATGCGATTAGTCGGGATCTGTTGCATTGGCAAATAATGCCGGTTGCCCTGTCTCCGGACAGTTCGGGCTATCTCAGATCCGGAAGCGTAGTAGCCGACACCCAAAACACATCGGGGCTAAGTACCGGAAAATCTGTTCCGTTTATCGCCTTTTATACCTATAACGACCCGGCACAGGAACAGGAGATCGCCTGTGCATACAGCACGGATAAAGGTGCTACATGGACTAAACTCCCTTCTTTCACACTATCGGACTGTAATGGGTTCGCCTTACGCAATCCGCACGTATCCTGGAATAATGAATATCAGCAGTGGCTCATGACAGTTTCCGTAGGACCTGCTATCCGTTTTTACACTTCGCCCGATTGCAAACAATGGACTTATAGAAGCGAATTCAAAGACATGACGGCAAGCGGCAACTGGGAAGGTTCGGATTTCTTCCCACTGAAAATAGAAGGAGAAGATACGACCAAATGGGTCTTATTAATAAACATGGAGAATGGCCCCGCAGGAGGCGCACCAGCCACCCGCTATTTCATAGGAGATTTCGACGGTACTTCTTTCCGCATCAGCCAGACCAAAGAACTATGGTTGGACTACGGTAAAGACCATTATGCATTCTCTACTTTCAACGGTCTCCCGGACAACCAACGAATCGGAATGGGATGGATGAACGATTGGGAATATGCCAACCTGCTGCCTGCCTCCGGTTGGTGCGACAACATGACACTGCCCCGCCGGATGAAGCTGGTTCGCGAAGGCACTCACTGCGTATTGGCAAACGCACCGCTGGAAGAACTGGAGAAATACCGCAAAGACTCCTACCCGATCGAATCCGGCAAACTGTCGGATGAAAAACGGATAAAAGGAAATTATCCCTATCCGGGCAAACCTGTCCTCCTTGAATTGAAATTCGACAACACAGACCACCGGGCTATATGGAGAGCCCGCAATTACGGAATCCGTCTGAAGACGAAATCCGGCAGAGAGTTATCAATAGGTTATCAAAATGAACTTAGTTATTATTATATCGACCGGAGCAACTGGACAACACAACACCCCATATATGGCTTTCAACAGTTGATGGGAGCCACCTATTATTCGGAAGCCGACACATCGGACTGGTCTATCCTGTTCGACCGTAACTCGGTAGAGCTGTTTGCTTCCGGTGGGAAAATCGCCATGACGGCACTGTGTTATCCGATGGAAGAGTTCTGCTCCTACGAATTGTTTGCCGATTCCGGCAGCGTCACCTTGCTGGAAGGCTCCATCAACGAACTAAAGAATATCAACCCATAAAATAATACAAAACTTATCACATGAAAAAGAATTTTATTGCAATAGCATTGACAGCAATCGGTTTTACAACCGCACAAGCACAATTCTCGGTGAAATACGATCCGGAGATTCAGCCGACAGGCAATATACAATACTTCACACCGGCTGGCGGGAATCAGTTCGTAGGAGATTGTATCCCCTTTTACAAAGACGGCACTTACTATTTATACTGGCTGCTCGATGAAGGGCATCACTCTGCGTTGGACGGTCTGGGCGGACACCAGTGGTGTGTCAGTACAAGTACCGACCTAAAAAACTGGAAACATCATCCCATTGCAATCGGCATCGATGAAGAATGGGAAAAGTCCATCTGCACCGGCTCTGTCGCTTTTGACGGCAAGCTATTCTATGCATTCTACGCTACCCGATTGATCAACGAGGACAATCAGGTCAACGAACAATTGAGTTATGCCATCAGCAAGGACGGCTTCACCTTCGAGAAACAAAAGCCGAATCCTTTCTATACATTCGCACCGGGTTACAGCAAACGCCACTTCCGTGACCCGAAAGTCGTTATCGACAAAGACGGTACCTTCCATTTGTTCGTCTCAAGTGAAGCGGACGATTATGTCATCAGCGAAGGCCGTGGCAGCCTGGTACACCTCACCTCCAAAGATTTAAAGGAGTGGTCTGTACAAAAGCCCCTCCTTACGGGTCAGCGCGATGTCCCCGAATGTCCGGATTACTTTAAATGGAATGACTGGTATTACCTGGTGTACGGACAAGGTGGCGACACTTATTACGTAAAATCGAGAAAGCCCTACGGCCCGTGGGAATATCCGGAATCACAAGCTTTGCTGGAGCAATGGGTAAATGTGGCAAAGACAGCAGAATTTAAAGGAAACCGACGTATCGTAGGCGGGTGGATACCAAGCAAGAACGAAAACAAAGACTACGGATACGAACGTTTTGGCGGAAGCATCGTGCTACGCGAAGCCTATCAAATGCCGAACGGAGACTTAGCTACAAAATTCCCTGCGGAAGTGCTGCCCGATACGAAGAGCCCTTTAAATTTCTCCTTGACAGGTGCGGAAAATGCCAAAAAGGTTTCCGACAAGGAAGTGTGCCTCACGGCTCCCGGAGCCATTGGCGGAGCATATATCAAAGACCTGCCTTATAGTTGCCGTGTCACCTTGGACATAGAACCGGTGGGAAACAACCACGAATATGGATTCTTCCTCCGTGCCAAAGACAAAGCGAACGATGGCTATAAACTCAGTTTTGATCCGAACAAACGCACCATACGCCTCGGAGAAGATACCTGGATCGAAGCAGTCAAAGACCTGGACAAGCCCATTCACCTGGATATTATCATGAAAGGAGATATCATAGACGTATGTATCGACAACCGCCGTTGCATTGTCAACCGTCTGCCGGAAAGGAAAGGGAACTACCTGTGGCTATATGCCAAGCAGGGAACGGTTCGTTTCAAAAACATACAGGTATACCCTCTATAATAAGAGTTATTCCCATTGCAAAGACACTGCAATTCGTTTGCAGTAGTGCTGCAATGACTTTGCAGTAGTGCTGCATTCCGTTTGCAGCAACGCTGTAATGCCTTTGCAGCAACACTGTAATGCCTTTGCAGTGACGCTGCATTATCAATGTAGCAATTCAGCACTTATCCTCCTAATATCCATTTCTGAAATACAACGATTATGAATAACGAAAACAAAATAAGTAAAATCATCCCCGTCATGTTAGCTTTCTTCACCATGGGGTTTGTCGACCTGGTGGGGATTGCGACCAATTATGTAAAACAAGACTTCAATCTGTCCGACACGGCAGCCAATTCCTTTTCGGTCATGGTATTCCTTTGGTTCCTTATCTTCTCCGTACCCACAGGGATATTGATGAATAAAATCGGACGAAAGAAGACCGTACTGTTAAGCATGGTAGTCACTTTTGCCGGACTTGCCATCCCCCTTTTCATATACGATGAGATCGCCATGTTCATCGTCTTCGCCTTTCTGGGAATCGGCAATACGTTGATGCAGGTCTCTTTGAATCCGTTACTGGCAAACATGGTAAACAAGCGCCGTCTGCCCAGTTATCTCACGTTGGGACAATTCGTCAAAGCGATAGCCTCCTTCGTCGCTCCATTGATAGCGGCACAGGCCGCCATCTACTACGGGAACTGGAAGCTGCTGTTTACCATCTTCATGGTAATTGACATCGTTGCCGTCATTTATCTGTTTATGACGGATATCGTCGAACCGGAGGAGAAAAACGAGTCCTCCTCCTTTAAAGAATGCTTCAGCTTGCTGGGCAATAGCGTCATCATCCTATTCTTCATCGGCATATTGGTACATGTCGGCATCGATGTCGGCATCAACATTACCGCCCCCCGACTGCTACAGGAAAGAGTAGGCATACCACTGGTAGAAGCGGGATATGCAACAAGCCTTTATTTCTTATTCCGTACCTTCGGCTGCTTGTCGGGCACGTTCATCATGGCACGATTTTCACCCATCCGTTTTTTCATGGTGAGTGTATTGTTTATCCTTGCCGGAATGACGGGGCTTTACTTCTGCCGGGAGACAGTAACGATTTACATCTGTGTAGCTCTGATAGGATTGGGAAATTCCAACGTATTCTCGATCATCTTCTCCAACGCATTGCTCTACATGCCGACGCGCAACAACGAAATCTCCGGCTTGATGATAATGGGCATCACAGGCGGGGCTATATTCCCCGTTTTGATGGGGGCGGCCTCAGATGCCATGGGAGGACAGATCGGAGCCGTTATGGTTTTAACCATTTGCGTGGTTTATTTGTTATTCCTAATGATAAAGATGAAGAAAATGGCATTGGAATAATGCCACCGAGTATAATTATAGATGAAAAAAGAGCTATGAGTTTTTTGGGAATTGACATAGGAACAAGTTCAATATGCGGAGCTGTCTACAACACTTCGCATAGGAACATCACATCCGTGACAAAGGATAACAATACGAACATAAACTCTCCGAATATATGGGAAAAGACGCAGGATGCCACGGCCATAGTTAATATCGTATTGGAATTATTGCAAGAAATCCGGTCGCAATATCCGGATATCAAAGGAATCGGGCTATCCGGCCAGATGCATGGCATGTTGTACGTGGATGCCGAAGGCCGGGCGGTCAGCCCCCTATATACCTGGCAAGATGCCAGAGGAAGCCTGCCCTACAAAGAGGGATTGAGTTATGCCGCCTACCTGACCGAACGGACAGGGTTGCCTTTATCCACCGGGTTCGGCCTAGTGACTCACTTTTACAACCAAGAGAACGGTCTGGTACCACAGAGAGCCGCCAAATTATGTACCGTCATGGACTATGTAGCCATGACACTCACACAACGGAAGACACCCCTGATCGATTGCTCCAATGCAGCCAGTTTAGGTTTCTTCGACAAAGAACGATTACTTTTCGATGAACAAGCGTTGAACAGTGTAGGCATAGACACCTCCATTCTGCCGGAAGTCCGAAAGGATGTCGCCCTAGTAGGGTACTGCAAAAGTATCCCGGTCTACACCGCCATTGGTGACAATCAGGCGAGCTTTCTGGGTTCGGTACGTTCCATCGAACACTCCATTCACCTCACAGTAGGCACCAGTAGCCAGTTGTCCATCTATTCAGACACTTACGTGGACGTGCCGCCCTTGGACACGCGCCCTTTGCCGGGAGGCGGATACATACTGGTGGGTGCCGCTTTGTGCGGAGGATATTCTTTCAATCTTTTGAAAAACTTCTTTTCCGATACGGTGAAGTTTTTCACTAAACAGGTACTTGAAGATAAAGACCTATACAAAATGATGGTTTCCATCCCCTACAAAGAAGATTCATCCGAAGAACTTCGGGTAGAAACCCTGTTTGGCGGCACGCGGCAATATCCCGAAAAGCGAGGCAAGATAACCCATATATCCCTTTCCAATTATACGCCTGAAAATTTAATCCTGGCGTTCCTGAAAGGCATAAGCCAGGAGTTGTACGATTTTCATCATTTGCTGCCCCTTTCCGTACGGAAAGATAAAACCATTCTGGTCGGCTCAGGCAACGGCATCCGGAAGAATCCGTTGCTATGCAAGATACTGGAAGAACGTTTCAAACGTCCACTATATGTATCCGAATATCAGGAAGAGGCAGCTTTAGGAGCCTGCATATGCAGTATGGTAGGTGAGAAATACATCGACAGCTTTGCCGATTTTGAAAGCGAAAGGTGTGGGTTGGAGACAGAAAAAGTTAGTTGACACCGCCAGGGGAGTTATGAAGATTCTTGATAACTCCCCCGAAAGTCAAAGTTTGTTTTAGAGTCTGTTTGAATTTAAACAAACCGGGTCGACTCGCGTTCTATGATTTCTCCGTTCAGGTAAACACTCAGAGGAGGCCTGTCATTGCATTCCACTCTTCGCATCATCAAATCGATGCTGACATTGGCAATCTCTTTGCACGGCTGTATAAATGAGGTCAACGAATATTTCAGATGCTGGGAATACTTCATGTCATCGAACCCGCAAATCAACAAGTCCGAACCGATCTTATATCCCACGGCCTCCAAAGAAGACATTAAAACAGCGGCAGTAGAATCATTCGCACAGATAATGCCGGTTTCTCCTTTGAGGAGATGCATCGTCCTCACGAAACTAAGGTCTTCGGGATTCCCACAGAATTCGTTGAATTTATCGAATTTCAATCCATTCTCTTCGACCGTATCTTTGACTCCCAATAAACGAATACGGACGGAATAAGCCGAATCTGGACGGTAAAAGAAGCAAATGCGTTTGCAACCTGCTTTTATCAAATGCTGGGCCATCATGCATCCCGAACTGTAATTATCAAGGCATACTACATCGAACGGGCTTTTTTGAGGAATAGGCACGATATCCCGGTCAATCAACACCAAAGGTATTCCCGCCTGCCTGATTTTATCACAGATCGTCTGATTAATGTAATCCGCATCGGGCACTCTCTCCAAAGGCGAAAAGAAGATGCCGTCCACCTTTTTTTCGATATAATTATTGCAACAGGTTTCAATCAGGTTTCTCCTGATCTCGGCATTACTGGCAGTCGCTCCTTCCCAAAGGCTGTTAAGCTGCATCTTCTCAAATTGTTTCAGTATCTGATCGTTGATTATAGCAAATATCTCAGACTCTCCGGCTCCGGGAAGCAATAGGCCAAACGTACATTTCTTAATTCCTTCTTTAAAAAGAACAATGGTTCCCAAGCCCTTCTTCTTATTGACATAGCCTTCCTTTTGAAGCCTGTTGTAAACTTTAGATATGGTAGGTCTCGAAACTGAATATTTATCAGCCAAAGTAAGTTCTGTCGGAAGAAGAGTTCCAGTCGGATAGGCTCCTTTCAGAATATCCTCTTTTACCCTTAGATAAATCGTTTTATAATTATATTTGTCCTCCATGAGATTGTTTTTTTAGGAGACAAAGATAATCGTTTTACAGGATATTACACATAGGATACATAGAAATACAGAAACATTATACCTAAATAATAAGAAACCGTTTTGATTTTTACCTAAAAAGATATTTTGCTTTATTTCGGGCTTCTTCAATCTTCCCTTAATAAAAAGTCCGGCACATTTTTCTCTGTGACAGACTTTGAATATTATTGTTTTAAATGATTTTATAAGCTTTCTATTTCCTTGGTAGAGAGTCCGGTAGCTTGAATTATCATTTCGATAGATAATCCCATCTTTTTAAGGTTATGGGCAATGTCTATTTTCTCTTTTTTTACACCTTTTGCTTCGCCTTCTTTAATTCCTTCCAACCGTCCTTCCAGCTTTCCTTCCAATCTTCCTTCCAACTTAGCGGTATCCAGCACATCATTTTGTATCATGATCGCACTTAGATGTTCATCGTATGCATGCCTTTCTTCAGGTTTCATATTATAATAAATAAGTTTCTGGCGGGCTTCCGCAAGTCCGGGCGCTGTGGTATCAGGGCGTATACGTCCCGTTTTCAGATAGTCAATCCATTCTTCGAGTGGAGTAATGGCGGCTTTATTGAATTCATTCACCCGAATCAGGAAGTATTCGGGGAATATCTGAGAGGGAAGTTTGCTTACCAAAGCATCTTTTTCTTTGGTGCTGACTAATAACTGATCGCCCGTATGTACACCCAGAAATGTATTTTGCCCGTGGTACAGGTAGTCGTTCCCTTTACCAATATCAAAATAAAGAATGCTGACGGAGTATATTTTCTTCACTTCATAGTAGCGTTCACCCAACGAGATATGCTCGGTAATGGCTTTGGCTACCCCATAGAGAATACGCTCCAGATAATCCAACTCCCGCGTATTCTGAATTTCTACGATAATAATTTCTCCTTTGCTGTTCTTTGCTTTAATATCTACCCGATTGAATTTATCATTGGCAGTAAGTTGATTGCCTTCGCTTTCGAGTATTTCTACTATCTTGACTTGTTCGTTCAGCAATACGGTTAGCAGACCTTCGAGGACACCGAAATTGGCTTTCTGACGCAAAAGACGCTTTACAGCCCAATCAAATCTGATATAACGATCAACTGTTTCCATAAGCAATAATTTAAATCCTTTAATAACACAAAGATATGCATTATAAAATGAATAGAAACTATTTTTTCTATTTTTCCTCACTAAGACATTATTTCGCTTACTTCATTTCTGACTGTAAATGAATAGATTATTCTGGAGGCTATAATTTGCTTAAGATAGAAATTACTTTGGCCTTCTGATTCATTTCTGTACTTAAAAGCTCTAGCTAACAGAATGTCGAGAGAGAATTCCCCCACATAACCGTAGAATTTAAGTTTCACAAATACTCAGCTTCTTAGTTGACAAGAGAACAAGCTGGCAAGAGAAAGAGTCCTTAAATATATTGAAAAGTGTTCCGTTGACGCCACCGAACCGAACTTTATTCTTTGTCGTGTGTTATACTTGGATGCTATTGTGACATTGCAGTTATGGAAAGAGAGGATTGACATAGATATAAAAAAATGGGGCTTTTCACAAAGCTCCATTTTTCAGTTTTCAATAGGTATTAGTTTTTTTTTAAGGTAAAAAGATTGTTTTCAGGATAACGGTGCAAAGATAGGAGCTTTTCTTGTTATGAACCAAATAATAAAACATGTCTTATAACATCTTTTTGAAAATTCTTTGGATTTATTATCATTTCAAAAAACATCTCCTGTAACTCGCCCGTTACAGGAGACAAATATAGAACATTTTTTTAAGTACTACTAATTTCCGTCTAAAAACTTGCTAATTCTTACTTATCCGGGTAGCTCTCATCCTTTTTCCCACTATGTTTTAACACTTTTGCGTCAATGAAGAACACTATTTCTTCTGCAATATTGGTAATATGATCTCCGGAACGCTCCAACTTACGGAACACGCTGACCAAATTGAGGCATGAAAGGACACTGTCCGTATGTTCATTTATATAATCCGCCAATACAGCCGTTGCTTCCGCATTGATTTCATCCAACAGGTTATCTTTGGCAAATACGGAAGTTGCCAACTCAAGGCTTTCTTCATTCAAGGCACGTTTTGCCAACTCAAGCATTGACAACACTTCTCTCAGCATCTCTTCCAAACGCAACTTCCTAAGAAGTTCGGCATCCAATACCGGCTCATTGCATTTGAGGACAAAACGTGCGATGCCCTCCGCAAAATCACCCAGACGTTCCAGGTTCGTATTTATTTTAAGCATCGCAAGTACAAAACGCAAGTCGATCGCTACCGGGTTATACAGGGCTATCACATCCTCTACATCACTGTCGATCTTTAACTCAAAGGCATTTACCCTACGCTCGCGGACAATGACTTGCTGGGCGAGTTCCTTGTCTAAAGTAAGCACTGCCTCACCGGCTCTATCCAATTGGCTATAAACCAACGTCCACATTTCATCGATCTCTTTCTTAAGCAGTACGAGTTCCGATTCTATAAACTTTACCATAGCATATTTATTTATAATTGAAAATCAAACAAAGTTGAATCCTAAATCGCAAGTCAGCACAAACCACTATCCGAACCTTCCGGTAATGTAATTTTGTGTTGCTTCCTTTTCCGGATTCGTAAAGATCTTCTTCGTATCATCATATTCTATCATCTGCCCCAGATAGAAGAAGGCTGTTTTATCACTAACGCGGGCAGCTTGCTGCATATTGTGCGTGACGATCACAATGGTATATTGTCTCTTCAGTTCATGGATGAGTTCCTCCACTTTTGCCGTGGAAATAGGGTCTAACGCAGAGGCGGGTTCGTCCATTAACAATACGGAAGGAGAAACTGCCATGGCACGAGCTATACAAAGGCGTTGCTGTTGCCCTCCGGAAAGTGCAAAAGCCGATTCTTTCAGCTTATCTTTCACTTCATCCCAAAGGGCGGCACCGCGCAATGTCTCTTCCACACGCTGACGGATATATGCATTATCTTTGACTCCATTGACACGCAGCCCGTAGGCTACATTTTCAAAAATACTCTTGGGGAAAGGATTGGGACGTTGAAAAACCATTCCCACATTTTTCCGCAGCTCGTCCACCTGGACTCCTTTGTCGTAAATGTTTTCGCCATCGATGAGGATTTCACCGGTCATCCGGGTTCCGGGAATCAAATCGTTCATCCGGTTGAACAGCCGGAGAAAAGTAGATTTACCACAACCCGAAGGACCTATAAAAGCAACTACCGATTTTTCCTCGATCTTCATACTGATACCTTTCAAGGCATGAAAATCACCATACCAGAAATTCACATCGCGAGCATCTATCTTATCCATATTCTAATTTGTTTTCACTTTCTTCTCAAAATACTTTCTTAACAAATTCGCCAACAAATTTACCATCAAAATGATGACAATTAACACCAAGGCAGTACCGTAAGCCAAAGGTAATTGGGCTTCCATATCCGTACCGCTGGTAGAAATCACATAAAGATGATAGGGCAATGCCATGCATTGGTCGAATATGCTCGTAGGAAGCTGTGGTAAAAAGTAAGCCGCACAGGTAAACAGGATCGGGGCCGTCTCACCGGACACCCGCCCCAGGGCAAGAATCAGTCCTGTTATAATATTGGGCATCCCCATCGGGAGAATGACATGCCAGATGGTTTGCAATTTGGAAGCTCCCAATGCACGGCTACCTTCACGCATACTATCAGGGATCGCTTTCAGGGCCTCTTCCGTAGTGCGGATTACCAAAGGCACACATAGCAATCCCAAAGTTAACGATCCAGCCAAGATGCTATCGCCAAAATTCAAATAGTTCACGAACAATGCCATACCGAAAAGTCCGAAGACGATAGACGGAATGCCGCTCAGATTGTTCGTCATCATACGGATAAAACGTACCAGTTTGCCTTTCGGAGCATATTCGTTCATATAAATGCCACTCATGACTCCCACCGGGAATGCAAAAAGCGCGCTTCCGATCATCAGGTAGAACGTACCGACAATGGCAGGCCAGATACCTCCTCCGGTCATGCCGTCGGTAGGTGCCGATGTCAAAAAGTTCCAGTTAATGACCCCTATACCTTTATATATAATGAACCCCAGAATGGCAAACAGGATAAGTACGATGCACAGGCTTAGCAACCGGAATATGCCGAAAGCAATGGATTGAGAACGGCGTTTGGCCTTATTATTACTTGTTATTTCCATAATTATCTGTTACGTTTGACTCCTTTAGAGGAGATATACTCCACGCTAAAGTTTATAATTAATGTAATGAAAAACAGGACTACCCCCAAGAGGAACAAAGCTTGGTAATGAGGACCACCGGCAGGAGCTTCACCCAGTTCGGCAGCAATAGTGGCGGGAATAGTACGAAGCGGTTCGAGAATAGTAGTAGGTATGACGGCAGCATTTCCCGTCACCATCAATACCGCCATCGTTTCACCGATGGCGCGTCCAATTCCTAAGACAACTCCTGAGGTTATCCCGGAAATAGAAAACGGTATTACTACCTTATAGATCGTCTGCCATTGTGAAGCACCTAATGCGAGGCTGGCTTCGCGCATGGCGCGGGGACAGTTCCGCATGGCATCTTCCGTAACGGTAATGATAGTAGGAAGTGCCATTATTGCCAGAACAATACTTCCTGTAAGCCCACTCTCCCCTACCGGCAAATCAAAAACTTTCTGGATAAGCGGAACAATAACAATCAACCCGAAAAAGCCATAAACCACGGAGGGAATGCCACTCAGCAACTCTATAACGGGTTTGAGCCAGTTACGTATGCCCGGCTTAGCCACTTCCGACATGTATATGGCAACGGAAAGTCCGAAAGGAAGAGCTATCAGGATAGCGAAAAGACTGACCCACAGTGTACCGGTAATTAAAGGTAAAAAGCCGAATAAAGGAGCCGGGGTCGCTGTAGGAAACCACTCAGCCCCCGCAAATACATCTTTCAGGGAAATTGAATTATCCTTGATATAGTTCACACGCCCGGGATCGACAATAAATTGCCGGGGTACGAAAGCAACGATCCCCGATGTCTCTTCTACCAATTTCGTGATGAGTGCCCCGGCATGTTGATATGAATCTCCCAATTCTTCATCGGTAAAATACTTCGTGACATCTTCCAACCGAAAAACCCGGATAGGAAGATTTTCGCCTCCCAGCTCATCCCAATTCGTTATCTCTTCATCGAAGACCTCCTTTATCTGAACGGGACTCAACTGGCTCACTTTGTTGTCTTTATTCAACGCCAATACATATCCCTCTTCGATCACTTTACTGTGGAACAGGCCGAAAGCTTCCGTGAAAAGGAAAAGTATAATCAGCAAGATCGTGATGCTTGTGATAAATCCGCTGCAAGTAAGCAGTCCTTCTATGATCTTTTCAAAAATCTTCTTCATACCTATTGATTATATGTGCAAAGAAAAAGGTTTCATGTTAAGGGGGTGTGAACAATGTTTGAAGGAAATGTTTCAAAAGCATTACATTCATATTACAAACATTATAGGGATGAGATTTGTAATAGGAATGTAATACTTCTTTCCTTAATTTGCAGTACTAACAGTAAAAAAGTAAATAGATGAAAATAACAGCTCTCTTTCTCCTGTGTTGGATGCTATCCGGCACACTTTACGCCCAACGCATCAAGGGAAGCGACACGTTGCTTCCGATAGCCCAGCAAACCGCTGAACGGTTCATGAACAAGAATCCGGATGCACGTGTCACGGTGACAGGAGGTGGAACGGGGGTCGGCATTTCCGCCCTTCTGGATAACACGACTGACATCGCCATGGCATCACGCCCCATCAAGTTCAGTGAAAAGATGAAAGCGAAGGCAGCCAAACAAGATATAGAAGAAACCATTGTCGCTTACGATGCGCTTGCGGTGATCGTACATCCTTCAAATCCGGTCAAACAACTGACACGCAAGCAACTGGAAGATATCTTCCGCGGTAAAATCACCAATTGGAAACAAGTGGGCGGAGAAGATCGTAAAATAGTCGTTTATTCCCGCGAAACGTCCTCCGGAACCTACGAGTTTTTCAAAGAAAGCGTCCTTAAAAACAAAAATTACATGCCTGGTAGTTTATCCATGCCGGCTACGGGCGCAATCATACAATCAGTCAGCCAGACACAAGGCGCCATCGGTTATGTAGGACTTGCCTATGTATCACCTCGGATCAAAACCTTATCCGTATCTTATGACGGCAAGCCTTATGCCGAACCGAGTGTTGAGAATGCCACTAACAAAACATATCCCATCGTTCGTCCGCTCTACTATTACTACAATGCCCGTAATAAAGGGGACGTCGCTCCATTGATGGACTTTATCCTGTCCACCGAGGGACAGGATATAATTAAAAAGAGTGGATATATTCCGGTGAAATAAGGTTATACAAAAAAAATATCATACTTTTGTAGCCTTAAATACAGAGTAAATACTTAAGATATGACAGATATTAAAATCGAAGAAGTTGGCGGTGAAAAGAAAAGCCTCAACTTTATTGAGCAAATTGTTGAGAATGATTTGAAAGAAGGCAAAAACGGAGGAAGAGTACAAACTCGTTTCCCGCCCGAACCGAACGGCTACCTTCATATCGGACATGCCAAAGCGATTTGCCTTGATTTCGGTCTTGCCGCCCGTCATGGAGGCGTATGTAACCTCCGTTTCGATGATACAAATCCCACCAAAGAGGATATGGAGTATGTAGAAGCCATCGAAGAAGATATTAAATGGCTTGGATTTGAATGGGAAAACGTTTATTATGCTTCCGATTATTTCCAGCAACTCTGGGACTTTGCCGTGCAACTTATAAAGGAAGGCAAAGCCTATATTGACGAACAAACTTCCGAACAGATCGCAGCACAAAAAGGCACTCCGACTCAACCGGGTGTCGAAAGCCCTTACCGCAACCGCCCGATGGAAGAAAACCTCAGACTGTTTGAAAAAATGAACAGCGGTGAAATAGAAGAAGGGGCTATGGTGCTTCGTGCCAAAATAGATATGGCAAATCCGAACATGCACTTCCGCGATCCGATTATTTATCGTGTCGTAAAACATCCTCACCACCGTACAGGCACTACCTGGAAAGCATATCCGATGTATGACTTTGCACACGGTCAAAGTGACTTCTTCGAGGGTGTCACCCATTCGCTTTGTACGCTTGAGTTTGTGGTGCATCGTCCGCTATATGACCTTTTCATCGATTGGTTGAAAGAAGGTAAAGATCTTAAAGACAACCGTCCACGCCAATATGAGTTCAATAAACTCAACCTCAGTTACACCCTGATGAGCAAACGTAACTTGCTTACGCTTGTAAAAGAAGGGTTGGTAAACGGTTGGGACGATCCTCGTATGCCGACAATCTGCGGTTTCCGTCGTCGTGGTTATTCTCCGGAATCCATTCGCAAATTCGTGGATAAAATCGGATACACGACCTATGATGCGCTCAACGAGTTCGCATTGCTGGAAAGTGCTGTCCGCGAAGATCTCAACACCCGTGCCACCCGTGTTTCCGCAGTCCTGAATCCGGTAAAACTTATTATTACCAATTATCCGGAAGGACAGGTAGAAGAACTGGAAGCCATCAATAATCCGGAAGACCCTGAAGCGGGCAGTCATACGATTGAATTCAGCCGGGAGTTGTGGATGGAACGCGAAGACTTTATGGAAGACGCTCCGAAAAAATACTTCCGCATGACTCCGGGACAGGAGGTACGACTGAAGAATGCATACATTGTAAAATGCACAGGTTGTAAAAAAGATGAGAACGGAACAATCACCGAAGTATATTGCGAGTACGATCCGCACACAAAAAGCGGGATGCCCGATGCCAACCGCAAAGTAAAAGGAACGTTGCACTGGGTAAGTTGCGCCCACTGCCTGAAAGCTGAGGTACGGCTTTATGACCGGCTCTGGAAAGTAGAGAATCCACGAGATGAATTGGCTGCCATTCGTGAAGCTAAGAATTGTGACGCCTTGGAAGCAATGAAAGAGATGATCAATCCCGATTCATTGAATATCCTCACCAATTGTTATGTAGAAAAGTTCGTTGCTACCATGCCACCTCTCTCCTACTTGCAATTTCAACGTATCGGCTACTTCAATGTAGATAAAGATTCTACTTCCGATAAAATGATCTTCAATCGTACAGTAGGCTTGAAAGATACTTTTAAAATTAAGAATTGAAAGACAGGCTGCACAACGTTATCCGGAGTGCAGCCGGTTTTTCATATAAATACCCAATTTTTAAATAAATGATTAGAAAAAACTCGTCTTCGGACAAAGGACAAGAATTAAATGAACTTATTGCCAGTTATGAAACGGCAAAAGCTAACAATAGACAAGTCTACATGGACGGAGACCAACTGGCGGATATAGCTGATAAATATGCAACAGAACGCCGTTTCGAGGATGCCCAGGAAGTTATCACTTATGGCTTGGAATTGCATCCGGGACATACAGACCTTCTTGTAGAACAAGCTTATCTGTATCTGGACACAATGCAATTTGCCAAGGCTAAAAATGTAGCCGAATGTATCAATGAGACCTATGAATCGGAAGTAAAACTTCTAAAAGCAGAAATATTGCTTACCGAAGGTAAACTGGAGGATGCAGAAAAGGAATTGGAATCTATCGAAGAAAAAGACGATCTAAAAAACATCATTGATATAGCCTATCTTTATATTGATATGGATTATCCCGAAAAAGCCTTACCGTGGCTCACACGCGGATATGACAAATACAAAGAGGAAGAAGAATTTCTAGCGGTCATGGCAGATTGTTACCGCAGTGAAAATGAGTATGAACAAGCGATCGATTTTTATAATAGATTAATCGATAAAAATCCCTATAATCCTACCTATTGGACAGGTTTAGCTAAATGCCATTTCGACACGATGGACTTCGCTAAAGCGATTGAAGCATGTGATTTTGCATTGACAGCCGATGAAAATTTTGGAGAAGCCCATACGATAAAGGCTCATAGTCTGCTTCAAATAGAAAACAATGAGGATGCAATCGAAGAATACAGTAAAGCTCTTCAATGTAAAAGTCTCCCACCTGATCTGACCTATATGTTCATCGGACTGGCCTATACTAATATGGAAAAATGGGAACTTAGCTACGAAAATTATGGAAAAGCTTTGAAAAGTATTCCCAATGAGAACTCACCCATTCTTGTAGATTTATATTCAGGCCAAGCCAAATGCCTTTCAAAATTAGGAAAACTTGAAGAAGCCCATTTAATTTTCGAAAAAGCAAAAAAAATTATTCCCGATAGTGTAGATATCTATTTACAGGATAGTCAAATTTATCTGGAAGAAGATAAATTTGATGAAGCCAAAGAATGTTGGCGACACGCATTGAACCTTGCACCTGAACCGGAAACGTTGGTCCAGATCGGCAATTTCAGTCTTGATTACGGTATGGTGGAAAACGCCCGCCAATGCTTTGAACAGGCTCGCGAAGACGATCCTGATTATCCGGGAATCAATGGTCTTCTTGCCACAGTATGCATGATTCTCAGAGATCATAAAGCATTCTATAAATACAATCAGTTATCTGAAAGCCCTTTGAATCTGGATACTTTCCACGCGAGCCTCTTAAAAACCGGAGATCGTTATCTTTTAAAGGATCTTGAAAAATTCATAGATGAAGTAAAGGAGTGTTCGGAAGATGACAAAAAACCTGCAAAAAAAGAAAAGCATCAAAAGAAAAAATAAATTAATCAGAAATCATATATCATATAACTAGAATTCAGAATTAGAACAAATGGAATCTGTAGCATTTATACAATGGTGTCTCGACCACCTTAATTATTGGACTATAACTTTGTTGATGGCCATTGAAAGTTCCTTTATTCCCTTTCCGTCCGAGGTTGTTGTACCCCCTGCCGCGTACAAAGCTGCGGTGAATGATGAGATGAATGTATATTTGGTTGTATTGTTTTCTACGATCGGTGCCAATATCGGTGCGCTTATAAATTATTATCTGGCATACTGGCTGGGGCGTCCTCTTATATACAAGTTCGCCAACAGTCGTTTCGGGCATATGTGCCTGATCGATCAAGCAAAAGTAGAACATGCGGAAACTTATTTTGATAAGCATGGTGCCCTTTCAACTTTTATTGGCCGCTTAATCCCTGCTGTACGGCAACTTATTTCTATTCCCGCCGGATTAGCAAAAATGAAATTGTCTACATTTCTTCTGTATACTACGCTTGGAGCAGGCTTATGGAATTCCATTCTGGCAATTATAGGTTATAATCTGGCGTCTGTTCCCGGTATTGAAAGTGAAGAACAACTACTGGCTCGGGTTACGGAATACAGCCATGAATTAGGTTACTTCTTTATAGCAGTAGGTGTATTTATCGTAGGATTCCTCTTGTATAAAGGAATGAAGAAGAAATAAATATATTTTCATCAAATGTGCCAATTACCACATGGAATGTCCATGTAGTTAATTGGCACATTTTTAATACCTCGATAAAATTAAATATATCAATCAAAAATTAAACTGTAAGCCTACTCCTAAGATTTCTTTAAATTGCACTCGCGACCCTTTAGTACCGTCTTTTTGAGTAATTTTCACATCATCATCGTATACCAAATTGGTTGTCAAGGTCGTTGAGAACCATTTATTGATTGCCATATTCAGTTGTACTTCCCAATTCACATCAATATTCTGAGGTTTATGTAAATAGTCCGAATACAAGTCCAAACGGGAATAAACGGTCATATTCTGCATAAATTCATACCTTACCTCTCCCTTCAAGTTTGCCCCGAAACCGGATAGCAGATGTTTTCCTGGATCTACTCCATAAGCACCTTCATCTGACAAGCGGTCATTCAAGACAAATGTGCCACGCCAAGAAGCCGGTGATAGCATGACTGTAAAGATCTTATTCGGCTCATAAGTAAACCCCAAGCCAGTAGTTAAATAAGCCGGTGACATAAATTCGGAAACAGAAATGTCCTTACTCACTTTATAATCGTATCCCGGAGAAAACTGAGTTTGAAATGTAGCATACGCACTCGCATACCAATTCTTCGCAATTGAATACCCGTAATTGGTATTCATATATATTTTATCATTAGCCTTCCTGACACCATCTTCACCGGTTTTATTCAAACCGTAGGCCAATTCAAGACGATTGTTCCACAAATGTTTACCTTTTTTATAATTGGCTTGATACGTACCTTGTAAATCAAAAGCGACTGAGTTATCACCGCCAGCCGACCAGTTTGTCAAACTTACCTGAGTCAATTTTAGCCCGACATACCCTTCCCTTGTCCAGGGAGAAGTATTTTCTGCTTGCTCTGTTTGGGCCACCAAAGCTTCACTGCCCAAGAGTGCAAGGGCAACGAATAGGATTTGTTTTTTATTCATTTTCGTTTAGGTTAAATTGAGTCTAAAAAAACACAACCTAACAAGAACTGTAAGTATAGCAGATCGCTATACTTAATAACCAGTCCCTATTAGGTCCAAAATTTTATAACCCCGTAACTCACACTTTAGGCAAAAGATACGGATCTCTAACTCTGCAATAATTATTCTTTCACTGCAGCCAATGCCTTGTCATAATCGGGTTCTTGCGTAATCTCCGGAACAAGCTCAGTATAAGCCACCTTACCATCTTTTCCAACAACTACCACAGCACGCGCCAACAATCCGGCAAGCGGACCATCTGCCATCAGCACTCCGTAGCTCTCGTCAAAATCGGAAAAGCGGAAATCTGACAATGGTATCACATTTTCGATGCCTTCAGTAGTACAAAAACGGGCATGTGCAAAAGGTAAATCTTTTGATATAGCCAACACTACCGTATCCTTCATTCCTGCTGCCAATTTGTTGAATTTACGTACTGACGTTGCGCATACACTCGTGTCAAGACTCGGGAAAATATTTAGAATTACATTTTTACCTTTTAAATCTTTAAGAGAAAAAGAAGATAAATCAGTTTTTACCAGCTCGAAATCTGGAGCTACTTTGCCTACTTGAATGAATTCACCGATAATCTTCACCGGTTGTCCTTTGAAATTTGTTGTTGCCATAAGGAAATTTATTATTTAGTTATCTACTATTTATATTATAATAATGTGTATTTCTACACCATATATGTATAGAACAATGGAAGTACTTAATTAGTTCACTCGATCAGTGATTAAAGATAAATGATAAACGATCAATAAATAAATCAAACCTTTTTCTGTTAGGTTTGTTACTCCCCTAACAAATATATAGTATCAATTCAAAAAATTACAATCGTATGAAAACAGTATTTGACGGGCTTCAACAATCAGTGAAAAACTGGTGGGTATCCCTCCTTTTAGGTATTTTGTATATCGGTGTTGCCATTTGCCTTATGTTTGCTCCCCTGAGCAGCTATGTAGCGCTTAGTATTATATTCAGCATTTCTATGCTAATCAGTGGTATTCTCGAAATTCTGTTTGCAATAAGCAATAAACATGTATCCAGTTGGGGATGGTACCTGGCGGGAGGTATAATCGATCTTCTTATAGGTATATATCTGGTTGCGTACCCAATGGTCAGCATGGAAGTAATTCCATTCCTTATCGCATTCTGGTTGATGTTCCGCGGCTTCTCAGCCACAGGCTACTCAATGGACCTTAAACGCTATGGTACCCGTGATTGGGGCTGGTACATGGCTTTTGGCATACTTGCAATACTTTGCTCTTTAATCATTCTATGGCAACCTGCAGTCGGTGCTTTATACGCGATCTATATGATCTCATTTACTTTCCTTATAATCGGTTTCTTTAGAATCATGCTCTCGTTTGAACTAAAAAATTTGCATAAAAGAGGAAAAGAAGAAGAGTAGACATGTAAGTATACCCAAGTAATATTTAATTTACAGAATCGCCCTTACTATAGTTATGAACTGTACTCCTAAAGTTATGTATCCAGCTTTTTGAGCGCAATTCATCCGGTAGTAAGAGCGATTTTTACTTTCAAAATCATTGGAACACCTTTTTGCCCACCTTATTTAATACCTGATAAAAATATTAATTTACGACTCCCTGCGCTTTTAAAAACCGGAACATAGTAGTTCTGGAAACTCCAAACTCACGAGCCAGCTTTGCATGTTTCTGCCCACCTTTAGCTTGTTTCAAAATATATCTCTTGTTATCATGAAGAACCTGCAATTTAGGATTATCTCCTTTTTTTCTTCCTAATGCTATTCCCTCTTGCTTACGTCTTGCCAATGCTTCTTTGGTACGCATAGAAATCAAGTTACGTTCAATTTCAGCCATCAAACCAAAAGCGAACCCCAGTACTTTACTATTAATATCATTCTGAAATACGTATCCTTCTTTCGTGCTGTATAGCACGACTTGCTTTTTGATACATAAATTCAAGATTGTCATGATTTCCAGTAACGTACGACTTAACCTCGAAATCTCAGTTACAACCAATGTATCCCCAGGTTTCATCTGTTTCAATAGCGGTGCTAATTTTCGTTCTTTTGTGCTTACACTTCCACTCACCGTCTCGGTGTACCATTTATCAATGGTCAGTCCATTTTTTTCAGCAAATCTTAAAATTTCTTCCTTTTGATTCGCTAAAAATTGCTTTTCCGTACTTACTCTTAAATAAGCTATTACCATAAGTTTTTCTATTAAATTGATTAATACAGCGCGAAAAAACAGTAAAAAGGACAATATTCAATCTACTCTGAAAAATCTTTTGTTACTCTATTTCTGCATAAATCAAAATAAAATCATTAAGAATAAAAAGAGCAAATACCTGTTTTTTTTACTATCCTCTGACCCTCTTTTCTGGAAATATATAAAGAATATGATCGCTGATTCTATATTTATAGAGTTTTCTATTTTTATAGTTCTCACTATTTTTTCTATACCTCCACACCATTTTTATTAATAATTTATCATTTAATAATACCAAAAAAAATAACAGTTTTTTCTTAACTATTCAATTTGACGATTAACACCAAACTATGTTTTATTATTACTCCAAAAAGTTCTATAATCAAGATAAAAAATAAAATGATTCACCCATTGATTTAGAATTCTTTCTATAATAAAACAAATGCAAGACTATTATATAACTTTATAAAAACATTATCAATATTGTTTGTTTTTATAAAAAACTACATTTATCTTAGCAGAATATTAAAAACCAATAGATTAATCGTATTATGAAAAACCTTGTTAAATCAATTGTGAGACATAGTCTTGCAATATCAGTTATTACCAGTATTGTATATTCATGTACTAGTAATGTTCAAACTCCTGAAGAAGTACCTTTTACACCTGTTTCTAACAAAATTCCAATCACAATTTCCGGACAAATCCTGCAAGCATCCGTTCATTCACGAACAAATGGCAATTCATTTGAAGATAACGATGCCATCGGACTCTATGTATTGCTGCAACCGGAAACTCTTAGCGGAAAACGTCACGTTGATAATATGAAATTCACTTATTCATCTGTAACAGGTTTTACATCTGAAGAAGATATTTATTATCCCCAAGGCAATGGAGCATGTGACTTTATTAGTTGCTACCCGTATCAAAACGAAGGAATCATTCAGGAAACAAATACAATTAAAGTCAGTGTCTGTCCAGATCAAAACACAGCTAAAGGATACGGTGATTCTGATTTTATGGTTGCCCAAACAAACAACGTAACACCAAGCAAAAAAGCCATCAACCTTCAACATAATCATAAATTATGCCAATTGAATCTCGTCTTACAACTTCAAGAAAAGGAAGACATTGATCTCTTACAGCAGAATGCTTCCATTACCATTAACAATCTAAATACTCAGGGGTTATACAATATAGAAACTGAAATATTCACAAATTTGAGCAATCCACTTACTATTACCCCCAATGGTGATTGGATAAAAGACGAAGAGAATAACCAGCTTAAAGGAAAAAAAGCATTAATAATTCCACAAACAGGCACTAATTGTGAATTAACATTGCAAACAGGAAATAATAAAACATATATAACACATATTCCAGCAGACCTTATACTAGAAAGTGGCACAAGTTGCGAACTCCTATTAATTTATGATTCCAGAGTAGGAATTCAAGGTATAACTTCTTCAATTGGGGACTGGCACCCAGGAAATAGTGGTAATGCCACATTTGAAGAACAAGAAGAAAATAAAGTTATACAAATAGCTAATCTTAACTTCAATAAATCAAATGTTTATACCCTTTCAACATCTCAAAATATAATAATTGGAGAAATATGTAAGGAGTATTTAAGAAATGAATATATCAATTCACAAGCCATCGTTCTCTACACAGAAAAAGAAAAGAATAAAGGTATTATATTACAACTTCTAGGAAATATTGAAAACGTACATGGGGGAAATATAACATGGGATACTGCAAATAATTCATTTACTTATCAAGCTGGAAGCACTGCTCCTATCAAACAAATTTATGTGAACAACGAAGGAAATATAACTTTTGAAGAAGGTGATAAGCTCCAAGACATATCTGTGACAGAAAAAATACTAACAGATATAAGAGGTAATGAAACCATAAGCTATCCAATCGTAAAAATAGGAACACAATATTGGATGAGAGAAAACCTAAGTGCTACTAAATATAATGACGGGGGTGCTATTACTAATAATTCATCACAACTTAAAAATGCCTCTGCGGGATATTGTTATATAAATAAAAATTATTTTTATAACAAGACAAGTGTCATTTCTGGTAAACTAATACCCAAAGGATGGAAAATTCCCAATGAAGCAGAATGGAATTTGTTAAAAAGTTATATTCATGACGAATCAGCTGTACTCAAAGCAAATAAATGGGATTCTTCGTCTGAAATTACCGAGCCAAACAACTTATCTGACTTCAATGGGATAGCAATAGGTAGCTATTATGGAACTTCCGTTCCAGTAATGCTAAAAGGTACATCACAATATGTTTCATATTGGAAAGTAGGAAATACACAAACCAGTCTATCAGATTTTGGTATCACGTTAAACTATCAGTATAATGAAATAAAAGGAGCTAAATATTCAGACTATTGCGCCTATGCCATCCGTTGCATCCAAGAATAAGCCCCTATGAAAACATTTATTATAAAAATTCTCTATAATTGTTTTATGATAGGAAGTTGCCTAATCATCCTCTCTTGTGTGAATAGCATAAATGATGACGAAAAGACTCTTCCTATCATAGGCGATATCCCAATCAAAATATCAGCCAAAAAATTACATACCCAAATCTATAAGGAAGGTTCTGACGATGCTATTGGGATCTACATATTAGTATCTCCTACTCCATTAGACAAAGAGCGGTATATTGAAAATATACGTTTCGACTGTACAAGTTCCGGTTTCACACCAAAGGAAGAAATTTATTATCCGGCAGCAAAAGGCAAATGCGATTTTATCAGTTATTATCCTTATCAAGAGTCAGGTATCATGACCGGTGCAACCAACATGCCAATTACTATCCAAACGGATCAACGGTCATTACATGATTATAATTCGTCTGATTTCATGACAGCTGAGATCAATAATATTACTTCAGGTAAGGCAAATGTAGACTTATCTTATATCCATCGACTTAGCCAGTTATCCATCAGCATAACCCCTTCTTCAGATAGTGATATAAAATCACTCAAAACGAGCAATCCGAGAATCACATTGAATAATGTTCCAACCCAAGCAATTTATGATTTTGATAGCCAAGAAATAACTTCACTCTCTAATCAACAAAGCCTATTTCCTTATGGAGAATGGAGCATTCTCAACGGTAAACTAACAGGAAAAAATTGTATGTTAATGCCACACACCATAGCTGCAAACACAGAATTCATGACGTTGCAAATCAACGATAAAAACTATATCTGTCAACTGGCTAAAAACTACCAGTTAGAAAGTGGAACTGCTTGTGAAATTGAATTATTTTATGATGCAGAGAAAGGAATAAATGGCATCATACCAGAAATAAGCGATTGGAAACAAGGCAACAAAAGCGAGGTCACTCCGGAAGAAAAAGAAGAAAAGACATTTATCGAAATCAATGATTTCAACTTTGAGAAAAGTAACATATATACTATCACTTCGAAAGGAAAAATAGTAGCCGAAGTATGTAAAGAATACCTCTCGGCAAAAGATATACATGCCCAAGCGATTGTGATATATCCGGTAAAAAATGGAATTTGCAATTGGAGCAATGGTACCATACTCCAAATCATAGGAGCCGAAAGCCCTATTCATGGTGGAAATGTATCCTGGAACATTAAAACCCATCAATTAACATACATAGCCGGAAGCCAACCTCCCATCTCTGGTTTTTACATCAGTGATAATTATTCAATCAGCCTCACTGCCCCAACTACTCCTTTGCTTTTATCTATTCGTGAAAAAAAGCTAGCCGATGGCAGGGGAAATGAAACCATCCTCTATCCTATTGTAAAAATAGGTACGCAATACTGGATGAGGGATGACCTGAAAGCAACTATATATACGGATGGAAAAAAAATTACTCTCAAGACACTGTCTAATTCAAGCAAAACAACCGCAGGATATTTTAAAAAGGAGAATAATGTTTTCTACAACAAAAAAGCTGTAATGACCGGTAAATTGGCACCAGTAGGTTGGAAAATCGCTGATGAATCTTCATGGCAACAGTTAAATACATACTTGGAAGGAGATATATCCTCATTGAAAGCCATAAACAAATTATGGGAAGCTTCAGAATGTACAGCAACCAATCTCACAGGATTCAATGCATTGCCCGTGGGACTTTATTCCAAAGGCGCAGATTCAGACATGAGTATTTATGGCTTCGAAAAAAAATATGTAGCCTATTGGAGTATGGGAAATTCCTCAGATACACTATTCGAAAATGGAATTCTTTTACGATTTGACAGCAATGAAATCAAAAGAGCTGCTTATTCGGACTATTGCGGATATTCCATCCGATGTATTCAACAATAAAAATAACAGACGGAATTCTTACAAAAGAAAAACTCCCGATAGCTTATTTTCATAAACGTACCGGGAGTTTGCTTTGCAATATGATTACTTACTGCTTATGTGTAACTTAAAATATTTATTTATAAAGAACACATACAGACAACATAATATAAATATGCTTCCCAACAAATACCAATAATCATATTTTTGAAAAACAAAATATCCAATTATTACTATTGCCTGTATCATCATATAAATAAATGATACAATCGTATGAGGAATTTTTAATTCGTTCGCCATAATCTGGTATAAATGCTTTCTATGAGGTAGACTGATATTCTCACGAAGCATCAAGCGATGTATGATTGTCAATACACTATCGACTCCATAAACAGCAAATAATATAATCCAACTAATATTTTCTGTCTTTATTATTAATCTACCAATTAAAAAAAGAATGACAAAAGCAATACTCACAGAACCTACATCACCTGCAAAGCATTTTGCATATTTCCGAAAATTAAAGAAATTGAAAACCAATACAGAACACATCATTATAAGAATCAAACTTTGTTCCACAAAAGGAACAATCTCAGCATTTATATAAGCCAAGGCACTAAGTATTACCAAAGAATATCCCCCCGTTATTCCATTAATACCATCCATAAAATTATAAGCATTGATGATGCCTGTACAAACAATCAACGCAATTATAGTAGTCCACCATGGTAGTGAAAATAATCCCCACTGATAGAACATCAACGCCATGGCTGCAAAATGAAAAACCAAACGTAAACCTTGCGAAGTGGAATGAATATCATCTATAAAGCTGATAAACGTGATCAAGGTCAAAGCCAATACAAACCACGGATATTCAAAATGGTTCGTCAAACAGTACAATAAAGCACCAAAATAAAAAATTATTCCACCTCCCCGTAAAGTGATCCGGGTATGTGAACTACGTTCGTTAGGCTTATCGATGATATTGCATTTATCAGCAATACGGAAATAAAAAAGTTCTGCCAAAAATAGCAGAACTAGCATAATAAGATAATACATTATTTTTTATAATTCTATACCATAAATATGAAAAAGATAATTCAAGAACTACATTGTGGGTATGTTCAGAGCTGAAGAAGCTAGAAATAATGTAGAAAAACACCTTCTTTGAAAAACAAAAATATTTTATTAATCGGATTAGCTGTTTTGCCTAGTCAAAAAACTACGGATAGTCTTTTCCAATCCTTCTTTAGCAGTAATTGGCATTTTTTCTAATCCTAATGCTCTTTTTATTTTATCATTACATACAACATAATTTTCTGTCAATTTACTAAGTCGCTCTGTATTGAGAGGTAGATGAAACAGTGATCCCATACGAGCAAAACGCTCTATCAACCATGGGTTCACCTTCCAAATATGAGATTTATTGCCCATTATATCACACATCGTGATAATCAGTTCATTGGTAGACATTGTTTCATCATCACTAACATGATAAATTCCACTTTGGACATTTTGAATCAGTAATTCCTCTACAACATAACAAAGATTATCAATTGAAGTAAATGAACGCTGATTTTCAAAAGCCCCTAATGGCCAAGGGATTCCTTTCTTCACAACATTATAAAGTAAATTCAAATTTCCTTTATTTCCAGGCCCATGAATCATAGAGGGACGTAGGATATACACGTCTTTTTTTAATTTGCTATCCGCTAATTGCAACTGGCTCTGAATATATTTTTCAGCAGCAATTTTACTTTCACCATATGGCCCCACAGGAGAAGGTATTACATCCTCCTTTAACATCGCATCAACGACAATATCCGCAGCCGCTTTTACCGAACTAAAGAAAATAAATTTACTCGCAGAAGATTCCAAAAAGAAATCAAATACTTTCTGAGTTAAACCTGTATTAATATCAAAATAACTCTGTGCTGCTGATTGTTTTTTCAGATCATGTGCTTTACCTGCTAAATGAATGATTGCATCAAAACGAGGAAGCTCTTGTAAAGGATACGCGCCAGGCTCAATATCATTCCATGAAAAAGTTTTTTTGATTCCTTCTTTCAGAGGTGCAACAATATCCAAACCATAAAGAGTATGTCGATCTTTTAGAGCTACCACCAAGTTTGAACCTACAAACCCATGAATTCCAGTGATAAGTATCTTCATGGCCAATTACTCTCCAAGTATTTATTATAAATATTAAAAGTCAAATCAATTACTTTGTCTATGGAAAATTCTTTTTCTGCCAGCAGACGAGAATTTCTTCCGAACTCATCTCTCTTTTCAGCATCCATAAGCAATAATTTTATTGCATCTGCTAAAGAATCGGCATCTTTTGCAGGAACCAAGTATCCATTAACTCCATCTTCCACACATTCTCTGCAACCCGGCACATCTGTAGTTATAATGGGACGCCCCACAGAACAAGCTTCTATCAACGATTTCGGTAATCCTTCACGATACGAAGGAAGTATGACTATCGAACTATTCTGATAGATCAACTTCATATTTTTTTGGAAACCGATCCATTCAATATAATCTTTTACAAGGAACTTTTGTAATTCTTCTTCACCTAGAACAGACAAATTCTCCTTATCACAATCACCGGCTAGTATAAATTTAGCTTTTCCCAAAAATTCACTTTCAAGTATTTTTGCTGCCTCAATGAATTCCATCACACCTTTATCAAGTAGAATTCTAGCAGGAAATAAGACTTTTAGCGGAAACTCATCAGATGCTTTGAAGTAAGAATATTCATCTAAATTCACCCCGGATCCCTTAATCAAAAAAATCCGGGAAAAAGGAACCAAGTCAAGTCCTTTTATCAATTCCACATCATCCGGATTCTGGAGAATAAACGAAATATTCTTACTCTTGAAAGCTAACCTGATAAATAGTTTTATTGCTTTCTGCAACCAACCATCACGTCCATCGGTAAAGTTATATCCAAGTCCGCTTATCGCATTTATTATATGATGATTACCCACCATTTTCCCTGCCAGCGAGCCTAACAATGAAGCTTTAAGTGTGATGTGATGGATAATTTCAGGCTTATACCGGTTATAATATCTATACAGTAGAAAGATACATTTTAACTCATGAAAAGGGTTACTGCCGGAACGTTTAAAGGGTATATTTATAAAATGGATTCCTTTTGCCTCCAATTCTTGTCTGCGACCTGTATCTAATGAAAGGAGATAAACCTCATAGTCCTGTTCAAGAGCATGAAGTGCAAGAGGTAACCGATGTGAAATAAAAAACCAATCGACATTGGCTACATAAAATATTTTCCTTTTCATTAGGTTACAACCTGCCATCCACCATTTCCGGCTTCAAGAATCCCTTGACATCGTAGATAATAGATTCTTGTTTAGCCAAACTAACAACATCCATGTCAGTAAATATTTGATGGGAAACCGCTAAAATGACAGCATCATACTTTTCTGCAGGTAATGAATTAACAACGTCTATGCCATATTCCCGTTTCACGATTTCCGGATTTGCCCAAGGATCATATACTGTAATATTCAGATTATACGTTTGCAATGCATTATATATGTCAATAACTTTCGTATTACGCACATCCGGACAATTTTCTTTAAATGTAAATCCCAGAATCAGTATATTGGATTTTAAAACTTGAATGCCTTTCTTCAGCATCAATTTCACCACTTGATTAGCGACATATTCACCCATTCCATCATTCATCCTCCGCCCTGCAAGAATTATTTCAGGATTATATCCATACCCTTGCGCACATTGTGCCAAATAGTATGGATCAACACCAATACAATGTCCTCCTACCAATCCCGGTTTAAATGGAAGAAAATTCCATTTTGTACTGGCGGCATCTAAAACATCTTGTGTATCAATCCCCATACAGTTAAAAATCTTAGATAGCTCATTCACAAAAGCAATATTAATATCTCGTTGTGAATTTTCGATTACCTTTGCAGCTTCGGCAACCTTCATTGTAGGTGCTAAATGAGTACCTGCCGTAATGACAGAAGCATAAACTTCATCCACTCTTTTACCTATTTCAGGAGTGGAACCGGATGTTACTTTCTTTATCTTGTCAACTGTATGTAATTTATCGCCCGGATTGATACGTTCTGGAGAATAACCTGCAAAAAAGTCAACATTAAACTTTAATCCGGAAACCTTTTCTACCACTGGAATACATTCATCTTCCGTCACCCCTGGATAAACAGTTGATTCATATACCACAATATCTCCTTTTGAAATCACTTTTCCAACAGTTGTACTGGCTCCATAGAGCGGAGTAAGATCCGGATTATGATTTTTATCAACAGGGGTAGGTACTGCTACTACATAAAAATTACAATCACGAATTTCCTCAATATCGGTCGTACATTTAAATCCTTTATCAATGGCAGCTTGTAACAAATCATCAGAAACTTCTAAAGTCGCATCATGCCCTGTCATAAGTGCATCAACACGTGTTTGACTCATGTCAAATCCAACTGTTTTATACTTTGTAGAAAACAAACGGGCCAAAGGAAGCCCTACGTAACCGAGACCGATTACGGCAATTTTTACTTCTTGCATGTAATTTGAATAATTTAGTAACGAATAAAATATGAAATCAAATATTCTCCCAATACCATTTTACGGCTTCTTTTAAACCTGTATACATACTGAATTGAGGATTATAATTCAATAATGTTTTAGCCTTATCAATATTTGCCAAAGAATGAGGAATATCACCTATCCGATTTGCTCCATGTACTACTTCAATTTTCGCTATCCTTGGATCAAACTCACTTAAAAATTCTTTTAAGTAATCGACCAATTGATTTAGCGTAGTACGTTCTCCATAAGCAGTATTATAAACCTGATTAACAGCTTCTGGATTATCGGTCGTCATGGCAAGCATGTTCATCTGAATCACGTTGTCAATGTAGGTAAAATCACGACTGTACTCCCCATCACCATTAATTACCGGACTTTCGAGTGCCATCAACTTTTTTACAAATAGAGGAATTACCGCTGCATAAGCACCAAAAGGATCTTGTCTGCGACCAAAAACATTAAAATAACGTAATCCGATTGTTTCAATACCATATGTTTTGGCAAATACGTCGGCATACAATTCATTTACATATTTCGTAATAGCATAGGGCGACAAAGGTCTGCCGATCACATCTTCCACTTTAGGTAGAGACTTGCTATCCCCATAAGTAGAAGAACTGGCTGCATACATAAAGCGTTTCACACCGGCATCGCGGGATGCAATCAGCATGTTCAAGAAACCACCTATATTTACCTCATTTGTCGTGATAGGATCTTTAATAGAACGAGGAACAGAACCAAGAGCTGCTTCATGTAATACATAATCAACACCCTCAACAGCTTTTTGACAATCTGAAAGATTACGAATATCCCCCACTATTAATTTGAAAGTATCGGGATATTTATTAAGCAAGGGAAGAATATTTTCTATTTTACCTGTCGAAAAATTATCAAGACAAACAACTTTATAATTATGAGCTAGTAAATACTCACATAGGTTGGAGCCAATAAAACCAGTTCCCCCTGTTACTAATACTTTCATACTATTCTATTTATAAATTGTATATACCTATTATTTTTACACATTATGGATTGACTTGTATTCACATAAATATTTCTGTGCAGTTATTCTTATATCATATTCCAATGCACGTTGTAAACTCTGACTCTTAATTTTGTTATACAAAGGAATATTATTCAACAAATCATTTATTTTCTGAGCTAAATCAAAAGCATTATTAACTTCAAACACTAACCCAGCACCCTCCACAACCTGTTTTAAACCAGCTACATCAGACGCTATTACAGGCAATCCAGATGCCATCATTTCTAAAGCCGTTAATCCAAAACCTTCCCAATTTGAAGACTGAATGCCAATATCAGAGGAATTCATCAGTTTCACAATATCATCTCTCTTACCTAAAAAATGAATATTGGAAAGTCCCAAATTAGAAGCTAATTCTCTACATGATTCCTGAGTATCACCATCTCCAACAAGTAATAAATGCACACTCTTTAGTACATATTTCATCGATTTTATAAGTGTTTTCTGATCCTTTGCTAATGTGAATCTTGATACCATAATTAAAATCTTAGAATCTTCTGGAATACCAAGTTCTTCATGAGTAAACTTCTCTTTATCAGAGATGATACTATTTAAATCAATTCCATTAGAAATGACTTTAAAACGATTGTCTTCTTTTACTATACCAAGCCATTTTTTTAAAGCAATTTGAGTTTCATCACTAATAGATATTATTCGGTGATAAGGTTTATAAACTATGCGTTCAAGATATTGCAGAAACAAAAAATTCCTTCTTTTATTAAAAGTTGAATGTTCTGTATAGAAAAAAAATGATTGTGAAAATAATGATGCAATCGAAACCCAATAAAGTGATGGAAATAAATGTACATGAACAATGTCATAACCTCTAACACGCTGCATTATATTTATAACTATTAGAGGGTTATAGAAGTTTCTTCTATTTAATGAGTATATTTTAATTCCAGCAAATTTTAATTTATTATAGAAAAAAGAAACATCATTACTGAAAAGTAATAAATCAACACTATTATTTTGCTCTTTTAGTAATGGCAATAAATCTGATAACAATCTTTCAGCACCTCCAATTTCCAATGAAGGTATTATATGAAGTATTTTCATTTACGAATCTTCCTCAAAAAGAAGTAAATATAATTCAACATTTTCTCAAAAAGATCACGATCTTTTAATCCATCAATCGGAACTTCTTCAAATGAAATGAATGAGGCATAATTTTTGGATAGAAAATGTTCTAGTTGCAGAAACTCATTTTCGAACATAGTATTAGGATGGAGACAATAAGTCCAATACCCTCCTAACTTAACATCACGTAAGGAGCCAAACTGTTGTGGAATAAAAATAAAACCATATTTACTATATGGTTTGAAAGCAATTGTATCACTTATTATTCTAATCATTGATTCACTTTCCAATGCTTCAAGAGTGTTTAGATCAAAAGTATGACTAGGTGCAAAAAAATATTTCGGAACTATATTTTTATCAGTTAATATTCTTATGCCCTTCTTAATTTTATCCTTTTGCTTCTCAATACTAACACCTGCAAATTCTGAACGTTCCCATAAAGGATTTATCCCTCCATCTTTTGATATATAAGAATGATCAAAACCATGTAAAGCAATCGTCCAATTCTTATCTTCCCAGCTTTTAACCTTTTCCCAAAAATTATCATCATATTTGTCTATTTTTAAAGCATAATCATTATTAGCCGGGACTATCCCCACCATCGGTTTAATATGATACTTATCCAGCATCTTTTCTATTTTATCCCATTTCACAACATCCATTGTAGGACATGCATCATCTAATCTAATTAAATAAAAACGCTTCATTATATTTTATGTAGTAATATACTTTTTATTCAATCTATTTTCTTTATGGATGCGCAAAAATGTCTTATACCAATTATTATATCCAATAAATATATTTTGTCTATTTATAAAAGCTATCCACAAAAATTTAAAAAAGTATTTTAGCCCAAAACGCATTGAAAAGAATAAATAAGCCATAATAGAATGTCTAAATTTTTTCTTATCATGTTCCTTTAAATACTTATTATATCTAACAGTAACCATATATCTTGACAGCAATATTTCAATATTATTCCTTTTAGTTAAGCTACCTCTTCTGACCGTAGCTATATATATATCAATGGGGACTACCTTAAAGCCCACAGCCTTATATCCAATTAACATTGAAAAATAAGTATCATTTGAAGCTATAACTTCATCAAATTTCAAACATTCTCTTGTAATAAGTTTCCTCGAAATCATCTTAGCACAAGGGCTTTCATATTTTAATCTTATTTCATCCTCAGAAATATTCCCCTTAAGATAATCATCAATCATTTTTGAGAATAACTCCCCTCTGTTTGCTTTTTCCAATGTATCTGAATATACACTATCTATCTTAAAATATATCAATTCCTCTATTGAATCTACATACTGGTATAATACATCAAATGCACCTTTAACAAAAAAGTCATCAGCGTCTAAAAATAAAATCCACTTACCGTTTGCATATTCCAGCCCTACATTTCTCGCTCCTCCTGCAAATCTTGAACAGTCTGAATAATATACCTCTATATTATTATCTCTTGGTTTTATATTCTTTTTCAACAATGTTTTCTCACTGTTATCCACCACTATTACTTGTATTTCGCTAGTATCAGGAATAGAATCAATAGCACGTTGCAATAACTCCGGAATATCTCTATGAGGAATAATTATTGTAAACAATGGATTATCGTTCATTTTAAATTAATCATTAAGTTTATATTGTTTTTCCTGCCAAAAGAAATAATATTTTGCCGTGTTTTCTTTCATTCGATACATATTGGCAGAAAATAGACTGATATGTAAGCACAAGAATACTATTAAAATAAATTCTTTCATTTTACTTACTGACATTTTTTGAAATAAATAAAATAAAGTCAACGTTCCCATTACAAACTGGAATCCATACATATAAAAATTAGGACGGGACATTATTAAACTTTTAAGAAAAATGTAGTGCCATAATACACCTATAAAATAAATATCATAAATTATATAAAAACATCTTTTTTTGAAATACTGTTTTACCTGGTTGCTATATAAAATTATACATACATCAATAATTAATATTATATAAGATCCCACTCCCATAGCCATATCGGAAGTAATATAATCCAGATTGCCCTCCTTTACCTGATCTATATAATGAGAATATCCCATGAATAAAGCTATATTGTCAAATTTCATAATCAAATCTTCTACAATATCTATTTTTAATAGCACAAAAGCAACAAATAGTAAAAGTAATTGAATTAGAATATTTGAAAAATATGACTTGTTTTTCAATAAAGGATAAAATAAAATCAACATGATTGCAGATTTATGAATTGATGAGGCAATTAAAACAACAATTAAGTATTTAAAAAATTTCTGATTTTCAATATACTTTATCCCTAAAAGAAAAACAGTAAACGCTAATTCCTGTCTTATACCATTCATAAAAATCAACCATTGACAACTAGTAATAAAAACAAAAGTTATATAAGGGTATACTCTTCTATCATCTTTAAAAAAATAATAAATGAAAAACAGCTGCATAAATGCCAAGAATCCGAAATAAATTGAATAATGAACGTTTAATTTCGCAAAACAATCTGTTATAACAAAAAAGCCAACATCCGTTGGAAAAGAAAAATCATAATCTTGTAATAATAGATATTTCTCCAGATAAGCCAAATGGTCTATTCCGACCCCATATCTTAATCCAAATATCAATGAATAAAAAAATAGCAAAAAAAATAAAGCCCAATTACTTTCAATACACTTTCCTTTATAAAAACAACGCGAAGAATATCGAGACAATACAATCATTGTAATTAACAATAGAATATATATTAGTAACGTTTGCAGCATTATAAATTTACACAATAATTAAAATATATCAAATCTATTCAGTTAACCTCATCTGTAATTAGAGTTCTCATCATTTTATCACGATTTTCTTTAGAAAGCGCATTTTGTAAAATATTCCTATTTGCATTTTTTTGTTTCATTGTTAAAGGGAAAAGATCCGTCAAAGTGTTTAAATCCTTTTCAAAAGAATAAATATGGCATCCCATATTTTTATAATACTTAAGTAAATTATTGTCTTCTCTTAAAAACACTTTTACTCCATTTAGAAGGAAATAACTAATATTCCCAGCAGCTTCTTGCCTCCTATGCCCCATAATAGCAACCTGGCACATATTTATTTTATTAAAATAATCTTGTGGTGGAAGAAAAGAATCTAATATACATGTTCTATCAGCAAACAAAGAATTAGCTTTGTCTATAATTAAATTCTTATGCTTAATAGCTCCATAACTTAAAGGCAAAACAATATTTGCAATTTCCTTTTTTGAATCAATTTTAAATAATTTAAAAAGTATTGTCAAATGATTACCAGTATATGATGCTGAATGGTTTACAAGAACATTTAAATGAGTAGGTTTATTTACAAGATCAACTAAAGCTATTTTTTCAATATCTGTATAATAAAACAATTTGAATTTTGCTTTTGTCGGAATGAATTCACAGAAAAGCAAATAATCATAATAATTCCAAAAACAGAAATAATTTAATATACGAGCTATTTTTAGTAAATAATTATTATATCCTATTATCCTTTTTAGTATATCTTTTAAAAAATATTCTCTTCCTGAAACATTGTAATCATATAATTTATAATTTTGTTCTAATGCTAAATACGAATATAAATCAGCTCCATAAAATATCCAATACAAATAATCCACCAACTGATTATCTTTCAAGTCAATAGCAAGATTAGCTGCTTTCCTTGACATATAATGAATAAAAAGATTAATAACCCCATCAGTTTTATAAACAGAGCTTATTATTTTTTTTATTTTTGTTTTATGTTGAAAGGGAATAAAATAAACATCATCACTTTCTTTTACTAGTTTTCTATTATTTTCATCAATATCCACAAAATAAACATTCTGAGCAGCATAATAATAATTAAATGTTTCTATCGAACCATTTATAAATTTTTCATCCTGTACCAAATGAATATTCATCATCACTTCAGATAATACTATAACTATTTGTGTATTAAAAATCTATTTTTTTAGCAGGAACCCCGAACACGGTTGTATTGCTTTTGACATTTCTCAATACGACACTACCGGCTCCCACTATCGAATTATCGCCAACCTTAATATGAGGCAGAATGGTTGAACGGGTGTGCAAGGTTACATTATTTCCGATACTGGAAAATCCCCCCATGAATGAATAGGATTCAATGGCACAGAAAGAACCGACAATTGCATCATGCCCGAAATTACAAAAAGGCTGAACGGTGGAAAAATCACCAATTGTCACATTCGCTGATATGGAACAAAATGCGGATATCATCACGCCTTCACCTATTTGTGCATCAGGATGAATGATACTTTTAGAATCTATCAAAGTCATGAAAGCTCCCCCTTTTTGTTTTACTATATTTACATATTTCTTTCGATATATGGGATCTCCCAATGCACAGGTAAAAATATCATCTTCCTCTATCTCATACTCTTCAACGGAACTTAATATCGGAGGATACCCGGAAAAAACATCCAAAGCCTCAACCTTATCATCAAGAAAGCCTTTGATAATAAATTCCTTGCCATAGTTCTCATATAGTTTCAAACTATTGCAATATTCGCGCCCGAACCCTCTGGCACCTATGATTATAAGATTTTTCATTTTAAATACGATGATTTACAACCGCCTGCTATTGACCGTCAAAACGGCTCCTCCCCATGAATACCCTACTCCGAAACCGGCAAGAAGAACCTTACCGTCTAATTTATGCTCACGGGCAGCTTCTTTCAGAGCTATGGGAATTGTAGAGGAAACGGTGTTACCGAATTTGTCAAGGCTATAATAGAATTTGTCCTCCTCGATCTTCAGTTTTCTACGCAGAAAATTCATCATATATTTATTTGCCTGGTGAAAGACAAATAAATCAATATCATTTTGTGCGACATTGTTTTTAACCAATATATCTGCCACCAGAACCGGAACTGTCTCAAGGGTAAAATTAAATATTTCGCTGCCATTCATATAAAGATGATCACTCGAAACCGGATTACCATTCTCATCATAGACGATATCGCGAAACGGTTTGGGATATCTTGCACAACCACTGCGTACGATTAGATTATCTGCTCCTCTCCCATCGGTACCGAGCGAGAAATCACCAATTTCTGCGAATCCATTACCTGATATCAAGGTGGCAGATGCTGCATCCGCAAAAATAGTACGGTTGCCCTTATCTTTGAAGTGAATGTACTTGGTATATGTTTCAGAGGTTAAAAGTAGCACATTGCGAGCAATACCCGCTGCAAGCAAACCTTTAGACAGCGATAAACCATAAACATATCCCGAACACCCCAAATTAAAATCCAATGCTCCACAATGGGTATTCAATCCCAATCTATCCTGAATCATACAGGCAGATGTAGGTAAAAAATAATCCGGACTTTGTGTACATAGCATCACAAAATCAATTTCAGCACACTTTATTTCACTGTGTTCTGCAAAGAGTTTCTCGGCAGCCTTTACAGCCATGTCGGTGGCAGTCTCATCGGGAGCCGAGATGTGACGCTCTGAAATACCGACTTTAGATGCCACCTTTTCAACAGTCCACTCCGGAAACTCAGTAACCAGCTCATGATTGTCCAGAACTCTTCCGGGCAAATAATAGGAAATTGCTTTTATAAATGCCGACATAATTATTGTAATGTAAATCCGCCATCGATCAATAAAGATGATCCGGTAACCCACGACGAAGCATCCGATAAAAGATATATCACAGCATGTGCCACCTCTTCAGGTTTACCGTATCGTTTTAACGGATAACGCATTTTATCGGCTTCAATGGCTTCTTGTGAAACTTTGGCAGCAAGTTCATCCGCCATTGAAGTTTCTATCATCCCGGGACAGACAGAATTTACCCTAATATTTTTAGAAGCTAAATCTATAGCCAAACCTTTTGCCAGACCAACAATTCCCGCTTTTGCCGCACTATAAACAGAATTTCCTGGATAAGAAACGAAAATTCCAGCTATTGAACTGATAAATACAAGCGAAAAGCCTCTTTTATTGTTCTTCTTAAGTTTCAATATCCGATATATCAGCTCCATAGGTTTCACTAAGTTAGTATCTATCACAGGATATGATTTCTCAAATGAGCAGAACTGAAAGGGAAGCGATATTCCAATACCTGCAGAATTAACGATACCGTCCAATTCAGGAAGTTTTGCTACCAAATCTGTGATATCATTCATATTCGTGAGGTCAGCAATAAACTGGCTGTGTCCTTCACCTTCCAATAATGAGAAGGTTTCATCCAGCCTTTGGACATTTCGTCCTGTAATAACCACTTTGGCACCCATCCTTGAACATTCAATGGCAATAGCTCTACCGATGCCCGATGATGCACCGGTCACAAAAATAGTTTTCCCTTCAAGTGAAAACGGATTATAGTTACTCATACCTTATATCTCTATTAAATCAGGACAAACAATTTCATTCGTTTCAAGGTAAACACTCCCCCATGAAAGCCCTACACCGAAACCACAGGCCACCATTTTCAACTTGCCTCCAGACAATCGCCCTCTGATTTGAGTGGTAGCAGTAAGCGGTATTGACGCAGAAGAAGTATTGCCGAAATCGGCCAGGCTGTACGGGACTTGTTCAGCAGTCAATTTCAGTTTCTTCCGTATTTTTTCGTTCATGAAAAGATTTGCCTGGTGAAACAGATAGTAATCTACATTTTCGCGTCCCACATTTGCATATTCCAACAATTTGTTCACACTCTGTGGCGCACGCGAAATACCGAACGTAAATACGTCCATGCCGTCAAGGACGGTTTGAAGTGAGTTTCGACTGATGCCTTCCTCTATTTCCCTGTATTCAAGAGAATCTTTCGTTACAGGATTTCGGCATCCGCCATCGGGAATTATTATTGCTTTATAACCGGAACCATCAGTATTCAAATTCATAAACATAGGGGCAGAATTTTCTTCAAACTGGAAGGCTGTAGCAGTGCCACAAGCCCCGAACAACGGATAGGCACTTTTATCCATGGTCGAAGTATAGGTTGTCGTATCACCGCACAACAGAAGCCCCCGTTTCATTCCCGATGCCGAAATCATCTGTGAAATCGTAGCCAGCCCGTAAACCCAACCAGAACACCCCAGAGATATGTCGATGGCATAAGTGTCAATTCCCAAGCCTAACCTTTCTTGCAAGATACACGATGTGGCCGGCAAAATATAATCGGGAGACTGGGTAACAAAAACCAGGCATTCAATGCTGTCCTTTTCCCACCCTAATTCTGTAATAAGCTTTTCGGCAGCATAGTAGCAAAGATCTGAAGTTGTAGTATTTTTATCAGCTAATCTACGCCGGAAAATACCCGTGGAAGCACTGAACTTCTGGGCTTCATCTTCCTTAAAAAGCGGCAGGCCTGCGTTCTCCTCCATGTTAGCAGGAACGCAGCTTGCTATTCCTTTCAGCGAAACATTTCTAACGGTAAGCAACGCCATTATACCCTCGTTTTAACGATATTAAAAAGATCTTCGATCGTTTGTGAATTACGAATATCTTCCCCTTTCAATTTAACCTCATATTCTTCATCGGCCATCGCAATAATAGAAAGAGCGAGAAGTGAACTCCACTCATTTATTTCGCGGAATTTCGTATCCGGTTTGAAAACAGACATTTCAGTTTCGTCAAATTGTTCAGCAAAATGCTGTACAAAATCTTGTAATTCCATAATTTATTTGTTTTTGATTATTGATAAAATTAAATTCATATCGTCCGGACTAAGAGCATGATGCATTGGCAGGCATATAACGGAATCTGCCACTTTATGGGCAACCGGCAAGTATTCAGGTTTCGCGGATTCCAATCCCCGATAAGTAGAAAACTCACTTATCAACGGATAAAAATATCTCCTGCCTAAAACATTGCTTTCTTTCATTTTGAAGTATAATTCATCACGTGACATGCCATACCGCTCTGCATCCACAAAAATGGGAAAATAAGAATAGTTATGACGGACACCCAGCATATCTTCCATCACATGGATTCCAGGGATCTCACGTAGTGCTTCACGGTATCTAACAGCAACCTGGTGACGGGATTCAATGGCTGCGCTTACCTGCTTCAGATTTAATAATCCGTAAGCAGCACGAACTTCATCCATCTTACCATTAATTCCGGGAGCAATAATGGTAGTCTCACCCGCAAAACCAAAGTTCTTTAAGTAATCAATCCGTTTCTTTGTATTCTCGTCATGACAAACCAAAGCACCACCTTCAATGGTATTATAAACTTTTGTAGCATGAAAGCTCAATGTTGATATATCACCGGCCTCCAATATCGATTTGCCGTTAACTTCCACACCGAATGCATGAGCTGCATCATAAATCACTTTAAGACCATATTTATCAGCTATAGCCTGAATGCGTTCCATATCACAGGGCTTACCATAAACATGGACAGCCATAATTGCCGTTGTTTTAGGTGTGATAGCTGCTTCTATCTTATCCGGATCAATATTGCATGTCATCGGATCAATATCCACGAACACGGGTTTAATGCCATTCCACCACAAGGAGTGAGTGGTAGCAACAAAACTATAAGGAGTAGTTATCACTTCACCCGTAATGCGTAATGCCTGTAAAGCACAAATTAAAGGCAAAGTCCCATTTGTAAAAAGGCTTATATAGGGTACCTTTAAGTATTCGCACAAAGATTTTTCCAATTCCTGATGGTAATAGCCATTATTAGTCAGCCACTTACGATCCCATATATCCTGCATATAAGGTAGGAAATCGTCAAGCGAAGGTAATAATGGAGAAGTAACTGTAATTACTTTGTTTTCCATTCTTATTTGAATCTTTAATAATTTATTTTCTTTTTAAGTGCGGAAGACACTAATTCCCTTATCTCCAAATATTCAGGAAGCTTTACTTTTTGATAAATACAGAAAGCCAAGAGAGTACCTGCTATAATTTGAATGGGAAGGATTAGATAAACGGAAATATCCATTAAAGATATGCTCCACATAAATGCTGCTACAAACAAGGATATCAGAAATGTGGGAAAAATGTCCTTTAGTTGATTCTTTGTTGGGTATTTTATTAACACTGCCGAATAATGACTATTTAAAAAATAGGAGATAAAAGAAATACAAACACTCCCCCAAAGCATGTAATTGATTCCGTAAAAAATACCGATAACAATGGGTGCTATTGCTATTATTTTCTTAATGAGTTCCAATTTCAAAAACAAATCCGAACGTCCTTTCACCTGAAGAATATTCAAGTTAATAGCATGGAGTGGATAAAGCATACCGGCAAAACAAATAATTTGCAAAAAGTAAACGGCAGGTATCCATTTAATACCGATCAAAATAATAATCAAAGGTTTTGCAACGGCAGCAAGTCCCAGCATACATGCGAATGTTACCAACATAGTTACCTTTATTATTTTACGATAAGCCTCTCGCAAACGCTCATCTTCATTCTGAATGGAGCTAAGTACCGGATAACTGACTCGTTGGACTACAGAAGTCAAATTACTGGAAAAAATTGTATTAAACTGCTCGGCACGTGTGTACTGCCCCAATTGAACCGAACTATAAAAACGACCAATCACGATATAATATATATTTTTATAAACTGTGTCTATCAAGCCTGAAAGCAAGAGTTTTGAACCAAAACCAAACAATTTTTTAAAGCTATCGATTGAAAATTCTAGAGCCGGACGCCAACAACTATAAAACCATAAAAAAAACGTATTAACTAACTGACGTGAAACCTGTTGTCCGACCAAACTCCAGACTCCACAACCATAAAAAGCCATGCCAATGCCGATTCCCCCACTAGTTAAAGATGCGATTAGAGAAACTTTCATCTGAGTCTTGAAATCGATTTCTTTTACCATTATAGTCCGCTGAATAATTGCCAGTGCATTGATTATAAGAGTTAATCCAATCACTCTGGTAACTGGTACCAAAAGGGGTTCTTTAAAAAAGTCACTGATCAGAGGAGCAACCAGATAAAGCAAGATATAAATGGCAGTTCCGACTACCAAATTAAAATAAAATACCGTATTATAATCGATTCGTTTTACATTCGTTTTACGGATTAAGGCATTCGAAAAGCCACTGTCAATAATGGAATTAGATATAGCGATAAAGATAGCAATCATAGCCATTATGCCATACTCTTCGGGAGTAAGCAGACGTGCCAAAACCAGACCGACTAAAAATGTAATACCGGAATTAGCTATATTATCGGCAAAACTCCAACTAACACCTTTGACAGCCGTATGTTTTAAGGATTCACCCACCCTTCTATGTCTTTATATATAAAAAAGTAAAAATCGTTCGTATTGATTTTTCAATACCTGCAGAGCCAATCCTCTCATTCTTACCCCATGTATTCAATACTTTGCATAAAACGATGCACCCAGACGTGCTAGTTTAAATCCCTAGCATGTTTTCTGATCGCCAGCTAACACTTATGACAAAAGTAATTTATTCTTTTATTTCTTCAAACGGATACGGATTCTCCTTTAAGTTCTTCAACTCCTCAATAACCTCTGTTTGCTCTAAAGTCAATTCGGCCTTATTCCACCCACTTATAATTTCGTTCAATTCCTTTGCTAACGCTTCATCAAACACCTTACCATAGCAAATAACCAATAGCTGGCACTTCAATAAAGATGCCGGCAAACGATCTAAAATTTTCCAACTGCGATTCAAAACAGATTGTACCTTTGCTTCTTTATCGCCATGATCATATGCGGTAACAGAATATCCCAAAAGAAGAACTATGCAAAGAGAGGCTTCTTCTTCATCAGTACTACCCTGACATTCATAGAGAGCCTCTGTTTGTTGATAAACTTCACTGTTGAGCCGGCAAAATTGATCGGAATAAATAGGCTCATTATCTATACCAAGATAAAGAAGGTCGTGAATGGCACGACGCAAAGTATTAATTTTTACCTGCATAAGGCTATTTAGATTTTATTATTTACAGTTACAATCAAGAGAATCAACGTTCTATAATCGGTTCGACAAGCGAGGGATGTATAAAAGCAGTAGCTACAGCGACAACCCCTTCAATAGATACAACAACACGCCGATCATTCTTTATACGTAAGAACTCACCTTCAATACCTGCAAAAGCTCCTCCGATGACACGAACGCGGTCTCCTTTCCGGAAAGAAACAGTTGATGGTTCAAGATAGACCAATTGTTGATCGTAATTTCCGGCAATTGCCATAAAACTTCGCATTTGTGAGTCAGGTATAATAATCGGCTGACGAGTTTCCTTATCCATTATATACCGGATAGGAAGAGTCATATTCATCGTATCTTTAATTTGATCAATACGATTGCGTGATGAATGTACAAAGACTAAATTGTGAATAACAGGAACCAGTTTGCGAACACGACGCTCATTTCTTACACTATACTCATAATGCATTGGAATGAAGTTCTCAATGCCATTGGCATCAAGATACTCTTTTAATGCAAGTTCGCGACTGTAAGTGATACGAAGGGCATACCACTGTAGCTTCAATCGAGAATTACGAATTGAAATTTGAGAATCAACTAAATCGCTCACTAATGGATATTCTTTGGGGACACCGGAATAAAGAAGTACTTCCCGGTTAAATCATGTAATGCTGATGTAAATCTTAATGCATTCATTTCATTCCAATTCCATCCCCTATCTCAGCAGGACAGTCTTGAAAAATTTTAAGGAGGAAAATTCTGCGCTTTAGAAACAAAATAAATATTACGCATAACTCCCTTTAAACGAAATGTTTAAATATAGAAAGTGTTTCAATAAACGTTCGTTTAATTGTACAGGATTTTTGAAGATTTGAATAAGGCTTATTCTTAAAAAATAATAGTTCCAAGACAAGAATTTAATATTCAATATAAGTAAATGATAATCAATGCCATATGACTCAATTTGATAGCGACTAAAAAAAATATATATAAAAATATTTTGTAGTTTCATTTATAGGCTCTACTTTTGTGCCATTAAACGAACGTTTATTGAAACACTTTCTAAAAGTAACCATCATATTTATATAACAATTTAGCTTTTCAAATACAAGCTTTTTTCTCGGATAAATCCAATAGTCTTCATAATATTTGAAGCATAGATATAATTACATTTCCTTTTTTAGCATTTGTATAAGAATATATGGGACAAACAAATATTTTCATTCATTTTAAGTTAGTTAAATCAAAGACTAATTTAGCCACTCCATTCAGGTACCCTCAAATACAAAAAAATAGAATCAATTTATTTATGAAATATGCTGAAGACTGATACAGTCGTTTATTCTAGGAACTGACTAAAACATTTCCCAAAAGATAATTATAAATCTATTAAATAAAAGTTCAATGTTATCGGAATTAGTATACTAGTATAAGAAATTACAACCAAAACTAATAAGAAAGATTCATCCAAAATCTTATCGATAACGAACTTGGTTAATACCATGTATTTTTTATACTTCAAGTCAAGGATCCAAATAATTCATTGATCAGTTCGTACCAATGTATTGGCATTAACTTCATAAAACCCATATAATCAATAGCTGCATTATCCATTGATTGTAAAATTATTGTTGAAAAGAAATAAATGTTTACCCATCAGATCATAAAATCTTCAATTTATGGATGCAAAAAGATGTTTTTTGAATTATCTTTGTAAGCCTATTACGTAACAATAGAACGTAATAGGCAGATTATAAACTTTTTAATAAATTAAAAACAGAAGAATATGGCAATGCATACTTGGTTTGAATGCAAAATCCGTTATGAGAAACTGATGGAAAACGGAATGAATAAGAAAGTAACCGAACCTTATCTCGTGGATGCACTTAGCTTTACAGAAGCAGAAGCACGAATTATTGAAGAGATGACTCCATTTATCACAGGTGAATTTACCGTATCCGACATAAAACGAGCCAATTACAGCGAACTTTTCCCTAGCGATGAAGAAGCTGCCGACCGTTGGTTTAAGTGCAAACTGATTTTCATCACATTGGATGAAAAAAGTGGTGCTGAAAAAAAATCTTCCACACAGGTACTTGTACAAGCTTCCGACTTACGCGATGCCGTAAAGAAGCTGGATGAAGGAATGAAAGGGACAATGGCTGATTATCAAATCGGATTGGTATCGGAAACACCTTTGATGGATGTTTATCCATATAGTGCAGAACCAAACGATAAACCGGAAGTATAATAAGTAATGATTAGCAAGTTAATGATTAACGATTAACAGACTGCTACCAAGTTGCATGATCATTGATCGTTATCATTAACAAGCCAATTAGTTATTAATCACTCATCCTTTTAAACTAATCATTTGTTAATCAATAAAAACATGTTTGTTGCGGAGAATTTAAAGAATGTATTGGCCCAACTCCCGAAAGGAGTCAGGTTAGTCGCTGTGTCGAAATTCCATCCCAATGAGGCGATAGAAGAAGCATATAGTGCGGGGCAGCGTATTTTCGGAGAGAGCAAAGTACAGGAAATGACTTCCAAATATGAAACCTTACCCAAAGACATTGAATGGCATTTCATCGGACATTTGCAAACGAATAAAATCAAATACATGGCTCCTTATGTGAGCATGATTCATGGTATCGATTCATATAAACTACTAGCAGAAGTAAACAAACAAGCTGAAAAAGTAGGACGTACAATAAAATGTTTGTTACAATTACACATTGCTCAAGAGGAAACGAAATTTGGCTTCAGTGCCGATGAATGCCGCCAAATGCTGGCTACCGATGATTGGAAGTCTCTGAAAAACGTGAAGATATGCGGATTAATGGGTATGGCCAGTAACACCGATAACATTGAACAAATAAAGCTGGAATTCCGTTATTTACATAGCGTATTCAAAGATTTGAAAGCAACCGTTTTTTCTGATTCTGATGCATTTTGTGAATTATCTATGGGAATGTCTCACGACTATCCGCAGGCTATTGCCGAAGGAAGTACAATGGTACGAATAGGTAGTAAAATATTTGGAGAAAGAAACTATAATTAAAATATCATTTATCATGACCGATTTAAAAACTACTTTTGCCGGGCTTCAGCTCAGAAACCCTGTAATCATTAGCAGTTCAGGCCTCACCAATAGTGCCGGAAAAAACAAAAAGTTAGCCGAAGCAGGCGCAGGGGCTATTGTTTTGAAATCACTTTTCGAGGAACAGATTCTCATCGAAGCTGACCATCTTAAAGATCCCGTTTACTCGGAAGGTAACGACTATTTGGCCGATTATATCCGTGAACATAAACTTGCGGAATATATCGAATTAATAAAGGAAAGCAAAAAAGTTTGCGATATCCCCATCATCGCTAGCATCAATTGCTATACAGACACAGAATGGATTGATTTTGCCAAACAGATCGAAGAAGCAGGTGCAGATGCACTGGAAATAAATATTCTAGCTTTGCAATCAGACGTACTTTACAAATATGGTTCATTTGAACAACGGCATATCGATATTTTGAGTCATATCAAACGTGTTGTCAAATTGCCGGTTATTATGAAATTGGGTGATAATCTGACAAATCCTATTGCTTTAATTGATCAGCTTTATGCAAACGGTGCTGCCGCAGTGGTATTATTCAACCGCTTCTATCAGCCGGATATCGACATTGAAAAAATGGTTCACAGTTCAGGGGATGTATTCAGTCATTCTTCCGATCTTTCGAATACACTTCGCTGGATAGGTATTGCCTCTGCTTTGGTTAATAGAATAGATTATGCGGCATCCGGTGGCGTACATAAACCTGAAGCTATAGTAAAAGCAATTTTAGCTGGTGCTTCAGCAGTGGAGGTCTGCAGTGCCATCTATCAGAATACTAATTTATTCATTGGCGAATTGACCCGTTTCCTCAGCACATGGATGGACAACAAAGGATTTAAAAACATCTCACAGTTCAAAGGAAAGCTGAATGCGAAAGATGTACAGGGAATAAACATGTGGGAACGTACCCAATTCTTGAAATATTTTTCCAATAAGCAATAAGCAGGGAAGTAAAAAACGAAGAGTGAAAAGTGAAGGGGCATTAGATGCTTATCATAAAGCATATTACCCTTCACTTTTCACTCTTCGTTTTTTACTTTATTACTGTTTCTTATCTAACGCTTCAAAGCAAGAGTTCTTGCTTACAAATTCGGGAACAATGTCTTTCATTGCTGCTACAATCTTCATCTGATCATAAGAATAACTTACGTCAATCAATTTTTGAATACGGTTTTTCACTTCATCATAATCGTACTCGCGTACAGTAGCAATCATAATTTTTTCGTGATAAGTAGGTTTAGTAAGTTCCTTGATATTGAGCAATTCTTCATAAAGCTTTTCACCATGACGCAAGCCGGTAAATTCAATCTTTACATCTGTACGTCCGGAAAGACTGATCATCCGCTTAGCAAGATCAACAATCTTAACAGGTTTCCCCATATCAAAAATGTAAATTTCCCCACCATTGCCCATGCTTCCTGCTTCAAGCACCAAACGACAAGCTTCAGGTATCGTCATAAAATAACGGATAATCTCAGGATGGGTCACGGTAACAGGACCACCACGTTGGATCTGATCACGGAAACGAGGAATAACAGATCCGTTAGATCCCAAGACATTCCCAAAACGGGTCGTAATAAACTGCACGGTATTGTTACCATCCTTCTGTAATTTCTTAGCCAAGGATTGAACATAGATTTCACAAATCCGCTTGGAACATCCCATTACATTGGTAGGATTCACTGCCTTGTCCGTAGAAATCATAACGAATTTCTCCGCAGCATATTTAACGGCAAGATCAGCCAGGATACGTGTACCCGCCACATTTGCCTGAATGGATTCCGAAACATTATCCTCCATCATTGGAACATGTTTGTAAGCAGCCGCATGGAATATATATTGCGGTTTAAATTCCCGGAAAATAGCTTCTATACGGGTTTGATTGGAAATATCAGCAACAATTGTTTCAGCATCGATATCCCTCCAACGATCTTGCAATTCAAGACGGATATCATGCAGGGGTGTTTCCGCCTGATCAATCAGTATCAATTTATAAGGATTAAAAGAAGCCACCTGACGCATTATTTCACTCCCGATAGAACCGGCTGCTCCGGTTATCATTACACGTTTTCCTTCCAGATGGGAAGCTATCTTATGAATATCGACTTCGATAGGCTCACGCTGCAACAAGTCTTCAATCTGTATCTCTTTCAGTTGGGTACGATTGAGTGCTTGTCCGCCCCATTCACTCAAAGGAGGAGCTGTCAACAATTTCACATTATTAGCCAATAAACGATCTGCCATATCTGTCTTCTTCAATTCATCCATTTTTGCAGGCGAAATGATAAGCGTATGGACATCCCGGTCATTCATATTTTCTATCAACGTATCGTCATTGGGATATACCTTTACTCCCATCATGATTTTATCAATCAACTCAGGCTCATCGGCTATAAATCCACGAAGACGATAATGGTTGCGAAGGTTTACACGTAAAGCTTTAGCAATGTTCACACCCGCCTCTTTAGCACCATAGATAAATACGTTAGTCGTATGACTTCCATCGAAGTTGATGATTTCGAAAAACATTTTTACTACGATTCGCGAACAAGCCATCATGGCGAAGTTAATAACATAAGCCATAAACAACACACTGACCGGTGCTATTTTAATAGTGAAATATGCATCCAGTAATACACTCATTATCATAAGTAACCCATACGAAACGGTAAGGGAAACAAAGATGCGCATTATGTCTACAAATGAAGAAAAACGAAGCACATTGGAGTATGTGCGGAACACCCTGAAGAAGATCAGGTTTGCAATTACTGTCCAAATAATCGTTTTGTCGATTGTAGAGGAATCCAAAAAAATACTACGAAAATCATAACGGAGCGCATATGACAACATACATGATGCTATGATGATAAACACATCAATCAGCAGTATGGTCCAAATGGGCAATACCTTTGCAGAAAGATACCGTTGAAAAAATCTTGGTCTCATTGAATATATAGTTTTTTTGTTTTAGGCGCGACAAAGATACATTATTTTTATCAATTACCGCTTTATTTAACAAAATAATAAATTTTCTTTTGTCCATAATAAAACTATAATACAAAAAAAGGTCACGGAATTGTTCATAAAAAAGCATAGCTGATATGAAAATTCCGCGACCAAAAAGTTCCTATTTATCTCCCTACATCAGGTTGCTTGCCAACTCGCTTAATTGGCTCCTTTCTCCCTTTACGAGGTTGACGTGTGCAAAGAGATTCTGATCCTTCATCCGGTCTATCATATAGACCAAACCATTGGACTGGCTATCCAGATAGGGCTGATCTATCTGCTGAATATCACCGGTAAACACCATCTTTGTCCCCTCACCTGCACGGGTAATAATTGTTTTTATTTCATGCGGTGTCAGATTCTGCGCCTCATCAATAATACAATAAGTTTCACTGAGGCTGCGCCCCCTGATAAAAGCCAATGCTTCTATAACCAATTGTTCACTTTTTTGCAAATCTTCCAACCGCTTTACTTCCGTAGAATTAGCTGCAAACTGCCGTTTTATGACATTCAGATTATCGAACAATGGCTGCATATAAGGAGCAACTTTCTCTTTGGCATCCCCCGGCAGAAAACCTATATCTTTGTTAGAAAGTGATACAATGGGACGTGCCAAAAGGATTTGTTTATAATCAAGAATATTGCCCAGTGCAGCGGCAAGTGCCAATAATGTTTTGCCAGTACCTGCTTTCCCAGTCAGCGCCACCAGTTTTACATTAGGATCATTCAATATCTCAAAAGCAAAACTTTGCTCGGCATTACGAGGCTCAATACCATAATTCTTCGATTTATTTACCCTGGTTACCATATGCGTAAAGGGATTATAACGGGCAAGTACACTGTTCCGATCACTTTTCAGGATGAAACATTCATTGGGACGGATAATGTTCTTGAATTCAAATTCATCGATATCCAACCCCTCACGGGATGAATAAATACGGTCGATCAAAGAAGGAGCAATCCCTTCGAAAACCTCATTGGATTTTTCAAAAATGTCGATATTAACCACTTTATCAGTAATATAATCTTCACAAAGTACCCCAATAGAACGGGCTTTCATACGAAGATTGACATCTTTGGTCACCAAAATTGTTTTTGTTTTAGAATGTTTCCGGGCAAGATAATCGGCAACTGCCAATATCTGATGGTCAGGTTTTCGTGCCGGAAAAGATTCATGCACTACCGGAGAATCCACTTCACCGGCAACAATAAACAAACGTCCCAGCCCTTCACCCAAGAATGCTCCGTTCGTAAACAAGTTATCGTCAGTAATCAAATCAAGCTCACGTACAAACTCGCGTGCATTGTAGTTAATCTGTTCGTTCCCCTTTTTAAACTTATCCAATTCTTCCAGTACGACAATTGGAAGATAAATATCGTTCTCTTGAAAATTCTTCAGGCAATTGTAGTCGTGAAGGATGACGTTTGTGTCCAACACAAAATTTTTCTTAGCTCCCATACTTTTTGTTAGATTTAAATGTTGATATTTGCAATCCGAAAGAGAAATCCGTCACCCATGTGAAAGATTCTCGCACCCAAGATAGCAAATAAATGAGCAATAAAGATTTCTTGCCAGTTAAATATTATAAAAGATGGACTATCAGGACACATTAATGTATTTATATGAGAGTGCGCCTATGTTTCAGCAAATCGGAAGCAGCGCATATAAGGAAGGTTTAGAAACAACAAAAACTCTTGACGAACACTTTGGTCATCCCCATCGGGAATACCGCACCATTCATATTGCGGGGACTAATGGAAAGGGTTCTTGTTCCCATACATTAGCTGCCATTCTGCAATCAGCCGGTTATCGAGTGGGATTGTACACATCTCCCCATCTTGTTGATTTCCGTGAACGTATCCGCATCAACGGAGAAATGATTCCCGAAAGCTATGTTGTGAAATTTGTAGAAAAACACAGAAACTTCTTCGAGCCGCTACATCCTTCATTTTTCGAACTGACAACGGCTATGGCTTTCCGGTATTTCGCGGATCAAAAGATAGACGTGGCCGTGGTCGAAGTGGGACTGGGCGGGCGTTTGGATTGTACCAATATCATCCGTCCCGATTTATGTATTATCACCAATATCAGCTTTGACCATACCCAATTCCTCGGAGACACACTTGCCAAAATAGCTGGTGAAAAGGCCGGCATCATAAAGAAAGACATCCCTGTGGTAATTGGAGAAACTAACGAAGAGACACGGCCTGTTTTCTCGGCCAAAGCGGAAAGTGCGGAAACCTCCATTTTGTTTGCAGAAGATGACAATCTTATTCTTAAAGCAGCATATCAAAAAGAATCATTGGTTTACGAAACACCGGACTATCCACAATTAGAAGGAGATCTGGGAGGCTGTTATCAAATAAAAAATACAAATACAATTCTACATGCATTACCCATATTGAAAAGATTAGGATATCGTATAGAAGAAAAAAATGTTCGCGATGGATTTGCACATGTCAATGAACTCACGGGGCTAATGGGAAGATGGCAAAAACTAAGCACCTCCCCTCTCCTGATCTGTGATACCGGGCATAATATAGGAGGAATTACCTACATCACTCATCAAATCAGTACTATCCCTCACAAACATCTCCATATTATAATAGGAATGGTAAATGATAAAGACATCCGGGGCGTATTGGCCCTCTTGCCTCAAGAAGCTACTTACTATTTTACAAAAGCAAGTGTCAAACGAGCAATGCCTGAAAAAGAATTTCAAAAGATAGCAGGCGAATTCGGGTTACGAGGCGAATCATATCCGGCTGTTATAGACGCTGTACGCGCTGCACAAGAAAAAAGCCTCCCGGAAGATATGATCTTCGTAGGAGGCAGTAGTTTCATTGTTGCAGATTTATTAGCGGGCCGCGATGCACTCGATCTCAACTAATGCGTCTTTCGGCAGAGCTTTTACCGCAAATGCCGAACGAGCCGGAAAAGCACCGTCGAAATAAGTAGCATACACACCGTTCATACCGGCAAACAAAGACATATCCTGCAAGAATACAGTCGTTTTAACAATATCACCCATTGTTAAACCGGCTGTTTCAAGAATGTGCTTGATATTCTCCAAAGATTGGCGAGCCTGGGCTTCAACACCTTCCGGCATCAAGCCTGTAGCAGCATCGATCGGAAGCTGTCCTGATACAAATACCATACCATTGGCTTCGATAGCCTGACTGTAAGGGCCGATTGCGCCCGGAGCTTTTTCGCTGCAAATTACTTTCTTCATTTCTATTTTCTTTTTATAGGTTATATAGAATTCATGCCCCGAAGATAGCAAAAAAAAGTCTCTGAAAAAAATTATTAGAAAAAAAGCAGTATGAGATGCAGTATTCCAGAAATCCCTGCATTTACTATATAGTTACACAAGAGAAAAGAATTATTCAGACTAACTTAAAGATTTAATACCTAAGCTTGACTAAAGGGAGATGAGAGAGAGAGTTTTTTATTAAAATCTCCAAAATGAGAAGCCCCTGTCCTACTCAACATAAGGACAGGGGCTTTCTAAATTATCTCCACACTCTTCCAGAGGGCCTCTGCAAAGCTTTTATTATTTACAATGCTTCTCAATCAGAGAGTCCACACTCGGATCGCCCAAAGATTTAGCCTTGGCAAAATTATCACAAGCTTCTTTCATTTTCTTCAATTGCACCTGGCAAATCCCCAACAGACGATAAGCTTCCGCATAATCAGGATTAATAGAAATGGCATTCTCCAAAATTCCTATTGCTTCGTCGAAACGGTTCACACGCATATTCACTACCGCTTGTTCGGCATAATAAAGCACCTCCTTCGGATTGAGCCTGATGGCTTCGGCGATGTCATCCAATGCCCGTTGATACTGACGTCCTTTGATGGCTGCCTGTTCACGAAGATAGAAAAAGACATCGTTCACCTGACCGTTTACAGCTTTGTAATATGTATCATAATCAAGCATGGCCGGGCGGTATAATCCTGCATTCATATTCATCTGGGCACGTTCCAACAAATACGGGGCATCGGTCGCGGAAACCGGTTGCTGGCAATGAGCAATACAGCTATCCATGACGGCTACTATTTCTTTCGGATCACGTTCAAGCAACTCCATCGTCTTAGCTTCATTGAAGAAACTAGCCGGAGAAGCCAGATTAGTACGGTTTACCTTTTCATAACTGGTAAGTGCAGCCGGATAGTCTTGCTTTGCAAACAATATATCGCCTTCAAGCTGGACATAAACCGGCAAAGAATCCACAGCTTGCGCACTACGTACATATTCCAGTGCTTTATCATATGTCCAGTCCTTATAAGTCGTTTCAGGTTTATCGATCTGATAATTATAAATCAGTTTTGCAATATTATAATAAGCATCATCTTTTTTCTGTGTCACTTTCAGAGCCTGTTCCAGATCGGCAGCCGCTCTATCGTACGATGATTCATCCTTGTTCGTACCAAAAACCAAAGCAGATGCCCGACGGATATATCCTTCCGAGCTATTGGGAAACTGTTTGATATAATCATCCAACATCATCATATATTCATCCTGAGGCACTTGAGAGGAAGCCATGAACAAAGCTACCATAGCTTGATCTTCCGTTTCGGGCAAACCTTTCTTAATACCGATATTGCGTAAAGTAAGATCGTTGAGAGAAAGCGCACTAATGTTCTGTGACATGGCAAAGGCTGCCCCGGCAGCATAACAGATGCTTGTCGTATCTCTACCGGATGATTTCTGCGCCAGACCGAACACCTGACCGTCGGCAGTAGTTACGGGACAACTTACCATTTTGTCTTTCAGAAGCATATCAAGCGTATAATAATGATACTGCTCGCCAATCTTAGCGACTTCTTTCACCTTTCCCAGCGTGCAATTTCGGTCTTTCTGAGTAGAGTATGGTAACAGATAAACTTCAGCACCTACCACTGGAGCCATAGACGCAATTTGTAAAGCAGGTACTTTCTTTTCTGTGATACCCACACGGAATTTAATCACATCATACATATCGTCTGCACCAAGTATGGCATCTACCGGCATTTGTTTCCCTTCCGAATTGATGATTATCGCACGTTCGGCTCCCTTGAAAAGAGAGTAATCCGATAAGGCGATACCATCTTCGGTAACAAAGAAACCATTACCTGTACTCAGCATTTTATCATTTTTATCGTAAGTGACAATGGAAAACACGGCACGTTTAGCCTTCTCCACCCACTTCGGTACTTGTGCCATACTTCCTTGCACTGACAGGCAGATGAATAGTAAAGGTAATAGGAATTTTCTCATAATTTGAATTTTAATTGATCGTTAGAATTATTATAGGTCTGTGTGTCTTTGCTTTACTGCTTCATAAACCAATATCCCGGCAGCCACAGACACATTGAGCGATTCAATACTGCCCAACATCGGTATCTTCACCCATTCATCACAAAGAGCAAGATTGTCATAAGACACCCCTTTATCTTCCGCGCCCATGATGATGCACATCGGACCAGTGTAATCAGCTTTCGTATAATCGTAATCTCCTTTTTCCGTAGCAGCAACAATATGGAAACCACTATCCTTCAGATATTGGAGCGTATTCTTCAAACTTTGTTCCCGGCAAACAGGCAACGTATGCAATGCTCCCGCTGATGTTTTCATAGCATCAGCATTCACCGTCACACTGCCACGGGCGGGAATGATGACAGCATCTACCGCAGCACATTCGCAGGTACGGGCGATAGCCCCGAAATTGCGTACATCCGTTACACCGTCCAGCATTACGAACAGTGGATTTTTTCCCTCTTCAAAAAGAAAAGGTACCAGATCTTCCGTCTTCTGATAAGTGACGGAGGAAAGATAAGCTATCACTCCCTGATGATTCTTATGGGTAATCCGATTGATACGCTCTACCGGTACACGTTGCACCGGGATAAGCGTCCCTTTAAGGACTGCAAACAGTTCTTTGGAAAGATCACTCTGAATATCTTTCTTTATCAGTATTTTATCTATCTCCTTACCAGCTTGTATAGCTTCAATAACGGCACGAACACCAAAAATCATTTCACTTTTATCAACCATAATTTTTTAAGCTTTTCACTCTTAATTCATTTTTAATAGCGCTTTTGCATTACTTAATGCCGCCTCTGTCAAAGTCGCCCCGCTCAGCATATGAGCTATTTCTTCCACCCGCTCTTCATTCGTGAGGCGACAGATATGGCTATTGGTTTCGGTGTCATTATCGCGCTTATATACTTTATAATGGGCACTACCGCGAGCTGCGATCTGTGGCAGATGCGTTATACTGATCACCTGCCGTTCTTGTTCACCCATCTCCTGCATGATATCCGCCATGCGATCGGCTATTTCTCCGGAGACTCCCGTATCGATCTCATCAAAAACAATAGTAGGCAGTTTCACCGCACCGGCTATCATCGCCTTTATGGAAAGCATCACACGTGCAATTTCCCCTCCTGAAGCAACCGATGAAATATTTTGCAACGCTCCGTTCTTATTGGCCGAGAACAGAAAATTGACCGTATCTTCTCCCTGAATGCCCGGTTCTTTCCGCAAGCCCATTTCCACCTTGAAGCGGACATTCGGCATTCCCAATGGCATAAGACGGACTCCCATCTGCTTTTCGACTTCTTCGGCAGCAGCCGTACGTGCTTTAGTCAACAACGCTGCTTGTTTTTTCACCTTATTATATTGTGCATCACGGCTAGCTGTCAATGCAGCAATACGATCGTCAAATGAAGTAATGGCAGATAACTTTTCCTGGTATTCTTCCGTAAGATTAATTAAATCTTCTACAGATTGTACTCGATGCTTTTGCTGCAAAGAATAGATCAGATTCAACCGTTCGTTTACCTCATCCAGACGAACCGGATTGAACTCGATATTTTCACCCTGGCTACTGATTTCGTCCACAATATCCTTTAGTTCGATAAATGCACTGTTCATTCGTTCCGCAAGTTCCCCTGCAGGCTGATAGACTCTCTGCAACGATGAAAGAGAACTTATACTCTCCTTCAGCGAAGAAAGCAATCCTCCTTCGTCCGAAGTAAATGTCTGCTCAATGCGATACAAACCGGCTTTTATCTCTTCGGCATGGCTTAACGTTTCCGACTCTTGCTCCAATCCGTCCTGCTCCCCTCCGGAAAGACGTGCCTCCTCCAATTGCTCTAACTGGAAGCGAATGTAATCTTCATCCGTTTTGCTTTGTTCCGCCTGCCGGATGAGTTCTTCCAATTCTTGATCCAAACGTTTCCAATCTGCATAAAGTTGATGATAGACATTCAATGCCTCTTCGTTTCGGGCCAGAATATCAAGAACGTTCAATTGAAAACCTTCTTTGTTTAATAACAAGTTCTGATGCTGGGAATGAACATCGATCAACATCTCGCCAAGTTCTTTCATCTGCGTCAATGAAGCCGGTGTATCGTTAATGAAAGCGCGGCTTTTGCCGGAGGCTTGCAGTTCACGGCGGAGAATGCACTCTTCTTCATATTCCAGCTCGTTTTCATCGAAAAAGGCATTCATCCCATAGGAGGAGATATCGAAACGGGCCTCGATGATGCACTTTGACGCTCCTTGACGGATAGACTTTACATCGGCACGTTGACCCAACAACAAGCCAATTGCACCCAGAATAATGGATTTTCCGGCACCAGTCTCACCCGTAATGACAGAAAACCCTGTATCAAAGCGGATATCCAACTTCTCGATCAGAGCATAATTCTGAATATACAATGAACGTAGCATAAGTTACTTTGATTTAATCTTGTCCCACTCTGTCTTTTGCGAGGGGTTAATGTTAGAAACAATCTCATATACTTCTTCTCTTTCACTCTGAGCAGCCGGAGATTTTCCTCCATAGATATTGATCAGTTCATCTTTTTTGATCTCTGTAAAAATGACAGGTAATGAGGACATCGGCTTATTATCACGTGCTTGTTTCAAACTGCTCAACGAGGCAGTAATGGCAGCGCGGGCACGGGTAGCATTCGTTGCCATCTCATCCATGCCTTTGCGATGATAGTCGTACATCATCTGCCGTAGCGGACTCATTCCCGGATCGAGATAGTCGGAGATCACGGCATAACGGTTGCGGCTGTCGTCAAAAGCTTTCCACCCTTTTTCATTAAGAGTCTGTGCCGCAGTAACGATATTTTCAACCGAACGCAACACCTCTGTTCCGCCTTCCGGTGCCATCGTATCCATATCCATGCCAATGATCAGATAAGCATAATAGGCAATAACGGCCGTAAGGTTATTGTCAATCTGGTTGTCACGCAATTCCAACGGATCGAATTCCCTGTAATTGAACTCGACATCGGCATCTTTAAAGCTAAAAACGGTACTTTGATAGCCCGATTGATAAACAGGACGTGTGGACTGCACAATGAGTTCGCACCCCCACCTGCCTTCATTCTCGTCATAACTCTTCACGGTGAAATTTATGGAGCAACGGATGCGTTCGTTTATCTCATATTGCGCCTGCGTCCAATGACGTTCGTTGATAAACTCCATCATGGCCGTTTCGAATGTCTTGAATATTTCGACATTCGTACCCTGCACCTGAGCATAGTTCACTGTGACTTTACAATCAAGTTCCTGAGCTGAAAGCAGCAAAGGCGACAAACAACAGGCTGCAAACGCACATACCACCTTTTTAAAGGCTTTGCTTGTCATCACTCTCGCAAATTGTTGCATTCCTCTCTTCACTTTCATCATTTCATCTCCTCTGCTAATCGGTCAATAATATCTTTTGCAACTTCTGTTTTCGACTTCAAGGGATAATCTATCCGTTGTTGACGGTCTATGATGCTTATTTTATTTGTATCGCAACGGAAACCTGCACCGGAATCGTTCAACGAATTCAAAACGATGAAATCGAAATTCTTACGTTCCAGTTTCCCCTGGGCATTCTCCTGCTCGTTGTCAGTCTCAAGGGCAAAGCCGACCAACTTCTGACCGGATGTCTTCATCCGTCCCAATGTTGCAGCTATGTCTTTGGTCGGCTTGAGTTTAAGCACCAAGTCGTCTTTCTCCCTTTTTATCTTATGATCTGCTGTTGTTTCGGGCGTGAAATCCGCAACCGCAGCACACAATATAGCGGCATCAGCCTGCTTGAAATTCATTTCGGCTTGTTCTGCCATTTCCGCTGCGCTCTCCACATTGATACGGTGAATGCGCGAATGAACCGCTTGCAACTGTACCGGCCCCGTAACAAGCGTGACCTCCGCCCCACGGGCAGCACACTCTTCTGCCAAGGCAAAGCCCATCTTACCGGAAGAGTAATTACCGACAAAACGGACAGGATCGATCTTTTCATATGTAGGCCCGGCAGTTATCAGCACTTTTTTACCGGCCAGATCACCACCGGCAGAGAAATACTCTATCAGGTGACGAATGATGTTTTCGGGCTCTTCCATGCGCCCTTTTCCCACCAGATGGCTTGCCAAGAACCCCGTACCCGGCTCGATGACATGATTACCATAGGACCGCAATGTTTCAAGATTCTTCTGTGTCGAAGGATGAGCATACATGTCAAGATCCATTGCCGGAGCCACGAACACAGGTGCTTTGGCGGACAGGTAGGTGGTTATCAGCATATTGTCTGCAATCCCATTCGCCATTTTGCCAATTGTCGAAGCAGTTGCCGGAGCAATAAGCATGGCATCCGCCCACAGTCCCAGATCGACATGGCTGTTCCAAGTACCGTCACGTTGCGCAAAAAATTCACTGATGACCGGCTTACTGGTCAATGCAGACAAGGTAATGGGAGTTATGAACTCTTTTCCCGCTGGGGTGATAACTACCTGCACTTCGGCCCCCTGCTTTATCAATCCGCGGATGATATAGCATGCTTTATACGCGGCAATGCTGCCTGTTATTCCAAGAACGATTTTTTTACCTCTCAGCAACATTTTTACTTCGTTATCAGATTACTCATCTCCCTCAACCGGATTTTCGTCAACATCGCTTTGGTATTTAGTGTAAAATCACTGTTGAGTATCCAACTGTAATACCCGGGGTCTTTCTTCAACACTTCTCCAACCGACTGGCCCTTGTATTTACCAAAGTTGAAAAGCTCCACACCGTTATCATCATAAACCATCCGCCCGGCAAAATCTACGTTCTTCGTAAAGCTCGAATAATCAGCTAGGAAAGCAATGTCGTTCTGTAGCTCTTCATAACGGTCAAGCTGCGCTTTCAACACCTCGTACGTAGCCCGTGTATCCGCCTCGGCCGTATGTGCATCTTCCAGATTCTTCTCACAGTAGAACTTGTATGCCGCGGAAAGTGTGCGCTGCTCCATTTTATGGAAAATCACCTGAACATCCACAAACTTACGTTTACTGATATCGATGTCCACACCGGCACGGAGAAACTCCTCCACCAATACCGGAATATCAAAACGGTTGGAATTGAACCCTGCCAGATCGCACCCCTCGATGTCACGAGCTATCGACTTGGCTACTTCCTTAAAAGCCGGACAGTCGGCTACGTCTTCATCATAAATGCCATGTACGGCAGAAGAGGCTTCGGGAATATGCATTTCCGGATTAACGCGGAGCGTTTTAGCTTCTTCATTACCATTAGGAAACACTTTAAGATAACAGATTTCTACAATACGGTCTGTGTTAATATTTGTACCTGTCGTTTCAAGATCGAAAAAAACGATGGGATTTTTAAGGTTTAAATTCATCCTTTAATTAGTTGAAAGTTGAAAATTAATCGTTTAGCATCATCGGCATCAAGAGCATTAACAGGTCTTCATTTTCCTCTTGCTCGACAGGAACGACAACACCTGCACGAGAAGGATCGGCCAATTCGATCACAATCTCATCAGACGAGATATTGTTGAGGATATCGATCAGGAATGTAGACTTAAAACCAATGCTCATCGGAGTACCTGAATACTGGCAAACCTGAGTCTCCTCGGCAGAAGTGGAGAAATCGATATCCTGTGCGGAAACCACAATTTCATTCTCCTGGATACGAAGCTTTATCAAACTGCTGGCTTGTGAAGAGAAGATAGACACACGGCGCAAGGCACCTAAAAGTTGCTGGCGGTCTACCGTCACCTTATGCGGGTTGTTCTGCGGGATCACTGAATTATAATTCGGATAACGGCCTTCGATCAAACGGCATACCATACGATAGCTTTCAAGCATGAATACGGCATTACGTTCGTCAAATTCGACAACAACCATTCCCGATTCTTTTGGCAGCAGATTCTTGAGCAGATTGGCCGGCTTTTTAGGCAAAATAAACGCAGCACGTTCATTACCACGGGCAGCCAATGTCTTACAACGTACCAACTTATGGCCGTCGGAAGCAACCATTGTAATATCTTCCGTTGTAATATCGAAGTAAATACCGTTCATCACGGGACGGAGTTCATCATCGGCAGTAGCAAACACACTCCGATTAATACCTCCCAACAACACCTGCGCATCCATTTCCACACGTACAGCATTGTCACCCAGCGTAGCCGATTGCGGGAATTCATCTGCATTCTGCCCCATCAGGCTATATTTTCCGTTTTGATATTGAACAGTGATTTCGTAAGTTTTCGTGTTTACATCGAACATCAACGGTTGTTCGGGAATTTCTTTCAAAGCGTCCAGCAAAGTCTTGGCAGTCACGGCAAAGCGCCCGTTTTCGTCTCCTTCGTTCACTTCAACAGAAGTCACCATCGTCGTCTCACTATCCGAAACGGTTACAGACAAAGTTCCATCTTCCAATTCGAAAAGGAAACAATCTAATATTGGCAGTGCATTTTTGGAATTAATCACACGGCTGACAGCCTGTAAATGGCTTGAAAGTGCAGTACTTGAAACGATAAATTTCATATATTTCTGAATGTTTTAATTTTAATTTTTATAATGCACAAAGTTACGCAAAAAGATTGGGGTGAGCCAACAAAACGAAAGAAAAAACACGGGGGCGTGCTGCACATATTACTAAAAAATTGTAACTTCGCCGCAGAATTAAAATTTATCGAAATGGAATTTACAGGAAAAGTTATCGCAATCCTCCAGCCCAGAGGTGGAGTATCGAAGACCGGCAACGAGTGGAAATCACAGGAGTATGTTATCGAAAATCATGATCAATACCCGCGCAAAATGTGTTTTGACGTATTTGGTGCCGACAAAATAGACCAGTTCAACATTCAGATGGGAGAAGAGTTGACCGTGTCATTCGACATCGATGCACGCCAATGGCAAGACCGTTGGTTCAACAGTATCCGTGCATGGAAAGTCGAACGGGTCAGCGCAGCCGCTCCTATGGCTCCAGGTTCCCCGGTTCCTCCACCGGCTCCAACTGCCGCACCGGAATTCATCGCCGGCGATGCAAAAGACGATCTGCCGTTCTAAAGAGCAACCATTTATATTCCTGACAACATCGGCAAAACAGAACCGATTTCTGATTGTCGGCAATGCACAGGTATGACTAACAATCGGTATAACTGACGGAAACAGGAATCTTCTTCTGTTTCCGTTTTTTTATAAAGCATCCAGTGGGGGTATAAGACAAATTTTCCATCCGAGGAAAACAAATTTCCCTCGGAGGATAATCATTTTTCCTACGGGGATTGTTCATCCTGATCATCGAAAATGCACATGTCTTTATTTTAATATATATTTTATTGGTTCAAACTACCGTTCAAACTCCTTTTCGAGTTTCCTTCTTACCTTCTGATATACATCTCATTGCAAAGGAAGTGACCGTTCAAAGTACCGTTCAAGTTTTTACAGCTACTTTTCGTCTTCCAACGGCTTATATTGCAAGACGATATTCGGGTAAATCACGCCATCCAAGCAAGTAAATTGAGTCGAAAGAGTAAAATAGCGGAAGAAATCGGGATTGCGAAAGAAATAACCAGGAATAAGCCGGACATAATTCTCAGGCTGAGAGAGTACCTTACCCAAATCGGCCACAAGCATAAAATTATACATATCGGACAGACCGAATACGCTTGCTTTATAATCAACGTCTTCTTCAATAGTCTCTTTTTTCTCTAAATGATGAATGTAGAGAGTAAGACTTTCGGCATCGGACGACAACAGTAAATGATCTTTATATATACATGCATATGTATACAGTGAAGATTGAGTAATTCCCGTCAATTGGGCAAACAGCGTGTTGCGCGGCAATACATACAACATATAAGCCCGGGAAGGGGTATAACAAAATGCGACTGCAGGAACCGGAGGAGCATCTTTTTCATCCGGAGCGCTGTCAATCAAGATTTTAAGTTGGTGTTCGGACTGAATGGCATCCCATACAGGCAGGCTTGCTATAGCTGCCGGACAATCCGCTGTGTCATTACGTAAAAAAAGACAAGTCATAATATCATGCCGCCCATTTTCTTTTACATATTCGATGAATGCCTCATCACGTTCTTTAATATAATTAGAATAGGTCGCACGAGCATATTCCTGACTAGAGGTAAAGTCAAGCATTGCTTCAAGGTCACTTACCGAACGTCGACTGAAAAAGAAAGTAGACAGAGGCAACATATCACCCGGAAAGCCTTCTACCGGTTTTTGCTTGCGAAGCATGTTCATAAACGTCATACAGGTATCCGTGTCGTGACTTATCCCCGTAAAATAGACAACATCCCTGTCCAGCTTCATGTCAAACTCAGTCCATCCTCCTAACGAAGCATGCGAACGAATCCCATCGGTCAGTTTTCCCATGTCAAGCGATTGCATACGTGTGTAAATCGTAGCAGCCGCATTACTCTTCTTCGCCGCATGTACATTGGAAAAGAAAGGATCTTTCAATAAAGATTTACCGGACAAACGGGCATCGATAACCTGTTCAATCAACTTTTTCTGATAACTTACCACCAGAAAATCAGAAGTAAAATAACATGCCAGAAAATCATTATCAGGGAGTGGGTAGATACGTATCTCTTCTCCTTTGTATTCAAAAAGCTTGGAGGGAAATGAACTTGAACAATATTTCTTTATAAAATTTTCGACTAACACATAATCTCCGGAACCAAGCGTACAATAAAGTATTTGGTTACGGTCGTTATCCGGCTCATGAAAACTGAACAACATCTTATTCATCTGCCGGCTAAGCCCGTGCGGAGTTTCCTCGAGAAGAGCATTGAAATGTAATTTCAAATACGAAAACAACTTTGATATGTAAAGAAAGTGCCCTTCTTTACTACAGTCCAATTCACCGATTTCTTGTACCAGCCCCGCCATGTCATCCGTCTCAAAAACAGCTGTAGCTGTAGGCGGGACCAATGAATAGAGTTCAAATTCTTTCTGATTTTTCGCAGCCGAAAGTCTAAAGAACGAAAACACAACGAAACCTGTACACAAAAGCGCAACAGAGGTAGTGATCGCAATCTTTATTACGGTACGAAGTTTCATAATATATTGTTGTTTATCGGCTCTGGGCAAAAGTAACAAATTCCACAAAGAAACCAAAATTTCTGCTAAAATATTTCTAATCCATCCCAAGCGAAATGCACGTTCGGGGGCAAGAGCTTTTCTACTTCAGCCTGCAACCCGACATGATGACTCATGTGAATGAAATACGTCTCATTTGCTCCGATTCTCCGTGCTGCCATGAGAGCTTCTGTCAAACTCTGATGGGTAGGATGAGGAGTTATGCGAAGCGCATTCATCACCAGAACATCAAGATCACGTAATTGTTCATAAGATTCTTCAGGCATGGCCAACATATCTGTGACATAGCCGATATTCCCGATACGATACCCCAAAATAGGCAACCGTCCGTGCATCACCCGCAAAGGTGTCACCGGAGTATTATTTATGGAAAAAGTACGGTTCACATCGATCTCCCGCAAAGGGATGTTGGGCACTCCCGGATAGCTATGCTCCACAAAACAATAAGGCATCCGGCTACGTAGTTTTTCGGCCGTATACGATTCTGAATAAATGGGGATTTCTCCAAAACGGCAGAATGGTCGCAAATCATCCAGACCGCCTATATGGTCGTAATGTTCATGGGTTATCAAAACACCGTCGATTTTCCTAAAAGGCAGGTCAAGCATTTGTTCACGAAAATCGGGACCACAATCAATCAGTATCCGCGCATCATCCGTTTCCACCAAAGCCGAAGCACGCAAACGCCGGTCTCTCGGATCGGCAGACGTACAAACCGGACAGGTGCATCCTATTTCCGGTACCCCGGTAGAGGTACCGCTTCCTAATATTCTTATTTTCATAAATCAAACAATATTTACTTCAGGATGAATGTCAATACCGAATTTGTCACGGACGGAAGCACGAACCGCATCCGAAAGGGCAATAACGTCACTCCCCTTCGCTCCCCCGCGATTGACCAGCACCAAAGCCTGTTTATCATGTACTGCCGCAGGTCCGAGCGCTTTTCCTTTCCAACCGCACTGGTCGATCATCCAACCGGCAGGAATCTTTACCGTGCCGTTTGCTAGCTCATAAAAAGGTATACGCGGATATTCCTGTTGCAACGCTTCAAACTGCACACGGGGTACAATGGGGTTCATAAAGAAACTGCCGGCATTGCCTGTTACTTTCGGATCGGGAAGCTTACTCTCACGGATACCTATAATGACACGACGCATGACGGGTAGAGTCACTGCTGGGTAGTTCTCTAATTCCTGGCGAATGCTTCCATAATCCAATGTATAACTTTCTTTTTTGCTTAACCGGAAACATACATATGTGATAAAGACCTCTTTCATCTCCGGTTGCTTGAATATGCTCTTACGATAAGCATATCCACATTCATCCACGGAATAAACACGCTCCTCCCCGCGGATGTTCACCGTCTCAACTGATGTAATCAGATCTTTTACTTCCACACCATAAGCTCCGATATTCTGTACTGCGCTGGCTCCTACTTCACCGGGGATCAATGAAAGATTCTCAACACCATACCAGTCATGCTCCACACAATAAGATACGAAATCATCCCATTGGACTCCCGCACCGACACGTAACAGCACCTCTTCATCATTTTCCGAAAGAACTTCTATCCCCCCGATCAGTGAATGCAAAACCGTACCCGGATAGTCTTTTGTAAAAAGCAAATTACTTCCTCCTCCTATGTGGAGATAAGGCATAGTAATCAATTCTCTGGCAATCAATTCGTGGAGTTCTTCCACAGACCGGTATTCTAAAAAACAGGCAGCTTTAACATCAATGCCAAACGTATTGTGAGATAAAAGGGAATAATCTTCTTTTTTCATAATTCAGTTTATTTACTATCTGACTTTGTAGCGCACAAATTTAATCAATTTATTCTTCTGCTCCCATGAGTGCTAAGGTGAATTCGTAGACAAAACGACAAAAGCCTATCAAACGAAGATGCCATCTTGCTGGTAAGCAAGCATTTACTTTGTTTACCACCTCATAAAAAAATAAATAAAATACAACATCATACTTTTTAATAAAGAAGATAGTAAAAATGAAAGGAAGGCAGCGATCATATGCTAACATCCTCAAACTTGTAGAGTTCCCAATTGCCGGTAACATCTCTTCTGAAATAAAGGATATTAGAAAGTCCATTGCCAATCCCTTTTAAAGCAAGGATTTTATGAGAAGAGTCATCGGCATTCTTCTGTCCGTAATTGATATTCGACAAGCGGTCAGTCGGAAGTGAAGGTTTGAAAGCAAACCATTGATTCAAATCGAGTGTGGTTTCGAGTACGGCAAAATCATCATCCGGATCAGTCGTGACAAATGCCAAAGGTTGCGACACACGATGGCACTGAAATAAACTGTCCGTAGCAAACCGTCCAAAAAACTCCAGAAAATCCTCGTTCTCATTTTTTTCAATAGGTCGCAGATTGATGGCTTCCAATATCCATGCCCCCTTAATACGCTCAAAGTAGTATTTTTTCATCATGTGCGTCCGGATATATATCCATTCCACTTGCACGGAGGTCAAAGCGGTATCACCCACCAAATCCATATCTTCCTCCCGGTCGAATAGAAGAGTGTAATAGCTCTGCTTAGTAAACAGATCATCATGCTTCCAATATTTTTTTTCTATTTTCGAGGCTTCATTCCGGTTGTAATAGGACAACGGAAACTTAACACGTTGCCGCTGCAACGCATCATCGGAAGCAAAATTGTAAATAAAGTCATCAAAAGACTCATCCGCCTCTATAGGTACCGGTTCTTCCGGTGCTTTAATCTGGTGGAGTGTATCGGTCCGATGCCGAACCGAATCCACCTCGTTCGTAATAGCTGCAAAGGGGTTTATATCCGCCTTCTTGTTTCCACAGGAAGCTAGAAAAGCAAATAAGACAACCCCCGCTATAAGTTTTCTCATTATTTCAGTTTAGCTCTTAATTTCTCAAGCATATCCACCGTCATACTTTCCAGGTCATATTCCGGTTCCCACCCCCACTCTTTACGAGCGCAGGTGTCATCCAAGCTATCCGGCCAACTGTCAGCGATACGCTGCTTTAACGGGTCTACATCATAAACCATCTTGAAGTCGGGCACATGCTTGCGTATGGCTTCATAAATAGTCTCCGGATCAAAGCTCATGGAGGCGATATTGAAAGCATTGCGATGAACCAGCTTTTCAGGATCGGCTTCCATCAATGAGATGGCAGCATTCAATGCATCCGGCATGTACATCATATCCATAAGCGTACCTTTGGCAATAGGACATACAAACGTTTCACCTTTCACGGCAGAATAATATATATCAACTGCGTAATCCGTCGTTCCACCTCCCGGAGGAGTCACATTCGAGATAATTCCCGGGAAACGAACGGCACGGGTATCCACACCATATTTATTATGATAGTAGTCGCTCAGAAGTTCGGTAGTCACTTTCGTAACACCATACATCGTACGCGGACGCTGGATGGTATCCTGCGGAGTCTTCGTATGCGGGGTATCGGCTCCGAACGAACCGATGGAACTAGGGGTAAATACAGCACAACCGTGAATACGGGCCGTTTCCAGCACATTCCACAAACCGTCTATACCGATCTTCCACGCCAATTTGGGTTTCGACTCTGCTACAACAGACAACAAGGCAGCAAGGTTGTAGATCGTATCGATATTATACTCTTTTACCACAGATTCGATCATTCCCGCATCCGTCACATCAACGATCGCTGAAGGTCCCGATTCTTTCAATTCTCCTTTAGGCTCAGCACCCGGAATATATCCGGCCACTACATGTGTGTTCCCATAGCGTTTCCGCAATTCCATCGTGAGCTCCGATCCAATTTGTCCGGTGGCTCCAATTACCAAAATATTCTTCATTCTTCTAACTTGTGATTATAAGTTAACGAGTTATAAGATTAAACATCAGGTTACTAGCTATAAAACTACGAGCATTTTTGCCATTCTGAAAGATGCTCACAGTCCATAGCGTATATCCTTCAGCTAAATCCGCACAAAGTAAGCACTTTTTTTTTAATTTTTATATCAAAAAGATATTGTTTATTCCAATAAAAATCATGTCCTTTGCATAGAAACTAAAATCCAAAACGCTATGTACGGTAAAATGAAAGAACACCTCAGCAATACGCTTGCTGAAATTAAGGAAGCCGGACTCTATAAAGAAGAGCGACTGATTGAAAGTGCACAACAAGCTGCCATTAAAGTGAAAGGAAAAGAAGTGCTGAACTTTTGTGCGAATAACTACCTGGGACTCTCCAACAATCCCCGTTTGATAGAGGGTGCCAAGAAGATGATGGATCACCGTGGATACGGTATGTCTTCCGTCCGGTTTATCTGCGGAACACAGGATATCCACAAAGAACTCGAAGCTGCCATCTCTGACTATTTCCGAACAGAAGACACAATCCTGTATGCAGCTTGTTTCGATGCCAACGGTGGCGTTTTCGAACCGCTGTTCACCGAAGAGGATGCCATTATCTCCGATTCACTGAACCATGCTTCTATCATCGACGGTGTGCGCCTTTGCAAAGCAAAACGCTACCGCTATGCCAACGCCAACATGGAAGAACTGGAAAAATGCTTGCAAGAAGCACAAGCCCAGCGTTTCCGCATCGTTGTGACGGATGGCGTATTCTCAATGGACGGCAACGTGGCTCCGATGGATAAGATTTGCGCATTGGCAGAAAAGTATGATGCATTGGTCATGGTGGACGAATCGCACTCCGCAGGTGTTGTAGGCCCGACAGGACATGGCGTAAGCGAACTTTATAAGACATACGGACGTGTAGACCTTTACACGGGTACATTGGGTAAGGCATTCGGTGGTGCTATGGGTGGTTTTACCACAGGTCCCAAAGAAATTATCGACTTGTTGCGTCAACGCAGCCGTCCCTACCTGTTCTCCAATTCCGTAGCTCCTGCGGTTATTGGCGCCAGCATCGAAGTATTCAAAATGTTGAAAGAAAGCAATGCCCTTCATGACAAGTTGGTAGAAAACGTAAACTATTTCCGTGACAAGATGATTGCTGCCGGATTCGACATCAAACCGACCCAGAGCGCAATCTGTGCCGTAATGCTTTACGATGCAAAACTATCTCAGATTTATGCAGCCCGAATGCTTGAAGAGGGTATCTATGTAACCGGTTTCTACTACCCGGTGGTTCCGAAAGATCAGGCACGTATCCGCGTACAAATCTCTGCCGGACACGAAAAAGAACATCTTGACAAGTGTATCGAGGCTTTCATTAAAGTCGGTAAAGAATTAGGTGTATTGAAATAAACTTTTCAGGTTCTTTCATTGTTATAATAGCATTTAGCATGAATAACAATGGAAGAACTTACACTCACGACACCCGCCCTACTCTTTTCGGCAGTATCACTAATCTTACTGGCATATACAAACCGATTTCTATCGTATGCACAACTGGTTCGCCAATTGCGCGACCGTTACATGGAAGATCCTACGGATATCACTGTCGCCCAAATTGAAAATCTCCGCAAGCGCCTTAATTTAACCCGGACGATGCAGGGGCTCGGTATAGCAAGTCTTTTTTTCTGCGTGGTAAGTATGTTTCTTATTTATATCGGACTGCAATTGCTCTCTGCCTATATTTTCGGTCTGGCATTACTTCTTCTGATCGGCTCTTTGGGAGTTTCATTCCGGGAAATTCAAATATCCACCCGTTCGTTGGAAATCTACCTGAGCATCATGGAAAAAGGAAAATTCAAGAAATGACGTGACAAGGTAAAACTACCGTAAAACGGCTCCCCTTGCCAAGTTCCGACCATAGCTCAATGCTCCCGTGAGATTTCTCAACGATGACTTGACAAATGGAGAGCCCCAATCCTGTCCCCTGAGCAAACTCATTTTGCTTGTAAAAGCGGCTAAAGATAATGTGTTGTTCTTCCTTGGGAATTCCGATACCGGAATCCTCCACATAGATACGTACCTGATTTTCCTCAGGAACAAAACAATATCCCAATTTGATATATCCTTCCTTTGTAAATTTAGAAGCATTATTCAGGAAATTAGTCAATACCTGGGTCAACCGGTCATTATCCACTTCTATTTCCATAGGAGTGTCATCCCTCTCTTCAATAAATTCCAGATACGAAGGAATCAGCACTTTATGGGTCATATAAACTTTATCGACCAGTCCGGCTACATTACACTTCTCCATCTGAAACGTCATATTTCCAGATTCCATACGTGACAATTCGAGGATATCATTAATCAGTTTCAATAGCAATTCGCTATTTCGATTGATCGTATCTATGTATTCCGTTTTATCGGCTTCATCCAACTCATCTTCCATTGCCAGTATGTTTGAGAAGCCGACAATAGCATTAAGAGGAGTACGTATTTCATGGCTCATGTTTGCAAGAAACGATTGCTTCAATTCCGCCTTCTCTGCTAATCGGCGTGCATCTTCCAACTCCTGTTCCCGGTCTTTGATCTCTTGTATATTCAACAAAAGACCGGCCGTCTTAAGTTGTCCGTTAGCTAACTGCGTCGTGGTATATCGAAATTCCCACCATTGATATCCCTGACCATTAAAATCGCATTTGAGCCGCACAATCTTCTTTTTTGCCAACGCCAGATTTTTCTTGTTTATTTTGAATAACTCTTGATGGTCAGGATGAATATAATTTCTCAATTCATCGATATCGACTTTGCGCGTTTTTTTACCTAACCATTTCCAATAAGCATTTTCGAGAACAATGAGGTCATCCTGTAATTTCCATGCAAAAGTATTTCCACCTTCGATCGACAAGGCTAGTGTCTCTTTTTCATCCTCCAAAGCATAAAGAGCCATCTTCTTCCGCTTTTGTTCACGCCAATAAAGAAATGCCAGTGCGCTGATTATACTTCCCAACAAAACGACAATGAATACAATCAACGTCATCCATAATCCATTATACCGTTCTTTAAATGGCATGTTTATAATTTCATACTTTGCCGGAATAGCTTTTTTTGAAATATGCAATTGTTGCATTACATTCCAATCTATTTGATAAACCTTTTTACTTTCCCGAACGGGTATTGCTCCCGGTGAAGTACCATGCAAAATACCTACCGCTTCCCCTACTTCTTCACTTATTTGCACATTTAATGGAGTAATATATCCCCCCAATAATTTCTCTCCGTACCCAAATGCTTCATTTATCGCAGTTATACTGGGGCTGGCACATATATTACCAATATTTACAGTCGTAAAATCCCGCTTCAGTTGTACATAACACCTGTTTTCAACATATTTGCTAAGCAGCCAGATGAAACCACCGGGAGAAGCATCTACTACACGTGCCCGAATAGATTCAAAGTAAACATATCCCTCTTTTCTCATCGAATCCCTTTTCTGACGTTTAAACTCAAGATGAGCTAATCCAACTACTTTCCGACCTCTGAATTGCTCTTTCATATCGGCACGTATGGCCTGATCAAGATATGTATAATCAAGTATAGTGAAAAGCATTATATTCTTTCCAAGCAATTCCAGCCCGACATCCAACGTTTTATTGTAATCTATTTTATCATGAAAACCCGTCACATTGGGGTATTGCTTGATCAGTTCCCAATTCGGATAATTCACACCGGCAAAAACCACCGGGATTTGTTTTGGTAACGGATGCCCGCATTTTAGCAAAGAGTAAGTAGCCTGATCTTCATTAACTAAAATAATTTCGGGTTTCCAATCCCCTAAAGAATCAAGCAACATTCTCATTCTGTCCAGTTCTTCCTGTTCCTGATGACTTTCACAATCAAGATAGACTGTCCGTATATCCGCTTCAATCCCTTTATCCTTGAATGCTTTTTTTATCAGAATATTAAAATCAGGATATGCCGCATAACTATATTCGTAAGAATGGATTACCAATACCCGATGTTCTTCTTTCTCTGTACACCCGGAATTGATTAACACCAATAGTTGGAGTGTCATCAGATATATGAGGTTTAAATATATTTTATTCATAGACTTCATCAATTGAAAATATAACGTAAGCCAAACTGTATTTGCCAGCAGTTATCCGAAATACGATTAGGTATAAAGGTCTCCGCAGGCAAAGTCGGCACACCGTTATCCATTTGTGTCACCATCGTATAAACCGGTTCATTCGCATCACTCATTCCTCTGAAATTCAACAGTTTATTAGTACGTACACTCTTCGTGACTCCCCAAGAACTGTTCAACAGATTTCCAATATTCATCATATCCACAGTAAACTGCAATGTATTCATCGTCTTCCCAACCTTGACACGAAAATCCTGAGCCAGGCGAAGATCAAAGCGGTTCACCCAAGGCAAAAAAGCACCATTTGTCTCGGCATATTCTCCTTTATGTTCTTTCAAATAAGTATCCTGATCAATAAAAGCCCAAAAAGCATCTTGCTGCTCGGACGCAGTAAACGTCCGATCACCTACTTTTAAATCCTGAAAATTAAGCTCCGTTCGATCAACAGGAATATATAGCAAATCATAAACGTATCCGTCTCTATTCATATCATTACCATATAAATAGGAATATGAGTCGTATCGCTGTCCCGAATAGAAAAGTGAAATCATCGTTGCATAATTACGGGCATACCTGACAGCGTAAGAAACTTCCGCTATCATCCGATGAGGGGATTGGACATACTTTGAATTATGCAAAGTCAGATAATTGGCACCTTGTACAGAAGGTTCCTGTCGCCATGCACCATCAATCTGATTACTCGAATTATTCGAAAGTGAACGCGAACGGGTGTAAGTGTATGATGCCATAAGATTCAAATCTTTTACAGGCATCATATTCAGTACGGCATTCAAAGTATAACTATAACCTTTTCCTGTATTGGTCATCAACATGGCATCCGTAATCTCCTGATAGATATACTTTTCTGTTTTCCCGGGATAAAGAGCCCTATTATCGTTACCGGAAAAAACAGACATCTTCGGATCATCACGACCTATAACATTCATGTTTTTTTGCAAAATTGCATTGATATCTTTGATATAAATCCCTTCAAAGGTCATGTCCGCTTTGAAAGGTAAAGGCAACTGCCAGTCCAGTGCTAATGAAGTTTTCCAAACTTGAGGCATTTTGAACTTACGGTCAATTGTAATAATACTGTTTACAGCTCCCGGTTCCGTGAGAAAACGATCCGGAAAACGAGGCGCGATTTCCTGAAGAATTTGTTGTGGAGTACGAATCCCCCCCGCTAACGCAGCAAGTAGAGGATCTCCAAGTTTTGTAGTCGAAACGCTGGTTTGCAACATACCACTCCCTTCTTGCATTTTCGACAAGAATATCAAAGGAAAACGTCCGGTAAAGATACCTGTACCTCCCCGAAGCTTCAAGCGATTATTACCCAGCAAATCGTAATTAATCCCGATGCGAGGTGAAATCAATGGGGTTGCCTTCGGCCAATATGCCGTACTCAATTGAACACCGTTAAAATTATAACCTGTTATGGATGGATTTTCATACCGTTTATTCACATAAAAAGGAATATCCATACGCACTCCATAAACCAATTTCAGGCGAGAATTCACGTTATAATCATCCTGTACATACAAAGAAAACTGCTCATAATGCACCTCCGAAAGTGCCCGATCTTCTCCGGTAAGTGAGTATGTCAATGCAAAAGCAGTGGGTGCAGCCCGATTGACAAAATCATCACAACTGGCATAACGGTAATAGCCAGCACCATAACGCATGTAGCAATTAGAGACATACTGTGATTCGAAACTAATACCACCCGTCAATTGATGATTGCCTGCCTGCGCTGAAAAATGATCTGAAACGCTCCATACCCGCTCTTTAATCCCGTTTCCCCACGCATGTTGATCATAACCCGCATTCATAAATGGACGATCTATACCCTGCTCATCCGGTTTCATTATATCTACCGTGGGAAAATCTCCTTTACACTCCCGTTTGTTACCATCGTTAAAGGTATAACTCACTAGCAACTTATTATTCATCGAATGTCCCAAATGACTATTTAATTCCATAGTCAATGAACTGACATTATTGGACTGCTTCCACGTTGAATTACGAAAAGCCATGGAATAACGCCCCACAGGACTTCCGTTTACATCCAATGCCGCACCTACTACATTGTTATCTTTCTGTTGTGAAGTATAATTGTAGCGAAACATCAATCTGTTCCTATCCGAAATATTCCAATCGACACGTGCCATGGCACGATAAATGTTCATCCCCCCGCTGAAGTCAGTCCAAGAACCTGTATCATACCCATACATCCCTTTCAGATCTTGTGAGAAACAACGCATATCCGCATCCGTCACACGTGACACCCGATTTTCGACATCTTCATTTCCATCTGTCGAAAGTTTCCATTTATGGATAGGTGCCGGCTGGTTTTCATATTCGCCATTGACAAAAAAGAAAAGTTTATTTTTCAGAATCGGGCCACCCAAAGTAAATCCGTATATATTTCTTTTTTCTTCGGCTCTTTCACCAAGGTCTTCGCCATTTACCCGGTTTCCTCTCAAATGTTCGTTTTTAACATAAATATATGCCGAACCCCGAAGTTGGTTGGTTCCACTCTTTGTGACAGCGTTGACTGATGCACCGATGAAATTGGTCTGCCGGACATCATAAGGTGCTATACTTACTTGTACCTCCTCCAATGCGTCTAACGAAACAGGATTTCCACCCCCAGGCAAAACAGCACCATCCAATCCCATACTATAATTAAAATTAGCTCCATCAATGCTGTAATTATTCATCCGTTGGTCACGACCTCCGAAACCATTTCCATTCGCATAGGGAGATAACTTTGTGATATCACTGAAACTTCTGTTTATATTCGGAAGCGTCAGCATATCATCGGATGTAATGTGCGTAGATGCACCCGTTTTTTCACTGGCATATCTCGTCCGAACAGCTACTATAACCACTTCATCCAACTCGACAGATGGTTGTAGCGTAACATTACAGGAATATGTCTCAGCAAGCTGTAAATAGACATCAGCTATAGCGGCACTACCGTACCCTACATAAGATATTTCAATGCGATATGGACCGCCAGTCCGCAGTCCCTGTAAATAATAATTTCCATGAGTATTGGTTATCGTCCCATAGTGTGTTCCGGATGTTTCATGTATGGCAGTTATTGTAGCACCGGATAAAGGCTCTTCATTTTCATCAAGTACCAAACCACTTATAGCGGACGTCGTCACCTGTGACATGGCAAAAGTGCAACATGACAATAAGAGACAAAGGTTAACTAAGAATTTGCTCATGTCTTATTTATATTGTTTAATAAATGAACCTCCTCAGAGAGGTTTTGCTTTTCATATTCAGCATATGATGTTTGCCTGTTTGCTTATTTAGACTCCACAAAAATAAAAAATATAATATTACCAAAGGCCTTTTTTGTGGCAAATAACATAAAAAAAATCCCAGATGTAAACATCCGGGATTTTTTTGTATTTTGGATAATAATATCACCAAGTTATCAACGCTGGCCCAATTGCGAATCGAGGAAGAATATTCCAGCTTCACCGGCTTTCTTGATTCTATCAACCACCTCCAAAGCAGTAGCTTCTTCTTCCACCTGCTCACGAACAAATCCCCAAAGGAAATCTTGAGTCGCTTTATCTTTTTCCGCATGTGCCAAATCGACCAGATTGTCAATCAATTTGGATATATGACGTTCATGTTCATACACATGTTCGAATACTTCCAATGGAGTACCCCAACCGGTTGGAACTACGTCGATCTTATCTATTTTAGCAGTTCCATTACGTTTGATAATATAATCCGCCATCGTATAGGCGTGTTCCAGCTCTTCCTGAGACTGTTTCTTCATCCAATGGGCAAATCCGCTAAATCCCTCTTTAGCAAAATGAAAGGACATGGACAAGTACAAATTAGCAGACCACATTTCTGCTATAATCTGTTCATTAATTGCATTCTGTAATTTCTCTGAAATCATAATCGTTTGTATTTATTATATTGAGATAATTAAACTAATAACAAAAATAAGTTCCAGTTGTTCGATCATGAATATCTCTTTAAACTTAATTATATCAACTCTTCCGATGTATACCCCTTCGGTAATTCACGGCAATTATAGCCGGAAGCCATAATCTCTCCATAAGCACCTGCCGAACGAAGCGCTATCAAGTCTCCACGGTGAACTTTATTCAAATCGATCGCCTTACCGAACACGTCAGAAGATTCACAAATCGGACCTACGACGTCATATGCTTGTACAGGCTCTTCAGAAGTTATGTTCTCCATCTTATGGTAAGCCTGATAGAGGGCCGGACGGAGCAGATCTGTCATTCCGGCATCGAGAATAGCAAACTTCTTATTGGTTCCTTGCTTTACATAGAGAACTTTAGATATAAGCGTTCCACATTGTCCGACAACGGAACGTCCCAGTTCAAAATGTAAAGTCTGATAAGGCCGGAGCTTCAATTGTCCTGCAAAAGTAGCAAAATAGGCTTTAAAATCCGGGATCGCCTGACGGTTCGGGTGTTGATAGTCAATTCCCAAACCACCACCGACATTGATATGTTTCACAAAAATCTGGCGGGCTTCCAATTTGTCCTGCAATTCATTGACACGGTTGCAAAGGGCTATAAAATCACCCATATCGAGTATCTGCGAGCCGATATGGAAATGCAAGCCAATAAAATTTACATGATTCATTTCCTTGGCTGCATCGATCACCCCGTCCATGTCTTCCATACTGATACCAAACTTGTTTTCAGACAATCCGGTAGTAATCTTGGCATGTGTATGCGCTCCCACATCGGGATTGATACGAAATGCCACATTCGCCACTTTACCTTTGGAGGCAGCCAACTCATTTATTATTTCAAGTTCGGGAACTGACTCGACATTGAAACAGAAAATATCATAATCAAGCCCTAATTCAATCTCCCAATCTGCTTTACCCACTCCGGCAAAAACAATCTTTTGAGCAAGAAAACCTGCTTTAATGGCTGCACGTATCTCACCGCCACTCACACAATCGGCTCCCAATCCGCCTTCACGAATAATTGAAAGAACCTTCGGATTAGCATTTGCCTTCACAGCATAATGCACGTCAAAACGTCCATACCGGGCTACTTCTTTATTGATGACAGCCAGCGTGTCCCGAAGCACCTTGATATCGTAATAATAAAAAGGAGTCCGCAACTCACGGAACTTATCAATAGGGAATATTCCTTTCATAAACTATGCTATGTTTAAAAGTCTGTTTAAATTTCACTCCTGGTAAAAGCGCTCCAAATGTTTTGATGGTAATTTCTTACTTTCCATTGAATAACATATCACTCAGTGATTGCAACGCTGCTTTCTTGTCGCACTCGCGAATAAGGAAAGAAATGTTGTAATTGCTACCGCCGAATGAAATCATACGTACCGGGATTTCACGCATAGCATCGAGTGCTTTTGCTTCAAATCCGATATTCTCCCATTCCAGGTCACCGACCACACAGATAATACACATATTCTTATCAACAGTGACCGTACCGTACTTCTTAAGGTCATCCAGGATTTCGTTCAAATGTTTAGTGTTATCGATAGAAACCGATACGCCCACTTCAGATGTACAAATCATATCGATGGATGTCTGGTAACTTTCGAATATCTCGAATACCTTACGCAAGAAGCCGTGCGCCAACAACATACGGCTGGATTTGATCTTTATGGCAGTGATGTTTTCTTTAGCAGCCACAGCTTTGATCTTGCCCTTCTCCGAATCATTTGAAATAAGAGTTCCCGGAGCTTCCGGATCCATCGTATTCAACAGACGAACAGGAATATTTGCATATTTGGCAGGCTGGATGCAAGTAGGATGCAGGATTTTAGCACCGAAATAGGCCAGCTCGGCAGCTTCCTCGAATTGCAACTGCCGCACCGGAGCTGTTTTGTCCACAATACGCGGGTCATTGTTATGCATACCATCAATATCCGTCCATATCTGGATTTCAGAAGCATTGACGGCAGCACCGATCAAGGATGCTGTATAGTCGCTGCCTCCACGTTGGAGATTGTCAATCTCACCATAAGCATTCCGGCAGATAAAGCCTTGTGTAATATAGATTTCGGCATCCGGATAAAGCTCTAACTGTGCAAGCAATTTCTCCTTAATATAGATAGGATCGGGTTCTGCATTTTTATCAGTACGCATGTATTCTAAAGCCGGAAGCAATACGGACTTCACTCCACACTCCTGGAGGTAGAAATTTACCATAGCGGTAGAAATCAGTTCACCCTGTGCCAGCACCACTTTCTCCTCAAACAAGGTAAAGAGATCTTTCGTATACGAACGAATGTAGTCGAAATGAGATTTGACAACTTCCAGACCTTTCTGTTTATATTCCGGAGTGGCGTAAAGCTCGTCAACATGCTGTTTATATTTTGATTCCAGCTGATTGATAATCTCGTTGGCACCTTCCGGATTCTTCTTGTACAGATAGTCGGAAATCTCTACCAATGTATTTGTCGTACCTGCCATAGCCGAAAGGACAACAATCTTTCTTTCACCATCGGTAATCAATTTGGCTACTTCCTTCATCCGCTTTGCAGACCCTACGGAAGTTCCTCCAAACTTTAAAACTTTCATTTTCGTTACTGTGTTAAAATTAGTATGTATATTAATTATTTATCTTTTGAAAATTCATGGGTCACATCTGTAATATGATGCTCGGCACAACGGTAAACACGACCGGGAAATTGATTCAGGATGTGCAGGTTATGTGTGGTCATCACCACAGACGAACCTGATTCACAAATCCCGTGCAAGAGTTCCACGATAGCCCTTCCGGTTTCCACATCGAGATTGCCTGTCGGCTCGTCTGCCAGAATAATAGCAGGAGAATTGAGTACGGCACGTGCTATGACGATGCGTTGCTGTTCACCTCCCGAAAGTTCATTGGGTAGTTTATATCCTTTGTTGCTCATGCCCACCAATTGAAGCACCTCTTCAATCCGGTCTTTGATCTCTTGCTTATTCTTCCAGCCGGTAGCCCGGAGAACGAACTCGAGATTGTTGTATACCGTTCGGTCGGTCAGCAACTGGAAATCCTGGAAAACAATGCCGAGCTTCCGTCTTAATTGCGGGATATACTTGCGTTTGATCGTTCGCATATTATACCCTAACACTTCAGCTTCGCCATCCACCACATCAAGTTCGCCATAGAAGGTTTTCAAAAGGCTCGTTTTGCCGGAACCCACTTTCCCTATCAGATAGACAAATTCTCCCTTTTGCAATTCCAACGTAACATCACTCAACACACAGAGGTCTTGCTGATGAATCTCTACTTTATTATATTTAATCAGTGCTTCGTCCATGAGTCACTATGTCTTATCTGCAATTCACGTGCCAGATCTTCAATGCGATATCCTTTTGATGTCAACAGCACAATGAGATGATATAACAAATCGGATCCTTCATAAATCAGACGTTCGTCCGTACCGTTGGTCGCTTCAATAACTGTTTCTACAGCTTCTTCACCGACTTTCTGGGCAATCTTGTTAATACCGGACTCGAACAGGCTGGTGGTATAAGATTTTTCGGGCATGTCCTGATGACGTTTGTCTATAAAGTCCTGAAGCAATTTAAGAAACATGACCGGTTCTTCGTTCTTTTCCCCCCAGCAAGTATCCGTACCGGTATGGCAAACCGGACCGGCAGGATTCACCTGGATCAATAACGTATCATTGTCACAATCCGCCTTGACAGAAACTACATGAAGAAAATTTCCACTCTCCTCTCCTTTTGTCCAAAGACGGTTCTTTGTACGGCTGAAAAAAGTCACTTTCCCGGTTTCCACGGTCTTTTCATATGCTTCCTTATTCATAAAACCAAGCATCAACACTTTACGGGTGTCGTTATCTTGTATGATGGCGGGAACAAGCCCGTTCATTTTTCTGAAATCCAATTCCATTTATATACTATTTTTCTATTTTTATTCCTCAATCAGATTCTCACCGTTATTCCTTGGGCGCAAAGATACGATTTTAAATCGGGAATTTTAATTTCTCCGAAATGAAAAACGCTGGCTGCCAGTGCCGCATCCGCTTTGCCTGAAGTAAAAGCATCCCGGAAATGCTCCATCGTACCCGCTCCACCGGACGCAATGATAGGTATAGATAATTGACCGGACAATTCCGCAAGTGCTTCATTGGCAAACCCGGCTTTTACCCCGTCGTGGTTCATACTGGTAAAAAGTATCTCTCCCGCTCCACGCTCCTGGGCCTCTTTAGCCCATGCCAGCAGTTCTTTATCGGTCTCGATACGTCCCCCGTTCAGATAACATTTCCAACCTTTCTCCGTTTGTCTGGCATCTACAGCCAGCACACAGACCTGCGAACCGAAATGCTTGGCAATATCGTCTATCAGCCGGGGATTGCGGATGGCAGCGGAATTAATGGAAATCTTATCCGCTCCGGCATTCAAGAGACGATCCACATCGGACAGTTCATTGATTCCACCTCCGACCGTAAAAGGAATGCTGATATTGACAGCAATGCGCCTGACCAATTCCGTAAAAGTCTTCCGGCCTTCATGGCTGGCAGTGATATCGAGAAAGGTCAACTCATCTGCCCCTTGCTCGCTGTATGTTCGTCCCAGTTCGACCGGATCTCCAGCGTGGCGTAGGTTCACGAAATTCATACCTTTCACGGTTTGTCCGTCTTTTATGTCAAGACAGGGTATAATTCTTTTTGCTAACACAATGCACTAGAGTTTACAATTAAAAATCCTATAAAAACGTCCGAAGATCTTTCAGAGTGATATGACCTTCATAAAGAGCTTTGCCAAAAATCACAGCAGGTACACCTGCCTCGTGTAAAGCTTCGATATCATTCACACTGCTCACTCCACCGCTTGCTATCAAATAAAGAGTAGGGTATTGTTCAAGAATCTCCTTATACAATTCAACAGACGGCCCTTTCAACATACCATCACAGCTAATATCCGTACAAATCACCTTCTCAACTCCCTTGGCAATATATTCTTTCAAGAAAGGAGAAAGTTCGCACGCACTTTCATCTTTCCAACCGTTGACCGCAATTTTATGATCCTTCACATCGGCACCGAGAATAATCTTTTGACTCCCGTAACGATCCAACCAACGGGTGAATAAATCGGGATTTTTCACGGCAATGCTTCCCCCGGTCACCATCTGCGCTCCACTCTCAAAAGCAATCAGCAGGTCTTCATCGCTTTTTACTCCTCCACCGAAATCAATAAGTAGGGAAGTACGTGATGCGATCTGTTCCAAAGTACGATAATTCACCACATGGTGTGAAGCAGCCCCATCAAGGTCGACTACATGCAGACGGCGAATCCCGTTGGCTTCAAATTCTTTGGCCACTTCCACAGGATTCTCATTATATACTTTTTTACTGTCATAATCTCCTTGTGAAAGCCTGACACACTTTCCATCAATAATGTCTATAGCCGGAATAAGTTCTATCATTTGCAATATTTTTATTTTGTCAGCTGACTGTTCCTTTACATAACGATTCTGTTTCTTTCGTATCAGAATTTATATAGAACAAACAGTTATACTGAATTTTCCTCAATTTAATCCCCGTCCGGAATACGATCTATTACAATTCCAGAAAGTTCTTTAAAATCCTTTCCCCGGTACTCCCACTCTTTTCCGGATGGAACTGGGTAGCATAAAAATTATCTTTATGCAACGCAGCACTAAAAGGATGGATATAAGCTGTCTCTGCAATAGTAAATTCGCATACAGGCACATAGAAACTATGCACAAAATAAACGAACTCTTCGGCTAAGCACCCTTTAAAAAGATCACTTTTCACATTTCCAATCGTATTCCACCCCATGTGCGGCACTTTATCTTCCTGTTGTCGTGGGACAAAACGTTTCACAGCCGTATCGAAGATACTCAGACAGTCTACCCCTCCTTCTTCCGAATAACGACACATCAGTTGCATTCCCAAACAGATGCCTAATACCGGCTGACGAAGATTCTTGATAAACAAATCCATCCCATTACTTTTCAGATGCTGCATCGTCGTCTCAGCCTCACCCACTCCGGGAAATATAACCTTATCAGCCGATTTCAATATTTCCTTGTCATCCGTGATCACGGCTTCCACTCCCAAGCGTTTCAGCGCGTAGTCCACGGAACGGATATTACCGGCATTGTATTTGATAACTGCTACTTTCAATGTTATGATTCTAATTAACTAAATATTACCGTTTTATTCTTATATGCCAACACTTTCCGTTCAATATGCTTTTGTACGGCACGCGACAGCACAATCTTCTCCAAGTCCTTCCCCTTATTTACCAAATCCTGGATAGAATCTTTATGTGTGATACGCACCACATCCTGCTCGATAATAGGTCCGGCATCCAATTCCGTAGTCACATAATGACTGGTAGCACCGATGATCTTCACCCCACGTTCAAAAGCCGCATGATAGGGTTTTGCCCCTACAAAAGCGGGTAAAAAAGAGTGATGGATATTGATGATTTTATTCGGATAAGCCTGAATCATCTGTTCTGAAATCACCTGCATGTAACGGGCCAATACTATAAAAGTGATCTTATGCTTGGCAAGTAGTTCCATTTCCAACCGTTCCTGTTCCTCCTTTGTTTCTTTTGTAATAGGGAAAAGATAAAATGGAATGCCAAATCGTTCGGCTACATGTTGCAGATCAGGATGGTTACTGACTATAAGCGGTATTTCCACATTCCATTCTCCTGCCGTATAGCGAGCCAGCATATCAAAGAGGCAATGCGACATTTTCGACACAAAAATAGCCATTCGTGGCTTTACGTCCGAAAAATAGAGGCGGAAATGCATATCATACTTCTGTGCATATAGTGTTGCAAAATAATCTTCTATCTTTTCCTTAGGAATCAGAAAACCTTCCAATTCCCACTCGATACGCATGAAGAAAATATCCTCCACATGATCCACATGCTGATCCAGATAGATAATATTTCCCTTGTTTACAGTGATAAAGTCAGTCACCTCGGCAAGAATTCCCGGTTTGTCAGGACAGTGCAATAACAGTTTGGCTGTTGTCATCATTTTATGTTACTAATTTACAAATTCAAACGGCATAGTTTCACCATCTGCGATTTTAGCAGGCAAAAATAGCGAATTATTGCAAAATAGCGAATAATTAGAGCAAAAAGTTTATTTTAAAAGCTAAAATTATAACAGATAGAAAGAATAAAACAGCTTCCGCCCCTTCTCTCCCATCCTACTTCTTCACTTTTCCAACTTTCCTTTCTCCTGATTTTTTTTCATATAGAAATTACTCAGTATGAACAACTAAGCATAATTCACACTTTTTTATTCGCAAAAAATATATCAAAACTATTGCAGATTCCACAAAAACAACTACCTTTGCACCCGCAATCGAGAGAGAAAGCTGATTAAGAAAATGAAATTCTGGTGCGCTAGTTCAGTTGGTTAGAATACATGCCTGTCACGCATGGGGTCACGAGTTCGAGCCTCGTGCGCACCGCTTCTTAAAAGAGGAAAAGAATAAAAGCTTAATCAAAATAAAATTTGGTGCGCTAGTTCAGTTGGTTAGAATACATGCCTGTCACGCATGGGGTCACGAGTTCGAGCCTCGTGCGCACCGCAAATACATTATTGAAAATAAGTAAAACAGTTCTAAATTCTAATTTAGAACTGTTTTTTTGTTGTACCTCATGAATATTGATACCCATAAAAAAGCTCCCGTTTCATGTTCCTTGGAACATGAAACGGGAGCTTTTTATATCTCTAGTATCCGGCAACTTTAAAGCCAATTCATTCCATCATAAAAATATCAGCAAGGTAGTATCAACTATTCTTTTGAGGCTTTAAGAACCTTTTCACCAAATACTTCCGAACAGGAATATCATAGAACTTCAAGCAGATATATGCCAGAATAATACTTCCTATGACAACACCTGCTGCACCCGGAAATGATTGCATAAATGTAAGTTTTTCATTCTTTACCCAAGCATAATATAGGTAGATGAAAGGATAATGAACCATATACAAAGGATAAGAAATCTCACCCAAAAAGTTACATATCCGAATCGTATGCTTGTCGGTGCATTTTCCCGAAGCTCCAAGATAGACAAGTAAAGGGAAAAACATAGCAAAACAGACCGTATCATATAATCCGTTCATCCATAAATGTTCGGCTCCTCCCAAACGCGGTACAGCCAAGAGGATTACGATTGACAAGCTACATATCCAAAAAGCTCCTTTTATATTAACTGGTTTGAAAAGGCGGAAAAGGAGTAATCCGGCAGAAAAGGAAAATAATAGTCTTAGAGATCCTGCCATAAACTCAATGCCGGTCATCGTAAAACCAGCGCATATGTCTCCATACGGTCCCCATATGGCAAATGCCGACAAACCGCATCCCGCAAGGAAAACAAACCATGCAAGCACTTTGGTAGAAAATCTATGAATAAACAAGGCATAGAGAATATTCCCAATATATTCAAAGAACAGAGACCAACTCGGTCCATTCAAAGGATACATCTCCCCCAACCCCCGAATCTCGGTTCCGGGAGTTGCCGGAATCAAAAGCGCATTAATAAATGTAGCAATAAATAAAGCAAGAATAGTCACTTTCGACACATCCCATACGGGACATCCTTGAAAATAGAACATGATTGCTCCTATGATGGCTCCCATTACTACCATCGGCTGCAGACGAATGACTCTTCGCTTAATGAAGTCTTTTATTTTCATTGTTTTCCATCGATCATCATAAGCATAACCTATAACAAATCCCGACAGTATAAAGAAAAAGTCAACAGCCAAATATCCATGATTAATGTTTTGATCTAAATGACTGGTTGCGTATGCTTCGAATATGTGGAAACATACCACCATGATAGCTGCTACTCCGCGCAGTCCGTCAAGAATCTCATAATGTGGTTTTGTGTTTGGTAAAACAGAAATGGGGGTTTGTGTTTTCATTAAAAATAAATTAATATATTAATATTCCGATTAATTCAAAAGGGAGTTGCAAAAATAGGAAATATTTTATAATTAACACCGGAATCGATAGAATCTCTTACAATATATCCAAATGAAATATTTGTGATATGCCTGTCACACTGATCTGAATGCCTATGCAGAATGTAAAAAAAGCTACAAGTTTATTAATAATCTGATTGCCTACAGGACCTATTTTCTGTATAATCCTCTGTCCCTGCGAAAGAAATATGTAAAGTATGGCAGCCATGCAGATAATGACCAACCCTATGACCGCATAATTGACTCCCGTTTGCAGAAGTTTCCCCTTAATACTTGCCGAAGCCATCAAAGTGAAGATAACGGAAATACTACCGGGACCGATGCTTATTGGAAATGTGATAGGATAGAATATTTTCTGTTCTATATTCTTCCATTTGGAACTATCTATTTTCCTGTCAGCTTCCTCATTATCAGAGGAACCGGAATCACCCAATAATTCCATTGCTGTTTTACAAATAAGCATCCCACCCCCCAATTGGATGACAGGTATTGCCAGTCCAAAGATCAACAAAAACAGATGACCTATCACCAAAGTGCCTATACCAATGAGAACATAATTGAAAATCAATTTTTGAATAGCTGTTTTTCGTTGATGGGGATCCAAATCAATAAAAAAGCCATTCACAACGAAACCGTTCCCCAAAGGATTTATCACTGGGAACAAAGCCATAAATGAGGATGAAAATATAATTAAAAGACTACTCAAAGACATGATTCATATTTTTTTAATACTTCAATAATATTCATATACAACGTAACGCAAGAGTTATTGAGTTGAATCGAATCCATGCAAAATTTCCATATACAACTGAACTCAATTCATCCTAACAGTGACATTGATAACGAATTCCAAACAAAATAAGTTCAGCATTTTTAAACCCACTCCTTTTTATTTCTAAACAGACAACTCTGGAAAACATTTGCATATAACTATTGTTATAACGGCAAACAGGAAAAAGCAATGCTTTAAAGTCCTGTCGAATCAAAAAAATCCACTTAAAAAACCTTGATGTATGAAGAAATTTATGTTTTTGGCAATGGTCGCTTCCCTAATGTATGGGTGTAGCTCCGATGAGGACGAATGCAGTCCTCCTACCGATACTTCACGTGTAGAAATCAAATTAAATGCAGATATATTTGAAATAAAAACGAAAGCTCCGGTCAATACCGGACAAGCTATTACTGCAAAGTTTGTAGCTTCTGCAACTACAGGTGATTACAGCACGAATCTATGGAATGCTACTGCCAACTTTACAGCTTCCACAACCGCATCTCCTACCTTCTCTTTCACCCCACAGCAATATTATCCAACAAACGGCAGTACGGTTTATATCAAAGGATACTACCCAGCAGGGACTCTTTCTGGTAACACAGTTACTTTTACTGAAACAGACGGATCGAATGACGTAATGATTACTGCAGAAGCGAGTGGCAGTAAAACCACCAGTAATCCTCTGGCATTTACTTTTAATCACTTACTGACTCAATTGCAATTCACATTCAAGGCAGGTGCAGGTTTTCCTACATCCGGCAAGAATGTCACCAGTATTAGCGTGAAAGACCAACAAACCCCGGCTTCGCTTAATCTCAATGATGGCTCTCTCACTTATAATCCTGTGGGAAGTGGTTTTACACTGACCGGAACTTTTCCTATCAGTGCCGATCCAGGTACCACGGCTACGGTTTATCCGATGGTGAAAAGCGGAGCTACAAGTGTAAAACTGGGCATCATCGCTGATGGCGTGACCTATCCCGATGTAACAGTTACTCTTACTACCGAAACAGGGAAGGCGCACAACATTATATTGACCTTTACACCTAAAGAAATTACAGCTACTGCCATTATCACTGCATGGGTCACCGGTGGTAGTGGAACCGCCACTATCCAGTAAATCTCATTCAAAGTATGAATCGAGGCAATGAAGCTGTCCATCCGATTACTGACAGGCATAGCATTACTGTCGCTGACAAGCTGTGGTAATGATTTGGAAGAGGAGTTTCCCGCTTGCGGGGAACTTCCTGTTCCGGTTCGGCTCGCTGTTGCAGAAATGAATCCAAAGACACGTGCCATCGTCAATACTATAAGCGATATCACAGCCAGTTCATTGGGAATCTACGAAGTAGCGGAAGGGACGACTTCCGGAACATTTCCCTGGACTCCCTCTCCTTTACAAACCAATATTGCTCCCAGTGGCATAAGTGGGAATCAGTTGACTTTTTCACCCAAACTATACTATCCGATGGGAGGAAAAAGAGTCGTCTTCTACGGTTATTATCCACGTACTACCGCTTCTAGCGGAGCCAACTACATCACTGCACCGGGAAACGGAATTGCCCCAACTTATAATTTCACCCTTAGTGGACAGGAAGACATTATGTATGCTGCCAGCACTCCTAATGGCAGTTATACCCCCGGAGGTACTGCTATTCTGACATTCAATCATAAGTTAACGCAAATCCAACTGAATACTTCTCTGTTGGGTTCATTGCTTACAAGCGTGAAAATATTGGGGGTCAGAAACACAGGTTCCATGAATATGGAAACAGGCATCATCACTTATGGCAGCAGTACGATCGATATTACTTTCACCAAAGCAAGTTTGACTGCCACCAATCCTTTGATGGTTCCCGCTGATGTACCAAGTTATATACTGGAAGCATCCATTTTGGGAGCATTGCTTCCACGTAAATATCTGATTAAACCTACATCCGGAAACTTCCTTGCCGGCACAGTCTATACGATATCGATTAATTAAATTATAAAGCAAATCAATTCATTGCAATAGCCAATCCCCTACTCTCCCTTATCTCCTCCGATATTATTTATTCACAAATTTAAATTCAGATTCATTGTAACGATCACCCACATTTGGAAATTTCTTTAGAAGAGATTCGATACATGCCACATCTCCGGGAGATAAATGCATATCGGCAGCCTTAGCATTTTCTTCCAGATATTTGATTCTTTTCGTTCCCGGTATCGGTATGATGTTTTCACTTTTTGCCAATATCCAAGCTAAAGCAAGTTGAGCCGGAGTCATGTTTCTGCTTTCAGCAAGTACGGCAAATTCAGTAGCCAGGTTACGATTATTGTCCCAATGCGCACCTTTATAACGCGGTAATTGTTTTCGGAAATCATCATCCCCTAATGCGTCTACATTTACTGTATTAGTCATCAATCCCCTAGCCAATGGGGAAAAAGGGACAAAAGTAACCCCCAATTCCTTGGTCAATGGCAATATATCATTTTCCACATCACGTGTCAGCAAAGAATATTCACTTTCAACGGTAGCTATCGGATGGACGGCATAAGCCTTTCGCAAGGTTTCGGCAGAACATTCGCTCAAGCCCAAATAGCGCACCTTACCCTCCTTCACCAAATCAGCCATTGCACCAATCGTTTCTTCAATAGGAATTAAGGGATCTATCCGATGGGCATAATACAAATCAATAGTCTCTATTTTCAATCGTTTCAAACTTGCCTCCACAGCTTGCCGGACATATCCGGGAGAGCAGTCTACATAACTTTCCCCACCGGCAAAAACACTCCCCCGGTTCTTTCGTAATCGGAAGCCGAATTTTGTAGCAATAAAAATATCGTTCCGCTTCTCAAGCAATACTTTGGATAATAACTCTTCATTTGCACCGTTTCCATACACATCGGCAGTATCCCAAAAATTGACCCCTATCTCCAATGCACGATACAGTGTAGCCATATTTTCTTTTTCATCGGAATTGCCGTATGCAGCACTCATACCCATACACCCCAAACCGATAGCGGAAAGCCGCACATCCGTTTTACCTAATTTTCTGTACTTCATAATCCTTCTTTTTTATTCGGTACAAAATTAGATGATAGCACACGGGGAGATTGGCACTATTCAAACTATCATTTGAACAAATCAAATAATCATTCGTATCCCACTTCCAATCTAATTTTGGAAGGTGCATTTCCCATCTGTTTACGATAGAACTTACTGAAATAAGAAACTGTTTCAAATCCTAAACCATAAGCGATTTCTGAAATAGAAAGTTTAGTATGCATGAGATATTGGGTAGCTTCCCTGGTTATTCTCTCTGCAATCCAATCGGAGGTCGTTTTTCCCGTTATCTCTTTAACTACTTTATTTAAATGGTTGATATGTATCGACAAACGGCTTGCATAATCAGAAGGTGTACGTAAAACAAGTATGGTATTGGGATAATCGACAGGGAACTGCCTTTCCAACAATTCCATAAACAATTCAACAATACGTTGGGAAGCATTCGGATGGGCTTCATACCGATTAGTATCCTGCATCTTCATTGCCATATGAATCAACAGATGAAGATAACAGCGCAATACATCCTGTTTTCCGAAGTAATCAGAGTTGATTTCTTCTTGCATCCGTGCATAGATATCCAGAATTCCAGAGAGTTGCAGATCATCCAAAAAGAAAACTTTATCCCCCGAAATCTTAAACAATGGGGTTTCGGATAAAGAATTATTCTTTTCTTCCGCCTTGACAAATGGCTCATTAAAGATGCAGAACCTTCCTTCTTGTTCCTCACTTATAGATTCCCAGGCATAAGGGACCAGAGGATTGGAAAACAATAAAGCGGGACGGTCTACCAAAATCCACTTATCAGCATAGTACAATTTCCCTATACCCATTATCACAGTAACTTTGTAAAAATCCCTATAACTAAACTGTACCGTACCGAAATTACATTGCCGGGAGAAAATATTAAAATAGGGTTTCTCCCGTGAATAACCACCATCTAACGTGGGGTCATTACGTTGTATTCTTTTATAAAACTGAGTAATAGTTTCAGGCATGACTTATTATTATGAAGTAGAACATATGAAGGCATATATACTATAACTTCGGAACTCCCCCAAAAGTATTCTTCAGACAATAAAATCTTCTGATTTAAAATTGCTGTAATATCTTCCGGAGAATGCAGTAAACCGCAACACACAATAATCGGGATCGGCCACTCCTTCCTTGTAATACATCTCATCACCTTCCCTCCATACCAATTCTTTACTTTTTGCATCTGTCAGCACTTCCATTTCTCCTTTCAGCATATGTCACTTTCTCGAGATTATAGAGGCGTGAGAAGCACTAAAAACGGATCAAAACCTATTTCGGAAGATATTTTAGAAAAGACTTTAAGCCGAGATCAATAAAAGTATATACTCTTAATATGTAAAATAACTATTTCTTGCATTTAAGGTATCTATATTAACATGTAGTTAAAATACTAGTTTTGCAAGATACAAGAAACATGCATTCCTATCCGTGTCGATCGTTCTTTATTTTGCTAAAAGGCTCTCAACACATGCATGTCATTTTGTTTGTATAAGCTTATCTCTGTCTTCATATGTTCCAGAAACAAGAGAATCTGTCGATGCAATTCACCCGGCAGGTGCAGACAGGAAGAGGACTTTTGCCAATCGAAAAAGGAGAGATGCTGGATAAACAACGTATCTTTGAATACGGAAGAATACATTCCACGGAGCCGCTTCATAATCCCCATACTTCATTTCATAAAAAGTATAGCGAGGAATCCGGCTCTTCATCACTCCGGTCGCTTTAATGTGATGACATTTATTTCCGGCCATGCACCGAAACGGAAAGGAACCGTCCCACCGATACCCAGACTGACATACAACATGTGCTTATCTTCCTGATACGCACCGCCCCATTCACGATAGGCCCATTGAGCCGGAGAAAAGTTTCCGATCATCAACTGCATGGCATGAGTATGTCCCGACAAAGTCAACTGTATATCCGTTTCCGGCAGCACTTCTCGCCTCCAATGGGAAGGGTCATGGCTCAACAATATCTTATAAACATCATCGGACACCCCTTTCATAGCCTTAGGCAGATCAGCAAAAGAAGGGAAAGGTGGCTTCCCCTCATTCTCAACGCCTATGATAGCGATGCTGTCCGTTCCCCGGTGGATAAAGCGGTGTTCATTCAACAATACGTCCCATCCGAATCCCCGTTCACGCCTTATCACTTCGCGCAAATTGCTCCGTGCCCCATCGGGAGTATCATAATGATGGTATTCGCAATAATCGTGATTGCCGAGAATGGAATATACACCATCCTTTGCCCGTAACTGCGGCAGGATTTCCATAAAATTATCCAATTCATCCGCTGAAGAATTTACCAAATCGCCCGTAAAAACAATCAAGTCGGGATGGAGGTCGTTCACTTCCTTCACCAAACGCTGTACAAACTCTTCATTCCCGATGAACGTTCCGATATGAATATCCGACAGTTGTACCAGACGGTAGCCATTGAAAGCTTCCGGCACATCTGCCGATGTTACCGTTATTTCTTTTGTTACCAGTTCCTTCCATCCGGAAGTCAGCCCATAGATAAATATGCCGATGGAAACGAACGACACGGCAACTCCCGTCCAATTACCAATTTTAGCAGCCGCAGGAAGCAACAATCCGACACCGCGTCCCGCAAGCGAAACCACGGTAAAGAGTAATTTAGGAATTGCTATACAAAGCAATAGCATAAAAAAGAGTTTCAACAACAAAGGCTGATGAACTCCCATCAAGGCAAAACCAATGCACATCAACGTAGCGAGCAAAGGTACCCAGTAAAGAATCTTCCAGACCAAACCGACATTTCCACGTACAAAAGAGAACCAAATATAAAGATCCGGCAACGTCAGAATCAAAATGGCCAATACTATAAATTTCATAATTATCTCGTTAAAATAAGCATATTATCCAATGGTATAAATGAACCTACTCAAGTAAAGTTCGCAAAAATAGTAATATCTTTGCACCTTAATCGAAAGCAGGTGATAAATTCATTAAAATCTTTGTCAAAAACAGATAAAGACAAATGACAGGCAAGGATATAGAAAGTAAAATAACGGATAATAACAGGAAGCAAATGATTCGTAACCCTAGCAACAAACTAAAAGGTATCTTATATGCAGCGGTGTCCTCTTCAACTTTCGGACTGGCACCCTTCTTCTCCATCCTGCTTCTCAGCATCGGTTTCTCATCATTCGAGGTGTTGAGTTACCGTTGGGGAGTGGCTTCGGCAACCTTGGTAATCTTCGGTTTGCTGACCGGCTGTAATTTTCGTTTAAGCGGTAAAGCGTTCATCACCGTCTTCTGGCTCAGCCTGTTCCGGGCGGCTACTTCACTGAGTCTGGTGATCGCCTACCAGAACATTTCAAGCGGTGTCGCCTCCATCATCCACTTTATGTATCCGCTGGCGGTAGCCATGACGATGATGATATTCTTCAAAGAAAAAAGATCGGGATGGGTCATCACAGCCATCCTGATGTCCATCATCGGAGCTGTTTTACTTTCTACCGGAAATATCGATCATACAGGTGGTAATTCCACATTAGGCATCCTTACAGCGTGCATCTCCATCTTTGCCTATGCCGGCTATATCATCGGAGTCAGGAAAAGCCGTGCAGTAGAAATCAATTCAACCGTACTGACTTGCTACGTGATGGCGATCGGGGCACTCCTTTTCATTGTCTGCGGATGTTTCACAAGCGGCATCCGGCTAGTAACGGACGGTCATGCCTGGTTGTACATTCTCGGACTGGCTTTACCGGCAACAGCCATCTCGAATATGACATTGGTGAAAGCTGTGAAATACATCGGACCCACACTTACTTCCATATTCGGAGCCATGGAACCTTTAACGGCAGTAGTCATCGGGGCATTGGCATTCAAGGAACGGTTTACCATAGAAGGAATGGTGGGTATCCTGCTGATTGTTTCCGCTGTGAGCATCGTCATACTCAGAGAAAAACGATCCTCTAGATAAAAAGCTGCCAGACTACACCTCCTTATAAATAACAATATATGTAACGCCCCTTCACATCTATTGTTACGGGTCATTACATATATTGATAATGCGGTTAAGATGAAACGGAAATTATTCTACCACCATAATCCGGTCGTTCAGTCCCACTTTCATGTTTTCTTCTACGAAAATCTCTTTCACCACTCCGTCCGTTGTCGAACGGATTTCGTTTTCCATTTTCATGGCCACCAATACACAGAGTGGATCACCTTTCTTCACTTCATCCCCTTTCTTCACATATGTCTTGAGGATCACACCCGGCATAGGGGCTTCCACTACCTGTCTGCCGATGCTATCGGAACCACTGTGGGCATTGTGAATCTTCTCCATCTCACTTTTCAGTTCAATCTGGAAAAGTTCTCCTTTATTCATGATGGTATAGGATGAATGAGAATTGGGAGAAATCTGTACACCGTGCGAATGATTATCTATGATGATGGAATAGATGGAGTCGCCCCCTACATTATAATCCACCTCATAAATCTTCCCATTCACAGCCACTTTCTTGATAGGCCCGTCTTCCAGAATTTCCACCTTGTATTCACTGCCGGGTACATCCTGTATATGGGCATAATAGGTTGCTAATATTGTATTCATAAACATTCCATATTTTAATAGTTATTGGCAGTCATCTGCAACTTGCCATAATATTTCCAAAGAGAATCGCCCACTACGGGAAGCGTGGTTGCCCTCGAAGCCGCCTCCTTCTCTTGCTCGTAATGCTTCAGGGTAGCAGCAATCACCGCCACCGTAGGATCGGTGTTCTGCCTACGCTTTAAATCCTCCTTGTCAAAACGGGTGTCAATAAATGTAGTATCGTACTCCCCTTTCAGGAAAGCGGCATTCTTCAACACACGTTGGTGGAAAGGGATGGTAGTCTTGATGCCGAGAATCTTATACTCCCGAAGGGCACGAGCCATATTCGAGATGGCAGATTCACGGGTACGTCCCCAGCAACAGAGCTTCGCAATCATCGGGTCATAATGGAGCGATACCTCGAAACCGGCATAGGCGGCACTATCCAGACGAAGATTACGTCCTTCGGGAGCCTCGCGTACCGTGATGACACCGGGTGAAGGCATAAAATTATTCTCCGGATCTTCCGCATAAATACGGCATTCGATGGAAGCCCCGCGAAATTCGATGTTTTCCTGTTTGTAAGGCAAAGGATTGCCGGCAGCTACCTGTATCATATCGCGAACCAAGTCCACACCCGTACACGCTTCCGTCACAGGATGTTCCACCTGAAGACGGGTATTCATCTCGAGGAAATAGAAATTCTGATCCTTATCCATCATGAACTCAAGCGTCCCCGCGCTGTAATAACCGATCTTCTTGCAAGCTTCCACGGCTACCTTAAACATCTTGGCACGGGTTTCATCCTTTACAAAAGGCGACGGTGATTCCTCGATAACCTTCTGATTACGCCTCTGAATAGAACATTCGCGTTCATACAGATGGACTACATTTCCATATTTATCTCCTAAAATCTGCACCTCTATATGATGCGGATTCTCAATATACTTCTCGATATAAACGGCATTATTGCCGAACGAACTTCCGGCCTCGGACTGTGACAAGCGCAATGCCTCTTCCACCTCTTCTTCCGAATGTACCAGACGCATCCCTTTTCCTCCACCTCCGGCCAAGGCCTTCAGCATGATCGGGTATCCTACCTCGGCAGCCACTTTCTTTGCTTCCTCGATACCTTTCACGGGATTCTCCGTCCCGGGCACAATGGGCAATCCGGCTTCCCTCATGATCTTTCGTGCCTCCGTCTTAATACCCATTTTGGCAATTATATCGGCACTCGGCCCGATAAAGATCACCCCTTCTTCCTCACAGCGGCGTGCGAAATCCGCATTCTCCGAAAGGAATCCGTATCCCGGATGAATGGCAGCTCCCGTCTTCTTGGCGATGGCAAGTATCTTCTCCGGTTTCAGGTAGGAAGTATCTTCGGGTGAGTCTGAAATGCAATAAGCTTCTTCGGCATACCGTACATGGAGTGCCCCCCGGTCTACACGGGTATATATGGCCACCGTGGCAATATTCATCACCCGGCAAGTACGGAAAATACGCATGGCAATCTCGCCACGGTTAGCAACTAATATCTTTTTTATCATAACGATGTCCTCCTCGGCATTAAAGTGGGATGTTAGAGTGTTTCTTAGGCGGATTGGACTGGCGTTTGTTAGCCAGCATTTCGAAACTGCGTATCAGGCGCAAGCGCGTAATGGCAGGATCGATCACTTCATCCACATAGCCCAGTTCGGCAGCACGGTACGGATTGGCAAATTTACCACGATAATCGTCCTGCAACTCCTTGCGCTTGGTTTCGGCATTCTGCGCCTTGTCTATTTCCTTACGGAAAAGTATATTCACGGCACCGTCCGGTCCCATCACAGCAATTTCGGCAGTCGGGAATGCCAGATTGATATCTCCCCGGATATGTTTGGAACTCATCACGTCATAAGCACCTCCATAAGCCTTACGAGTGATGACGGTCACTTTCGGGACGGTCGCTTCACAATAAGCATACAGCAGTTTGGCTCCATTGCGGATGATGCCTCCGTATTCTTGGTCTACGCCCGGAAGGAATCCCGGCACATCGACCAATGTCAAAAGCGGAATGTTGAAAGCATCGCAGAAACGGACGAAACGAGCAGCTTTCACGGAAGCATTGATATCGAGTGTCCCGGCAAGCACCATAGGCTGGTTTGCCACCACTCCGACCGTCTTTCCGTTCAAACGGATATACCCGATCACAATATTCTTCGCATACTCTTCCTGCAACTCGAAGAAACTGTTGTCATCGGCTACGGAACGGATCATTTCCTTGATGTCGTAAGGTTGGTTCGGATTCGTGGGAACCAAGGCGGAAAGCTCCGGAGTCAGTCGTGTAGGCGAGTCACTGGTTGCTACAAACGGGGGTTCTTCCATGTTGTTGCCGGGAAGGTAAGAAATCAATTCCCGGATGTAATTGATACATTCTATATCGTTCTCAGCGGAAAGATGGGCAACTCCGGATATCGTAGTATGTACCCCTGCTCCTCCCAGGTCATCCTTGCTTACCTCTTCCTGGGTAACGCTCTTTACTACGTCGGGTCCCGTGATAAACATGTAACCGGAGTTCTTCACCATCAGGATAAAATCGGTCAATGCAGGTGAATAAACAGCACCTCCGGCACACGGCCCCATGATGGCACTTATCTGCGGTATCACTCCCGAAGCGAGGGAGTTGCGAAGGAATATCTCCGCGTAACCCGCCAAAGACCGCACACCTTCCTGAATACGGGCACCTCCCGAGTCATTCAGTCCGATGATGGGTGCCCCCATCTGCATTGCCATATCCATTACCTTACATATTTTCTTGGCATACGTTTCGGAAAGTGCCCCTCCGAAAACCGTAAAGTCCTGTGCAAATACATATACCAGCCGTTTGCCGATCATTCCGTATCCGGTCACGACACCGTCTCCGGGTATTTTTTGCTTCTCCATGCCAAAGTCCGTGCAACGATGAGTTACCAGTTTATCAAGTTCGATAAACGACCCCTTTTCCAGAAGCATATCAATGCGTTCGCGTGCTGTCAGCTTACCAGCTGCATGTTGTTTCTCGATGCGTGCGTCTCCGCCGCCTTTTTCAGCTTTCCGGTTCATCTCTTCCAGCCGAGTTATAAGCTCTTTCATAGGCTATAATATTTCTAAATTGTATATTCTGTCCTTTATAATCAGTCTTCTTTTAAATTATAACACATAAGTCCCTTAAAAGTTAACAGTTCTGTCGTTAAACATAAATTTAATAACAAATAGAACTTTGATTCTACGAAAACAAATTTGTCATCGCAAATGTTGTAGCATATCATTAATAGTAAAACCTATACCAAAACGAAAATGAAAAGATTCAGATTATTTTTAGCAGTAGGATTCCTACTCGTTTTTGCTACAGGCGCGTATGCCCAGAGAATGGGAGATCAGACTTATCTACCCAAATTTGCTATCAAGACAAATGCCCTCTATTGGGCTACCAGTACCCCCAACCTCGGAATAGAGCTTGGCTTGGCAAAGAAACTGACACTCGACATTTCGGGCAATTACAACCCTTGGAAGTTCTCCGACAACAAACAATTCAAACATTGGCTCGTACAACCGGAGTTGCGTTACTGGCTCTGCGAACGTTTCAACGGCAGCTTCTTTGGACTCCACGGACATTACGCTGATGTGGATGTCAGCAACCTCGACATGTTCGGCTTGGGACACGACCGTTACGACGGTAAGCTCTATGGTGCCGGCATTTCCTATGGTTATCAATGGATACTGAAACATAGATGGAGCATGGAAGCCACTATCGGCATCGGATACGCCCGTATCAAATACGATAAGTATGAACCGGGCGATAATGGAAAGAAGCTCGGGCATAATACCAAAGATTACTTCGGTCCTACCAAGATAGGTCTTAGCTTCATTTATACTATCAAATAAAAAACAATCTCTAAACCCTCATTAACAATGAAAACAAAAATTGTATATTTATTACTGGCTCTGGTGATTGCGCTACCTGCAGGTGCCCAGAAACTTTACAATGATGCCCTCAGCCTTTCCGACGTGTCGCTTTGGCAACAAGGGAACTCCCTTTATATCGATATGAAAATCGATATGTCGAACCTCGCAGTAAGCCCTCAACGTTCGCTTACGCTTACTCCGCTATTGACGGACGGACAGCACAACGTTGCACTGGAAAATATCATCATTAACGGTCGTCGCCGTCAAAAAGCTTATATTCGCGGCATAGCCATCAAACAGGAACTTCCCGCAGGAATCGTGATCCCTTACGAAAAAAGAGGTGTACTGGACTATACCCAAGTGATCCCTTACGAACCGTGGATGGAAAACGCCTCCCTGAATTTGGTGGAAAACCTATGCGGATGCGGTAACAATGAAGAAATGATTGCTCAGGAACTCATCAGTAACGATGTCTCTACCGAGGCCAAACGTCTTGCAGCTATGGCACCGATAGTAGCCTACATCCAACCGGCCGTGGAAGTGGTTAAGGAACGTAGCGAACAATACGAAGCACATCTGGATTTCCCGGTAAACAAAGCAGTGATCCTCCCTGAATTCATGAACAACCATAAGGAATTGACGAATATCCAAACGATGTTCGACAAAATCCAAAACGATAAGAACCTTACGGTTACGGGTATAAGCATCGAAGGATTCGCTTCACCGGAAGGCCCGCTGAAACTGAATGAAAAACTTTCTCAGAACCGCGCTGAAGCCCTGAAGAAATATCTCACAACCAATGAGAAGATTCCGGCTAACCTTTACAAGGTATCTTTCGGTGGTGAGAACTGGGACGGATTAGTGAAAGCATTGGAAACTTCTTCCATGAAAGATAAAGAAACATTTATCAGTATCATAAAGAATACTTCCGATGATGCTTTGCGCAAAAAAGAGATTATGCGTGTAGGCGGTGGCGCTCCATACCGCACCATGTTGAAGGAGATTTACCCGGGACTTCGTAAAGTGAACTTGAAATTAGAGTATACGGTTGCCAACTTCGATGTTCAACAAGGCCGTATCGTTATCAAGACAAATCCGAAATATCTGAGTTTGAATGAAATGTATCAGGTAGCCAACAGCTATCCGAAAGGCAGTGACGATTTTGTCAATGTATTCGATATCGCTGTGCGCATGTATCCGAATGATCCGGTAGCCAACCTCAACTCGGCAGCTGTAGCATTAAGCAGAAAAGACATAAAGACTGCCATGCGATTCATGGAAAAAGCCAACAAGCAGACAGCTGAATACCTCAACAACAGTGGTGTATACTATTTCCTCAACGGAGACATCAACCAAGCCATCGCTAACTTCAGCCAAGCAGCCCAAATGGGTAATGAAGCGGCTAAAGGAAATATGAAACAGTTACAGAAAATATTGAATGCAAAGAAAAAATAAGAAGAACTGAAGAATAAGCACACTGATCTTTGTGATTAAAATAAATAAGTATATAGGCTGCCCATAATAAAAGATGAGGCAGCCTTACTTATAATTAATCCACCGGATTATAGAAAAAAAATCCTTTCCCAACCATCAAAACCATCGTTAGTTTTGTTATAGAATTACTAACCATAAAAGCTGACGATTATGACACTCTTCCTTGCGATTATTCCAGTTTTGCTCCTGATAGTATTAATGGCATTTTTAAAAATGTCCGGTGATAAAAGTAGTGTCATATCACTGATAGTAACAATGGTCATCGCCTTTTTGGGCTTTCATTTCTCCTTGGGGAACTTAGCCTTCTCTTTCCTTTACGGTGCGCTAAAAGCCATATCACCGATATTGATCATTATCCTGATGGCAATTTTCAGTTACAATGTTTTGCTGAAAACCCAAAAGATGGAAACCATCAAACAGCAATTCTCCTCCATCTCTACCGACAAGAGCATACAGGTGTTACTGTTGACATGGGGGTTCGGTGGACTCCTCGAAGCTATGGCAGGCTTCGGAACAGCCGTTGCCATCCCTGCCGCGATCCTTATCAGCCTGGGATTCAAACCGGTTTTCTCTGCCGTAGTCAGTCTGATAGCCAACAGTGTCGCCACCGCTTTCGGAGCCATCGGCACACCGGTACTGGTACTGGCGAAAGAAACCAATCTCGATGTACTCAACTTAAGTACGAATGTCGTGCTGCAACTTTCAGTACTGATGTTCCTGGTTCCCCTGGCATTGCTCTTCCTCACCGATCCGAAACTGAAATCACTCCCGAAGAATGTTTTTCTAGCATTACTTGTAGGCGGTGTATCCCTTGTAAGCCAATATGCCGCTGCACGTTACATGGGTGCGGAATCACCTGCCATCATCGGTAGTATCCTTTCCATTATCGTCATCGTACTCTATGGAAAGCTTACCTCCCGCAAAAAGGATAAAAAGGAAAAAGAACCTAAGATATCACTTAAAACGAAAGATATTATCAGTGCGTGGAGCATCTATTTACTTATCCTTGCACTGATTATCATCACCAGTCCTCTGTTTCCTACACTAAGAGGCACGCTGGAGAACAATTGGGTGACACGGATCAGCCTTCCCATAAACGGTTCGACCGTACATTATACCATATCCTGGCTTACTCATGCGGGCGTTTTGCTCTTCATCGGCTCATTTATCGGTGGACTGATCCAGGGAGCTACCGTCAAAGAATTATTCACCGTGCTTTGGAGTACTACCAAACAGTTGAAAAAAACTTTCATCACGGTGATCTGCCTCGTAGGTCTTTCCACTATTATGGATACAGCGGGAATGATTTCAGTGATAGCTACTGCCCTTGCCACGGCAACAGGCAGCCTGTATCCTCTCTTTGCACCGGTTATCGGCTGTCTGGGTACGTTCATCACCGGTAGCGATACCTCCTCCAATATCCTTTTCGGAAAGCTGCAAGCCAGTGTGGCAGGTCATATCAACGTAAGTCCCGACTGGCTGTCGGCAGCCAATACCGTAGGTGCAACGGGCGGTAAGATTATCTCTCCACAGAGCATAGCCATCGCAACTTCAGCCAGTAGCCAGCAAGGGAAAGAAGGTGAGATATTGAAATCCGCCATTCCTTATGCACTCGTATATGTGGTAATAACCGGTATCATTGTCTTTATTTTCAGTTGAGGATGGGTAGATTGAACAAAAATCTTTATATTTGAGCCCTAATTATCAGAGTAGAGATACAAACAACATCATAAGACAATAAAACACACTATATAACTAACATTTTTGACATGAAAAAGTATTATCTTTTTGTACTACTATCAGTTTTGATCACAAGCTGTAAACCGGCAAAACAGTTAACCGATTATGTTAATCCCCTTTTGGGAACAGCCACTCTCTGGGAACCGGAAGACCTGGGCTACGTCCGTACCTGGAAACAACGCACATGGGGAGCCGAAGTGTTCCCCGGAGCCTCGCTTCCCAATGCGATGGTACAGTTAAGCCCTGTCACCCAATACCGTAGCGGGGCGGGCTATCAGTACGAAGATTCGGTAATTTATGGTTTCACGCATACCAACAAAGGACATTGGAACCTGTTGCACATACCGTTGCTCCCTGTCACCGGTACTATTTCCCCAAGCAATTTCTGCTCGGGCTACAGCCACCGGAACGAATCGGCACATCCGGGCTACTATCAGGTATTTCTCGACAGATACAACGTCAATGCTGAACTGACCTCTACCCTGCGTTGCGCCTATCATAAATATACCTTCCCCCAAAAAGAGGATAAAAAGCTCCTGGCGGACATGACCCGTACCAACAACCATGTGAGCGATTGGGAAATCAAAAAGGTAAACGACCACACATTTGCCGGATTCCAGCAAGCAGGCGAGAAGATGTATTTCTACGCTACTTCCAATTTCAAAATAAAAGAGATCGGACAAGTCAAGGACGAGAAACACGAAGTATCCCTAATTGACTTCGAGGACAGCAAAAACGCCCAACCGCTCGAACTAAAAATCGGTTTCTCTTTTGTAAGCATCGACAACGCCAAAATGAATCTTGAAAAAGAGATGATCGATAAGAGCTTTGCACAAGTACGTGAAGAGGCCAACGATACGTGGCAACAGCAGTTATCAAAGATACTTGTGTCCGGAGGCAGCGAACGCGAAAAGGGCATCTTTTATTCCTGCCTGTACCGTTCCTTTCTATGGCCAGCCCTGCGGAGCGATGTGAACGGAGAATATACCGATGCCAAAGGGGAAGTGGTCAATAACGGTTTCCGCTATTATACAGACCCTTCTTTCTGGGACGACTATCGCAACAAACTCATTTTACTGGGTATGCTCTCGCCCGATGTTGCCGTCGATGTGATCCAATCCATCACAGACAAAGGAGAGAAAAGAAACGGATACATGCCCACTTTCTTTCATGGGGACCACGCCTCCACCTTCGTTGCCGGAAGTTACCTGCGCGGACTGAAAGGTTTCGACCTAGAACGTGCCTACAAACTATTATTGAAAAACGCCACAGTTCCCGGACACGGTGGCAGACCTTATCTGGACGAATACATCGAAAAAGGATGGATTGCTGAAAAAGATACCACCAATGTCCCCACCTGGGATGAATACAAAGCTGCCGTTACAAAAACCATAGAATACGCTTATGATGATTATGCAACGGCATTGATCGCCAAAACCCTGAATGACCAAAGCAACTACGAACTTCTGATGAAGCGTTCCGGCAACTATAAAAACTTATTCGATCCCAGCACCGGTTTCTGGAGGGGACGCATCGCCAATGGCGAATGGATCGAAGATTTCGATCCTTACTATCCCTATTTCGCCTACATGTACCGGGAAGCCAACGCCTGGCAATCCTTGTTCTTTGCCCCGCACGACCCGGAGGGAATGATTGCACTCTATCCGAGTAAACAAGCTGTGGAGATGAAACTCGATTCACTCTTCTCTGAACCCTGGAGAGGATACGAAGCGCACAACATGACCGGATTCATCGGGAATTACTGCCACGGCAACCAGCCCGACCATAGCGTGCCCTATACCTATTACTTCATCGGCAAACAAGAGAAAGCACAATGTATGCTCGACAGCATCATGGATCGCTTCTATGACATGGGAGCCGATAAACTTGCCTATTCGGGGATGGACGATGCCGGTGAAATGTCTTCCTGGTATGTATTCAATGCCCTCGGACTTTATACCTATTCTCCTGCCGACCCGGAATATATCGTAACTGTTCCCTTGTTCGACAAAGTGAACTTTACTTTGGGTGACGGTACTCAGTTCAGCATCAGCAAACGCGGAACTGGGAAAAAGATAACGGATATTACCTATGACGGAAAACCGTTAAACGGCTGGTTTATCTCCCACGATCTTCTGAAGGAAGGAAAGGAACTAGTCATTACTACGATGGAATAAAAGCTTTCAATCCCCTTTTATATACTATTACACAGATTTCACCGTTGCTATGCAAATCAAAACACATAGCAACGGTGTTCTTCTTTATAATCCTGCGAAATCCGTGTCTAGGAGAAAACATATAGCACCTTTTGCTTGCATTGAGTAATAATTCATGAATTAATAAGTCTAGCTCCGGAACGGCAACCGAAATACTTATAAATTCATGAATTGATAACATCTCTATTTGCGCAACCTCCCCAAAATGCCTAAACTTACCATCCGAAAAAAATCTATTAACGATAAAGTAAATATTTATATTATGAAGAAGATTTACCTAACAGCATTTAGCTTATTATTTGCAACGTCCGGTATATTCGCTCAAACGTCTTGGATAAGCTCATCCAAACAGCCGGCAACCATGAAAACTACCTCCTCCATCCGTCCGATGATGGAATCCGTACCGGCCAGTAAGGCGAAAGCATTAGCAGCCAATGAAATGTATGTCAGTTATTGCCAAAATGCTTCTCCTTTCTTAAGGTTAGGTACAGTGAAGCCTTATGACATTGCCACTTATTTCGACAAGATGATCATCGGGAAATATGTTGGCGATAAAGTAACCAAACTACGGGTTGCCGTTAGCAGTAAACCAAAAGCATTGACCATTTGGTTACGTGAAAAGCTCAATGATGCACCTATCTTCTCGCAGGAAATACCAGAAACCGATTTACCCGAAGAAGGCTGGATCGAAGTTGAACTTCCTGCCGATAAAGTTTATACTATTAAAGAAAGCGGGTACTATGTAGGCTATACCATGACGGAACAGAAAGTAAGCAACAATGATGACACTTACTACCCCATTGCCATCGCCCCGGATGGAGTATTGCCTAAAAACACCTTATTAATATCAGAGGACGGAGGTAAAAGCTGGGCAGATTATACTTATACTTACTATCCAAGTAATAAAATCATAGCTGCGGCAGCTGCCCAAACGGCTATTGCCAGCGATAAACATATGGATTACGATCTTTCCCTAAACTATTTCCAAGGGGATTTTGCCTTTATCAAACGTAACCCCGAAAATGATAAAGCAACTATAGACTTCAATGGATATATTTTCAATGCCGGAAAAAAGCCTATTACCAACTTTGACCTTACCGTTTCCGCTGAAGGAATCGAGCCTGTGACCATACCGCTTAAAGCAGGCACAGGAATCCCCATGTTCAAAGGAACTTCATTCCGCTACTCCATCGACGTTCCCAACAATATGCCATCAATAAAAATAGACGTGCAAACGTCCAATTTAAATAACGGTGATAATGTTGACGGATATGCCGGAAATGATAAAACAAGTACGGAAGACATTGTTTTTTACGAAACAGATACAGTAAAGACCTCTCTGGTGGAAATGTATACCACTACACAGTGTCCGAATTGCCCCTATGGTCATAAAGTAATCAACGCCCTTCCAAAAAGTTGCAATAAAGTGTTGGTAGCCCATCATGTAGGCTATTATACGGATGAATTCACCATGGACGAGAGTTATAATTATATGTACGAATTCGGTGTAACCGGCGCTCCAACCGGAAGTGCCGACCGTACTTTTATTGCGGATGAAAAGAATTCTTCATTCAGCCTCGGTTACACCAATCCGAGTCAGGGAGCTATACAAGTAAACAAATATATTACTTTCACACAAAATGTCCTTCCGGCATTCGCCTCTATTGCCGCATCATCCACTTATGACGAAAACAGTCGTGAACTGACAGTGAAAGTTTATGGTCGTAAGGTCAATGCAGAACTATTTGACAAGGCTGTAAAACTACCTCATGTCAATGTATTCCTGACTGAAGACGGTTTAAAGGCCAAACAATCCGGAGCAATGGGACTCTATACACATGACCATGTGTTGCGCGCCATCCTAGGCGACATCTGGGGAAATGAAATTACCTGGAATGGCGATAATTATACAGTCGAATTCAAAGCCACAGTCAGTGCCGACTGGAATCCAGATAATATGAACATCGTTGCTTTCCTGACAGACGAAGATTACGATAGCCGTTATTATCACCATGCAATGAATGCCACTCAAATCGATCTGAAAGGAGATCTAACATCCATTGAAAACAGTATCCTAGCAGACTTGTCGATTGAAGCTGTGAATGGAACCATTCATGTAACCGGTGATTACGACACTTACCACGTTTACAATATGCAAGGAATACAAATCGAAAATAGTAATCTTACCAAAGGCATCTATCTTGTAAAAGTGCAAACGGGTAGTAAAACAGCAGTACATAAAACCATAGTTGATTAATCCTTTTCGAAAATGAAGAAACCTTTCAATGAATACAAGGTAAGGGTATGTCGTGATGACATGCCCTTTTCGTTTATTGGAAATAAAGAAACCATAACACGCAGAAAGAATGACGGTAGCATTTGCGATGAATGACGGTTGCACTTAGAGCAAATATAACCTCGTCCGATAACAACGACGTCTTCATCCAGTCCTATGAGATAGCCATCGGAAATAGTTACCGGGAAGCTTTCTTTGAAGAACTTGTAAACAGGCTGGTCAAGAAGTCATAAACGGATTTCTCTTAGACACAAATCTTATCTTTGACAAACCAAAATTCCGGAATTTGTTGAATCCATCCCCCGTGATGATCCCAATCTCACCAAATTCATGAATCTAAGCAATATCAATTTGCATAAGAATCACAAAAGCCCTAAACTTACATCGGCAAAACGGTAAATCCCCCGCAAAAGGCCCCGCAATTATACGTTCGAAGTTCGTAAACCGAGATATAATCCAGATAAATTCATATTAATACCAAATTAAACTATTAGGAACATGAAGAAAATCTACCTGACAGCTCTCGTTCTTTGCACAATGACCGGAGCTATGGCACAAAAGCCTTTGATAAGCACACCTGAGCCAACAAGCGTGATGGAGACGACCCTGATGCCCCTCCATGCAGCATCAACCACCGTTGAAGCCAAAGCATTGGCTGCAAACGAAATGTATGTAGGCTATTGCTTAGAACCCACCAACGTCTTTAGATTGACGGTAGACACCTATGACATAGCGACCTACCTCGACAATATGATAGTCGGCAAATATGTAGGTGACAAGGTGACAAAAATACGGGCATTTATCGGAAGCAAGCCCAAGGCAATGACCCTCTGGCTACGTGAAAGACTCACTGAAGAACCTGTATTCTCACAGGAAATTGCCGCAGAGGATTTACCCGAAAATGAATGGATCGAAGTTGAGTTGCCAGCCGACAAAGCGTATACTATTAAAGAAAAAGGTTACTATATAGGCTATACCATTACTCAAAAGAAGATTAATGCCGATGATAAGAAATACAATCCTCTTACTATAAGTACTAACGGAACATTGCTTAAAAACACCGTCCTGATTTCGGACAACGGAGGGAAAAACTGGGTAGATTATACTACAGCTTTCGGTCAAAATGTGGTAGCCGTATTAGGTATGCAAAGTGCCATCGCCAGCGATAAGCACGCTGAATACGACCTTTCCGTATCCAACTTTCACGGAGATATTTCTTTTATCAGACGTGAACCCGGAAGCGATAAAGCTACCGTAGGCATCAACGGCTATATTTTCAATGCCGGAACAAAGCCGATCACAAGCTTTGATATGACCATCTCGGGTGAAGGTATCGAATCCGCCACATCACCCATGGAAATCAAAGGAGGACTTAGTCAATTCAGAGGAGCCGTACTAAGGGCATCTGTTGACATCCCTACCAATGTTCCTTCCGTAAAAATCCACCTGAAAGCATCCAACATGAATAAAGGTAGCAATACCGACGGATATGCAGGAAACGATGAATTGGACACTGAAGATATTTGCATTTTTGAACAGGACACTGTCAAAACATCTTTAGTAGAAATGTATACTACTGCAAAATGTCCGAATTGCCCTTACGGACATAAGGTGATTGAAGCTCTTCCTGAAGATTGTAATAAAGTGTTGGTAGCACATCATGTAGGTTATGGTGAAGATATATACACCATGAACGAAAGCAACGAATACTTGTATGAGTTCGGAGTATACGGTGCCCCTTATGCTACTGCCGACCGCGCTTATATTCAAGATGTTTATGCCGTTGCATTCGGTCTCGGTTACACCAATCCCAAACAGGGAGCTATTGAAGTGAATAAAAGTATCACTTTTGCCCAAAGCGCCCTTCCTGCATTTGCATCCATCCGCATAGCTTCCGACTACGATAAAGACACCCGGGAACTGACTGTCAAAGTTTCAGGACGCAAAATCAATGCGGAACTGTTCGATAAAGCCATGAAACAGCCACGTGTCAACGTATTCCTGACCGAAGACGGTTTGGTTAGCAATCAATCCGGAGGAGGACAGAATTATACCCACGACCATGTGCTACGTGCCATTCTCGGTGATATCTGGGGAAAAGAAGTTACTTGGAACGGTGATGTATATACAGCTGAATTCAAAACAACCATAGATTCCGATTGGGAAGCAGACAATATGAATATCGTTGCTTTCCTGACAGACGAAGATTACGATAGTCGTTATTATCACTATTCAATGAATGCAGCCCAAGTCAAATTGGGAGGGAATACAACGGCCATCGAGACAAATGCCTTTGACGGGTTGCGGATCGATGTTGCCAACGGAACGATAAATGTAGCAGGTGATTACAAAACTTTTAGTGTCTATAATATGCAAGGTGTAGAGGTAGAAAACAGCAATCTCGTAAGTGGCATCTACCTCGTAAAAGTACAAACCAATAAACAAGTGGTAGTGCTTAAGACAATAGTCGATTAGTTTTTTTGATTGTTAAAGGGATTCTCTAATTACATGCTTGAGGAGTATTTCAAAGTGATTTTGAGATACTCCTATTTTTATAAGGTTATCTTCTCTTTCAATATTTCCCACATTCAGGATGAACTTTCCACATACACTTACCTTTACGCTATCAAGTTTCAAAGTCCTTTTCTATAGAAATTTTACTACATAAATCCACCCTCCGACTGAAGGCATCCGACCTCACCGATGAACACCCCTTTCCTCACCGATGAAGAGGCAGTTCATCACCGAGGAAGAGGTCGTTGATCACCGAGGTAGAATTCGGGTATTTTTTATATTGGCTATCAGTCATTTACCTCCAAACACTTGATATTACAACACAAATGTCGAAAACTAAAATTTATTGACATATTCCAACCTGGCATTTGGCTTCTAATCCATCAAACCATCCTTCCCAATATGAAAGCACCTGCCCTTTTAGTTATTTTCACGACAAGTTTCATGCCACTACAATGTGAACAGGGCAAAGCGATATACAACTATCTTTTAAAAGCTAAACAGAATATAACACAAATTCATGAATCCTTTTTTTAGAGTCCGCCAGATAGCTATGAGCTTAATCAAATTCATGAATCTGACTTTATTGCACTTGTTTTTCCCATCTAAATCGCCTAAAATTGCAACGAAAAAATTGTCAAATCTTTAAGTTTATCAAATTATGAAACAAAAACACTCTCTTCTCACTTTAGTCGGAATATTTTCCGCAAGTATGTTATCTGCACAGGTAACTTTCTCTGAGATACAATTCTTCCCAACGGGAGTAAACAATGAAGGAATTGTTGTAGGTCATAAAGATCAGAATACTTCTCAATACTTGTGGGACCCGGTCGCACAAGAAATGACAGAAATCGGTGGCATATCTGCTGGAAATAATGTTGGCGGTGTAGCACAGTTTTCTGATGATGGGAAACGCATCGCTTCTACTATGCCAAGTAATGAAATTGCAGTATCTTCAGCATGGGAAAAAAATGTTATGAATGATTATGATCTCACGTTCAATGGGATTTATCAACCAGCCAGCGAGATGTATGCCATAGGTAGTAGTACGAACGGACAGACAGGAGCAATCCTTAGATCTATGAATAAAGGAAAGACTTGGAGAGTATTTGCAACCAGTAGTCAGGAAAATGGAGGAACACCATTTACCGGCGGCTTTGAAGCGATGGGATGGCTTAATTGGGCACAAGGTCTTGTCGGAGGTCATAATGGTGCTATTTACACAGTTAAGTCAAATGGCACATGCGCTGTTTTCGATCCTCATCCTGAGGGAAACACCAAAGAGGTGAAAACTTATTGGAGCATTGATTTTATTCCTCAAGCAGGTGGAAACGCTGCACTATACGGAGCAATTGGCTTGGAATACAAAGATGGCGGATACGCTGTATGGGTGACTAACGATTCAGGAGATACTTTTCAAGAGGCAACTGGTGTAGCTGGTTGTCCAGTACATATCAGTCATTTTGCAGATGCATTTTATATGGTGACCAGAAATGGGCACATCCAAACTTCCACGGATAATGGACTTACTTGGAAAGATCTATATACCGAAGGTATGACTTTGCACCGAATAAAATTCATAGACGAAGACAATGGTATGGCTCTTGGTCTCAAGTATGTTTATGTAACAACAGACGGAGGCAAAAATTGGACAAAAACGGAGCCAGGTCCGATCGTGGATTGGAATGACCTTTGTTATGTCGATAATACAGTTACCATTGTAGGCAGTAAGGGGAGTGTTTATGAAACCACCGATATGGGAAAAAACTGGAAGAAAATTGTAGTAGAAGAGGGAGATGAAACCGGTTTATATGCTGCAATAGCTTCTGACACTGAAATTAATATAAGTGGGGCACATGGTACTTTCTACCGTCAAGGAAAAGTAAACAATGTGTCTGGCTATGCTGCGGGAATTTATGACGTTGAGGCAGATGAGTGGACTCCATTAGAGAGTCTTGGTTATTTGTCGGGCGAAACAGCTTCCAGCGCTTATAGCATTTCTGGAGACGGAAAAGTAACAGTTGGTAATGTTTATGCATATAAAAAATATAACGATGCAAGTGCAATCCACTCACATGCAGCAGCTTGGAATGAATCCGGTATTATAGACTTAGGTAGTAAGTTTGACGATATAAATCGCAATACCATGGCTTACAAAACCAGTTATGACGGAAGTGTGGTTGTGGGTTGGCAAGATATGTTTGGTCCCTGGTTTGCATCCGTATGGCGTAAAAACGAGACAGGCGGCTATGATCAGTCATTAATGTTCAAAGATCCGAATAAAACAGAAGATGATTTTGACTTCAGCTATGTGACAGATGATGTAAATGGCACACATATGCCATGGAAGGAAGAACTGACAGACAATCTGTTAGGATATTGCAATGCCGTATCTTCTGACGGTAAGTGGATTGGTGGTACTGGTAGCGGTAATTGGTATGCAACAGGAAGCCCGTGGATATGGAGCAAAGAAACCGGTGTCATTATTTTGGATGAAACGGAATCACTGGATGGCACAGTATCAGATATGAACAACGATGCCACTGTTGTAGTTGGCTGGGCAGGTGGCGGTACAAGTCCGTGGATCTGGACAAAAGAAAAAGGCTTTGAAAACCTGAATACTTATGTAACTGAAACATTAAAATATGATTTGGGCGAATATTATTTATGCAGTGTTTATGACATGTCACCTAACGGACGTTACATTGCAGGATGGTGTATGAAGGGAATGGGTAAATACGGTTATGTCATTGACCTCAAGAGCGGAGTGGGCATAGAATCTGCCGCCTTAGACCAATGCAAAGCTGCCGTTTATCCGAATCCGGTATCTACTGAATTGCATATCGACTTCCCGTTCGATAATATAGATACCCAAGTTCGTCTGCTCGATCTGCAAGGTAGAGTCGTCAAAGAAATGAGAACTTCTTCCATCAACAATGTCATGAACCTGAGTGATGTAAATTCAGGGTTTTATATCCTTGATGTTGCAGCAGAAGGCGTACACAAAACCTTTAAGATTGAAGTAGCTCATTAATTGAAAAGACAACGCTTTTCTATTATACAAATAATTTCTCGTAACACGTAATCTTATGTAAATGCCAGAAGCAATCCGGCTTCTGGCATTCGTCAATTAATCATCCTCCTTCATATGAGAAAACTGGCTATTTTAGTAATTCTTCTGGTTAGTTCCATATCTCTTTGCGGGCAGAACAAAACGATGTACAGCCAGTTACGCGAACAGTGGGAAGAGGCTTCATCCGAAGAACTTTACAAACATATCAATCGCATTCAGGAATGGCAAGCAAATGATACGACCATCGTCCTCTATTCCATTTTATACAACCGTAACAAAGAGAATGCCGATGAACAATCCAAACAATACGCTGTCTTAAGTTGTATCCGGATTGGTAAGATCTACTATTACCAGGGAAACTATACCAATGCATTGGATTTCTTCATACGGGGATTGAAAATATGCGAATGCTGTAAGGACCAGAGCTTGATTCGGGAATTTTACCTGAATATGGGCAATATCTATTGTACTTTCCAAGATTATGAAAAAGGAATCAGTTGCTACGAATCAGGTTATAAATGGTGTGCAGAATATCCTGATAACCGATGTGAATATAGCTTGTTGACCAATCTGGTAGGCGCCTATAGCAAATTAGGCAATGCAGAAAAAACCAGGGAATACTATTTCCAGATGCAAAAGAAGATTTCAGCAGATGACCCTGTGAGAACATACATGAACCAGTTAACCTGGGGACTTGTCCTGATCAATGAAAAGAAATACAGGGATGCTATCGCACCTTTCCAAAGAGCAGCCGACATAGCTCGAAATTTTCACTTAGAGCCCAGATACGAATCGGCCTCCTATTCGCAATTGTACCATGCCTATCTGAATATGAACCAAAAGGACTCGACCCTCTATTATTTGAATAAATGCCAAAAAATGGCCAAAGAGCATAATCTGGTGGGTACACAAGTAGAAAATTATCGTGTATATTCGATCCTACATGAAATGTCAGGCGACTCTCAACAAGCCTTACTGTATAAAAGTAAATTTCTGTCACTCTCCGACTCCATCTTCAATGTCAGGGAGTTTCACCGGGTAAAGAATACCCAGTATTTGCTCGAAATAGGTCAGGTAGAAAAAGAGATTTCACAATTGAACCGGGAAAAAGCCAAGAAAGAAACTGAAATCCGGCATCAACAGAAGATGCTCCTGTTCGTCATGGGTATTTCCGTTATCGCTGGCATTTTTCTGATTATTGCTTATCTACAGAAGAAACATCTCTCCGTAGCTTACCAAAAGATATTCAACGTCAACCGTGAGCTGGTCGATATGGGAAAATACAACAAGAACCTACGCATGGAGTTTGAGGAAAAATTGAATGCGGTGGAACAAGTATTAGAGAGCTATCACCAAAAAGAAGCTCAACCGTTCCCGTCCAAGGATGCACCTTCCTCAACTACTGAAATACTCACCTCGAAAAGTTATTCAAGCAAATTGGACGATACACGGAAACAAGCATTGATCGAAGCCATCAATCAAATAATGGAAACCACCCATGAGTATTGCAAAACAGACTTCTCATTGGAAAAGTTAGCTTCGTTGGTCCACTCAAATCATCGATATGTATCGCAGGTGATCAATGAAACCTATAAAAAGAACTTCAGTTCATTTCTTAATGAGTATCGCATACGCGAAGCAAGAAAACTAATGTCCGACATAAATACTTGTAGTAAATATACCATCAAAACGATTGCCGAAAAAGTGGGATATCGATCACATGTAACCTTTGGTATCGCTTTTAAAAGTATTGTAGGACTTACACCTGCCATGTTCCTGCAAATGATAAAGGAAGAACATAACCACACAAAAGTAAATACCGACCTTTCCGATACAGGCTAAAAAAAGGATGAGCGTGTGTCATGTCGATCACACACTCCCTTTGTCCAATAAATAAAAGAATCACCAATATGAAAAGACACTATATATTGGGATTCGCATCCGTCTCATCTTTCGGAATGGCATATAGATAATTAATGCTATTCGGTGTGAAAGGCTTTCCATCAGGAAATACAAGGAACCAGTGACCTAACGGATTGCGTTTTGCAAACCCTCCGCCTTCCTGCCATGCATCAACTTCCTGTTCTTGCACTTCAGTAGAAAGAGCTTCACGTTCCACCGATCCTTGAGTACGCAGAATATCACCGATAGCGAAACCTTCGCCCCAAAGCTCACGACGACGTTCCATCAAGATCTCATTAATGACATCCTCCTGCGATTTGCCTGTCAAATCATAATCACCCAAGCCACGGGCATGACGCAATTCGTTCAAAGGAATTACCGCTTTCTCCGGGAAACCTTCACGAGCAAGTGCTTCAGCTTCGATCAAAAGCATCTCGGAAGCTCTCATCAGTACGATATCAGCGGTATCGTCTGCGCGCATATGAAACTTTTTATAGCCCATATATCCTTCACGCATCCACTGGAAAAGTGGTAACCGGATATCTCCTTCGGAAAATTTATCCTTGAAATGCGGATCGGCCATAAAACTACTGTAGGCACCTACATAGGTAGCATCCAGATAATAGAAGTTATAAGAAGCATCTGACTGGGAAACGAGTTGCGGATGCCCCCATATCCATTCCTGATTGGAGATATTATTAAAGCCCTCATATTCTGCCGTGGTTGTCATCAAAGAATATCCCTGACGGGCTGCGGTGGCGGCTTTGGCAGCTTCTTCCCACTGACCGGTCAGCAAATAGGCACGGGCCAAAAGTCCGTTAACGACATTGGTATCGGGTTTGTATTTCTGACCATCTCCTTTGCGAACATAATCTTTCAAATACTGTTGGGCGAGGTTCAAATCATCGAAAATCAATTTGTAAACCTGGGCAACGGTAGATTTACCTTTCGGGGCGGTTTCTCCTGTAGTAGGTTCCGTATAGATAGGTACGCACGGTGCTTCAGGATCTTTCAAATACGTAAACTGATAATGCTCTGCCAAATGCAAATAGCAGAAAGCCCGTAAAACAAGAGCATGCCCCTGAGCTTGATGCAATTCCTCCGTATCACCCTTGATGGCAATAGCCGCGTTACAGTTATCGATGGTCTTGTACAAAAGATACCATGCAAATGAAGCACGGCTATTATTCGGTATAGACACATCATTGAACTGGTAGGAGGAGTTAAATCCATAAGCAGGACGGGATACTACATCGCTCGCCATCATATCGTCCAAACATTGGAGGGCACGGTATCCGATATTGGCATAGGTAGTGCCATATTCAAAAAGATTGTACCATGCTCCATTGAACAGCCGTTCAGCGTTACCGGGTACTCCTACCTCATCGGAACTAACCGAGTCAGTAGGTTCCTTATCAAGAAAGTCACTGCTACATCCTGTCAGGAGAAGCAAGGAAATGACAAAAGGAAATATATTCTTCATAATCATAATTTTTCATTTAAAACGTTACATTTACTCCGCCAGAAAAGGTTCTCATAGCCGGGTAGCGATAATAAGTCAGACCTGTAATACCTTGTTCAGGATCGAGACCTTGATTCCGGTGGACAGTGAACAGGTTGTCACTTTGTACAAACACCTGTACATTACTCAGTGAGATTCGGCTGATAAGCTGTTTCGGAAGCGTATATGACAAAGTCAGGTTCTTTAATCTCATATAAGAATTATTCTGAAGGAATCGCGTTGAATAAGATGTCCAGTTATTCGTTGTCGTACCCAAAGCCGGAACATCAGTATAACGATTCTCCGGAGTCCAACGATCCAGAATTTCTTTTGACCACGAACGTCCTTCGGCACTACCGTTATGTAAGATCATCGTAATATCCCGGTTCATGATATATCCACCTATGCTATAAGCAAATACAGCCGACAGATCGAATCCTTTATAAGAGAAAGCGGTATTGAATCCACCATAAATCTTAGGCAAAGAAGACTTGTTGACATAATAATCGGAGGCTTCTTTATACACATTGGTCGTTCCACGCCCTACCACGTTATTATTATCATCGAGAATGTCTTTATACCATAGCGGATCGCCATTTTCCGGATCGACGCCTGCCCATTCTTTTGTATAGAAATCGTATACGGAACGGCCTACCTGCAACTTATTTACTCCGGAAGGAGGCATATCTTTCAGAGGCAATTCGGTAACTTCATTCTTATAATGGGTCAGGTTAAGTCCCAGTTTCCAGACAAATCCATTGGTATTTATAACTGTTCCGTTCAATGTCAGCTCAACACCTGTATTTCTCAATGCCCCCACATTCTCGTCTATCGATTTATATCCCATAGAAGGGGCGATAGGACGAGAGTACAGCAAATCTTTGGAACGGCGCTGGAAGAAATCGAACGAACCGGAAACCCGATTGTTCCATAGAGAGAAATCAATACCGACATTGAAGTTAAGATTAGTTTCCCATTTCAGTTTCGGAGTAGCAATACGATCGGAAACCAATGCATTTTCTCCCAAATTGGAAACGATGGCATAAAGTCCTTTACTCGCATAATAGGTTCCCAAGTTATCATTACCCTGTGCGCCATAACTAGCTTTCAGAGTCAATGCAGACAACCAATCGGAAGTGGAAATCATAAAATCTTCCCGGTCTATACGCCATGATGCACCCACCGACCAAAAGTTACCCCAACGCGTTTCCGGAGAGAAACGGGAGGAACCGTCACGACGGTAAGAAGCGGAAAAGAAGTATTTATCCTGAAAATCATACAAAAGTTGTGTGAAATATCCTACCAATGCATAATCGATCCGATAACCGGAACCACCCGTAAGTTGAGAACCGACAACCAGTTCAGGCATATCGGGCTGAGCCATCTTCGAACGTGAAGCTGTGAGTTGGTCATATCTATACGAATAAGCCTCCTGGCCTGCAAGTATATTAAAGTGATGTTCACCGATCGTCTTATCATACGTAGCTATATTATTCCATGTCCACGAGAAAGTCCGGTTGTTGACACGGCTTGAACCGCCTCCCGTAACCACCGACGGACCTATCAAAGAATTGGTAAAGTCGAGAGAATTGTAGTTGATAAGATCGAAGTTGAAACTCGTCTTAAATTTCAATCCGGGCATAAACGTAACTTCCAAAAAGGTACGACCTGAAAACTCATCTTTCATACGCTCCGATTTGTCGAGAGGGAGTGTTGCAGGAAGGTTCCAGTTAGACATGGAACCGGAAGGACGATACGGCCCGAAATCAGGAATACGATCTCCGTTTTCGTCAGTCTTGAATGAACCGTCGGGATTCACCTCATAAATAGGATAAAACCCGGGCATGGTGCGCCCTGCGTTTATCACATTACTGGTATTCGAATCTGATGATAACGGATAATTCTGCATGGAATGGGCAAAACTCATATTAACTCCACCTTTTAGCCAGGATGTCATCTCACTGGTTATGTTAGAACGGAGATTAAACCGTTGATAACCGGATTCAAGCGCAATACCTTTATCGTTCAGGTAACCGGCAGAAAAGAAATATTGGTTCTTTTGACCGCCTCCTGACACATTCAGGTTGAGTTCAGTACGCAAAGCCTGTTGCTCCATAGCGTCACTCCAGTCAAAATCCCAAAGAGGCTCTGCTCCCGCCACCAATTTCCCATCTGTTCCGACCGGTTGCGGATAATTCGTCCCATAAGGATTAGGTCCGGCTCCCATCAATTTGGTCACCAAGTCTTTTGACGCCTGAGAAGCAGCCGTGGCAGGTGTATAATGTTCCGTATCCTTCGCATATTGGTTGCGTAAAGCCTCCCAATACAATTGGAAATAATCGTTTGTTCCGATACGATCGTAGTCCCGCACCGCACGGTTCGATCCACCGAACGATGCCTTTACATTAACAGTCGCTTTCGAATCGGTCTGTCCCTGTTTGGTCGTAATAATAATTACACCATTAGCACCACGTGAACCATAAAGGGCAGCGGAAGCCGCATCTTTCAACACGGTCATCGAAGCAATATCGTCCGGATTGATAGAGTTCACACTCCCATCGAAAGGTACACCGTCCACCACATAAAGCGGTGCGCTGGAAGCATTGATAGAACCGATACCACGGATACGGATTTCAGCATCCGTACCGGGTTGCCCACTGGCCGCACTGGCTTGCACACCCGAAACCGTACCTTCAAGGGCACGGGATACGCTGGATGTTTGCAATTTGGCTATTTCGTCTCCCTTTACGGTAGAAGCAGCTCCGGTAAAACTATATTTTTTGGCGGTAGCGTAGGCAACAACCATGACTTCATCCAGTTGCTTGCTATCCGATTCCATCGTAACATTGATTGTGTTTCGTCCGTTAATGTGTTCTTCCGCACTTCTCAATCCGACAAAACGAAAAATCAGCACTCCATCCGCTGGAGCCGAAATAGAATATTTCCCATCAATATCGGTGATCGTTCCGGTGGAATGACCTTTTACCTGAACAGAAACTCCGGGTAATGGCTCTCCTTCAGAGACCACTGTACCCGTTATGCGCTTCTCCTGCTGCACAGCCGCTTGTATAGAGACTGCAAGGGTTACAAAAAGAAACGCGACTAATAAACGCAGATTGATTCTCATAATTACATGTAGTTTATATTTTATATGCATGATTGAATAAAACATTAGATTATGAGATTTTGTTTAAGAAAAGAAACAATTCTTAGAAGATTATTGGGATTTATGGAGTGTAACTGTTAAATTCGCAGTGTAAATAACAAACTATGCTGAAACGTCTTATTATCGGATTATACTTGCTATTGTATTTACTTCCTTCGTTTGCCTGGAATGGAGGAGACATCATCACATCCGATAGCTTGAAAGCCGAGAAAAAAGAAAACGCATTCATAAAAGTATTCAACTATCTATTTAATCCCGATGATATAGACACGACCTATATCAGCCCGAACCGCTATAACTATGCATTGATGCTGGATCATTTTACGAATTATGAATATTATGCCGTAGGCAGCACTACTCCGAAAGAACAACGAATCCGCTTCTCGCCTCATCCACGCAACAAGATAGGCCCTTATTTCGGTTGGCGGTGGATTTTCCTTGGATGGTCTATCGATACTGACGGGCTTTATGGCAAGCAGAAAGGAAAAAGAAAGGGTACGGAATTCGATTTAAGTCTTTATAGTTCAAAATTGGGTGTTGACGTGTTTTATCGGCGTACGGGTAACGACTACCGCATTCATAAAATAAGTGGTTTTGACGACATTCCTTCCGATTATTCCGAAGACTTTGACGGATTGAAAGTAGACATGAAGGGGTTGAATCTTTTTTATGTTTTCAACTACCGTCGGTTCTCTTATCCAGCAGCATTCAGCCAAAGCACCAATCAACTACGGAGTGCCGGTTCATTGATCGGGGGATTCTCGATCTCAACCCATAATCTTGATTTCGATTATACCCGTTTGCCATTGATAATTCAAGAGAAAATGAACCCTGGCTCAAGAATGGATCATATCAAATATACCAATATAAGCCTCAACTTAGGATATGCTTACAACTGGGTGTTTGCCAAAAACTGGCTTGCATGCATCTCTTTCAGTCCTGCCGTAGCCTATAAAACATCTCGTATAGAGAAAGAAGAAAAGGAGAATAATGAGTGGTATAAGAACTTCAATATCGATTTCATCCTACGGGCAGGTGTAGTATATAACAATAGTAAATACTTTGCGGGAACCTCTTTTGTAGGCCGTACATATGATTATTACAGGGGCAATTTTTCCCTGAACAACGGCTTCGGAACTTTGCAGATATACGCAGGATTCAATTTCTATTTGAAAAAGCAATATAGAAGGAAATGATTCTCCACTTAGATCATTCATTTTCCCCTACTCCACCTGCCAACGATCCTCTTACTCCACCAGCCAACGGCTGATATTACGTGTCTCCGCACAGAATTCAACACCTACTTTGACAATCTCGCGCCCATCTGCCAAATAAGGAATCAGATAACCTTTATCATCAATCTGTTGTAAAGCCTGTTCAGCCGTACCGTTCAGTTTGAATTCAAACACATAGATGTATTTTGGAGTCTTGACCACTGCATCCGCCCTACCACGCGCACTACGTACTTCAGCTTCAGTGAACTCACCCATCAATTTAAATACCAAGTAGAAAACAACTTGATAATACCGCTCTTTATCTTCGCTCAGCTCATAAGAAAAATCTGCAAAGAAAGATTTCAGACGAGTCAGAAAATCAGGAACATCTCCCGAACGTAGCTCCTGGACAAATTTACCTATGTAGAATCTTTTTTCTCCATCCCTGATGGGGGTATAGAACGGTAAGATAAAATTCATAAAACCATATTTCACTTCATCGTTGGGAAAACCAAGCCGATACATCTTAAATTCTTTGTCATACCCCTTGATCGTCAGATAACCACTTTGGTAAATCAATGGTATCGGATTATCAGAATCCGCTCTATATTCGGTAAAAGCTGTCGAAGCTGCCTCCACCCCGTCAATCAAAGTCCGGAGATCGTAATCGCTATCTTTCAGCAACTCGACTAAAAAAGTCGGAGTTCCCGTCTGAAACCAATAATCACTGAATTCTTTCGCTTTCAAGGCATTCAGCACACTGAACGGATTGAATACGCCTTCTCCCGAAGGGTGAAAATGATATCCGTCATATAGACATGCCATTTTATCGACAGTTTCTTCATAAGTCATATCATTTACCTTTCCAAGCAATTCCAATTCCTGCTTGAAAGTAACCTCCAACTCTTCTTTAGTGATACCGCAAACCGTAGCATAATCGTACCACATGCTGATGTCCTGCAACTGGTTGAGATCACTGAATACACTGACTTGTGCAAATTTAGTGACACCTGTCAGAAAAACAAAACGCAGGTAACGATCCGAACTTTTGAGAACCCCGTAAAAAGCCTTCAACGTATCACGATATTCTTTCAACAAATTCTCATTGCATAAGGCTTGCAATAAGGGCTTGTCATATTCATCAATCAGAACTACTACTTTACGCCCCGTCTTCCCGGAAGCACGACGAATTACTCCGGCAAAACGGCTTGACAAAGTTTTTTCATCCTCACCTTCACCATAAATCTGTTCCCACTGGGTCAAGTAGTTACTTAGGATGGATGTTAAGCCTTCCGTCTCATCATACTTCTCCGCATTCAGATCAAGATGCAATACCGGATATTTTATCCATTCTTTTTCCAATCCCTCAATAGCCAGCCCTTTGAACAGTTCTCTTTTCCCTTCAAAATAAGCCTCGAAGGTCGACAGTAACAAACTCTTTCCAAAACGACGCGGACGACTTAAAAAATAAGGTTTTCCGGTAGAAGCTGCTCTCCAAACAAATTTTGTTTTATCAACATAAAGATATTCATCTCTACGAATATCTTCAAAAGTTTGTATCCCGATAGGGAGTTTACGGCTTGACTCAATCATAAGACTATGGTATTAATAGGACATTAGCTGAACGCAAAGATACACTTTTCTGTTCAATCTCACTTCTTCAGGCAAATAAAGTCACCGATAGTTCATCTATAATCTCAAAGTTTCTTTGTACATTTGCCGCCATTCAAGAGATTTAAAAGATGAAAACAAACCGTTATACATATCTTCCAGAAATACGTTTCAGCCAATGGAGCCGGAAAGGATATGCTGCATTCGCCAGTTTAGGCTGCCAGGTAACTATCGGGCAATTGCATTTCAATGTGACGGAATGTTCCCTCTCCAAGCAAAAATCAGCTCAAACTTTACCTTATATTATAAATATGACACTGGAAGAACTGAAAGACCAAGTACTTGCCGGGGTGAATATCACTCCCGAACAAGCGGCTTGGCTCGCCAATACGGCCGACAGGGAAGCACTCTATGCTGCTGCCCACGAAATCACCGTCGCACGCGCGCAGCGCGAATTCGACATGTGTTCTATCATTAATGCCAAGTCCGGCAGATGTCCTGAAAATTGTAAATGGTGTGCGCAATCCGCCCATTACAAAACAAAAGCAGAAGTTTATGATCTCGTCAGCCCCGACGAATGTCTCCGGCAGGCACAATACAACGAAGCACAAGGCATAGCCCGATTCTCTCTCGTCACCAGCGGACGAAAACCATCTCCCAAACAACTTACTCAACTTTGCGATTCAGCCCGTCAGATGAGACGGCACTCTTCCATTCAATTATGCGCCTCCCTGGGACTGCTGGAAGAGAATGAATTACGCACCCTCTACGAAGCGGGTATCACCCGTTACCATTGCAATCTGGAAACTGCCCCTTCTTATTTTCCGAAACTTTGTTCCACCCATACACAAGAACAAAAACTTGCCACCCTTGCCGCTGCCCGAAACGTAGGCATGGATATCTGTTGCGGGGGTATCATCGGCATGGGGGAAACAATGGAGCAACGCATCGAATTTGCATTTACACTGAAAAAGTTAGCCATACAATCCATTCCTATCAATCTGCTCAGTCCCATTCCGGGAACTCCTTTGGAACACGAAAAGCCGTTAAGTGAGGAGGAAATATTAATTACCATCGCCCTGTTCAGGTTCATCAATCCCACCGCTTATCTGCGTTTTGCCGGAGGAAGATCGCAAATCTCACCCGAAACCATAAAAAAGGCATTGCATATCGGGATCAATTCCGCCATTGTAGGAGATTTATTGACCACGCTCGGATCAAAGGTTTCGGAAGACAAACAACTGATAATGGAAACGGGATACACATTGCCCTCCGAGTTCGACCGTGAACACATCTGGCATCCGTATACCTCCACCACCAACCCGCTACCGGTGTATAAAGTAGAAAAAGCGGAAGGAGCAACCATTACACTCAGTGACGGCAGGGTTCTGATCGAAGGCATGTCCTCTTGGTGGTGTGCCGTACATGGCTATAATCATCCGGTACTGAACCAAGCGGCACAGAAGCAACTGGAAAAAATGTCGCACGTCATGTTCGGAGGACTGACCCACGATCCGGCTATCGAATTAGGCAAGCTCCTATTGCCTCTGGTTCCTCCTTCGATGCAAAAGATATTTTATGCGGATTCCGGTTCGGTTGCCGTGGAAGTGGCTCTGAAAATGGCAGTGCAATATTGGTATGCAGCCGGGCAACCTGACAAAAACAATTTTGTAACCATCCGCAGCGGATACCACGGGGATACTTGGAATGCCATGTCGGTATGCGACCCGGTGACGGGAATGCATTCCCTCTTCGGTGCGGCACTTCCGGTACGCCATTTTGTGCCGCAACCTGCCTCCCGTTTCGATGGGGAATGGCATCCGGAGGACATTCTACCCCTAAAAAAAGTCATAGAAACTCATTCCGGCGAACTGGCGGCACTCATACTCGAACCCATCGTGCAGGGAGCGGGAGGCATGTGGTTCTACCATCCCCAATACCTACGGGAAGCAGCGAAACTTTGCCGTGAACATCATCTGTTGCTGATCTTTGACGAGATAGCTACCGGCTTCGGACGCACAGGCAAACTCTTTGCCTGGGAACATGCCGGAATAGAGCCGGATATCATGTGTATCGGCAAAGCCCTGACCGGAGGATATATGACATTATCCGCCGTACTGGCGAGCAACCGGGTGGCTGACATGATATCCAATCATGCACCGGGAGCGTTCATGCACGGACCTACGTTCATGGGAAATCCGCTGGCATGTGCCGTAGCATGTGCCTCTGTCAACTTACTGATAAGCTCCGGTTGGCAAGAAAAAGTACAGAGTATCGAGAAGCAGCTTAAACAGGAATTGGCTCCCGCACGGTCTTTGGCTACCGTTGCAGATGTTCGGATACTCGGTGCCATCGGAGTAATCGAGATGAAAGAACCGGTCGATATGGCAGATATGCAACGCCGTTTTGTAGAAAAAGGAATCTGGGTACGTCCTTTCGGACGATTGGTTTACTTGATGCCTCCGTTCGTTATCACCCCCGGACAGTTGAGCAAATTGACGAAAGGCGTAATTGACATACTTAGCTAAAACAGATATATCCTATGACAAACCTTCATACACCCACTCCTCAACAAACGGAAGAAAATTTAGAGGAAAGACTTCGATCCCAACTCGCTTCTCTGAACGATCACAGCAATTTGCGGCAACTTCCCTCCATCCTGCATGAGGAAAGGGATATCATCGTGAACGGACAACGGATGCTGAATCTTTCTTCCAATGACTATCTGGGATTGGCAAGCGATATTGAATTGCACCGGGAATTTCTGGACACACTGACACCGGAAACTTTCCTCCCTTCCTCTTCTTCCTCCCGGCTGTTAACAGGAAATTTCACTGTTTACGACCGGCTGGAACAGCAACTAGCCGAGGCCTTCGGCACTGAAGCCGCTTTGGTATTCAACAGCGGTTATCATGCCAATACAGGTATCTTACCGGCCATCTGCGATGCGCGTACATTGATACTGGCGGACAAATTGGTACATGCCAGCCTGATTGACGGCATCCGGCTGTCCGGTGCGAAATGCATCCGCTTCCGCCATAACGAATACTGCCAATTGGAGCGTTTGGTGGAAGAACAGCATTCCAACTGGAACAGTATTATCATCGTCACCGAAAGCATATTCAGCATGGATGGCGATGCAGCCGACTTGGAAGAACTGGTTCACCTGAAAAAAAGATTTCCGAATGTATACTTATATGTAGACGAAGCCCATGCATTTGGCATACGGGGCGACAATGGACTCGGTTGTGCCGAAGAACAAGGCTGCATCCCCGATATAGACTTTCTGGTAGGCACTTTCGGCAAATCACTTGCCTCAACAGGAGCCTATATAGTATGTAAGCAGGTCATTCGCGACTATCTGATTAATAAAATGCGTACATTTATCTTCACCACTGCGCTCCCACCCGTAAACATTCAATGGACATCGTTTCTATTGCAACGGCTGCCCGACTTCCGGTCAAAACGTGATACATTGAAACAAACCAGCCAATTACTCAGAGAGGCGTTGAAGCAAAAAGGATATGATTGTCCGTCCGTAAGCCACATCGTACCCATGGTAACGGGTACAAGCAGTGCTTCCCTTCTGAAAGCGGAAGAACTTCAACGTAAAGGTTTTTATGTACTGCCCGTACGGCCACCCACAGTGCCCGAAGGGACTTCACGCATCCGTTTCTCACTGACAGCCGCCATCCGGATGGAAGAAATCAGTGCATTAATAAATTCAGTTATAATCTCCTGAAACAATGATACAGAAATACATCACACATAAAAGGAACGAGAACCTCATTCTCTTTTTTGCCGGCTGGGGAATGGATACCCACCCTTTCCTATCCTATGATCCCGATACTAGCGATCTTATGGTCTGCTACGACTACCGGACAATGGATTTCAATCTTTCAACCTTGAGTCCATACACTTCCATCGATGTAATAGCCTGGTCAATGGGTGTCTGGACAGCGTCACAGGTGCTTTCCGGCTTATCGCTTCCCTACCGGAACACGATTGCCGTCAACGGCACTCCTTTTCCCATTGACGAATTCAAAGGAATCCCTCCCTCGATTTATCAGGGTACATTGGAAAACCTGGACAAAACCACTCTTCAGAAATTCTTTCACCGTATGTGCAAAGACAACGCTACTTTCAAATGTTTCCTACAAAAGATGCCTCAACGCCCAGTGGAAGAATTAAAAGAGGAATTGGAAATGATTAGGCTGAACTATACCCGCGTACCGTCTGGTAATTTCACTTGGCAAAAAGCCTTTATCGGAAAGAACGACCGTATCTTCCCTCCCGTCAACCAACAGAGAGCTTGGGAAGAAACCAATACCTGCATCTTTGAAAACGAGGAAGCACATTACAACGAATTACTATTTTCCGAACTTCTGACGAATCCGACCGTTCAACCAATTTTATAATAAAATGAATAAACGACTCATAGCCGAACGCTTTTCAAAAGCCATACACACCTATCCACAAGAGTCTGGTGTGCAGCAGCAGATAGCTGAACGAATGATCGATCTGTTGAAAAGATACCTCCCCCATCCGTCACCGAAACAAGTGGTTGAATTCGGATGTGGCACAGCACATTATTCCCGTTTGCTTTACCAAACGTTCCAACCCGAAAAGTTGATTCTTAACGACCTTTGCAGCGATATGCAGAGTTGCTGCATAGACCTTATCGACAAGGGGGCTACCTTCATATCCGGTGATGCCGAAAAGCTTCATTTTCCGGAAGACACAGACCTGCTTACCTCTTGCTCCACACTGCAATGGTTCGAGGATCCGGAAAATTTCTTCCGGCATAGCATCCACTACCTAAAGCAAAACGGCTATTTTGCTTTTACCACTTTCGGGGAAGAGAATATGAAGGAAATACGTTCCATTACAGATAAAGGACTCCCCTACCGTCCACTACAAAATCTCGAAGCATCCCTCACACCATTTTACACAATCGTACACTCCGAGGAAACCATTTGCTCGCGTTCTTTCAAGAGTCCACTTCATGTACTTCGCCACCTGAAGGAAACAGGAGTAACGGGTACAGGTCTACAACGATGGACACGACGCGAACTAAATCATTTTTGTGAAGAATACATTGCCCGATTCGGAAACCATGCTTCCGTGTCATTGACTTATCATCCAATTTATATTATTGCAAAAAAGAAAAAATCATGAAAGAGAATGTTTTATTTGTTTCCGGCATTGACACCGATGCCGGAAAGAGTTATGCCACAGGCTTTCTTGCCCGTGAACTGAATCGACAAGGGAACCGGACGATCACCCAAAAATTTATCCAGACCGGGAATATAGGCTATTCGGAAGACATAGACCTGCACCGCCGTATCATGGGCATTCCCCATACTGAAGAAGATCGGCTCGGATTAACGATGCCGGAAATATTTTCATACCCCGCATCCCCACATCTTGCTGCACGATTGGACAGAAGGGAGATCGATTTTAATAAAATGGAACAAGCAACTGAAGAACTGAGCCAACGATACGACACCGTTCTCCTTGAAGGAGCAGGTGGTCTGATGGTTCCTCTGACCGAAGAATTGCTCACGATCGATTACATAGCACAAAAAAACTATCCTCTTATCTTTGTAACTTCTGGTAAATTGGGAAGCATAAACCACACATTGTTAAGTTTCGAAGCCATAAAAAACAGGAATATTCATCTGCACACTGTGATGTATAATCTCTATCCTACGGTAAAAGATAAAACCATACAAGAAGACACACAGGCATTTATTGAAAATTATATCAGAAAACATTTCCCAGAAACACAATTTATGCTTGTACCAGAGATTAAATAAGTGTGATTCTTCATACTAGTTTCTATAATAAAAGAATGCCAGAAAGCTAAGCAATAAGCCAAGTAGAAAGCCAAAATAAACCAAGTAGCAAGCAGAGAAGAAAACAAACATAGTATAGAAGAGAAGAGGAGAGAAGAGTTAAACTCAAATAATATAAGAAAAAAACTCATCTTCCTCTTCTTCACACGATTATTTAAAGGAAGTATTAATATAACTTTCACAGTAAACATTCCTGAAAAGTATAGGTTATAGCTGTTTTTCTGTATTTATTAAGTCTACGGGAAGAATTGACAATTCATTCAGCTATATTGCTATTTTGAACGTCCTCCAAAGCCTCTATCTTTGCAACATCAATCAAATAAAAAAAATATGTATATGAAACTAATCAAAACGACTCTTACTATTGTTAGTCTTATGCTGGCACTCAGTGCCTGTGCCAGTAATGCAAATGAGAATAATGAAAACATAAATAATAACAAAAAAGAAACGAATATGAGTGTAATACATTTAACCAAAGCTGAGTTTTTAAAGAAAGTATATAACTTCGAAGCCAATCCGAACGAGTGGAAATACGAAGGTGACAAACCCGCCATCATCGACTTCTATGCCACTTGGTGCGGTCCTTGCAAAGCAATCTCACCCGTATTGGAGGAATTGGCAAAAGAGTATGACGGTAAGATATATATCTATAAAATAGACGTAGACCAGGAAAAGGATCTTGCCTCAGCCTTCGGCATACGCAGCATACCGACTCTGATTTTTGCTCCGATGGGTAAAGACCCACAGGTAATTCAAGGTGCATTGCCCAAAGACCAATTGAAAAAAGCAATCAATGATGTTTTGTTAAGCAAGTAATTTGCAGAAAAACAAAAGAACTTTCATTGGCGTTTTATGTTTATATTTTCTATTAAACATGAAACGCCAATGAGCATTAAAGAACAATACTGGAAATATTCTCTAATCACCATCATTCTGGGTGTAGGTTTTATCCTCTTCCGGCAAATCACCCCTTTTCTGGGAGGATTGTTAGGAGCATTGACCATCTATATTCTTGTCAGGAAACAGATGATACACCTCACCGAAAAACGAAAAATGAAACGTAGCTTCGCTGCTACGCTCATTACAGCCGAAGCCATATTCTGTTTCCTGATTCCTTTGGCACTTACCGTATGGCTGGTGGTGAGCAAATTACAGAACTTCAATCTCGACCCACAATCAATCATCACCCCTATCGAAGAAACGGCAAAAATCATTAAGGAAAGAACAGGTTATGACGTATTGGGTAGCGACACTTTATCATTCATCGCTTCCGTACTTCCCCGCATCGGACAGGCAGTAATGGGAGGCATCAGCAGTTTTGCAGTCAACCTTTTTGTATTGGTATTCGTTCTTTATTTCATGCTGATAGGCGGTACGAAAATGGAAGCATACATCAACGAGATTTTACCGTTCAATGCAACAAACACCCAGCATGTGATCCATGAAATAAATATGATTGTCCGTTCCAACGCTATCGGTATTCCGTTATTAGCCGTCATACAAGGCGGGGTAGCCATGATCGGCTATTTCATTTTCGGTACACCGAACGCATTGTTACTCGGATTCCTGACCTGTTTTGCCACGGTCATCCCGATGGTAGGTACAGCCCTCATATGGTTCCCCACAGCTGTATATATGGCACTCACCGGTGACTTATTCAACGGGATCGGATTGGTTGCCTACGGTGCCATCGTCGTATCCCAACTCGACAATCTGATCCGCTTTATCCTGCAAAAGAGAATGGCGGACATCCATCCGTTGATCACTATTTTCGGAGTCGTCATCGGACTTTCCTTATTCGGCTTTATGGGGGTGATCTTCGGCCCGTTGCTTCTTTCCCTCTTCTTCCTGTTCGTAGACATGTTCAAAAGAGAATACCTGGACGGGAAAAAATAACCCTTCCCCCAGGCAGTGATTCTCTCAAAAATTGCGTATCTTTGTAGTCACAAATAACGATGTCAAATCAATGGAAGCATTTACATTCAACACCATCGACACGATTCTACTAGCTGCGACAGGTGTTCTTCTGATTATCCAACTCATCTACTATCTGGGGCTTTACAACCGGATACACATACGAAACACTGCCGACCGGAAAGGCGAAATACATTTCACTCAGGAGCTTCCTCCCCTCTCCGTCATCATCTGCGCCCGTAACGAATCGGAAAACCTGCGTTGCTTCCTGCCTGCCATACTCGAACAGGATTATCCACAATTCGAAGTGATCGTCATCAATGACGGCTCGACAGACGAAAGCGAAGAGGTGCTGACTCTATTGGAAGAAAAATACCGCCATTTGTATCATAGTTTCACACCGGACAGCGCACGTTACATCAGTCGTAAGAAACTAGCTTTGACACTGGGCATTAAAGCTAGCAAACACGATTGGCTGGTATTTACGGAAGCAAATTGCAAACCGGCAAGCAATCAGTGGTTGTGCCTGATGGCACGTAACTTCACGCCACGGACACAGGTCGTATTAGGCTATAGCGGATACGAACCTTGTAAAGGATGGTTGCACAAGCGGATTGCGTTCGATTCGCTATTCACCTCTTTACGATATCTGGGATTCGCACTTGCAGGAAAGCCTTATATGGCAATCGGCAGGAACCTGGCTTATCGCAAAGAATTATTCTTCTCGCAAAAGGGATACTCCACCCACCTGAACTTACAACGGGGTGAAGATGATTTATTCATCAACCAAGTGGCAAACGGAGAAAATACACGGGTAGAAACAGACAGCAATGCCATTGTAAGGATGCAACCGGTAGAAAGATATAAAGACTGGAAAGAAGAGAAAATCAGTTATCTGGCTACTGCACGTTACTATCAAGGCTCACAAAGATACTTTCTGGGGTTTGAAACTTTCAGCCGTCTCTTATTTTATGCAGCATTCCTGACCGCTATTGTGCTGGGAGTGTTGCATTTTCACTGGATTGTTGCCTCCATCGCTCTCTTTGCGTGGCTATTGCGCTTCACGGTACAAGCATTTATTATCAATAAGACAGCGACAGAGCAAAAAGAACAAAGACATTATTATTTTTCCTTGCCCTTATTCGATATTTTACAACCGCTACAAACACTGAAATTCAGGTTGTACCGTGTCTATCGCGGCAAGGGAGATTTTATGAGAAGATAAGAAGCTATTATTAAACACTAAAATTATCAACATGAGGAACAAACTCTTAATTTTTTCCATCCTACTGATAGGATTATTCAGTTGTCAGAATCAACAACCCGTAAAACACGGTTCTTTTACAGCAGCATCTTACAATCTTCGCAATGCCAATGCCGGTGACTCGGCAGCAGGGAACGGTTGGGGACAGCGTTTCCCAGTAATCGCCCAAATGGTGCAATACCATGATTTCGACATCTTCGGAACACAAGAGGGATTCATCTGGCAATTGGAAGACCTGAAAGCATCGCTTCCGGATTACGCTTACATCGGTGTAGGACGCGATGACGGTAAACTGAAAGGTGAACATTCCGCAATCTTCTACCGCACGGATAAATTCGATGTGATCGACAAGGGAGACTTCTGGCTTTCGACTACCCCGGATACACCGAGCATCGGATGGGATGCCGTACTGCCCCGCATTTGCAGTTGGGGACATTTCAAGTGCAAAGACACCGGCTTTGAATTCCTCTTTTTTAACCTGCACATGGATCATATCGGCAAACAAGCGCGCGTGGAAAGTGCTTTCCTGGTACAGGACAAAATGAAAGAATTGGGAAGCGACCTGCCTGCCATCCTTACCGGAGACTTTAACGTTGACCAGAGTCATGATTCATACAAGGCATTCGTCAGCAAAGGTGTATTGAAAGATTCGTATGAGGCAGCCGAATTCCGCTATGCCACCAACGGAACGTTCAACAGTTACGATCCGGCAAACTTTACGGAAAGTCGCATCGACCACGTATTCGTATCACCGATGTTTGAAGTCAAGAAGTACGGAGTATTGACCGATACCTATCGAAGCATGAAAGAAACAGGAGCGGAAAAAGCCGATATCAAAGATGCTCCAACAGGAATTGAAGTTGAAAGCTACGAAGCTCGCGTACCGTCCGACCACTTCCCGGTAGCAGTAAAATTGCAATATTAATCATTCATACCGCATTGAACTCGCAGGATTGATTTTCGTAATCAGAAATGAAGGTCCTACGAGCATCAATACGGAAGCCAACAGCGTTGCGGCATTAATGAGCAGAAACAACCAGATATTAAAATCAACCGGAACCGAATCCACATAATAACTCTCAGGATCGAGTTTGAAAAGATGAAACCGGGATTGCAAAACACAGAACGCCAATCCGATGGCATTTCCCCAAATCATTCCCTTCCCTATAAGGAAAACGGAAAACCAAAGAAAGACTTTACGGATCATAAAATTATCGGCTCCTAATGCCTTTAGAATCCCAATCATATTCGTCCTTTCGATGATGATGATCAACAGTCCGGATATCATCGTAAATCCGGCAACACCCACCATAAGAATCAAAATAACCCACACATTGAGATCGAGTAGTCCCAACCATTCGAAGATCTGAGGATTCATCTGTTCGATGTTTTGCACGAAATATACCCCACCGTATTCATCCGGACGGTTATCCGTATTTTCGGCTATCTCATACGTCACCTCTTCCAGCTTGTCATACTCCCGTATTTCAATCTCCGCGCCACTTACCTGACCGGGCTTCCACTTATTCAGCCGGTTCACGGTATACAGGTCTGTCAGCAAAAACAGGTTGTCATATTCGGAAAAGTTAGTTTGGTAAATCCCTTTAATGGTCAAAGGACGGACACGTACATCCCCTTGAATATAGTAGGTATAGATTTTATCACCCAAATTCAATTGCAACTTATCCGCCATGGCTTTCGAAACAATAACCTGATTCGTGGCAACCGAATCACTGAAAACCGGAATCTCACCCTCTATCAAATGTTTTCCAAAAAATGAAGCATCAAATTCCGGTCCTACGCCTTTCAGCACCATGCCCTGAAAAGCCTCATCTGTCTTAATTATTCCCGGCTTTGTGGAATAACGTTGCACATGCTTTACTTCGGGATAAGCGGAAAGCATGGCCATCAAGCTGTCGTTTACTACAATGGGATGCGTCTCGTACGACCGGACTGCATCGAAATTACTGATTTGTATGTGCGAACCGAAACCGGTCACTTTTTCACGCACCTCTTTCTTAAAGCCGATCACTACCGCCACGGTGATAATCATCACGGCAAGACCGATGGCGATTCCCACCATAGCAATGAGAACTGCGGGTCGTGATACCTGTTTGCCACCATCAGTATCACGATAAAGTCGACGGGCGATGAAAAGGGAAAGACTCATTCCGTTCGTCCCGGATAAGCTTCCAGTGCCTTTTGCAAAACAAAAAGGGCACGGGTCAAATCTTCTTTCTTCAACACATAAGCGATACGGACTTCATTGCGCCCCGAACCCGGAGTGGTATAGAAGCCAGAAGCAGGTGCCATAAAGACAGTCTGACCTTCATAGTTAAATTCAGAAAGACACCATGCACAGAACTTATCAGAATCGTCCACCGGCAATTTGGCTACGGTATAGAACGCTCCCATAGGAATCGGAGAATATACGCCTGGAATACGGTTCAAACCATCAATGAGGCATTTACGCCGTTCCACATACTCATCGTACGTATCCCGCAAATATTCCTCACCCGCATCCAATGAAGCTTCGGCAGCGATCTGACCGATCAAAGGAGGACTTAACCGCGCCTGGCAAAACTTCATGACGGCATCCCGCACTTCCTTATTCTTGGTGATCAGGGCACCGACGCGGATGCCACATTCCGAATACCGTTTGGAAACGGAGTCAATCAACACGACATTCTGTTCAATGCCTTCCAAATGGCAGGCAGAGATATAAGGGGAACCTGTATATATGAATTCACGATACACTTCATCCGAGAAAAGAAACAAATCGTATTTCTTCACCAGATCACGAATCTGGTTCATTTCCCTACGGGTGTAAAGATAACCAGTCGGGTTGTTCGGATTGCATATCAGGATAGCTTTGGTACGTTCGTTAATCAGTTCCTCAAACTTCTCGACCTTTGGCAAAGAGAAACCCTCTTCGATGGTAGTGGCAATGGTACGTATCTTTGCCCCGGCAGAAATGGCGAATGCCATATAATTGGCATAAGCAGGTTCCGGAACAATAATCTCATCGCCCGGATTGAGGCAAGACATGAACGAAAACAATACCGCTTCCGAACCACCGGAAGTAATGATGATATCGTCCGCAGAGAGATGGATGTTGAACTTCTCATAATAGCCTACCAATTTTTCACGATAACTGCGGTAGCCAGCGCTCGGGCTATACTCCAATACTTTACGATCGATATTCCGTATCGCATCAATCGCGACCTGTGGTGTGGGCAGATCAGGCTGTCCGATGTTCAGGTGGAACACATGCACTCCTCTTTGTTTGGCAGCATCGGCAAGAGGAGCCAGTTTTCTGATAGGCGAAGCAGGCATTTCGTTTCCGCGAATGGATATGATTGGCATAAGGCGTTTTACTATTTTCTATTTACAATTTATAATTTGGAGGGCAAATGTACGCAATAAATCGGAGACAGAGACATAAAAACTTTAAAATCCTTATCAAGGGTAAAAAGGTTATGGCATTTTGAAAAGAAAGCTATACATTTGTCATATACAAAACCTAAAACAATACCAAAATGACCATAAACCTCATTGCCTTCGCTTCATTGCTTCATAAGCAGGCTTCCATCCGCAATTCCCACGAAGCTGTATTAAGTGAATTGGAGAAATACTTCACTGTCAAATTTATAGATCATCAGGATATTGACAAACTTGGCAGCAATGATTTCAAAATCATATTCATCGCGACCGGAGGAGTGGAAAGGTTAGTTATCCAACATTTTGAATCACTCCCCCGCCCTGCCATTATCCTGGCGGACGGAATGCAGAATTCGCTTGCCGCTGCACTAGAAGTATCATCCTGGCTTCGAAACCGCGGGATGAAGAGCGAAATTCTTCATGGTGAACTCCCTTCCATAGTGGCACGTGTACACATTTTATATAATAATTTCCAGGCGCAACGCTCCATAGCCGGCTTGCGGATCGGGGTCATCGGTGCCCCCTCTTCGTGGCTCGTTGCCAGCAATGTGGACTACTTGCTTGCCAAGCGCCGCTGGGGAGTTGAATATTTTGACATTCCCCTTGAACGGGTGTACGAGAAATTCAATCGTATCACAGACAATGAAGTAGGTGCTTCCTGCGCTGCTGTCGCTTCGCAAGCATTGGCTTGCCGTGAAGGGACACCCGAGGATATGCTGAAGGCTATGCGACTCTACCGGGCTGTGAAACGAATTTGTAAAGAAGAGAAACTGAGTGCCGTCACCTTGAGTTGCTTTAAGCTGATAGAAGAAATCGGCACGACAGGCTGTCTGGCTTTATCCATGCTGAACGATGAAGGCATATTGGCGGGATGTGAAGGTGATTTACAATCCATATTCACCCTGCTGGCTATTAAATCCCTGACCGGAAAAGTTGGCTTCATGGCCAATCCTTCCATGATAAATACAAGAACAAATGAACTCATTCTTGCCCACTGCACCGTGGGACTGAAACAAACCGAAAAATACATCATCCGCAACCATTTCGAAACAGAAAGCGGTATCGGCATTCAGGGACTATTGCCTACGGGAGATGTGACCATCGTCAAATGTGGCGGGGAATGCCTGGATGAATATTACCTTTCAACCGGCACGCTGACGGAAAACACAAACTACATCAACATGTGCCGAACACAAGTCAGGATAAAGATGAATACCCCCGCAGACTATTTCCTGAAAACCCCTTTGGGCAACCATCATATTATGGTACATGGCAACTACGAAATAGCATTAAACGAATTTATGCAAGCAAACGGCTGCAAACGAACGGAATAAAAAAGAAGAGAATAGAGTAATTGGATAAAAAGGAGAGGGTTTTATTTGCAACAGCCAAATTAAACCCTATTTTTGTTGTGCAAAACATTATCAATGACCACACACTAATTATCAAAATCTATGCACCACAATCAATCGGACACTCCTATCAGGACAAAGCCACCCTTATTCTTGATAAAAGCTCCACTCCTTTGGACTATTCTCATTTTTCACGCTACCGCGATTTTCTCGCAAGATAAAGAAGCCTACGCCAACTTCCGCGAACAAACCAGCCATCTCTCCCTACAAGAAATCATAACACAAGGAGACAAATATGCTGAAAAAGAAGCAAATGATACAGCCATCATACTTTATTCGGTTGCTATCAACCATTTTTATACCGACATGCCCGATGCCGATAAAAAGCTTTGCGCAACCGCCCATCTCAAAGCAGGCAACATTTATTATGCACAAGGCAGCTACACCAATGCCATGGATGTATACATAAAAGGATTAAAAATCAGCGAATCCTGCGATTTCCATACCAACATCATTAAGCTCTATAACAATATAGGCAACATTTACTGGCTATTTCAAGATTTGGAAAAGGCCGCAACTTATTATGAAAAAGGGTATAAGCTCTGTTTGGAACATGATTATTTCGCTGCAAAAGTGCAAATGCTAAATAATCTGACAACCACTTATGTCTATATCCCCAATCCGGAAAAAGCCAAATACTATTTTAATCAGCAAAAGCAACTCAATATCACCGACAGTACCTTCTATGAAATGTATTATTATAATATGCTGTTGGACGAAGGACTGATCCTATCTTTAGACGGAAAATACAAAGAGGCTGCCAGAAGTATAAAAAGCTCCGTTGATTTCGCAAAGACAAACCAAATGGGTCCCTGGTTCGAATGTGCTTCCTATGAAGATCTTTATAAAATGTATCAGAAATTGAACGAACGGGATTCTACCATGCATTATCTGCATCTCTTCTACGCAACAGCCAAAGAAAACGGATTTACAGACAAATTAAAGGAAGCTTTGAAAGTTCTCCCGGTCCTGTACGAGAAAGTAAATGACAGAAAAAACGCACAATTATATAAGAATGAATATCTGGTACTTACCGACTCCATATTCAATTTTCGGGAATTCAGCCGTATCAAGAACCTCCAGTTCCTGTATGAGACAGAGAAGTACAACAAAGAGATCAATAACCTGATAGCTTTGCAACTTATCAAAGAGAAAGAAATAAAAAGCCAAAGAAAGATAATGACCGGGATTTTGATCAGCGCACTCATCTTCTCGTTTTTATGAGGAGTTCTATAAATTAAAATATTGTAGTACAGTTGTTTATATGGTTCCAAGAGCGTAAATTTGCAGAAAATAAGAATTTTATAATGAACAAGTTATCCCGATACCGTAAGCTTCGTTATAATCAACTATTTGAGTCAGAGAATCGTGAATTGCGTTTGAATGAAATGGGCAATCCTCTTGAAGTGTTGTCTCAGTATGTTGATTTTGAGATCTTTCGTCCTACTCTTGAATCAGCCCTTTTTACCGGAGAGCGCAAAAGTAATGCCGGTCGTCCGCCGATAGACTGTGTGCTGATGTTCAAGGTCTTGTTTCTTCAGCGTTATTATGGTTTGAGTGACCATCAGATAGAGTATCAGATAGTTGACCGTACGAGTTTCCGCAAGTTTCTTGGTATTGAATGTGTTGACGATGTTCCTGACGAGAAGACGGTGTGGAAGTATCGCGAACTCCTGACAAATACAGGCGTTTATGACAAGCTTTTTTCGGAATTTCATAGTTTCATGGAAAGTAAGGGTCTGCAATTCAATGAGGGTCGCATCATTGATGCCAGTTTTGTTATTGCCCCTCGCCAACGTAACACCCGTGATGAAAATGAGCAGATAAAACAGGGAGCGGGTGATAAGTTGTGGAATGACAATCCCCACAAGAAGTGCCACAAGGATGTAGATGCCCGCTGGACAAAGAAGCGTGATGAGACTTTTTACGGCTACAAGCAGCATACTAAAGTTGAGAAACGCAATAAGATCATACTTTCTTATGATACCACGTCGGCAGAAGTGCATGATTCCAAAGGCTTTGAAGGACTGCTGGATGAAAAAGACGAAGGCAAGGACTTGTATTTGGACGCCGGTTATGTCGGACAAGAGGAGATTGTAAAACAGCATAAGATGAATCCGATAATTTGCGAAAAGGGCTACCGTAACCGTCCGCTTACCAAGGAGCAGAAATCAGACAATAGGAAAAAATCCAAGACACGTTGCCTTGTCGAGCATGTATTCGGGTTTGAGGAACAAACCATGCGTGGACTTGTGGTGCGTACAGTAGGGCTTATTCGTGCTAAAGCCAATGTAGCATTCACCAGTCTTGTGTATAACATCAGTCGTTACACGCAAATAATCAGGCTGAAACCTGAGTTGTTGGGGTGAATTATGCCTGCACATCCAATTTTTACAACAAACACAAGTTAATTATTGTAAAAATCGGGGGGGGGGGGTAGAAAATATTCGCTAAATTTGCAAGACTAAAGCTCACAAATTGGGCAGTTAAAGAGTTCTGCTGTCTGATACAAGAGGATAAATTGAATTGATAGAACTCACCTTATTAATTACGGTATATTACCAGAAAAGGAAATTGTCCCGGTCTTACCAAAATTTATTCCAAATCAATAATGAAATCGTAAGCTCTGAGAAATACAACAAAAACCTGCGGATTCAATATGAAGAGAAACTCCGTATGAAGGAATTTACCATTGAGCAATTGCTGAAAGAGAAAACTACATTCACTCCATCTTCCCACGAAACTGATCCAGACAAAAAAGGAGAAGTCGATACAGACCTCCTACTGTCTTTTCAAAACAAAAAAGGATATTCAAATGTGACAGAATCTCCGGACAAGAATCAGAAATACACCACCAGCAATCTGAATGAAGATCAGAAAGGAACTTTGCTGGAAGCCATTAACTCCATTATGGAAAATACACAGGAATATTGCGAATCAGACTTCTCATTAGAGAAACTGGCTATGCTGGTCAATTCGAATAAGAGCTATATATCCCAAATCATCAACGAAACCTACCATGTAAATTTCAACGGATTCGTCAATGAATACCGCATACGAGAAGCCCGCATACGCCTTACGGACATCGAACAATATGGCAATTATACCATCCAGACCATCTCGGAAAGCGTAGGCTATAAATCGTCCACCACTTTCATCAATGTATTCAAAAAAATCACCGGAATAACCCCTTCCATGTACCAGAAGATGGTGAAAGCGCAGAAGGATTTGTAAATTGATAAATTTGCAAATTTGCAATTAGCATTATATCCCAAACATTCTTAGTTTTGTGAAAACAAACCTCATTGTAATCATCAAACTAATAACTGTATTTATGAAGAAGAGACATTACTTTTTTTGTATCGTTGTAATGCTACAAAGCCTGTTCAACGGCATGTATGCTAAAGATGCGTATGGATATCTCATTGGAAGTTCTTCTGGACTCAGCACAGGTCTATACAAATTCGACACGGAAGATAAAGAGAAAATGGAATTGATTTCCAGGTTATATTACACACCTTTCGGAGGTGCATTTGCCAATGGGAAATATTATTGTTACGTATCAGACGACCCACAAGGTCTGATGCCGATAGGTTTATCCATAATAGATTTTACATCAGGAAATTTGTCAGATGCAATCAGTTCCCGGGCGTACGGATGCACAGACATGACCTATGACTATTCCACCTCTACTATGTACGGAGTAATGACCTCCAATTATGGAATGCCCACTTCTCCCACTCTGATTAAAATAAATCTGTCTGATGGAAATATAGAAGAAGTAGCGGTTTTGTCGGATAAAATAGCTGCTATTGCTTGTACATACGGTGGTGAAATGTATGGAATCGGTTCGCAAGCCAATCTTTATAAAATAAACAAAACAGACGGAACCTTACAGCTTATAGGCAATACGGGAGTTTCAATCAAAAACCAACAATCCCTGGAATTCGACCATACCGACGGGCAATTGTATTGGAGCGGCTTTGATAATAATGCCACCTCTTTCTTCATAAAATTAGATAAACAAACCGCCAAGGTAGAATCACGCCGTACTACCCAGGGGAATGCTCTGTTGTGCGCTCTGTATATTCCATTTAAACTGGCAGAAGACAATGCTCCGGCACAAGTAAACGATTTAAAGGCCGAAAACAAAAACTCTTCCGTTACATTGACCTGGAACAATCCCGATAAAACTTTTAGCGGAGCCAACCTGACTGAACTGACTGCAATAGATATTTACCGGAACGGAGAAAAGGTTCATACGATCGAAACTCCCGGAATCGGGAAAAGAGCCGAATGGACAGATGGAAACAATTCTTTAAACGGGATGATGAAGTACACCCTTGTTGCCTGCAATTCTGTAGGAAAAAGTATAGAAGCATCCGTCTCCATCTATGTTGGAAAAGACAGCCCGTCTACAATCGGAAATTTACAAATTACGAAAGAAAACAATAAAGCCATTCTTTCCTGGATCGCACCGACCACAGGGAAACACGGAGGCAATCTGGATGAAACGACACTTGAATATACAATCATCCGGATGCCGGGACAAAAAAAGTATACTGGTATCACTGACACCCATTTTACTGACGACCAGATAGAGAAAGCAAATAATTACTATTACCAGGTATCTTGTTATAATGAAATCGGTGAAAGCGAAGTGATAACTTCCGATACACTCTTGATAGGAGAAGCATTAAATTTACCTTATTATCCGAATTTCAATACCGAATTTGATGCCGCACAATGGAGCATATTCAACGTAAACGGTGATAACAAAACCTGGTTATTCAATGGTTCCGAATTTTCTTATACTTATTCAATGAGAATGGATGCTGACGAATGGATAATTTCAGTTCCCCTGAAATTTGATAAAAGCACGGAGTATCGCCTAAAATATGATATACTGGCACCTTCCGTTTTTAACTCGGTAGAAAACTTTGCTGTTACCATGGGAAAAGAATGCGATCCTTCAGGACAAAACATTGCGTTGGAAACTTTAGAATCTTTCAGTAATACCGAGTATGAAACACGTGCCATCTTGGTAAAGGTCGATGAATCGGGTGATTACTGCATAGGAATGCATGTATATTCACTGAAAGACCAGTTCGGACTAAAGATTAAGAACATACTTATTGAGCCTTACGGAGAAACTGATCTTGCCATCCGATCAGTCAACGGTGAGAACAATCTGACAGTGGGCAAAGAATATACCTACCAGATAGATGTATTCAATAATGGCAAAGCTGCACAAAAAGACTTTGAGATACAGTTGATCGATCAAAAACAAAATGTTTTAACCACGCAAACCATATCTGAAGAACTGCCGGTGGAAGTTACCAAGACCATTGAGTTAAAATGGACTCCGGAGACAATTACAGCAACCCATATTTCAGCCAGAGTAATTTGCAAGAATGATATTAACGTGCAAAACAACCTTTCTCTCCCTATGGAAATTTCCATTAAACTAACCGGAGAAGATTGGATAGAAATCGGTAATAAAGAAAACAAAAACAGTATACTGCCTTACGGATTCGATGGAAAGGCTTATAGTTATTCGGAAGTGATTTATCGTAGAGATGAAATCAATTTCTCCAGCGGACTAATAAAAGAAATCGCCTATATTTACCAAAATAATTCCAACCGCGTATTGACCGGCAAGCATGTACGGATATTCATGCTGAACACCAACCGGGAGGAAATCAGTGAAGGGTGGATACCAGAAGAAGAAATGGTTCTAGTCTACGAAGGTGATCTCACTTTTGAAAAAGGGGAAAATAAACTTAACATCGTACTGGATACTCCCTATTATTATACAGGCGAAAATTTATGTGTGCTTAATCAGAAAGTTCGAGACCCCTCTATAGAAAAAGTGACTTTCTATGCGCAAAACTTCCCGGACATTCCCCGGACAGCTGTAATCAATAATGATAACGGTATAATAAATGTCAATGAAATTCAGGTTTCATCCATGATCAATTATATGCAACTGCTAATCAAAACGAACGAAGGAGGTATATTGACCGGGAAAGTAACCTATGACGGAAAACCTGTGGAACAAGCCAAAGTAGAAATAAAAGATAGCCATGTCAGCACTTTTACAGATCAAAACGGAATATATGAATTCAGTTATCTACTGAAAGGAGATTATAAAATAGATGTCCGGCCAACAGTTATCGGCCTCGATAATGCTAGTGTGAATATAACAATAACCGAAGGAGAAAGTACCCGCCAAGACATCACACTATCAGCCATTCCGACCTATAAATTATCAGGAAAAGTGACAGGTATCAGCAACACGCCTGTCGGAAATGCTTTACTTTCGATCGATGGTTACACCCGGTATAAAACAGAAACGGATGAAAATGGGAACTTCGAAATTCCTTCGGTATACCGGTCGGAAAACTACCGATTAAGAATATTGGCAGCCGGGTATGAATTGTATACCGGAAATGTGTCCATCAACAATCAGGATGTTGCCCTATCTGATATTACCATGAATCCGATTATATGTCCTCCATCCGCCCTCACTTCAAAAGAAGAAGATAATGTGATGAATATAAGTTGGAACAAACCCCTGTATACTACAGAATTTAAATACGATAACGGCATACAAACTTCCGGACTTGAAATCCCCAATATCACTGGGAATACATTACTCGGAAGTGCATATCATATGCCTGCCGTTATCTATAGTGTAAGTTGGTATACTATTCCTTCTCTGGCATCTACCAATGATAATATAAATATTTATATTCTAGCTTTAAATGAAGAAGGAAAACCGACCAACGAAATATTAGTCTCTGAAGAAAACATTCAAAATATCGATAATCAATGGAATACATACCAGTTACCTACTCCGGTAAAAGCACCTTACGGCTATATTGTCGGTACTCGGTTCTCCGATCATGCCTATTTGGCAACAGATGACGGTAGCAATTTCTCTTCCGGTTGCCAGTATATTTTCGATTACGTTACTAAAGAATACTATACAGTGGAATCCCGAGGGTTCAAACAGAACTTTATGTTACGGGCAAATGCGATGATTTATAATCCGGAACAAGATATACCGGAACTACCTGCTGTGACCTATCTACTTTACCGGATGAAAACAGCTGACAAAGAAATACCGACTAAATGGATACTGCTTACAGAGCAACCCACAGAAGTACTTTCATATGCTGATAAGGATTGGACAAATCTTGAAAACAGCGAATATACTTATGCCGTAAAAGCCGTATTCATTGATGGAAAGGTATCACAACCTTTATACTCTGAAAATTTACGAAAAGCGACCATCGGTATTTCAGATGCTGAAAAAGATTTGATCCTAATCTATCCAAATCCCGCTTCCGAAACCATTTATATCAAAGGCCAGGTAACGGAAGTCTCATTATTTGATCTATCGGGTAAAGAATTGTATCATGCAAAAGAAACACATAAGATTAATATCGCTCATCTAAACGATGGACTTTATATCTTACGAATAAATACGGGAACAAATCTTATTATCCGGAAAATAGAAATCAGAAAATAATTGATTCAATTATCACATTTAACTTCAGCCTCAGAAAAGTTTTCGTTTTTCTGAGGCTGAAGTTTATCGATTTAAAATTTTATATTCACCCAACATTAAAGTAAACTTCAACCTAGTATTGCATCACGGCATTATCATCCCATTTCTTAAGTATAACTGATTAGCATTTTCATTTTCTAAATCATGATCTAGAGTAAATAAGAAAGATTTAAAAGCAAAGGAACTGATACTGATTCATATATTTGCAAAAATCATTATTTATCAATCCAATATGAAAAATCACATGATGTTCCGGTTTGCAACGTTGCTTTTGTTGGTTGTTCCTTTTGTCATCTCTTTATATGCCACTGAAGAATTTTCCGATTTTATCAGGTTAGGACATTCGGATGATATATTGGAAGGATATGACAGTTCACCCAACCCTGACCAAAGTAATAACTTAAAACGTGCCGTAGCCATTCATATTCCAGCATCACAAATGATTCCATGCAAAGGGAACTATATCTCCATTATTAAATTCGCCATTGCCCAAAATGTCTATTTCTCAGATAACGGACTGAAAGTCTTTATAACAAAAGACTTAAACAAGCCCTATGATTATGAACAAACCGTAACAAACATTGTCTCTATGTGGAATCACATCCCACTCACAACCCCATTCCATATGGATGGAGAGGATGTTTATATCGGTTATGAATATTATGCCTCGAATAAAAGCGGTATAAGCAGATTAACTCCTAATAATGATACCTCCATGGATTGGTGTTATCAAAATGGCAAATGGATACAAGCACAAAACAATTCGGCATTAGCCATTCAGGGTATTGTAAAAGGCGAACAATTACCCAAATATAATATCACATTAAATCAAACGGAACTCCTGACTTATGCAGAACTTGGCAAGAACATGACCCTTTCAGGGGAATTTACCAATATGGGAACAGCAACAATTAACAGTTTCAACGTAAATTATCGGCTAGACAACGGAAATTGGATGGCAGAGACTATTCATGATGTTAATATCCCCTATGAAAGCTCGTACCAATTTCAGACACAACATCTTTCATTTCCGAATGTGGGGGAATTTATTGTAGAAATATCCGTTGATGAGCTCAACGGTCAAAAAGATATATATCCGTCCGACAATGTTTCATCCGTTTATACAGTAGGATGCGTGGATTCATTTACTCCACGAAATGTATTACTGGAAATATTTTCAACCGAACGATGTCCCAATTGTCCGGAAGGCCATAACCATTTGGAATCCGTCATTAATGATAATCCGCAAATTGTAACCGTAGAGCATCATGCCGGATTCGGATCGGACAAATACAGCATCCAGGAAAGCCTCGACTATGAATGGTTCTACAACGGTACGACTTCTGCCCCTTCCATTATGCTCGACCGTCATAACCAATCTTCCTACAATAGCAGTTTATCAAGCAACTCTCCAGTCTTCAGTGCCACAAAGCTTACTACAGAATTAGTGGAGAATGCATTGGACATACCGGCTTTCGCAACAATTACCTTGTCCGTAGAATATGATGCGGTAAACCGAAACGCCACATTTCATGTACAAGGCAAACGACTTCTGCCATTAACCGGAAATAACAGTAAGCTATTCGTTTTCCTCACTGAAAATAACATTTATACCAATACCCAATCCGGCTCAGCAGGTAAAGCCTATTATCACCAGCACGTCCTTCGTGAAGTGCTGACCGATACATGGGGAGAGTCTGTCAATCTCAATAAAGGTTTTACAGCCGATTATCACACCACTATCAATGAATCCATGAATTGTGACGAAATGTATGCAATTGCTTTTGTGTCCAATTATAACCCTAATGATGTAAACAATTGCTCCATTTACAATACTGCACAAGCCAAATTAACGGGTAATTCATCAGCCATCCAGCAACATACAACTATACCGTTTTCAGTAATTAACTCCGGAAAAGCAATCAGCATCCAAGGAGACTATGATAGTTTCAAATTATTCAATTTATCCGGAACCTGCCTGAAGCAAAGTTCAAAACCAATACAACATATATCAACTGAAACTTTGCCCAAAGGAGTTTACCTCCTCCAAATACAAAAACAAAGAGAAAATAAAACTTATAAGATCATCTTAAACAACTAAAAAAGGTACAACTTACCGTTTCCTGGTTAGGAATATATCAATTTATGCTTCCGGTTGATTCTTACGTTTTTTGGCTATGGACTGATACATAGACGGTGTAATACCTGTCATCTTTTTGAATGTCACATTAAAATTGGCATTCGATTTAAAGCCCACACTTTCAGCTATATGAGCAATCGTATAACTACCATAATTATCTACGTCAATCAATTTCCGGCAAGCCTCTTTTATACGATACTCATTAATAAATATATTAAAATTTTTTCCATAACATTCATTAATCACTTGAGAAACATATTTGGTACGAGAGTTTACCAATGATGCCATTTTATCCAAATTGAAATCTACAGAACAATATTCCAATGTATTATCCATCACATTTTGTATAGCTTCTTGCAACTGTCTCTTTTCTTCGTCACTAATCACGCTGCCTTGATATTTCACTTTCTGAATGATTTCAGGAGAATCCTCCTCCCCTTCATTCTCATTACATGCCTGCCAACGCTTCTTTTTTTCTTCATCATCAAATTTCAGCATCTCTATATTTCTATTAAACAATTCGTTATTCGCCTTTTTTAGTTTTTTATTCTGTATGCTGAGTATCACAGAAAGCAATAAAATAATGACGAAAGCACATGCAACCGTCATTAAAACAAATTGTTGGAACTTGATCTGTTCATCTTTTAAAGATTGCATTTCATTCAAATAATAAACTCGCTTTTCAACCTTATCCATTTCATGAAAGAACTGCATATCCTTAATCCGACTGAATTTCTGCATATTCAATATCGAATCGGCTACATTGAGAAAACGTTTTTTATACTCCAAATACAGAGAAGCATTATTGGTATTCTTATAAATCTCCGCAAAATCATCATAACATTCAACTAACAGATTCAAATACTGATCATTAGAAGAGGCTATTTCCTCCGCTTTTTTTAAATAATAAATAGCTGAATCTGAACGTTGCATATATAAAAAAGTCTTTGATAAATTGGATAAAGACGCATATTTCATTCTTTTGGGTGTAGCGCAACTATCAGCGTAAAAAGAGGATGTATGAAAATCAACCAATGCTTCACTAAATTTTTGTTGTTTCAGGTTAATTGCACCATTACTTATACATTGATAATAATGAAAGGTATATATATCATTTGTTTGTAAGCGATTAAATAATTTCAAATGCTCCTGTACCTTTTCGTAATCTCCCAAAAAACAGTCAAGTCCGATTTGATTCTTCAATGCAATATTTTGCATCTCCTTATCGTGATTCTTCACTCCAAGTTCGTAAGCTTTTTCACAAAACTTACTGGATGTCTCATAATCCTTAAACAAATAGTATACATTAGCAATGTTATTATATATTTTAGAAGTATATTCCTGATCGTCTGTTTCCTCACAAATATCCAAAGAATTAAGAAACATTCTAAGACCTTTTGTATAGTTGTTATAACGCAAATATATTGAACCACATCGATTAAAACTATGGGCATATAAACGTTTCATTTCATCAGGCAACCCAGAGTTATACTTACTGCAAACAATAGAATAAAGAATCATCGCACTGTCTAAAGAATTTCGTTTATAATACGAATTTCCCATTTCAACCAATGCAACATCATGCAAATTCTCGAAATACTTATATAATCGACTATAACCAGTTCTGTAATTCACAAATACATACAAAATGATAATTCCCAATAATGCAACCAAACATAAGAGCAAATATTTACGCATAACAGAATGAATATTAAGTTTTCGATATTTCAGATTAGATACAAAAATATAACTTTTGATTTAAAACTACGATATTAAAATTATATTATTATCTCAAATATTGCTATTAGTTATAGTCAACAAGATATAATAAGATTATAACGAAACATCTTCTATATTTTACTTTCTATATCATGATTTAGTGCAAATTCAAGGCAACAAAAGTGTCTCTATTTTATGCCGATCCCTAACTTTGCGATTACCATTTCTAATAAAAAATAAATATAACGAGTATGAAAAAACAATTATTATTACTTTTCTCTTTGGCACTTCCGCTTGGTTTACTAGCACAACCGAAAGTGATTTATGATGAAATTTATGCTGGCTCTTGGTATAAAACAGTATCCAACAACGGCAGATTTGTCGTAGGTACTAATCCGGCATATACAAAAGCATATTTAGTCGACACAAAAACAGGAGAGACTAAAGTCATATCCGATTCACCATACAATGATGTAAAAGACGTGAGTGATAATGGAAAAATAATAGTGGGAAAATTCTATGATCCGGACGTTGAATGTATTGTACCCGGAGTCTATAAAGAAGGAAAATGGATGGCAGTAGAACGTCCTCTGGCTCTGAATGGAGATGGATGGGATGGTGGTATTAACGTTATATCCGGAGACGGAAAACTTATGGGTGGGACTATTCCCTTTTATGATGCACAAACCGGGACTGTTTCCATGACAAAGTATGAACCTGTTATCTGGGGAGAAGATGGGAAAATTATAAAAAAATTACCTATATATGATGCTAAACAGGGTGCCGGTTTAACATACATGTCCGATGATGGCAATGTAGCATGCGGTTGGTATGATGGTTCAATGTATGGAAAAAACATAATCTGGATGAATGAAGAAAAGATAGATACTTTGAATTTTAACGGTTCAGGAATGGTTGTATCCGCAAATGGAAAATTCATTGGGGGCAGTTGTGGGAAAGGCATGGTAAGTCCGGCATCTAAGCCCTACCTTTGGTCTGAAGAAGATGGTCTCATAATGGTAGATTGTCCGAAAGAGACTAAAATGGGCTATGTAACAGGTATCACTAATGATGGTAAAATAGCTGTCGGTTTTGTAGAACTTTCCGATCAAATGACAATAGATCGGCATCCTTTCATTATTTTTGACGGAGTCTATCATGACTTTGATACATGGATGAAAGAAACTTATAATATAGAAGCTCCTAATGACTCTTTCTGGAGTATCAGCTCGATCTCAGCAGATGGTAATGTCATTTGTGGAATAGGTTATTATGATGAAGCTCGCGAACCTTGGATTATCGTTTTGGATGAATCAAAACTTCCTGAGATTACATCAATTGCTACAGCTAAAGCAGACTTGGACATAAATGTAACATATGATGCCACTTCTCATCTCTTACATATTCAGGGTGAATATACTTCCGCAAGTCTGTATAACAACACCGGCAGTTGCATACTTACCGACAAACACGCGAAAGATTATATGGACACTTCTAATTTGTCAAACGGCATCTACTTTATTAAAATAATGAAAGGAAAAAATGTCCGTACTTTCAAAATAGCTATTACAAACTAAATATTTTATCAATCTAAAAAATACGCACATGAAAAAACATTATTTCATCCTTTTGAGCATTTTATTGAGTATTTTATTTTGTTCAAACGCATATGCCGAGAGATTAGCATATGGATTTGTTATTGATGACTCATACGGATCAGGCGACAAATTTCTTTGTTCTTTCAATATCAATCTAGCCGAAGACGGAGTTACGAAAATCCAAGATTTTCAAGGATTTAAACCTATGGCTGCGGCTTATGCCGAAGACACCTACTATTTGATAGCTCAAGATGCAGCACGTAAGACTTATCTTCAAAAAGTCAGCCTGCTTGGAGATAAAGAATATGAAAAGATAGGCGATCCACTCACCGTCACCAGTTTCGTTGATATGACTTATGATATCAAGACCCATACAATGTATGCAATATCACCGTCATTTTCTACAAGTGACCTTTATACAGTAGATTTGACAAGTGGAATTCTTACGAAAAAAGCAACCTTAAATAATAAATATCATTCAATGGCATGCTCACCTGACGGGCAATTGTATGGAATAACCTGGTTAGGAAAATTCATTAAAATCAATTTGGAAGGAGAAAATGCAACTGAAACTCCCATTAAAGATTCACTAACTTCATTAGAAGACGGGAGTTTAAATCAATCATTGGATTTCGACACAGAAACAAATACTCTATATTGGATATATACTGATGGGGGTTCATACGAGTCATTTCTTTATAAGCTCGATCCTGCAACAGGAGAAATAAGCGATAAGAAAACACTCCCTAATGGAGAAGAAATTATTGGTCTTTGTTTTGCAGAAGTAAACAGCGGAAAGCCTGATCCGAAACCAGATCCAGATCTCAATACAAGAGAAGCATTCGGATTTTCACTTACAGAAGAAGCTGATAAGCCGACTCCATTTTCCGCCAATAAGGCAGAATTCCGTTCATTCAACGCCAATGCCGTTCAAGACGGAACTAAATCAGTCCAGCAATATGCTTTACTGAATATCCCCCAAGCAGCCTCATATGTAAACGATAAAGACAGCATTTATTTTATTGGTCAGGATGCAGAAGGATTCTTCCTCTACAGAATGGATAAAAACGGAGGAAACTATTCTCGCGTAGGAACCGGTAACACGAAAATTTCAGATCTTACTTTTAAAGATATGGCTTATGACCCCATGAACAAGACCCTTTACGGAATAGCCGATTCTTCAAAAGAAGAAAATATAAATAAGGGAAGTTACTTATATTCTTTCAATCTCGAGACCGGGGTTGCTATCAATAAAATTAATTTCGATGATAAATATCTTGCAATGGCAATCCTTCCAAGCGGTCAAGCAATGGGTATAACAGAAGGCGGAGAATTCTGTATCATATATGTCAAAGGAGGTATGAAAGAAAAAATTTCATCAATTGATTCCAGCCTTTATAATGCCACCTCACCAATGGACATGGAATTCGACCTATCAACACTGACACTTTATTGGAGTTATACGGATAAAGACGGAAAAGGGCATATGGCAACTATCGATCCCGCTACCGGAAAAATATCAAACAACAATACTTTCAAAAACGGTGAACAGGTCATAGGTCTTTATTTTCCGACAATAGATGCCAAGCCCACCGCAACATGGTATGCATTCAGTATGTTCAGCAATACACATGATGAAGATAACGGATTCGTTACTTTTGATCCCGCCAATCTAGTATCAGTGACCCCAATCGGCAAATTCAATACAGAAAGCATCGCTGCTGCAACGGGAGCCAATGGTATCTATTATGCAGTCAAGACCACTCCTTATGGCTATGGAGCTAAAACTACCGATCTGGCTACAGTAAATTTGGAAAATGGCACAATGGCCAATATTAAAAGCATGGAGAATGAGCCACTATTATGGGACATTACTTATGATTATTCCACAGCCACCATGTATGCCATATCAATGGAAGGTGAGCCAGATCCACAATTTGTCGGTTCATTACTCAACACCTATTGCAAACTTTACTCCATGGATATGGAGTCGTATGAGTTGAAAGCCATAGCCAAATTAGATACGGAATATCGTGGTATTGCTTGCACGATGGACGGACAACTTTATGCCCTCACTCAACAAGGCGAATTACGGAAACTAAACAAATTGACAGGCGCATACGAAACCGTCATGGAAACCGGAATCATCGTCGAACCGACTTTCCCGGCATCCATGGAATTCGATCATGCAACAGAAGCTTTATATTGTACTTACTTCACGCAAGCAAACAAAGAAACACGAGAAGCTTCCAAAGCAGCCATGTCGCAATTTGATTATGCTTCAAAGAAAGTGACAGATACCAGAATCTTCCCAGGAAGAGATAAACTTTGCGGCTTATACATTCCATTTGAACATTCAGCTTCAATTCCGGCCAAAGTAACCGACTTCACTGTAACACCTGGTGATAATGGTGCATTAACAGCCCTGTTATCATGGACAAATCCGACAAAAAACAACGGCAATGAGGATTTGACTGCAATAACAAAAATTGAAATTTCACGTGACGGAGCTGTTATAGCCACATTAACGGAAGAACAAACTCCCGGTAAACAAAATACATATACGGATGAACCGACTATCGGCTTCCATAATTATGTTGTAAGGATTTACAACGGTGAAGAAGCAAGCGAACCTTCAGCCATTTTCAAATACATCGGTGAAGACGTTCCTGCTGCTCCAACCAATGTGACACTTACCGTTGACGGTGCCCATGCAGCCATCACTTGGGAAGCACCTACCATCGGTTTAAATACCGGTTGGTTCAATCCGGAAAACTTAAAATACAAGATAATAAGACAGCCGGATAACAAAACTATAAAGATCGATTATAAGGGAAACAGCATTACAGATGAAGTACCTATGATGAATTATTACACCTATGAAGTAACTGCATATTCCACAAAAGGTGAAGGTGGCGTAGGTATATCCAATTCAGCAACAGCAGGTAATCCTTTCACTCCCCCTTATTCTTGTGACTTTATGAATGATGCCGAAGCCGGACTTTGGACTTTAAACGGCTCATGGATTGTCGGTTATTTTGGAATGGGAGAAAATTATTGTGGATTAATTCACCAGTGGGAAAAAGAATGTAATAGTTGGGCTTATTCGCCATTGATCCAATTCAAAAACGATAAGTCTTATGTACTATCTTTCAAAGCACGCTCAGGACTCCTCGGTCCCAAAATTTTAGAACGTTTACAAATCACTGTCGGACAAGACAGAACTCCCGAATCACAAACTGTTCCGGTAGCAGTAATCGATAGTATCGGTGGAGGTAACAAGGAACTTGTCACTTATAGCGTGATATTCAATGTTCCCGCAAAAGACAATTATTATCTTGGATTCTATTGTAATTCTTTTGAAGAAATAAATGATGAAGGAGATATTGAACGAACCTATGGCGAATTACAGATAAGTAACATCACCCTACTTGAAATTCCTTTTGCGTCCGTTAAGTCTAATGAAATCATGAATGATGTTTTTGTATATGCCAACGAAAGTAAGATTTACATAAACGGTGAATACTCTTCCGTTACAATTTACAATCAGTTAGGAACAGTCTGCCCGCTAAATACAAATCTAACAACTGGTATATATTTTGTAAAAGTGATAAAAGAAAATGTAGCCAAAACATATAAGGTACTGGTTAAATAATAACACTAATCAAGAGTATTTGGAAACTCTTTCTAATCTAAAACTAGTGAAGAGTAAAATTGATTTCATCGTCAATTTTACTCTTCATTTGTTTATTAGCCCACTTATTTTATTTGAGAATTCTTAAGGTCAATAGAGTGATTACAAAAAATCCATACCACTCTCACCATTCAACGAACATCAATTTATAGGCACTGCTTGCCATTTCCCTTCATGTAATTCCATCACTGAATCAAAACCTGCACGTTTTAACGCAGCTAATGCTTCGGGACGCCCAGCATTAATCTTCTCTGGCATATGGGCATCACTATTTACCATAACCGGAATCCCAAGTTCCTTTAATAAGGGAAAATAACGTTCATTTGGAAAAAACGTTCCATACAGATGATAAGCCTTGGAGTTAATTTCCACCATATAACCACTTCGGGCTATCTTTGAAAAATAATCTATCATAAGATTTTCATACCAAGGTTCATCTAACAAACCGGGACGATAACACATCGAATTATAATGCATCTTGTCCGCATGTCCCAAGATATCAAAACCTCCTAATTCCAACATCCGGAACTGTTGGCTATAATAAAGACGAATGACCCGATCAAGATCTCTGCTAAACTGCTCATCGACAATTTTACGAAATACTTCCGGAGACACATCCACATCGACTATATTTCCCCATTCATTGCGCAACATATGCACCGAACCGATACGATAATCCAATGGCAATTCACGGAAACGGGAAATGGAAGGATTGCTGTTATCATCGAGATAATCAATCTCCAAACCGACATAGAATTCTATTTGATCGACATATTTTTCTTTAATACGGTGAAACTCGGAAAGATAGTCATCCATCCGATCCCACTCCATCGTCCATGGAGTAGGAAAAGGCAACGGAGCATGCGAAGATACGCCATAAGAAGTAAATCCGTTGCTGATTGCAAAACGAACGAAGGTTTCCATATCGGCACGTCCGTCACAGTACAAACAATGGCTATGATAATTTGTCAAATTCATGATTCTATTTCGCTTAATTCCAACCAACGCATAGTTTTGTCATCAATCAGGTCGTTCACTTCCGGCAAACGTTTGGATTTCTCTGTCAATTCCTCCACAGATAGCGTACCGCTGCAAAGTTGCTCCTCAATAAGTGCTTTCTCCGTTTCCAGTTCAGCTATTTCTTTTTCAAGCTGTTCGAATTCCCGTTTTTCTTTGAAACTCATTTTACGCTTCTCATTCAAACGAACACGAGCCGTCTTCTCCTCTTGTGGTTTGTCCGCCTCTTTTTCCTTTTGCTCTTTTGCTTCTTTCCAATCACGGTAATCACTGTAATTTCCGGGAAAATCACGAATATCCCCCTGACCATTGAACACCAGCAAATGATCGACAACCTTATCCATAAAGTAACGGTCATGAGACACGACAATGACGCAACCCTTAAAATTCTGGAGGTATTCCTCAAGCACATTCAGTGTGATAATATCGAGGTCATTGGTAGGTTCATCCAATACGAGGAAGTTCGGATTGCGCATCAATACCGTACAAAGATATAAACGGCGCCGTTCTCCCCCGCTCAACTTATACACATAGCTATGTTGCGTTTCCGGAGTAAACAGGAAATGTTGCAGGAATTGAGAAGCTGTCAACTTCTTACCATTACCGAGTTCTATCACTTCGGCAATCTCCTGCACCACATCGATCACCTTCATTTGCTCGTCAAACTGAAGACCATCCTGAGAATAGTAACCAAAACGAACCGTCTCACCGATCTCCAACGTACCGCTATCCGGCTGTACTTCTCCCATCAATATTTTGATAAAGGTAGACTTCCCCGTTCCATTATTACCCACTATTCCCATCTTTTCATAACGGGCAAAAATATAAGAGAAGTCATCTAGAATTTTTAAATCTCCGAAACTCTTTTGCAAATGATCCGCTTCAAAAATCTTACTACCGATATAGGAAGCTTTCATTTCCAACTTTACATTATCATTCCGTTGATGTTGTTTCGCAACCTTTTCCAGTTCATAAAAAGCCTCTTCACGATAACGTGCTTTGTGCCCACGTGCCTGAGGCATCCGGCGCATCCAGTCAAGCTCCGTACGATACAGGTTATTGGCACGTTCTATTTCTACTGTTTTAGCTTCGATACGTTCCTGACGTTTTTCCAGATAATAACTGTAATTTCCTTTGTACTGATAAACTTGCCGGTTATCGATTTCTATTATTTCCGAACAGACACGATCCAGAAAATAACGGTCGTGCGTCACCATCAGCAAACTCAGATTTGTACGACGGAGATAATCCTCCAGCCACTCCGTCATATCAAGATCCAAATGGTTGGTAGGTTCGTCCAAGATCAATAAATCGGGTTCGGTGATCAATGCATTTGCTAAAGCCACCCGCTTAAGTTGCCCTCCGGAAAGATGCTTGATTTGCTGGTCAAAATTACGTATTTTCAGTTGTGAAAGGATCTGCTTTGCTTTCTGTTCATATTCCCAGGCTTTTTCATGATCCATACGTACCAGCAAGTCTTCCAATCCGGGATGTCCTTCCGTCTCCATGCATCGTTCGTATTCTTTAATCAATTCCACAACACTGTTGCCATGATGAAAACAAGCTTCCAGCACAGTCAACTCTTCGGGGTATTTCGGATCTTGTTCCAGATAGGCCACTCGAAGATCACGCCTGAAAACAATGTTTCCAGTATCATACCCCTCTTTTCCCGAAATAATATTCAAAAGTGTAGTTTTCCCGGTTCCATTCTTTGCAATCAGACCGATACGTTGACCTTCAGCAATGCCAAAAGATATATTCTCGAATAAGACTAAATCTCCAAATGATTTAGTCAGATTATCAATTTGTAAATAGGAAGTAGACATTTATTCATTAATTTTATACGCTGCTTCTACATCGCAGTTCTCACCTGCTTTTATTTTGCTCCAAGTCAACTTCATTGGATCGATGATCATGCCGTCTTTATAATGCAATACGGGAGCTTCACGATTGCCGTCAACCAATGTTTTCCATTCGAAACCCTCTACTTCATTGTTCAAGATGGAACAAATAACAATACCTATAGCAATCCATTCTTCTTTCTTTTTTTTGTTGATCACACTGCTGTCAATCAACTGTTGGAGTTTAGGCAAGTCTTCTTCCGATCCTTGAAAATCCTGTTTCAAATGCTGCTTTACGGCATTTACCACCCATTCGTAGGCTTCATTAATAACATAAATTTCAGATAGACGTACCGGTATTATCTCCGCAGGATATTTTTGATCTTCTTTCCGAATTTCTAAAGAGGCGATAACCTCTTCCGCCTCCTTTACTTCTCCCCCTTTCGGCACGGTGAACGAGCATTCAAAAGCGACATTAGCTATTCCGGTAATCCATAAATGGGTCGTATAATATTCTCCTTCTTCCTGAAACATCTCCTTACTATAGGCACATTCCAAGTTACCTATTTTAACTCGCTTGGAAGATGGATTTTCCTTAAGCTCAATTTGTACCGCTTCTTTGCCATACTCCTTACCGTTTCTGGTTGTAGGATCATCTTTATAGGCGGATATACGGAAATTACCTGTCCATGTATTGGGATTATAAAAAAGGAAAGAGCCTTCGCCATCCTCAAACTCATTCCAATCGGACGGGTAAATAAGGGAAAACCAAGCTCCCGGAGAAATAAACTTTTTACCTTGTACCATATCTATTTTCGTTTTTATCTTTTATACCTAGCAGAATTCCGACAAAAATAGCATTCCCGAAGCGGATATGCAAAAAACAGGAAATAAATCTATCGTCCTATTGGTTGAATCTGTCTCCGGACATCTTTTGAAATCTCCAAAAACATATAATTTACTCGACCGGAATGAATTCCTTTCTCATTTTCTTTATATTTCTTATTCGCATACTGCTTCGATTTCTCAAAGGTAAGTAGTGACATCTGATTCTGTGATTTACCTACCATGGTAGAATCCAGCTGTTCATCGGGAAAAAAGTCATCCAAATCTACATCCCCGATCATCGTTGTCTCTAGAAAATTCATTTCTTTATGCGAATTATCTGTATAATAACCAACAAACATATGTCCCGGTGTCCGTACAAGAATCGGCTCTATATTGATGGCACGAAGCAAAGAAGCGAACAGAACACTGCCATCTACACAATTTATTTGAGACGATTCCAAGGCATCATCGAATGTACGTACTCTTTGGGAATACACAACGTTGCTCGACAAACTGGTATTCGACACAGAACTATATTTAAAATTACGTTTTTGCAACACATTCCACAAAGCATACACTTGTTTATCCACTGCTCCGGGTGTTTTACTCTGATATCCGAGAAAACGATTGACTATCCGGGTGTTCAGTGCCTCACGGAGTAATTTATCGATCATAGGGTTTTCTTCATTTACATATGCTGCAAAAAAGATACCGGTATCATGAAACTTGGTACCATTGGAGACGTATCCCAGCAAACATTCGTTAATACTACGTACCGAAAACGTACGGACCCGCTGTCCTAAATCATCCCCATTCATTTCCACACTCACTGCCACACTGATAGGCTCCGCCTGCGGATTGTTTTTTAATGCCTCATAGTTCCAAATAATTTCAGGATAAATGGTATATTCCTTCCGCGGTTTCTCCAATACAAATTCCGATACGGAACGAGAGAAAAAAGGAGTTTCGGCAACTTCTATACGTACTCGGCTGTATGCCGAACGAGATTTCACCTTTATAGCGATGCATGACTTAGGATTGCCAATATAATTGGAATCAATAGGTTGAATGACCTGAGCATCCGTAGTTGCCACAGACAATATTGCGGAGGGAAAAACATTTCCCCCAAGTTCATCTACTATTTCAAAACCGGACCGGAAAGTGGTATATTTATAAATAGACATACCGATTACAACGACAAGCAATATAGTGATAACACCAAGTAATTCCCTTTTACGTTGTTTCAAATCTATTTTTATCATTTTATAGTCATCAACTTGTTAAGACATAACAAAGATAAATCTTTTTTGTTGAAATATATAAAGTCGTAATAAAATTGTAACACGTGTTTCACTTTGTCGTAACAAAAAGTCCCCATCTTTGCAGCGAATAAAGAATAAAGATTATATTTGTGACACTATAATTAAAAAAGAGAATACAATGAACGATTACCGTATTTTAGTTGTCGATGATGAAGAGGACCTTTGCGAAATTCTGAAGTTCAATCTCGAAAACGAAGGTTACGAAGTAGATACAGCAAATTCAGCCGAAGAAGCCTTAAAAATGGATATCAGCAGTTACAACCTACTGTTATTAGATGTAATGATGGGCGAGATTTCCGGTTTTAAGATGGCCAACATGCTGAAAAAAGATAAGAAGACAGCTCAGGTTCCGATCATTTTTATCACGGCTAAAGACACTGAGAACGATACGGTAACCGGTTTCAACTTAGGAGCCGACGACTATATATCCAAACCATTCTCCCTGCGCGAAGTAATAGCCCGCGTAAAAGCAGTCTTACGACGTACGTCTACTATCGAAACAGAAAAAGTACCCGAGCAAATCACCTATGAGACGTTAGTGATTGACATCACAAAAAAGAAAGTTTGCATCGACGGAGAAGAAATCCCTCTGACTAAAAAAGAGTTTGAAATACTTTTCCTCTTATTGCAAAACAAAGGCCGTGTTTTCTCTCGTGAAGACATCCTTGCCCGTGTATGGAGTGACGAAGTATATGTACTCGATCGTACCATCGATGTAAACATCACCCGTTTGCGTAAAAAAATAGGTATTTATGGAAAAAGAATTGTAACCCGACTTGGCTATGGATATTGTTTTGAAACGGAATAAATAAAATGAATATACCTGTCAGTCATAAACACTTTCTTTCTTTCAGCCGGAAGTTATTTCTCTCGGTCATATCGCTGTTTCTCGTATTTGCCTGTTGTTTTATAGCTTACCAATATCAACGCGAGAAGGAATATAAAATAGATCTTCTGGATTCACAATTGCAAGATTACAATGCACGTCTGCATGAAGCCATCGATACTTTGCCGGTTACACAAAAAAAACTAATCGAATACATTACCGCCCATACCTTGAAAGACTTACGTGTCACTGTGATCGACTTGAAAGGAAATGTTATCTATGATAGTTGTCAAACTGACACTCATCATCTTGAAAATCACATCGACCGGCCTGAAATCGTGAAAGCGATACAGACAGGCAAAGGCTTTGATGTACGTCGGACATCGGAGACAACAGGAATACCCTATTTTTACTCGGCAACCTTATTCGACGAATATGTTGTCCGTTCTGCATTACCTTATAATGTCAGCCTGATAAATAATCTGAAAGCCGATTCACACTATATCTGGTTTACTGCTATCGTCACTTTATTATTGGTGATTATCTTTTATAAATTCACCAAAAGGCTAGGAACTTCCATCATCCAGTTAAGAGAATTCGCCATGCGTGCCGACCGGAACGAACCAATCGAGATGGCCATGCAATCGGCATTTCCTCATAACGAACTCGGAGAAATATCACAACATATCATACAGATTTACAAACGCCTGCATGAAACAAAAGAGGCACTTTATATCGAACGTGAGAAACTGATAACACACTTACAAATCTCCCACGAAGGACTGGGTGTATTCAATAAGGACAAGAAGGAAATCCTGGTAAACAACCTGTTCACCCAATACAGCAATCTCATTTCAGATTCTAATCTTGAGACAGCCGAGGAAGTCTTTACAATCAATGAATTGAAGCAAATCACCGATTTTATCAACAAAGCACCCAAACGCCCTGTCAGTAAAGAGGAGAAAAGAATGTCCATCACGATCAATAAAAACGGAAAAACATTTATTGTGGAATGTATCATTTTCCAGGACATGAGCTTCGAAATCAGTATCAATGACGTTACAATGGAAGAAGAACAAATTCAACTGAAACGCCAACTAACCCAGAATATAGCCCATGAGCTGAAAACTCCGGTAAGTAGCATTCAAGGGTATCTTGAAACCATCGTCAGCAACGATAATATTCCCCGGGAAAAGATAAACGTCTTTTTAGAACGTTGTTATGCCCAAAGCAATCGCCTCAGCCGTTTATTGCGGGACATATCCGTACTGACCCGCATGGACGAAGCTGCCAATATGATTGATATGGAAAAAGTAGACATTAGTGTACTCGTCAACAATATTGTCAACGAAGTTTCCCTTGAATTGGATGAAAAGCAGGTCACCGTTGTTAACTCTCTGAAAAAGGAGATCCAGATACGCGGTAACTATTCACTGCTATATTCCATTTTCCGCAATCTGATGGATAATGCCATTGCCTATGCGGGAAATAACTTCCAGATTAACATCAATTGTTTCCGCGAAGATGAAAGTTTTTACTATTTCAGCTTTGCCGATACCGGTGTAGGCGTTTCTCCCGAACATCTGAACCGGTTGTTCGAACGTTTTTATCGGGTAGATAAAGGACGTTCCCGTAAATTAGGTGGAACAGGACTGGGACTTGCCATTGTAAAAAATGCCGTAATCATTCATGGTGGAAATATCTCAGCCAAGAATAATCAAGGCGGAGGATTGGAATTTGTATTTACATTGGCAAAAGAAAGGTGATAGATGTATATTGTACTGACCTAACTGATAAACAGCAGCCAGTTATAGATCTTTTAGATGTCGAAGAGGGCAAACATAAATATTCTCTCCGTTCTATTTTTAAAGACACAACATCTCGCCATCATAATGAAGCGTGCGATTATATCAAAGTCCAGTACATAAGCCGACATGAAGCGTTGGATTCTACGCATGCAAGATAGGGCTTCGGAACCACTCTCAAAAGCAGTTGAGAGCTTATAGAAACTCACTGTTTGAACCTTGCATAACGCTAAAATCATAAGCGAGATAAACTTTATTCGAGCCAAATTCATACTTTCACCGAAAAATACATTCAACTTGTCTAATAAATCACTATGTTTGTAGGAAGCCTTAGGATTAGTCATCATAGAAAAAGCGGTCAAACTTTTCTTTAAAGATACTAATTTCTAAGGCTTTATACAAGCATATTGGATGATAATTATATGACTATCAGCTGATTATTTATTTTTGTCATGTACTGAAATCCTCGAAATACAATTCAATCGCAATAATACACTGTATATGTATATTATCGCGGTTGATATTTCAATTGTATTTATGTTTAAGAACATAAATACCAAACAAAAGTCGAATTATCCGCGATAATGCACAAAAAATGTATATCTTCGCAACCGAAATGTAATTTTCATGGAATGGAAAGAGAGCAAAAAATAAGAAACTGGATTTTAGATTTACCCAAGAAAGGAAAAATAACCTTTTCTTTGGATGAAGTCAATACTCAATTTCCTCGAACGACAGCCAATAATAAGCGGGTTTCTCTTTGGAGATTGGTGGAAGCCGGAAAAATACAATCTGTGTGGAAAGGTTTTTATGTGATTGTCCCTGTAGAGTATGAATTAAAAGGTTCTGTTCCCCCTACTGTCTATATAGACCAATTAATGACCTATCTTAATAGAGAATATTATATCGGGTTATTAAATGCAGCTGCCTTTTATGGAGCTTCTCACCAACAACCCCAAGAATTGACGATAATCACCGATAAAGGAAATTACAGGGATAAACATAAGAATGAAGTAAAAATAAACTTTGTCGGTAAAAAGTCGATTCCGTCGGATTACATACAGCAAAAAACAACTAAAACAGGTTATATAAAAATATCCGGCCCGGAATTGACGGCTATGGATTTAATTTTTTACCAATATGAAATTGGTGGGTTAAGTAGGGCTGGTACGGTTTTAAATGAGCTAGCCGAAGAATTGGATTTTAACAGGGTAGATAATGATTTTTTTACTTATTTCCCTTCCACTACAGTACAGCGTTTAGGATATATTTTAGATGAAGTGCTTGAATATAAGGAAATTGCGCAAGTACTGTGTGATAAAGCCATACAAGCTGGTGTATCCTTTAGAAAATCTTTGCTTAAACCTGAAAATGATACAGAGCAAGCTCCCTATAATAAACGATGGAGATTAGTAATTAACGAAGAAATAGAAATTGACGAATGATACCGGAAATAGCAATCACGCAATGGAGAAATATTGTACCTTGGACTGACGCCAAGCAAGTAGAGCAAGATTTAATTATATGCAGGGCTTTAGTCGCAATTTTCAGCGATGATTATCTGGCTGGACGTCTCGCTTTTCGTGGTGGAACAGCGCTCCATAAGTTGTACCTTTCCCCTCAACCCAGATACAGCGAAGATATCGACCTTGTCCAGATTAAAGCCGAACCTATAAAACCGACAATAGACAGGCTACGGGATGTGTTATCCTTTTTAGGGGAACCAAAAGTGAAGCAAAAAAAGAATAACAATACACTGATTTTTCGGACAGAATCTTCTATTCCTCCTGTTCTTCCGATTAAACTCAAGGTAGAAATAAATTGTCGTGAGCATTTTAATATGTTGGGGTTGGAAGAAGTAGATTTCGAAATGAACAACTTATGGTTCTCGGGAAGTTGCAGAATTAAGACCTATAAGCTGGACGAACTTGTCGGAACCAAAGTTAGGGCTTTGTATGAAAGGCGCAAAGGCAGAGACTTATACGATTTATATAAAGCTCTGCAAAATCCGGAACTTAACCCTGATAATGTAATATGCTGTTTCAAAGGATACATGGAAAAGGAAGAAAAGAAGCCTTCTTATAAATTATATATTTCAAACATGGAAGACAAAATGAAAAATGAAGAATTTTTAGGAGACACCAAAACTCTTTTGCGTCCGGATGAAATTTATGATGTGCAGCAGGCATATAAGATTGTGAAGGAGTTCATTATTGATAAGTTAGCTACGGAGAATGATATAGAATAACCTGAGATTTATGGAGCGAATTTTAAATTTTTTAGATAAATCGACGAACGGAAAGTGTTATAAATCATTCAAATATAGTTTGGATGACTTAGAAGTGCCATCGTTAATATACGATGATAAGCCGAAAATTGTGTTGTAGCCTAAAGCAGAGACTGATAAAAGAAAACAAAAATATATATCAGTCAAGGAGGAAGCTGAAAAATATAAAGGGAATTCTATATTCAAGTACTTCCTTGATGGGTCAAGAAAAACCTATTACAAATATCTGTGTCAGAGGGAAAGCTGACAGTTACGTGGCCATCCACTTTCACTGTTATAACACGGTCAAGGGTGGAGGGAAGAAAACCTGCTTCTTCAAAGATAATGTCTTCAAAAGGTACTTCCTGGTATTGTTGACGTTTATACCCTGTCGGTCTCGAGTATCCGGGCAAACCGACAACCTTTAGTTTATGGGATTTGAGATAGGCGTATGTTTGCTTACGGGTTACTCCTTGTTTGTCACAAAAACTTTGGAATGTTCCCGGTTGCTTTCCTTCAGCACACAGTTCTTTAAAATCCTCGTAAATTTTAGAGTAAAGGAGGCCTTTTCCGGTTATTCTTCTATATCCTGTAATAGTTTGTACCGGTTGGTATTCATCCTTGAGAACTATTGCCATTTGCCATTGAGACACCCCATGTTCTAGACAATATTCACTAAATGAACCTGGCTGCTTTCCTGAAGCACATAGTTCTTTAAAAGCAGAAAAAAACTGCCTGTAGAGTTCAACTTTATCCATAATTTTATTTTTATGGCAAGGTTAATAATTCTACAGGCAAGCTACAATACGCTATCGCGGATGGTTATACCATTCTTTGAAACTCCCGGGAGATTTTTTGTTCACCCTTAATCTTTGCTACATATTGGCTAAGCCATTATCGCTTGTCCTCCGAATACTCCGGCAAGAGCGCTTGCAATAGCTATCACAACTTTCAAAATCGTATTCCAAAGCGTTTTTTTCATCTTCATTTTCTATTTTTAATTATTCACTTTTTTAAACTGTCGGGTCTTCACCATGATCTCCCTCTTCAGCCCCTCCTTTCATTTTCAGCAAATCAGCATGAGCAAACTGCACCCCCTGTATCAATGCACGAGTCGTGCCAATGGCAGCGGGACGGGTATATTCAGGAGTAAATTGACATTTCAAGGCAGTAATCTGATTCGGATTCACCTTATCGGCGCTTTCAGCCCCCATCCCCCTCGTACGGGCTTTCATCGTGAATGTCCCCAAACCATCCAGGCGTACTGTGCGACTGTTCAATAATTGTTCACGCATTACTGTCATCAAGTTGCATACCACGTTTTGTACATCACCCGGGGTCAGTGATGATTTTTCCGCTATCGATTCCGCCAGTTGCCTGGTAGTAACTGTTGTTCCCACTTTCACCAGATTCAGGTGATATAATTTCTCTCCCGCTTTGTTTGCAATCGGTGCTTGCACCGCTCTGTAAAATAAAGGCATAATAACCTCCTCTTTTAATGTTACTAATCGTTTTTTTCGTTCACGTTTCGTTGATCAACACTGCAAAGGTGGAGATTTGCCCGTAGATGGCAAAAGAAAACGGGACTCAGAAGACAGTTTTTACCAGAAAAGTTGTAAGGTGTTATTAATCAAAAAGATTACAAACATAAACAATTCACCTATGCAAATATCAAGTACACTTTAAAAACTCTCTTTTAAAAAAAAGCCATTACCAAGCAACTAAATACTTTAGGTAACGGCTTTTTTTATTTGAACTAAATTCATTACTTTTTCCAGATATAGTATGGGATAAGTATAAACTTCATAATGCATATCAAACGTTTCATCAACGTACAATACTCCATATAGTTAAATATATGATCTTAAAATACTCCTTCACCGACCGATGCTCTATATACTTCATATTATAGCGTATCTTATCTGGCAGAATTTGCTCCACATATACTTTGTCTGCATCCTTTGCCCGTCCTAATATCGCATTCTCATCCACATATTCTATAGATGCATAATCAGTAATTCCAGGACGAACGGACAATACTTTTTTCTGCGCTTCAGTATATAGTTCTACATACTTCCGAACTTCAGGACGAGGTCCTACTAAACTCATATCTCCTTTCAGTACATTGAATAACTGCGGTAATTCATCCAATTTATATTTACGGATAAAATAGCCAACACGAGTAATCCGCGAATCACGCCCTCCCACAGTTATCAACCCCTGCTTGTCTGCCCCCATACGCATGGAACGAAACTTATATACATAAAAGTCCTTACCATTACGTCCTACACGTAGCTGGCTATAGAAACCTCCGCCCCTACTTTCCAGGCAAATACCAACATATAAACAAAGAAAAACGGGAGAGAGCAAAACAATCCCCAGAAAGGAAAATAAAATATCAAAAAAGCGAATCAATTTAAGAAAGGATTAGTGACTGAAAGAATATCGTTACTGTAGAATACCAATACCTTGTTGTGCAAGCTGCTAATTATAGCCAGAAGCAACTATATAGGCTGCTTTTACCGTTTCAATGATAAAATTTAGCTTTTCTCTATCCAACTGAGGATAGATCGGCAGAGATATTTCGCATTTAAAATTCTCATAAGCCTGTGGATAATTTTGAATATCATATCCCATTGACTTAAAGAAAGAAAGCATAGGCATCGGTATAAAGTGAACGTTTACTGCCACCTCACTCTTAGCAATTTCGTCAATCATTCTGTCACGCTGCTCTTCGGTGAATCCTTTGATACGAAGCGCATAGATATGATAAGAAGTTTCTCGTTCTCCCTGTACCGATGGTGGGGTAACAGCCCATTCACATTGTGAAAAAGCTTCCGAATAAGTATTAAATACTCGCTTGCGTTCTTGCAGTAATTTCGGATATTCCCTGATTTGTGCCAATCCAATAGCAGCATTTACATCCGCCATGTTAATCTTCATACCGAAACCAGTAATGTCATAACGCCACCCTCCTGCTTTCGATTTCGAGAAAGCGTCTTTTGTCTGACAATTTAAACTTGTCATCCGCAATTCATTGTATAGTTCTTCATTATCAAATGGTTCAGGCAAATTCAGGCAAATAGCTCCACCCTCTGCAGTGGTCACATTCTTTACTGCATGAAGTGAAAAAATTGCCACATCTGTTTCACAACCCGTTCTTTGGTTCTTGCTATAATAAGCCCCTAAGGAATGTGCAGCATCATTCATTACTAAGATACGCCCTAACTTTTCCTGTATAGTAGAAGTAGCCTGAAATGATCTTTGTATTTCCGGTTCTGTCACTAATGCCATGATACGATCATAATCACAAGGGAAACCGGCAATATCTACCGGGATAATCGCTTTTGTTCTTGGGGTAATCGCTTTTCGGATTGCTTCTACCGAAATATTAAAATCCGCTCCGGAATCCACCATTACAGGCTTTGCACCTGCATGAAGCACTGCCAATGCCGTAGCGCTATACGTATAGGCCGGAACAATCACTTCGTCCTCTGTAGTCACCCCCAGCCAACGAAGCATCATAATGGCTCCTGATGTCCAAGAATTAACGCAAAGCACTTCGTTTGCACCGGAAAAGGTCTTTATTTCTAGCTCCAATGCTTTCACTTTTGGACCGGAAGTAATCCAGCCTGAACGTAAAGAATCAACCACTTCATTGATGACTGTTTCATCAATGTAAGGCGGTGAAAAAGGAATTTTCATGAGTGAATTATATTATTACAAAATGAATTTATTTAATTTAGGGACTTTATTAAGCGAAACATTTCTCTATCCGGATAAGAAGTAAAATCATAAAATACCCGATAGCCCATAGAGCGATAAAAAACAAGCGCTTGTTCATTGTGATGAAAATCTGTTGTTAAGGAAAGTTTTTTCGCCCCTCTACGTTTTACTTCCTCCTCCAGTTCTATTAATAGTAGTTTACCTACCCCTCTCCCCTGACATGCCTTATCTACTCCGATAGAAAGTAGTTCTGCATATTTACCTTCATCCGTATTCATACTATCGCTTTTCGACAAATTCAGATACAGTCTTTTCAAAGCTTTTATATTAGTAAACAATAGAATAAAAGCTTCAATTGCAAAATCAAAAAAGTGAGATATGATGAGACGTTTATTAAATCCATTAGAGTTAATTGTTGCTGCACAAAAACCAATTAAACGATTTTCGTCATAGCATCCCAATAAAATACCCTCCGGATGTGATAATACAGAAGAGTAATAAACTCTTAGGAAGCGTTTTCCCAACTTTGTTAGAAAAAAATCAGCAAAAGCACTTGTATGAATTATAACCAAAGCATTTATTTCATTCTTGCTTATAGGACATATTCTTTGAGACATAGTTTCGTATTAAGTTCGTGATTAATGAAAGATTATGTTTGCGGGAAAAACGACTTATTGCATACTCAAAACCATTCTCTCCCTTTTGTTTCAACATTTGCACATTCCATCCAGCGACTTCTTGAAAAGCATTGATCAACATTTGCTCATTCTCCGGTTCTACCACTAAGCCACAGTTTGCTTTTATAATAGCTTTCGCAGTATCACTTTCCAAATCCAATGATCCAATAATTGTTTTTTGAGAAAACATATATGCCGGCAATTTAGATGGAATAGAACTCATTGCCGCTCCTTTCTTTACAGGTAATAACATTACATCCGCCTGATGTTGTATTTCAGGAACTTTTCCATCTGGAACATCCCAAAATTCAATACATGCTTCAGGATAATTTTGTGCCAACTCTTTACAAATCTCTTTCCTTGATCCGTTTCCTGCTATAACTAATCTGGAATTGGGCAAATAAGCTTTCGCAAAACAAGTGATAAGTAATTCAACTCCAGCTACTGGACCATTATTCCCCAAATACATAAAAGTCAATCTATCCTCTGCCCGTTCTCTATACCCTATAGCCTTGCGATATGCAATAAACTTCCTTTCATCTTGCCAATTTTCAACAGTCATTATCTTATCAGCATCGATTCCTCGAGTCTCTGCAAGATACAATTTCATATTAGCTGATATTGCTAATACATGAGTAGCATGGCTTAGAATATATCTATCAATGGGCAACAATACTTTATATAGTAAATGTTTTAAAGCACCTCTTTTTAACTTATTGGTAAAAGATTCTGGATAGATGTCTTGTACGTGTACAAAACAAGGAATAGCATATTTCTTTGCAGTTTTTACAATCAATAATTGAGAAAACAACGGCCATGAATTCATATAAATACAAGCAAGTTCAGTACGCTTTTTTTTTATATATTTCCGACACTCAACTCCAAATGCATAACTTTCACGAGATCGTCCTATAATCGTAGATTGGGGGCATACATAGGAAGGAAGTGTAATATTTTCAAAATTATTATTCAGTTCACAGACATTTCTAAAATCAAATCCCTCAGGACGTGTCGCTTCAGGATGAAGTACAACAACTTTCCAATCTTTTGATAATTCAGTTGCTATATCAAAAGATAGTTGGGATGAGACAACTGGTTCAGGAGGAAAAACGGCTGATATAATAAGTATCGTTTTCATGAATAAAAGCTTAATTACGAAACATAATCCAAATACTCTTTAAAGTTCCTGGAATTCTTGACAGAAAAAAAAAGAACTTAGAAGTCTCTCTATTTCTATACAATAGTTTAATGTATTCCCATTCTTCATGTACCAATAAATAGAGTAATTTCTTCAACTTTATCTTCTGTCTCGAAGCAGATCCTCTTCTTATTCTTACATAATAAATAGCATCTTCTTCAGTGAAATTAAAATCAGTTATACGCAGGCATAAAGTAGTTATAAAAAGACTATCTTCTCCATTTGACAAACGAGTATCATACTGTATATTTCCTATTAAATCTTTATGTATCAATTTAGCAACAGGAACAGAAAAATAACCGCGAAAATTATATAATTTTTTTTTCAAGAGGTTCCGTTTTCGATAATATTTAGATAAGAAAAAATCATCATTACTTTCTTCTATATATTTCACAAAACTTTTGACATTGGCCAATCCAACGCACGAAGAAGATGAAACTAATAACAATTTTTCTATATAGGTAGGGGATAATATGTCATCATCATCTAAAAAACAAATATATTCTCCCCGAGCTACATTCATTCCAATATTTCTTGCATTAGAAACTCCCGGTTCATCTATCTGTATTATTTGTATAAAAGGCTTCTTTTGTATGTCAGAGCAATAATTATCAATATTTGAATAATATGGTTCATCACAACCATTCAATACAATAATTAATTCAAATAAACTTATATCCAATGTTTGTTCACAAACTGATCTAATACAATCGTATATATAAAAATTAGGCTTGTAAGATGGTAGAATTATCGAGACTCGTTTCATCTTTCCTTATCAATCAATTAGGATAAAAACAAATTATTCATTAACATAAAGTGGATATTCCACTGAATAAAAAATAGTCTGGTAAGGTAAAGCAGACATTTTACATCCTGTTTTCATATGAGCAAATATATTTATATAAAATGAAGAACTAAAAAGCAAAATAAAAAATGTACAAAATAAAAAAGAAATCACTTGTCTGTACTTTCGTTTAAAAATATACAAATATGAAGGCAATAATAAAATTAAAAATAAAAGAAAAAAGGAAGATAGTCTAAGGCATAAAGTACCTTCAAAGCTGAACAAATTCCAAATAATCGCACCAAAATTAGTTATATTCAGCCATAATTTAGACTTTTCACTTCTACTTTCCAATTCTCTCCAAAAAAACAAATTAAAAATAGCTATCATATTAATAACTATTTTCATAGTATTCCCCGAACCAATATATCCATTATTTACATAATACTCAACACTTTCTAAAAAAGGAAATGTTGATGAAATATTAGACAAAAGAGCCATCAAAATTGATGATGAAAACAAAGAGAAGATATAAAACAACATATTCCATTTTTTTTGACACTGAAAAAGATATACCAATGGCAACAATAATCCTATGCACGCAGATATATGAAATCCTATTGCAATTACACTTATAATAGTATACAACAAATATCTATGCTGTAAGAAATAATAAAATGCCCAAAAGATAAATGTATACGCAACAGCATTTCTTATAATACTTAAACTCTCCAAAAAAAATATAGGAAAAAGCAAATATACTATCAAAGAAAGATTTACATTTTCAGAATATTTTTTTGAAACTAAATACAAAGGATATAAAGTTAAAAATGAAGTTATTACAAAAAAAAGTTGATAATGTGTCCAATAAGAAAATTCCATTAATAATTTCGCCAAAGGCTCTATTCTTTCTATTGAATAATCTGGAACATTTTTCAGAATTAGATTCATATAACCATAATAGTCATATCCTATGCCAACCCTTATCGCTGAAAATACGATTACTACAATACAGATTAATTTACCAGAATCTACATTTTTTAATTTATGAAATCCTATGTAGAAACAAATAATAACTAATAATAAATATGGAAATAAATCCAAGAATGAAAAAGAATAGTTCACGCCTTAATTATCTTAAAAAGAATCAACTATTTTCCTAAAGTAATAATAACTATCCTGAATCATAAAAAACAAAATATGATGTACACAATATTTTATCCGATAAAATAGACGAATAAATAAATTTCTTCGTAATTTATTTATTCTATCCTCAATTTTGTTATTTAGTTTATAAGTATAATTATAATCTGGAACAAAGCTCAAATATGACAATAAATTATTTTCATATAACTTATAAGCAAATTTCACAAAAGAATCATCTTTAATTTTATATTTTTCTATATAAAATATTTTTAACTCAGCACTTAACAGACTAAAATACAACTTATTTCTAAAATTTATTTGATTACTTGCAGAGCCTTTATGCCTTCTGTATACAGTTGTAACTTCATCTAAATAAAATATTTTTGATTCTTTTGCAAAAAAAACCCATATGGGGGTATCTCCCATTGGAAAATGCTCTCGTATATAGGTACATTCTTCCGATTTCAAATAATTATCAAATAGTTTCTTTCTAATTAAAACTGTAGGAGTTTTTATTAAATATTGACTATTCAACAATACCTCAATCGGAACATTCCCTGAAACATATTTATTATTAGATAAACGCTTAGATTTGTTGTAATTCCTCAAATAGTAATTAGATTCTTGATATAAAACATCAACATCTGTATTTACCATTCCTATGGATATATCATTCTCTAATAAATCCACTTGTTTTTGCAATTTTAGAGGATCAATCCAATAATCGTCTCCTTCACAAAAAGCTATATATTTCCCTTTTGCCCTAGGAATATTAAAACGAATTGAAATCCTTCCTCCTTTACTGTATTGATTTTCTTTTTGATATATAGGTTTTATTATTTCAGGATACTTCCTTTCGTACTCACGAATAATACCTTGAGTCCCATCAGTAGAAGCATCATCATGTATCAGTACCTCATACCTAAAATTCGTTTTTTGCATCATAAATCCGTCTATACATTGCCTTATATAAGCAGAATGATTATAGACTGTACAACAGATACTTACCAATATCTGTTCTTGATCATTATATTTAGTAACATTAACCATTTGAGACTTTTGTAAACGTCTTATTTTGACGTATTGTAAGCACTCAATTTAGGACATCCCCCTTTGAAAGGGTACATAACTGTGCCCTAAACCGAGTTTTGTTAATTAATTAGTTTTGAATTTAACATTGGCAGGTAGCCAAAATGATTTTGTCAGGAACCATATTAACATAATCCCTGCACCCGTTAAAGATATTTTTGAATAAAGTTCCGATGAAGTTCCAGATAGAACTTCCATGAAGCTTTACCGTTCCAATCACACTGTGATAAGTAGCAGCCATCTCAGCACCGGCATCACTTCCATAATGAAGTGAACTGTTACGTTGAGTCGTCAGCTTTCGGATGGTTCGCTCGGCTAGATTGTTGTCTATCGGAAGTTCCCGTCAAGACGATTGGATAAATCACGTGCTTTCCTGGATGACTCTTTTGCCTCTTGGGAACGGGCATGAGCAACTGAATCCGTGCGAAGCGTCTCATCGGTACCATCATAATCATCTTTCTCCTTTTTCCGGTCAGGGGCACTCTTTGGGGCTTTAGAGTTTATCTTTTGACGTCTGTCACCAAAACGTTCTTGATTTGCGTAATCAAGTTCTTCTTGAAGTGACTTCACCTTGCATTCCGCTGATTTGCGAAATTTATGTTTTGCAGAAAAACGTTCCTCTAATTCAGAGTGTTTCGATTCCATAGATGCCATCTGATCCTTCAGTTCCTGCATCTGGATCATGAAATCTTCCAGAACAAGTTTCATGGCATCACTTGTCAGCCTTAGTTCCTGATTCTGCTCGGCAAGGTATTGAATGTATCGGTCTATTTAATCGGCTGCCATACCTTCACTATAATTTATAGGGTTCAGTGAGTAGGTTTCCCTACTCAACAGCTCCCTTTTTGCTCTTATTATATCTTGCAGTTCGATCATGATTAAACCTTTGATTTACAGCATTAAAGGTAGTGAAATAATCATAAAACCGCAAGTAAACAAATGTATTAATCATCTGATTTTTAATGTTTTAACAACAGGGTTTTCAAGAATCAGAACCACATCTTTCCAATCAACCCGATAGACTGTATCCGCTCCATTCCGCTCTACTTTCATGAACTGATAGCCTGAAACAAACTTCTTCTCGAACAAACTGTACGAACGATTATCGAATGAAAACATACGAACTATTCTGCGATTTCGAGACATAACAAAGACATCTCCATCACTTGGCTCCCTGTGAAGTCTTTCACGAATGATAGACAACACACGGCTGTGCTTACAACGCATATCGGTAAAATCACGGACATAGTAAAATGATTTAGACCGGTAACACTCAGCATAACCTCTCCAGCTTCTCTACCATACGAACTAAATCCTGATAGCTTAAATTCTTTTGGGATAAATGTAGGCCATTGCTGATACGAATGTCAATCCATATACGAACAGAATTATCTGTTCGTCGCGCTGCCTGCTGAACCGGACCTTTTAATTTTAAGTCTTCCTCATCCGCATCAATAGGAACTCCATCGACTTTGACTTCTACGACTTTGTTACGAGTATCCTTATACCATTTCTGAAAAATGTTATAAGGAACTTTATTCTTAATACAAAATGATTGGAGAGATTCTCCATGAGTAAAGGCCTCGGTCTGGTACTGAAAGTAAAACCTTTCAAGATCTTCACTGCTATACATAATTCTAAAATTGGGTTGGCAGCGAAGATAGAACTTACAATCAATAGCCATTTTTTTGACTGCTTACCAATCTTTTCTCTCTTTCCTGTATATTGTTATTGGGACACTTTATTCTAATGATATTCTTATTCATAATCGATTTGGCTTCCCCATAATTTCTTAAATGACTCAGCCTCCATCTCTTTTTTATAATCAAGCAATAGGGCCTTGTAATCATATTCGGGCACATACCCAAGTTCATTTTTCGTTTTAGAAATATCATTTACATATTCCCGCGCATTTGGCTTTTCCGGTTTATATATGACTTGGGAAGGATGTTTGCTATCCGAAAAGACTTCTACAATGCCTAATATCTGCTCTTCCAACGTAACCGGAACACCTCTCCCAACATTGTAGACACCTCCATCCAATTCGGAATCAATACATCTTTGGACAATCTGTATGGCATCTTTTACATACACTATTTCCTTTGCACGTTGAGGGTCACCCCAGATCTCAATGGTCTTCCCTTTGATGGCTTGATCAATCAAATACCTATAAGCTTTCCATTTGCGTATTCCATTAACATAAAAGTAGGGATTGGGATGGTATGCGTATATTGTTGGGAATCTCAATATGAACCTTTTCAGGTTATATTGATGGTAATAGTGTTCTATTAAATCCACTGCCGCGTTTTTACAAATAGAATAAACCGAATGATCGCCTGTCAGTGGGAATTTTTTTACAATATCCGAAGGAATAGGTCCTTGGTCCATAAGATAATTTGAGTCTGCACGTGATTGGGAAAAAATTATCTTTTCAGCTTTAACAGAAAGGCAATAATTTAAAACATTTAATGTCCCGCTCATTATTGTATCAATATAAGCTTGAGGATCATAACCTTTCATTGCAGCAGGCAAAATGCCAGCAAAGTGAACAACGCAATAAATGTCATCCATAGGAAGCACTGAAAATGTGTCTGGCCGTGTTATATCAACTGGATAATAATCGATACCTTTTACTTTGAAAAAACCGTTATCAGATGTTCTACGTCCTACTGCTACAATGTCATATCCTTGCTTTTTCAATTCAATCGCAGTATATGTCCCAACAGTTCCCGTAGCACCAAATAGTACAATTCGCTTCATTTTTATATTAATTTTGGTTAGTAACCCCTGTTAATAAATTCACTTTACAATACTGTTTTTTTCTATTATTTCATTCATCTCTTTAAAAGAAGAAAAAGTGTCAGTAATGCTGCCATTGCTGAATATCCCCTTTAAAAGAACATACTTTCATACCTAGATATATATAATCATCACGCACAATGATTAACTCTTCAATTTTTTGATCCAAACTGATACTCTTAAGCTACCACTTTGCCCAGAATGGACTATCAAATAAGCAAAGTAATCATACGCATGGTTAACTCACCTGCAATCTCCAGTCCTTCATTAATGGAATAAAAGGAATGAGGCACCTTTAATCTTGTTATAGGTTCCATTATGGCATCGCAGGTGAAATAGGGAATCCACAACCTTGATATGCGGGGAAGGGACGACAATATATATTCCAGGGCATTCCCCCCCGTATTCAGACAATTCCCATCGCAATGCAAAAATGAGCCACGGCTGGAAAGTTCCAGATTAAAATAGCCCCCGATCTCCATCACTGGTATTATTCACTCTACGATTATTGAAACAAACTCCTCCGGATGTTGGAAAAAAAGGTCCATGTCAGACCTGAGTTCAAATTCCAACAATAAAATCCCGATAGTCTGATTGGACCCCATGAATGCACCGACATTGTCACCGTCTTTCAAAAAGACATACTCGCCATTTAATATTCCCGGGAAAGTGTCTCGAAGAACATAATCTCTATATATACCGTCCTTTCGGCTGTGCAATGCATAGTATGCATAAAAATGGGAGTTGTCCCGGGGCGACAATGAAAATGGATGTCCCAAAGAAGCCTCCACGGCCAATGCCGGGAGATTGACTCCCGTATAATTATAAATAACCTCAGGAATGCAATTCCCACCGTTTCGAGGACCTATTTCCATCAAGAAAACATCTCCCCTCTCATCCAGCATCACCTCCAAGTTGAATGATAGATTTTTCAAACCGGACAAACGTATGGCCCGCTCTATTTCATCGCTGATCTTTTTCTGAATTGACTCTGGAATAATTGAAGGGAACTTCATGCCGCACGGAACATATGGGTTGATGCCTTCATCAACAACCTGATCGCCAAAACAAACAAAATCCAAACGGTCCGTTCCGAAAAAGCCATCCCCCCCTATTTGAGGACCGGCTCTTTCAATATATTCCTCAACAATGACATGCCTGCTACGGGAATATGACAAAGCATGGCTAAACGCATCCGCCAACGCTTCCCTGCCCGACACTTTAGTGACACCTTTGCTGCCGGAAGAGTCAACGGGCTTCACCATTACAGGATAACACCACTCGTCAGACATTAATTCATCCAATGAATAATAATCCTTGGACACGGGAGTCTTAAAGCCGTTTTCCTTGAGAAAGTTACGCCATTTATGTTTCTCGCTGAATAAATTCACATCATTGAACGAATTGCCAGGAAGCCCTAGCTTCTCCGCGACATAGGCGGCCGTGGGAGCGGCAGGATCAGAAGCAAAGGCAAGGACACCGTCAACCTTCAGGCCTCGGGCCAAATCCAAGACGGCTTCCTTGTCGGTCGTACTCACGTTGTAATATTCGTCGGAAAGCAAATGTCCCGGGTTATCGGGTAGATAGTCACACGTTATCACACGATAACCCTGCTCCTTGGAGTATTGGATGACCGGAACTTGAAAATGAGTCCCTCCCAAAATTAAGATTTTCTCCATTCTAAGTATCTTTAAAGGGCTATATTAATCAGTACCTTTTCGATTTCCCCTTCAGTCAGACTATGGTACATCGGCAGACATACCACACTATCCGCGACCCGCGTCGCCACGGGAAGGTTTTCCATCCTTGCGGAATCCAGCCCGCGATAAGTGGAAAACTCACTTATCAACGGATAGAAGTAACGACGGCCCAGAACATTCTCGCCTTTGAGCTTAAAATAAAGCTCATCACGGGTCATCCCGTATTTTTCCGCATCGACAAACACGGGAAAGTACGAATAATTATGGCGGACTCCCGGCATGTCCTCCATGACCCGGATGCCGGGAACATTCCTTAAGGCCTCACGATACCTCATGGCGACCCGCCGGCGGGCGGCAATCGCCCCGTCGACCCGCTTCAAATTTAACAGTCCGTAGGCGGAACGTATTTCGTCCATCTTGCCATTGATGCCGGGAGCGACGATGGTCGTCTCCCCGGCAAAGCCGAAATTCTTCAGATAATCGATTCGCCGCTTGACCTTCTCATCATGGCAGACCAGGGCCCCCCCCTCTATCGTGTTATAAACTTTAGTGGCATGGAAGCTTAAGGTGGACATGTCGCCGGCTTCCAATATGGACCTGCCATCGACCTCCACGCCAAAGGCGTGGGCGGCGTCATATATCACCTTCAAGCCATACTTGTCGGCTATCTCCTGGATACGTTCCGTATCGCAAGGCTTGCCGTAGACATGGACCGGCATGATGGCCGTCGTCCTAGGAGTGATAGCGGCCTCTACCTTAGCGGGATCAATGTTACAGGTGTCGGGGTCGATATCCACGAACACCGGCTTGATGCCATTCCACCACAAGGAATGGGTGGTTGCAACAAAGCTGAAAGGGGTGGTGATCACCTCACCCGTGATCCTTAGCGCCTGCAAGGCGCACATCAGGGGAAGGGTGCCGTTCGTAAACAAGCTGATGTAAGGCACCTTCAAATACTCGCACAGGGCCTTCTCCAGCTCCTGATGGTAGTGACCGTTATTGGTCAGCCACTTACGATCCCAGATGTCCTGCAAGTAAGGTAAGAAGTCGTCCAGGGAGGGAAGAAGGGGAGAAGTAACTGTTATTAGTTTTTCGTCCATATTTGTTTATTATCCAATTTATTTTTCCGATGAAGTAATGAACACACCAGTTGCCGCACTTCAAGATATTCAGGAAGACGAAGCTTCTCATAAATAATAAATGCCAACAGAATTCCTAGAGACAACTGCATGGGTAAAAGAATATATACCGATATGTCAAACAGGGAGACACACCACATAAAAAAAGCCACGATGGAAGAAATGGCAAACGTTGGCAGGATGTCTTTCATTTGATCCATTGTTGGATAATCGATCAGCCTTGCCGAATAGTGGCTGTTCAAAAAATAAGCTATAAAAGAAGTGAAGACACTTCCCCAAAGCATATATTCAATGCCGCAGAACACACCTACGGTTATAGGAACCACCGCAATAATCTTCTTTATCACTTCCAGCTTCAAGAATAAATCCGAGCGTCCCTTCACCTGCAAAATATTCAAGTTGATGGCATGGAGAGGGTACAGCATCCCGGAAAAACAGATTATTTGCAGAAAATACACGGAAGGGAGCCACTTTTCTCCGATCAGAATGACAATCAGCGGCTTGGACACGGCGGCCAACCCCAGCATACAAGCAAACGTGATCAACATTGTAGTTTTTATGACTTTCCGATAAGCCTCACGCAGGCGCTTCGGGTCCTCCTGAATGGAACTTAGGACGGGATAGCTGACGCGCTGGACAACGGATGTCAAATTGCTGGAGAAGATCGTGTTGAACTGTTGCGCACGGGTATATTGCCCCAGCAAGGAGGAGCTATAAAAACGACCTATTACGATGTAGTAGACGTTCTGATAGACTGTGTTCAACAGCCCTGACAGCAACAGTTTGGAGCCGAACCCGAAAAGCTCCCTGAAACTCTCGATTGAAAACTCCAAGGAGGGCTTCCACTTGCAATAGACCCACAAGAACAGCGAGTTCAACGACTGCCGGGACAGCTGCTGCCCCACCAGACTCCATACCCCCATGCCCGAAAGGGCCATCACTATGCCCACCGCCCCACTGCTGACAGAGGAAATCAAGGCCACCTTCGTCTGCGTCTTGAAATTGACGTCCCTGACAAAGACGGTGCGCGGAATGATGGCCAATGCGTTGATAACAAGAACAGACCCTATCACCCTTGTCACCTTCACCAGTTCCGGCTCCTTAAAGAAAACGCTGATGGAAGGGGAAGCGAGGAAGAGCAGGAAGTAAAGGAGGACGCTGACGGCAAGATTAAAATAAAAGACAGTATTGTAATCAACGCGCTCTACACGCACCTTCCGGATCAGCGCATTGGAGAAGCCGCTGTCGACAATCGAATTCGAGACCGCAATAAATATGGCTATCATTGCCATGATGCCGTATTCCGCGGGTGTCAACAGGCGGGCCAGCACGAGGCCCACCAGAAAGGTGACGCCCGAACTTGCAATATTGTCAACGAAACTCCATCCGACACCACGGACGGTTTTATTTCTCAGGGATTCTGACAAAGCAAAAATAGACTGTTATGTGTGATAACGATAAGCCCTTTCTGAAAACATGCGTTATGCAGAAAGCTCATTATTTATTCTTCCACCTCCACCCAAGGGTACGGATTCTCCTCGATCCCCCGCAACAGTTCAATCATTTCCCTCTCCTCGGGGGCCAATGAGTCCTTGCGCCATCCATCCATGATCGCATGCGCCTCCTCCGCCAAGCCGTCGTCATATACCTCCGCGTAGCAGTAAGTGAGCAGGCGGACTTTCAGTAACGAGGACGGGAGCCGTTCCAAAACGTGCCAGCAGCGGTCCAATACCTCCTGGATTCGCGCCTGTTTGTCACCGTCATCATAGATGGTGGCGTTATAGCCCATCAGGAGGGAGAGGCAAACATCCGCCTCCTCCTCGGGGGTAATAGAACCGGCAGCGCGCCAAAGGGAATACAATTCATTGCTCAGCGAAAGGACGGCACCGTTCTGCCGGGTAAAAACGTCCGAATACATGGGGGCATCGTCCTCGAGGAAGAGGAGGTGGTGCGCCTGGCGCTGGAGTTCCAGCGATTTTGCTACAATTGATTCCATCAGAATGATGTGTTATTTAGATTGTTTAACCGATAATTTTCAAGTAACTCCTGGGGAGCTTGACGCTGGCGGTCAAGACACCGCGAATGCGGATGACCACGTAGGTCCTGTTGGAAACGGTGCCGACCTCTCCTTCGACGCCCGATAGTTCGCCCTTGACGACCTTCACCCTGCTGCCCATCGTGAGGGACGCGTTGTCGAAGCTGACCCCGTCGGGGGAAAGGTCCATCATGAAGCGGAAATCGTCCATCTGCTTGTCGGGTACGACCAACATGCCATGGGTGGAAAGATCCTTCATGTAAAAAAGGGCGACCCCCTCCTTGTTGGGGAGGTCCACGGCGACCTGCCGGGTGGCCCTGACGAATATCAGGTTCCTGATGACGGGGACCTCCACCCGTTTCCTCCGGTATTTCAACTGCCGGAAGACCGTCCTTGTGGGAAGGTAATATTCCAGGTCGACACCATGTTCCACCCGCAGCCTTTGCAGCCTTTCTCGGATGGCGAACTCCTGCTTGTCACGGGTGCGGGCGGCAAACCACTGCTTCTGTATATCAACCATTTGGGATGTCTGTTTGAGGGTCCGAACCTTCCCTTTCGGGCGCGCTTCGCGGTTTGAACGGGACATCTCCCCCCGCTCAAACCGTGACTGTTCTGATGATATTTCCAACGTTAAACGAAGCGGTAAAAACAGATGAAAGTGTTTCAATAGACGTTCGTTTAATGGAACGCAAAGATATGGGGTATTTTCATAATAGCAAAATGTTTAATAAAAAAAATGTTTTCAGTTCTGCTTTTTTTCAGCTAAACACTTGTTTATTAATCAACTATGTAATAAATAAGATTGAGAATTTATCTGTCTGCTTTTATGAATATTGTATCGAAAAATCATTGTAAAAAAAGCGTTCCATTAAACGAACGTCTATTGAAACACTTTTCTCCAATCGCATCATCATGCAGTGTGTCAATTAATTATTATCTAAAACATCCATATTTACAGATATAATTTTACCATTCTCTTTCCGATACTGAAATAAATTCGGCACCTTTGTCTTTTTCGTACAATTTAACATTGAGTTTATCAACCGCTATTTCATAGTATAAAAAAGAATACAAATGACGACAAGGGATGTATCAAAAAAAGAGAAGTAAAAAAGTTTTAACTGCTAAAAAACAATTTGTTAACGGAAACAAGGCCCCTAACCGGAAAGAAGAAATCCAAGGAATTCTTTTTAACCATGAGGATGTGATACGGTATTTCATTTCAATCTATCAGAAAGGGTATATGGGAGAAAAAATAAAGACATACAAGTCCCACCTGGCCCGTTTCCTGGCTGAAAAAGGATTACTTGTCTACATTGAGAACGGGGAATGCAAATCATTAAGCGAAAGGTCGATAGCAACCTACATCTCAACCATCTCCAGGGAAGACAGGAAGCCAAGGAATTATCAGGACAAAAAGCCGGAATAACAGATCCGGAATTTTCTCAATCCGTCCCAAGGAACAATCGCCTTATCTTTGCCGCAGGTTAAAGCTGGTAATGAAAAAGTATGCTGTCTCGACGTCAGGCACCATTCTTCGTTCATAAGGCGAACAGACCAGAAATGAATTGTTCAATCTAAAATTTAAGAATGATGAAAAAACAAAAACGGGGGGAATCACAAAGTGAAACCATGAGGAAAAGATGGAAAAGGCGTATCGTTGCCGAAAAGGCATACGATGGGAACACCGCGGAATGGATGGCGCTGAGACTGGAAGCATTGCTGGACCACATGCTATACGGACATGCACTGATCGCCTATCATAAACAGAATGGGGAGTTCAGGCTCGTAAAAGCGACGCTGGTCCATTACCGGGGGGACTTCCACAAGGAATTCGATCCCGGCAAAATCGATGGTGCCGTTGTCCACTGGGATGTCGAACAACAGAACTGGAGAACTTTCCAGGTGGAGAATTTCCTTGAATGGAGACCTGTAATCTGATAAAAAAGAAGATTTAAAAATGATTAGCGATTGGCAAACCGCGACAACACGAGACACACCGGTCGCTAATCATTAAACTATAATCACCAATTTAACCATGGCAACAGAATATAATGGAATCAATTACTTCCCCTTGCTTACCGGGTTCTTCCACAGTGACATCATGGAGCTGACCACCGCTATGTTTGGCATCAAAGGGCCTCATGCGGTCATCATGCTGTTATGCAAGATCTATACGGAAGGGTACTATATACAATGGGGGAAAGAGCAGTGCATGATTTTCGCCAGAAAGCTGGGATCGGAATATACGGCTGAAACGGTAGGGGAGATTGTAAACTTGCTTGTTGAAAAGGGTTTCTTTGCTAGGGAAAGCTATGAGAAACACCGAATCCTGACCTCCATCGACATACAAACGGTTTGGATGGAAGCTACGAGCCGTAGAAAAAGGGATTTAAGCAAATTGCCCCACCTGTTAATAGAAATCACCAACGAGAAAAACAAAAGCAGGAAATCTGAAAATGTAAACATCCCGCTGACAAAAATGGAAGTGAACCCCGAAAATGAGGACATTTCCGGACAAAGTAAAGTAAAGCAAAGTATAGTAGAGCAGAGTAAAGAACTTCCCCCTTCCACTCCCCCCAGGGGGAGGATGGACGGAGATGAAGACCATCAGGCTTCCCTTCCCGAACCACCGGCTTATGCCCTCAATACGAAAACGCATAATTATTATGGACTATTGGAAAGCCTGAGGCTACACAAAATAACCGAAATGAATGAAATCAAGGCCATATTGAGCCTGTCCAACTATGGCGAAAAAGGGACACCCGTGTGGAAACTGCTCGCGAAAAACAATTGGAGCAAGATTGAGGCACCGGGAAAATACATCATTAAAGTACTGAGGAGTTCTTAGGTGTATAGGAAGGTCATTGATTTGTCAATATGAAGAATTAGTATTTTAACGATCTCTTAAAATACTAATTAATTCATCTTTAAGTACGTATTCTTGGATAGCAAGAGTACGTACTTTTATTTTCGTAGTGCGTACGGAAAACGATTTGCATTTATATGAAAGACATTAGGTTATGGAATTAAGGAGATATTGTTAATCAGCCACTCTTCAATAGCTTGAGCCGATGCGTCTTTTAAGATAACCGTTTTATCCGAATCCAATAAATAAAGGGTAGGGATGGCTTTTAAATCATATAAATTTTCAGTTTTGAGTGTAAGCGATTTATCATATGCGGTAATCCATTCGGATGGGAATTCAGAACGATGCTTTCTCCAATCGTCAACTTCTTCGTCCGGATAAAGTGAAAGTATGATCATTCTTTTTTTCTTTATTAGCTCTTCGATCATGGGAATATTTTTTATGGCATTGATCGTTTCGGTACAGGCATGACATCCCGGATTATTGATAAACAAAAGTGTATAGTCTGATTTTATTTGATAAAGTGTACTTTGTCTACCTGATGCTACCGTGTAGGTAAAGTCGAGAGCCTTTGTGCCGACACGGTTCTTTTGCGCCAGTTCCAATCTTGCTTTTGGGCGGATTTTTTCAGTTTCATTTAGAATAGGGGAGGTTATCATTGCTTCAAGCACGGGGATATAATATTCCTCATTGCGCATAGGGGAATTGGGGTCGTACAGGTACTTATCTGCCAGATCGGTCATGTAATTGAAAACTTTTCTTTCCGCTCCTGCTTTGTTGATGGCGGCTTTAATGGCTTCTTGGGCTGTAGTCAATGTTACATGGTTCAAAAGGTCACAATAATCCGCCCATGCTTGTTCTATAATTTCGGGATGATGAATATAATTGGTATCGGCAAAATTCGTATTGTCCCAATAATGTTTGACTATAAAGTCCGCCCGTTGCTCTGGTGTTGTTAGCATTACGGGGATGGTGGGCAAGGTAAATGTTGTAATTGTATCTTGTTGTGTATTGTCTGCAGGAACGGAAGCATTTCCGCTTTTGCATGAACACAAACATAGCACCAAAATTGTTCTCAAGAGGTATTCTATATGCTTCATCATTCTAATCAATGTGTTTTCTATATCCTACAAAAATACATGATTATTTTCTTAAAGCAATAGAATTGATTTCTAAAATACGCATTTATTTTATACTTTTTAATTTGTCCAAATGAAACTAATTAGTCACATTTGTGTCTGAATTAAAAGAATAGTTGTTATGCCTGAAATTTGTAGATTCTTTGGCATCATAATAAGCCTTTATTGGAAAGACCATAACCCGCCACATATTCATTTTACTTATGGCGATTATGAATATTCTATTAGTGTGTTAGATAGAATAGTAGACGGGCAAGTACCTGCAAAAGTAATAGCTAAAGTAAATGAATGATTGATTTACATGAACCTGAGATTCTTACTTTATGGGAAAAAGCCCAACGCAGTGAGAAAATAGATAACAGGCATTGGGCATTAAATTGAAAACCGAATATTGATGCCACCATAGACCATGCTTGAATATTGATTCTCTTTATTGATAAAATATCTACTATCATTGACCATTATCTAAATATTCTTTCTATCTTTGCCTTCGCATTGGTTCGCAAACTCCTTTCACAGAGAATGCGATTAAAAGGGAATCAGGTGCGAATCCTGAACAGTCCCGCTGCTGTAAGTTCTATCTATGTTATGGACAACTAACTCAATTTGCCACTGGGAAAACCGGGAAGGCAGTTCGTAACAGGAACAAGTCAGAAGACCTACCATGCAAATCCAATTTCATTGCTTTCGTGGAAAAAGCGTTGAGTCTAATGAGCCGGATAATTCTATCCATCATTTCATTCACCACTCTGATTCAGAGAAAGTATGATTAAAATAAACTCTGCCAAGTTTATTATCGTGTCCGGTCGAAGTGATTTCGCCCGGACATTTTAATGCAAAACGAATTGAATGAACAGATTGAAACTGAATTTTAAATATAGACTCTTGGGAGTCATCTTATACTGTTACTATTGTACTCCCACACTTTTTGCACAACAGCAAAAAGTGGATACCACACATATTTACACCATTCCGGAAGTGATAGTCGCTGACCGCTACCAGACACAAGAGGTACGTTCGGCAGCCCCCATACAGATTTTCTCTAAAGATGAATTGAAAAACCTGAATGTCTTGCAAGTATCCGATGCAGTGAAACACTTTGCCGGTGTGACGGTAAAAGATTATGGGGGTATAGGCGGATTGAAAACAGTATCACTTCGAAGCCTAGGGGCTGAGCATACCGCTGTCGGCTATGATGGTATCACACTGACTGATTGCCAAACCGGTCAGATTGATATCGGACGCTTTTCATTAGACAATGTGGACAGGCTTTCTTTAAGTAACGGACAGAGTGATAACATATTCCAACCAGCAAGATTCTTCGCATCGGCAGGTTTGCTGAATATACAAACTTTGACACCCCGCTTTAAGAATACTAAAAAGACCAATATTCATGCCTCGTTCAAAACAGGCTCTTGGGGATTGGTGAACCCATCGTTACTGATAGAACAACAACTGAACAGCAAATGGGCATTGTCCGCCAACGGAGAATGGATGTCGGCAGATGGACATTACCCTTTCACACTGCATTACGGTGATAAAGGTGATCTCACCTCCCGTGAAAAAAGAAAGAATACCCAGGTAGAAAACTTACGCGCTGAAATCGGACTGTTCGGAAACTTCTCCGACAAAGAACAATGGAGGGTAAAGGCATATTATTACCAATCTTCGCGAGGATTGCCCAACGCAACGACCTTTTATTATGATTTTGCCGCCCAGCATTTATGGGATAAAAACACCTTTATCCAGAGCCAATATAAAAAGGAATTCAACCGTAAGTGGGCATTCCAGACTTCAGCAAAATGGAACTGGAACTATCAACGATACCTCGATCCGTCTTACAAGAACTCTGAAAAGAAACAGGACAATAGTTACTATCAGCAAGAATATTATTTGTCAGCTTCCGTTCTGTATCGTTTTCTGGACAATCTCTCCTTCTCCCTATCCACGGACGGAAGTATCAATACCCTTAATGCGAACTTACCCGACTTTGCCTACCCCACCCGTTATTCATGGCTAACCGTACTGGCCGGTAAATATGTAAACGAATGGGTGACCCTATCCGCTTCTGCATTGGCAACAATGATAAATGAAAAAACAAAAGAAGGAGAAAGCGGGAAGAATCATCATAAACTAAGTCCTTATGTCAGTGCCTCTTTTAAACCGTTCAACGAAGAAGAATTCAGAATACGTTTTTTCTACAAAAGCATTTTCCGCCTTCCGAATTTCAACGATTTATACTACGGAAAGATAGGAACAGTAACCCTTCGCCCCGAAAATACGAGGCAATACAACCTGGGACTTACTTATAGTAAAGCGATCAATGAATTTTTACCCTATTTATCTGCTACGGTAGATGCTTATTATAATAAGGTAACAGATAAGATCATTGCCACTCCGACAAAAGATATTTTCGTATGGACAATGACAAACCTCGGCAAAGCGGAAATCAAAGGAATCGACGTGACCGGAACTATTACAATGCAGCCTCTGGAGAAGCTACGGATCAATCTCTCCGGAAATTATACCTACCAGCATGCATTGGACAAGACCGATCCCAACAATGAACCGGAGAAAGCAACTTACGGTCACCAGATAGCCTATACGCCTCGTGTGTCCGGTTCGGGACAAGCGGGTATCGAAACACCTTGGATTAACCTCTCCTATTCATTCCTTTTTTCCGGAAAACGGTATACGCAAGGAGAAAATATCAGCCAGAATCGACTGAGCGGATACAGCGATCACAGTATTTCGGCAAGCCGGGAGTTCAAAATAAGGAATATACATACATCACTCCATGTGGAAGTCCTCAACTTATTGAACAAGAATTATGAAATTATCAAATTCTTCCCCATGCCGGGACGTTCGGTACGAGCCACTTTAAAAGTAACTTATTAAAACCCAATCATTATGATGAACTATAAATATCTGATAGGATTATTATTCGCCCTACTCTTTTTTGCCTGTGATGACTTGACAGACAAAGAGAATAATAGAGAAGAAGGCGGAGGGGGTAACGGAACAGTTACCGAAACAGGAACAGCCGGGATCTATGTGCTGAGTGAAGGATTATTCAACCTGAACAACAGTACACTGGCCTATCATTCATTCAAAAGCGGGAAAACGAACATTGACTATTTCCGCAGTCTCAATCGACGCGGACTGGGTGATACTGCCAACGACATGGCTATCTATGGCAATAAGCTCTACATCGTTGTAAATGTATCGAGCCAGATAGAAGTAATCGACCTTACATCGGGACTGTCATTGAAGCGTATCCCTATGTTGGGTGAAGACGGCAGTTCACGCCAACCACGCTATATTGCGTTTCACAAAGACAAAGCTTATGTCTGTTCCTATGACGGAACGGTAGCGAGGATAGATACCGCTTCACTAGCTATCGAGACTTATGCACAAGTGGGGCGTAACCCGGATGGCATCTGTGTACAAAACGACAAGCTATATGTATCCAACTCCGGTGGATTGGACTGGGATGGTATCGGTGTGGACAATACCGTGTCTGTTGTGAGTATTGACCCGTTCAAAGAAATAAAAAAGATAGAAGTAGGTCCCAATCCCGGCAAGATAGCGGCAGATGAATACGGAAATGTCTATGTAGCGACCCACGGGAAGGATATCAGTGCAGGAGACTATAATTTTGTAAAAATTGATGCTGCCAGTGATGAAGTCGCAAAGATATACAATGAGAAAGTTATGAGCTTCGCCATCAGCGACCAAGTGGCTTATTTATATAACTTCAGTTTTGAAAACCAAGCTTCCCAGATCAAAGTTTTCAATCTACAGAACGGAACTACGATCCGTGAAAACTTTATCACCGATGGTACTGAAATACATACTCCTTACGGAATTTTCGTAAATCCATATAGCGGCAATGTGTATATAACAGACGCTTACAAATACCAGACACGCGGAGACGTGCTTTGTTTCACCCCACAGGGAAAACTGCAATTCAGTATCCGCAAGATCGGACAGAACCCGAACACGGTAGTTTTTACCGATAAATACACAGAAAATGAAGAAGAAGAACCATCGGACGATCCTCAAATTTCCGCTTTCGCAAATAAAGTTTTAGAATACAATCCAGCCCCGTCACAATACATGAACACTACCCGAACAGCTTATAAAACAGGGTTTTCTTATCAGCAAGTACTGGAATACGCGACCGAGTTGCTACAAGACCGAAATATCTGCCTCCTTACATTAGGCGCATTTGGCGGTAATATCACAGTAGGCTTCGATCATACCGTACCGAACGTACCGGGTGAATATGATTTAAAGATATACGGCAATGCCTATTACGACATGTATGGTACTTTCCTTGATAAACCGGGTGGGAATTCAGAACCGGGCATTGTACTGGTTTCTAAGGATACGAACGGAAACGGACTCCCAGACGATGAATGGTACGAACTTGCCGGAAGTGAATATAACTCTCTTGCAACGACCCGTGATTATGAAATAACCTATTACCGTCCGGAGCAACCCGGAAATGACATTCGTTGGTCGGACAATCAGGGAAGCGAAGGATATGTAAAACGCAATGAATTCAATACACAAGAATCCTACTATCCGGAATGGATTACGAAAAGTGAAATGACATTCAAAGGAAGTCGTCTGGCAGACAATGCTGTAAATGAACCGCGTCCGGACATGCCCGAACATTGGGTGGGTTATTGCTATCCTTACGGATATGCGGACAACCATCCGAACGATACGGAATACTCACAGTTCAAGATCGATTGGGCGGTAGATAAAAACGGCAATCCCGTACATCTGGACGGAATAGATTTCGTGAAGATCTATACTGCCGTCAATCAGGATTGCGGATGGTTAGGGGAAGCCTCAACGGAACTACAGGCTATTGAAGATTTACATTACAATAAATAATGAATCAATTATCAATAATCAAAATTACAAGTAAATTAAGAAAAATGAAAAGACTAAGTTTATTATTCGGAAAATTGTGCTTAATTGCATTAATGGCATTGCCGGTATTCACTTCATGTAGCGATGATGAAGATAATGGCAAAGAACCTACCATAATCCATAAATATGAGAATGGATTTTATGTGATCAATGAAGGGAAAATGGGCAGTAAAGGTTCTATCTGCTACTATAAAAATAAACAATGGTTTAATAACATTTACCGGACAAATAATTCGGGAAAAACCTTAGGGAATACAAGCACTACTGCAACAATTTATAATAATAAAATGTACGTAGTATCTAAAGAATCTCCATACTTAACAGAAATAAATCTAGAAGATTTCAGTCATGTTGCCGCTATCGAAGGGGAAGAATTATTAGGAACAAATGGACAAAGCAATGATTTTTGTATCATCAATGACAACACTGCTATCTTAACCTCTACAAACGGTGCATTTAAAGTAAATTTGAATCCACTTGCTTTAGGTGAAACCATCGAAGGCACAGGAAGGACAAAAGACGTATATAAATCAGGAAACCACGTACTGATAATCTCTGACGATAAGATTTTATCTTATAATGCAATTGACCTATCTTTTGAAAAAGAATTAACAGATGCCGTTACAGGATTCACTCAATCCAAAGATGGTAACATATGGGCGGCCAATATGGATAAACTAATAAAAATAGATCCGAATACATTAACCGTTTCAGAAATTGCCCTTCCGGAAGGTTTCAGTGTAAACTATAACAGCATGGCGTATACTCCTACTTGCCTTTGCTCTTCAATTTCGGAAAATGCTATCTATTTTGTAAAAAAAGATGGCTGGAACTCTAAAGAAGCTTATAAGTATGATATCGCATCCGGTGATTTAACCAAAATAGTAACCGCACCGGATAACTACTCTTTTTATGGTGCCGGATTGTCCGTTGACCCGAAAAAAGGAAATGTTTATGCCACATTTACTGAAGACGGTTGGGGCGATCATTACATGAATAATCAAATACTGGTTGTAAATGGCAAACAAGAAACTCCTATACAAACCATTGATTACTCTGGTGAATTCTGGTTCCCCTCTAAAATAATTTTTTAATTAAAATCCAAGGTAGTTCTCTACATGAACAACATAGATGTTCCAAAATAAAGTTCTCTAAAGTGGAAAGAACTATTAATTTTTCTCATTTAATAAGAGCCTGCGCAATGCCAGGCTCTTACTTTTTAATTATAAACTGAAAATGTAAAGTCAATATACTTATATCCGTTTTTCAATCCCCCGACGATACTTGTAATAGACTATCCCTATGAGATCTGCAAAAAACCAGCCGATAGGAATTGACCACCAAATGCCGTTGACACCGATGGACGGGATGCTGGCAAGCCAATAGGAAAGCACTACACGAATACCTAATGACACTACCGTGAGAATCACTGACATACCCGGCATCCGGATAGCCCGGTAATATCCATATAACAGGAATAAAATACCGATGCCGCAATAAAAAGAACCTTCAATACGCAGATAGTCGATCCCGACACTCAATATATCAGTTTCATACGAACGGACAAAAATCAACATGAGTGGCTTTGCGAATAAAAATACCAAAACAGAAATGATGAGGGAAAAAATAACTACCGTAATAAAAGCACTACGTACTCCCTTACGAATGCGGTCATATCGTTTTGCCCCATAATTCTGGGCAATAAAAGTTGAAAAGGCATTTCCAAATTCCTGTACCGGCATATAGGCGAAGGAGTCTATTTTAATGGCAGCAGCAAAAGCAGCCATGACTACCGTCCCGAAACTATTCACCAATCCTTGCACCATCAGAATCCCGAAATTCATGACAGACTGCTGAACACAAGTCAAAGTGGAAAAGGAGGTGATCTCTTTCAAACATTTACGGTCAAAACGTAAATCCTCCCTATGCAACCTAAGTTCAGGGCATCTTATATAAGTATATCCCATAATCCCTAAAGCAGATACACCTTGGGCAACGACCGTTGCAATGGCAGCCCCTTCTATCCCCCACCCCAATCGCAGAATGAAAAACAAATCCAAACCGATATTCAATACGACAGAAACCGCCAGAAACCAAAGTGGCGTCACCGCATCACCAACAGCACGCAACAGAGCCGCATAAAAATTATAAATAAAAGTAAAGGGTATACCGTAGAATATAATCCATAAATAATTATACATCATGGCATAAATATCCTGCGGCACTTGCAGAAGTCGGAGGATAGGATCCAACCAAAGGAAAGCAGCCAAGTTTAACAAGAATGTAACCGCACCGATAAGCAGAGAAGATACATAGATACTACGGTGCAAGGCTCCCATCTGCCCGGCACCATATTGAAGGGAGAAAACAGTGCCACTACCCATCGACAAGCCTAGCATTATGGATATAAGAAATACCATCAGCGTATAGGCTGACCCTACGGCAGCCAATGCACCTGCACCAATGAATTGCCCTACAATTAACGTATCTGCTATATTATAGCACTGTTGCAGGAACGAGCCTGCTATCATCGGTAAGGTAAAACGTAACAAGGTTCCGGTTATTCCTCCTTGTGTCAGATTTCCTTTTTGCAGCATTACTTTTTTACGACTTTTACTTTTTCTAAACCTTAAGTGTTTATCCGCTTCTTATCTCTGAACAGAGGAAGTGTCTCGGCAAAAGTAATACATAATCCGTGGAAATATAGCATATATCTTTTCTTATTTTCTTTCAGAAGATACTACCTACCAAAAGAGTGTGCCAAAACGTTGACACACTCTTCCAAACCTATATTCTGAAAACGATCACCTGCCTCATTTCTCAATCATAATCTTTTCTGTCTGTACCTTGTCACCGCTTTCGATTTTCAGGAAATAAACCCCGGCAGGGAAAGAAGATACCGGTATTACGTTTTCTGAAGTGGCGGTTACAACCTGACCATTGATATTCAGCAAAGTTGCCTTGACAAATTCGCCCGTAATGTTGATACGGTCTGTCACCGGATTAGGATAAATCCTTATGCCGTTATTCAAATCAAGATTACGGATAGAAGAAAGCTTGCCAATCGTAAAACGATCCGAAACATCGGAAACCGAGCCATCAAAATAATACGCGACCACTTCATAGTAACAATCGTCCATCGCTTCCGTATCGGTGAATCTCGATTGGCGTTTGTCTAACAATTGGTTACTGATTTTCTCACCATTTCTAAATACATTGTAAGCCAACATGTTATTATCCGGATTCATATCGGTTGTACTCGAAATAGATTCATCGGTAATATTAGCTGTAATGTCCCAACTGCAATATCCGCTCTGCTCCTGTCCTTCTATGGCTGCATAGTAATCAGACAGTTTCTGCCATGTCTTCCCTCCATCTTCGGAGTAAAGGTCGCTCTTTCCGGGTAAGAATTTCGATGTGGTCTGATAGGCAATCGGAATCTGCCGTTCATCGTAATCGAATATCTTCAACCCTACTTTCAGTTCTTTTTGTCCATCCACCGGAATAGGCTCATCCAATAGTACGGTATTATAATCATTGTATTTAATATCTTCCATTTGTTGCTCTCGGATCAGTTTTCCGTCTTCGAAAATAACAATAGAAGCATGGGTATCTTTTGAATCTTCTATATAGCTATGATTAATGAAGGCACTGACGGAGGTTATGTATTTTCCTTTATAAACAGCTAAATCTGTCGTATCGAATGAATTGGCCGCAATAAATTCCTTGCCTTCGTTTCCCACAGCCAATCCCATTGAATAATATTCGTTGATATGATTCAACTGGTATGCTCCAAACGAATTTTTCCAAATAAGGTTCACCTGTCTTGCATCGGTAATCTGTCCCGTCAAGCCTTCCGGAGCATCCTTTTCAGGAGTGGTTCCCACTTTAAACAGGTCGATGCTGTAATAATACTGGGCTACGCCTTGTCCATGCTTACGAAGTCTTACCTGGAATAACTTTCCTGCAACCCACTTCGACAAGTCCACAGTCTGCATGCTCCAATTGCTTTGAGGAAGGTCTTTGAACGACATTCCCTTGACTTCTTCCCAGTTCACGCCTTTATCTGACGAAACATCAATGCTCAAAGAATCTTTGTCCATTTGTTGGTTGTCGGAATTGATCAAACCATAAATGATAGCAAAAGAAAGAGTGACATGTTTCTCATTCTTCGCATCCATTGGCCGCGAAATTAACCCGGAAGAATAGGGAGCTTGAGTGGTGGGAGATGAATACAGACCATAATCATAGATTCCGTAGTAAGGAATAACTCCCCATGTATTGTCGATCATATCACCATAATATGGTTCTTTCGTCCAATAATTAGTTTCTAAAGACTGGGAATCGAAATCGTCAAAGAAAGGCAATTCATAAGTGTCGGGAACAGCCACTGCCACCGGATTGGATTTGGGCGATTCAACCTTAGAAGCATCGGCAGCTTGGAACACGCTAGCAATGGAGTATTCCGGAAATCCGGGAGTTGCATTTCGATGTCTATAAGTGAGTTCGAGGACATCTGCCGCAACGTTGTCAATCTTTTCTCCTCCACAGTAGACGTTATAAGACTCTAATTCCAATCCGTCATAAACCTGCTCGTCCTTGTTCCAAGTAAGAGTTACTTCTTTAAATTCCTGTGATTTTGCCTGCAATCCTTCTGGAGTAGCCGGGATTTTGACCGTACGGTACTCTGTTTGCAACATCCAGCATTCGGGCACTCCCCCCATGGCGACTACAACGTCGTTATTTCCCATAATAAAGGTCCCATCAGCTGAAATAGCACAAGGTGTTACTTTCGTTTTCTCTTCATATGCAAATGTAAAAGAGGGCTTGACTCCCTGGGCAAAAAGACTCATGAAATAGTCAAAACCGAGAATGCGATCCTCTTCATAAGAATACCAGAACGGTCGTTCATAGATTTCACCGGTAAAAAATGATCCATAACCAAACGAGCTAACAGCATTCCCATTATCGGCAACGGCAAGATCATCCGGAGAATGATAGGGTTCGAAGGGAATAATTTTCTTATATGATTTCTGCAGTACATCATAAACGCCTGGTTCGCTATTGCCAAAAATAAATCCAACAAATCTGCCATTCGGACTGACGGCACACGCCTTATTTTGTCCAGTCCCGTTGTATTGCACATCCTCTCCGACTCCTTCTATCAGATGGCATTCCCCATTTTGCCAATAAGCAGCAGCCTCATACATCGGAAACCAGATGACACCGGTAATGATACTTCCATCTGTAGACACATCGACGGCTTTACCTCCTACCGCATCCTGCGGGAGATTTAATTGGCTAAACGTCCACGCACCTGAGTCCGCTTGCTCCCACTTACATGGAAACATGTAGGTGGAATTCCCGATTCCTATATTTCCAACCACGGTCTTTCCGTCTCCCGATATTGCATTGGCAAAGCTCCCATCTTCAAAATAATTGAATTGTGAAAGTTCGTAACTGCCGAAACCCAAGGATGTACGGATGCCATCTTTCCAGACGGCAGCGACATTGATAGGAAAAGTGCGATCTCCGTCGAAATCGCTTACAGTAATAGTATATTCAGGATCTTTAAACGTACCTGATATTACTCCATCATTCGAGACATCCGCAAAAGATCCGCTTTTACCATAATCAGTCTCGTCATAATCCGTAATCCATTCCATGCTTCCGGTTTCGACATTGTACAAATAACTTTTCATATATATATTATATGCAAAGTACTGGCTACTTACCCCTACAACATATTTCCCGTTAGGTGACATACCCGTGCCTAATGAATTGGCACCTGTCGCGGTGAACGTCTTTTCTGCATGTACATTTGCTACACAAGCAAAGATACCCATAATTAAATAAAGTAATGTTTTTCTCATAATCTACACATTTTAGTTTATTGATTACCAAAGACAAATCTATGGTTTTATAAAGGAAAAAACAAACCGAACTCTCGCTGATTCACGAATTCGATACTATTTTTCGATTACAATTCTTTCTATCGTTTCAAATGCTACACTGTTTAGAAACTAAAAAATAAGCAAACATTAAAGCGACTATTGAAATATCCGATTTTTTAATACTTTTCCGATGCAGGAAAATATATAATCTTAGCTTTTTTCTTCTTCCCTATCCCATCTTATTATAAATTCTATTATCTTTGCCACGAATTGGTTTCAGATGCACAATTCTGTGATTTGAATTAAAAGGGAATCGGGTGTAAATCCCGAACAGTCCACGCTGCTGTGAAACTCTGCTAATATCTTGTAAAACACCTTTGCCACTGATGTGACATTTATACATTGGGAAGGCATCAAGATTAGGAGTCAGTCAGAAGACCTGCCATTCATTAAAGGCTGCTTTGGCTCGTGGGATTAGAAAAACAGTACGAAAAAATAAGTTAACTAAGTAATTAACATGAGGTATGCCTATAAAAAAGGTATGTCCGCGTTGCGGTGCGACATTTGATTGTTCGCATAATGATATTTCATCCTGTCATTGTGCTACTATAAATCTTGGTAAAAGTCCATGTACTTATATACAGAAGCACTATTCAGACTGTCTTTGTCATGACTGTTTGATTGAAATAAAAGCGAACTTCGACCATAGTGAATCCAACCTTTATTGCATAAAAAAGAAAGATGATGTTTAGCTGATAAAAATGCGGTAATATGCCGCTATAAAGGTTCGATGTGTGTGTATCCCTGTAGAAGTGATTTCTCCAGGGATACTTTTAGCAAACCGAAATTTATATGGATTTACATGGAAATATCATTAAATGATATTATGAACAAGCCATAAACAAAGATTTATAACTAATAAAACAAATCATAACTTTCAATAAAATGGAACTTTTAAGAAACCTTTTCGAAGGATTCCCCAATCTTTGGGGTGGTGGAGTAGCTCACTCCGTACTAATTTTGTCATTAGTGATTGCTTGCGGTATCATATTAGGCAAAATAAAAGTTGCAGGTATTTCATTAGGTGTTACCTGGATACTTTTCGTCGGTATAGTTTTCGGGCATTTTAATCTAAATTTAGATGAACATTTACTTCATTTTCTAAAAGAATTCGGATTGATTTTATTTGTATATTCCATTGGTTTACAAGTAGGTCCCGGCTTCTTTTCTGCTTTTAAAAAAGGGGGATTCACCTTAAACATGCTGGCTATAACAACCATTTTTCTGAGTATTGTCATTACCATAATTCTACATTTTACAACAGGTACTCCCATTACGACAATGGTCGGTATTTTATCAGGTGCTGTTACCAATACCCCGGGATTGGGAGCAGCTCAACAAGCGAATAGCGATATGAATGGCATAGATGCACCGGAAATAGCCATGGGGTATGCAGTTGCATATCCTTTAGGGGTAGTAGGTGCCATTTTTTCTTTATTGATACTAAAATATATACTGAATATCAATACTTCAAAAGAAGAAGCAGAAGCTGAAAAGGGTTTGGGACATTTACAAGAACTAACTGTGCGCCCCGTTTCAATTGAAATAAAAAATGAAGCTGTTGACGGAAAAAAAATTAAAGATATCCGTCCATTGGTAAACCGTAACTTTGTCATCTCACGTATCCGCTATCACGAAGGAAAGCAAGAGACCGAATTGGTAAATTCAGAAACAGCCCTGCACATTCATGATAAAATTCTGATTATCTCGAACCCGATAGATATTGAAGCCATTTCAGTATTCTTCGGCAAACAAATTGAGATGGAATGGGAACAACTGAATAAGAACCTGATTTCACGTCGTATCCTAATAACAAAACCAGAACTAAATGGGAAAATGCTTTCACAACTTAAAATACGCAACAATTTCGGAGCAAGTATTACTCGCATAAATCGTTCGGGTGTTGACCTTGTAGCGACACCCAATCTACAATTACAAATGGGGGATCGCGTTACCGTAGTAGGGAGCGAATTAGCAGTAAGCCACGCAGAAAAAGTGTTGGGTAATTCCATGAAACGATTGAACCAGCCTAACCTTATACCTATATTTATAGGTATTGCATTAGGATGTATCCTGGGAAGTATTCCATTCATGTTTCCCGGTATCCCTCAACCGGTAAAATTAGGTTTGGCAGGAGGTCCACTTATCGTATCTATACTAATCAGTCGTTTTGGTCCTCAATATAAAATGATTACTTATACAACCATGAGTGCAAATTTAATGGTAAGAGAGATAGGAATTTCATTATTCCTTGCCTGTGTAGGCTTAGGAGCTGGCAAAGAATTTATTGAGACAATAATAAATGAAGGAGGATATATATGGATTGCCTATGGTGTACTCATTACTGTAATTCCACTATTGTTGACAGGAATTATCGGGCGCTATGTATGTAAATTAAATTATTACACGCTTATAGGTGTATTATCCGGTGCAAATACCAACCCACCCGCCTTAGCCTATTCTAATGATCTTACATCCTGTGATGCACCGGCAGTCGGATATGCTACTGTATACCCTTTGGCCATGTTCTTACGTGTACTTACGGCACAACTACTTATTTTATGTTTAGGTTGAATTTCAATTTTTTGAACCATATCCCAACTGGAAACAATATCAAAATAGGAAAGGCGCATCAAGCATATTTTTTTATTTGAGTGCATTAAGTTGGGAAACGTATGATAATCATTTGTCACTATCCATATTATGGGGTTGCTTCACTATGCGCTTCTACTGCATTAATTTTCGACACGACATCAGAAATAGCACTTGCAACAAGTGTTCTTTATCTCGTACCGGGGGTACCTTTAATAAATGGTGTCATTGACATTGTCGAAGGTTATATTCTAACAGGATTTGCACGTTTAGTACAAGCTTCCTTACTGATAGTATGTATTGCTATCGGACTTTCATTCACTTTATTATTAGTCAAGGATAGTTTATTATGATAATTATAGATATTCTTTCAGACGGACTATTTGCAGCTGTAGCAGGTATTGGTTTTGGAGCTATTTCAGATCCCCCTTTGAGGGTTGTTAGAATTATCGGTTTACTAGCTGCAGTAGGCCATGCCTGTCGTTATTGCTTAATGTCGATCACTGAAATGGATATTGCAACCGGATCTTTAGCAGGAGCCTTAATCATTGGATTTGGTAGTATATGGCTCGGAAAAAAGGTTCGCAGTCCAATGATAGTTCTCTACATTCCTGCACTATTACCTATGATTCCCGGAAAGTTTGCTTATAACATGGTATTTTCTCAGATTATGTTTCTACAAAATGTAAATTCACCGATAGAAAGAACTAAATATATGGAAATGTTTTTTTCAAATACAATGGTAACATGTACCGTAGTATTTCTATTAGCTGTCGGAGCAACATTACCTATGTTTCTTTTTCCCCGACGTGCTTCATCTTTAACTAGAAATAAAACAATAAAATAAATGAATATATTTTGGAAAACGATTGGCTTATATAATTCAGCGACTTGGATTTATCAAATCATCATTGTATTATTTGGAATTTTATTGACTATAATGCTTTTACGCCGACCATATCCCTGGCTGAAAATTGGAATGAAATTATATTTGATAGCAATTTACCTATGGATTTCTATCGTTTATTATCATATTTATTGTGCTGAAAGAAGTTACAATAATGTGATGTCTGCCTTTTGGATAATTCTCGCTGTAGCATGGATATGGGACCTAGTCACAGGTTATACACAGTTTGACCGTAATCAAAAATACTCAAAATTAGCTTTTCTATTGCTATTAATGCCTTTTCTTTATCCTTTATCCTCTTGGTTAAGAGGATTGACTTTTCCTGAAATAACATCACCGGTCATGCCCTGTTCTGTGGTAATTTTTACAATCGGATTATTATTGTTATTCACTCGAAAAGTCAACCTATTTATTATTTTACTGTTATGTCATTGGTCTATGATCGGCTTATCAAAAACTTACTTTTTTAAAATTCCAGAAGATTTTCTATTAGCAAGTGCTTCTGTCCCCGCTTTATATCTATTTTTTAAAGAATATTATTTATGTAATCTAAATGATGAGACTAAGCCTAAAAATAAGTATATTAATTATCTGCTCATAACCCTTTGTATTGGGATTGCCATTGTGCTGATGGGAAGTATGTTCTTCCAACTAAGTCGTGATATCTGATTCTTTATATCCTAACTAGTTCGCAAACACAAAGTTTTCCTTTTTTTATTACCAAAATAACAAAAAGTCACTTTTTTATTGCACAAACCAAAGAAATACGTTAATTTCGTCGGATAAAATTAAATATCTAAGAACATGGAATTACCTTTTGCTGAATCATGGAAAATTAAAATGGTAGAGCCCATCCGCAAAAGCACCCGCCAAGAACGCGAGCAATGGATAAAGGAGGCACACTACAATGTATTTCAACTCAAAGCCGAGCAAGTTTATATCGACCTTATCACCGACTCAGGCACAGGTGCAATGAGCGATCGCCAATGGGCAGGAATGATGTTGGGTGATGAAAGTTATGCCGGTGCATCTTCTTTCTTCAAACTGAAAGACATGATCACCAAACTAACTGGTTTCGAATATGTCATCCCAACCCATCAGGGACGTGCTGCCGAAAATGTACTCTTCTCATATCTGGTACATGAAGGCGACATCGTACCGGGAAACTCTCATTTCGACACGACCAAAGGTCACATCGAAGGACGTAAAGCGATTGCTTTGGACTGCACCATCGATGAAGCCAAACAAACTCAACTCGAAATCCCCTTCAAGGGAAACGTAGACCCGAAAAAGCTGGAAAAAGCTCTGCAGGAACATGGCGACCGGATTCCTTTCATCATAGTTACCATTACTAACAACACAGCAGGCGGCCAGCCCGTCTCCATGCAAAACTTACGTGAAGTACGTGCCATTGCCGACAAATACCACAAACCGGTAGTATTCGACTCAGCACGCTTTGCAGAAAATGCATACTTCATCAAGACACGTGAAGAAGGTTATGCAGACAAATCTATCAAAGAAATCACTCGTGAAATGTTCAATCTGGCTGACGCAATGACAATGAGTGCCAAAAAAGACGGTATCGTCAACATGGGCGGCTTCATCGCAACACGTCTGAAAGAATGGTATGAGGGTGCTAAAGGTTTCTGCGTGCAATTCGAAGGCTATCTTACTTATGGTGGCATGAACGGCCGTGACATGAACGCACTAGCAATCGGATTGGATGAAAACACCGAATTCGATAATCTGGAAACCCGCATTCACCAAGTGCAATATCTTGCTAAGAAACTTGATGAATATGGCATACCTTACCAACGTCCTGCCGGTGGACACGCCATCTTCGTAGACGCACCGAAAGTTTTGACTTGTGTACCGAAAGAAGAATTCCCCGCACAGACACTAACCGTTGAACTTTACCTTGAAGCCGGTATCCGCGGATGTGAAATCGGTTATTTATTGGCAGACCGTGATCCGGTAACCCGCGAAAATCGTTTCGGTGGTCTTGACCTTTTACGCCTTGCTATTCCACGACGCGTATATACGGATAATCATATGGACGTGATTGCTGTTGCACTGAAAAACGTATATGAACGCAGGGAAAGCATCACCCGCGGTGTACGTATCGCTTGGGAAGCACCTCTGATGAGACACTTCACCGTACAATTAGAAAGATTATAATATAGATCATTCAATGAAGATGAGGTTGTGGCGCGGTGTCACAACCTCATTTTCAGTTTTTAGTAATTACATTATCTATCTGCCAAGTTAACACAAAATCGGGATGAAGTAAGTAATGTATCTCAAAATATCTTTTCAGCTCCGTTCTATATTCATATGCCAGAAATACTCCTCGCTCTTGGGGAATAAAAGGCTCTATTCGCAGATGCTCACGGAAATCCACTTCGGAAGCATCCATGCATTTAAACATGACCTCTTTAGCAGACCAATGGAGCAACAGACTCCAAGTATCATCTCCACGATAGGAATTAACAGGCTCGTCTTCGCGCATATATTTATGAGCCACCTTATGTACGCGTTTCGAATATTGTTCGATATCTATGCCTACCCCGGCAACTTCACTTAAAATTACAGCAACATATCCCTTCGTATGAGAAATACTAATGAACCGGGAACGATCCGCCAAATATGGCTTGCCGTTCGATTCATAACAAACTTCTTTGTGACTGCCCAATAAATGAAATAAAAGACAGCGAACCGATAGCCATTCTAATTTACGATGAGGCGCATTAAAACGTTGCAATTCCTTTTCATAATAGGCTCGCTCGGGAAGAATACTCAGTAAATCCTCAATGGTTTCTTCCATTTTCCAAATTCCCCATTTCAAGGATTTTCCAGAATGTTCTAAATAGACCGACATAATTATTATTCTTCCGATTCCGGCTCGTTGATAGTAAACTTAACCTTCAAAATACGGCGATTATCCATTTCAAGTACTTCAAACTCATAATTCATGTAAGAGACTTTCTCATGTAAAACAGGAAATTCCCCTTTTATCTCCAACAAAAGTCCTGCAAGTGTATCCGCATCACCGACAATCCGTTCAAAATCATCTTCATCCAGCTTTGTGATTTTAAAGAAGTCCGTCAACAAGGTCTTGGCTTCGAATACCCATGTATGATCATTCAATACGGCATAAGTACGTTCCTCATCATCATATTCATCATGAATCTCGCCTACAATTTCTTCAATAATATCTTCCATAGTGACAATGCCGGAAGTTCCCCCGAACTCATCGACTACGATAGCAATGTGAATCTTGTTTGCCTGAAAATCACGCAAAAGATCATCTATCATTTTTGTTTCGGGAACAAAATAAGCCGGACGGATCAACGATTGCCAACGGAAATTATCCCCTTTATTGACATGAGGCAATAAGTCTTTAATATAAAGTACTCCTTTTATGTTATCACGCGAACCTGCATACACCGGAATACGTGAATATGCATTATCGACAATGCATTTCATCACATCTTTAAAAGGGGTACGTATATCCAGATCTACGACATCCAGCCTGGAAGTCATAACTTCTTTGGCAGTTTCACCTCCAAAACGGATAATGCCTTCGAGGATATTGTTTTCATCCGAAAGTTCCGCTTTATCCGTCAACTCCAAAGCCTGTGAAAGTTCATCAACGGAAATGTTATGACTTTTACGAGTAAAACGTTTATTCAAGAAGGCAGTGGAATGCACCAATATGGTAGAAACAGGACGAAATATTTTACGCAAAACATATATAACGGGAGCTGCAAAACGACAGAAAGCCAAAGTCTTTTGCGCAGAGTATATCTTCGGCATGATCTCACCAAACAATAACAAAAGAAAGGTAAGAATAACCGTCATTATCAAGAATTCCGCAATAACCGAGGTAAATTTAAAAACCTGCATAAAGAAGAAATTGCAGAGCATGATAATTGTTACATTCACAAAATTATTAGTGATCAGTATAGTTGCCAAAAGGGTTTCGGAATTCCCTAAAAGGCTGCTGATTTTATAATCCGAAGGATGATTACGCTCTTCAATATCATTGAGATCGGAAGGTGATAACGAGAAAAAAGCTATTTCTGATGCAGAAGCGAAACCGGAAGCAAGCAAAAGCATACCGGCCAGAACAATGGCAACAATTGCCGAAAATGAAGGTGGAGTTATGGTAATACCATTAAAAACATCTGCCAATTGGCATAAATAAGCGTCTGGGTCCAAAATCTTGGTTTTTAGTTAAACAATAAATAAGGTCGGTAACCGGTAATTGACAATTGGCCTCCGTTAACAGTCAATCATCAATCGTCGATTTACCAACTTAAAACGGCAAATCATCTGCCGGATTATTCTGTATCGGGGTCACTGGAGATTGTTGAGGTTGTGCCGGAGTGACCGGTTGCTGAACAGACGAAACGCCCGATGATGCACTCTTCGGAGTAAGCATTTCCATATTATCTACGAAAATTTCAGTGATATATCGTTTGGCTCCTGTCTGGTCATCATAAGAGCGGGTTCTGATCTTTCCTTCAATATAGAGTTTATCTCCTTTATGAACATATTTCTCAGCCGTCTCTGCCAGCCCACGCCACAAAACCAAATTATGCCATTCGGTTCTCTCAGGCACTTGTGTCCCGTTAGCCAAAGTATATGCCCGGTCGGTAGTAGCCAAGGGGAAAGTAGCAACAGCAATCCCCGTATCCAGATATCTGACTTCCGGGTCTTTTCCGACATTTCCTAACAATATTACTTTATTTACTGACATATATTTCTATATTTAGATTATTCTGTGCCAAAATTAAACAGAAATACAACACAAAACAAATTTTTATACATATTTCTCCAGAAAGGCATGTATCAACCGGGGAACTGCATACTGCCCTAATTCCTCTGTCCGTACCTTTTGGAAAGAGGAAAAAGAAAGTGTATCCTCCGGCAAATTAACTTCGTAGAAATTAGCATAAAGTACCCGATGTGAAAGCACGTGTTTGACATCCCGGCAAACAGAATGAACCACCGGAGTCTCACCGCTTGCAAATAATTTAGTAAAATCAGGAAGAGCCAAAAACTCTTCTTCCGTAACCGATTCTACCGTTTCGATCAATGGCAGCTCAAACAGATTTTTCCATATATCATCCCCCGTCCTCTTATTGATAAAGGTATAGGTATTTGTATGCGCATATACATAATTTAAGTAGCGGTTGGTTGTTTTTGTTTTGTGCTGCTTCACCGGAAGCTTCATGACCAGTCCCTTTGACAATGCGATACAACTATCCGCCAACGGGCAAAACAGGCAGACCGGAGTCTGTGGAGTACACTGTAATGCTCCGAAATCCATAATAGCTTGATTATAAACAGCAGGACGAGATTTATCCATCATTTCACCGGCTAATACGGAAAAAAGTTTTTTCCCTTCTGTAGAATCGATAGGTGTCTCTATTCCCAAATACCTGGAAAGCACCCGGTAAACATTTCCATCAACAACTGCATAGGGCATATCATAAGCAAAGGAACAAATAGCTGCAGCCGTATACTCCCCTACTCCCTTCAAAGCCAATACTTCCGGATAAGTTTTCGGAAAGGCTCCATTCATGCTACGGGCAGCCGTATGCAGATTGCGCGCCCTGGAATAATATCCTAATCCCTGCCAGTATTTCATCACTTCATCTTCCTCAGCTTCAGCCAATGTTTTTACATCCGGAAACCGATTGATGAAACGCATAAAATAATCATATCCCTGTACTACGCGAGTTTGTTGAAGTATAATCTCCGATATCCATATTATATAAGGATCGGTAGATTCCCGCCAAGGCAGTTCCCGTTTATGTTCACTATACCAATCAATTAATATTTTGCTGAAATTATTCATTCTAAATTATTTAGGAACTGTTTTTGTTCTTATTATATACACTTATTTTATGGGCACAAAAATAGTTCTTTTTCAAGCTAACAAAACCTAAGGAGAGACTTTTTTATAAAAATGTTCAGAATATATTTTTTTGAGAGCTTAAAAAGCTATATATTTGCAGTCCAAAAAATTAGAAAGAACATAGTAATAATATTTTTTTTAAGGAAAAATGACTAAAGCAGATATTGTAAACGAAATTGCAAAGAACACCGGAATTGACAAAGTTGCAGTATTAACAACTGTAGAAGCCTTCATGGAGGCAGTAAAAGATTCTTTGGCGAAAGATGAGAATGTTTATCTTCGTGGGTTTGGTAGCTTCATAGTAAAGAAAAGGGCTCAGAAGACAGCTCGTAACATTTCTAAAAATACTACGATTATTATCCCTGAACATAATATTCCGGCATTCAAACCAGCCAAAACATTTACAATTTCAGTAAAGAAATAATAAACAAGAGTATTAACCATAAAATTTTGAAGCTATGCCAAGCGGAAAGAAGAAAAAAAGACATAAAATGTCTACGCACAAGCGTAAAAAAAGACTAAGAAAGAACAGACACAAAAGCAAAAAGTAATTTTTAGTCTGACTCTGGACAGAAATAAGGAACAAACTTGTGAAGCAAACGTCTTTCGAGTTTGTTCTTTGTTTAAATGCCCAGTTCATACGAACAATAATTAAACTCATTTGTTCATTTTTAAAAACAAATAATTAGGAAACAATTGTGACAAGCGAACTGGTAGTAGACGTACAGCCCAAAGAGGTTTCCATCGCTCTTCTTGAGGACAAGAGCTTGGTGGAACTTCAAAGTGAAGGAAGAAACATTTCCTTTTCAGTGGGCAATATGTATTTGGGCCGTGTCAAGAAATTGATGCCGGGACTAAATGCCTGCTTTGTGGACGTTGGTTACGAGAAAGACGCTTTCCTTCATTATTTAGACCTGGGTCCTCAATTCAATTCTCTCGAGAAGTTCGTAAAGCAAACTTTAAGTGACAAGAAAAAATTAAATCCTATTTCAAAAGCAACCCTGCTTCCCGACCTTGACAAAGACGGCACAATTGCCAACACATTAAAGGTAGGACAAGAAGTAGTGGTGCAAATCGTAAAGGAACCGATCTCTACCAAAGGGCCGAGACTGACATCCGAGCTTTCATTTGCCGGAAGATATCTCGTGTTGATTCCTTTCAACGATAAAGTTTCAGTTTCACAAAAAATTAAGTCAAGCGAAGAACGTGCCCGCCTCAAACAACTGCTGATGAGCATTAAACCGAAAAATTTCGGAGTTATTGTTCGTACCGTAGCCGAAGGAAAACGCGTTGCCGAACTTGATGGAGAACTTAAAGTTTTGCTTAAGCACTGGGAAGAAGCTATCACCAAAGTACAGAAAGCCACCAAATTTCCGACGTTGATTTATGAAGAAACAAGCCGTGCAGTAGGTCTATTGCGCGACCTCTTCAACCCTTCTTTTGAAAATATTTACGTCAACAACGAGGCGGTGTACAATGAAATCAAAGACTATGTCAGTCTCATCGCTCCGGAACGGGCCGAGATTGTAAAACTGTACAAAGGTCAGCTTCCTATTTACGACAATTTCGGTATCACCAAACAAATTAAATCATCGTTTGGTAAAACAGTATCCTACAAGAGTGGTGCCTACCTGATTATTGAGCACACTGAGGCGCTTCACGTAGTTGACGTGAACAGCGGTAACCGCACCAAGAATGCCAACGGGCAGGAAGGAAACGCACTCGAAGTAAATCTGGGAGCTGCAGACGAGCTGGCACGCCAGTTGAGGCTAAGAGATATGGGTGGTATCATTGTTGTAGACTTCATTGACATGAATGAAGCCGAAAACCGTCAGAAGCTTTACGAACGTATGTGCGCCAATATGCAGAAAGACAGAGCGCGCCATAATATTTTGCCGCTCAGCAAGTTTGGGTTGATGCAAATTACTAGGCAACGTGTACGTCCGGCTATGGACATTAACACAACCGAAACCTGTCCCACTTGCTTCGGCAAAGGAACCATCAAGTCGTCCATACTTTTTACGGATACGCTGGAGAGCAAAATTGATTATCTGGTCAATAAATTGAAGTTAAAGAAATTCTCGTTACACATCCACCCGTATATCGCCGCTTACATCAATCAGGGTATATTATCCTTGAAACGAAAGTGGCAAATGAAATACGGTTTTGGAATTAAGATTATTCCGAGTCAGAAACTCGCCTTCCTGGAATATGTATTCTACGATTCACATGGAGAAGAGATTGACATGAAGGAAGAAATCGAGATTAAGTAAAAAGAGAGAGGGTGCGCTGCCAAAACAGACGCACCCTCTACTTTTCTAAAACAACTTCTTACCTATAATAATTATATAAATCTTTAGTAAAATTGTAAAAGTTCAGCCAAGCCCATTATATTAAATTCTCTTTATCTTACTTCACTATAACCTTCTCAGTAATAGTTTGGTTTGAGGTAGTTATATTGACAAGATAAATTCCTTTTTTCAATCTGATAATTTCATTGTTCAATTCTCCCGTTCTAGCATATACATTAACGCCATCTATAGAATATACATTCACAGTACCGTCAATCATTTGAGTTGTTGAAATACGAATCACTTCTTTATCACCGAACACTTTGACAGTAGTAGCACTTGATTCCGTAATACCTGTTGAATTATAATTGACAAATTTGCCGGCAGCCTTGGCATTATCAATCGCCTGTACACCCCATGTATATTCTCCGGTTAAACCTGAAACTTTGTACAACACTCTTTTAGAAATCAAACCTGAAACTTCAGATACCTTCAAACGTCCGGTGGTCAGATCCGCAGGAACAGTCATTCTGACAACATCCCCTTGCTTTATATATAAATTGTATTTTAAAGCGGCCGAGGGAGTCGTGTCATCTTCCGGTGCATCCCAGGAGAACATTACGATACCATTGGAACCCGGGGAAACCTTTAGGTTAGTAGGAAGCCCTGGAGCCTGATTAGCTGTAATTCCATTCCCAAGTTCATTCTTCATCAAACGGGCATGCGAACCTTGGGCATCGGCATAACCTACAAGGAAAGCATCCAAGTTACCATCATTATCAAAATCAACAAAATTAGCCGTACCACCTCTTTGGGCGGCCTGATCTCCATATGCAAGCGGAGAAGCGGTAAACATAGGTGCTTCTGTACCACCACCATTATTCAAGTATATAGCATCGGCAGCATCCGTAGCATTCAAATAAAGTATATCACTGAAACCATCATTATTAGCATCACCGGCATCTAGAGAAACGGATTGTTTATTACCCGGTAAACCGGTCACAGCAGATGCATACGATGTGAATCCTTGGGCACCATTTACATACAGATCACCACGCCAGTTCCAACTGGCATCTTCATCCCATCTTACTCCGGCAACAGCAAAATCCAATTTGCCATTATTATCATAATCTAACCAAACAGCATTTCCTTCTTCTGTACCTTTGAATTCTATAGGTTCTGCAAAAGTGCCATCACCGTTATTCTTATAAACAGCCCCATTGTAGCTGCCATGATAACCATAATCAGCATCATATTTATCTGCATCTATACCTTCACCCGAAACTAAAAGGTCAACGAAACCATCACCGTCATAATCCGCCCATGCGGCACCTCCACCAGACAATTGAATGAATGGTTTGGCATCACCCGTACTCATTTTATTTTTGACAGGTTTGTCAATACGTTCGAAGCTCTCACCGTTTACATTGCGAAATAAGTATGCAATGCCTTTATTCTTATCTCCTCCTTCAGTACGTCCCTGTACATACAAATCTGTCCAACCATCACCATCATAGTCAGCTGCAATCACATAACGGTTAGATTTATTTCCATCACCATTATTAATCTGAGGGAAAGTTCCCATAAACACTTCTTCAAAACCAGCATCATTTCCTTTATTTTTCCAAAGTCCGGAATATAAAGAACCATCTTCTTTTTTACCTGCAAGAAACAAATCCAAATTGCCATCGTTGTTATAATCAAACCACGTTGCATTAGACGATCTCAAACCAGGAAAAGTCGTGGCTATTTTTGTAAAACTATTCCCCCCATTATTTTTAAAAAGTAAGGTTTGTACTCCTTCTGCCCCTACTCCCGACAGAAGTAGATCAAGATAACCGTCATTATCATAATCTCCCCATGCCGCAGCAGCTTCATAAAGCATTGGAAAATCAGAATTTTGTCCATCGATAACCACCGGAGTTTTCAACTCTGTAAATAACGGACTTTGTACTTGCGCTGAAAGTTGCGTAAGTCCTGCAAATGCAAACGCAAAAAAGTAATACTTTTTCATAATACGAAAATTTAATAATTAATTCATTCGTGATCTAATATCCTAAAAACAATCCTAATTACCTTTCACTTTTCCTACAGGAGCGTATAACTTCTTCTACAAATGGATAAAAGTAGTAGACTTTTGAGTAGTTTCTGTTTTCACAGAAACTACATAAAATCCTTTATTCATATTTGCAAGATCAATTTGCTCCGAAAAAGAAGCATTGCCAAAATTCTTTGTAAGCATCAATTGACCCGAAATGTCATTGATCCGTACGGATTCAATAACCTTATCCGATTCAATATGAAGTGTATCAGATGCTTTATCGACATACACCAACAACGGTTTCTGCCCGGTTGCTTCAGTTATTCCGGATGATCCCGTATTTTTCAGACGAATAGCAAAACCTCCTCCTTTGGCCATGTCAATGGTTAGTTTAGTGGTATTGGTCACATTTTGTGTTTCACAAACATATTCCTTAGGCTGTTCACCGGAATTGGAAGCATCTTTGAAGATCGTAGCCTGATAAGTTGTACCCGGGTCAAGAAAACTGAAATCGACTTCCGTAGCCCTCGGAGACCAATTCGTCATTCCTCCTACGTACCAATCTTTCCCTTTTTGTTTAGCTATCACAATGTATTCACCCAGTTTGGCATCCAATGGAACCGTACGATCCCAAACGGAAGGAACATCTGATAAAAAACTAAGTATATCCGGGAACTTGTTGTATTCGGTCGGTGAATCACATAAATATCCCACCCACTGGTCATAAATCATATACATGGATAACTCGTGAGCGCGTGTCCCCATACTCATAGGAGGTGTATTATCCTTATCAATAGGTTTGAATGCTTCTTTTGTCACATTCCTCATTGAACCCGGAGTATAATCCTCGGCACCGGCTAATGAACGGATAAATGGAAATAGGGTATGATGTTCGGGAGTCAAAGTGCTTTCCCAAAAGTTACATTCGGCACCGCGTACAGCTTCAAAATTCAGGATATTCGGATAAGTGCGGTTGATGCCTGTTGGTACCGGGCACCCATGAAACAAGGCAACCATTTGGTTCTCAGCCAAGCGTTGAGCAAAATCCCATCCCCAACGCATAGCGATCTGATCGTTACGCTCAAAGAAGTCAATTTTCGCTCCGGCAACACCGTAGTTCTTCATTTTCTTAATCCAGTCCTCGGGATTTTCACGGACACAACTAGCCCAGGTCCATACCAATATCTTTACATTCTTTTGTTTGGCATAAAGGCATAACGTCTTAATATAAGTTTCAGACCATCCGGCATCCAATGTCATATATTCAATGCCATGTTCCGAAGCCCAATCCACATAATACTTATATAGCTGGAATGAAAGATTCGTATTTCCGTTCGGAAAGTCTACACCTTCAAGTACTGCTTTGTGCCACCATTCCCATGCGCTCTTACCCGGTTGTATCCAGGAAGTATCACTCAGTCGGCAAGGATCTGCCAACATGTATACCAGTTCATTATTCAATAAAGATTTGTCGTCTTCAGAAACAATCATTACACGCCAAGGGAAAGTACGACTTCCTTCAGTCTTTGCAATATAATTTTCTCTCGAAATGACCAAATGGTTGGAATACCAATAATTTGAATTGGAAGGATCGGAATCCATCACCTCTTTGGGGTATTGAGCCCATTTTCCACGCATGGAGTTATCACCATTGGACTCCATATAAAGTCCCGGATAATCATAAGTATTTGCTTCGGTCACCACCACTTTATAAGACGTACCCGGATAGGAATACAATACCGGAGAGACGGAAAAACGTCCACCGGGAATCTCTGTCGGAGCATCGTACTGCTTATAAAGCCGTTCAAAATTCCGGTATCCCTGATGGATCTGGTATGTCTTCCCCGATTGATCTTTCTCTGTTGCATAATTGCTATCACATTCCGGGAAGTAAACTTTTGGGGTAGAGGTGAAATTGAAGACAGCATCTTCCGTATTGATAATGATTTCTCCTCCCAAACGAGTTACAAAACGATAGGCTAGTCCCTCATCATAAGCTCTGACTACGAGATCGTAATCCTCATTAAACGTAAGTATAAGTTCATTATAAGCCTCTCTCAACGTCTTATTCTTACCGATCAGAACGTCAATCGTCTGATCTACACTGTTTCTTTGAACGGACTTAACTGTTCCATTACCTACTATCCTACCATCGGCAAGGTTCAATCCGATGGAAGAAGGTGAAATTAGTTGCTTATCACCACTCCATACTTCATACTTCGTACCCTTATCGACCTGCAATTTTATTTTCAGTTTACCATCGGGAGAGATGGCTTCATAATCTTCGGCATGTACGTTGAAAGCGCACAAGCAAAAGACAGCTACCGACAAAATAGATTTTCGATTCATATAATATATGTAATTTAGTTATTATTTATATCCGGGATTCTGGTCTTCTTCAGGAATATCAGAATTATTCTTTATTTCAGTATCAGGTATCGGAAAACGCATGTGGAAATCCTTGATGGTTCCCGATTGTTTAGCCCAAGGGTTGCGTTCTTTGATCAATTCGACAAATTTACCGGTACGGATCAAATCCATTCGCCTCCATCCTTCAAAGCAAAGTTCACGGATACGTTCGTCCAGAATCTGTACACGGAATTCTTCCTGACTATAGTTCCAAGCATATTGATTAGGCAAGGTACCTCCCCATGCACGTGTACGCACCTGATTGACTATCGTATTGGCCTGTCCTGTTTCCCCCAATTCATTAAGGCATTCAGCATAACATAGCAATACATCGGCATAACGCAGGAAAATAAAGTTCTTACCGGAATACCACATATTGGCGAGCGAACCATTGAACTGGTCGGTACGTTCATCCTCATATTTCTTGATATGCGGATCAAGCTCGTCTGCTCCCCATGAAACTTCCGTAAGAGTAACACCTAAATAAGTAAAATCATAACGGATGCTTTCATCTTTACGCAAGTCACCATCTTCCCAAATGCCACCTTCGGCTTTTGTCTTGTATGCATATGCAGTAGGTAGAGCAACATCATAACCGGTAAAGTAACAACCATTACCAAAGTTGGCATCCACCGTTCGTGACCCCATATCAAACTGCCAGTGATTCATATTGACAAGGTTATTATAATCTAATTCGAAGATAGATTCAGGTGTATTGAATTCTAAGTTCTCATCAAAAAGTTTTGCGAAATCAGGTTCCAATGAGTAACGATCCATCATCTCCTCAAAACTCTTCCTGGCCAAATCGAAATCCCTGTAACCACTTTCTACGGGAGCGGACATATAAGCTTTGCCCAACATTGCCCAAGCCGCTCCTGAAGTGGCACGCATCTGCCCGGTTGTTCCATATTCATTTTTCAATGTTTTAGCTGCAAATGTAAAATCATCGATAATCTGTCCCCAAACTTCATTTAACGGGTGACGGGCGGAATCTATCATTTTGGCAATATCTATGACAGGTATTTCTCCCCAGTACATGGTCAGTTCCATCATTACCAATGCACGGATGAAGCAAGATTCTGCTCGTAATTGTTGTATCCGGGCTTTTACATCATCGTTTTCTGCCTTTTTATCTAATGCATCCAATGCATCAATGGCAGTTGCTGCGGCAATGACCATAGGCCACCTTTTCGACCACATTTTATCAACTTGTGTAGACATCGGATTTAACTGACCATTATAAAGATCCAATCCTGCCTGACCGGCATCATCCATCTGAACAATACCTTGTTTGCTTTCATCCAATCCTAATAACGAGAAAGTCAATCCTTCACGTCCGGATTTGGAATCGCGAAACGCAGAATACAACCCATCGACAGTAGGACCTATATTCTCCAAAGTAAGAGCCTCTTCTTTTGTTATGGCAGATTTAGGTTCTTGATCTAAAAAATCGGAACAGGAAGTCATTCCCATGGCGCCTGTCAATAAACAGGCTATTGCTAACTTATGTATTTTAATTACGTTTTTCATAATTAACTGAATTGAAATTACTATTTAAAATGAAATATTTAATCCAAGCACAAACATTCTTGTAGGAGGATACCAGTCACCCGTTTCCGGATCATATCCCTTATAAGGAGTCCAGCAGAAAAGATTAGAGGCCGTGGTATACACTCTCAAACTTCCAAGTTTCATCTTTTCCACCATACGGCTCGGGAAGGTATAAGCCAAACTTAAAGAAGACAAACGCAAATATGAAGCATCTTGTACTGCAAAGTCCATCTGACCGGCAGAGAATGCATTATAAGCATTCGTCTCTCCGTCCTGCGGATCATTGTAGATAGGACGAGGGAATCGGGCATTCGGATTCTCCGGGCTCCAACGATCCACTAAATCGACCGAGGCTATGCTCTTACCGGTACTTGAGATCAAGGACTCGTAATACGGACTCAGTTTCTTCGCTCCATAAGAATAATTAAACACTGCATTCAGTGTAATACCTTTGTATGTGAAATCTGTAGAAAAACCACCATAGAACTTCGGATCTGTCGAACCTATGACAACCATATCATATTGATTCACTTCACCATCACCAGTTACATCCTCGGGATAAAGATCACCCGGATTGACTGTACGCGGGAAATTAATCTCTTTCAAGCGATCCATATCATAAACTTGTGCAATTCCCCCTGTACGCCAACAGTAAATATTATTACGAGATTCTCCAATAAAAAGGTTTCCCTCTTTCCCCACATTTCGATCATCGTCGATATTGTAAATAGCTTTAGTGTCGACAAACAGCTGCGTAACTTCATTTCTGTCAGCAGAAATATTGGCGGACAAATTCCACTGGAAATCCTTATTCTGAATCAGTTTGGCATTCATCGAAAATTCGACTCCTTTATTATTGATAGCACCGATGTTATCGTAAGCCGTACTAAATCCGGAAGTCAACGGTAGCGAACGCACCATAAGCAAGTTCTTGTTTTTAATAAGGAAACCGTCAATAGAAGCTGTTATTCGTCCATTCAGGAACCCCATATCCAATCCGACATTTATTTGTCTTTGAGACTCCCAGGTAATATCTTCCGTACCTCTTCGTCCACGGGGTTTATAAGAAGCCTTTCCATCCTCCAATCCAACATCGTACAGGGTATAGAATGAATAGTCATCAATAGCTTGATTACCTACCATACCGTAACCTACTCGTAATTTCAACTGACTAAAAATATTTTGTTCCTTCATGAAATCTTCTTGAGTTACATTCCAAGCAGCCGAGAAGGAAGGGAATGCCCCCCAACGGTTTCCTTTGGCAAATTTTGAAGAACCATCAAAACGTGCAGTCGCAGTCAACAGATATTTATCGGCATAATTATAATTTGCACGAAGTACATATGACATTAAAGTAGAAGTTGTAAAGTCTGATCCAATGGAACGTTCTGCTGTCTTATAATTCATACCAATATTATAGTAATTATATCTATCGGCACCATATCCTTTACCGGTTGCATAAGTATAGTCGCGGTCTATCCGGGAGGTACTCGTACTAAACAACGCATTAATTTTGTGATTGCCGAACGCTTTATCATAAGAGATTGAATTATCCCACTGCCACATCATACGATAATCACGGGTATGTTCAGCTTGTCCGTCTTGAGAATAACGGATGGATTCCTGAATATCTTTCGGTGTATATTTGAAACGATCTTCCTGCAAATAATCAAAAGAGAAAGTAGTACGGATATTTAAGCCCTTAATCGGATTGATGTTCAGAAAATTTGCAGAGGAAATACGGTTACGACGACGGTTATTATCGATCTTTAGAGTCCGTAACGGGTTGAAATAATTCTGATCGTACTTTCCCCCATAATTCAACGTATAAATATCTTCACTGATCGGTAACATGGGATTGGCTCCACGCGCTTTATCATAGACACCATCATCAGAAAATATCTCGGACTCGGTACGAACAAACGAAGTATTGGTACCTACCTTCAACCAAGATTTAACCAAATAATCCGCATTGATACGCCCGTTGTATTTACGGTCGCTCAGTTTTTCCACCATGCCTTTTTTATCAGCAAATCCCAAGCTTAAATAATAAGATCCCTTATCAGATGCTCCACTAAAGCTCAAGGCATGATTTTGTTCGAATCCGGTGCGGGTCACTTCATCCAGCCAATTGTAATTATCATTATTAACATATGCATCCAATTCGTATTGGGCAAACACATATCCACCGGATCCGTCATTTTGCTGGTAAGGTGTCATCACCCGATTGTTCAGAAACTGATTTCTTTCCGCGTCCGTAGCATTCGGATAACGGGCGTCGAATGAATTCATGGCAGCATCTTTTCTAAGTTCAAACAGTTGCTTTGTATCCATTGTCTCAGGAAGTTTAGCATTGGTTTGGAAACCGACCCAACCATCATAAGTCACACTTCCTTTGCCGACCTTACCCTTTTTAGTAGTAATCAAGATCACACCGTTCGATGCACGCGAACCGTACAAAGCCGTAGCAGAAGCATCTTTCAATACCTCGATGGAAGCCACATCATTCAAGTTGACAGAATTGAAGCCGCCTCCCCAATTATCCATTACCAGACCATCGACTACATAGATAGGATCTGTTGTCGAATTAATAGTGTTCACACCACGAATCCTGATACTCGCATCATCACCCGGCTTAGCCGCATTGGAGACAAACACACCGGCAACACGTCCTTGCAAGGCTTCGTTAATATTAGTAACCGGCTTCTCTTCAAGCACTTTTGCACTAACACTTGTCACAGCACCTGTCAAATCACTTTTCTTTAAAGAAGTACCTACAACAATCACTTCTTCTATATCCTGCGCACTTGACTGTAATGAAACATTTAACACAGCTTGATTCTTAACCGGTATTTCTTTCGTGGCATATCCCAAGTAACTGAAAACCAACACTGCATCGGATGGTACGGATATTGAATACTTTCCATCAATGTCTGTTATTGTGCCCTGTGAGGTACCCTTAACTGATACGCTTGCTCCAATTAACACCTCGGCTTCCGGATAACCCGTAACCGTACCTTTCACTATTTTATTTTGCGCCATCATCAATGTACAGCAAAACATGAATAAGAAAGAAAAATAAATTCGTCTGTTTCTTTTCATAATATAATAAGATAAATTAATTAAATAAATTCTACTTTTTAAGCACAACACTTCCCTTGACAGCCCGGTATACGGGTTGCCATAAAAGCAAATTCAGTATAAAAACAATTATTTACCGCTATTCAAGCCTGACAAGTAACGCTTTGTTTTTCTTAAAAATGAGGACATGTTTTTCTTTGTTTTCCATAATACATAAACTATTTATTGATAAGGGCAAAGTTAGAGGATGCGTGAATAAAAAAGATGTATTTTTATTTTGAAAACATGTATAATATTACTATAATTGTCCGGGGAATACATGTAGCAACTACAAATATCATTAAAAATACTGATATGGAAACAATAGCTGATGGTTTTAAAGGAGAAAAGTCGATCGTCACACCTTATAATATTAGGGAACTACAATCGAAAAATAAGATTACAAGACAATTGTATGTAACTCATATTGGCTATTATCCTAAAGCCAAGCATCATTACAGGCAACGTACAGAAGGTACAAATGAAAACATATTAATATATTGTGAAAAAGGAAACGGATGGATTGAATACAATGGAGAGACACATCATCTATCAAGTAATCAAGTCTTTATCATCCCACAAAACAGCCCGCACACGTATGGTGCCAATCAGCAGGATCCGTGGAGCATTTACTGGCTTCATTTCAAGGGAGAGAATGTACCCATGTTTGAATCTATCTTGGGGAAAAAGCTTGCCATAAAAGATTCCGCAGATAGTAGGCTTCAAGATCGGTTCATGCTCTTTGAAGATATGTTTCGCAATCTCGAGATGGGATATAACATCGAAAACCTCGAATACATAAGCTTTTGTTTGATGTATTTTCTCGCTTCCATCAAATACATTTTCCAATACAGAAAAATCAAAAATGTAAAAGTCGATGATCCGATACAAAAAAGCATCCTGTTTATGAAGGACAATCTGGAGGCTAAAATTACGCTGGAAGACATTGCAAATGCTGTTGGATATTCGTCTTCACACCTGATCACTTTGTTCACCCAAAGAACATCTTATCCACCGATGGCTTATTATAATCAGTTGCGTATACAAAAAGCATGTTCTTATCTGCAATTCTCAGACTTGAAAATAAAAGAAATATCATTCCGGCTTGGTTTCTTCGATCCTTTCCACTTCTCCAAGACATTTCTTAAAGAAATGAATAAACTCCCAAGGAATACAGAAAGAAATATCAGGAAAAGCCGCAAGAGGATTAGCAGTCACTTTAATATTGATTTCATATGTATAGAGTTAGTGCCTATGAATTGACAGGGTTTTGCCAATTCATAGGCACTAATTTAGTATTATTGATAGAACTACCTTAAAAAAGTAAATCAATAGAAGCTGAAGACAAACTACTTTTGAAGATATATTTGAAAAACCCTAAAAAGAGTATGAATAGAGACATTAACTGTCCAAAAGTTGAAGTAATTCCTCTAAAGAAGTAATGCAGTTGACCTCTTCGGAAAGGTCGCCAATCGAAGGACAACCTTTTATCACTTGGCATCCTAATGATAATGCAGGTAAAATATCATTCTTCATAGAATCCCCTATTACGATCACTTCTTCAGGTATGAAACCGGCACGTTCGATAGCCAGTTTCCATAAAGTTGCATCCGGCTTACGGACACCCTCCAAAGTTGAATCGGTAAAAGAGGAAAAATAGGTTGCTATCCCCAAATCCGTTGCAACCTTCTTCAGATTGCCATAATAATTGGAAACCAAGAGCAATGTATACCGTTGAGACAGTGCCTTTAATGTCTTCTGCGAACGGATGACATAAGCTGACGAATAATCTGTCACCAAACGGGCAGCCTCTTCAGGAATACATTCCTTATTATCCTTCGTATCCGGCAAGATACCCCGATCTAACAAGTTATCAAATTGCAAACGAGTCTTAAACATCTGGGTTTCCAACAATGAATGAGTGGGTTTCACCAATTGAAGACGTTCCATCATCTGCTCGGCAAAGACATAAGAATCTCTGAAGTTTTCCACCGTAAGCGGCAAATTCAACTTGGTAGTGTAAAGCTGCAAATAAATCTGCATCCAATGCATAAACGGTGAATCAAGTGTTCCACCGAAATCGAAAGCCAATGCTTTTACTTTTTCCTTATTTATCATTTCTTCTTATTTCCAATTTTCATTAATAAAAGACCGATCACGATCCAAAACAACTCACGCACCCGGGTTATCAAGGCAGTGTAAACACCAAAGGCACCCGATAGAGACAAACCTCCGACAGCCAGAGCAAATCCTCCCTCACGTCCACCCAACTGCATGGGCAGAAAGAACAAAAGGTTGGCCATCAACGAAGAGAAAGCCAAAATCAAGAAGCAACTTATGAAACTTACGTTAGTTGTCAATATATTCAAAATAAGCCACACCTCTAAGCAACTAACGATCCTCGCCAGATACTCCATGAACAACGAGCCATAAAATGTACTTTTCCGTTGCTGATGGAACAAAGCAATCTGCTTGTCGATATTTTCCAGCTTTTCCTTATTCTTCTCCGAGAAACGGATGGCGTATTTCTTTAAAAAAGGAATATGACTTCCCACTTTTACACAAGCTATGGCCATCCCATGCTTATATCCCTTTGCGAGCAACGTACCCAGAAACAGGCAAAAGACTGTGATTAATCCCAAAACAATGCCCATCTCCCAATTTACATGATAAAAACAGGCATATACCACTACCGCACTCATCCAAAAGAGGAAATGGGAAAATATATGCATCATGACATAAAGAACTACCGATGATGTGGCACGTTCCACACCCACATAGGGAGTGACCTCCATTACACGATAAGGTTCTCCTCCCATCAATCCGACCGGAGTCACGTAGTTCATGGCAAAACCCGACACCGTAAATTTGAATAACTTTGCGAAGGTCAACGAAGATATGCTTCCTCCACTACGAATAATTATATACCAAGAAGCCGTATTGATAAGATAAATAAATACCCAAAGCAGCAATACCAAAGGAAGATAAATTCCGGCACGTCTTAAGTTGGCGAGCAATTCCTCATAAGATATATCAAACGTAAACAGCATCACGACAACTGCCACGATACCAAACACAAGAAATATATTACGCAACCGACTGTTCATCCTTTTTCTTATTTACGAGCTTGTACAATTTATTACTCCATACTTCATGTTTGTATACCATATAGATCAACAACCCATTCAATACAGTCAACTCGAATACGAAATATATCCAGGGACGATTGACCAAAAGAGAAATGAACAACACAATGACCCGCGTATTGAATGATAATATATTCGTGTATTTCATCAATGGAAGACTACCGATCCGGAACTCATCTCCGATCTCCTTCGGAATGGTTTCACCGTATTGTTGTTTCAACAGGGAGAAAAAACGTTGAAATGCAGGTGACAGGGATTCCTGCGAATGTGTATAATTGACATAAAACCATAAATACAATTTTCTGAAGCCCTCCTTCTTCCAAGATAATGATTTGAAAATCGCTCTTTGCTGCACCGAGTTATCAAGCTCGCTCCCTGACTTGCCTTTCAAAAAGAAAAGATGGATATTTCGGTAATAATCCGCCATAGCCGCCTGTTTACTATGGCAAGCTCCTGCCGCAGCAGCCAGAATCCATATCCAGTAAGACCACTCCGGAGTCAAACGCAAGCAGAGCGCCACATAGATGGAAATAAACCAGATGTCTCCCGAGAGTCCGTCCAAAATCCGACCTAATTCAGATTTCTGCCCCGTCATACGAGCCAACTGTCCATCGGCACTATCGTACATATTCGCCCAAACGAGCAAACACATTCCGATTATATTTAATAAAAGATCATTATAATAAAATAAAATTCCCGCTGCTACACCTAAAAAGATAGAGGCAATCGTTATCGCATTGGGGGTAACTCCTAACTTACGAAAAAAAAGCGCCCATTGGTAACCTACGGGACGATAGAACAGCAAATCGATCCACTCTTCCGTATCTGCTGATTTCAAAGAGGCTTCCAAGCCTGTATTCTTTTGTTCACTGGTCATAGATCTACACTTTTAGTTTTTTGCAGAATGGCCTGCCCTATTGCTTTTGCAGCTTCTTTACGGCAAGGAGCGAAACTGGGCCAATCATTGAAGTCAATAATCCGGATACTCCCGTCGGAAGAAACGATACAATCGCCTCCATAAATATCAACATTCAATACTCTTGCGGCATCATTACAGATGCAACGCAACCCTTCTTCCGAAAAAGGAATTCCCGAAGGTGCCCCGTTTATTTCTTCCAGTCCGAATTTACTATGGTTTCCTTCATGAGGATAAAACCAAAAGAAGAAGTCAGTGCCGTACACTCCATAAAACTTGATCAAGTCTCCGGGAAGGTGTTTATTTATCACTACACGCTCTATCCCCCGCAAGGCATATTCCGCCATTACTTCCCGCAGTTCACAGTAAGTTCTCACATAGGTTACGTCTTCTTTGTGAATAGCATGAAAATCGGCACGTTTCACCCAGCAAGGCTCGAATTCCGATTCAATAAGACTGGCAGGCAATGCTTCCATTACACTCCAAACGAGACTTTGGGGATGAGGAATCTGATTCTTTATCAGCAAGGAGGTCATTTGTTCCCGCGTACAGTTTTCAATGCCGAAAGCCGAGTTAACCGCCACGACTCCTTGTTTCTCCATCTTTTGCAAATTGCGTACGGCAGCCTTGCTACGCATCATTGTAAAAATGAACCTTTCATTGAAAGGATGTGTAAGAAACTCCTGTTCGGTATACATGTTTACCTCATGACCGTTTTCTTCAAGATATTGACCAACGGCAGAGAATATGGAAGCGTCATTGCCGACATGATTGGGAGAGAAAAGGGAATATCGCTGTATTCCCGCAAATGTATACGATTTCATTTAAATATTCAGTTCTTTTAAAAAGCATTCGGCCTTCTCGACATCCGCTGCATGATCGATATCGATTACTTTCGAGAAGGGGTGTGCCTGTACCTGTAATCCACTATCAACCAGATATTGCTGGAATCCGCGCATACGGGAGATTCCTTTCCTCATGGCATCCGGCAATAAAGAAAGTGCATTTTGGTTCATGCAATAGATTCCCCCGGAAATATAACGGGCTCCCGGATAAGATTCACTTGCATATCCTGTGATCCGGAGGTCATCGGGATCAGTCCGTACATACAGCGGACGTTCATCGTCAATATAATCGGTCACAGCCATCAATGCGTCATCTTTATCGTCCGCCTGAAAAGTTGCAATATAATTCGCAAACTCGGCTTCGCGGAAAATAGGGTCGACCGTTGTCAAACAAAATTTCCCATCGCCCGCCTTTAGATAAGGAGCCAATTCGTAAAAACTATGGAATGAATCGGGAGTGGATTTTACAACAACCTGAAGAGGAACAGGCAACTGTTGTTGTTCAAGATATTCACGGACTTCAGACATTTCTTCATTAATAATAATGCAGACCGAGTCTGCATTATTATTAAGAAAAATGCGAAGCAAACGCCCGAGCAAAGGTTCTCCGCCTACCTTAACCAAAGGTTTGGGAACTTGTATTCCGTCCGATATCAGACGTGAGCCTTGCCCGGCTGCAATCAGTGCATACTTCATTCTTTAAAAGATCAATCCAGATAACTCGGTGATTTTTCACCGATCATATTACGTAATGTTTCTTTTACCATTCTCCATTGAGTGAACAGATCGTGAACCGGCTGATGTTCGAAATCATGCATCGGGCTCTTGCAGAAGAATGACAACCAAGTCTGAATGCCACTCATTCCGGCACGTATGGCCAAATCACTGAACAGCACAAGGTCGAGTGCGATAGGGGCTGCCAAAATAGAGTCGCGGCAGAGGAAGTTTACTTTTATTTCCATCGGATAGCCCATCCATCCGAAGATGTCGATGTTATCCCATGCTTCTTTATTGTCCTTACGGGGAGGATAATAGTTGATGCGTACCTTATGGTATACGTCACCATACAGATCGGGGAATTTATCCGGTTCAAAGATATTGTCGATCACAGACAGTTTGCTGACCTCTTTTGTCTTGAAGTTTTCAGGCTGGTCGAGTACTTCACCGTCACGGTTACCCAGAATGTTGGTTGAGAACCAACCGCTGACACCCAGCATACGGGTCTTGAACATCGGGGCCAATACGGTTTTCATCAAAGTCTGACCGCTCTTGAAGTCTTTACCGGAAATAGGCACATTCATCTTTTTAGAGAATTCCCACATGGCCGGAGTGTCCACGCACAAGTTAGGAGCCCCCATGATGAACGGAGCGCCTTCTGCAATAGCAGCATATGCATAACACATACTCGGTGACACGACTTCCGTATTGTTCTCCTTCATAGCTTTCTCCAAAGCAGCCTGAGACATGTGTTCGTCTGCCAGAGGAACATAAATCTCCGTACTTGCAGCCCACAACACTACAATACGGTCGCAATTATTAGCAGCCTTGAAGTTGCGGATATCTTCACGCAACTGCTCTACCATGTCCCAACGGGTAGCTGCATTCTTAATATGTGTGCCGTTCAGGCGTTTTGCGAAATTATGATCAAAAGCGGCAGGCATCGGTTTGATGGCCTCCAGTTCGTCTTTTACTAAATTCAGGTCTTTTTCCTTTAAAACTTCAGCATACATGGCAGCTTCATAAGCATTGTCCGGAAAAATGTCCCAACCGCCGAAAACGATGTCGTTCAAGTCTGCCAATGGCACCACGTCTTTGATACGTTTTTCTTCATTGTTTTCCATACGCATAGTGGCCAATTGCGTAATAGAACCTATTGGTTTGGCCAATCCTTTGCGAGAAGCCAATGTTCCTGTAATCATCGTGGTAGCAACCGCACCACCAACACCTACTACCAGAACACCAAGGCGTCCTGATGCCGGTTTAATTTCCTGTTCCATTTCTGTTGTTTTAGATTATTTAAAATTGCCTACAAAGTTAGGTTGTACTTTATACCCAAAGAAGTTCTAATAGTCGGATTAATTGTTCTATTTAAGATATTGCCCTCCTAACAAAGTATAAACAACCTTCATTTGATTAAATGGTCTTTTTTTAAGTTTTAAATTAGAGTGTGCAAAGATACGAGTTTGCTTTTCGATAAAAAAGGTCTGTTCAGAGGAAGAAATGTCCCAAAAGACAAGAAACGATATGGAGGTTTAACATACCGAAACAGGCATTTAACAAAACACTTTCCTGTGAATGCTGTTCTATAAAGCATTAATGAACCCAATATATTAAATCTAAACAACTTAATTATGGAATGGATTATCAATCAACTCAGGGTACACCCCGAACTGGCCATCTTCCTGACTATATTCGCCGGTTTCTGGATCGGGCGGTTGAAGATAGGAAAGTTTTCCCTCGGAACAGTCACAAGTGTCCTTTTGGTCGGAGTGCTGGTGGGGCAACTCAATATCACAGTCGATGGGCCGATGAAAGCTGTCTTCTTCCTTCTTTTCCTTTTTGCAGTAGGTTATAAAGTCGGCCCTCAATTCTTTCGCGGACTGAAAAAGGACGGATTACCGCAAGTAGGCTTTGCCGTGCTGATGTGCATCGTCAGTCTTTTATCCGCTTGGGCATTGGCTAAAATCATGGGCTACAATGTGGGCGAAGCTGCCGGACTACTTGCCGGATCACAAACAATCTCCGCTGTGATCGGGGTAGCCGAAGACACTATCAACGGGCTAGGCATAACCGATGCACAAAAAGCATCGTACATCAATGCCATTCCCGTGGCTTATGCCGTGACCTATATCTTCGGTACGGCGGGTTCCGCTTGGATACTGGCATCCTTAGGCCCGAAACTCCTGGGAGGGTTGGATAAAGTAAAAGCCGATTGTAAAGAACTGGAAGCGAAAATGGGAAGTTCGGAAGCAGACGAACCGGGCTTCGCCCCTGCCCTGCGCCCTGTCGTCTTCCGTGCATATAAAATCAACAATGAATGGTTCGGAAAGGGGAAGCGGGTCACCGATCTTGAAAGCTACCTGAACGGACAAGGGAAACGCCTCTTTGTAGAACGGGTACGCCAACGGGGCATCGTAAAGGAGGTAAAGCCTAACCTTATATTAAAGGATAATGACGAAGTCGTACTGAGCGGACGCCGTGAATTCGTCATCGGTGAAGAAGACTGGATAGGCCCGGAAGTATTGGATGCCCAACTTCTCGACTTCCCTGCCGAGACATTGCCGGTGATGGTGACCCGGAAAACCTTCGCCGGAGAGACGATAGCCACCATTCGTAAACAAAAGTTCATGCACGGTGTAAGCATCCGTACCATCAAACGTGCAGGCATTAATGTTCCCGTGTTGGCACAAACGGTTGTCGATGCGGGTGATATGCTTGAAGTGACCGGCATGAAGCATGAAGTAGAAGCAGCCGCCAAACAAATGGGATACATCGACCGTCCAACGAATCAAACGGATATGATATTTGTAGGTCTCGGCATCGTCATCGGAGGATTGGTGGGCGCACTCTCCCTCCACCTGGGCGGCATCCCGATCAGCCTGTCCACCAGTGGCGGAGCTTTGATTGCCGGACTTGTCTTCGGGTGGCTGAGAAGCAAGCATCCCACCTTTGGAGGAATACCGGAACCGTCCTTATGGGTATTAAATAATGTAGGACTTAATATGTTCATCGCTGTTGTCGGTCTTGCAGCCGGCCCGAGTTTCGTCACAGGATTCAAAGAGGTAGGTGCCAGCCTGTTTCTTGTCGGTGCATTGGTTACGGCCATCCCTCTTATCAGCGGACTGCTGATGGGTAGATATCTGTTCAAGTTCCATCCGGCACTGACTCTAGGCTGTACGGCAGGAGCGCGGACGACAACTGCTGCATTAGGGGCAGTACAGGATGCGGTGGAGAGTGAGACTCCTGCATTGGGCTATACGGTAACGTATGCTGTAGGTAATACATTACTTATCATCTGGGGAGTGATCATCGTACTGATGATATAACGGGATAAGTAAGGATGTCGGTGGGACGCAATGTCAAACATGGGGGTGTTTAACAGTGAAACATGCCCATGTCTGACAGTGAAACATGGGGATGTAAAGCTGCGAAACATGGGGATGTAAAACATCACATCATCCGACCTTATGCCATGTTCCTCTCCGACAAGAGATAGGAAGAGTATAATGAAAACAATGTAAATGAAGCAATAAACCACTTAATTATGGAAAAGAAACCAACCGGTGCAGCTATAAGTAAAAGCTTTGCCAAGAAAATGGAGGCAATCAGCCCCTTTGAATTAAAAAACCGTCTGATCGACATGGCGGACGAGAGTGTGAAAAAAATGGCTCACACCATGCTGAACGCTGGGCGCGGTAATCCGAACTGGATAGCCACGGAACCGCGCGAAGCCTTTTTCCTGTTAGGGAAATTCGGCATTTCAGAATGTACACGTGTCATGTCGCTACCCGAAGGCATAGCGGGTATCCCTCAGAAATCCGGCATCGCTGCCCGTTTCGAAGCTTTCCTGAAAGAGAATGCCAAGGAACCCGGAGCAAAATTGCTGAAAGGCAGTTATAATTATATGCTGATGGAACATGCCGCTGATCCGGACACTTTAATCCATGAGTGGGCGGAATCCGTTATAGGCGACCAATATCCTGTGCCCGACCGTATCCTGCACTTTACCGAATTAATTGTCCGCGACTATCTGGCACAGGAATTGTTTGACAACCGACCTCCCAAGGGGGCATTCGACCTCTTTGCAACCGAAGGCGGTACGGCAGCCATGTGTTACGTATTCGATTCTTTACAGCAAAACTTCCTTTTGAATCATGGAGACAGCATAGCTTTGATGGTGCCGGTATTCACTCCGTATATCGAAATACCGGAATTACGCCGTTATCAGTTCGACGTAACCGAAATATCAGCCGACCAGATGACCAAAGACGGGCTGCATACCTGGCAATATAAAGATGAAGACATCGATAGATTGAAAGACCCGAAAATAAAAGCACTCTTCATCACCAACCCCAGCAACCCGCCCAGTTACGCATTGAGTCCAGAGACAACCGCGCGCATTGTCGACATCGTAAAGAATCACAATCCGAATCTGATGATCATCACGGACGATGTTTATGCCACATTCATTCCTCATTTCCGTTCGCTCACAGCAGAAATCCCGGACAATACATTGTGCGTATATTCCTTCTCCAAGTACTTCGGAGCTACCGGATGGAGGTTGGCAGTCGTCGCCCTGCACGAAAACAATCTCTATGACAAGATGATCGCCCGACTACCGGAAGAGAAAAAGGAGATATTGAACAAACGTTACTCAAGCCTCACCCTTCATCCCGAAAAGTTGAAATTCATCGACCGCATGGTTGCCGACAGCCGGCAGGTCGCACTGAACCATACGGCAGGATTGTCCCTGCCTCAACAGATGCAAATGAGCCTCTTCGCCACATTCTCCCTGCTCGACAAAGGTGATTACTACAAAACGAAGATGCAGAACATCATCCGGCGCCGTCTGAATGCATTGTGGGAAAACACAGGATTCTCCTTAGTGGAAGATCCGTTAAGAGCCGGCTATTATTCGGAAATAGACATGCTTGTATGGGCAAAGAAATTCTATGGGGACGAATTCGTAGCTTATCTGGAAAAAACGTACAATCCGCTCGACACGGTATTCCGCCTCGCCAACGACACATCGATGGTTCTTTTGAACGGTGGTGGTTTTGCCGGGCCGAAATGGAGTGTCCGCGTGTCCCTCGCCAACCTGAATGAAGCCGATTATGTAAAGATCGGCCAAAGCATCAAGAGGGTGCTGGAAGAATATGCGGCCGATTGGAAGAGCAAAAAATAAAAACCAAGAAGTGGAGAAGTGCCGATACGTTACTTTTGCTTACATGGCACTTCTCCACTCTCCGATTAGGTTAATGCTTTATGGTAACGATCCTGCGGATCACAGCATTGCTACCTACCACGACGTTCAGATAATACGTACCATCAGGCAGATTAGAAACATTCATACTGATCTCAGCAGAATCGGAAGTAGCGTCAGTGGCACGCACGATTCCATAATCATTATAAAGTAACAGCTTGACAGGCATCAAGTTTGCCTGCTGTCCTTCATTCAAATATCGAGTATATTAGAGGAGTTCTATAAATTAAAATATTGTAGTACAGTTGTTTATATGGTTCCAAGAGCGTAAATTTGCAGAAAATAAGAATTTTATAATGAACAAGTTATCCCGATACCGTAAGCTTCGTTATAATCAACTATTTGAGTCAGAGAATCGTGAATTGCGTTTGAATGAAATGGGCAATCCTCTTGAAGTGTTGTCTCAGTATGTTGATTTTGAGATCTTTCGTCCTACTCTTGAATCAGCCCTTTTTACCGGAGAGCGCAAAAGTAATGCCGGTCGTCCGCCGATAGACTGTGTGCTGATGTTCAAGGTCTTGTTTCTTCAGCGTTATTATGGTTTGAGTGACCATCAGATAGAGTATCAGATAGTTGACCGTACGAGTTTCCGCAAGTTTCTTGGTATTGAATGTGTTGACGATGTTCCTGACGAGAAGACGGTGTGGAAGTATCGCGAACTCCTGACAAATACAGGCGTTTATGACAAGCTTTTTTCGGAATTTCATAGTTTCATGGAAAGTAAGGGTCTGCAATTCAATGAGGGTCGCATCATTGATGCCAGTTTTGTTATTGCCCCTCGCCAACGTAACACCCGTGATGAAAATGAGCAGATAAAACAGGGAGCGGGTGATAAGTTGTGGAATGACAATCCCCACAAGAAGTGCCACAAGGATGTAGATGCCCGCTGGACAAAGAAGCGTGATGAGACTTTTTACGGCTACAAGCAGCATACTAAAGTTGAGAAACGCAATAAGATCATACTTTCTTATGATACCACGTCGGCAGAAGTGCATGATTCCAAAGGCTTTGAAGGACTGCTGGATGAAAAAGACGAAGGCAAGGACTTGTATTTGGACGCCGGTTATGTCGGACAAGAGGAGATTGTAAAACAGCATAAGATGAATCCGATAATTTGCGAAAAGGGCTACCGTAACCGTCCGCTTACCAAGGAGCAGAAATCAGACAATAGGAAAAAATCCAAGACACGTTGCCTTGTCGAGCATGTATTCGGGTTTGAGGAACAAACCATGCGTGGACTTGTGGTGCGTACAGTAGGGCTTATTCGTGCTAAAGCCAATGTAGCATTCACCAGTCTTGTGTATAACATCAGTCGTTACACGCAAATAATCAGGCTGAAACCTGAGTTGTTGGGGTGAATTATGCCTGCACATCCAATTTTTACAACAAACACAAGTTAATTATTGTAAAAATCGGGGGGGGGGGTAGAAAATATTCGCTAAATTTGCAAGACTAAAGCTCACAAATTGGGCAGTTAAAGAGTTCTGCTGTCTGATACAAGAGGATAAATTGAATTGATAGAACTCACCATTATTTATTCTCACCAAGGAATAGGAAGAATTACTACTACTCAAAGAACTATTATATTTCTGCAAAACTTTGCTTCTTTGAGTAACGGCAGTTTGAGTTTTAAACTTCACATGATTCAAAGTATCGACTCTTTCTAAAAAGATAGTCCTACCATCTTACAGCTTATAAGATGATTGTCTTTGTGCGAACACCGCCATATGTAAAGACAAAAAGAAGCATATCATATAAATCTGGTTCTTCATGGGATTACAATTTTTAATGATTCTATTTCCAAACAACAAGAAGATTCACCATACTCTGGTCTAAATTTATCTAAAGTTGAACCAACATCCTCTTTACCATAAAAGTAATACACAGAATTATCATAAGAGTTCCAATATCCAGTTATTAACACTGTTGTTCCATCTACCAAAAATGTGGATTGCCATGGTGAAGGGAATGGCAAATTCCGCATGAAAGAAAGGAAGCATCGATTTTCATGGACAAAAAACAAAGAAGAATCATAAGACCATGATCTTTCTCCATAATAATAATAAAGACAATTTCCTTTCTTTGTGATCTCCCCTTCATCTTCGCCTCTGTAAAGGGTAGTCACGTAATTCTCCACCCGTTTGCCTTCAGCCGGTTGTTCGAGTTCTGTAGTATAATTAATCTCAGACAACTTGACGAATTCCATAGTATAAACAGAGGAATTGTCATCATCGTCACTACAACTGCATAGTCCTGTCACCAACAGAAATACACATAATAAAAACTTAATCTTTTCCATAAGTACTAGTTTAAATGTTTCAATCCCGCAATATACAATTAAATATTAAGACAAACAATTAAACTATCGTTTTTTCTACCAATGAGACAGTTAACTGAATAAAGTTAGTTTTTTATCACTACAGAATAGTCAATTAAATAATATTCTAAATCTAGTCAAACCGTCTGCATAAGTACGAAGTGAAAAAGAACATCCGTGTCGCATCAGTACCTCACGGATAAATATCAGACCGATTCCCTGCCCATTCGGTTTAGTAGAAAAGAAAGGGCTGAAGAGTTTAGCTTCAGTCTCCTTTGTTATGCCCGGCCCATTATCTACCACTTCGATGCGAGCAGGTGAAGAGGTACGAATCGTTATTGTTCCCCCCGTACCAATACTTTCAGCAGCGTTCTTAATAATGTTGACCAATACTTGCTCAAATAGAGCAGAATCCAATAAAACTTCTTCAAGACTTTCATCAATCTCCATGGTAAGCGTTATGTCACGATCTTTACACATCCCTTCCATGAAACGTTTACAAGAGAAAACGAGGTCATTAAGACTTACCGGATACATGCTAGGTTCCGGTATCTTCACCACATCGGCAAAGCGGGTAATGAAACGACTCATCGAAAAGCAACGATCGGTACATACGCGCATCACTTCACAAATGTCTTCCATTCCTTCCGAATCGGAAAGTGCTTGTTCCACCGTATCCAATGTCGAAGTAATACCGGCTGTCGTGTTATTCACTTCATGGGCAATCATCCGTATTACCTTTTCATACGCCTTCTTTTCTGCCTTCATTACTTCGTCTGTCAAACTCTCGATAAGATAAAACGGATGATGGAAACCACGGTCGATGAACGACGAATGGGTACATTTGTAGATATTTGAGTCATTCAACCGGATAGTAACAGTTTCTCCCTTCGGCACTGTAGCCAATCCGATAGCTAAAGGAGAATCTATAGCCCCCAGTTTCTGACCATATGCTTCTTCAAAACGTATACCCAGCATCTTCACGGCCATCGGATTAAGTTCCGACACTACATCATCAAGTGTAGTGATTATCACTCCCATCGGGGAAGCTTTGATCAGCAAATCAAGAAAATGATTCTGCTCGCGTAACCGGAGTCGTTCATTTTTCAACTGTTCCATCATACGGTTGAAGACATTAACCATTCGATCTGCTTCATATTGACCGACAAGACTCAAACGGCTACTGAAATCCTGTTCCCTCAACAATTCCATTCCACTCGCTATCGTGTTCAATGGCTTTATGATCTTCCGATAAAACATAATAAGATAGACAAGCAGCAGAACAACCAAAATTTCGGCTGCATATAGCCATGATTGAACCACCCACCCTCCAAAGTAGAGCAATACTCCAGAAAGGGCAAGCAAAAACAAAGCAAGTATTATAAAATAACTTTTAAGACGCACAGCGATATTAATTCTTCACTCTTCTATGTTGTGTTTATCCAACCTGCGATACAACGCTGCACGGCTAATGCCCAGAGCTGTAGCAACCTGACTGAGATTCCCTTTATAGCGTTCCAAAGCCTGAAGAATGGTCTGACGTTCTATTTCATCAAGCGTCATACCGGTCAGTGAAGCATTGGAGGCTATGTGGTACGGTTCATCCGAACGAAGATATTGCATATCAAAATCAGAAGCATCGAGTACTGTTTTGCCACTGACAAGTATCGTTCGTTCCACCAGATTCTTCAACTCACGGATATTACCAGGGAAAGGTAAACGACTGAGGAATTGGAGGGCATCTGAAGAAAATTCAGAACGGGGCAATCTGTTTATTTCTGCCTGCTTGTCGGCAAAATGACGCGCCAAGAGTGGAATATCTTCTCTACGTTCACGCAAAGGAGGCAACTTTACCGTTATCAGATTGATGCGATAGAACAGATCTTCGCGAAAGGTGCGTTCGCTGACCATCTTTGGCAAGTCGGCATTCGTGGCAGAAACCACACGGATATCCGTTTTACGTGGCCGGCTGTCGCCCAATACTTCAAACGTCTGATCCTGTAAGACGCGAAGTAGCTTTACCTGACAGGACGGATCGAGGTCACCGATCTCATCCAAAAAGATCGTACCTTTATTTGCCATCTCGAAACGCCCGGTACGATCGGAAGTAGCATCAGTAAACGCTCCCTTTTTATGCCCGAACATTTCACTCTCGAAGAGGCTTTGGGAAATCCCCCCAAGATTGACCTTTACAAAAGGCTGTTTAGCACGCTGACTATTGATATGAATGGCTTCGGCAATCAACTCTTTACCTGTCCCACTCTCTCCGGTGATAAGTACGGAAGCATTGGTACGGGCGATACGGGCAACCGTATTCAGTACTTCCGTCAATGCCTGACTCTTACCGATGATATGTCTACGGTTCAATGTACTGCTTTGCTCCTCCGGAATTTCTGCCGGTGCCGATGTCAGGTCGATAGCCGTCTCGATGCGTTGCAGTAATGCAGCGTTATTCCAAGGTTTTGTTATAAAATCGAAGGCACCTGCTTGCATCCCCTGCACTGCCAGTTGAATACTCCCCCATGCCGTCATTAAGATGACTGGGACTTCAGGACGGAATATCTTTACTTGTTTGAGTAACGTCAACCCTTCTTCACCCGTGGTGGAAAGAGTGAAATTCATGTCCATCAGTATAAGGGCAGGAGCTACAGAGCGGACTATATCCACCGCCTCCCGAGGTCCGGAAACAGCTTCGGTCTGATACCCCGCACGCTTCAGCATGAAAGTAAGGGAAGAACGAACTGCGCTGTCATCATCGATGATTAATATCATAGGTATACTTGTTTAGGATGCAAAAATAACAATTATAACGGTGAACCAAAAGCCTTCATGCCTCATTCTTGAAAACTCTTTGCCGATTACTCTTAGTTCTAGCGGATTACATCTTCAAAATCTACTTCCAACTCTGCATTCCTCTCAAAGTCCCATAACGTCAAACTACGTATCTGATAATAATAGGACCAATAATTATATAATTCTGAAATATGTTTCTGTCGGGCTTCATCCTTAGAGTTTTGGGCATCATTCAAGTCAAGGGTATTGATCTTACCGATAAGGAATGTTTCGATACTGGTCTTATACCGCTGCTGTGCGATGATATCCGCTTCTTTGGCAATCCCGAGTTGCTGGGATTGATTATTGAAATGTTCTACCAACAAAAAGATGTCCTGGTTAAAATTCATTTGTTCCTGACGAATTTTAGAAAGTACGACATCACGGTTGCTCTTTGCCACACGTACTTTACCACGACGCTTTCCCCAATCAAGAATAGGAATCTTCACTCCCACCTTCACAATCTGATTGTCGAGCAAATGATTGTAAGCTGATGAAAACTCACGATCCTCGCCCGTATATCCTACACTGGCAAACAGATCCACACTTCGTAGATTCCCCCGGGCAATCGCCACATCGTAATCGGCTTCAAGCTGCCTGCGACGTATGTTTTGGGCAAAAGAATTCCTTTCCAATGCTTTATCCAATACTTTATTATATTCTATCTGAATATCCGGAACCGACTCAGGAAGAACCGGCTCAAGTTTTTCATTCTCACTCAGCCCCAAAAACGCACGAAGCTGGAACATCTTTGCATTTAAGTCGCTAATGGACTCAGTCACGGCAGCCTTTGCATTAAGGGAAGATAGCTTCAACTGCAATAGTTCATTTTCCGAAATCTGCCCCATCTCCCTTTTAGCTTGTGCCACTTTATACAAATGTTCCGCATTCAATTGGTTTTGCCGGGCAGTCCCCAAAACTTCTTTTGCCAACAACAACTGGAAAAAGTACGTGATGGTAGTTCTTGTCACATCTTCCGTTGCAGAAATGAACGATGCTTTAGCCTCTTCATAACGCACAGGTTCGATGCGTCGATTCCATTTCAAGTTGTTCACTCCAAAAATGGGCTGGGTCAGTTGGAGACTAACCGGCACGGACATGAAATGCTTTCCTCCGCCGGCACCTAACTGACGCAGATAATCCAAAGAAGAAGTAAGAGACAGTTTACCTCCGGTAAACCAAAGATTCTGATCAATGGAAAGTTCTCCCGACAGACCAAGCGTATTATTGCGAACGAATGAATACGAACCATCCGAATTCTGATATGAACTATACGATTTATTGTAATTAGGCAACGTACCGTTAAAATTCACTTCGGGCAACAAATCTGCACGAAAAGTGCGGTACTCCCAATAAGCAGTTTTCAATTCATTCAATGCCACGGCAGCATCTACCGATTGGGTACGAGCCAAAGCAATGGCCTCATTAAGTGTTATTTCACGTTCATTCTGTGCAGACAAAACAAGTGGACATGTAAAAGCCACTAAAACAAGCAATATACTCTTCTTTCTCATAAAACTTTATTATTTCCTATGAAAGAAGAGTCAAACGGTGTGCCAAAAAGGTAAGTTATTTATTTTCGGTCTATTACATTATAATAAAGGTGTCCGATAATGAACACTTTGTACGCAAGTGAACGTCAGCCTCGAATTCACTCACATGTATCCGGTATACGCACTGTGAAACGAGTCCCCTTCCCCACCTCGGAAGTTACAGAAATGTTTCCACGCAGTCGTCCCACAATAGTCTGGCAAATACTCAACCCTAAACCGGCTCCCTGAGTAAAGCTGTCAACCTTATAGAAACGTTCGAAAATATGTCTCAGCCCCTCTTCTGAAATACCTTTACCGGTGTCTTCCACAAACAAAGATACATACCCCGGCTCATCCTCTGTATAGCCAAAAGTAATAGAACCGCCCGACGTAAACTTAGCCGCATTATTGATCAGATTGTTAACAACCTGCTGCAAACGGACATTATCGGTAACAAGGTACTTCTTACTACCTTCAGGAATATCCAACAGCAGTTCTACCCCTTGTGGCATATTCAAACGCTGTGAATCGTGTACATTCTTCAACAACAACGGTAAACTATGCTTGGCAAACTGAAAATCCATCGTACCCGATTCAATGCGGGAAAGATCAAGAATATCGTTAATCAAAGCCAATAGCAGACTACAGTTCTTATTAATTGTCGCAATAAACTGCGCAACTTCTTCTTCGGTAAAATTGCTGGTATCGCTCAATAGATCGGAAAAGCCGACAATAGCATTCAACGGGGTTCTGATCTCATGACTCATATTTGCAAGGAAAGCGGACTTCAACTTGTCAGCCTGAAGAGCCTTATCGCGGGCAGTTGTCAATTCTTCCTCCGTAGACTTATAACGTTGTATACTTTGACAAATACCCAATATGCTATAAGGCACATCCGTTGTCAAACCGTTAAGCACAGAAGTACGATATTCCCACCATTCATATTTACCGTCTGCATTATATTGCCGAAAACTCATTCGTGCATTTTGTTTTTTTCCAGCCAATGCTTCATCAAACATGATTCTGATATCTTCAACCTCTTCCGGATGCATCTTGTCTTCAATCTCCGATCTGGAAACGGTTGTTAACGACTCTTCAAATCCAAAACGCTTAAGGAAACCTTGAGGAAAAGTAAACAAACCGGTCCTTATATTATATTGCCAAGGATAAATTGAACTTTCCTCCACAGCCAAATCAAAAAAACGTTTCTGCATCTCTTCATCAGATATATTGTGGGCAGAAACAGCTACTCCAGTAATGTTTCCGTGTGAGTGAATAGGAACCAGTTCTCCCGAAACCGGAAAATAACTACCGCTATGCACCTCTTGCATAAACGAATTAGCCGGAATTTCCACACTCTTTCCTTTAGTAATGACTTCCTTCAACATTTCACGTAAAACTTCCCGCCCATTAGTGTATATTTTAAAAATAGAACCGGCAGGCAATCCCTCATAAGGACGTACTGAAACGTCCAAAGGCAAATGAAGCATCTCCAAAAGGGCACGGTTGGTAAAATGGATCCGATAGTCCGTATCGTATGTGATTACTCCGTCACGGATAGAGTGGAAGATATTATCAAATTCATCCCGTTGAGCCACTAAACGGCTTTGTACAAGCAAGCGTGTTTGTGCATGCATTCTACGTCGTGCTTCCCGTCGATTCGCACGTATCAGCCAAACTACCACCAATACAAGTAAAGCCAAAATAGAAGCATATAGTAATATAAATAGAAACCGATATTTTTCCCAATAAGGCTGATTAAGTATCACCCCCGGAGTAGCCCGTTCTTTCTCTACATGGAAAAAGTCAAGTTGCTTAAAGTCATAATGGAAATCAACCGGAGTTTCCGTCATACCGAATTCCTCGGGAGGCGTACCTTTTAAAACTTTAGCAGCTCTTACACCCGCCATTCTGGAAGAAGTATAGGGATCGGCATCATAAGCACAAAAGACACCGTTAGTCAACGCTATACTTTGACAGGAAAAGAAAGGTGCCTTAGAGTTTTTACCAATAAAAGCCATAAAAGGAGACCACTTCGGCACAATGACAATACGTCCGTAACTATTACGAGGATAACAGATAGATGAAATAATATTACTCGTTGTTTCGGTTTGCACATTATATGTCAGCAGCTTATACTCCGGATGGCTTCGCAGGAACTTTCCATATTCATTCATAAAATCTTCCTTACCTTTTAGGCTCAGAAAGCTATTGTCATTGACACACACTACTTCTGTCCTGTTTGGAAATATTTTATTTGCTTGTTCCAGCAAAAGAGAGAAGTCGGGATTAGAAGTAAAACCGCAAACATTCGGTAATGTTGAAATTAATGCCTCATCCGGATATTTCATACCGTAATATACGACAGGAATTTGACGCGGTAACGAATCTCCACAATTAAAGAGAGTGTGGAAAGCCTCATCACTTACCGTTACAATTATATCTGTTCCACGATTACGGGCACGCTCACAAAAACGTTTCATAATGACCTTTTCAGAAGGATATGCCCAATAATCCGCGTCAAGATACTCCGTAACAATATTAACTTTCACTTTTTCTTCGCCAAATCCATCACATAACCCACGAATCAATTCAGAATGCCAAGGAGTCTGATTAGTATAAGACTGTATAAAAAGAATATTATAGGCACGCTCTGTAGCAGCTATTTGCGAAAAGACCGTAAATAACAGAAAACAGAATATATAGTAACGTCGTCGGTTCATTTTAAATAAGTATACTGCGTTGTTTCACAATTATGAACGCAAATATACGCTATAATACTGAGAAACAACGCAGAAATATAATTATTATTTTCTATTCTTCACGCAGAGCTTCGGCTGGCTGAATCTTCATAGCCTTGCGTGCCGGAATGCCAATCCCGATAATAATCATCAACAGGATAAGAATAAAGGACGTAACAGACGTTATTATGAAACGTCCTATCTCAAGGGTAGTATTGTTCATCCTGACATTAAACTCGGCATATGCCAGATTCCAGTCAATAATGACCGCTGGTATAGTAGCCAAAACAAGTAGCAAAACTCCTTCGGTCAGCAAACGGTAAAAAACAGTTTTGTTCGTACCTCCCAATGCCTTGTACAAAGCAATCTCACCACGGCGTTGCTGTGTACGGAACCAGAAAGTGCCCAATAATCCTAAAAAAATATTCAGTAAAAGAAAAGCCATACCGAATATATAATTACGGAGGTTATTTCGCGACTCTTGTTCAAAATTACGACGGATATCGGCAAATGAACGAATATCAGCAATAAAGACATTCCCCACCCGCAACTGTTTCTCACTATCCGCTTTCAATCGGTTAATAAAATCGACATCTTGATCCTCTTTTACACGAACGCATAACTCCAGATGGATATCATACGAATCATGTGAAAGATTGTGCAACACGCAATAAGAATCAAAAGCCTGTTCATGATCCGAATAACGAACCGGTTGTAATGAAGCAGCCAAACGGAAAGTGTTTGTCGTATCCCCATACAGGCAAAATTGTTTTCCCACCAGTGATGTCAGATCGATTCCATATTTCTCCTTAAACAGATTATTCGATACCAAAATATTCCTATCATCTTTCAGCATCTCAGCCAATTGTTCAGGAGTCTCACCACGGGCTCCCTGATAGCGGAATACCCGAATAAAATCAGGGGTAACATAACGACGAACCACATAATTATAAGAGTGCAAAGTATCATACCGCACATCAATCCCACTATTGCTACGATTATAAGGATGAGAACTCTGCGACAAACTCGCAGCCTCTATTTCCGGTCTGTGAGCGATTCGGTTGAATAGCTCATTGATCTCTTCAGCCATTAACGAATCATTAGGTATAAAATCAGGACTTTTATCAGTAAGTTCCCCCATGTTTATCAGGTAACAATGAGAAATATCGAATCCATGCGGTTCTGTATATACTCTGTATTGTACATAAATATAATCCACAACGTACCACATCACCACACTTACTAATAACAACTCAATGGATATCCATAGATTAGAGTGCCATTCGTTTTTTATCTGTGTAAATAGTTTCTTATTCATTGTATATTCAGTTTAGTGGGTCTTACCTCCCAAAGCGTTTACGATACTTGTACGAGATGCTCTCCAAGCGGGGATACCACTACTTAACAGGTTAAGTATAAAGCAGAAAAGCAATGCATACATAAAGGTTGAAGGGTGCAACAAAATGGAAGTACTGACTTCCGGTGTATTAAGTGTAAGACTATATGCCTGAGCAAAAAGTAAACTATTCCCTATATAAGCAAACAGTACACTGAACAATAATCCTATCATCCCCGCTAACACTGTTACTATCAGATTTTCCATGATTATCTGCCCCATCATCTCCATACGGGTACTTCCAAAAGCGCGACGTACCCCTATTTCAGATACACGTTGTCGCAATCGACTTTGTGTCATACTGCTGAGATTGATAGCCGGCACTAATAAAAGAATTACAAAAATAATAATCCGTTGTCTACGTTCAGCCTTGACATCCGGTTCTAAGTTAGCTGCAAAGTCAATGGCCTGCTTTTCCTGGTCGTAAGGCCGATTCCGGTATATTAGCTCATAACCATTATCATTCAAAATCTTATTATATTGCTGTCGAGCCTTTTCACATTCGTCATGAATAGCAGTGAAATCACTGTTATTACGAGCCAGAATTGTAACACTCATCATACCCATGTGATTATCACTCCAAGTGTCTGTAGCCATATTTGTAGAGGTATAAGGTATCCACACTTGTCCATAAGCAGATGAAGCTAATGTAGAAACATCTTTCACAACACCTGCCACCGTGTAAGGAGCGTGATTAAGTAAAAATGAACGTCCCGAAACTTCAGTACTGCCAAACAAGGCCCTAGCAACACTCTCCGTAATTACAGCAACCGGAAGTCCTGAATTAAATGTAGCCTCATCATAAGGTTTACCATTCACAAAAATAAAATCAAATACCGTCCAAAAAGTGTCATCGGTCTGCCGTAAATCTATACTTACCGCAGGAGCATTGGGAATTGATGCCGGTGTAGTAATTGCCGCAATGCTATAGATGGTAACTGCTTCAGGCAAAGTAAGAGATTTGAAACAGGCTTTGGCTGTTTGGACACTCATAGGACCGTTACTGGTACCATCTCCCCAGCTTTTGTTGGCAATGCTCATGAACCGCACATGTAAAAAACGGTCACGATTACTTTCCGGTGAGAAAGGAGCCACTTTCACCTGTTGTATCATTACCACCAGCATTATAAGGAATATAGCAAGAGCTGTCCCCAACACGCTGACGAAACTAATAACGGGTTGTTGACGTAATTGCGCTAATGCTTGTTTAAAATATTGCTTGATCATGTTAATATACTTATTATTACTCATTCCACCTGACGACCGTCAAAAAAACGCACAGTACGGGATGTTTGTCTGGCTTGTTCTTCATTATGTGTCACCATCACTATTGTACGACCATCTTCTTTATTCAGCCGGTGTAAAAGTTCCATTACTTCAGTCCCCATTTTAGAATCCAGATTACCAGTAGGTTCATCGGCAAGTATTATTTCAGGATTGCCAACAATAGCTCTTGCAATGGCTACGCGCTGACACTGACCACCCGAAAGCTGTGTCGGCATATGACGCATACGGTGACTCAATCCTACTTTCTGCAAAACCTCCTCAGCCAAACGACGACGTTCTTTGGCTGACACCTTTCTATATAATAAAGGCAATTCAACATTATCTAATACGTTTAATGAATTAATCAGATGGAAAGACTGGAAAACAAAACCCAACTTTTGATTACGGAAGGCCGCAAGTTCTTTGTCTTTCATTCCTTCCGTACGAGTACCGTCTATTTCAATAGTACCACTGGTAGGTGCGTCAAGTAATCCGATAATATTCAATAACGTGGATTTACCGCAACCTGACGGTCCCATAATACTTAGGAATTCTCCCCTATTTACCTCAAGGTTTACGTTTTCAAGCGCAACCGTCTCGATCTCATTTGTCCGATAAATCTTGTCAATAGCAGTTAACTTAATCATAATCAGTTTTTATTTAAATTTATTTTATTATCTCTTATTCATCTCGCAATGCTTCGGTTGGTAATATCCGGCTGATTTTCCGAGCCGGAATATATACTCCCAACAAAACTACTGCCACGATGACAATATAAACAATCACAGAAACAGCCACAAAATGATAAGTAAAATCATTTATCCAGTAATTCCCAAAAGGTTCTCCCATCGTATATAATCCTTCTGAAAGTCCGTATTGCAAATAAATGAAACAACCGATAACTACAGCTATAGTAGCCAATACAGCCCCTTCCCCTAATAACATGCGTATAATATGCGATGGATTAGCACCATAAGACAACATTACTCCTACTTCTTCACAACGGCTTCTGGTCTGTAACCAAAATGTTCCGGTGACACCAAGTACCAAGTTAATGAGGAAAAATAAGCAAAGTACCGTATTCATCCGATAAGTATTGGTCACTCCATAGCCATATTCCATGTCTTTAATATGATCGTCATACGAAACGACACTTCGTACAAACAGATTGCCAAATTTTAAATGTGTAGTCATATAAGACCGGAATTCATGGAGAAAACGACTCTCTGAAATACCCTCTTGCAAACGAAACACGATCTTAGAATCAGCAGGATCGTTATCATCATCGTCAGCATCCATAACTTTAAAGAATACAGGAAGAGGTTGTTCAAAAGAACGATACCGTATATTATCTACCACTCCTACTACTCGATAAGGAATAGTATCACTAATGTAACTTGAATATAATTTCTTTCCAGTAAGTTCCATACCCGGGAAAAATTGGTCCGACATATTCTGCGTACAAATTATATCATTTTGTTCATAATCCCTTTCATCCAGTTGCCGTGCTGTATGGCCTCCTAACCCCTTAATTCCATAAGTCTCAAAAAAACAGGTATGCGGTAGAAAAAACATTCCTCGTACCCCAACCGATAATGAATCATATTTAAGTGTGTTTCCATATGTACCTGGAGAATTAGGATAAGAAAAGCTAACAACCGGAGTGGCACTTTGAACTCCTTCATAACGACGTACGTCATCTAAAATGCGAAAAAGATTATTCATCCTATGTATGGAATCGTCTTCCTCTTCATCATCATCCGCAGACTGTAATGGGATAGTTCCAAGATTAAGCATATACAATCCATTAGTATCGTATCCTAAAGGTAGATTTCGATTATATGTCATCACAACCATCGGATCTACCATAATCCAAGTCAGTATACTTACCAGAATAAGTTCACCAAATAACCAAATATTACGGCGGCGGCGCGCCCAAAGATTCTTTAAAATCAATCGTATCATATGTCTCTCCTCCTATCTTTTTTCATTTAATGAATACACTATATTCTTACGCAACGAACGGATGGCCGGTATCAACGCTGACAATAGATTCATAGCGATACAAAAAAGCAGAGCAACAACAAATACCATTGGAGCAAACAACATATCTACACCATACGATACTTTTATTCCTTCCGGAAGAGGATCGGGAAAAGTATCCAACATACTAAAAACTGCACCACCCGAAAAATAGAGGGATAACCAGGCCAAAACCAACCCCAGCAAACCACCCAAAAGAGATAATAACAGATTTTCCCACATCACTTGTCCCAATAGGCCCCGACGATTGGCCCCAAATGCTTTACGAACCCCCATCTCGGGTAATCGGCACTCCATACGATGAGAAATCATACCACTCAAATTAAGCGCAGGAACAAAAAGTAAAACCATGAATATGAGTACAAAATAAGTCATTACAGTAGTCCAATCCACACCTACATTACTCCATACATGAAAAGTACTTTGCCAATACATTTCCGGTTGATCCTGAATATCTAAATGACCGTCACTGTTTTTTCCAGAAGTGTTATATTTACGTACTAACTCATGTACCTGCTCTTTTACCAATGCTATATTAGCACGATCTTTGACTTTGATATAAGCTTCGTAATAACCTAAAGGCCATGACCAACTTTTTTCATAGCCATCCACAGTAGTATATGGTAAATATAATTGTGCATAAGAAACAGGGGTGAGGAAACTTGCTCCCTTTACTACTCCTACAATCTGAACATCTGTAAAGTTCAACGAAATATGTTTCCCAACCACATTTTCGGCAGAACCAAATAATTGCCTAGCAAAGTCATCTGATATAACCGCTTTCTGTAGACCACTTAGACGATCGGCTTTCGAAAAAGGAGATCCATCCAGAAAAGTAAATGTAAATACGCGAAAGAAATTCTCATCCGTATATCTCACAAAAGCAGGAATTTCTTCCCCTCCATCAGCCGGTTGAACAAAATCGTCCTCATCCGAAGGCTCTCCAAACGTACCGGTAACTGCTTCCACTCCTTTAAGGGGATAAAGCCATTCATTGAGAATGTTGTAACTGATCGCTGAAGAACTTTGCCCACTTTCCGATACAAGACTTCCTGACTTAACAACTAATGTAAGATTACGTCCCGTCTCCGGGTAAACCGGAGCTAAACGTATGTAATACATAATAGAAATAATCATCGTCATGGTAATAGCAAGCGCTGTTCCTACCACATAAAGCACGCTAAAAAGTTTCTCCTCCTTCAGCATATGCCAAGCCTGTTTGATATAAAGTTTTATCATACAAAAAATGTTTCTATTAGGTGAGGTTTGTATATTGCAACCGTTCCTTTCCTTAAAAAGGAACGGTTGCGTTGAGAAAAATATAATGAGAGAGAAAGGATTATTTTACCTTCAGTTTAGTCTTATTCCGATACTGGCTCATATCGCTGACCACGATTCTATCTCCCGGTTGAAGACCACTGATGACCTCCACGAATTCAAAGTTGGAATCGCCAAGCTGTACTTTTCGTTTTACTATTTCATCGTCAGAAGTCATCACAAACAGTTCGTATTCGCCACGTCCCACATAGTAAGATGCATTGGCAATACGCATCACATCTTCTTTTACCGCATTCATCACATATACATCCGTCTTCAAGCCTGAACGTAAACGCTTATTATTATCATCAACCAATTGCACGGAAAAAGAGATAACTCCATTCTTAGATAACGGTGTCACACTACTGATCACACCTTCCAATTTCTCACTCCCAACTTTGACTATAGCTTTGCCACCGGCAGCAACCCGATCCCCATAGGTGTCGGCAATTTCGCCTTCCACCTTGAAATGACTCAGATCGGAAATAATGGCAACCTGTCCGCCTTGGGGAACCTGGGCACCCACTTGGTTATTAATATAAGTAAGAATGGCCTTACGCGGTGAACGTATCTGCGCATCGTCCAATGTACGTTTCATCTCCGCAAGACTTTTCCGGAAGATGTTGAAATCGAGTTCCTGCACTTGTAGTTCAGCAGCAGCAACCTCTTTTTCATTATTATATTGTTGTTTGAGTTGCTCATATTCCAATTGTGCCACGTTATAACTAAGTTCAGCTTGCCGTACTTTATCAGTCGTACCGGCACCAAGGCTATCCAGATAATGTTCATTCCGTAATTCAACCTTCATACGGTTCAATTTCATGGCAGATATTTTTATCTGCATAGCCATATCCGAAAGTTTAGTCTGGTTGTTAACGCGAAGCTGGTCTAATTTATATCGCCTCATCTGTTCCTCGTCCAATAACTTCTTGTATTCTGTTTCCGTACTTTGCAAGTCAAGTTTTAAGATCGGAGTACCAACTTCCACACTATCACCACCACGGCGATACACTTCTACAATACGGCTATTGATCGGAGAATTGATAATCTCTTCAAAAGCCGGTGCTACTTTGCCGGAAGCGCTGACGCTAACTTCAATCGTACCTTGGTCTACGGTAGACAATACTAAATCTTTCTTTTGTACCCCAGTCCTCATCAATGAAATAAGCACACTGATCATTACGATACTGATGACACCGATAGCCGAAAAACGGATAACCTTTTTATTACGCTCCTTGTTGCGTGTCTCTTTTGGAATTTCTCTGTCCATGATGTATTATTACGAATTATAAACTATAATCAGAGATACCAATACCATGCCAAAGTCTTAATTCATTGAAAACAAGGAGTAAGAAGAAAAAGCAGGGTGTTCGTTTCCGAACACCCTGTACGAATTTAGATTGTCGATAAACTATCGCCATGAAGTATTTTACTTCAAACCTCATGCTATCTCAACCTGAGCCTGTCTCCCACTTCGGGGATATAATCACCGTCCTTCCGGTTCATCTTATATAGATTCTTTAATCGGATACCATACTTCTGAGAAATTGTATGCATAGAATCCCCGTCCTTCACGATATATACATTATACTGTTTCGGTGCTTTCTTCTTCTTAGCTTTCAGATAAATAATATCTCCCTGGGTCAATTCATAATCACGGTGAAGGTCATTGTATTTCACCAGCTTCTTCCAACTGATGTGGAATTCATCTCCCAATTCCTGGAAAGTATCTCCGTCACGAGCCACCACGTAGGCAATTTCATTGGCAATGTAAACCGGATGCGGATTTAGCAACCAAGGATGCTTGCGCAACTTACGTTTCGAATATACACCTTTCGCATCATACTTGTATAAATCATAATCTTCGATAATCGTTATCAAACGATTGGCATACGAAGGGTCGGTAGCATATCCTGCCTTTTTCAGTCCGCGAGCCCAACCTTTATAGTCCCGGATTTCCAATTTGAAAAGGAATGCATAGCGTGCCCCCTTGGTCAGAAACTGCGAGTGGTCATCATAAGAATCCTTGGGACTTTTATAAGCCCGGAAACATTCATTGCGGGCATCATCGTCATGACGTACCGTACGTCCCCTCCAGTTTCCTCCGCATTTTATACCGAAGTGATTGTTACTTTTACGCGCCAGTTCACTCATCCCCGCACCACTTTCAAGCAAACCTTGCGCCAATGTGATACTAGCCGGAATTTTATGTACCTTCATCTGTTCGATAGCAAGGTCTTTATACTTATTTATATAGTCTACATAACGTGAATTCCGGCGCTGCGCTTGCGCACTCACAGAGGATATCAGCACAACGGTAAGCGCGATCAGTTTGAATAGTCTATTATCCATTATATAATCGGTAATATGAGTTAATTGGCACAAAAATCATAAAAATAATTGGGATTATCAATCTCTTTCCTAACTTTGTAACATTAATTGTAAAACATAAGCCCTTGATAGAGTTATGAAAGACTTAATCCTGACCTCCATTATCAAAGTATATCAGTTCGACGAGCTTAGTCCTACCGACCAAAACTTGATGAAAACCGCCATGGATGCTACAGTACGTAGTTATGCCCCGTATTCCCGCTTTTCCGTAGGCGCTGCGGCTCTGCTTGCCAATGGCATCGTAATAACCGGAACGAATCAGGAGAATGCCGCTTATCCATCAGGGCTATGTGCCGAACGTATCACATTGTTTTATGCCAACTCCCAGTATCCCGACCAACCGGTAATGACTCTCGCCATCGCCGCCCGTACCGAAAAGGATTTCATCGATTTGCCTATTCCCCCTTGCGGTGCCTGTCGTCAAGTGATTCTGGAAACTGAAAAACGCTATAAGCAACCCATCCGTATCTTACTCTACGGAAAAAAAGAGATATACGAAGTAAAGAGCATCTGCGACTTACTACCACTTTCATTTGATGCTTCGGCAATGGAATAAAAAATAGGATGAAACACGAATATACTACTAAGCTAAAGGGTAGGCTCGTGCTAACCGATGCCTACCATGCAGACGAAAGCCTGCAAACAGAAAAGAGCCTTTACAGATTTATCTGGGTAAGGGAAGGGAACATTACACTAGAAATCGACCATCAGGAGGTGCCTTTGGCTAAAAACGAAGTGATCTCCCTGACAAATCTTCAACATCTGGAGTTTAAATCGATCGACGGTGAATACTTGACGCTATTGTTTAATGGAAACTTCTATTGCATCTATGGCAATGACCATGAAGTTTCCTGTAGCGGATTTCTTTTCAATGGTTCTTCAAATGTCATCCGCTTCATATTGGATGAAGAAGAACAAAAGATTTTGAATGAAATCGTTGAAGCACTGAAAAGGGAATTTACCGTATCGGACAGTCTGCAAGAAGAGATGCTGAGGATTCAGCTCAAACGTTTCATTATCCAGGCTACCCGTATAGCTCGTCGTCGACTCAACATCACACAAGAGAAAGAATACACTTTCGAAGTAATCCGCCAATTCTATATCTTGGTCGATACCCACTTCCGGGAAAAAAAGCAGGTACAGGACTATGCCGACCTTTTGCATAAATCTCCTAAAACACTATCGAATATATTCTCTACCTGCAAACTACCCTCTCCCTTGCGGGTCATTCATGAACGGGTGGAAGCAGAAGCTAAACGCCTGTTGCTCTATAGCACTAAAAGTTCGAAAGAGATTGCCGATCTACTGGGATTTGAAGACCAATCATCTTTCAGCCGATTCTTTAAAAACATGACGGGACAAAGTACTGTCCAGTTCCGAAACGAGGCCGAAGGGAAGAATTGATAACTGATCCGGTCAAATTGCTATTTCCGGTGAATGGAAAAACGATGATCTTTGCATCAGAAAGTTAAATCCATAAAAAGTTATAGCAATGAAAGAAAAATTAATCACAATTCTCACCTTTACATCAGGTCTCAAAGGTTTCGGTATTAAGTTTATCCGTGTAGCAATCCTCGTAGTATTCGTCTGGATCGGTGGACTGAAATACTGGCACTACGAAGCTGATGGCATCGTACCTTTCGTTGCCAACAGTCCGTTCATGAGTTTCTTCTACGCCAAAGGCGCACCTGAATATAAAGAACACAAAAATCCGGAAGGAGCATATGTTCCCGAAAACCGGGAATGGCACGAGGCTAACAACACATACGCTTTCTCGTATGGTCTAGGAGCGCTCATCATGAGTATCGGTATCCTCGTGTTCCTAGGGATTTTCTTCCCGAAAGTGGGACTTGCCGGTGATACACTCGCCATTATAATGACGTTAGGAACTTTATCTTTCCTTATCACCACTCCCGAAGTATGGGTACCTAATCTGGGAGGTGATGAATTCGGTTTCCCACTATTGTCAGGTGCTGGCCGGTTGGTAATTAAAGATATCGTGATATTGGCAAGCGCAGTCGTTTTACTTTCCGATTCTTCACAAAAGGTATTAAAATCGATGACCTCCCGAAAATAGCAAGGAACAAATCCCTCTATGCCAATGTTATTCTCCTTATTAGAAACCTAACCTTTTAAAAAAACAAAGCATATGAAACAATATGATGCAATTATAATCGGGTTCGGCAAAGGTGGAAAAACATTGGCAGCCGAACTATCCAACCGCAACTGGAAAGTTGCCCTTATCGAACGTTCCGAAAAGATGTACGGAGGTGCGTGCATTAACGTAGCTTGTATACCAACTAAAGCATTGATACACGAAGCGGAGATGTCGACTTTAATGTATCAGGGAGATTTCAAGAAACAAAGCAACTTCTACAAATTAGCAATTGGCCGAAAGGACAGGCTAACATCTTATCTTAGAGATACGAATTACGATGAGCTTGCCAACCAATCTAACGTGACCATTTACACGGGAACAGCTTCGTTTACATCGCCCAATACAGTAAAAGTCAAACTTCCCGATGAAGAAATCGAGTTACAAGGCAAGGAGATTTTTATCAATACCGGCTCTACAAGTATCATTCCTGCCATTGACGGTCTTCGTGATAGCAAGAACGTTTATACCAGTTCTACGATACTCGATCTGGATATGCTTCCGAAACACCTGATCATCATCGGGGGAGGATATATCGGACTGGAATTTGCATCCATGTATGCTGGCTTCGGAAGTAAAGTCACAATATTGGAAGGAGGAAGGCTTTTCATGCCGGAAATGGATCGTGACATAGCCGATAGTGTACTCAAAGTATTCGAAACGAAAGGCATCGAAACTCGTTTCAATGTACGGGCACAATCGGTACATGATACTCCGGATGGTGTAACCGTTGCATATACCGATGCTTCGGACGGCACTCCATACTTTGTCGAAGGAGATGCGATCCTGATTGCAACCGGCAGAAAACCTATGATCGAAGGGCTGAACCTGCAAGTAGCAGATGTAAAGGTAGATGCACACGGAGCAATTATAACCGATGTACATCTGCATACCACCAACCCGCATATCTGGGCGATGGGGGATGTTAAAGGCGGTCCGCAGTTTACCTATGTCTCTTTAGATGATTACCGAATCATCCGTAACAAACTATTCGGTGATAAAGAACGTACTACAGACGATCGTAATCCGATAGCCTATGCTGTGTTTATCGACCCTCCTCTGGCTCATGTAGGACTGACGGAAAGCGAAGCCCTTAAGAGAGGATATTCCTTCAAAGTATCTCGTTTACCAGCCACGGCAGTTGCCCGTTCACGCACTTTGCAACAGACGGACGGTTTACTGAAAGCCATCATTGATTCGCATACTGGAAAAATCATGGGATGCACGCTGTTTTGTGCCGATGCTTCCGAGATTATCAATATCGTCAATGTTGCCATGAAGACCGGTCAGCACTATACTTTCCTACGCGACTTTATCTTTACCCATCCGAGTATGAGTGAAGTATTAAATCGCCTCTTCACATTCGATTAACGGCTGATTGCAGAATTCACGCGGAATCTGTATCTTTGCCTGCAAATTATGAAATCATGAGTACTACTTTCGAGTTCAGACCAGCCAAAGATACAGATACCGCAAGAATTTGGGAAATTATATTGCAAGCCAAAGCGCAAATGCTCCGCCAGAATAAACAACAGTGGGACGAAACCTATCCCGCACCCCAAAACATCACCAACGACATCGATCAAGGATATGCTTATGTGTTGTGTCATAAGAATATCCCAATAGCTTACGGGGCCGTTGTTTTCGATGGAGAACCAGCGTATGAATGTATAGAAGGCGAATGGCTGAGTGTACAATCCTATGTAGTTGTCCATCGCCTTGCCGTTGCCGATGAAATGAAACAACAAGGTATCGCCACCCTCTTCATGCAAAAAGTAGAACTACTCGCTTTAGAAAAGGGCGTGCATAGCTTCAAAGTAGATACCAACTTCGACAATTTTTACATGCACAAGATGCTCGACAGACTAGGATTCACGCATTGTGGAGAAGTTATCTACAAAAGAGGCTCACGCATGGCTTATGAAAAGCTATTATAACCGGCTGTAATTTCTACATACTGCAAAACAAAGAGACAAAGAACGGAACACTCATATCAATCAGAATTCCGTGGAAGATAGCAACCGGGATCATCTCCTTCCCCGAACACAGCGTTATGGAAGGTAATAGAACATCCATCGAGTTGACTCCTGCGGCAGAGATCGGTGCTAATTTTCCGAAGTATTTACGGATATACGGTAGCCCGAGCAAAGCAATCATTTCGCGGAATATGTTCGCGAGTAAGGCAATCGTTCCCAATTCTGTAGCCAATTGTAAACCTATTGATGCCTCCTTGAACTGTGTGATCAGTATGGAAGAGAGGGAATAATAAGCAAAACCGCTTCCTACTGCCATACAATCGAAAACACTCCACTGGCTCAACACCAAACTGGCTAAAGCCGAAAAGGTTAATGTCCCGACAATAGTAGCCAAAGGCACCAGCAACATACTGAAACGTAAGTTTTTTATCAAACCTTTCAGATTCTTGTTACTCCCGATACCAATGCCTACCTGCAACATCAACGCATAAAGTATGTACATGGACAGATCATGCATGTTAAACTGGAAGTCATTAAAGATTCCGACCAAACACCCCACGCAGAAGAATGCGACAACAATCAAACTACCCTTCATGACTATCCCCTCCTTTCTTAAAGAACAAACGGAACACAACCAGCGAAGCCAACATGCTGCCGAAGATACTCAATGAGGCCAAAATAATAGCCTGACTACCGAACTTACCCAAATTATTAATGATTAAACTATTGGAGCCGATCGAGACCCCCAATACAAAAAGTAAAAGAAAAATAGTAACGGACGTGGTCTTTTCGACCTTTTGCAAGAACTTCAAATTGCGCAATACGTATCCGATGCCAATACCGGCAAACATGACAGATATTATAGAAAACATAACTATAAACGATTATAAGTTGGATAATAGGTTAATTAATGGACTGTCGGTGTAGAAACCATCCATTTGCACCTCTCACAGTTTTCATCCGATTAAAATGAAAAAAAGAAGAGCTAAAGCAGGAAAAGAAAGGAAGAAAATTCAAACAAAACCACTGAACCAATGTACATGTACAATGAAGTGACCGCACAAGGTCAAACGTCCCCATGCAACATTGCACACACTATATGTCGGAGTAAACAATCGGTTCATATCATTCTTTAATTTGCGCTGCAAAGATAGCACTATTGCGCATATTTTCCAAATAAATATTCATATATTAAAGAATTACTCCCACGTCCATTAGTTTTGCTTTGCTAATTCCGATTATTGTTCTACCTTTGCCGTTGAAATCAAATAGACCATTCCGATGAGAATATTCCAATAAGACAATACATTTCGGTAAACATCACTTTTAATATGCTATCTTCTTATCATCGCTGAGCATCACAAACGTGAATGTTTAGCCACTATTGTGTTTGTCCTTCACCTCAATTTGTGTTTTATATCCCCCAAGTTTTCAACTTTCAAACCAATAGTTAGCATGACTATATCCATCCAGCAAATCGAATACATACACCCGGATAAAGAAGTCCTGTTCAAAAACCTTAACCTGTACATAAACAAAGGACAGAAGATTGCACTAACAGGTAATAACGGTTCGGGAAAATCAACCCTGATGCAAATCATCGCAGGGCAACTATCTCCATCCGCAGGTACGGTAGTAGCTACGGGCCCATTGTATTATATTCCGCAACATCTCGGACAATATGACGGTCAAAGCATTGCACAAGCTTTACGTGTAGATCATAAAATTAAAGCACTTCACGCCATCCTAAACGGAGACGCATCAATTGAGAATTTCAATATTCTGAACGACGATTGGAATATTGAAGAGCGCATAAAGACCGCACTTGCCTCGTGGGGGTTGGGGGAAAAATGTCCCTCCCAACCCATGGATGAATTAAGCAGCGGAGAAAAGACACGGGTGTTTCTTGCAGGAATGGACATCATCGCTCCTTCTAACATCCTCTTGGATGAACCGACCAATCATCTGGATACATCCGGCAGAAACCGGCTCTATGATTTCATCCAACGAACCGGTGCGACCTTGCTCATCATCAGTCATGACCGGACACTGCTCAATCTGTTGAACACCACTTGCGAACTTACGCCTAATGGCATCAATACGTATGGTGGAAATTATGAGTTTTATAAAGAGCAGAAAACTATTCTCCAAAAAGCACTTCTACAACAATTGGAAGAGAAAGAAAAAGAACTACGTGTTACCAAAAAGTTAGCGCGGGAAGTAGCCGAGCGAAAAGAGAAACAAAATGTTCGAGCAGAAAAAGGTATCAACAAAAAGGGGCTCCCCCGCATAGTAATCAACAACCTGAAAAATAAAGCCGAAAACAGTACGGCAAAGCTGAAAGATATCCATATGGAAAAGTCAGAAAAACTTGCCGATGACATGACACGAATCCGCAGCAATCTTTCATCTACAGCGGTGCTTAAGACAAATTTCAATGCTTCGGGATTGCACACCGGAAAAATCCTGATTACGGCAACTGCTATTAATTTCGGTTATGAGAATAAAGATGAATTATGGAAAGTACCCGTCAGTTTTCAACTGAAAAGTGGTGAACGCCTCCAGATAGAAGGATCTAATGGTTGCGGTAAAACCACTTTACTGAAACTAATCACAGGTGAAATTATGCCTTCACAAGGAGTATTATCACGTGCAGAGTTCAAATACATCTATCTCAATCAGGAATATTCCATCATACACAACGGACTTACTATTCTGGAACAAGCAGAAACGTTCAACAACAGGAATCTACCGGAGCATGAAATAAAGACTATCCTCAACCGCTACCTATTCCCGGCTCCAACATGGAATAAATCGTGCCGGGCACTCAGCGGCGGAGAGAAAATGAGACTCGCTTTCTGTTGTCTGATGATCAGTGACAATACTCCTGACTTATTCATTTTGGATGAACCGACTAACAACCTGGATATTCAAAGCATAGAAATAATCACTGCAACTATCAGAGATTATACAGGTACGGTAATAGTGGTTTCACACGATAGATATTTCGTGAATGAAATAAGGATTGAAAGAAGCATCAAGCTCTAAAGAAATAAGCTCCGACCGCTGTTATGAATCCGGAATATTATTCTCATAGTTACAGTGCTTATCAAATTCCAAAAGGCAGGGGCACTTGCCTGAAACAGGCTGTGGACACTATACATTAATGCCCATAGCTTTCTTATGATATCGGTTCCGTTTAATTAAACCCTAGCCACCATTAGACTACGGGAAACCGACCTTTACTTCAAAAGGAACCATGTCAGACATGGGGATGTAAAGCAGTGAAACACCCCCATGTAAAGCAGTCAAACATGGGGGTGTTTCACTGCTTTACATCCCCATGTTTAACATAGCAGGTTCAAACCGAACGATGCGTTTGTTTATAACATTCTATACGAAGAGTTATGGGAAACACCTTATATATTTGTACCTTTGCAGCACATTAATGCTATAATAAAGAAGAAACCTAACGAAACAAAATATCGCATATAAAGATGAACGAACCCTCAAAGAACTGGTGGATCATATTCCACAAAGACCAGATATTACTTCAGAAACAGAATGACAAATTCTCACTCCCCTGCAACGAACAGTCTCCTATCCGTATTCCCAAAGGCAGCACAGTACACGAGATCTGCATTTTGGAGACTCTGCCTTGTAAAGCGTTTGCTATCGAACAATCGATAGAAGAATCGAAAGATTACGTTCTGACAGGCCTAAGAGCATCTTACGATCTGATTCCATTAGTACAATATCAGGCAGCCGGAAAAGCAGCCGAAATACTGCATTGGGATCGTAATAGTCGCTTCTGCCCCGTATGCGGAACAAAGATGATACAAAAAGAGACCATCATGAAAAAATGTCCGGCATGTGGAAATGAAATGTATCCAGCCATATCCGTTGCCATACTGGTACTGATTCGCAAAGAAGATAGCCTCCTCTTGGTACATGCACGAAACTTCAAGGGTACTTTCAACAGCTTGGTAGCCGGATTCCTGGAAACCGGAGAAACGCTGGAAGAGTGTGTAGCCCGGGAAGTGAAAGAAGAAACGGGACTGGACATCCGTAACATTACTTATTTTGCCAACCAGCCGTGGCCCTATCCGAGCGGGCTGATGGTAGGATTTATAGCCGACTATGCGGGAGGAGAATTACAGCTTCAGGATGAAGAACTTAGTTCCGGAGCATTCTACACCAGAGACAATCTGCCCGAACTACCGCGCAAACTAAGTCTTGCCCGCAAAATGATAGATTGGTGGTTAGAGAACGGTAAATAACAAAATACAGGCCACGAGAAGCACGCACAAACTACAAACGAACAACTTATGAGTGGAATGAAACCGAATTCATCCTACAGAAAGTATCAATAAACCCTGCGCCCTCGTGACCTGCTTTTTCAAATAACCTCCGGGATTACTCCTCGAAAGTGAGTTCTTCCAAACCTAATTTTTTCTCCCACTCAGTAAGAGGCATTTTATAAAGTGCTGCCGCGTCCATTCCCTGTGGTACTGCATTTTGAGCCAGATAGACGGCAGGTATGGTGGTCATCGCACAACCTACCTGATCGGGTTCTACAAATACATATTTATATCCGGCATAAATACACTCGTATTCTATGCCTTGATCTTCCGCACAAAGTGCAATACTTTCAGTTACCCTGCGAAGAGTACCTTCCAAATACCCGATCATCTCACTTTCGGTAGTCGAATCATCGCCATAAACATTCGCATCTTCTACAAACAGACAGGCAGCTTGATCACGATTCTTCGGAACAGCTACCCCTACACAGCCCCATACCCATTGCGGTCCGTGAGCCATGACATCCTGTCCGGCACAAACAATATATGAGCCAGGCATAGGCGGGAATCGACGTTGTTTCTCTTTTCCGAAAAGGCGTTCGGTAGCATCCAACAAAGGACGTGCATTATAAACAGGAATCTCCTTGCCACCTTCCATAGGTTGCTTGTACATAGGAGCTATTTTACCGGATAGGATATCTTCGTGTACACCGAGGTCGAGTCCCCAGATGGCACCATTCAATCCGCAAAAAGCAGAGGAAGTGTTCTGCATGTTTACTTGTCCGCAATAGGCATCACTCTTTCCGCAACGTTCATAAGCCAGAATACTTTCAGTGACTTCATCCAGTCCTTTCACATCGACAGTACCGACAGAAAGTTTCAGCGTAGAAATATATCCTTGACCGTCATGAGCGCCCGGATTCATATAGCCCATGCAAAATTCCTTACTTGGCCCAACGGCCTGACTAATTACTTTCGAGGCATCATACTTGATGCCGGCTATCAGATCTTTCATATATCAATTGGTTTAGATGTTGCACTTAGAACAACGTCCGCGGCAGAATGATTAAGACCAATAGTCTAAAGAAACAAAAAGAATGTTTAACGACGACGGTCTCGCGTAATCCAACCCTCTATAGAAGAATCGAAAAGAATGCGCCACACTAACTCCACTAAAAAGGAAAAGAGGCCGTTGACCGAATTTATTTCGGCTAACGACCTCTCCTATCATCGTTTGGTGTAACTCCTCCCGCGGAAACGGATCAGATGCCCAAAGATTTCATTATGGCCTTGATCTTTTCATCGGCTTCGGCATCGGCACTGGCAAAGCAATTGCGGCAGCCCATTTCACCTTTTACTTCGATGTAGAATTTGATTTTCGGCTCTGTTCCCGACGGACGAATGGAAACCTTGCTACCGTCTTCGGTGAAATACTGAAGAACGTTAGATTTATCAGGCATATCTATCTCCGTCACACGTCCGGTAGCATCCATCTGTTTCAAAGTCTGGAAGTCTTTCCACAGAATAACTTTAGAGCCCGCCAGTTCGCGCGGTGGATTGTTACGGAAATCAACCATCATCTGTTTGATTTCGTCCGCGCCACTCTTACCCGGTTTCACTACGCTGATCCCTTTCTCTTTAGAGAAGCCGTATTCTACATAAATATCCAACAAGAGTTCGTACAACGTCTTACCATTATCCTTAGCCCATGCAGCTACTTCAGCAATCAGACAGCAAGCGGAAACAGCATCTTTGTCGCGCACGAAATCTTCGGCCAGGAAGCCGTAGCTCTCTTCGCCACCACCGATATAGACTTTCTTGCCTTCGTTCAGACGAATCTCGCGAGCAATCCATTTGAAGCCCGTGTAGCAATCCATCATCTCGATACCGTTCTTATCGGCAATCTTCTTAATCAATTCCGTGGTAACGATGGTCTTCACAACAAATTCTTTTCCCGTCATCTTGCCCAGTTTCTTATACTGAGTGATGATGTAATAAAGATACATCAAGCAAGTCTGATTACCGTTGATCAGCACCCATTCGCCCTTGTCATCCTTGCAAGCGATGCCTACCCGGTCAGCATCCGGATCACTTGCCATTACCAGATCGGCATCGATCTTTTTGGCCAGATCGACAGCCATCGTCAACGCCTCGGCATTTTCCGGATTCGGAGATACGACTGTCGGGAAGTTACCGTCTTTTATCATCTGTTCGGGCACGGTATATACATTCTCAAATCCCCACATCTTCAAAGCGCGTGGGATAAGCATCATACCTGTACCATGAATCGGAGTATAAACAATCTTCATATCTTTCTGGTGAGCGATCGCTTCCGGATCGATAGAAACAGTTTTCACTTTCTCCAAATAAGGCTTGTCGATATCTTCACCCACTACTTGGATCAGAGCAGGATTGCCTTGGAATTTAATATCGGCTGCAGAAGTAATCTTGTTTACTTCGTCAATGATCCCTTTATCATGCGGAGCCAGTACCTGCGCACCATCATCCCAATAAGCCTTGTAGCCGTTGTATTCCTTCGGATTATGAGATGCAGTCAGGATAATACCGCTCTGGCAGCCCAAATAGCGGATGGCAAAAGACATTTCCGGTGTCGGACGCATATCTTCAAAAAGATATACCTTAATACCGTTTGCAGAGAAGATGTCAGCAGATATCTTGGCAAAAAGATCACTGTTGTTACGGCAGTCATACCCTACGACTACTGAAATCTGAGGAAGATCTTTGAAATTCTTATTCAGGTAATTAGACAAGCCTTGAGTCGCAGCACCTACCGTATAGATATTCATCCGGTTTGTACCCACGCCCATAATACCGCGCAAACCGCCTGTACCGAACTCCAGATCTTTATAGAATGCTTCTATCAAATCTGTCTTATCCTCATTTGCCAACATGCGTTTCACTTCAGCCTGAGTTTCGGCATCATATGCCGGGGTAAGCCACTTTTCGGCCTTCTCAGTCACCTGTTTGATCAAGTCTTGATTATCCATCTATATCGTTATTTATTGGTTAATGATTTATTTCTTGTCTCAGTCACAAATGTAAATAAATTAATTGGAAAAACAGAGGTTTAATAATGAAAAATGAATAATGAAAAGTAGGCTGCGCTATCAGGCTGCAAAGTGTCTTAATCGTTCACTTTTCATTATTCATTCTTAATTATCAATTATTCACTTCATTTTGTATCTTTCTCCCGTCTGCTTCACATACTCGTCAAGGAACTCTTTCGGGTAGCCCGGACGAACCACTCCGGCAGGCTGACCGATGGAATTACGCTCAAACTTACCGTCTTTCATCTTACGGATCACCCCGTCGGCATATTTCACAATGATGAATTCACCCAAACGTTTCCAAGTATCGAAAGTACTCTGCGCTGTGATATTCGTATAATTCGTAAGAAAAGCTTTAGCTTCAGCGGGGTCTTTCTGATAAAGCCGGGTAGCCATGTCCTCAATACCAGCCTGTGCGTTGTGGAAAGTGCCTTCCAATTCTTTCTGAGTGTCACGGATATCACCGATCATCAGGTCATAACGCGGATACACCATATTAGACACCCAATTGAAAATCCAGAAAGAGGAATCCCAAGAGAAGGTGATATAATCGGCACCTCCGACACGGCTGTAACACACAGGAACCTTATCCGTACAACAATATACCGGAGTGAAAACAGTCATATTGGCATCATCCGTACCAAACCAGAGTACACCGCCCACAGGATCAGGCATACTGGCACGCATCTGTGCAACAAATACAAAACCGGATTGTTGAGTTGAAATAGGACGTTCATTGAAGTATTTTTGACCATCTACTTCAAATTCAAGCGGAGAAAGACGATAAGGAGTCTTGTAAGGACCGGCACCGAAATCATTAGTGATATCCAGCGGTGTTCCTTCATAATGATCACGCATAGCGTTCTGTACATCTTGTACCGAAATCTTACGGGAAGGCTTGATGAACAACGGCATCGGTTCGTCTGTTTCCCCCTGAATATAAGGAAGGTAAGCATTTCCTTTATCGGTAAACATATTGAAATAACTCCAAACGCGGGCTTCGCAATAACGCCGCGCACCGAAATCAAGCGGAGCATATGCCTTTGCAAAACTGAAATCCTTGTTTACACCATTGAAGTATCCCTTTTCACGAGCAAAAGAGATCACATCCGGTGAGTACATACAGTTTTCCTTATCATTCATATCGAACTGATGGATACGTGCCTGGTTGGCATGAGCCGAAATACAATCATCGGGCACACGAACTGCAACCCATACTGCACCGCGGACACCGGGACCTTTACCAATCATCTCCATAATCCAGACTTCGTTGGGATCGGCAAGCGTGAATGATTCTCCTTCGCTATAATAGCCATACTCCTGTACAAGATCGGTCATGATCTTGATAGCCTCACGAGCTGTACGCGAACGCTGCAGACCGATATATATCAGACTTCCATAATCGATTATTCCGGTAGAATCCGCCAATTCGGGACGTCCTCCAAAAGTAGTTTCCCCAATAGTGACCTGATACTCATTCATATTGCCAATCACATTGTATGTCTGACGAGCTTGAGCAATCTTACCTAGATACTTACCGGTATCCCACTCGTAAACATCTAGCATAGTCCCCTTTTTGTAAGTAGCTGCCGGATAGTGATACAGTTCACCGAAGAGTCCGTAGGAATCGGCAGAATAGGAAACGATAGTCGAACCATCGGCAGATGCATTCTTCCCGACAATAAGATTAGTACAGGCGAAAGTATCCGCCACAGCCGCCAAAAGAAAGGCAGCACAAAGAATCAGTTTCTTGTTCATTGTTCTATTATTACTTAAATATTAGTACTATAACATTCTTCTCTTACCATACAAAAGTGTCTCGCACCACAGTTTCATTGCCGCAATCATCCGTAGCCACCATCTCCACGACATGTTTACCACCTTTTTTCACATACTTCGGGTCAAGTTCACAAATATACTGTGTACGGGTCATGTTCGGTCTGCCGAACAAGGCATATTTCCCATCAATCGTCCCTCGATAGGAACAGATACCGGTCGCCTTATCTTTAATAGAATAAACTATTTTCCCTGTACGTCCCCAGTTTTTGGGACTTATCGGAGTAATGACAGGAGGAACCGTATCGACTGCCACCGTATAAGTAGCCAGTTCACGGATATGAGTTTTCATAAAACCGTTTTCATATTTTCCACCGACTCCGTATAAACCTTTCGGGGTGACACGTGCCACGTAATATTTTGTACTGTCAGCTACCGGTTTACGACGAAGCCCGATACGCAGTTCGCAACCGCCATGCAAAGGTACCCGTTCATCATTCAACTGATACGTAAAAGAAACAGCACCGCTATCTGCCTTCATCTGATAGTTCAAAGCAATGTCATCATATAGCATCCCTTTGGGTATAATCAAAGACAGTCCCGGTTCCTGCAGAATATTCGTCTTATTCCAAGCAAAGAAATATTTATCACGATGATGCAGCGTTTCAACCGGTTGTTTTTTACCTTGTACCGTAAAACGGGCATGAGAAGTATTTCCGAACGCATCTTTCAGCGTATACACGAAATGATACTCCCTCTCCTCATCGACCGTGACCAATCCCCGATTATTATTAGAAGCCTTTAAGAGCCGCAACGCATTGCCCGGTTCGATAAACGATTTCATATATTGCCCGTACGTCCAAGAGTTTATCATGCGGTTTTCTTCTTGCGAAAAACGATCCACCGTGCTACGGAACACCTCTTCCCCATCTACGGTGAGAATAACCGTATGCACACCGTAACGATTGTGTACGCCATCCATGTAATCATATGCTTTGATGCCGGAACCAATTACCCCCCAAGCCTCTATCGGACGCGGATGGTTCGGTTGAAAGGCTTGACGATCCTGACTCCCCTCCACTACACCTTTACCGGACTGTGGAAATAACATGATGCTTTCAGCTTTCGGTGCAGTGTTATCTTTAATGCGCGTCAGAAAAAAAGGCATCGGATCGATATAATCTCCGGTAGCCGTTTCAAACACATCCAAATGCAAGTGCGGTCCAAACGAATATCCGGTATTTCCACTCCATGCGATCTGCTGACCAGCCTTCACAGGATACTCACCCGGCTCGGGAATTATTTCCACCTCATAGCTTTCTTCTTTATACTGCAATTCTTCCACCCGTTTCGCAATAGCTCCCAAGAAACCGCTGAGGTGGCGGTTTATAGTGAAATATCCATTATCATAAGTAACATCGAGTACATAGCCGGAGCCATTGGTGACACGAATGCGGGAGATATACCCATCGGCAAGGGCACGGACAGGTTTTCCGATTACCCCTCCCGTTTTAAAATCAAGCCCTCCATGAAAATGATTGGCTCGTATTTCCCCGAAATTGCCACTCAATGTCAGAGGAAAGTCGAAAGGCGGAATAAAAGTAGCCTGCGTTTGATTCTGAGTAAAAGCTTGCATACTACAGGCAAGTAACAAAGCGGTGATATATCGTTTCATTTAATCTTTCGTTTCATTAGATTGACAAATGTACATCATTCCGGGTAAATATTAAAATCCACCGGAGAAATAATTGTCAAAATGGAGAAGTAGATATTTATAAAAACAACAATATGCTGTTAAACATCCCCTTATGCATAACAACGTAAGGGGAATTTCCGTACATTCGCATATGTTTAACCCTTAATACAGTAACATTATGATTATCGGAGTACCAAAGGAAATCAAAAACAACGAGAACCGGGTGGGTATGACCCCCTCCGGAGTTGCCGAAGTAGTAAAGCGCGGACATACTGTATATTTACAGCATACTGCAGGTCTCAATAGTGGATTCCCGGACGAAGCCTATACAGCTGTAGGTGCCAAGATTCTCCCTACCATGGAAGATGTTTACGCCACCGCAGAAATGATAGTGAAGGTAAAAGAGCCCATAAAACCGGAATACAAACTCATTCGCAAAGGACAGTTACTATTTACTTATTTCCACTTTGCCTCCGATAAAGAACTGACCCTTGCCATGATTGAAAACGGTTCCATTTGTCTGGCTTATGAAACGGTAGAGAAGCCTGATCACTCCCTGCCGCTACTTATACCAATGAGTGAAGTAGCAGGACGCATGGCCACTCAAGAAGGTGCCCGTTTCCTTGAAAAGCCACAAGGTGGCAAAGGTATCTTGCTCGGTGGTGTACCGGGTGTGAAACCGGCAAGAGTATTGATTCTGGGGGGCGGCATTGTAGGAAGCAATGCGGCACAGATGGCTGCCGGAATGGGGGCGGATGTAACCATAGCTGATATCAATCTGGCACGTCTCCGCTATCTGAATGAAGTACTTCCTAAAAATGTAAAAACCCTCTATGCTTCAGAATTACGTCTTAAAATGGAACTTCCTACCGCTGATCTGATCATCGGTTCGGTACTTATCCCCGGTGATAAAGCACCTCATCTGATTACCCGTGACATGTTGAAAATGATGCAACCCGGAACGGTACTTGTCGATGTAGCCATCGACCAGGGAGGATGCTTTGAAACGTCACACCCCACTACCCACAGTGAACCTACTTATGTTGTGGATGGAATCGTGCATTATGCCGTAGCTAACATTCCGGGAGCTGTGCCTTACACATCTACACTGGCATTGACCAATGCAACTTTACCCTATGTCATAGCCCTTGCCAACAAAGGATGGGAAAAGGCTTGCAAAGAGGATCACGCCCTCGAACTGGGACTGAATGTTGTAGAAGGCAAAGTTGTTTACAAAGCTGTCGCTGATGTATTCGGACTGAAATATGAACCGCTTAAATTATAATGAAAAGTGAAAATTAAAAACGAAGAGTGAAAGACGAAGGATAAAGAATCCAACCCAATAACATTCAGTTGGAATTCTTTATCCTTTATTGTTCACTTGCTGTTTCTTAATAGAAAAGGAATCATACCAAATGAAAGATTCTACATTCTTTCTTCCAAATTCTTAATTCCTCTCTCATATCCCTCGACCAATTCTTTCATTACTTCCGAAACTGACTGTTGTTGGCGGAACAATGCGGCAACTTGACCTATCTCCAGTTCTCCTTCTTCAAGATCACCTTCAAAAATACCTTTTTTAGCCCTGCCTTTTCCTAAAAGTTCACGCAATTCGTCGGCAGATGCTCCACGCCCTTCCGCTGCTTCCACAGCATCCCGGAAACTATTCGTCACAAGACGTGTAGGAGCCAATTTTTTAAGTAATAGTTTAGTATCCCCTTCATTCAACCGCAAACAATACTCTTTGAATACATCGCTGGCGGAACTTTCATAAGTCAATGCGAAACGGGTTCCTATCTGTACCCCTTCTGCACCTAAGACCATAGCTGCCAAGATACCTTCACCCGTAGCAATACCTCCAGCGGCAATCAAAGGGAGATTTGTTGCTCGGCGAACTGCCGGAATCAGACAAAACGTAGTCGTTTCTTCCCGCCCGTTATGACCACCGGCTTCAAAACCTTCGGCAACCACAGCATCTACACCGGCTTCTTCACATTTTACAGCAAACTTCGAAGAAGATACGACATGCACCACTGTAATCCCTCGTTCCTTAAGCCATCCTGTCCATGTTTTAGGATTTCCAGCGGAAGTAAAGACAATTTTGACTCCCTCTTCAACAACGATATTCATAACCTCCTCAATTTGAGGATACATCAAAGGAATATTCACTCCAAAGGGGTTATCAGTAGCAGCTTTACACTTACGAATATGTTGACGGAGAACCTCCAGATGCATAGATCCCGCACCAATCAACCCGAGTCCGCCTGAATTACTTACTGCAGATGCCAAACGCCAACCGCTGCACCAAACCATACCTCCCTGAATAATAGGATAACGAATACCTAAAAGAGTAGAAATTCGATTCATAAATTATATATATTTTCTAATTTGATAGATTCGTTGCCGAACATATTCTGCCAATCTTCAAAAGTAAGAAAAAGCAGTATGCCACTTACTATATTTAACAATTTTACACCTTCTAAAGTTCAACGAGTGATGGGCTGTAACACAGGAGCTGAAACATTTACTGTTGTAGAATCTCCATATGATTTAAGAATCTCCAAAGTTCGGGCACGACGGATATTTCCCTTTCTGTCCCAAAACCTTCTTGTAAAAATACTATTGAAATCAAGACCACCAATACCACTACTGCCGACACCTTCCCAAGCACCCACCATAGCATTATTTACCCTTCCTGCCAATGGATTATAGCGTAATCCCGTAGCCTCGATCTGTTCTATCGACGCACGTTCTCCTGCGTCAAGAGGCGTCTTTGCCCAATTTGTATATATAAATAGAGTTTTCAACTTATAATAAGGATCCCCCCGCCAAGTATCTTTCCCCACCTTTATCTTTTTTCTATATACCGGGTCCCAATTATAAGGTGTAGTCGGTTTATAAGGATAAAGCGTAAGAAGTTGCCTCATCTCCAATGACGGTTGATCAGGTAATGCAGAAGGCAATGTCTCATCCGGTAACATCCAGTTTTTATCCGTAGAAATTTGAGGAGCGCCTAATATTCCAGAATCAAAGTCGATTTGTTTCACAGCCTCCGGATTCAATTTGATCTCTCCGTTTCCATGCAGCAGATCATGAAGATTCAATGAATCCTTCTTCGTCCACTCCTGGGCATGAATCAGTGAAGTCACCAAACAAACCGATAGAAACAATATAAAACGCTTCGTCATTCTTTTCTTTTTTATATACCTCTACCACCAACGGTAACCGCTACCGCAAAGAGGTTCGTCATAACAAGGATCGATCGTCCAAGCTGTGCGCGGATAATGCCTGTTCTCCCACCAACGGCGATAACGGGCAGCTGCATCCAATACTTCCTCATCTGAGAGGAAATAAATAGCTTCATAGTTTTCGGCATTAGCCTCGACCATATTGCAGCCCATTGAGGCAGGAATTCCTAACCGTATACTTTCAATTACCCACAAAATACATTCACCAAGGCGTATCTTACCACTATTACTATTGTAAACCGATGGAAATGAAGGAATAATAGTCAAATCTTCGGCATAATTAAACAATTCGGGAATATCTTCCTCCGAAAAATGAGGTACTCCTATCACTCCCTTCTCATCTTTCGCATTATAGTTTCCGGCTTTCAATTGTTTCACAAAAAGATCAACATCCGGATGATCGTAATCAAGCGTTTCTTCACTGCATCCTGTAAATACGATCACAGTAAATAAAACCAGTAACATAATCCATGTCTTTCTCATAAGGCTCTTCTTTTTAATGGTTAATAAGTCATGCGGAGTCCGCAGATCAGATTAAAATTCGTCGGTCGTTTCGTACGCACCGTCTCAAGTTTGGAATCGGTCTTGAAATGATGCGAAACACCCGGTTCGGCAAAAAGTGCAATCCGATCGTTTATTTTGTAGTTCACTCCCAATCCGGCAATCACAGCCAATTGTACAGGTTCATTTTTAAAATCATTTTCCGCAGCACCGGCTATACATTTATCGGCTATACCTCCCAATGAAGCATATAAATCCAACTTAGGCGCTTCTGCCAAATATACATTCATCTTCACCGGAATTCCAAGATAATGAAGACCTTTTCCTTCCGATCTCAAGTTCGTATATGCCAATCCGGTTTCTATCCCTAAATATTTATTAAACCTTTTCTCCAACGTCAAACCTGCCATAACCGGCATTTTACACCTTCCGTTTGCTGCCGGAAGTGCCGTCCCTACTCCGGCTTTTAAAGCTAGCCCATGATACTTTTTCACAATCCCTGTAGTTGAATTCTGTGTGCCATAAAAGACCGGCTGATCACTCTCCTCAAACTCAAAATTCTCATTGCCTGTCCCAGCTTTCCACACTTTTTTCCCGTTATCGATCATATTTGCTCCTTCTTGTATAGTCTCAGCAGAAACAGAAAAACTGAATGACATGGTGACTGTGACCGAATCATCCTCTTCTCCTTCGTGACTTTGAGCCAATGTGCCATATACGTTAGGCGCAGATTTCTGTTGCATGGGCTGGGGTTGCACAGGTGAAAAAGATTGGTTTACATGGTCACCATCCAAATCACCTACACCAGTAACAGCAAGTTGCGTAAATGCCTGCTCTATTTCTTCTTTTGGTGAAATAAACCAAATGGTAGCAGACGATGCCGCCAAGACCAACAAGACAGAGGCAGCGGCAGCTACCCGGAAAAATGCAACACGACGACGATGACTTCGAATCGCCACATCTTTGTTTAATTCTTCCCAGAATCCGTCCCTTACCGTCATTTCGGCATTGCCGAGTCGCGAACGGAACAGGCCGGTTATTTCATCAGTTTCTCTCTTCATGGTTTCTATATTCTTTAATCTTTTTTGCTAACAAATATTTGGCCCTGTGAAGTTGCGAAGTAGAGGAGTGTTCTTTAATATTCAACATTTCCGCTATCTCCTTGTGCGACTTCTCTTCAAACACATAAAGGTTGAATACGGTTCGACATCCATCTGGTAAATCAGCAACAAAAGCCATTAATTGTTCTTCCGAGATCCCACATCCATTATCCCCTAAATCCGGAATATCGGGAATCTGTTCCTCGTGAGCTATTACCTGAGTGATTCGTTTCTGCTTTCGTAAATAATCAAGTGCTTGAGTTACCATCACTCTCGTTATCCATGTGGATAATGAAGCCTCTCCCCGAAACGAGAATTTAGTAAAAATCTTGATAAACCCATCATGTAACACATCGTGTGCCGCCTCCATATCGCCCGTATAACGATAGCAAATCGCCAGCATCTGCTTGGAATAAAGGGTGTAAAGTTCCTTTCGGGCGGAATCTTTTCCTGCCCGGCAGCCCTTTATCAGTTCTATCTCGTTTTCCAATGCCAGTGCTTTTTACGGACGCCTCTTTGCGTCATTTGTTAGTTAGACGCAGCATCATGGGAAATGCTGCTAAAAGTATATTTAAAAGAAGTTAAAGAAAAAAGCTTCCATAATGCAGAGACAGCACTACATTATGGAAGCTTAGTTAATCAATGCGATATGTAGCCTTCATCAACAGGCTTTGAAACTCATATCAAGCCCTTTTACTGAATGGGTCAATGCTCCTACTGAGATAAAGTCAACACCACATTCGGCATAGTCACGCAATGTATCGAAAGTGATGCCACCTGACGATTCCGTCTCATAACGACCATTTACCATCTCTACAGCTTTCCTTGTCATTTCAGGAGTGAAGTTATCAAACATAATTCGATCCACTCCTCCTAAATCGAGTACCCGTTGGAGTTCATCAAAATTACGAACCTCAATTTCAATCTTCAAATCCTTGCCTTTTTCTTTGCAATATTCTTTGGCACGAGTAATTGCTTTCTCAATACCACCGGCAAAATCCACATGATTGTCTTTCAAAAGAATCATATCAAACAATCCGATACGATGGTTCACACCACCTCCAATCTTTACCGCCATCTTTTCAAGAATACGCATTCCCGGAGTTGTTTTACGGGTATCCAGCACATGAGTATGAGTACCTTCAAGTTTTGCCGCATATTTACGGGTCATAGTGGCAATCCCACTCATACGTTGCATGACATTCAGCATCAGACGCTCAGTCTGCAACAATGATTGTATTTTACCTTCCACCACCATGGCGATATCACCCGGTTTTACTTCCGCACCGTCATTAATGAACACCTCCACTTTCATTTCCGGATCAAAACGATTGAAGATCTCCTTAGCCACCTCAATACCTGCCAAAACACCGGCTTCTTTGATGAGAAGTTTAGATTTCCCCATAGCTGTGGCAGGGATACATGAAAGGGTTGTATGATCTCCATCACCTATATCCTCTGCAAAAGCAAGATCGATCAACTTGTCTATCAATTCTTTTTCCTTATTCATTGGTTTTATCAATCCTTATTTGATGTATTAAATATTTGTTCTGTACTCTTTTGAAGAAACAATTCACCCGAAAGTTCCCATTTGCAGTTGTCAAGGTACCGATAACGAAACTTGATTCATCTCGCTTTCCCTGATGGTTCACATTAAAACTACTGACTTTATTATCAGCAAAAAAGGTACTCATAGCACTCTCTGCTTCCTGTTTGTCAGCGCTTGCCGTGCGATTCTGAATGACGAGGTCTACCTTATCACCCAAATATTTGTTCAGCTCCTGAGAGCTTCCCTTCTTAAATGCCACAACCACTCCTACCGGAACATCTTGTGCAAAAAGCGTAGATACGGAGAAGAGCAGTCCGGCAAACCATAAAAGCACTCGTTTTTTCATAACTACAAGCTTTTCAGATAGTCGTTTTCAGCGAAAACTTCCACCTAATGATACGCAAAGGTAAGCATTTATTGCAAAATAACATAAAAAATAGCTATTTTTGTGCGATAATCATAACTGTATCAAGATGAAAACGACTTTGCTCGTCGTAGGACGAACCGTAGAATCCCATTATATCACTGCTATAAACGACTATATTCAGCGTACCAAACGCTTCATTTCCTTCGATATGGAAGTGATACCGGAACTTAAAAATACAAAAAGCCTTTCAACGGATCAACAAAAAGAGAAAGAAGGAGAACTTATCTGTAAAACACTGCAACCGGGTGATTTCATCGTATTACTCGATGAACATGGAAAAGAGATGCGTTCCCTCGAATTTGCCGATTACATGAAACACAAGATGAACACGGTAAACAAACGCCTTGTATTTATCATTGGCGGCCCTTACGGATTCTCACAAAAAGTGTATGACGCAGCGCACGAAAAGATATCCATGTCAAAAATGACTTTTTCACATCAGATGATACGTCTCATTTTTGTAGAGCAGATTTATCGTGCAATGACCATATTGAATGGAGGTCCATATCATCACGAGTGATTTCCCAAGAAACATATATTCATATTTGGTGTAACAATTAAAAAATGGCTACCGCGTGGAATTACTGAATAAAACAACGGTAGCCATTTATGTATATCATTACTAGTCTAAAACTATGGAACAACTATTTTAATAGTTCGGATACCCGATTCGGAAGATGCACGTAAAACATAAGTTCCGGAAGTCAACACGTTAGTGATCTCATCCATATTTGTACATTTTTCCTTCTGCACCATAACTTTTCCGAGGATATCGAACACTGTGATATCAGGTGTTTCATTGAACGGAATCAAAGCAATTCCCACCTCATCTTTTGCATTTGCAGAAATTGGGATATATACATCAGCAGCACCCTTAGAGGATAATCTAATATATGCTTCATGCACACCTATCTCATTAGAGGCGAATTTTAAAGTAAATGAGCCTCCTTCAGCAGGCAATGTTTTTTCTGAAACAGAGAATTTACTTTTGTTCGGACCTCCCAAACTTATTGTTATTGGTTCTGTAATATTCTGTCCGGTCACAGTGATTGGCGCTGTTGTATAGTCAGTCCCCACAAGTGCTTCAAAAGCAAGCTGCGTTTCAGACGGAGTCAATTTCGGCAAATCCGTACGTCCGAAACTTACATCATCAATGTAATAGGTTGCCGAATTTTGTGTACCCCGAGTACTCTTAAAGCGGAATCCCATAAAAAAGATATCAGCTATATCTTGGCCTTCAAGTTCAATGTGGTATTCCAGCCACTCTTCATTCATATCTTTTAAATGCGGCATTTCAAAACCACCTACCGGAGAGATATACATCTCGTCCCCTTCCATATCAATATAACAAAGTTCCAATAAATCGGTCTGGTCATCACGAAGCAAATTTCCCATAACACGGAAAGTAAAGGTCTTGGAAGCTGCGTTCTTAAAGTCCAACGGAGGAGTCACCAATAACATTTCACAAGGAGTCTCTTTTCCGGATTCCACTTGAGAATCGTATGCCGTAACTTTGGCCACTTTATTGAGAACAGTTTCACCATCTTTAAAATCATACCCCCACCATGCTCGTTTACCTACCGTTGCCACATTTTTCCATCCTGTTACAGAAAGTGGTTTATTATTCACGGCACTACTAAACGACTCGTTGAGTAATGTCGTCGGATTACTTGTATCCAACGGTAGTTCATCCCCTTCTTTCTCTTCTCCGGGATCTTCACCGGCTGTTGCCGTTCCCGTTATCGTGAGATAGAATGTTTCAAGTTCTAGAGTTGAAAACTCGATACGTTCGGTATAAGTGCCCACTTTCTTTGGAGCAAATGTAATTTTCAAATCATAAGTTCCATTTTGCAGGAACATACTGCTGTTGATACGGAAACTTCCCTCTCCTTCATTCATCATTTTGGCGTATAAATAATCAGGAAGATTGGCCGTAGTCACTTGTATCGTCTGTTCTTGAGTTTTATTTGCCTCAACAGAGAATGCCGGCAAAGTTTCAGGATTTATGGTTACCACAGGAGGATTGGCAGGATCTATGCAAACACCGCTCAATGCAATTCCCTTATTAAATTCCGGCGCACCCATACATTCAAGATTCAACCGTCCTTCATGTTTGCCTATCTGTGTCGGAGTATAAGTAACGACCAGTTCGGTCTCGCTCGTGCCAGCAGGAATTTCTTCCTTATTTATGGTAAACATTGTTCCCGATTTTCCTGTAATATACAACGATACTTTGTCAGGAAGATTATTCGCCTTTATAGTAAATGTTACAAATTCAGTAGGAATATTCAGGTGGGCAGTCTTCGATTCTACTTTTTCAGGGGTTATTTCCAATGATGGGTCACCAACCGGCAACTTCACAATGTCGGTCAAAGCACGAGGGGCAATCACAGCTGCTGCGGCAGAAGTGGAAATACCGATCAATGTAACTGTTTCTGTAGGGATAACCGTTCCCATAATATCAGTTCCTTTAAAAAGTTTCATCCGTGCATCGGCAGTTCCGTCGTTGATGGCTGGACTTACCAAATCTTCGGTAAATACAGCCCCCTCTTCTACATCCTTAAATGTAACATTTTCCATCTTTATCAATTTACCTGCATAATCTGCAGGAGAAGCAGTCAAAGCCGCAGCAGTCACAACAACCGGTTCAACCACATTTCCTTTCGAAATAACGGTTCCCAACGTTCCATCAGCAGGAATAGCGGAATTAAGCCCTGCAATGGACTCCACCGTACATATGAAACCTGTTATTTTATCACCTATGCTATAAGAAACAGTGATGTCACCAAACCCATCATAAACGGGGATTGCTCCTGTGGCATCCTGCACATAATATGTTGTCTTCGTACCATCTTTATATATATAAGAAATAACACCTTCTCCCGTGTAGCGATACGTTTTATAATCCTCCTTTTTCTTTGTACTAAGTGTTTTCAGATCGGCAACATCAATCAGTTCTATGGAATTCCAAAAAACAGACAAGGTACCCTGAGCGGCTCCTTCACTGTCAAATAAAATATTATCCGTATACAAATCGATATCTTTTGGTGTCAATGTAACCGTCACATTAAAACCTTCGGGAGCTTCTGCATCCGCTTTTGAAATGGTAGTCACAGAAGTAGTTATTTCTCCGGTTTCCATTCCACTTAAAGTGATATCACTTTTGAGATTGACGCCTTTCACATTTATCTCCTGAGTGTAAACTTTACCGATAAAGACTTCCCCGATTGCCAAATTCTTCTTTGAAAGCGTTATTGCCGGAATCGGTTCAGGTGCTTCACTGCTAAATAGCTCCGGATAACTTCTTGCCACCCGGATGGCATCAATAATAACGTTCGGAGCAACCTTACTTGTCGTCCCTCCTTGGCGGCATTCGATAGCCTGAAAACCATTCTTGGCAGAGACATCTCCATCCAATCCATCGACATATTTGGCAACAGCAGCAACAGGTTCAGTTGCAAAATTTACCGGATTGACAAATAAGGAAACCTCATCATTGGTCACACCGTCCACGCATTCATATTTCACTACTACAAGGTAGGTCTTGTTCAATTCATATTCTTCTTCACTCATAACTGGTTTTGCCGACGAACGACTCACTCCTAGCTTGAACTTTCCTTCTTCCCCGGCTAAAGCAAATAATCTTGCATATTCGGTTCCGCTTTTCCCATCCGCAACATTACCAGTAGCTGTCTTAGAGACAATAGCCATAAAATAGACTTTATCATCTGCGTCTCCTGCCGCTTTTACATTAATTAAAGCGGAATAATAAAGTGTACCGCTATTTATGTGTTCATCACCTTCGGTAAATTTTTTCTGAAGATCTTGGCCACTTGCAACATTTAATAACTCCACGGCATTCCCATTAGCATCATCCTGATAACCTGTATACGTAAGAGGATTATTCACAACCTGAATCGCCCCTCCCGAACTCGAAGCATATTTCATCCATCCCCCTTGTCCATACAAATCACCTTCAGGATAATTAAAATTTTCGTTCAAATACATCTGTGCATGTACCCCAGAAGGTGCTAACAGAAGTATTCCAACCATAAATAACACCACAAAACAGAAAGTTTTTCTTGTAAAGTAATCTTGCTTCATAAAAAATAGTTTAATAGGTTTAAATACTGATTTGATAACAATCACATAGTCTATTTTGCAATTTTAGTTATAATTTTCAATAAATACAATATAAATGCATTATATTTGCATAAGAAAAGGAAAATAACTGTATCAAAGCAGTACCTATTAAAATATCACTAACTAGAAAAATAATTTGCTTATGACAAAGAATTACCTGTTCATCATTGTATTCCTTATCTGGCTTCCTAATCTACAGGCACAGATAGTAAAAGCCAATTTTACAGCCAAAGAAAGTACAAAAGAAATCTACAGACAAGGATTTGATTCTCAGGAAGAACTCAAAGATTGGAAACTTCAAACCACCAATTCATCTTACACCTGGCATCTCGTAACAAAACCGAACATCAATGGAATTCCTCCCTTCTCTGCTATCAATGCAGACAGCAAAAACTCCCTTGCCGTCTGGTATGATGACAAAGCAGAGCAAAATGAAATCATTACCTCTCCGGAAATACTAATACCGGAAGGTGGAAAATGCTCATTTTATGCCTGTTTCGATGGAGTATTCGTCCTATATGCTAACTTAACCCTCACCGTAACAGACGGATCTGAAGAAAAAGAATTATTCAATGCACATTCATGGGCTCAGGAATCGGGACATGAAAGACCGAAATGGCTACCTTTTAATCTTGATTTGGCAGAATTCGCAAATAAAAAAGTAAAATTCTCATTTCATTATGAAGGGAAGGGAGGAGATGACGTCCTTATTGATGATTTTATCATCAGCCAAGAAGATCATACAGGAGAAAGTCCTGCAATAATCAATGAAGGGTCACAGGTGCATTTTACCGATTTATCCACAGGTACTCCTACTTCTTACATTTGGACATTTGAAGGAGGCGAACCTTCTACATCTACCGAACAAAATCCAGTAGTGACTTATCAGAAAGCGGGCACATATCCTGTAAAACTTGTCGTAAGTAATTCTGTAGGAAACGATGAATGCGAGCGTGTAGGATTTGTCGTTGTCAAAAGCATTGCACCGACAGCTATCATCGGATTTCCGGAAGAAGGATATCTGTCTCCATGGGTGGCCTGCTATTTACCACTCGATACAGAAGTCCACTTTACCGATCGTTCGAAAGGTAAACCGTCTACATGGAACTGGCAACTGCAAGGTAGTAATAAAGAAACCTGCAACGATCAGAATCCGATAGTGTCCTATCCTTCAAAAGGATTATATAGCTTATCACTTACTGTCGGAAATACTGCCGGCACGCATTCAGTCGTATACGAACACGCACTACAGGCTGGCGGCGAACAATATATATGGAATGTAGAAATGGATGAAACCGAAAATCTTGCTCCTATCGACCTTGCATTTTATGGTTATTACGGTGGCACAAACTGGCTGGATATAACAGCTTTCGCTGAACGGTTCGACAAACCCGCAGTCAAAGGACTCATCTCCGAAGTAGCCATCTATTTTGCCTCGGTAAAAACAGTTACCCCGGATGCATTAATAACAGTCTCCATTGCTCGTGAAGAAAACGGCCTGCCGGGTGAAACATTGGCTTCTGTCCAAGTACGGGCTGATGAACTGAAATATTCGGATGACACCTTTGAGGCTACTTACTTTAGATTTGCGGAAGCAGTGGAAGTAGATGAAGCATTTTTTATTACTATCAGCGGTTTCCCGAACAACAGTACAGATGAAGATACCGATGCCATAGCAATGTTCTGCTCTCCCCGAAGAGAAAACGGAGGTAAATCTACTGTTTACCATCAATTAGCAATATTGGATGATAACTTCCAACCTACCGGTGAATTGGAATGGACTAAAAATAATGATGAATTCTTATCGTTTGCAGTATGCCCACTCTTTGCATTCAAAGACAAATCAAGTTCCATCCACACCGAGCAATCAGAAACAGCCCCACTTATTTACATATCGGATGAGATTTTGTGCATAAATACCTCAAAAGACATCCAATCCATCAGTATATATACTACTACGGGACAGAAAATATACACCAATGGACATCCGTTATCCTCATTATCCATTAAGGATTGGGAAAAAGGAATCTATATAGTAGTTGCAGTGATTGATGGCAAGAAAGTGGTACAAAAAATTAAACTATAGCCTTTAAATCAAAATTTAAAGGGGAACTTATTCTTTTATATTAATAAGATCCTATGTCAAATCTGCTCGGTTTTCTTTTCGAAGGAAAATATAAACAGATTTTAAGTTCCCCTTTAAATATTATTTCCTTAAAACCATCACCTGCGAATAAAAACCGGAAGTAGCATCAATAAGTTCAAGTAACTGAGGCCAATGAGATACAGGTTCATAAGCATTCATATATTGTTTCTGTATTTTCATTACCAATTTCCGATCTGTCAAAACAATATCCGAAGTAAAAAAGCCACATCTATTCCGTACATTTACCTTTAGCTTATCCAAACTCCCTTCATTAATATGATACCCATCCGGCAAAGTAAATGTTATTTCATAATTGAAAAGGCGCGCACAGGGCATATATACGTCTTCCGTACGGTTTCGTCCATTCTCATTCAAATTCAGTTGGCAACCAATAAGTTGTCCTATAGATAAAAGCAAATTCTCACCCGCTTTTTTTACCATATTCTCCATTACATATTTCACATCATAGACCAGCACAGCACTGTCCGCCACTACACCCGGACAAACCAACCGGTATGTCATAATTTCCTTGGGCTCTTGCTCATGATAGATAGCAACTTCCGTCAAATAACTCTTTTTCAATCCTTTTCTATCCTCTTCCAATCTTTCTATTAAATTGTCTACATACTTTCGATGTTCTCTTGTATATTCCTCTATCAAGCTTGCAGGTATTTCCAAACGACGACGCATCGCTTTATCCCAATCTTCATAATTTAGTAGCAGATTCTGAAAAGGCGCTTTCATTCCTCCGGTGAGTTCCATATTCCGCTCTATCGATAGCTCAAGTGGATTATCATCTTTCAAGGATACATCCATTTTGACCCGGAACTGATTAGCCACCGCAAGAGAAGCGGGAAGTGTGTCCTTCAAAAAAAGACTTCCGGCACCATAATCCATATTCTTAGCGGGAATCAACACGACTGGTTCTCCTTCAAAACCATCCGGTAAAACTCCTGAGGCATCATACATATCAGGGTACATATATGCTTTTTTATCTCCTTTCCTCATCAAAAGGAAACTGACATCGTACATCTGGAAAAGATCGTCCATCCGCTCCATGTTACGTCCGGTTACCAGTCCTACCATATATGACAAATCAAAAGATTCCATTAACTTATGCAGACAGACAACAAATCGCTTAGATCCATAATTCGGATCGGAGGGCCAATTAAAAATGAGCGCTTCATATAGATAATCCATCAACTGTTGTTCTGTAATGCCAGGATGCGATTTCTGATATTGTTTCGCCATTTTCCGTACTTTATTAACCATATAGCCACAAGACATATAATTATCACGTGCCATCCTATCCATCAGATAAAACGCATCTTGCTGAACGGCAGCAACAGGAAGATTTCCATAAACACCGGACTTACGGGCATTTTTGGGTTTATATTCGAATGCTAAATTATTGTCTAAAACATTCATACAGATCATAGGACTTTGTCTCATCGGCACATACCACAAAGAAGCATCCTGTTGTTTAGGCAAATTGGCTGCTGTAGCATCTAACACGATGTTTCCATCAGCATCGGAAGATTCAATAAACCTCGGAGCGCCATTCATGGAACGATACTCGGTAGTCAACTTACGTGCAATCTCACAATGCACAGTATAGTTCAATATCGGATACCGATCCACGAAACAATAGATATAAGGTTCCAAACGAGCATCTTCCAAACGAATTTCTTCATGAAAAAAATAATCGAGTATATCTCCTATTTGCAAATCCGGAATAGCGAGTTTCTGTCTGTCCTCTTTATCTTTCTTACCACGGGTCACATTGACAGCCTCATCAGGGTCTACTTCATGCACCGTACCATCAGGTTTAATGATGCGCGCTCCGAAAACAATCCGCTGCCTGTTCCGGCTCATCCCAGACATCTGTTTCTTTTCCATCTGGTAATCGAATTCTGAAAACTCATCAAGAGCGGCTTTATCATTAATTCGTACCATTGCCCGATAAACCTCTTCAGCGATGATCTCCTTACTGATGGCACCCGTAGCCATCATAAACTTACCCCAATTAAACTTATTCTTACCGGTAGCATTCAACCGGTTATAGACAGCCAATAATACAGCGGATTCATTCTTGTACTCATCCGGAATATCACGTTTTTCAAATTCGGGAAGTGACCAACTCCATACTTCCTCACGTACCCTACGTGCATATTCGTCATAATTTTCAGCCCACGAAGAGACAGGCAAAAGTAACAATAGAAATACACTGACAATCCGGGTTATTACATTGAATTTCATTTTGATATATCTTTAATTAAAATAATCTGTTCGGAAGCGGCTTCCATCAACTGTTTCACATCCTTATTCCAGGTCACAAAATCGTCTCTACGGATGAAAGGATTATGAATCCTTATTTCCCGGAGATACAGTACACTATCGGCTCTCTTTGTATAAGAGAGACTAAAAGTCCCTTGTTTATTCTTCCTGACAAACGGATCCGGTAAATGGGATATCTTATAACCTTGCGGCACTTTTAGAATCACCTCACACACATAATGGTAAGGAAATGCCATATGAAAATCATGCTGCCGGTTTAACGTATCTATTTGTGTAGTATAAGAATCGAGTTGGGGATCCAGTTCAATATAATATTCATCGTCTAATTGCTGGCAAGAAGAATTATTATGGATAGTGAATGCAATTTCCAAAGCCAATGCCTGAGGATCATTTCCTGTCAGTTGAATGTCTGTAACTTTATTAACGGTCTTTCCTAAAGTAAAATGACTGCTCAGGAATTCGCTCCGTCTACTGGTTTCCAAAGCATCATATGAAAACAAGAAACAACATTTCAAATCGCCAAAAAGTTGCTCCCGCCCTACTCCCGACAGCCTGCCATTCTCTAAGGAATATTCGTAATGAATACTATCAGTATTCTGATTAACATCTGATCTCGGCAAAATATCGACAATACAGCTATCTCCATTCTCTATCAGTACCTGTTGCCCTTGAATATGATAAGGATAATAACCTAACGGAAGATACCTCATGGTTGCATCCAGATAATATTTCTTTCCGCCAAAAAATAATGCGCATATCATATGATTGCCCGATGCCAGTGTTGGTACATCTGTGAATCGAGTAGCAATTTCATTCGTACCCATCCAACAGAGACGGGCATCAAATTGTAAAGCAACGAGAAATGCTTTAAGCAAAGCAGACATCCCCTTACAATCCCCATATCCTTTACGTAACACTTCCGAAGGGCGATCCGGCTTATGCCCCGATTCACCATCTTCAAACGCAATATACCGAATATTTTTCTGTACCCAAGCATATACAGCCTCGATCTTCTGTTCCTCCGAAAGACACCCTTCGGTAATTGCTAAAGCTTTCTGTCGAACAACCGATGAATCTTCAGTATCTACCAGCCCACTCAACCAATGATATAAATCATGATATGAAATAAATGCACCCAACACCAGTAAATGTGGATAGACAAAAGCGCGGCCAGGCATAGAATATTCTTTCTTAAAGGGTTTTTGATCAGTTACGAAATAAGTATAAATCGTATTCCCGGTTTTCGCATCCAACACTTTCTTAACCGTTATATTTGAAGAGAAATTTTGTTCAAGCAAATTGATATTTAATCCGGGAGGTATGATAATATTAATCTTTTTCTGTTTTACAAAGTAAATATCAGGCAAATACACGGAAGTAAAATAGCGTATGTCATGATAAGTTTTCTCAAAAGTCACTTCCGCTTTTTTCCCTTTTCGATCAAAATAAAGATTAAAGAAGCATACTTTTGTGTCATCATAAAACACGTTTTCAGGAATAACCTGCTGGTACAAAGCCTTATTAAACAAGCTACCGGCACTTGCCTTATCAATCGTAATGTATTTGCCGTAGTAAGTAGCCACTTGTATTCTCTCACCTGCCTTTGTCGCTTCATATTCAGTCGAAAGGCGTACATGAAGCACCGGATTTCCCGATTCCAACGAAAAAGTATAAGTTTCTTCCGCTGATGTAATAATGACATTATCACTGTCAATAGACTGTGCAGTCACAGGTAACAAAGTGAAAAGGAATACTAAGCAGCATAGTATCAATCTATTATCCATAGTATTATGATTTTTCAGTATTTTACGCCTAACTCATTCTTAACCTTGTTAATATACTTTTCCAATTGGTATATAGTTGTCGTAAACATAGGCCGTTTTACACCATAAAAATAGGTATTATTACAATATGAAAGAACTTATTTAACATATACTTAAAATACATCCTTTATCAGAGATCAAAAGTAATGTTTATTTTCCTATAAAATCTTTCATATCACACTAATACATACTTATTTATACATCTAATCTTCTTTTAGATCCTTTCTCATTACCAATTTCCTTCGCGTAAGACTTTCTCTAAAATCCTGCTCCGTTTTCGATTATACTTATTGGTTTGTTAATTTCAAAATTTAAAGAATCTGCTCATTTCTTTTTCATCATTCATGATTCATCAACCGATGTGCCGCCATTTGCTCATATTTCGTACCGGGACGACCATAATTAGCATAAGGATAAATAGAAATTCCTCCACGTGGTGTGAAAATTCCAGTAACTTCAATATACTTTGGGTCCATCAACTTGATTAAATCTTTCATGATAATATTTACACAATCTTCATGAAATGCACCATGATTACGGAAACTGAACAGGTAAAGCTTCAGACTTTTGCTCTCTACCATTTTTATATCCGGCAGATAGCTAATGCGTATCTCTGCAAAATCCGGTTGCCCAGTAATAGGACAAAGACTGGTAAATTCGGGACAATTAAACCGTACCCAATAGTCATTCTCCGGGTGTTTATTATCAAATGCTTCAAGTACTTCAGGAGCATAGTCTTGTTTATACTCGGTTTTTCCACCCAAGAGAGAGAGTTGATCTTTTAATTCGACCATAAAAATGAGATTTATTATCTTGAACACATACCTCTATAAAAGAGGCACATTGAATGCAATATTATTTTTTTATTCTGATAAAGCAATGGAGTCTTTCTTCCTCAAATATTCTTCCAAACCTTGACGACGCAGTTTACAAGCCGGACAATGGCCACAACCATCACCTTGAATTCCATTATAACAGGTCAATGTATCCTGCCGGATCAGTTCGAGTACCCCCAATTCATCAGCCAACGCCCAAGTTTGTGCTTTATCAATCCACATTAATGGAGTATGAATAACAAACTGCTCATCCATAGCCAAATTCAAAGTAACATTGAGAGATTTGATAAAAGCATCCCGGCAATCAGGGTATCCGCTGAAATCCGTTTGTGAGACTCCGGTAACGATATGATTGATTCCTTTTTCACGAGCGTAGACTGCTGCAATGCTAAGGAAAAACAAATTACGTCCCGGCACAAACGTATTCGGGAAACTGCCGGCAGGTTTATCCTGATCCATTGCAATCGAAGTGTCCGTCAGAGAATTATGTCCCAACTGACCGACAAAAGATACGTCCATCACTTCAAACTCTACCTCAGCCTCGCAGGCAATTGCCTTCGCAAGTTCCACTTCTTTTTTATGCTTTTGCCCATACAGGAAACTCAATGCATATACCTTCTTAAATTCACGTTTCGCCCAAAACAGGCAAGTGGTGGAATCTTGTCCACCGCTAAATACAACTAAAGCAGATTCTTTATTCACGTTCGGATAAAGTTTAAATTTCTTTTATTTTCAAGACATTATATGAAATGTTTTCATCATATACATCACTGCCATCAATCCGTTTAATAGCATTCACCACCCGGATGGTAACTGGAAGGATGATGACTTCATACATTGATTTCAAAACAATCTGTATTCCCATCATTAATAACAGTTCGGGCCATGCAATGATACCACCGAAAGCAATGGGGAAAAATATAAACGAGTCTGCCGTTTCCCCTACCAATGTAGAAAGGATGGCACGAGCCGAGAAATTTTTCCCGCCACTGGCCACTTTCATCTTACTCATGACATAGGCATTGAGGAAAGAACCGACCAAAAAAGCCATCAAACTGGCTGCTACAATACGGGGTGCCATCCCAAAGACAAAATCGAAATGCTCCTCCCCTTTCCAGAATGGTGCCGCAGGTATGGCAACAGCAATCAAGCCAAGTGCCACAACAAAGAAGTTCATGGCAAATCCACTCCAGATAATGAGGCGTGCCTTCTTGAAGCCCCAAACCTCGGCAATGCAGTCATTAATAATATAAGAAATGGGAAACACAAGCAGTCCGGCTGTAACCGTGATACTGCCGATCTGAATCACTTTTGTTTCAAGAAGATTGGCTGCTATCAGGCATACATTGAATAATATGCCGAGCAACATGAAGGGAACTGATACTTTTTCTTTCATACTCCTGTTTTTTACGTGGTGTTCTAGAATACACGACCGCTATTCACGGCATCATACATTGATTAATTCGGGCGGCAAAGATAAGGCTTCTTTTGAAAACAGGCAAATGAACGAGTACAAATTACATAAATTACACAATCCCCTCCATTAGATTTACGAGAAATCCTTCAGATCTTTCTGTAGCCTTTTCCGCACAAAGAACAGACGGCTTTTTATCGTTCCCACCGGAAGCCCCATCTTTTCAGCTATTTCATTATATTTAAATCCTGCTACATACATCAGAAAAGGACGTCTCATAGATTCTGGAACAGAATTGATTACTTTATACAGTTCTTTAAGATCATATATGTATTCGAACCGTTCGGCATCTTCCGACCCGATCAGACTCTGCTGGCTGATGGTGTAATCATCATCTATCATGGCGGTCTCGCGGAGAGCCCGACGGTAATTATTAATAAAAAGATTTCTCATAATGGTATACATCCACCCTTTAAAGTTTTGCGCATGTACGAATTTCTCCTTATTATCCAATGCCTTCAGCATGCAATCTTGTACCAAATCATTTGCAGAATCCTGATTAGCAGTCAATTTGAATGCAAAGTGACGCAGTTCCGATTCCATTGCTACTATCTTACTTGTTAATTTATCCATCGTTGTCTTGTCTTCTATATTAATATCGGATGCAAAGATGGACTAATTACAACTTTTATCCTATAGCAATATTTCCGCAAAATTTGGCTATTTTTCCTTCGATCTTCAACCATTTCGCATTTAAGTTGTTCTTAGCACATTCACCTAAAACTTAACTTATAATGAAAACAACATTTAGATCAGTAGCCCTGCTACTCGGGGTCGGATTGCTGCCACTCTGCGCAAATGCCCAGAAAAAAGTAATCATCGAAGATGAAGAACCAAACTCGATTATGTTCGTCTCAAGGGACAAAGCAGGAGACGAAATCATACGGATCATGGAAGATACACGCTTAAAACGCTTCCAAGAACCGAATACTCCCCGCTTCCTTTTGACAGACCGCCAAGGGAAATTCGCCTTGGGCATCGGAGGCTATGTACGAGCAACGGCCGAATATGATTTCGGAGGGATCGTGAAAGACGTGGATTTTTACCCGGCACTAATCCCCAATAAAGGGGAATCTTATGTTAGAAACCAATTCCAAATGGACCCTACTACCTCCACACTTTTCCTGAAATTGGTAGGACACACAAAGCATTTAGGGGACTTTGTTATTTATACAGCCGCCAACTTCCGTGGCGATGGCAAGACGCTTGAACTTCAGAATGCATACGCTTCGTTCTTGGGCTTCACCTTGGGATACAGTTATGGTAACTTCATGGATTTGGCAGCGTTGCCTCCAACAATCGACTTTGCCGGCCCAAACGGTTCCGCTTTCTACCGGACCACCCAACTGAGTTATTTATATAGCGGAATAAAAAATTGGAAACTAGGAATTGCGGCTGAAATGCCAGCGGTAAACGGCACGACAACCAGCAATTTATCAATCGGGACTCAACGTATGCCGGATTTTACAGCATCCGCACAATATAACTGGGCAAAGAACAGCCATATCCGTGTAGCAGCGATTCTCCGCAGCATGACTTATTCAAGTGAAGTTCATCAGAAAGCTTATTCCAAGGCAGGCTTTGGTTTGCAGGCATCTACCACATTTTCCGTCACTCCTAAATGGCAGATATACGGTCAGCTTAACTATGGTAAGGGAATCGGGCAGTATTTGAACGACCTCAGTAACCTAAATGTAGACCTCGTACCCGATCCTGAAAACAATGGAAAGATGCAAGCTCTTCCAATGTTGGGTTGGTACGCAGGATTGCAGTACAACTTGACTAAAAACGTATTCGTTTCGGGAACTTATAGTTTATCAAGACTTTATTCAGAGCATGGCTATCCCAGCGAAGACCCATTATATTACCGGAAAGGGCAATACTTGGTTGCCAACGTATTTTGGAACGTAACGAACAATCTGCAAGTCGGAGCCGAATATCTGAGAGGATGGCGTACTGACTTTAATGACCTCACCCGTCATGCCAACAGAATGAACTTATTGGTTCAATATTCATTCTAAAATAGAAGAAAATATTCAGAACCTGTTTTAATGCCCACTCTAAAAGAACTGAAATCCGAGATAAATCATCAGCTTGCATAATGTCAACAAATTTCAGTTTTCAATAGATGTGCTGCGAAGCCAAACAGGAACAGATAAATAGTTGATAATCAAAGGATATTCCCTCTTGTTTTTACCTCGGTGATGAACACCCCCTTGGTCGGTGATGAAAGGTCCCTTCATCACCGACCAAGGGGGTGTTCATCACCGAGATCCAATGCCTTCAGTCGGAAGCTAAATCTATGTAAGGAACTTTCTATCGATTAAGCAACAGACGGAACCACGGAAGTAAGTATAAAGGTTTATCCGGTACTTAAGTTAAAACATTAAAATCAAGTTCCCATCTCAATAAAAAAAGGAGGTTTCATTGACTTCGATGACCGAAGTAATAATGAAACCTCCTTACATATATAAAAAGAATTATTTCGCCCTATCAGAACTTATAGTCAAGTCCGATCCCGAACACCTTATTTGTACGGCTAAATACGTCTTTGCCCGGAATGGCTTGACCCGCCAAAGCAGAAATATTATTGTAATCATCCCACTCCTTGGTATAATCTTCATAATTAGTCCAGAAGTAAGCTACATTAAGTTTCAGATTTTTAGCCAAAGTGAATCCTGCACCAAAACCAAACGAATAAGAACTTACAGCAAAGCTCATGTCACTTTGGTAACTGTCTTCGATGCCGTATTTGGTACGTTGCATACCTGCACTGACCTGAGCCCATTTACAAACATCCCATTCAACACCTGCCAGATACTCATTGGTACCTTTATCAATAAAGTTTTGCTTTCCGGTTCTTTCACCTGTGATCAGATTGGTCGCATCAGCCATTCGTGCGTGTGTATCAAAGAAATGATGGTATCCAACAGAAGCACGCAATACCGGAAGTATTTCATAAGAAACACCCACTGTCAACAAACTCGGAATATCATGGGGCGTATTAACACCCGGTGCGAACAATCCGGTATCATCTACGCGGGTTTTATTTTCAACATTCAATTTGGTATTGAATTCATACTTTACACCGACATTCCATTTGCCCATTTTAAAATCGGCACCGATAATAGGCGTTACCCCCCATCCGGACTGGTCACAATCCAAATATTTATCTTTCGTCATCCCGGCATATTGGCTTGCCATCACTGCCGCTGTTTTATATTTTTGAGCGTCTTCAATTTTACCGGCAATTTCAGCAGCAGCAGCCATTTGTTTAAACTGCTCCGCATAAGTTGTCAGCATCTGATTGACATTTACCATCTTATCATCGATATTTGTCTCGATGTTGCGGATATGACCTTCATAGCCATTGCTTACATAGTTCATACGGAGTCCACCGAATACGGACAGGAAATCCGTTATTTTATAAGTGGCACCCAACTGAAGACCGAAAATCATCTGTTTTCCACGCATGTAACTGTCTACTGAATATCTGTTGGTCTTGGCAAAAGGATTTACCTGCAATACCCCTCCATCAACCAAACTTTGTCCGGCCTGGAACATCAATTTAGGAATCATGGACACCTGTGATTCAAAAGAACCGAGACCTTCGTTGAAAGTGGCCTTACCGCCACCACCAGTCACGGCAAAATTACCGGAAAAGGCCCAATTACCTTTCTTATATGCAGCAAACAAGCTAGGAATAAAAGGGGCGGATGCCTCACCCTTATATACTTTTGTGCCATTATTACCAAACCCGGCGAACGGTGCAAAGGTAGAAGTTATGGTTCGTGTCTGGAATGCACTCTGACCATTGAAAGACAGATGAAAGCCATCTTCAAGGAAAGCCAGACCGGCAGGATTGGAATATACTGCATCAATATCAGTGGAAGCATCGCGTGCCAACATTCTTAAAAATAAAACGTGTTGATTGGTATTTGTCAGGAGACCTCCTGCAAAAGTTGGAATTGAAACGATTAACAACACAATGCTAATCAACGATAATTTTCTCATCTAAATATTTTTTAAATTATTTCGGCTGCAAAGGTACAACAAAATTGCACATGACAAACTAATATGTGCATCTATTTTCATTACAGCCTTCAATTTGATTGAAACATGAAATAGTTTTTAATGAAACAAACCCTGAAACATAGACCTACTCCTGCCCTTTAAACATTCCATCCACCCGGATTGTTAATAATAAGAATTATAAAGAAAAAATGAATTATGGCCTATACAATTGCATTCTTCGGAACCAAGCCTTATGACGAAGCTTCCTTCAACGAAAAGAATAAAGAATTCGGTTTTGAAATCCGTTATTATAAAGGACACCTGAACAAGAATAATGTACTTCTGACCCAAGGAGTGGACGCGGTATGTATTTTCGTAAATGATACGGCTGATGCGGAAGTTATCCGGATAATGGCAGAAAACGGAGTAAAACTTCTGGCCTTGAGATGTGCAGGATTTAATAACGTGGATCTGGATGCCGCTGCAAAATACAATGTAACGGTAGTTCGTGTTCCCGCCTATTCGCCTTATGCAGTAGCCGAATATACGGTAGCCCTGATGTTATCACTGAACCGAAAAATACCACGTGCCTCCTGGCGTACCCGTGATGGCAATTTTTCCTTGCATGGATTGATGGGATTTGATATGCACGGCAAGACAGCCGGCATTATCGGTACCGGGAAAATAGCTAAGATACTGATCCATATCCTACGCGGATTCGGAATGAACATTCTGGCATATGACCTCTACCCGGACTATAACTTTGCCCGCGAAAATCAAGTGGTATATACTTCCCTGGATGAATTGTACCACAGTTCGGACATCATCTCCCTCCACTGCCCACTCACGGAACAAACGAAGTATCTGATCAACGACTACTCCATCAGCAAAATGAAGGACGGCGTGATGATCATCAATACGGGACGTGGACAACTGATCCACACGAATGCCTTGATTGAAGGGTTGAAAAACAAGAAAGTCGGCTCGGCAGGACTGGATGTTTACGAGGAAGAAAGCGAGTACTTTTATGAAGATAAATCAGACCGTATCATCGATGACGATGTACTGGCACGCTTACTTTCCTTCAACAATGTGATCGTAACCTCCCATCAGGCCTTCTTTACGAAAGAGGCGGTAGGAAATATCGCAATGACTACTCTTGAGAATGTCCGTGATTTTATAAATCATAAACCGTTGCTAAATGAAGTGAAGAAAGAAAACCTTTCTTTTTCCTGAAATGTTAAAGACGCATATTAACTTATTAAAAACAAAGGAGACTATATGAAAAAGGTTATACATAAAGCTGACACACGCGGACGTTCACTTAACGATTGGCTGGACAGTCATCACACTTTTAGTTTCGATGAATATTTTGATTCCGACCGTATCAACTTCGGTGCGCTCCGTGTATTGAATGACGACCGCGTAGCACCGGGCGGTGGTTTTCAAACCCACCCCCATAAAAATATGGAGATCGTATCCATCCCCCTGAAAGGGAAACTGGAACATGGAGACAACAAAAAGAACAGCCGCGTCATTACAGTGGGCGATATACAAGTAATGAGTGCAGGTACGGGGATCTTCCATAGCGAAATGAACGGAAGCAAAGATGAACCGGTTGAATTCCTCCAAATATGGATCATGCCGCGTGAAAGAAATACGCATCCCCGTTATAACGATTACAGCATCCGCGAACTGGAACGCAAAAACGAACTGGCACTGATCGTATCTCCGGACGGAAGCACTCCCGCCTCATTGTTGCAGGACACATGGCTTTCCATCGGGAAAATCGAAGCAGGCAAAAAGTTAGGTTATCATACGCACCAGACGCATGGAGGCGTATACATCTTCCTGATAGAAGGAGAAATCGTAGTAGACGGAACTGTGATGCACCGCCGGGACGGGATGGGAATCTATGAAACCAACAGTTTTGAATTCGAGACTTTAGAAGATTCGCAAATCCTTCTGATAGAAGTTCCAATGTGACCAATTATGAATTACTAATGATGAAATAACAATGAAAACCGACTTAGCCGGTATCCGGCAAGAATATACAAAAGGCGGATTGAGGGAAAGCGATTTACCCGAAGATCCGCTTTTACTGTTCAGCAAATGGTTGCAGGAGGCAATAGATGCCAAGGTGGATGAACCTACCGCTGTCATCGTAGGCACCGTTTCACGGGAGGGACAACCTTCCACTCGCACGGTATTGTTGAAAGACCTACATGATGGTAAGTTCATTTTCTACACAAATTATGAAAGCCGCAAAGGCAGACAACTGGCAGACAATCCGCATGTATCCCTTTCGTTCGTATGGCATCAGCTAGAGAGGCAAGTCCATGTAGAAGGCATTGCAAACAAAGTCCCAGCTTCCGAATCAGACCAGTATTTTAAAACGCGCCCCTACAAAAGCCGCATCGGTTCGCGCATCTCTCCGCAAAGCCAACCCATCAACAACAGAATGCAGTTGATGAGAGCTTTCGTAAAAGAAGCCGCCCGGTGGATCGGGAAAGAAGTAGAACGGCCGGAACAATGGGGAGGATTCGCTGTCACGCCTCATCGTATCGAATTCTGGCAAGGCAGGCCGAACCGGTTGCATGACCGTTTCCTCTTCACTTTGCAGACTGACGGAACATGGAAAAGGGAACGCCTTGCACCCTGATTTTTCAGATTTTCCTTGTTTGTCAAACTAAGAATATGTAATATTGCACATCTAAACCAATAACTTATGAAACTGGATTATATTTACCACAGTGGTTTTGCAATTGAAGCCGAAGAGGTGACTATCCTCATTGACTACTACAAAGATTCATCGGAAACCGAACATAACCGAGGCATCGTACATGATTATCTATTGAAGAGACCCGGTAAGTTATACGTGCTTGCCACCCATTTCCATCCCGATCATTTCAATCGTGAAATACTGTCATGGAAAGAGCAGCGTCCGGACATCATCTACATTTTCTCCAAAGATATCCTGAAACACAAACGAGCCGCCAAAGATGAAGCAATCTATATCAGCAAAGGAGAAGCCTACGAAGACGAATGCTTGCGTATCGATACATTCGGTTCGACGGATGTCGGCAGTTCTTTCCTCCTCCATCTGCAAGGCATGAAAATATTTCATGCAGGCGACCTCAACAACTGGCATTGGAGTGAAGAATCCACCGAAGAAGAGATACGGAAAGCAAACGGTGACTTCCTAGCAGAAGTGAAATACTTAAAGCAACAAACTCCCGGCATCGATCTCGTCCTATTTCCCGTGGACAGAAGAATGGGAAAAGATTACATGAAAGGGGCGAAACAATTCATCGAACAAATAAAAACTACTATATTTGTACCCATGCACTTCAGCGAAGATTACGAAGGAGGAAACGCCTTCCAGAGCATAGCCGAAGCGCACGGTTGCCGTTTTATTCGTATTACCCATCGCGGTGAAAGTTTTGATATAACTAAATAAAACATAGAATCATGAACAAATTAACACACTTACTTCTTGCAATTTTCCTATTTTGCCTGCCATTAAGCATAATGGCACAAAAAGATAATGATGACGATGATAGCAGATATCTTGTAGGCGCTGTTCCCTTAATAGAAGGAAAAGTTATCTTTTCAAAAGAATTCAATATTCCGGGAATGTCACAGGAGGAGATTTTCAACCGTATGATGAAATGGATGAAAGAAAGACTGCATGAAAACAAGAATCCAGAAAGCCGTGTAGTTTATTCGGACGAAGAAAAAGGTTCCATAGCAGGCATAGGTGAAGAATGGATCGTATTCAAATCCACTGCTTTGTCACTAGATCGTACATTAATAAATTACCAAGTCACCGTGGGGTGTAAACCGGGACAATGTTTAATGGAGATAGAAAAAATACGTTTTACGTATCGGGAAAAAGAAAAGTATAAGGCAGAGGAATGGATTGTCGATCAATATGCATTGAACAAGAGTCAAACAAAACTGATACGTGGTTTGGCTAAATGGCGCAAAAAGACAGTGGACTTTGCCGATGACATGTTTGCAAGTGCTGCTCGCGCACTCGGTGCAGCAGAAGTGAAAGAGGAACCGAAAACTCAATCCGGCAAAGTAACAGTTACTACACCCGAGCCAGTTGTCATTGCTCCTTCCCATCCTGTAGAAGCAACGACTCCCGCAACGAGTATTATTGCTCCTTCACCTTCGAACAACATGCCCGGTTATAAGGAAATAGCCCCTGAAAAGATTCCGTCTGATGCTATCGGTATGGGAACGGGTAAACTAGTAATTGCCATTGGCAAAGATGCGTTTAATATGACTATGATGACAGCCAATGCAGGTGGTTCTTTGGGAAAAATATCAGGAAAACCTGTCGTGTTCACCATTCTCTCTCCCGATCAGGCATATGAACAAATGGATAAGGCTGAAACGTACTCAGTCAGGTTTTATCCGATAGGAGCCAATGAACCATCAGTAATTTTAGAATGTAAGAAACTTCCGGCTCCTGCAGCTATGGAGGGACAACCCCGTACGTATGCAGGTGAAATTGTAAAAGCCTGGATTAAATAATTTAATTGATTATGGAAATAAAAAGCAGATTCGATCATTTCAACATCAACGTAACTAATCTGGAGCGAAGTATCTCCTTTTATGAAAAAGCGCTCGGATTGAAAGAGCATCATCGCAAAGAAGCCGAAGATGGTTCATTTATATTAGTCTATCTCACAGACAATACTACCGGCTTCCTTTTGGAACTTACGTGGTTGAGAGATCATACAGAAGCCTATGAATTAGGTGAAAATGAAAGTCACCTATGTTTTCGCGTTGCCGGAGATTATGATGCCATTCGCGAGTATCATAAGGAAATGAACTGCGTTTGTTTTGAAAACACCGCTATGGGACTATACTTTATCAATGATCCGGATGATTATTGGATAGAAATACTTCCTTTAGTGAGAAATGAATAGTGAATAGTGAAAACGGGCTGTACATAAAATATAGTATTACTGCGCAGCTCGTTTTTCATTATTAATTATTCATTATTAATTTCCCACTATTTTTTATGCCTATTCGCCCGTTTTCTCCTTATCTCAGCTTTCATCTTAGCAGCTCCGGAGCCATGCAAACCTTTGATATAGGTTGCCTTTTTAGCTTTCGTCTTTACTTTATTTTCATCTTTTTGGGGACCGTCTTTCTTTCCTTTAAAAACGATACCACCCATCATTGCATCTTCAATACTCATAATATATCTTACTTCACTAATTCATAAATTTCTGTGGACAAAGATAATCTTTTTCCACGAAATATCTATCTTTGCCATTCATAACAACAAATAACGACCTGATGGATACAACCATACTCACTGCCGATAAAGATCCCATGGGAGCAGCTATAGCCGATTATTTCACCCATCATAAAGCTAATAAACTACGTGTCTTCTCATCACAATTCGATGAAGACGAGATACCAGTCAAGCAATTATTCCGTACAGCAGCAACAATGCCTATATTGGAACGTACGGCATTAGAAATTGCCAATGGAAATATTCTGGACGTTGGTGCAGGCAGTGGTTGCCACGCTCTTGCACTTCAAGAAATGGGTAAGAAAGTATGTGCCATCGATATCTCTCCCCTTTCTATTGAAACGATGAAGCAACGTGGTGTATACAACACTCGGCTTATCAATTTGTTCGATGAACAATTCACTGAAACATTCGATACCATTTTAATGCTGATGAATGGATCAGGCATTATCGGACGATTGGAAAAAATGCCCGATTTCTTCAAAAGAATGAAGCAATTGCTTCGCCCCGGTGGTTGCATATTAATGGATTCAAGCGATTTAAGCTATCTTTACGAAGATGAAGATGGTAGCTTTGAGGTCAATCTTATGGGTGATTATTATGGAGAGATTGACTTTCAGATGCAATATAAAGATATAAAAGGAAACCCTTTCGAATGGCTATACGTTGACTTTCAAACACTCAGCCTCTACGCTTCCGAACACGGGTTCAAATCTGAACTTGTAAAAGAGGGAAAACATTACGACTATTTGGCTAAAATAAGTCGGATTAACGATTAAAAAAAACGTATGAAATAAATGAGTGATAATTTCTGTTTGTCTTGAGAGAGCTAAACAGCCGTTCAAAAAACATATGTTTGCTCCTTCTACAGATATGAAATATATCCCATTTCTGGAATGTAAGTCATGCCGATAGAAGGAGCAATTATGAAATACTCCTTCTTCTTAACTGCTCTTATTTTTTCAACATTTCATCGATTTTCTGCACTAACAATGTGAATTCTTTTTCATTATAAAGGCGCGTCAACATACTAATTTTACCATCTGCTCCGATCAATACATTTCGTGTAATTCCCGAATCACGCAGAGCGTATTTAGCAAAAATGTCGGCACCCGGATCAAGTCCTAACGGATAAGTGACTCCAGTAGATTTGGCAAAAGCAAGTACTTTATCCAACGGTTCGTCTCGATCAATACCAATTAACACAAAATCAGGATTATTCCTATGTTTCAGCCAAATATCTTTTTCTATAAAAGGCATTTCTTTTCGGCAAACGCCACACCAACTGGCAGTAAACTGCAACATCACTACTTTGCCACGGAGGGAAGAAAGAGTGATAGTTTCACCATCGGTAAGAGTAACCGTAAAATCAGGCGCCATTTCACCAACTTTTACAATATAGCCGGTACTATCTGCCTTCTTTACATTATTTTCTTCCATTTTCACTTCAATACTATCTTTCTCGAGAACTGTATCATTGTTCTGTTTTCTCTGTCCGGTACAAGCCATGAAACTTATAGCTACCAAAGCCAATGAACATCCATAAAAAAAATTCTTTTTCATATATCTTTCTAATTTATTGATTTGCAAATATAAGTAAAACCAAAGATTTATCAAACATATGGCTCATCATCTTTTTTCCAAACCAGAATTTGGATTTACAAAAGAAATCATTACCTTTGCACCCGCTTAGAATGAAACGCCTCTTTAGCTCAGTTGGCCAGAGCACGTGATTTGTAATCTCGGGGTCGTTGGTTCGAATCCGACAAGAGGCTCACTTATCAAGAACGTTTTCTGTAAATCGGGAAACGTTCTTTTCATTTATTACTTATTTTCAAAATTCATTGATATTGCTTCGAAATATTCCGAAATAAGGAACAATTCAACTTCCCATACGTTCACTATGTAGCACAATAATTTACTTTTTTCGAATTATCTTTGTTATATCATCATCAATTAAAAATATAAGAATTATGGAAAAATCTAGAATTGGAGAAAACTCAGGAAAAGTGTGGCATGTTCTCAATAATATAAAAATAATATCCGTACATGAGCTTTGTAAAGTCACCAATTTAGCAACAGAAGATGCAATGTTAGCCATAGGCTGGTTAGCTCGTGAGAATAAAATCTTCATTGAAAAAAGAGGAGATAACATTTATATCAGAAATGGTTCAGAATCTCACTTTTGCTTTGGCTAAAATCGGAATATCCGATAAAGATTTAGCTTTATGGAGCTGACAAAATATTTAAATCCGTTTCACCCTCTTTGCAAACATTTAAGTCAGCTCCAAACGATTAGGTATCAAAAAAATTAAATCAAGCTTGATATAAATCTTTTCTTATTAGGATCAAAATCCTTTTTATCGCTTCCTTATCACCAGGTAGATTGGGTAAAAAAGATTTCCCTTGTTACTTAAATACTAAAGAGAGCAAATATTTGATGATTTTTATGGGAGACAATCATATTCCTCATTATATATATTGTTAATTATCAAACAATTAACAACTACATAGGCTATATCAACGCTGCTCTAAGTAAATCAAAACAACTTTTCAAATTATTTTCAGACAATATCGGGTTAAGATAACTACTGGTAGAAAAACATTTTTCATAGTTCGCTAATTCTGGCACTGCATTGATCCACTTCTTTCTACTTCTTAAAATAACAATAATAGCTCCGCGTTCGATAGCTCTTCCAACCAAATAAAAATTATACAATTGGGATTTTAGTTTTTGTTTAGAAATTCGTACCGGAAAATCTTTATACTTCATTGAATGATATGGAAAGAATTGAATCACAAAAATCGAATTTGCCACTTCTTCTTTACTGGATATAGCAATTAGTGGACTAAGCTTCTTTAACCAATAATCAGAAGATTCACAGTATTCCTTTTCCAAACAGAATAGTCGAAGGTTATCGACAGAGGATTTATGCTGGAGTTCATTTTTCCAAAAATGGGCATATCGTCTATAATAACCCTTTTCAAATTCGTTATTGTTAAATCCCGGGTTAAGAGCGAGCAGTACAATAGGTGCATCCACATATCCCATAAATGGAGCTGGAAAAATATCTGTGTGAATTTTATATTTATCACTAACCGACTTATTAAAATCTTCAACGACACTCTTATCGTCAGGTAAGATGAATGTACCTTTATCAAAGTCATCAATAATTTGTAACCAAGGATTCTCCATAATCAAAAAAAGCTTCATTTAAGCATTCACAATTTGCGATACAACTATCGCAAAATTACAACTCTAGTATTATTGCCCTAAACAAAACAAATATTTAAATTGGTCTTCAATCACCCCAATAAGAACCCGATTGAAAGCCATAAAAATTAAGATCCTTCAAAGTACTTAACTTTGAAGGATCTTAAAATAATTGTTGAGGTTCCTGGCGAACCTCTTTTTTATGCTTTCATTTGTTGTTTAGATAAAATCTAAATACTAATTTATTGATATTCAGTATGTATAATATTTTAATAACCAAATAAGACAAAGCGAAACAAAATTCTGTGGTAACACCATGGTAACAACGAAAAAGATTTTGTATCTTTGCATAGTGAATTTAAAATCAAACAATTATGGCAACATTCATTTTACGGTGTAAAGAGGAAAAAGGTACTGCAAACGTCTATGTTCGGGTTCATTCCAACAAACCCAAAATAAACCTGTGTGTATCGACTTGTTTAAGCGTTGATATAGAGACGTGGAACAAATCACAAAAGGACGTAAAACAGATGCTTAAATTCCGAAAAGAAGATCCGCAGCTGTGGAATAAGCTGGATTCTATTTCCGCAATGCTGGAATCATTCGTGAAGCAAGAAATAGCAATCACTTCGGAAATAGCAAAAGAACGTATTCACTCAATCGTGTACGCTGAACAAATCGCAGCCGAGAAAGAGCGTGCCGAGGCTGAAGCTAAAGCTCTGGAAGAAGAACAGGCAACTAACTTCAATGATTTTATATCCCAGTTCATTCGTGAGTGCGAAACCGGGAAACGAAAGAAGAAAGGCGGTACAACCAATGTCGCACCTGGAACAATTAAAAGTTACAAGGGTTTTCAGAGCCAGCTCAAGGAATACCAAGAAACCCGGCTACGGGTGATTGACTTCACAGATTTGACATTGGACTTTTATAACGATTTTCGGCTATTCTTAACTGATAAAGAATATTCCCCGAATACTATTGCCCGAATGGTGAAGATATGCAAAACCATCTGCTATGCTGCCGAACAACTTAAACTTATGGATGCAAAGAACGTTCGTTCCGGTTTTGATGTAATTTACAAAGATGTTGACAACGTCTATCTAACAGAAGAACGCATACAGGAACTTTACGAGTATGACCTATCCAACCGTCCGGCATGGGAGAAAGTAAAAGATGTGTTTGTAGTTGGTTGCCTGACCGGGCAGCGTGTTAGTGATTATAAGCGTATCAATTCAAAGATGATTGTAACTCTGACTGATGGGAACCGTTACATCAAACTAAAGCAAGAAAAGACCGGGAACACGGTTTACATACCTTTGGACTATCGGGTAGAATCCATCCTCAATAAATATAAGGGTGAATTACCAAAGGTTTATGACCAAAAGATTAATGACCATATCAAAGAAATTGGAGAGGCTTTAGGTTGGACGGAGACAGTAGAATTAGAAGAACAGCGGGGAGCAATGGAGTACACCGCAAAGAAACGTTTCTGTGACCTCCTTAAAACTCACACGTGCCGGAGAAGTCTTGCAACCAATATGCAAAAAGCAGGAGCATCCCTTAGCTCCATCATGGCAATAACCGGGCATAGTAGCGAACAGCAGTTAAAAACATACCTCAAACTTGATGAATCGGAAAAGAGTATGCTTGCTGCAAAGGAGAACTACTTTACTAAGTTAAGGATAGCAAAGTGATATAATGATGGGCGTTTCAGTTGGATATGTTATGCACAGCGATATTCCTCATACGGAAGTTGGTAGGCTGAACAGATACAAGAAGCCAGACATTGTAAAACTTATGAATAGATGAGTTTTTGGACGTTTATAATAATATGGTTGCTTCTTAGTGCAATCGGCAAAATAGGCAAGGAGGATTAAGATATGAACAAGACAATAGAAAATAGATTCTTTGGCATATTCATTCAAGGTGGTATTGCATCCATGTGCGTGGATGTACTTAGGAAAAAATACGATTTAGGTTCATCGAAAAGGAAAGATCCGCTTTTGGGTGAGTGGCAAGAATTTTACTTTAATGAGTTGTCACAAAAGATAAAAGAAGCGGAAGGGGCTTTGGAATTTGATGATAATGCCCTATTCTCCGAGATAGAGAACAATATCGAAGAAATAAAAAACAACCCTAAGGAATTGGATAAATATTGCGCAACCCTTCTGGCACCGTTTGCTGAGTTCCTAAGAATGGTTAGACCCATTAAACACCGAAAAAAAGAATGGCAAAAGAGAATGGAGGATGCGGAACTACTATTGAAGTCAAACAATGATGAGGATAAAGAGTTTGCCGAGGAACTAAAATTGCGTGCGAAAGAGGAAGAAGAACGACAGAAGGAAATAGAAATGGGATATTGGGAAATAACACAAATGGCTACCAAATGCCCACCAACAGAAAACTTTGACACTTATCTTGCTGAACGTCATGTTGAAGCCGTATTTAACTACATAATGCACATCTTAGATAATTATTCTATTAGGTTAGACTGGGTACTTGCCCAAAATGGCATAGACTTGATGCGGTTGCAAGAAGAATGCTCGATTTACTTGTTGGAGGATAGGCTTATGCCTCGTTACACCCACATTGCCGGGACAACAGAAATAGCACGAAAAGTTTTTGGCTCTTTAAGAGAACAGCAAGGGGCTTCTAAAACGGAGGAAGTTGCATCTGACAATCAGCCACCACAACATGAGCGTATTATCAATAAAGAAGAATTAAGAAACTATTTCAATAATGAATTTTGTGGAGTTAAACCGTCAATCGTCAATTACTTCAAGTACTTGATTGATGATTTGAAGATAGACAGAAACGGTAAAGATGCGGCTTGTATTGCAAAGCTGATTTATGAGAGCAAACACATGACAAATAAGCCTAACACGTTTTCTGCATGGCATAGAGCATTTTGCAATTTAGCCGACTTTCCATATGTAGAATATCGTCCAAACAAAATCAATACGGACAATATCAAGGAAAATTTCAAATATTTGCTGTAATTTTCTCGGGGATAGTATTAAGCTATCCCTTTTTTTATATCCCATTCCCAAGACAAATCCCCGTTTTGTTGCATTTGTCCCCTATAAATCCCCCGACATAATCCCGTATGTTTTTGATATATCACAGATATTTAAGCATTTAAAATTGAGGGATAATCCCCTTTTCTTGTGCCTGTAATGTTTGCTCTACTTTTGCATCAAGAAGCCGAGAGGTGCGCACCCAAGAGCTTCATAACAATTAAATTTTGATTGATTATGAACGAAAATTTTACTCTCACTTCAATGCAGATGCAACAGGCAGTAACGGCTATCGCAGCGTTATTTATGCCACTAATTCAGACAGCGGTAAAAGATGCAGTAGCCGATGTTATTGCTGAACAGCAGCGTGAACACGACAACCGTACTTATACCCGGCAAGAAGTTGCGGAGCTGTTGACAATTACTTTACCCACGCTGGATAAATTGGTAGCCAATGGAAAACTTACTTCAATTCGCTTAGGCAGAAGAGTAGTTTTTCCAGCCAAAGAAGTAGATGCCATTGTGGCAAGTGGTAAATCTCTTAAATACGTAAGAAAGGGCTAAGCTATGGTAGAAAAGAAGAAAGCTGCCATAACAGCAGCCCCCAAGAATACCACTACAAAAATAGAGAAAGACAATGACATAAACAAGGTGTTTAGATATTTTCTTTCTGAAACAGAAACCACTTTAGGCTGCATGGTTTTCACTGGTATATTAAGGAACAGCATTACTTTTTATGTGCGACAACTTGAACGGTTGGGATTATTGCAGGTTGTGTACCGCGCACCAGACAAGCGCACACACCGAAAGGCAAAGCACTATTCAAGCGATAAATCACAATGGATTATAAAGGATGCGCAACTTAATCTTTTCGATGGTAAGGAGGACAGAGTATGAGATATAATTTAAAAGAAGAACCGCAAGAAAATGCCGAAGTTATCAATCGGATAACAAGAGAATTTGACGAAAGGGCGCAAGATGATGCAGATCGTAAAATTGTGCGAGCATCCGATTTGCTGAAAAGGAAGGTACAAGAAATCCCGATGCTATTCGCCCCTGTTTTCCCACGAAAAGGAGTAGCCTTGTTTGCTGGAACATCTGATGCCGGAAAGTCTATGCTGCTTCGGAATATGGCTATCTCAGTGGCCACAGGACGAGATTTTTTGGGATGGAAATTCAAAGGTGTACACCGTTCTTGTATATTTGTCGCAACAGAAGATGATGAAGATGCTACATCTTATTTACTTGGTAAGCATGAAGAAAGGTATGGAGATGCTGCCGATGATTTGGAAAAACTTCGCTTTCTGTTTGATAGTGAAAACATAGTATCGGAACTTGACAAGGAACTAACGTTAGAACCTGCCGACCTTGTTATTATTGATGCCTATTCAGATGTATTTGACGGAAAGGAGCAAAACAACGCAGCGCAGACCCGTACCTTTATCAATAAGTTCAAGAACCTTGCAGGAAAGCACGACTGCTTGTTTCTGTTCCTTCACCACACTGGAAAGAGAACGGAAGACCTTGCACCTTCAAAAAACAATTTCCTTGGAAGCCAGTCCCTTGAAGCATCCGTTCGATTGGGTATAGAATTACGAGCAGACCGTAGCAATTCCGATTTACGTCATTTTTGCATCGTAAAAGGTAACTACCTCGGGAGCCAGTACAAACAATCCTCATTTGTCCTCAAAATGGATAAGAGCTTTACATTTACAGAAACGGGTGACAGAGTACCGTTTGAAGATTTGGCTTTGCCGAATACAGGGAAAAATCAGCCAAAAGGGAAACACCCGGAGGACTACACAAAGGAACAGCACCTTTCCTTTTTACGGGATGCAGTCCAATATCCAGTATCAAAAAATAAAATGACGAGTGCCATACAGGAGCGTTTCGGTGTCAGCGACCAACCTGCACGGAAATTCGTTGATTATTATATTGAAAAGGAGTTCTTGAAAGCAATAGAAGGTGGAACTTATCCAGTATATCAAATAAATGAAGGGGAACTTCCTTTTTGACGAAGGTATGGTATGGTACACTACCATAGTACCGCACCACAGATAATAAGGTGTGGTATGGTACTCCCCTTATAGGGAGTACTACCATACCATACCTTTTCTTTATCATCTGACTTTTTTAAAAACTTAAAATTATGGATAACTTTAGATATATTCTTCAACCATACAGACGTAGCAGTGACAGGCACATATGCCCTTCATGCGGTCACAAAGGAGAGTTCTCTTTTTACATAGACAGAGAAACAGGACAACCGCTTCACCCATCAGTAGGAAAATGTAACCGTGAGCAAAAATGCGGCTATCATTACAGACCATCCGAATTTTTCAAAGACAACCCGGATGCACGACCAAAGGACGACTGGAAACCAGACTATGTAATGCCAATGCCTCAGCAAGAAGCAAAGATTACATACCTGCCCAGTTCTTTTTTGATAGTTGACAACCAGCGTTCCCGAAACAACCTTTTTCGTTTTATTGCCGGAAAGTTCGGGATAGATAGAGCTACTTCTGTTTTTGATGCTTATAATGTCGGCACGTCTAAACATTGGCGCAATAATGATGGTGTCGCAACATCATTTCCCCAAATAGACCACAAAGGACGGTTGTGCCAAATTAAAGTCATGGCATACAACCCAACAACCGGGAAACGACTGAAAAAGCAGGATTATGCAGAATATTGGAATTTCGCCCGAAAGGAGTATGTAGGCGACAACAGGCCGCAGGATAAAATTTGGTTTGCAGGGAAAACACTATTAAACAACTATGATGCCCATTTAAGACAAACATTTTTCGGATGCCATCTTATTCCAAACGCTTCACGTATCGGGGTTGTGGAGAGTGAAAAAACAAGTCTGATATGTTCCATTTTGATGCCGGAGATAACTTGGATAGCAACAGGAGGATGCCAAGGATGTAAATGGACTGAGCCAGCCGTTTTTCAACCATTAATCGGCAAACGGGTAGTTCTTTACCCCGATAGTGGAATGCTGGCAAAATGGGAAGATAAAGCATCAATTTTACGCAATGGTGGTGTGAATGTTTCCGTAAGCCGGATATGTGAAGGATTGGCAGACAATACCGATGTGGCAGATGTTCTTTTGGAAAAGAAAATGCCAGTGGAAAAACCGCCCACGATAGGCGATATTTGTCAATGGATGAGCGAATTAAATATACCGAGAGGACGTATTACTTTTAATATTTGAAGCTATGGAAGTAGAAGTAATACACGGTCAGATCATCGCCAAGGCCAACCATTACCAAGCCGTGCCGGGAAAGTTCGGGCAAAAGCGCATTATCAAGGACGAGATTATAAGGGCTTATGAGCGTTCTTTCATGGAACAATGCAAAGTGTATCGCAACAGGCGCATTTCAAGCCGTTTCCGGCTCTTTGTCCGGGTGTGGCATAGTTCGGAACGCTTCGACCTTGACAACTCGCTAAAGACGCTCCTCGATTGTCTGCAAATGGCAGGAGCGATAGCCGATGACAAACTTTGCTATCAGATTGAAGCGGAAAAGCATTTGGATAAATATCGCCCTCGTATTGAGTTTGCAATACTGGAAGTAAACGAGCAGAAACAACTTTTTAATAATTGAAGATATGGAGTATAAAAAGATTATAGAACGGACAGACCGTTACGACATCGTGCAATGGGAATTTCAAGGAATGCCAATCACTTTCCGCTTATGGAAAGACGGCAGCGGAATTATAGAGATTAAAGTAGATAAGTACTTTGCCATCGCCAACGGCTACAAATCCGTCTCAGACATGGCAGAAAACACTATCGGTCAAGCAAAGTTCAACGAGATGTTCGGAGGTGTGCCGGAATGGATAAGGGCAACTGGGAACGGAGATCTCCTCTTTGTCGGACTGCCAAAGCACCTGCAAAATTAATTGTCAAGAACAAGGAGGACGGTTGCCGATTGGTAGCCGTTCTTTTTTCGCACCCTCACTAACGGAATGTTATGCAGGGTGTAAAACATTTAACACCCGTTGGCGTAAATGCTTGATTACCAATTTTAGGGGAATTTTCCCCCTTACAAGAAAATCCGTTAATTCCCGATATGCAGATCCACATATCCAAACTACAAAATTATAGTTTGGCGAAATCAGCACCCCTCACCTTCATGCGCCCGCAAGGGTTGCTCCTACCTCATCCACCAACTTTTGAAGGTACTCCAATCGCTTGCTGTAATCCTTGTAGTCGTGTTTATTATCCTTGTTTTTGCGGTAACGCTTTGTAGGCGGTATTTCAATAGAAGCAGGCTCTAACCGTCTATAATCACCTTCCACAATCATTTGGTAAGTTTCATCAGTCAACGTGCCGACCATCAAAGAAAGATGTTCTACTTTGCGACCAATCAAACAGCGTATCAGATAGATAAACATTGCAGATTTAAGAAAGAAAAGCACATGGTACTCATTCGCCTCATCTTGCAAGGTAACGCGCCAGTAGGGGAACCCGTGCCACTTAGTTTTTGATACAGATACAAGCTTACCCTCTATTTGCGTAAACTCCAGTTCCTGGTCTGCATAAGGCGGCACGCAACGCAACCGGCCACGTGAAACCCGGACATCGATAGGAACACCGCCAAAACATGGCATATCATCGTTTATGTTCATCGCCTTATCAATTAGACATATTAGACATTCATAGGGGTATGCCGATTTTTCAGCCAACCCGGTTTGAGAATTAAAAAGGGGAGTAACGTTTTGCTACCCCCCCCTCATTTGCGGATTACAAGCACTGGAGTTACCTCGCTCCCTCACACCGCTTTAGGTTCTTTCATCGTGCCGGCCATTCGGGATTTATTTAACGCTGCCCGGGCAACAGCTTGCTATAATGGAGATTTAGAGCCTATTCTCTAAGCTGGTCTAACAGGTAGGGGTTCGGCTGATACACTTCCCCCGCCTTGCGGTCATTTATGGTAATGTACCCTTGCCACCGTCCCCAGCATTCCACACACTCGGCAGAAGCGTTGTTAAGACGTATCTCTTTATCCAGATCGTTCAAGACCTTTGCAGCCTTCACACTCAACTCATACACTTTCTTTGCCTTGTCGTTGCCGTAGATGCTACAATGCTTTTTGAGTACTTCCTTTCCGTCCTTTGTCAGCGTACAAACACCGTCCACTATTTCGTTTGCATCAAACGACATTCCGAAAGGCTTGCTCAACTTCTTGTGTATCGCCAACACCTTTGCAGGAACACCGCCATCGGAGAACGGAGAAGATGCTTTAACGCTTTCGGGCGCATTACTCATCCATCGGTCATAGTCCGCTTTTGCTTTGCCTACAAGTTCACCCGCAAGGGATTCGGGTGCAGATAAGAAAGTTCTAAGTTGCTCGTCCGTAAGCTCGCCTGCAAGGAGTTTCAAGGCTGCAATGGCATTGTTCACTTGCTTTGAGTAGTCCTCATTATAGGAAATCTGCATTTGCAGTTTCTTCTCGTCCGTATAAATCAACTGATTATTCATTGTCGCCCCCTTTCTTCATTGATTGTTCGCAGATGCGCTTTTGTTCACCGAATACACTTGAAATAAAGTCCGGGTATTTCGGGAGTTGGCTTTCCCTTTCGTCCTGCATGGCTTCCACTATATCGTCAAAGTCATGCGTTTGTTGCTCTAAATTCTCCATTCCGTTATCCTTTTTAGTTTTACCTATCACAAAGATACGAATAAATAACGGAATTACAAATAATTACATTGTAATATTAAAGTAACACTTTAAACAAAAAGAGCCGTTTTAAGGCGTTATCTCAAAGCGAGGTTATAACTTGTATTGCCAAAGAGGAAAAAATGGCTTAGAGGGGCTGAGATGAAGCGAGAAAGGGCATAAGGACTATTTGCAGGATGGGGGCAAAAAGAAAAAGGGCAGGCTACTATTATTCACCTACCCATAGAACTGTTGCGATGCAAAGGTAATATTTCCTTTTGACATTCCAAAGTAATGCGCTGATTTTCACCAATGTCGGTTTTTGACCTATGGCTTCGGGGTGTCCCCCAAATTGGTGGTACTCGGAAAATTTCAAAAAAAATTTGGGAGAGGTCGGTTAAAATCCAAAAACCACCCATACCGGGGAGGGGGGGGCTAACATGGTGTGCCGTTCTCAAACAGGTATTCGGGGGCAATGTCCGCACCGTTCGCCCAAAAAACCGTGCCATCCACCCCGTAACGCTCAAACTCGCTTTCGTCTTTCAGCTCCTCAAAAGCCGGGTATTTTAAGAGCGGTGTTAAATCTACCTTTCTTCTTTCTCCGTTACTGAATGTGCATATAAGCGTATAGTTGCCCATGTATTCAGCCGATTCTACTAATAGTATCACGCCTTTTCTATTGTTGTCTTGATGGTTATCGGTTTACCGCAATAAGGGCAGGTTTCGCCCTTGGCTTCTTTTGTCACTTCTGCCGGTGATGCAAAGAGTTGCCACATAGGAACATCTAAGGCGGTGGCTATTTTTTCATACGATGTTATGTTTGCCGTTCCGTTTATTTGGGTGGATAGTGTAACTCTATTTAAACCCATTGTTTCGGCAAGTTCATTAATTGTAATTCCCTTCTCTTTGAGAATGTCTTTAATTCTATTCATACTTAATCCTTATTTGTTTCTACAAAAATAAGTAAAACTATTAAATGTAGTTAGTTTATGCTACAAAAGAATGTTAATTGCAGTGTTTTTGTGCTTCAAATACTTGTTTGTGTAGTATAAAGTAGCTACATTTGCAATACAATAATAAACCAATAAGATATAAGCCTTATGACAAGAGAAGATTTAAACCGGATGTGCAGAGAATACCAAGCGGTATTATTAATGAGCGAAACGGAAGTGTTCGCCATGTACGAAGAAAGCAAAGCGGAGTGCATGGCTTCTTATGAGGCTGAAATTGACTATTGGGAAAACTATTTCGGATACAACTATTAAAACATACGATTATGAGAACGAAAGACTTTCATTCACTGGAAACACTGATTTCCGCAGCGGTAAAGGTAGGGCACAACAAGCAGGAAGCAACCGAGATTATCGCAAAGAGCTATGACTACATTAAAAGGGTTTACCCTAACGTGTCCGCAAAGAAAGCGGTACACATTGCCTATGTAATTTACTAACCCCAAAACGCTAAGGATATGAGTACACAATTTAAAAGCCTGATGCGTGAAGTTATGCGCATGGCTTGGCAGATGGTCAAGAAGAACGGTTATTCAATGAGTGAAGCCCTTAAAACGGCTTGGATGAACATCAAACTCAAAGCAGCCATGAAAGAAAGAATAGTTAAATTCTACTTTCAAAAGGTGGACGGCTCGATACGTGAGGCTTACGGAACACTGAAAGAAAGTTTGCTACCCGAAAACAAGGGCACGGACAACCGAAAAAAGAGTGAGACGGTACAAGTGTACTTCGATACGGAGAAAAGCGAATACAGGTGCTACAAAGTGGCAAACCTCGTAAAGATAGCATAAAGTATTAACACGGTGGGTATGCCTCAACGTACCCACCACAAAGAAGAAAGGAAACATCATGTTTTTTATTTGTGTAGTGATATGGTTGCTTTGCGGAACTGCAAAGGAATTGACCGGGAAGAATGGTTTTTAAAGTGTGGGTTATGGAAATAGTTATCATGTTTCTTTCGTTGGCACTGGGAAAAGTGCTACACGACCACAATAAGAGATTCAAAGATTTTATAGACAAGGAAGATTATTAATAATACAAACTTTATTATGAGAACAAATACATCAGATTTGAGGAGCCAGGTAATTTCTTTAGCAGAAGAGCATGAGCAGGTTCTTAAGGAACTGAAAAACATACAATCCGTTACAGGATACATAAGCCGCCTGCTTGATGCGTACGGCATAATGTCTAGGAGGGTGGATGAACTTGAAAATGAAATACAGGAGATAAGACGTAACAACTCCAATGTAAACGCCTCAACAAGAAAGATAAAGGAAGCCGGGTACAGGATAGAAAAAACAAAGTTTCCTAATATGGAATTAGTATGGACGGGCAACAGATAACACCGCATACTACATCCCTGCGGACGGATTGAACGGCATCGGGTAGCGAGAACCCGGCAGGGAACGAATACACAGCTTTTGGCGGATCGTCCTGCTTTCCGATGCAGGATGCAGCAGGGGTTGATATATCAGAAAGAAAAGCCTACCTTTGTGAACAAATGCCATATTAGCATTTTAAATTCACTTTGGAGGTCGTGTTGTCGTGAGATAACGTGCCTCCTTTTTTATGATAGCAATAAATACGCCATGGTAACACTATGGTAACATTTCTTTGTTTTGGGCAAAAAGTAAAACGCTAACTACCTGTTTATCAGTAATTAGCGTTTTACCATTGAGGTTCCTGGCGGATTCGAACCGCCGTACACGGTTTTGCAGACCGCTGACTAAGCCACTCATCCAAGGAACCTTATTTCTCGTTTGCGGTTGCAAAGGTAGTACAAATTTTGAAACTACCAAACTATCCACAGCAATTTTTGTTTGAGTTTCCTTTGATTTCTTTACATTCCTGCTGTTTTTTTTCAAGCTGACGCTTTAATTCACAACCACTTGCACAACTTGCACAAGGATTATCATTATTTCTCACATGATGGAAAAATTTATAAAATCCATAAAAGATACGAATTATGCAAAGTAAAATCAAAAGAGCAACCGCCCATTCCTGCCAATTCCAACTCATAAAAATAATCCTCCTATCTGATAAACAGCAAAAGTTAACGCCCATGCCAGAACGGTTGTATACCCCGCAGTGAAAAGTGCCCATTTCCAACTTCCGGATTCCTGTTTGATAGCCACCAACGTTGCAATACATGGAAAATAAATCAAGACAAAAAGCATATAACAAAATGCAACAAACGGGGTTATCGGTATTCTCTCTGCCAAACTTACCGAGTCTGCATCAGCATCATTCGTATACAATACACCAAGTGTACTTACTACCAACTCTTTAGCACCTACTCCAGAAATCAAACCGATACCGAGTTTCCAATCAAAACCTAACGGCTTGATAACAGGTTCAATTGCTTTTCCAACTTGCCCGATATATGAGTTTTCCTGTTGCTCTGCTACGGTTGCATAGTCCTTATGATTGGGGTAATAGCCTAAAAACCAAATAATAATAGATGCAATCATTATTATTCCACCCATCTTGCGCAGATATTGCGCCCCTTTTTCCCAGGTGTGGCGTAAAATAGATTTCGATGTAGGCATTCGATAAGGCGGTAGCTCCATTACAAAAGGAGTATCATCCCCCTTCACCAAAAACTTACTGAACAGACGCGCCAATAACACTGCCAGCAAAATGCCAATGGCGTAAATTATCAATAACACAAAACTACCATTATTCGGGAAAAATGCTCCTACCAAAAGTAAATAGATAGGCAAACGCGCACTACACGACATTAAAGGATTGACAAGCATCGTAATAAGCCGACTTTTCCGGTTTTCAATGGTACGCGAAGCCATTATAGCAGGTACGTTACATCCAAATCCCATTATCAAAGGAATAAACGATTTACCATGAAGACCCATTTTATGCATAATCTTATCCATAATAAAAGCGGCACGCGCCATATAACCAGAATCTTCCATCAATGAAATGAAAAAATATAGTATGAGGATATTAGGAAGAAATACAATAACTCCCCCTACTCCACCAATAATTCCATCCACCAACATATCCTTCAATGGCCCCTCACTCATATTGTCCCGGATAAGATTACCAAACGCTTCTACCAACCATTCAATACCCATCATCGGATATTCACCAATCACAAAGGTCCCTTCAAACATGATATACATAAAAAGAAAGAAAATAGGATATCCCCAGATACGATGCGTTACAATCGTATCAAGCACTTTGGTTATTTGCTCCTTCTCCTGATGATTGTTTGTAAAGGTTTCTTTCAAAGCGCCACTAATAAAACCATATTTCGCATCCGTTATAGCCGATTCACTATCTTCATTCAACGTACTTTGTATACGTTTGGCCACTTTATCACGAATAGCAACCACAGTTTCCCCGTTAGGCAATGTCCTAATGAACTGCTCCACATCAGGATCATTTTCCAACAGTTTTATTGAAAGATAACGAGTAGAATATTTATGTCTTATAAACTCATTTCTAGATATCGCCTCTTTCACTGCATCAATCGCCTTTTCCAAATCAGGTCCATGATTGATATGTATATGACGATAAAATCCACGAGGATGATCGTTTTCCTCCTTATGGCTACCGAATTCATGATCCGGAACATAAGTTTTGTGCCAATCTCTCAGATCTTTTAATATTTCTGAACGAATTTCACCTTTTTGATCCAAGAAATCTCCCCCTTCATAGATACCGATAATGACATGAAATAGTTGATCGATTCCTTGTCCTTTGCGACTGACCGTCGGCACCATCGGAACTCCAAATAACTGACCAAGTTTCAAGTAATCCAAATCATTCCCACTAGCTTCCAGCTCATCGTACATATTCAGAGCCACCACCATGCGCACATTCATGTCAATCAGTTGTGTGGTCAAATAAAGATTACGTTCAAGATTGGAAGAATCAACAACATTCACAATTACATCCGGTGTCTCCTCGATAATATGTCTGCGAACATAGATTTCCTCCGGAGTGTATGCAGAAAGAGAATATGTACCCGGTAAATCGACTATTTTAAAATGATAACCTTGAAAATCAAAATATCCTTCTTTGGCATCTACGGTAACACCGCTGTAATTACCAACATGCTCATGCGCCCCTGAAGCCAGATTGAAAAGTGTAGTTTTCCCACAATTGGGATTACCAACCAACGCGACATTGATCGTTCTGCGTTTTCCAAGGGCAACTTGTTTCAATTTATTTCCTTCAGCACGGATACCTTCAAGCAAACCAGGATGATAATCAGATTCTTTAATGTGTTGCCTTGCTTCCTGTTCACTAATTATTTCAATCATATCGGCCTCTTGCCGACGGAGTGAAATTTCATAATCTAATACTTTATACTTAATGGGATCTTTGAGAGGTGCGTTCAGCAGTACTTCTACAGTTTTACCTTTGATAAAACCCATTTCCACAATACGCTTACGAAAGCCTCCATGGCCAAGTACTTTAACAATAACGCCCTTCTCTCCTGTTTTCAATTCGGACAAACGCATACCTTGTTCTCTATAATTTTTGCAAAGATAATAGATTAGTTCGGAGCTTACAAATTATTTAGAATGTTTTTAAATAGCGCATCTTTTCTACTAGGAAATTGTCTAACAGAAATCAACATAAAACTGACTTATTAATAAAAAGTAAACATTATCTTTGCACTATGTTAGAAAAGAAAATTGCAAAATATATCGATAATGAACACTTACTCTCCAAAGAAGATAAAGTGATCATAGCACTAAGCGGTGGAGCAGATTCGGTTGCTTTGTTACACGTCATGCATTCTCTTGGATATAAGTGCGAAGCGGCTCATTGCAATTTTCATCTCCGGGGGGAAGAGTCAAACCGGGATGAAACTTTCGTTCATGAATTATGTAAATCCATGCAAATACCTTTACACATCATTCATTTCGAAACCGAAAAATATGCCATTGAAAACAAAATATCCATTGAAATGGCTGCCAGGGAGCTTCGTTATCAATGGTTCGAAGAAATAAAAAAAGAAAGTGCAGCCAATGTTATCGCTGTAGCCCATCATCAGGACGACAGTGTAGAAACCTTACTACTAAATCTTATTCGTGGTACAGGACTTAGCGGCTTATTAGGAATACGTCCCCAAAATAAAGATATCATCCGCCCTTTATTATGTGTTAACCGTCAAGATATTATTGAATATCTAGGTAGTATCGGTCAAAACTATGTAACCGACAGTACTAACCTCGAAGATGAATATATCCGAAATAAAATACGACTAAACCTGATTCCACTAATGGAAGAGATCAATCCATCTGTGAAAAAAAACATTATTGCAACCAGTAATTACTTGAATGAAATAGAGCTTATATATAACAATGAAATAGAGAATGGAAAACAAAGAGTGTTAACAAAAGAAGGAATCCGTATCAGTGACCTGTTAAAAGAACCTGCACCCAATGCTTTATTGTTTGAGATTCTACATCCACTCGGATTTAATTCGGCTCAAATCCAGAACATCTTATCCTTATTATTAAAAGGACAAACGGGAAAACAGCTTATCAGCAAAGATGGCTGGAGAATTATAAAAGACAGGAATATGTTATTGATTCAACCAAAAGAGAATTTAGAAGAAACTCCTTTCCAACTCATTCGGGAAGAATTAATATACACAAAAGACTTCGTAATACCCCGTGAAAAAAATATAGCCTGTTTTGATGCGGACAAATTGGAAGATACAGAATTTACTATCAGAAAGTGGAGGAAAGGAGATACATTTGTTCCCTTTGGCATGAAAGGGCAAAAAAAGATTAGTGATTATTTAACCGACCGTAAATTATCGCTTATACAAAAAGAGCGTCAATATGTACTTTGCCAAAGAGATAAAATAATATGGGTCATAGGTGAACGCACGGATAATCGCTACCGCATAGACGATAAAACAAAAAGAGTTATAATAATAACAATGCGTGAAAAGTGAATGATATTGATAATATCCAATATGATCACTTTTCACGCATCGCTCAAAGCCTACTTAAATTCCATCCTATTTTCTTTACATAAATTCTTCTTGAATTCCCTATTTACACAAAAAACATAGCAGGCTATATGACGAATAAAAACGAGAAAACAAGCTGAGAAGAAAATCAAAAGAAGCTGAATAAACTACTTTTGAGGAAAGTTCAAACCGGCTCTTAATTACTATAAAATACTTTTGGGTTCTTTTTGACGCGTAAAGCACTGAGATAATAAAACCGCAAAAGGAGTATCAAATACTCTTGCCTTCTGAGAACATGATTTGACACAAGCACAACATTTGATACATTTATCCGGATCTGTATGTGTCTCATCTCCTTTTATTATGGCTCCTGCCGGACAATTACGCACACATGCCCCACAATGCGTACACTTTTCTTCATCTTCTATCCATGGAGTACGCGGTAATGGCACTCCGCTTTTACGTAACTTAACAGCCTTCCGAAGAAAACGGAATAAAGGAAGAAAGGATTGTTGCGGCCGGGGAATAGACCGAAGATTGACTGGATAGAGTGTTTCAATACCGGATGCAATATCTACTTTAGTCCTAAGTTTCTTTCCAAAATCTACAGCCAATGTAATATCATGTTCATCAGGGCGACCTGCAGCAATGGGATATTTGGTACTACTATACGAATGCTCACCGATGAAAGTCGCTCCTGCGATTACTTTAAATCCACGAAGAAGAACAAATTGATCCAACTCCTGCAACGCCTTTTCATAAGCGCGATTACCATAAACAACCACTAAAGCAACCGGTGTATCCGTACCTTTGATACACGCCAAACGCTCCAAAGCCAAGGGAGCCACATGTCCGCCATATACCGGCACAACGATTACCGCCAAAGCAGATGCCGGTAATTGCATTTCATCAATCGGGCTCAATGTTAAATCAGTAGTTATAATATTTGTTATTCCCAGTCCGTGAACAATTCCATCGCCCACTTGTTTAGAGGTATGGGTAGGTGAAAAATAAATAAGATGAGCTTCAGTGATTACCATAATGTTTCTTTTTGAAAAACAAAGATACACTTTTAAATGGAAAAAAAAGACTATTTATTTATGAAATCAGAATTATTTATTATCTTTGCACCGTTGAAACACTCTGATATTTTCCTAAAAGGATTAGTAAGCAGATATCCAATTCAACAAAAACATCCCTGATTCATAATAACTAAAAGAATATGTTCGCATAACCCCGTCATTTGTGAAGTCGTGTTGTGCCATCCATATCTCAACAGAAAAAAATATTAATAAGTTACTATACTGTATGTATAACATTATCCAATTAAACGACAAAGATTTGTCGGAATTGCAAACTATTGCCCGCGAACTGGGAATCAAAAAGACAGAATCACTAAAAAAAGAAGACCTTGTTTACAAAATCCTTGACGAACAGGCCATCGCTGGTGCTACAAAAAAAGTGGCAGCAGATAAGCTGAAGGAGGAACGTAAAGAAGATAAGAAAAAACGTTCGCGTGTTCCGGCAAAGAAGGAAGATAAAGTATTCTCAGCCAAACAAAACGGTGAGTTAACAAAAGCGGAAACAGAATCTCCCAAACCAGTAGCCCAAGCAGCACCAGCTTCTCCAGATACCATACAAAAAGAAGCAGAACCTGAAAAGAAAACCGATACTCCCGAACCAGAAGCGAAAGCGCCATCGGCACCAAAGAAAAAGGTTGGCCGTCCCCGTAAAAATGTTCTGGAAAATAAGAACAAAGAGGAACAACCAGTCAAAGCAACCACTACTGAAATAATTGAAATTCCCGCAGAAGAAAAGCCTATCGAGGAAAAGGTGACTGAAACGGTTGTAAAACCCATTATTAAGCCCAAAGCGCCCGCTGTAATTGATGAGGAAAGCAATATACTGACTGAAGGCGGTGATGATGATTTTATCCCCATCGAGGACCTTCCTTCCGAAAAAGTGGAGTTGCCTACCGAATTATTCGGCAAATTCGAATCCACCAAAGCTGAACCGGTAGTTCCTCCTACTCCCGAACAATTACAAAACCAACAGCGTCCACGTATTGTCCGTCCACGTGACAATAATAGTAATAATAACAGCACTAATGCCCCTAGAAGCAATAATAATCCCCGCCTGCCTATGCCTAAATCCGCACAGCAGCAAAACATGGGTGAAAATGCTCCAGTACAGGAACGTAAAGTAATTGAACGAGAAAAGCCTTATGAATTTGACGATATATTAACGGGAACCGGTGTTCTGGAAATCATGCAAGATGGTTACGGATTTCTTCGTTCTTCCGATTATAACTACCTTTCATCTCCCGATGACATCTATGTTTCTCAATCGCAAATCAAACTATTCGGCTTGAAAACCGGAGATGTAGTAGAAGGAGTCATCCGTCCTCCAAAAGAGGGTGAAAAATATTTCCCTTTGGTAAAAGTTTCAAAGATCAATGGTCGCGATGCTGCATTCGTACGTGATCGTGTTCCTTTCGATCATCTTACTCCACTTTTCCCGGATGAGAAATTCAAACTTTGCAAAGGAGGTTATTCAGACTCTATGTCGGCACGTGTAGTCGATTTGTTTTCACCCATAGGCAAAGGGCAACGCGCATTAATCGTGGCTCAGCCCAAAACAGGTAAAACGCTGTTGATGAAAGATATTGCAAATGCCATTGCAGCCAACCACCCGGAAGTATATATGATCATGCTTCTGATTGACGAACGCCCGGAGGAAGTAACAGATATGGCTCGCAGCGTCAATGCCGAAGTCATTGCTTCCACATTCGACGAACCTGCCGAACGCCATGTGAAGATTGCAGGTATCGTACTCGAAAAAGCCAAAAGACTAGTCGAATGCGGACATGACGTGGTTATTTTCCTTGATTCGATAACTCGCCTGGCACGCGCATACAATACTGTCTCTCCTGCATCGGGAAAAGTATTGTCGGGAGGTGTGGATGCCAATGCACTTCATAAGCCCAAACGTTTTTTCGGTGCTGCACGTAACATTGAAAACGGGGGCTCACTTACCATCATCGCTACCGCTTTGATAGACACCGGATCTAAGATGGATGAAGTCATCTTCGAAGAATTCAAAGGTACGGGTAATATGGAATTACAGCTTGACCGTAACTTGTCTAACAAACGTATTTTCCCTGCTGTTAATATCGTGGCATCGAGTACACGTCGTGATGACTTGTTGCTTGATAAGACAACACTCGACCGCATGTGGATCTTACGCAAATATCTGGCCGACATGAATCCGATTGAAGCAATGGATTTTGTAAAAGACCGTTTGGAAAAGACCAAGGATAACGACGAATTCCTGATGAGCATGAATAGCTAAACAAATACATTTCTTGGCAACCCATATTTGGAAAGTACTAAAGTGCAAGCTAGCATAAAAAATAAATTATTAAAAAGAGTGGAGAATACTTAGGTTCTTCACTCTTTTTGTTTACATTTGCAGCACTACATCACAAACAGTAATCAACAACAGTGAGAATTTATATATTCTACATACTTGGAACACTCGCCGGACTCTTCAATATCCAGCCGATCAGTTCTATGAACGATGATACTAATCACCTTGCAAAATTACAACACCTTATAGACAACAATCTTTCTTACACCAGAGATGTTACAGCAGATAGTATTATATCATGGGAGAAAGAACTTGATTCGCAATTAGAAAAAGAAAAGAAATATGACTTGCTTTTCTTTGTCAAACAGCTTGTAGCCAGTTCATACGCCACCCGTGGAGATATTACCATTGCTGTAGAGCGCGCCCACGCCATGTATGAGCAAGCTAAAAGGATAAATTACGAACCAGGAATAGCCCTTTCTCTGAGAGCTATCGGAAATGCTTACCTGGAAGCAAACATGCAACAACAAGCCATCGACTCATATAAAGAAGCAATAAGAATATTGCAAGGTAGTACGAACAGTACAATCCTTCCTAAAATGCAGATCATGCCAAATCTTATTCTCACATTACTGAAAATGGGAAAATTGGATGAAGCGTCCATCTACCTGAGAATGTTTGAAAATCTCGTTGATGAACATCCCGGAAGTACCAACCTCTTCTACGCCTCAATATGCCATTGTTATTATAATATTATCACGGACAATCCTAAGAAAGCTCACAAATTTCTGAATGAAGCCGATAGTTTGTATCAAAAGCACAACTTCATATATTTGAGTTATATTTTGAGTTTTCTCCACGCAAGTTACTATGAACTGACACAACAATATGACTTGGCTCTCCAACAATACAATTTACTCACTGAAAGCATTCGACCCGATTACGCACCAAACCGATATACCCAACTAAAGTTACAGCAAGCTCAGATATTATCACTGTTGGGTAAAACCGATGAAGCGTGCTTCGTTTATCAAAAAGCGAACGCTTTGCAAGACTCTCTCGACAATATCAGTTACACAAGACAAATCAACGAATTGCGTACACTTTACCAAATTGATAAATTAGAACTAGCCAATCAGGTAGAACGAAATAAAACCATAACCTATGGAATATTGGCCGTTCTTATTTTATTAGGACTGATCACCAGCCTTATTTTGTACTTACGAAAAAAGAATAAACATCTTCTTCATTCAAAGATAGAATTGGAAAAAGCACAAAAAAATGCAGAAAACTCCATCCGGACAAAAAGCCTTTTCCTATCCAATATGAGCCATGAAATCCGAACCCCTTTGAATGCTTTATCAGGATTTTCCGCTATATTATCCGATGATTCTATAAACAATGAGACAAGACAACAATGCAATGACATCATTCAGCAAAATTCAGAACTGCTACTCAAGCTCATCAATGATGTCATAGACCTATCCAGCCTGGAAATAGGAAAACTTACATTCAATTTCAGAGAATGTGATGCTGTCATTATCTGTCGGAATGTCATCGATACTGTCGAGAAAGTGAAACAGACACAAGCCGGAGTACGTTTCCTAACCACATTAGAAACCTTACCTCTATTGACAGACGATTCACGTTTGCAACAAGTTCTGATCAACCTTCTCATCAATGCTACAAAATTCACTACAGAAGGGATGATTACTCTTGAAATAAAGAAAACATCCGAGGATATGGTTCTATTCTCGGTCACCGATACCGGCTGCGGCATTCCTTTAGAAAAACAGGGACAGATATTCAACCGGTTCGAAAAGCTGAATGAAGGCGCCCAAGGCACGGGATTAGGCCTATCCATTTGCCAACTAATCATAGAACAAATAGGCGGAACTATATGGATTGACCCGGAATATACAGATGGCGCACGTTTCATATTTACACATCCTGTTAATCCATCAGTGATTGACTCAAAGAAAAAAGCACTATGAAACGGTTGATACTCATACTCATTCAGTGTTGCTACATATTATCATGTGCTGCTGCACCGTCACAAACAGAAACAGATAGCTTGGAAAATCTATTGCCTATTCTTCCACACGATTCCACCAGACTTGACTTAATACAAAATCTGACACGAATGCAGCAATCGACTCCGGAATGCATAAGGTACTCAAATATGCTTCTAAAGGAAGCCGTTATTCAAAATAAACCCCGATATGCAGGTACGGCCATCTACTTCCAGGTAATCTACTATTATAATCAGAACCAACCGGATAGTGTCGATCTGAAACTTAGAGAGATGGAGCCATTCGTTGCCAAAGGTAATTTATGGGATTACTATTTCGATGCGCAACGGTGCCAAATAGATCTCTTATCTTACGGAGAGCAATTTGAACTGGCCATAAACAAAGCACTTGAAATGTACAAAAAAGCAGAGAAAGCCCGTAACATACGTGGTTTGATCGGTGCTAATCAATGCTTGGCCAATGCATATATGGGTACAGGACGCTTGGAAGAGGGAAAGAATGCGTTGAAAGAAGCTCATAAATTACTCTCTAGATCAGATAATACTGTAGTAAGCAATTCCGTCCTATGCCAGCTTATTTCATTGAGTAAAGCCAACGAAGATTTTCAGAATATGAAAATATATCTCGATGAGCAACAAAAACTCCTTCAGGATTATGTAAATTCAAACCCCAATATGATAGATGCGTTCAGTGACCCGTTGATCTTCAATGAAATCTACTACGCATATTATTATGTACACATTAATCAAGCACAGAAAGTACTGGAACACTTACAAGAAGGAGCCAAATACCTCAATCCGCACACTTATTTCATGTATCAGGTACTCTACCACGATGCTTATGCATACTATTACCGAATATGCAAAGAATATGATCAGGCCATCAGCCGATTGGATACCACCATTGTCATCTTGAAAGAGACTGCCAATTCCGATTATATTTCTCAATTATCCGTAAAAGCCGACATACTAGTAGAAGCCGGACGAAGCCAAGAAGCGCTCCCCATCTATCAAAATGTTTTTCAGTTGAAAGATTCTGTTGTCAACGAAGTATCGAACAAACAGCTGCAATTAATCCAGAAAAGCTACCATATGGATAAAATGATACTGGAAGAGCAAATCTCACGGAACCAAATCCAAATAGTGATTCTAGGAGTCATTGCCGTTGCTTTAATTTTTCTCACTTTCGTTATGATCCGCGTGTATCGTATCCGCAGGGCGTTAAAGAAAGCGGAAAGTGAAACACGGACAGCAACCCGAACGACTGAAGAGGCTAACGAAAGCAAAAACCGGTTCCTTTCCAATATGAGTTACAACATCCGGATCCCGCTCAATGGCGTTGTCGGGTTCTCTCAACTCATAGCTTCTGAGCCCGACATGATTGAAAGCACCCGGAAAGAGTTCGCAACCATCATCCAAAAGAATACTGAAGAGTTAATGCAATTGGTCAATGACGTACTCGACCTATCACGTCTGGAAGCTAATATGATGAAATTTCAGATACATGAATATGATGTTGTTTCGCTTTGTAACGATGCCATTTACATGGCACGGATGAAGGGTGAAGGATATATCGATATTCTGTTCAAGACAGATATCCCCATGCAGAATATTATAACCGACACGGCAAGACTGACCCAAACCTTGCTGGATTTACTAACTTATCCCGACAGATGCAACAAACAAAGAGAAATCACTTTCACCCTGTCAAGGGATGTGGAAGCCGGGCTGATACGTTTCCATATTGTCAATTCCCCGTTGGCAGATCCGGAATTCATATCTCAAAAAGTCAGTATCCGACACGACATCAATCGTTTACTTTTGGAACATTTCGGAGGAAGTTATATTGTCAGCACCGATGAACAGGGACGCACAGTTATCGATTTAACATATCCATTCGATTACAGATCCGAATAAAAGCGCTATCTTTGCAAATTCCAAAACTAAACGCTTATTTATGTACACCAACAAACAGATTTGGAGTGTCAGTTATCCGATACTCTTAAGCTTGCTTGCACAAAATGTCATCAACGTTACCGACACTGCTTTCCTCGGACATGTCGGAGAAGTTGCTCTCGGAGGTTCGGCCATGGGCGGACTTTTCTATATTTGCGTATTTACCATTGCTTTCGGTTTTAGCACCGGTTCGCAAATAGTTATTGCACGCCGTAATGGCGAAGGCCGTTATTCAGACGTAGGGCCGGTAATGATGCAAGGAGTCATGTTTCTTCTAGTCATGGCATTACTGCTTTTCGGCTTTACAAAGGCTTTTGGAGGAAATATCATGCGTATGCTCGTGTCTTCAGAGTCCATATTCGATGCCACAATGGAATTTCTCGACTGGCGTATATACGGTTTCTTCTTCTCATTCGTCAACGTCATGTTCCGTGCATTATATATCGGAATCACCCGCACAAAGGTACTTACTATCAATGCAGTAGTCATGGCAATAACGAATGTCATACTGGACTATGCACTAATCTTCGGACATTTCGGCTTGCCCGAAATGGGCATTAAAGGTGCTGCCATCGCTTCGGTGATTGCAGAAGGCAGTTCCATTCTTTTCTTCCTTATATATACATATATCACGGTAGATTTGAAAAAATACGGGTTGAATCGTTTACGTTCCTTCGACCCTCAATTATTGATGCGTATTCTGAGCATATCCTGCTTCACCATGATGCAGTATTTCCTGTCGATGGCTACCTGGTTTATATTTTTTGTTGCCGTCGAAAGATTGGGACAGCGCGAACTTGCTATTGCAAACATTGTACGAAGCATCTATATCGTCATGTTGATACCAGTAAACTCACTGGCAACCACCACTAACAGCCTGGTAAGTAATGCCATCGGTGCCGGAGGCATCCAACATGTAATGGCGCTTATCAATAAAATAGCCCGTTTCTCCTTTTTCATCATGTTAGGACTGGTCATCATTACAGCACTCTTCCCACAGGGTATGCTTTCCATATATACAAGTGACCCGACATTGATTGCCGAATCCGTACCATCGGTATACGTCATCTGTTGTGCCATGCTGATTGCTTCAGTTGCCAACGTCGTATTCAACGGAATATCCGGTACCGGTAATACCCAAGCAGCCTTATTACTCGAAACGATTACCATTGTCATCTACGGTTCGTATATCATTTTCATCGGAATGTGGTTGAAAGCTCCCATTGAATGGTGCTTTACCATTGAGATCGTGTACTATACGTTGCTGCTCACCACAAGCTATATTTACTTCAAAAAAGCAAAATGGCAGAATAAAAAGATATAAATACGAGAGATTTTCGTACATTTGCAACCCGATTTGTAATTCGTAATTAGTAATTTGTAATTAATATACCATGTTCGATAATTTAAGCGAGAGACTAGAGAGGTCGTTTAAGATTCTGAAAGGTGAAGGTAAAATCACCGAAATCAACGTAGCAGAGACACTGAAGGACGTACGTAAAGCCCTGTTGGATGCCGACGTTAACTACAAAGTTGCGAAAAACTTTACTGACACAGTAAAGGAAAAAGCATTGGGACAAAACGTACTTACAGCCGTGAAGCCAAGCCAACTGATGGTGAAGATCGTTCACGATGAACTAACCCATTTGATGGGAGGTGAAACGGTGGAGATCGATATCGATTCACGTCCAGCAGTAATCCTGATGTCCGGTCTGCAAGGTTCGGGTAAGACAACATTCTCGGGCAAATTGGCACGTATGCTGAAAACCAAGAAGAATCGCAAACCGCTGCTTGTTGCCTGTGACGTTTACCGTCCGGCCGCCATCGAACAGTTGCGTGTATTGGCAGAACAGATCAATGTCCCTATGTATTCCGAACCGGATAGCAAGAATCCGGTGGAGATTGCCCAAAACGCCATCAAGGAAGCTAAAGCTAAAGGATATGACCTTGTCATCGTCGATACAGCCGGACGTTTGGCCGTAGACGAGGAGATGATGAATGAGATTGCAGCTATCAAGACAGCCATAGAGCCGAACGAGATCCTTTTTGTTGTCGACTCCATGACCGGACAGGATGCTGTAAACACTGCCAAAGAATTCAACGAACGCCTTGATTTCAACGGTGTGGTACTTACCAAACTCGATGGTGACACTCGTGGTGGTGCCGCTCTTTCCATCCGTTCGGTAGTCAACAAACCTATCAAATTTGTAGGTACGGGTGAAAAGTTAGATGCTATCGACCAATTCCACCCTGCACGTATGGCCGACCGTATCTTGGGAATGGGTGATATCGTTTCGTTGGTAGAGCGTGCGCAAGAGCAGTATGATGAAGAAGAAGCGAAGCGTCTTCAGAAAAAGATTGCCAAGAATCAGTTCGACTTTAACGACTTCCTCAGTCAAATTGCTCAAATCAAGAAAATGGGTAACCTCAAGGAACTTGCTTCCATGATCCCGGGTGTAGGAAAGGCCATCAAAGATATCGATATCGATGATAATGCTTTCAAAAGCATCGAAGCTATCATCTACTCAATGACACCCGCAGAACGTTCTAATCCCGAATTGCTGAACGGTTCACGCCGTACGCGCATTGCTAAAGGCAGCGGCACCACTATACAGGAAGTAAACCGCCTGCTCAAACAGTTCGACCAGACTCGCAAAATGATGAAGATGGTAACCGGCAGCAAGATGGGCAAAATGATGCCGAAAGTTAAACGCTAAATTTTCGCACAAAAGCTTGACTTTCGCTTTTCTATTTTGTATCTTTGTGAACGTTAATAATAAGATAGATTGAAATTAAACTACGATAAAAGGAGATAGCCACCCGCTACCTCCTTTTTTAGTATCCTACAGCAAGAGGAGCAATTCCCCGGTGAGAAAGAGAGCATTCCCCGGTGGCCAAGATGCTGTTCCTCGGTGATCAAGAGCTTCTTCCTCGGTGCCGAACCTCTTCCTCATCGGTGAGGAAGAGATTGTTTATCGGTGACCAAGAATATATTGTTCCGATAACAGAGAATCGAAACCCGCCATAGCCTTCTACAGTTAATAATACGTAAATCTGCTCTTGACAAAAACGAGCCTCTTTCTTTCACCCCCATCAGTTTGGAGAGTTCGGTAAATTATCCTACTTTTGCCAATCACCAAAATACTATCGAACATGAACCTTATAGATGGAAAAGCCATTTCCGAACAAGTAAAACAAGAGATTGCGGCAGAAGTGGCAGAAATCGTTACCAACGGAGGCAAACGTCCTCATCTGGCTGCTATACTTGTAGGGCACGATGGAGGTAGCGAAACATATGTAGCCGCTAAAGTAAAAGCCTGCGAAGCCTGTGGCTTCAAATCGTCACTCATCCGCTACGAAAGCGATGTAACAGAAGAGGAACTGCTTGCTAAAGTACGCGAACTCAATGAAGATGCCGATGTAGACGGTTTTATCGTACAGCTTCCCCTCCCCAAACACATATCCGAACAGAAAGTGATCGAAACAATTGACTACCGCAAGGATGTGGATGGTTTCCATCCGATCAATGTAGGACGCATGTCTATCGGATTGCCCTGTTATGTGTCCGCCACTCCCAACGGAATCCTCGAACTGCTGAAACGCTATAAGATAGAAACTTCGGGCAAGAAGTGCGTAGTGCTGGGACGCAGCAACATCGTTGGTAAACCCATGGCTGCACTAATGATGCAAAAGGCCTATCCGGGCGATGCAACGGTAACTGTCTGCCATAGCCGTTCACGTGACCTGATAAAGGAATGCCAGGAAGCAGATATCATTATTGCCGCACTCGGTCAACCCAATTTCGTGAAAGCGGAAATGGTAAAAGAAGGAGCCGTGATCATTGATGTCGGAACAACCCGCGTACCTGATTCAAGCAAGAAATCCGGTTTCAAACTGACCGGTGATGTGAAATTCGATGAAGTAGCACCGAAATGCTCGTACATCACCCCTGTACCCGGGGGAGTTGGTCCAATGACTATCGTTTCCCTGATGAAGAATACATTGCTTGCAGGTAAGAAAGCCATTTACAAATAAAAGCCAGAAAAGGCATGCTAGGGTAAAAGCCATTACCGGAATTTAAATTTTAGACACGGATTACACGGTAGAATATGTGGAAAAAGCATATAATCAAAAACTGTAGATCTTATTCATTAAGAACCGTGTAATCCGTGAAATACGTGTCTAAAAAAGCAGATGATGACTTTTGACATCTCCAAATAAATCTATTTCCCTCTCTACGATTATGAAGACGTTTCTCCTTACTTTACTTTTTTTCACTCAATTATCCTGTATGAGTAAAGCACAGGAGCAGACTAACGTGCAATTACCGGTAGACAGTCTCCCCTCTCCTGCCCATATCACCTTGCTATTTGCCGGAGATCTGATGCAACATCAAGCACAAATCAATGCAGCCTATACCCCCTCCGGATATGACTATTCCGATTACTTCAAATCAATTAAAGATGAAATAAGCCGAGCCGATATAGCCATAGGCAATCTTGAAGTCACCTTGGGAGGAAAACCGTACAAAGGTTATCCGACTTTCAGCGCACCGGACGAATATCTTTACGCAATTCGTGACGCAGGATTCAACGTATTGGTAACAGCCAACAATCATTGCCTTGATAAAGGTAAAAACGGTTTGGAAAGAACCATACAGATGCTAGATTCTTTACACATCCCTCATGCAGGAACGTATATCAATGCCGACACCCGCAAGCAACAATATCCCTTACTATTAGAACAGAACGGTTTTCGCATCGCCTTGTTAAATTATACTTATGGAACCAACGGCATTAAAGTCACCTATCCAAACATTGTAAACTATATAGACAAAGCCATCATAATGCAAGATATCAAAGATGCAAAAACTCTTCACCCGGACGCGATCATAGCTTGCATGCATTGGGGAGATGAATACCACTCCCTGCCTAATAAAGAACAAACAACATTGGCTGATTGGCTTCTCGAACAAGGAGTCACTCATATCATTGGCTCGCATCCACATGTCGTACAACCCATGGAGCTTCGCACCGACAGCATTACAGGAGAGCGACACGCAGTTGTATACTCTTTGGGAAATTTCATTTCCAACATGTCCGCCCGCCATACAGATGGTGGAATACTTTTTAGGCTAGATCTTGAAAAAGACAGTATCACTCGTGTCACTAACTGTGGTTATAGCTTGGTATGGACATCCCGCCCTCTCCTCTCCCGAAAAAAAAATCATAGATTGCTCCCTGCCAACTACCCATCGGACTCTCTCAGTATCGCTGAACGTAATCATCTGAAAATCTTCATAAATGATACTCGATCCCTCTTTAGCAAGTACAATAAAGGAATAAAAGAGTACACTTTTTATTGAAATTTTCTCGTAGAATATTTGCAGATTCAAAGTTTATATCTATCTTTGCACCGCGTTAGAGAAACGCAAACATGGTGGCTGTAGTTCAGTTGGTTAGAGCGTCAGATTGTGGTTCTGAATGTCGTGGGTTCGAGTCCCATCTGCCACCCAAAAGAAAAGGGGAAATTCGATGAGAATATTCCTCTTTTTTGTTGTATATAAGGCATTTGCGGGGAATATTTGGAGAATATGTCACTAAGACCCACTTTACAAGTAGACTTTAGAACTTACAAGTAACACTAATTTGTTCTAGAAATGTTTTAGCAGAAGAATATGGCAACATGGTACTAAAACTTTAAGCAAGCCTTCAAAATAATATCATTTTTCACCTAACCCCCTGTTAAATTATGAATATTCGAATTACCCCCGATCATATCACCGAACTGCAACCAAACGAGATATTTGTCTTCGGTAGCAACCTTCAAGGATACCATGGTGGTGGAGCCGCCCGTTTGGCAATGAACAAATGGGGAGCAATTTGGGGACAAGGCATAGGATTGCAAGGCCAAACATATGCCATTCCAACCATGCAAGGTGGAGTGGAAACGATTCGTCCTCATGTGGACCAATTTATTAAAGTTGCGCAAAACGATCCGGAACACATATATCTTGTCACAGAGATAGGTTGTGGAATAGCAGGATTCCAACCCGAAGAAATCGCCCCTCTATTTGCAACAGCTGTGAATGTTACCAACATATGGTTGCCACGCAATTTTTGGAAAATTATTCAAGCCAAATAGTCTTTTTATGATATAAATTTCAATATACCTGATGCCCCGTTACATATATTGTTAACCATGCTAACATATATTATAACGGGGCATCAGGTATATTGGCATTATCCTTACAAAGCTCTAATCAATACAATTCCAATCCGAATTCTTCTTTTAGTTGCATTAAAGCATCATTCTTTTTTGCCATCATTTGAAACTTCTCTACCCTGCTGTAAGCACGGACATTCTCAGCAGGTGCGCTTACACGAACAGTCATTCTAACTTTACGGTTTTTCAGCCGCGTACGAAGGTAATCCTGCACTTCGGGAATCATAGCCGTAAATTCTTTGGCAATGATTTCATTATCAACCAGTATTTCAAATGTGACATCGTCCTTCTGAAGAGCCGGACGAATATTTTGCATACGCATGGCAATCGCCTTATGTTCTATAGGAAGCTGCCCTGCATATTCCTGCCAATAGTAATTCAGATCTTTTTCATTGAAAATGTAATCTTCTTCCGGTTGCACTTGTGTATGTACCGTAGTCTGAACAGCAGCATTTTGCGCCCCAGTCTCTTTCTGCGGATGCTTGATGGAAAGCCCCAGACTGGAACGGTTCATCACCGGTATTTTCTTTTCTTCCTTCAACTGCACTTTTAATACCGCCTCAGGAGTGGATGTCTGGTTAGATGCTCCAACTGCGGGAACCGGAGAAGCAGGCGCAGTAGGCGATTGAGCCACCGGTTTAACCGCTGGTTGCGATTGTGTTCCAACAGGAGCAGCCTGTGGTTGCTGAGCAACGGCAGGTTGTGTAAATATGGGTTTTATAGCTTGTTTAGGGCTACGCCCACCACTCACATCATCCCCCCCGGTGGTAAGTTGCGCAACTTGTATCAAGGTCAGCTCCACCAACAAACGTTTGTTTTTGCTGGTACGATAATTCATATCACAATCGTTGCAAAGCTTCATAGCTTTATATAAAAAAGGCAACGGACATTTTTGCGCCTGTTCCTGATAACGTTGGCGTATGCTCGCACCTACTTCAAGCAGTGACAACGTAGCAACGTCTTTACTTACCAACAGGTCGCGGAAATGAGAAGAAAGTCCTGTAATAAAATGATTTCCATCAAAGCCTTTATTCAGCACATCATTAAATAGCAATAAGGCATCACTCACTTTATTTTCAAGAAAACAGTCAGTCAGACGGAAATAATATTCATAATCAAGCACGTTCAGATTTTCAATAACGCTTTGATAGGTTATGTTCCCCCCCGTGAAACTCACCACCTGATCGAAAATGGAAAGCGCATCTCTCATCCCCCCGTCCGCCTTCAACGCGATCACATTAAGAGCATCCGGTTCGGCAGAAATGCTCTCTTTGGAAGCCACATAAGCCAAATGTTGCACGGTATCTTCTACACTGATACGGTTAAAATCATAAATCTGGCAACGTGACAGAATGGTAGGAAGTATCTTATGCTTTTCAGTCGTAGCCAGAATAAAGATGGCATGACGTGGCGGTTCTTCCAGTGTTTTCAGGAAAGCATTAAAAGCCGAAGCTGACAACATATGTACCTCATCAATAATATACACTTTGTATTTACCTATCTGAGGCGGGATGCGTACCTGTTCCACCAGTTGTCGAATATCATCTACCGAATTATTCGAAGCCGCATCCAGTTCATGAATATTGTACGAGCGCTGTTCATTGAAAGCCACGCAAGACTCACAAGAATTGCAAGCTTCTCCATCCGCTGTGGGTGTCATACAGTTGATTGTCTTGGCAAAGATACGTGCGCAAGTCGTCTTTCCCACCCCCCGAGGTCCGCAAAACAGATAGGCGTGAGCCAGTTTCTGTGTGGCAATGGCATTCTTCAGCGTAGTGGTCAGTGCCCGTTGTCCCACCACCGATTCAAAAGTGGATGGACGATATTTACGGGCAGATACAATATAATTTTCCATACTTCAGACTTTCTCTTTTTTGCTTTTACGGCAAAGGTACGTAAAAAAGCGTAAGTAACTGATGATACTCTATAAGTTTTGGAACAGAAATAGCAAGTTTTAAGTTATAAGTTTTATCTTTGCACACGGAAAAAGAAGAGAAATCATGAGCAAATTATTAACAATCTGGTTGTTCATAGCAAAGCATAAATATCTGATTACTATTTTGCTTTTTGCAGCTATCATCGGTTTTCTGGATGAGAACAGTGCGATTCGCCGTCTTGGCTATGCCCGTGAAATCAGCCGCCTGCAAAGTGAAATAGAGAAATACCGTGCCGAATATGAGGAGAACACCAAAAAACTCAATGAGTTGAGTACCAATCCGGATGCCATAGAGCAGATTGCCCGTGAAAAGTACCTAATGAAAAAGCCAAACGAAGATATTTACGTATTCAAAGATAAATAATGAAGCAACTTATACCTGCACTTTTCACCGTAGGTGCCCTGATGGTTCTTGTCGGGGCAGCGGTATATATTACCAAATGGGAATATGCACCTTATATATATACCATAGGTGCCGGTTTCGTAGCTCTTGCCCAAATAAACACTCCCGTAAAAGGGAAAAGCAAGATATTAAAACGTTTGCGTATCCAGCAAATCTTCGGAGCCTTGGCACTGGTACTCACCGGTGCTTTCATGTTCTTCACCCATGGTAACGATTGGATTGCCTGTCTGACAATTGCCGCTATCCTAGAACTATACACAGCCTTTCGTATTCAACAGGAAGAAGCAAAAGAGAAATAAATCACACAAATTATCCGCAAACATTGTGAGTAATTAATAAAAAGAGGAAAATTTGACATCTTCTTTCTCTTCCTTTGTTTTCAAGTAGGAGATTCTACATTTCCACTGCAAAGTGTTTTTAATATTGCTATCATTTAGAATCGGAGCCTTTTCATTGGTCAACCAATGTTAGCAGTATTCAAAGTAATATTGTTATCCCTATATAAGCTAAAATACAAATTCCCCATAAACAATAATGGCAACTCCGTGGTGGAGTTGCCATTATTGTTTATGCTAAAGGTTAAATAGTATTATTTCTTAGCTGCAGAAGTATATCTTGCATTCAAACCATCGATAATCTCCTGAGTGATATTGAAAGTGCTGTCAGCATAAAGCAGATTGTCAAAACCAGTATTACTGAGTATCAGGCTATAGCCTCTTGTCTTATTGTATTCTTTTAAGAAAACATTGATAGAGTCGCGCAATTGCAGACTGTTCTTTGCATTTTCGGCTGCCAGTTCATTGGACAGTTTATTCTGCAATGCCTGAAGATCTTGTTGCATCTTCATCAAGCGATTGTATTCCTGTTGGGCTCTTTCGGGAGAGATGAAAGCATTATTCTCATATTTCTTCTGAAATTCTTTCTGGTCTTTATCAAGAGCAGCAGCTTTCTGGTTTAATGTCAAACGGATATTTTCCTCCTTTTTCAGCATGGCCTCATTCAAATCTACACAGAAATTGTATTTTGAAAGCAAAGTGTCTACTTCAACATATGCAATTTTCAGTTCACCGGAAGGAGTTGCGGCTGTAACTTCTCCGGAAGCCGTTGTAGTTCTCGTGTCAGCTTTACCGGCGCATTGTGAAAATAAAACGATAAGCGCGAGTGCAGCAAAACCGTTAACGAGGCAATTTATTCTCTTCATAACTTGTAAAATATAGTTTTTAATTAATTAGTTCATATTATCGTCTAAGGTCTTATCGACTTTACCAATGGAAGAAGGTGATTTTTTCTGTGCTTCCCGATCCTGGGACTGGACACAATTAATGCCTTTATCTCTCAATGCCTTATTACCACTTACATGTCCGTTCGGAAATTTTCCTCCCTTCACGAAGAACACTTTAAGCCCCAATAATACGAGACAAATAGCAACTATTAACAAAGTAAAGAGTAATGTATAAAGCATTTCTATTAATTTTGTGGGTGCAAATATAGACTTTTGTATGGACTCAGCCACTCTTTTTCATTTAAAAAAAGAGAAACAAGTTTAGAATCCTCAATCGTTTTAACCATATTTAGCAATGAGAGGTTAATTTTGAATCATTCACTCAAATAAAAAGAAAAAAGAATGGAAAAACAAGAACTAAAACCGGCTGGTGTTTTCAAGTATTTCGCTGAAATATGCCAGGTACCGCGTCCTTCAAAGAAGGAAGAAAAAATTATCGCTTACCTTAAAGCGTTCGGTGAAAAACATAACCTAGAAACAAAAGTAGACGAAGCCGGAAACGTGCTGATCAAGAAACCCGCTACTCCCGGAAAAGAAAATCTGCAAACCGTAGTACTGCAATCGCACGTCGACATGGTATGCGAAAAGAATAACGATGTTGAACATGATTTCCTCAAAGATCCCATAGAAACAGAAATAGAAGGCGAATGGATGAAAGCCAAAGGAACCACTCTGGGTGCCGACAACGGCATCGGTGTTGCTACCGAGCTTGCCATCCTTGCCGATGATACCATCGAACACGGCCCGCTGGAATGCCTTTTCACCGTTGATGAAGAGACCGGGTTGACTGGTGCTTTCGCCCTGAAAGAAGGCTTCATGACTGGAGACATCTTGCTCAACCTCGATTCGGAAGACGAAGGGGAGCTTTTCATCGGTTGTGCCGGTGGCATCGACTCCGTGGCCGAATTCACCTATAAAGAAGTAGACGTACCGGCAGGTTATTTCTTCTTTAAAGTGGAAGTAAAAGGTCTTAAAGGTGGACACTCCGGTGGTGATATCCATTTAGGACGTGGCAACGCCAACAAAATACTAAATCGCTTCCTCAGCAAGATGGTAGCAAAATACGACCTGTATTTATGCGAAATCAATGGCGGTAATCTTCGGAATGCCATTCCTCGTGAAGCGTATGCTATCTGTGCTGTTCCCGAAAATGCCAAACACGATGTACGCACCGACCTGAACGTATTCACTGCTGAAATAGAGAACGAACTTGCCGTTACCGAACCTGACCTGAAACTTATACTTGAATCGGAAGCTCCACGCGCCAAAGCCATCGATCAGGAAACTACAGCACGATTACTGAAAGCACTCTATGCGGTTCCACACGGAATATACGCCATGAGCCAAGACATTCCGGGATTGGTAGAAACATCCACCAACCTGGCTTCCATCAAAATGAAACCCGGCAACGTGATCCGCATCGAGACAAGCCAGCGCAGCTCTATCCTTTCCGCCCGTGACGACATGGCTAACACGGTACGATCTGCATTCCTATTGGCAGGTGCAAAGGTCACTTCCGGTGATGGTTACCCGGGATGGAAACCTAACCCTCATTCTGCCATCCTAGAAGTAGCAGCCGCTTCCTACAAACGCTTATTTGGTGTCGATGCCAAAGTAAAAGCTATTCATGCCGGATTGGAATGTGGATTATTCCTCGATAAATATCCTACACTGGATATGATCTCCTTCGGACCTACACTGATCGGTGTACACTCTCCGGACGAAAGGATGCTGATTCCCACCGTTGATAAATTCTGGCGACACTTGCTTGACGTACTGGCAAATATCCCGGAAAAGAAATAATAAACCAAAAGGTTTGTCGTTAATAAACAGAAGGCTGTGCCAAAAATAAATTCCGTATCTAATAATAGAAAATAAGCGGTGACTTTTGACATAACCTCCTGTTTTTTTTAATCACTATATTAAGGTATGAAAAGAAATCCATTATACATCCTTCTTTGTTTATTTGTAAGTTTAACGTTCATTGTAGCCTGCAATAATGATGACTTTTCAACCAATTCTTCACTCAAACTGGCCTTCTCAAACGACACTTTACGATTGGACACGATACTGACAGGTATCGGTACATCAACTCGACAGTTAAAAGTATACAACCGTAATAAAGAATCACTCGTCATCTCATCTATCACACTCGCCGACGGCTCCAATTCCGGTTTTCGCATCAATGTGGACGGAATGAAAGGCAGTAATTTCTCCAATATCGAAATACGAGGTAAGGACAGCTTATTCATTTTTATAGAAGCAACCATACGTCCGGCAAACAGCGATATTCCTTTTTTCAAAAAAGACTCCATCGTTTTTTTAACGAACGGCAACCGGCAAGATGTCAAGCTATATGCCTACGGGCAGGATTTTCTATCCCTGCAAAACAAAGAAATCACACAAGACACCTTGATCAGTGCCCAACGGCCTATCGTCATTTATGATAGTCTGACTGTAAAAGAGGGGGCACGCCTAACCATTGCAGCAGGTACACGTCTGTATTTCCATGGAAGTTCCAGCCTACAGGTTCACGGACAGCTCACAGTCGAAGGCACTCTCGATGCTCCTGTAGCATTCCGTGGTGACCGTACCGACAATATGTTTTCATACCTGCCTTACGACCGCTTGCCCGGACAATGGGGCGGAATCCGCTTTCATACTACCAGTTATGACAATACGATAAACTTTGCAGATATTCATGGAGGAATTTACGGTATTCGCTGTGACTCTGCAGCCATCGACCGGAAAAAGCTGACACTGAACAATACCATCATTCACCAAGTATCCGGCAACGGACTGGAAATGACCAATTGCCAAGCCACTGCCGGGAATTGTCAAATCAGCAATGCAGGCAATAATTGTATCAAATTATTAGGTGGCGATTATGAATTCGTGCATTGCACGGTTGCCAATTATTATAGTTGGAACATAAAAAACGGAGTAGCCCTTGCCATTCAGAACGAAAAGGGAGAAACTCCCTACCCACTTACTATGGCTGCCTTCCGTAACTGCATTATAGCCGGTTCATCCGGAGATGAAATCAGCGGAAGTCGTTCGAAAGACTCCAGCATACCTTTCAACTATTATTTTTCTTATTGCCTCATCAATTCCGTTGAGGAAAAGAATGACAAAATAATGAATGTCATATGGGAAAAGGATGATCATTTCGAAAAGATGGATAGTGAGATGCAAAAGTATGATTTTCAATTAGACTCACTCTCAAAAGCCATCAATTTAGGTAACAATGAAGATTCCCGCAACTATCCTTTTGATTTGAAAGGCCGATCACGTCTCAATGACGAAGCACCCGATGCAGGATGCTATGAGTGGATAAAAAAAGAGGATGAATAGAATTATCACGATATTTCTATTATTATCTCTATTCTTTCCCGGACTAAAAGCACAGGAAGAGATTCCCTTCCGTGTCATGAGTTGGAATGTGGAAAATCTGTTCGACACTCACCATGATTCTCTCAAAAACGATTACGAGTTCCTCCCTCAGTCACACCGACACTGGACATATCTCCGGTACAAAAAGAAGCTGGAAAACATAGCCCGTGTCATTACTGCCGTAGGAGAATGGACACCTCCCGCTTTAGTTGGACTCTGTGAAGTTGAAAATGACAGTGTCATGCGCGATCTTGTTCATTATTCTCCTTTGAAAGAACACGGTTACCGCTATGTAATGACTGATTCTCCCGATGAACGAGGGATCGACGTGGCGTTACTCTATCAGCGGAACCAATTCAAACTACTGTCCTACCGTTCCATCCCTGTAGGCATTTTCACTACGGAAAGTAGACCGACCAGAGATATTCTCCATACCAGCGGACTCATTGTCACAGGTGACACCCTCGACATCTTTGTAGTCCACCTCCCCTCCCGGTCAGGAGGAGCGAAAGAATCCGAACCTTACCGTTTGTTCGTGGCCAAGAAGATCAAAGCAGAAGCCGATAGCATCCTGACCTCCCGCCAACATCCCCTACTTATCATCATGGGCGATTTCAACGATTATCCCACTAATAAATCCATCACCCAAATACTTGAAGCAACGGCCCCTCCACATCATCCGAAACCATTAAAACTCTATCACTTGTTGGCGCGCAAGGCTAAAGAAAATAAAAACAAAGGAAGTTCCTATAAATATCAGGGGGAATGGGGCTTGCTCGACCATCTGATCGTTTCGGGAACCCTTCTCGATACTACTACAAACTTTTACACAACAGAAAAGAAGGCAAATGTTGCCCACCTGCCTTTCTTATTAACGGAAGATAACAAATTCGGAGGGTTACAACCATTCCGTACTTATTACGGAATGAAATATATAGGTGGATACAGCGATCATTTACCAGTCTTTATGGATTTGGAAACAAGAACAAAATAACTGTAAACGCTTCTACTTTCTATAATGAAGTTCGAGCCTATTAGCAAAAGCCCGACATCTAAAATTAATAGTGTATATTAAAATGGGAAATAAAACGTTATTATCTTTAGAAGGTATCCGGACGGTAAAAGAAACATACCACTGAAGATCGACCGAAAATAATTAGAATACATATTTTGAAAAACATGAAAAAATTCTATTTAATATTCGCATGCGCTTTAATGATTATTTCAACAATAAAGGCAGAAGTAACTGATTATTCCAAAGGTCTTTCCATTTGGTTTGACACTCCTACCAATCTAGACGGAAGAGCCATCTGGCTTCATGCTTCCGGAAACGGGGCAAATCCGGACCCAGTCTGGGAGAGCCGATCTCTACCTCTAGGAAACGGAAGTCTAGGAGCAAATATCATGGGTTCTATTGCGGCAGAACGAATAACTCTGAATGAAAAGACACTTTGGAAAGGTGGCCCAAATACAGCAGGAGGTGCCGATTATTATTGGAATGTAAATAAACAGTCTGCCTCCGTTTTACAGGAAATTCGCCAAGCCTTTTTGGAAGGTGATCAATCGAAAGCAGAAATATTAACGCGCAAAAACTTCAACGGGTTAGCGGAATATGAAGAAAAGAACGAAACTCCTTTCCGTTTCGGAAGTTTTACTACGATGGGAGAAATTTATGTGGAAACCGGGTTGAGTGAAATAGGAATGGACAAATATAAACGCATCTTATCACTGGATTCAGCAATCGCAGTAGTCACCTTTCGCAAAGACAATATTAACTATCGACGCAGTTATTTCATATCCTATCCCGACAGCGTAATGATAATGAAGTTTACAGCAGATCGACCAGGTATGCAGAACCTGACACTCAGTTACAGCCCAAATACGGAAGCAAAAGGAAAGATTGATTCTTATGGCGAAGATGGTATCTGCTATCTAGGCGAATTAAATAACAACAAAATGAAATTCGCCTTTCGTATCCGGGCAATAAACAAAGGTGGATCGTCAACAACTACCAACGATGGCAAAATCGTTATAAAAAATGCAGATGAAGTGATCTTCTTACTGACAGCCGATACGGATTATAAAATGAACTTCGACCCGGATTTTCAAGACCCACAGACTTATGTGGGACAGCAACCGGAACAAACTACTTTGAAAATGATGCAACAGGTGATGGAGCGGTCATACGAAGAATTATATAGTCGCCATATTGCAGATTATACCGCGCTCTTCAATCGGGTAAAGCTACATTTGAATCCCCTTTCTGCAATCAATGAGGATCTCCCTACAGATCAGCGTCTAACCCGTTATCGCAATGGAATACCGGATTTTCATCTGGAAGAATTATATTATCAATACGGCCGTTATCTGCTCATATCCAGTTCACGTCCGGGAAACATGCCTGCAAATCTTCAGGGAATGTGGCATAATAATCTAGATGGTCCTTGGAGGGTCGATTATCACAACAATATCAACATCCAAATGAATTATTGGCCGGCATGTTCTACGAATTTAAATGAATGCATGTGGCCTCTCATTGATTTCATCCGGACACTGGAAAAACCGGGAGAAAAAACCGCCCGGGCATATTTTAATGCCAGAGGTTGGACTGCATCCATTTCAGCTAATATTTTTGGGTTCACCTCTCCATTGTCCAGTGAACAAATGGAGTGGAACTTTAATCCGATGGCCGGTCCTTGGCTAGCAACTCACATTTGGGAATACTACGATTATACGCGCGACCAGAAATTCTTGAAAGAAATTGGTTATCCATTGATAAAGAGCAGTGCGCAATTTACGACAGATTATCTGTGGCACAAGATGGACGGTACGTATACAGCCGCCCCTTCAACTTCCCCCGAACACGGACCGGTAGACCAAGGAGCTACTTTTGTACATGGAGTGGTAAGAGAGATTCTCTTGGATGCCATAGCTGCCAGCAAAGAATTGAGAATCGACAAAAAAGAACGTAAACTATGGGAAAAAGTACTAACTCATCTCGCCCCTTATCGGGTAGGACGATACGCACAATTGATGGAATGGTCCACCGACATTGATGATCCGGCAGACAAGCACCGGCACGTCAACCATCTCTTCGGGTTACATCCGGGACATACCCTCTCTCCTATTACCACCCCCCAACTGGCAGAGGCAGCCAGAATAGTATTGGAACATCGAGGTGACGGAGCTACCGGTTGGAGTATGGGATGGAAGCTCAATCAATGGGCAAGGTTGCAAGACGGCAATCATGCTTATTTGTTATTTGGCAATCTACTTAAAAATGGAACGCTTGATAACCTATGGGATACACATGCACCTTTTCAGATTGATGGTAACTTTGGTGGAACAGCCGGTATCACGGAGATGTTATTACAAAGTCATATGGGATTCATCCAACTCTTACCTGCTCTTCCCGATGCCTGGAAAGAAGGAAGCGTCAGCGGTATCTGTGCGAAAGGCAACTTCGAAGTTTCCCTTTCCTGGCAAGAAAACGAATTAGTCGAAGCAATCATTCTTTCAAAAGTCGGTAGTCCCTGTACGTTAAGATACGGTGAACAAGCCCTTTCATTCAAAACAGAAAAAGGAAAAAGCTATCGGATAATTAGAGAAGAAGATAAAATTATTCTAACTCCGAAAGAATTAGAATAAAATGTCTCCCCGACCTAAGTAAAGGGAAAGCAATATTCAAATTTAGAAGGAAGTATTTTCATTATTCAATGACTTATACACATAGTCTTTTAGAAGCTTTCCCATCTGCCAATATCGTATGAATCCTAAAAAAAATAGGATTACACCAGATATAATACATACCCACGCCAATCCATCCAAACGAGAAATACTTTTAATCTGAAGTATTCCGATTCCAGCAGTAAGAAGATATAATGCAGTACGTATATAGGAGAATAAAGTCCTTACATTAGCCAACTTTGTTCTTTCAAGTGCCAGATGATCACGGAGTATCAGTTCTTTATCTTTTCTAGAATCCATTTTCCTTAATTTACCTATTAAATACTAGAAATTTTATAAAACAACAAAATTCCATCATAAAATGTTTGTGAAACGTTTTAGAAACTATTTTCTCTTTTTCCGGAAACAGATCATTAAGATTTATAATAAATACGAGAATACCCAAATCTCATTTTTTTATATTAGTATGAGGAATATATAAATCAATAGAAAAATTTCACTGATTACACCTTATATATAATATAGACATTTATATATTTTATTTTTTTCATATTTTGATTTCTTAATCTATGTTCAGTAAAACTTAAAACCAAATTAATACTTTTGTATAACAGTAATTCATCATTAGAATTTATTATTAAAGACATTCCTACTTATTATGGAATCAACAAAAAATGAGTGACATTTCAATATTTGCTATTTTATATTTAAAAAATACGCTAATAGATGATAAGATTACAAATATAATATAAAAACAAATATCTCTTTATTATAAATATTTTTATCATTTAAAAAACTGATGTTATGAAAAAGTATTACCAATTAGCTTGTATGTTATTATGTTGGTTATCTTATGTAACCAATGTAAATGCTCAGTCTCCTAATTCTGCATCGGAGGAAAAAACTGTAAGTGATGTGGAAAATCGTACGGTTCATGCTTTTGTCGCTGACCAAACCCTCGGAGGATATGGAATGGGAACGTTTAAAACCGATTCTCCTCAAAATTTTGAATTACTATATCAATGGAAAAATGGTTATGCTATATTCTCCGGAGCTGCAGCCTATGGAGAATATTATGTTCAAATGTACCGTTATAATTCTGATGGTATTGGTAAAGTAGAAGATATTTCAATCAGTAAAGTAAATCTTCTTTCAGGCGATTATAAAGAAATAAAAGCTATGGAGGATAATGCAGTGAAGCTTTCTGATATGACTTTTGACTATTCGACAAATACAATGTATGCGGTAGGTTTTGATCAGGGAGATACATTTCTTTACTCTATCGATTTACAAACAGGAGACCTAACTAAAGGATCCTTACTTCAAACAAACGCAGGACGGCAAACTATAGCTACACTTGCTGCCACTTATGATGGTCGCCTATATGGGCTTAATACTAAGGGAGTACTTTTTAAAATAAACAAAGAAACAGGCAATCTGACACGCGTCATGGATACAAAAATTCCTCTACGATATAATCAATCCATGGAATTCGACCATACGGACGAATGCCTTTATTGGACTACAATGAAAGGTGAGATTGGTCTTGCGAACGAATTGTATAAAATTGATGTTAATAAAAAAACAATTAAATCTCTCGGAAATCTAGGAGATGGTGGAGCAACCACTAAAGTCCAAGGTTTGTATATTCCTTTTGTAGTAGCGGGATTTGATGCACCGGGACAGGCAACCGAATTGAAGGCAGTTCCGGCAGAAAAAGGTGTCCTTGAAGCAACGATTACATGGAAAAACCCTGTAAAAACACATGGTGGAGACGATTTGTCCGGCAATATGAATATTATATTAGAAAGGGACGGTGAAGTAATTAGTAGCTCCATGAGTGAAGCCGGAGTAGAAATGTTTTGGACTGATAAATCGGTAAAACTGGGAGAACATACCTATACGGTAAGAGCAATCAATGAAAAAGGAGAAGGCGCTCTTGCCGAAGCATTTGCATACGTGGGAGATGATGTCCCGGCTACTATAACAGACTTGATGGCAAGCGTGGGAAAGGAATGCAAGAGTATCAAACTTACATGGAGCATTCCCGATAAAGGCGCTCATGAAGGGTATTATGACAAATCTAATGTCCGATATAGAATTGTACGCTATCCGGATAATACGGTTCTGGAAGAGGAATATGAGGGAACCTCTTATGAAGATAATACTATTAAGCGTTTGGGAGCCTATTATTATGGTATCACTGGGTTCAATAAAGCAGGTAGTAACAATGAATACATAAAAAAAGAAATTATTATTGCCGGTAAAGCGGTGGAAGTTCCTTATGATTGTGGCTTTAATGACGAAACGACTGCCAGAAATCAATGGACTTTTGTAAATGGTAATCATGATGAAAACAGTTGGTATATAAATTCTGGGCTAGGCATGACTTTATTTGGTGATTATGCCATTGCCGCAGAATATATACTAAACCCGCTGGACAGTCAACAAGATGCTGATGAATGGTTGATTAGTCCTCCTATTGATTTTGAAGCAGATAAAGATTACTATCTAAGTTTTGATGCACGTTCCGCAGGAGTGGATGAATTGAATATTACTTTTGGAGACCTGAATACCGTTGAAGCTCAAAATCAGAGGATAGCATCTGGCTTGTTCACGGAAGAAGCTGAAGGAGTGTTTTATACCTATCAACTCCCATTACCTAAAACTGAAGGTGTCCATTGCATCGGAATTAATCTGGTAACTATGTTTGGAGATGATACCAGTCAAATGTTCCAGATCAATAATGTCATGATTGAAGAAGGCATACCAGACGGAATCGAGACCGTGAATGTCGGGGGAAATACTAAAGTCAGTCTGGATGGTGACCGTCTTGCCATTGAAGGGGACTTCAATACCGCCTATGTTTATGATACAACAGGCATATGTGTCGCTACGTTAAATAAAGCCAATGTTGAAACGACTACGACAGGCTGGCATCCGGGCATTTATATTGTAAAAATAGCCAACGCCGATTCTGTACATACCCAAAAAGTCGTTATTAAATAATCATCAAAATGAGAATCATTATGAAGAAGAATTATTTACTTATAGTTCTTTTGCTGGTCGCAAATATATTTTCAGCGTCGGCAAAGATTGAAAAGATATTTTCTACAGAAGCCCTCTGTAATGTAACCATTGAAGTGGATAATGCCAGCAATGTAAGTGCTGCAACAAGAGCCGGACGTGGAACGCAATTGACTTTAACGAATGGCGTGAATAACTTAGAGTTAAACAACAGCAGCGAGAATCCCTTGCAAATAAAAGCAGTGGAAGGCGCAGAAATTGTATCGTGTTTGATAAATGGTGAAAAAGTAAATCCTGGTGGGGATGGCTCAATCCGGGTTGCAATAACTGAAGGTTTGAATATTGTGCTTACTACAAAAACACATGGAGCCAATCCAATGGTGACATTTTCAGTAATCGATCCCAGCCATATTATTGTAAAAGCGAATGATGTGGTCATTGAGGACATAAGCTCACCCAAAGAATTTGCAAAAGGAACGGAATTGACTATCGCCCCAACGACAGGTTATGAGATAAAAAATGTAGCTACAACCCAAAGACCGGAAATTCCACCGGTAAATGGCGTATATACCATTCGAGTGGATCAAGAGATGACAATCTATGTCACCACCGAACCTGCAAAACCGGTTGTCACATTTGAAATTGACTTTCCGGAAAGAATTAGCGTAGTGAATCAGAGTACCCATGAAGCCATTGATATTTCTTCCTTAAAACTGTCCATGCCCAAAGGAACAGTCTTAGAAATTCAAGCTTCCAACGAAAACTATTCAATTACATCCTTCAAGGTTGATGGGACAGACAAGGCACCGGCTACCGGGAGCAAAATATATTACGTAGGCGTAGAAACCAATACAACAGTGACGATTGAAACCTCGTCAACGACTCCTTCCGTCAAGTTCATCGTGGACAATCCGGAAAATGTAAAAGTACACAAAATGGACAGTGAGGAGATGCTGGACGTAACCAAGACCTATGAAATGGAAAAGAACACGCAACTTGTTATTGAACCGGCAAACGATGAGGTTCGCATCGCATCCGTAACAGTAAATGGGGTTACATTGACTCCGTTAGGAAACGGCAACTACATGACGGCTGTCACCACAAACCTAACCATTGAAGTGAAAACCAAAGAGGTCCTGCCGGTTTTGACATTTAAGGTAGACGCCCCGGAACGTATCAACGTACTGTCAGGAACCGAAGTATTGGATATCAGTGAAGCCGTGGAGCTTCCTGTCGGTACGGAAATAACCATTGAACCCTCGGCCGGGAACTTCATCATAAAATCGGTAATGGCCGATGGCAAGACTCTTACCGTTTCTGATAACAAGTATCTTGTTACCATAACCGGAGACATGCAATTTGATATCAAGACTGCCGCGTCTTTAACGTTGCACATCATTCAGCCGGACGAAGGTGGTACTATTTCTGTTTTCCGTGATGGAAAAGAACTGCAAGAAGGTGACAAAGTCATAACCAATGAGAAATTATCATTCAAGAATGAACCCGAAGCCAGCTATTTCTTTGAATACTATCTTGTCAATAACAAAGTATGCTCTGATACATATGTTGTTTCAGGATCTGACGACATAAATGTGGGAGCTATATTCAGAACAATCAGACAAGGTTATGTGGCAGTCACTTTTGATTTGGATGAGAATGGAAGCCTACTTACTATTAAAAATATAGATGGTTCTGAAAGAACTAATCTTGATCCATCGAAGCCATGTGAAGTAAAAAAAGAAAGCCAGATTCAAATTTATATGGTTACACTCGGTGTTAAAATTACATCTTGCATGCTAAACGGTGTAGAAATATCTGCAGATGGGGATGAAGGAATGGATGCCAGAAGTTATACGATGACAGTGGAGGATGATGCCGTAATTGCAGTCAGAACATCCGAATTAGTACAAGTAGCCGGTGAAATCACGTACGGTGAGGACTATAATCCGATCGGAAGAATACAATTCCGCTATGATGGTAAAGTTGGCGATGATTTCTATGTTCCGGTAGGCGCGACCGTGGAAGTGATTGCAAAACCGGTGGCGGGATACATGTTGGATTTCTGCTATATCAGTTACGATGAAAACAACAAGCTTGAGGGAACCACTTACACAGTAGAAAATACGGATAAGGATATCATAGTCTTCAAGGGGGCCTTCAAGAAAATACCCGATGGAATTGAATCCATAAGTTCCATGCAAAGCCATTATGATGCGCAATCCATGCAGATCATAACCACAGGAGGAAACACGAAAGTATACGCGGTTTCCGGCAAGAAGGTGCTTGAATCGGATGAAACGAGCATCAGCGTCTCAACTTTGGAAAGTGGAATATACATCGTCAAGACCCGGGAAGGTGTTTTCAAATTGGTAAAAAAATAATGTAACATTATCAAATGTAAGACTGTGTCGGCTCTTTCCCATAAAGCCGATATAGTCTTACCGTCCTTCAATATTCAATAATAAATTCTATACACAATGAAATATAAATATCTCTTGTTAGCAACGGGATTGCTATGGGGCACTTCAACGGTAAACGCCCAGTGGCGTTCCGCTTCCGAAGCTCCGGTGCGGCAACAACCGGAAATATCCAAGACCGTTAAGAATCAGGGTGACGGGAAAGTACTTTACAGCTATTGCTCTTCCATCGCTGCGGTCACGGCAAAAAGCGGGCTTGGAATTCAAACGGATGACGACGTCAAAGTAACCGCTGCCATCCGTATGTCCGAAGGCCTCATGACACTGCTGAAAGGCAGGAATATCCATCGGCTCAGAGTGGGCGTGGCGACCGACGCGGAGGATGCGACCGTTTTTATCAGGAAAACGGACGGGACGGCAATTTGGCAAATTAACAAAGCACTGGAACTGGGCTGGAACGACATCACACTTGAAACACCTTTGGTTGTACCGGAAGAGCAGGAACTTTATATCGGGTATACCTGTACACAGCGCAACGGTGTATTTGTAATTGCGACCGAATTAGGGAACACCACCAAATTGAACGGTTTATTCATGGCATCGGAATACTATCCTTATCTGGAGGATTTTTCAGGATCAGCGGACTTGGGAAACCTCTGCCTGTCGGTGGAAGTGGACGGTACGGAGAGTGAATTCGGGTGTCTCGGTAGCATGGTGAAAGCATATTCGTCCAAGCCTTACCTGCAAGAGGGGGCAAACAAGTCCACGGAAATGAACATTATTTATGCGAACGAAGGAGAGGACAATGTCTCCAAGATAAAGCTGGGGAGAAAGTTTAACGGGACGGAATTGGGCGACACCATCTGCTACTTCAAAAGGACGGTGAGGGGAAACTCCACCGGGGAATTGGAATTGCCGGTCACGTCTTCCATGAGTGGAAAATACACATACACACTAAAAGAAATAGAGGGAAACCCCGTATCCGTATCCCCCGTAACGGCAAGCGTATCCACCTATAAAGCCGAGGATGTCATCGAACGGGTTGCCCTGATTGAAGAGTTCACCTCGCAGTCGTGCGGCAACTGCCCGGCCGCACAGGCGAACCTGCATAGAACCATAGCCGACAAGGAAGACCGGGTTGCATTGGTACTTCATCACTCAGGATTTAAACCCGACGACTTTTCGATACCGGAGAGTGACGGCTATTGCTACTTTTATAAACCGGCAGGCACTTTCGCCCCGGGAATGACGATGGACAGGACATACCTACCCGACTACGACACACAAGGGACAGGATCAATGGTATTCAATCCCAAGCTGCTGTCGAAATCCACGCTGACCAAAGAACTCGCATTGCCCTCGATGGTCTCGGTAGGCATAGACTGCTCGTATGACAAGGCCGACAGAAAACTGGTTGTCATCGTCTCGGGGAACAAAATAACCGACTTGATAGGCGAGCATGTGGGACTGACCGTATTCCTCCTTGAAAACAAGTACATTGCCCGCCAACTCGGCGTCGGTGATCCGGACAACTTTGAACACAACAACATCCTCCGGGCCGTGCTGTCCGACCCGATGGGAGACGTCATAACCTTTAACGCGGACGGCACTTACAGCAGGAGGTACGACTATACCGTCCCGGCATCCTATGTCTCGACCACGGGAGCAAGGACGAAGGCATTTCCGGAAAACATGAACATTGTGGCATTTGTGTCCAATTTCGATACGGTATACCCGGACAACTGTTGCGTGTTGAACGCGAACAAAACGGCCTCACTGAATGTCGGGGATACCGGATTAAAAGCTGAAAACGTGTTGGAGAAGGCCCTCCCGGTATTCGCTAAGGACGGGACGGTCCATGCCTACGGAGAATACAGCGATCTGAAGGTGTACAACCTGCAAGGGATGCCAGTGCCGAACGAGAACCTGGAACCGGGAGTCTATATCGTGAGAATAACAGGACAGGACAGGAAGGAACATGTAAGGAAGGTACTAGTCCGTAACTGAGTTACGGCATTTTGAGATAGAAGAACAAATCTAATAATATGGGAAACACACATTTATTAGTGAAACTGCTACCTACCGTTCGTGAAGAATAGTAGGTAGTTATATTTAGAATACAACTAATACTCAATAGAACTTCACCTTGGGAGCTTTCTCCCCCTTATAGTCATCATTTATATATACTCGTATCCAGTCAATAAACATGGAAGGAGGATTATTACTATCCCATTCGGAAGGGATTATGGCTCCAGGCCATGCATTAGGATCGGTAGATATCCCCGTACTGAATATTAAAAAGAAACCTGACGGATCATTCCAAGGCCAATCATCATTGCCATCTGCCCCTTTTAAATGTTCGAAATAAGCCTGTCCATTCACCCCACCCACTATTCGATCGGGATACCACTCCAACCAGTAGATATTCCATTGGGACATATCCGCCAAATCTATCGAGGCCGTCACACTTCCACCTCCTCCAACTACTCCGGCATAATGGTTTTCCGAGTGAAGTGTGAAATGCGCCTGTTGATTTACTGTTTTCTTTGGATTTTCCAACAAATCAATTTCCCCATTTTTAGGCCATGGTCGATTGTTATTTCCCATAAACCATAACGCATCATTGAATCCCTGTGTATTCGTTCGTTTAAAACGAATTTCAATCCGCATATTTTCCGTAAACCTACACCAAAAGTCTTTACTTCCAGGACGAGCCGAACGATAGCATCCATGAGAATACTTCACCTTTTGATCAAATCCATTATCAATGGAATCAGGCTCTTCCATACTCCAAATATGCAACACGCCTCCTTCCACCCGTGAACACCTCTCATTGTTAACGCAAGCTGTCCGACTCATATGCGCTCCTTTATGCTCAATAAAACCTAATGGCAATCCTCTCTTCGTATCTTTTTGCAAGAACTCATGGGCAGTATAAAACTTCCACCCTGCTATTCCCGGATGCTTATCACCCGGTCTTAATATAAAATGAGCATCCGGTTCAGGATAAACCAGATGCTCATTATCTTTGGCTAACGGTTGTGTTTGCCCCACAACCGTTACTCCCATTTCTCCTATATCTACTTGCGCAGGCTCTCCGTTGAGTGTCACAGCTTCGAGTCTAATGAAACGAGCTTTCACTTCTTTACCAAAAGTAATCGTCTGTGGCAACGGATTATGCATTATATTACTGAATTCACCGTTTGTCGGTACTTCTTTCCATGACTTTCCATCGTTGCTTACAAAGAATTTATAACGAAATGCCATTGTAGGTTTAGCTTCCCCCTTATCCGGAGCATAAGTAAATGCACTTAAAGTCACCGTTTTTCCCAAATCGATCGTCAATGGTGAAGAAGAGATTTGCTTCCACGTATTACGTGGCAAATTGTTCCAGTCTTCCTTTTCAACATCCTCTGCCAAAGGAGGTGCATAATAAGCAGCAACCTGACTGATATTGGCTTTTGAACGACATCCCTCTATAGTAATTTTTAATTTCTTGGCTTGAATCGCTGGGAAACGAAGCAAACGTTTGTATCCGACCGTGGTGCCCTCTCCTATCTTTTTCCAACCACCGTCAGTCTCCGCTTCGACAGTGAAAGACTCTACCCTTTGTCCCTTAGCAATGTCTTCCTGCAACATTACCGTATTAATTTCCGATCTCGGCTTCAACTGATAAGTTTTCGTATTTCCGGGAGAAGCCACCCATAACTTAGATCCTTTTTTTACGCGGTTATCAGCAAATGCATCTTTCCTATATTCGGCAAATTCCGTCAAACGGGCTACATCAGCCTCACTTATCAAACCACGGCGATCAGGAGGAATATTCAGCAGCAAAACTGAATTATAGCCTACCGATTGAAAATAAATATCCGTCAAATGCTTCAGACTTTTCACTTTACTGTCTTCCTCTTTATGATAGAACCATCCCGGACGAATCGAAACATCCACTTCCGAAGGATACCAAAACAATTCCGTCGCATTCTCAAGTATGGAACGGTTGCCTAAATCTTTTGCCATACCCGATACCCCCAGTTGCTTATTATTCTCTCCCGAGCGAGCATAAATGCCCGGAGTCAGCACGGTTGCGCTCCATTCCGTTTCACGTCCGATTCCTTTTTCATTGCCTACCCAACGAACATCATCCCCCATAATAGCCATAACAGCTTTTGGCTGAAGTTTCTGAATCGTTTTATAGAAAGCATCCCAATCATATACTTGTTTTTTTCCGTTCGGGCCTTCACCATTAGCACCGTCAAACCATACTTCATGAACTTCTCCGTAATTAGTCAACAACTCCGTCAATTGCCGAATAAAAAACTCGTTATATTTAGGTGAATCACCATAACAGGAAGCATTTCTGTCCCAAGGTGAGAGATACACTCCAAACTTCATTCCGTACTTGTCACAAGCTGCACGCAGCTCTTTCACTACATCTCCCTTTCCATTCTTCCAAGGAGAAGAAGCCACCGAATGATCGGTGGTTGCGGTAGGCCACAAACAAAATCCATCGTGATGTTTAGCAGTCAAAATTACCATTTTAAATCCCGCATCTTTTAAGGACCGTACCCACTGTTCCGCATCCAATTCAGAAGGATTGAAGAGTGAGGGATCCTCCTGACCATCCCCCCATTCACGCCCGGTAAATGTATTAATGCCAAAATGCAGAAAAGCAGTCAATTCCATCTGTTGCCACGCCAACTGTTGGGGCGTAGGAACAAGTCTTGCAGCCATATCCACTTTTTGATCGATAGTCGCACCTTTTGGAAATTCCAGATGCTTAACATAATATTTTTCTCTGCTTTGAGCCTGTACATTCCACGTCGAAATCAGTAAAGCTACTAATAGAATAAGATTTTTCATAAATAATTATTTCTTTTTATTCTTCCCGAGCTGAATTAGCTATAAAGTGGTCTGCCCCATCCGTCAACCAATCCAACGAGAAATTAACAAAATACATTGAATAATAACCCAACCCGTCTTCCACTTCAACATAAGCGCCAATTGTACCGTCTTCCAAGATACATAAAGACGAATAAGCCGAACCGACCGGACAAATCGATTTTACAACCGGCCAAGTCTTACCTTCATCATAACTAAGATATACACTCACATTCTCGCGTTTTGAAGGATGGGCCGGAACGCTATGCAGCATACGATTCTTGTCATAACCTTCCTTTATGGATGTATAATAGATTATATCACCGTCACATCCTGGTTCCACCATTTCAGGCCACTCCTCTATTCCACTCCAACTCTGTCCCTTGTCTTTCGAAGTAGCATAGTAACGCGGTCCCTTATGCTGATTACGGATACTTACCAGCAAAGTGCCGTCATTCAATTCCACTATTTTCGCCTCATTACCATTATCCTGCTTCACGCAGGAAGAGACATGCCATGTTTCTCCATTATCTCTGGAATAATAAACATAATTAGAAATATCGGCTATACCTCTGGCGGCTGTTTCCCTGACGGCAAACACAAAATAAACAGTTCCATCGCATCCAAGCAAGCCAGCACCGGAAGCGCAAAAAGAGCCATGCCAGTCATACCGTACCGAATCAGAGCATCCCTTCCCGAATAGCTGGTCAGTAATGTCTTTCGGTTCAGTCCAAGTCTGTCCGTTATCACTACTCTTACAGATATAGGTACGGTTAGAAACCTCGGAAGTAGACTCAAAGAAACCGGTTCCCCCTACAAAAATGCAGATAAGCCCACCTTCTTCTTGCGTACGTGCTAACGCTGCATCCCCGTAACCTTGATATCTGCCTGTACCACGTGCAATGGTAATGGCATCCGACCACGTCTTGCCACCATCCGTACTCCGGTTTACAATGACATCGATATCTTCCGGCAGATCGGTAGAATTATCTTTTCGTCTATCTGTTGCAATGACCAAAGAACCATCTTTAGCAGTGATTATAGCAGGAATGCGATAGCTTTTAGAACCTTTCTCTCCCGGTGCATAAATGCGCTTACAGGACAATAGTATTTCACGGGCTCCTTCAACTGTCGTTTCCGACAAATCAAAAATTCCTCCGGTAGTCGACAATGACAATACTTCCGCATCGGCTAAATGCCCTTCCATAGCATATTCCGAAATGTCATACGTTATCCACAAATATTGAGTAGTCATGGATTGTTCTCCGTTCAAACGACAATCAAAATCACCATTCATCGGTTTACACTCTCCCAATTTAAGATAAGTATTGGCTTGCGCGGGGTCAAAGATATCCACATCACCCGTAGTATAAATCTTTATTCCGGTAATATCCTCGATAGAGGTGGTTCCTTTCATATTCAAACGAATATTAGTATAGGTTACAGGTGATTTTCCATCCGTCGTCACAGTCAACTTCAGTATAGGCTCATTTCGGTTACCACGCCCGGTCTTATTTTTTACTTGACTCAAACGAACATCTACCATCTCCTGAGTCAAAGTTTGAGCCGAAACAGCCAACAAATGAAAAGTGAAAAACAGGAACCAAGTCCCCCGATAAAGATTAATTTTCATACCAAATAGATTTATTTCACAGGGTGAATAACAAACTCAAACGTGCATTCTGTCAATGGAACCAGATAAGCAGGTTTTACACCCGGACCGCAAGTAGCCGTTCCTACACCAGCTTGTTCGGCATCCAGATGAATTGTCACTTTTCCATCCGACTCCAGTTCATTAATATGACGCGCTTTCTCTAATAATACATCCGAGAATGGAATTACACTAAACTGGAACGGACGATTCGATTCAAAAAAGCATCCTCTTCCTGTATCATCGGTAAGTTTCATCCAACGGGTATCCGTACGATTACCGGTCGATTGAGGAGTAACATAATAATGAAACATCCGTTCGGGAGTAGTCTGATATAAACCGATCTTTCCGGATTGGTTGCGATCCGCATAAGTTTCGTTATCGCCCCGTCCCAAATAAGACACATTACTGTATACATCATTCATCCGGAATGTCAGACCGAGGCGAGCCATCGATTTTACCAAAATTGTATCCGGCTTAAATGTAGTTTTCACTTTTATCGCACCATCACTACCTAATGCATAGCTAAAACGGGCATCTCCCACTTTTTCACCATTAGTATTCATCACCTCTATCTGGGCTATCGTTGTTTTACCTTCCTTCAAAGATACAACTTTTTGTACAAGATTATCCAATCCGGCTTGCCTCCATAGTTTCGCTCCATTCTTGTCGCGATTGTCATTATCCGTTGCCGGACGGAACAAACTCAATGTTACCGGACTTGCCAACAGTTCCTCACCATCCAGACAGACCGACTCCAATGCACCTGTCATCTTATTAACAATAAACGTTGTTTCACCGGCTTTTATTGGTTTATAAGCTTTATTATTCTTTGACACCGGAATAATAAACTGGTCGTAAGCAACCTCCCAACCGGAAGTTACCAATGGCGTAGCTTCCTTGCGGTTCCAAGTCAGATTAAGATAAGCTTCCCTAATATCTGACGGATATTTAACTTTCCCAAAACTCAAATCTACAGTCTCATGAGGTTTGCAAGCCACCTCTTTCGTTCCTTCCGCCAATACTTTCCCATTATCGCTTGTGACATTCCAATGCAGGATGTATTCATCCAAATCCGAGAAATCGAACCAATTCTTCACGCGAACCGTTAAATTCTTGTTATCAACCAACGTGCTTTTTATATTCTGATAAATCTTCTTCACTTCCGCTAGATGGGGATGCGGAACACGATCGGCATCAACAAGGCCATTGCAGCAGAAGTTCTCGAAACTTGGAATATCTTTCGGTCCATAATCACCACCATACGTCCAATACCATTTTCCATTAGCATCTATCTCCCGAAATGACTGATCTACCCAATCCCAAATACATCCGCCTTGCGCCATCGGTTCATTCTCAAACACCTCCCAATATTCTTTCATTCCTCCACAGCTATTTCCCATAGCATGAAGATACTCACAAAGGATAAAAGGGCGATAAATATCTTTTCGCGACACATATTCCTTTATCACATCCACATCCCGGTACATACGACAATAGATATCAGTATTATAATTCTCTTCCGCACGCTCATATTGCACCGGACGATTCTGTTCTACAGATTTCAACCAATCATACGTACGTTCAAAGTTTATTCCGTTACCAGCCTCATTTCCCAATGACCAGATAACGATTGCCGGATGATTTTTAGAACGTTCATACATGCGTTGGGTACGATCCATATGAGCCGGTAGCCATGTACTGTCTTTTGCGATTGATTCCGGTCCGTATCCCATACCATGAGATTCGATATTCGCCTCATCAATCATATAAAGCCCATAACGGTCGCAAAGTTGATACCAATAAGGATGTGTGGGATAGTGTGAGTTACGTACCGTATTGATATTATTTTGTTTCATCAACCGGACATCCTCTTCCATCAATTCCCTACTTACCGTACGTCCCAGTTGAGAGTGTTCATGACGATTCGTCCCCTTAACCAATACAGGTACACCATTAATGCAAAAACGTCCATCCTTAACCTCAGTCGTACGGAACCCCACTTTACATCCGGTTAATTCAGTTACTTTTCCGGCATCATCTTTCAGTTCCAAGACAAGCGTATATAAATTCGGATGTTCAGCACTCCACCTCTCCACATCCGATATCTTCTGATCATCAAATTCGATAAAATTGCTCAATCCACGGGATTGAATTCCTTGTTCACCTTTCAATATCGTTTTTCCGGCATCATTCTTTAACTCATAAGCCACTGCAGAATTGCCTACAGCTACGCCTCCAACCGTTACATCCAGCCCGAAAACACCATCCTTATAATGTTCTTTTTCGAGCGTGGAAGTAACTTTATAATCCGCAATGTACTGTTTCGGAGTGCTATAAAGATAGACATCTCTTTCAATGCCACTCAATCGCCACATATCCTGACATTCGAGATAAGATCCCGCACTCCAACGATATACCTCAAGGGCAACCGTATTTTCACCGTTTGTCAGTTTGTCTGTGATGTCCCATTCGGCAGGCGTTTTAGAACCTTGATTATATCCTATGAACTCCCCATTCACCCAAACATAATAGAATGAAATCACTCCTTCACAACAAAGTACCACACGCCGATCTTCCCATCCGGCAGGAATCTTAAAAGTACGCCGATATGAACCAACTTCATTCTCTTCATAAGGGACGAAAGGAGGATTTTTCTTAAAATGGAAAAATTTATCATCAAACTCATACGTTTCATTCACGTAAATTGCCGTTCCATATCCTTGGCGTTCCCAATTCCCCGGAACATCGATATCAGTCCACCCTCCGGTATAAAAAGAAAGTTTATAGAAATCTTTCGGACGTTTATCGGGATTTTTCACCCAGTGGAATTTCCATTTACCATTCAAGCTCATATAATAAGGAGATTGTTCATATCTCCCCTCTGAGATTTCCGATGCATCGGCATAAGGCCATACATACGAGTGAGGAGTCAACTTATTCAACCCTATAGCATACTGGCTTTGCCATTCAGGCTGTTTTTGTGCCGCAGCGGGAACGATAACCAGCACAGCCAGTATCATCAAAAAAGTTTGTTTCAAAGCTCTGTTCATTAGTCTGTTTTTTAGGTATTATTCAACTATTATCTCATCAAAAAGTATTCGGGACTCCTGTCCGGGGCGAACATGATCAACGGGACATGCACCCGGACCTTTAGCCACCACACGTATGTATCTTCCAGAATGTCCCTTTAAGTCCATTCTACAATTTTCAATAAATGTTCCCTCCCTGAATATTTGTCCAAGTGTATAATGCAACTCACCCACTTTTTCAAACTCTTTATTATCAGCGGAAATTTCTACCCGGATCAAGGCAGGTTTATGAACAGCCATCCCGTAATTCGTAATACAGCCTAAAGTAAGAGAATGCAATACTTCCGTTCTTAGTAAATCGACAGTAAAGGATACACTATCGTTCTTTGCCCATGAACACCATTCAAAATCCGTCTGTTTAAGACTTCCACGTACACCGTTAGTCAATAACTGTTGATTCGATTCTATATTCAATATTGGTTTGGCTGTCGCTTTATTCCATTCAATCGGTAGCACCAACGTTTTTCCCATTTGCTTACTGCCGGCAAACGTAGCAGCCTTTATCACTGCCGAATTACTCAAAATGATCATATCTTTATACAATGCCGATGTCACAGTAGGCTCCTTTCCATCCATAGAATAACGTATTTCAACATCCGGCCGTATACATTCTAATTTCACTTTTAATATTCCATGATCGGGAGTCACCGTATGCTGTATGTTGTACATGGAACGAGCATAAACAATTCCTTTTGTTGCAATGTGTTCATTATAAACATCCAACCCTTTCAAAAAGTCATTCCAATTTTTCGTACCTTTCTTCATCCAAGCTACCTCTGCCAAAGCTGCCAGACGCGGGAATATCTGATAATCCACATCTTCCGGTTTGTTACAGAATTCAGTCCACATTGAGGCCTGAACGCCCATCAACAGCGATTCATATTCTGGTTTCCAGTCTTCCTGTACCGGCTCATAATCGTATACATCTTTCAGGGTGTTATTACCGAAATAAGTTAATGGTTCAAACCATTGCGGTCCTTGATAACGAATCAGATACATGATACGGGCAGGTGTCATTATGAAACGATGACCCTGCATAGCCGCTTTTAAAGCAGCATGTCCAAATCCCTGCCAACCAAAAATTATTGTATTTTCTGGGATTACACTATTAGTCAATTCATCCCATCCCATGACTTCTTTTCCCTTACCGCGAACATAAGCAGCCATTCGCCCCATGAAATAACCTTGCAACGCCTCTTCATCCGCCAAATGTTCTTTTCGCATACGTTCCTGACATAATGGACATTTCTCCCAATAGATCTTATTGGCTTCATCACCTCCCAAATGAATATAACGTGAAGGGAACAGGGCGATGACTTCATCCACTACATCCTGAAGAAAAGTAAATACACTATCATTTCCGGCACAATATATAATCCCGGCATGATCCCCTCCCAATCCGGGAAGCACTCCGATAAATTCTTTCACGGCCGGACAAGCTAAATTCGGGTATGCAGCCAACGACGAATTTGTATGTGCCGGCATTTCTATTTCCGGAATAACCTCTATCTGACAACGGCCGGCATAAGCCACTATTTCCCTTATATCCTCCTGAGTATAAAATCCTCCTATCGGTGTAGGCTCTCCCGGTTTCGGATTTTTCCTGTCAGGGAAAGGTAAACCCATCCGATCTACTCTCCAAGCACCGACTTCTGTCAATCGTGGATATTTCTTAATTTCCAACCGCCAACCGTTATCATCTACCAAATGAAAATGCAAACGATTAATCTTCAACATTGCCATGCAGTCAATGATTCGCAACACATTCTCTTTCGGAATAAAGAAACGCGCTGCATCCAGCATCAAACCACGATAACCGAATCTAGGTTCATCTTCGATTGTCACAACAGGTACATTCCAAACAACCGAAACTTCATGCATATTTTCTATACTTGGCGGTAATAACAGACGGAGTGTCTGTAGAGCATAAAAAAATCCTGGTTCATCAGCGGCTTTCACTGTTATTTTTTGCGAAGTAACTTCCAACCGATATGCTTCACTTTTCAAAGAGGCATCTGTAACAAAATAAACATCCCCTTTCTTATCTCCGATTTTCAATTCCGGAGTAAATCCGCCAGCATAAGTAAACAAATCGGTGAAAAACCTCGCTATTTCCGCCTGTCGCTTATTCTCAACAACAAAGACTGTTTTTTTAGAGAAACAAAACTCTCCATCACCCGGTACTATCCGTACCGGGGAGGGAATGATGGAAAGTCTGTCGTGTGTTAAGTCAGTCGCTTGCATCGTTATCAAGGAGGTTAATAGCCAAACAAGCAATAAAATATATTTTTTCATGGTATAGTGTGTTTTATCCTGCTCTTCAACTATTATTTATCTCTTTCCGGAGAAAAGCGTACCGGATCATTGTATTGCTCTTGCAATTTCAACATTTCATCTTTCAATTCCGTTACCACAGATTCATATTCTTTCTGACCATACAGATTATGCATTTCAGTAGGATCGGTCTGAAGATCATAAAGTTCCCACCAATCTATGTCATTATAGAAATGGATTAATTTATAACGTTCGGTACGTACACCATAGTGACGTTTCACCATATGTTCAGCAGGATATTCGTAAAAATGATAATACAAAGCCTTACGCCAGTCTTTCGGTTGTTCCCCTTTCAGCAAAGGAAGAAGTGATACGCCATGCATGTCTTCAGGAACCGTTACCCCCGCTAATTCAAGGAATGTAGGAGCATAATCGATATTTTGTACCATTTCCGTAATATCTCCTTTCCGCTCGAAATCTTTTGGCAAACGCATTATCAACGGTGTATGCATAGACTCTTCATACATAAACCGTTTGTCAAACCATCCATGTTCACCCATATAAAATCCCTGATCGGAAGTATAGACTACCAATGTATTGTCCAACAGTCCTTTTTCCTCCAAATAATCGAGTACACGGCCAACATTATCATCCAATGATTTCACCGTCTTCATATAATCGCGCATATAACGTTGGAATTTCCAATTTGCCAATTCTTTTCCTTTCAGCTTCTGTTTGTAGAAATCATCAATCACCGGACCGTAAAACTCATCCCAGGCAGCCCTTTGTCCTTCGTCCATACGTCCAAGGAATTTTTCGTACAAAGATTTTAAACGAGAGTTCTTGTCGGGACGGAGCATCTTCAAGTCGTAAATCATATCCATATCTTTCACAACGCTCATCTCCTGCGCTGCAGCAGCCGGCCGGCCTTCGTAATCATCAAAAAAGTTATCAGGCAATGGGAACGTCTTATCTTCATACAGAGCCAGATTACATGTGTCTGCCATCCAATTGCGATGAATAGCTTTATGATGAATCAAAAGGCAGAAAGGTTTCTCCTTATCCCTTTTATTTTCCATCCAATCGATTGCATCATCGGTTATAATGTTTGTAACATATCCATGTTTCTGAACCGTATCATTGTTTTGCGTAATAAAATCCGGATTATAATAATCCCCCTGTCCCGGTACTATTTCCCAGAAATCAAATCCTGACGGCAAACTCTCAAGGTGCCACTTACCTACCAAAGCTGTCTGGTAACCTGCTTTTTGAAGTAATTTCGGAAATGTCTGCTGCGCACTGTCAAATACGCATGTCGTATTATCGAAAAATTTATTTCCGCAACTATGCTTACCCGTAATCATACATGCACGGCTGGGTCCGCTTAATGAATTGGCCACAAAGCTGTTTGTAAAACGTACACCGTCCTTAGCAATCCGGTCAAGATTGGGAGTTTCCATATAACGAGTGTCATAGCAACTCATCATTTGTGCCGTATGATCATCGGTCATTATATAAACAATGTTCAATGGTTTTATCTCCTCCTTTTTTACTTGCTGGCAGGAGCCCACAACAGCTAAAGTTGCCACTCCGGCAATAGGATACATTAATTTTAAGTCTGGTCGGTTCATTCCAATATTCTTTATATTTAAATTTCTAATTACGCCATAGATTGGTATAAATCTATAAAAAACACCTATTGATATTAATAATACATTTTACAAATCAATCTGACCAATCTATGGTGTATAATTATTTACTTTACAGCACTCAAAACACTTTTATTTCATCAAAATAGAGCCATGCTCCCTGTCCGGCACGATGATGGAAATCGGGCGTTTTTCCCGGACTTTCAATATCAAAACGTATAAACCGTCCGGCAGCATTCAATTGCTCGAATCCTATTTTATCCCTAAAAATTCCATATTTATAAATTTCATCCCTAGAATATTCTTTTTTACCAATTTCATGGAAGTCAACATTATCATCTGAAACCAAAACCGTGATAGACGCAGGATAATGTACTCCCATCCCATAGTTAACAACATGGCCGATTTCTATTTTATTAAAATCTTCCTTCTGCCCGAGATCCAGTACAAAAGATACATCCTGATCATACCAGCCACACCATTCGAAATCAGTATGCTTATCCGTACCTTCAACCCCATTAGTAAGCATATATACATTCGGATTATCATTAATAACCTTCTTTGCAGTAGCTTTATTCCATTCCAGATTCAGAGTGAGGACTTCCCCTACCCTTTCACCGTCCTTGAATGCCGCAGCTCTGATCGTATTTTCCCCGGTAATCATAACCGAATCTTTATAAAGTACAGATGAAGAAGTCGGATCTGCATCATCCATTGTATATCGTATCTCGACATCAGGCCTGATACATGACAACGCGACCTTAAGTTTTCCTTGTTCAGGGCGAACTAAATGATCCAAATTATACATAGAGTGAGAATAATTAATGTTCATATATTCCCAATGCCTACATAAAACATCCAACCTATTCAGGAATCCCTGCCAATCCTTGATATCTTTTTGTGCCCATGCAATATCTGCCAATGCTGCAATTCTAGGAAATACCATATATTCCACACTTTTAGGACTATCCATAAACTCTGCCCACATAGAACCTTGGACTCCCATTAATTTCTCCGCAGAAGCTTTATCCCATTCCGGTTGTACAGGTTCATAATCATATACATTCTTTAATGTATTGTTGCCAAAGTAAGTTCTGGGTTCAAACCACTGGGGGCCTTGATAATAATTCAAATATAATATGTTCGATGGAGTCATTACAAAACGGTGTCCTTGTTGGGCTGCTTTATAACCTGCTTCCCCTAAACCTTGCCACCCAAAAATAACGGCATCATCAGGTACCCAACTATTGGTCCATTCATCCCAACCGATCACCTGCCTGCCTTTACCTTGAATATATTTACAAATACGGTTCATAAAATAACCTTGCAAATCCTCTTCATCCGTATATCCTTCCGCACGCATCCGCCTCTGACATTTCGGACACTTCTTCCAACTTTCCTTATTAGCCTCATCTCCACCGATATGTATATATTTAGAGGGAAACAAACTCATCACCTCATCCGTAACATCTTCTAAAAAGGTATAGACACTATCATTACCTGCACAATAAACTACATTTGAATTACGTCCTCCCATTCCGGGCAAAACTGCTATGTAATGGTCGATGACAGAACAAGCAAACTGAGGATATGCTGCCAAAGAAGAATTGGTATGTGCCGGCATTTCTATCTCAGGTATAACTTCAACCTGCCTGTCAGCGGCAAAAGCTACGATTTCTTTAATATCCTCCTGAGTATAATATCCACCTACAGGTGTAGCCTCACCAGGCCCCGTGGGATTTTTACGTAAAGGGAATGGCTCGTCACGATAAACTCTCCAAGCACCCACTTCTGTCAGTTTAGGATATTTTTTTATCTCCAAACGCCATCCTTGATCATCTACCAGATGAAAATGTAACTTATTTATTTTTAGCATCGCTGCTGCATTTATAATTTTCAGTACCGTTTCTTTGGGCACGAAATAACGCGATACGTCTAACATCAATCCACGATATTCAAAACGTGGCTTATCTTCAATTTCTAATGTGGGAATCGTCCACTTTATATTTTTCACCAATTGAGGGGAGTCAATCTCAGGAGGTAATAATTGATTTATAGTCTGTATTGCATAAAAAAGACCTCTGTCATCCGATGCAATCACATTGATTTTATCCGAAACTATCGATAATTTATAAGCTTCGGTAGGGATATCGGAATCAATTGAAAATACAATATCAGCTTCGGACGATTCATTTACCCTTTGCAATACCAAACCTGCCGATTTGCTGAACTTATCTGCAAACTGGGTAACCACGGCATCCGAAAATTCTTTGTCCTTATAGAGCTTAGTAGCCGTAGAAAAGCTAAATATTCCTTGGCTTATTTCACTCTTTTGAGGTATCGGAATAACCGGAACAACAACAGATCGGGTATTATTGTCCGTACATCCTCCGACTAAACAGCATAATAAAAATAAAACGAGTGTATTGATATGTATCTTCATAGTTTAAAAAAGTTTTATTGACATGATGAAGATCCTGCAAATAATTTATAATGGATCTTCATCATGTGTGAAACAATAAATAAGACATATTTTCCAATCAATAGAAAATATTTCAATTAATCGATATTGGCATACCCAGGATTCTGATCCTCCATAGTAATCTTATCATTCGTGGTCATTTCTATACGAGGAATAGGAATCAACTGGTTTCGTACGAGATAGGTATTCCAATCCTCCTTACCATCATCTGTCGGATACCAATATTCACGCCAAGGTGCTGCGTATTCATTATCCAATCCATATTGATAACATGCGGCCGTAATATGATGATTATTGTTACGTTCCAGCAATTTCTTACGCCATTCTATCCCTCTGCGTCTCGTATCAGTAAATCCATCGAATTCAGCAGCCAATTCAAACAGACGTTCATTGAAGATGTACTCTCTAACTTCCTCCTGACTCATTGTAGCCGGCAAATCTTTCGGATAAACAGATGCAGGTTTAGCTGAATTACGGGCACGCTGAAGAACTCTGTTCACTAAGGAAATAGCGGTACCCTTGTCACCTAATTCATTTTCAACATCCGCCATCAACAACAAGAAATCAGCATAACGATATACATACAGATTATTATTTGCATAACGCCCGGAACAATCATTCGTCATGTATTTACCAAAATAAGGCCAATCATTAATATTCCAGTCAGACGGCCCTTTCGTCTGGCAATAAGTTACACGCAACAAAGAGTCTAATTCTTCAACTTTAGGATTGGTAGGATCTTCATAATTTCCCTTCACATAATCTATGGAATCGACCAAAACTTTTCTGGTAGTAACTACCGGCACTTTAATAGGCGGTCTTCCCGGTTTTACTATAGAATCTACCCATGTCGTATCATTAATTGTTTTTCCTACATACGGATAGGCAATCATCATCTCATCCGAAGGTTGTTTGTTTACATATTTAATCCATTTAGATATAAATGTCACTTTCAGGCGAGGGTCATCCTGATAAGTACCATGCGCCCAGTCGTAGAAAGATTTATTAGGTTGTGAACGTCCCCAAGTTTCACCTTGTGAACAGTTTTGTGGAGAAAATGTCCAATGCAAAGAGTTATATCCGACATTCTCTGTCGTATTTTTAGTTGCATCGACTACGAAAACAAACTCTTTTGAGAAGTTAAGTCGTGTCCCATTATACAAAGTATTGAAATCGGGTTCAAGATCAAAACCACCTTTCGTTAAAACCAATTCTCCGTATTCTTTGGCCTTATCGAAATAGGTCTTACTTGACTGCATTTCCGGCCAACTATTTTTTAGAGTGTTAGAAGCCCAATAATCGCCACTTTCAGCAGCCCATGCATTACACCCCATCACCCAATAGAGTTTTGTCAAATAAGCATAAGCCGAATATTTGCTGGGTGCAGTCGGTTTGCTACTCGCCAATTCGGAAGTTTCGTCAAGATCTCCAGCCGCTTCCGTCCAGTCTTTCACAATCTGGTCAATCACCTGTTGGCGAGTGCCACGAACCATAGCCAGATTCTCTCGGTTGGATGGTTCCAAGCGCAAGGGTACTCCACCATAGAAAGAATAAAGAGCATAATAACAAACACCGCGCATAAATTTAGCTTGGGCTATCATATTAGCTTTCGTACTCCATTCACCACTCTCTCCATCTTCACATGCTTTAATAAAAATATTGCAGTTGGCAATTGCCTGATAAAGGGCCCCCCATACCAAGTCATTGAACTCATTATCCACTGGAATGACTCCGCGAGTATACTGACAGCGATTATCCGATAAATTATAAGATGTCCAGCACAATCCCGATGCTTCGGTATTAATTTCAGGCAGTAATTGCGCAAAAGAACCTTGTACAGCCATCAGACCATATATCCCGTTCAAAGCCATCTGCGCTGATTGTTCACTGCTATACACCACCTTCGAATTGGTAGTGTACTTCGGATCTTCATCCAAGCAAGAACCGAACACAATCAGTGTTAGAAGTAAATAAATTATATTTAATTTTTTCATAATCAAACCATACTATTAGAATGAAACATTAATACCAAAAATATAGGAACGGGTATGTGGATAAGAACTCATATCGATGCCTGGACGAGTTCCGTCAAAAGCAAAACTATTCACTTCAGGATCATAACCGGAATAACCGGTAATCAGGAATGCATTTTTTACCGATGCATATACACCTATGTTCCTAAACCCGATTTTTGATACCAGATTCTTCGGTAGATTATATCCCAGTGTAATATCCGAACAACGAAGGTAGCTTCCGTCTTCTATATATTTATCCATCACTACTTTAGGAGTAACCGAACTTGGTGAAGGCATTTCATTGCCCCTATATTCTCCAATCCAAGGATTGTCCACTCTCCACATTTTCTCAAATGAGCTTTTGTAAACCATACTGGTAGAATTAGATGGCAAGATAAAATAACGTGCATTCGTATTAAGAATATCATTGCCATGCACACCGGTAAATGCCATAGAAAAAGATAAATCTTTCCAAGAAAAATTAGTCTGGAATCCATAAGTAAAGTCAGGATTCGGATTACCCAAAATCACGCGGTCTTTTTCATCAATAGCACCGTCTCCATTCTGATCTACAAACTTTAAGTTTCCAGGTTTTACGGTTCCGATCGATTTTGTTGCATTTATGTCATCAATATAAGGATCATTTTCTTGAATAATACCATCCGTTTGATAACCATAGAATAAGCCCGGAGCCTTTCCTGCAATGAAAATATTAGCAGATCCAAAATGGTCTCCAATGGAGTTACCCATATAAGCTTTCCAGAATTGTCCAGTTCCCCATTCCTCTTCAGGTAGTCCGAAATCCAAAATCTTAGGATCATTGAAAGCAATATTACCTGAAAGCGACCAGGTGAAATCTTTAGTACGGATAATATCTCCATGCAAACTGACTTCGATACCTTTATTACGCAAGCTACCTTGATTGATTGTCATCGACTTATAACCCGTTGAAGGTGGAAGTTCCCGCTGGATCAACAAATCCTTGGTCTTCTTTGTATAAAGGTCAACCGTACCTCCAAGGCGATCTTTGAAAAAAGAAAAATCGACTCCCACATTGTATGAAACGGTACGTTCCCATTTCAAAGCATCATTTTCCATTTTGTCGACAACAAGGCCAATCAACTTATTTCCGTCTCCGGTAGCTCCCTGTGCCGGTTTTTCAGCACCTTGAGGAGTATTCGTAAATTGAGTTCCATAACTGGAGAAAGTGCTATACGGATCAATAGATTGTGAACCCGTTTCACCATATCCGGCACGTAGCTTCAACTGATCGAGCCATTCAATACCTTTCATAAACTGTTCCTGTTCCAGACGCCAAGCAATAGTAGCTGCCGGGAAGTAAGCCCAACGATTTCCCTTTTTAAATTTACTGGAACCATCTCCACGAATAGAAGCAGTCACTAAATATCTTCCTTCCAGAAAGCTTAAGTTAACACGAGCCAAAGCGGAAAGCAACTGATAATCACGTTGTATCGGTTGTTTATATTCCACATTACCGGCCATGTGCATACCATTGGAACGGAAATCATAAATCTGAAAATCATTACCAACCACCAAAGTATTTAAAGAACGATAATCATCATAAGTAACACCGGCTGTTGCATTAATATCCAATATATTCTTCACAGAGTGATTAAACTGCAGTACATTTTCCACCGAGTAGTTACTACGGTTAAAATCCGATTGAGTAATGTACCCGTTCTGGGTAGAACCAGTATACAATGTGATATTAAACCAACGGTCACGATCTTGGATAGCAATATTACCACCGGCACGAAGGTTATAGGAGAGAAACTTAAAAATATTCCATGTCAGATCCAACGACCCACGGAACGTTTTTTCTGTTGTTTTATCATCATAATCATCTACCCATGTCCAAACAGTGGCACGGTCTGCCAAATTAGGAGTAGTCAGCTCCATTTCTTCTTCCGATTTCACATAAGGGGCACTATACAAAGCAACATTAGATATGGACCCAGTTGCTCCTCCTGTAGTATTACCACCGGACATCATGTCATTCTCTTTAATAGAACCATTCAAAGAGATGGCCAATTTTACCGTTTTGGAAAGTTCGGAATTCAGATTCAAACGGAAGTCACCTTGTTTCAATCCGGTGCCTTTCACCAATCCTTCTATATCTTTGTAAGAAGCAGAAGCAAAATAAGTAGTTTTATCAGAGCCTCCGTTTACAGTGATCGAATAGTTTTGAGACAAAGCACTGCTATATATCTCTTTCTGCCAATCAATAGGACTCAGTAAAGTCCACTTCTCTTTTAACTTAGAGTTTTCACCATTTTTTCTATACACACCACCATCCTGAATGAAGAATTGAAATTTATCATTCCATTCCATCTCTCCAGTCTTATCGTTCTGCTTCCATGTATTCCACGCACCATTTTCATCTTTCATATAACCGCCACCATATACTAAACGATATTGTGCATATTGATTCAGATCCATCATGTCCAATAATTTAGCAGCATTAGCCACTGTGAAGTTGGCGGAAACACTAACAGAAGCCTTACCGGACTTTCCCTTTTTAGTAGTAATCAAAATCACACCATTTGCTCCACGAGAACCATAAATTGCAGTAGCTGAAGCATCTTTCAAAACTTCTATACTTTCAATATCAGCGGGATTCAATGAACTCAACGCATTTGTGGCAATTGTGAACGTACCATCATTACCGGAATTTGCAAACTCACCGGCAGATGCTTGAGGGATATTATCAATGACATACAACGGTTGGTTATCACCACGCAAAGAGTTTGCACCACGAATAGTCACAGAAGAAGCTGCACCCGGTGCATCAACTGAAGCACCTACCGAAAGCCCGGCAATCTTACCTTGCAACATATTATCGATGGAAGCTATTTTTCCTGCTTCCTTGTCATCAGGACGATAAGAAGAAACAGCTCCCGTCAGATCTCTTTTTTTCATCGTACCGTAACCTACCACAACTACTTCGTCCAGCATTTCAGAATCATCTTTCAACACTACATCGATAACCCGTTGTTTGCCAACCGTTATCTCCTGTTTAGCCATACCGATGAAACTAAAAACCAGTACAGATTTCTCAGAAGGTACCGAGATACTGTAGTTGCCATCTAAATCGGCAATAGTCCCCGTTGTTTCACCTTTTACCGAAACGTTAGCTCCCGGCATTCCATAGCCATCTTCCCCTTTAATTGTACCTTTGACCATTATTTGGGCAAAAGTCAAAGCAGGAAAAAGTAGCATACAGAAGAATGCCCAGACACGCATTTTTGTCTTCTTTTCCATAATACTTAAGATTTAATTAACATGTAATTTTTTGGTGTAATTTGCTTTATCCGTATACACTTGTATCAGATAAATTCCTTTGCTTAATTTTGACAATGGAATCACATTCAATTGAGTATCCAAATGATTATGCATCAATACCTTTCCATCCATTGCACAGATTTCAGAAGTAGCTTTCCCCGCATTTTCTTCACTAAACAGAGTCAATACAAGTTCGTTAGCCGGATTAACATAAAATGAAAATAGTTCATTCCGATCAGCTTTTTCTATTTTTTCTATACTGGAAGGATTTAAATTTACTTTAGTTATCAATGTATCCACATTGGATGCCAAAATATCATTCTGAGCGCGGATAAGGCTCTTATAATCACTGACAGGCTGGTCATTACCCATGTCGAAATACATGGTTCCGCGACAATCCTTTTCTATAATAAATTCTTGTTTGCGTTTCGTCTGATTCACACCATTAAAATATTTGGTAGTTCCGCTACAATCCCATGAATTCCTGTCGGGATCGAAATTACTGTCATCCATTCCATACTTTTCAAACAAATCTTTGTATCCCTCTTCACCGTTATTCACCAACAAAATACCATATGACAAAAGTATTTTATCGTTCGGGAATCCATAACCGGTAAACCAATTATAAGCTTCCGGATAATAGTCCCAGTAATAAGTCTCTTTATTAGGGCCATACAACTGGAAAGTAAAATAATCAACATCCTTCATCAAGTCTTTAGAGAAACCATTATATGAAACTTTATGCAATGAACAGGTGAATGTCTTATTTTTCCCGGCCATCACTTCATCAATAAGACGTTTTACTACTTTATTATATATCGTCCAATCTGAAGAACTATACATCCACTCCAAATCGACATCCAAACCATCGCATTTCTCAAGCAATTTCTTTGAATCATTAATCAGATTATTAACATATTCTTCTTTATTCAATACACCGTATTTCCAGTTTTCACCGTCCGGATAGATAATACCCATACGTATCTTCATACCGCGATGTCCGGCATAATAATTGCGAATGAATTCAATCATTCCTACGTAGCTCTGAGAATCTTTACCGATATTATCCGGATCATCTCCTTTCCAGTAAGCATTTAGAAAAATATTATTCCAGTTACCTACATTCCATTGATAGCCATTTTCCGCATCGCTTTGCGCAGATCCCGAACGGTCTGTCCCCCAAACCATTACTTCATCAAGTTTCCCATCAAAATTATTACCTAAAACAATAGTACTGTTCTGCAAAGCCGGAACAGCAGTAATAGTCATATCTTTACCACTAATTTCAACTGTCTTTGTGGAGATTCTATCATGCAATTTATAATCCACACTAATATAAATAGGATTGAAACGACGTCCTGTGATCTCACCAACGGAAGGTTTAAAAGTGACACTTATATAATGCCATTTTCCTACTTCAACCTGATTTTTAAGAGTTCCGATTGTTCCACAAAAATCTACGACAATCTCTTTATCAGCTTCTTTTCCTAATTTCAGAACTAAGCAATTATCTGCATCTGCATAATTAGAGAAAATTTCTGCATTTTCAACCCAGTTATCGATATACACCCAACCTGCGACCGTTGCGTTATTAGGAGTTCCATATCCAAAACGTGCTGTCGGATCGAATGGCGCTCTACCATCTTCCGAAACCAATTTAGAACCAGTTCCGTGAAAAGCCATTACACCTTTATGACCGCCAAATTCTTCAAGATAAGAAACGTTGGTTGGAACACCTGAATTATCAGGATATTCGGGAAATAAGCTACCATCTTTTTGAACTTTGGCAGAAAGCAATATCAAATCATTAGTCATCAGAAACATATCCTTGTTGATATTCGGACGGTCCGTGAAACGCATCAAGTTGGTATATCCTGTGACAACCCGGTAACGCATAACAGCATTATCTTCTACGGCTACCCGACGCACTCCGCCATCAAATATACCATGATGTGCAAAACGATAATCAACTAAATTCTCACATTGGTCCTGATCGCATTTCCAGTAAGAAACCAAGTTATCATAATTTGGATTAAACTTGTTCAGTGTGTTATTCCAATAAAAATCAGTCTGTTCTAATGCCTTTTTCCATACACGGATTTCATCAATTTCTCCCTTGAAATTCTTTCCGATATAACAAGGATTTATGGCATTGGGCAATGTGGCAGAAAGAGAGCCGGTCACATCTTTCGGTTCATTATTTATATAGCATTTTACATCACCATTATTATAAACCACCGTTATTTGCGCCCAAGCGTTCAGAGCAATCCCTGCTGAACATGTTACTGAAGCAGAACCGGATTTTATAACCAACGATTGATTGTCACCCAATTCCAAACTAAAATTATCCAGATTAAACAATTGAGCGCCATTTACCCAAGTAGTTGGTTTTATCCACATTTGAACGGTAGCTTCAGAAAAGCCATTCAATTCTTGAATCACTGATGTTTTTACATAGCCTGCACCATCATTACTGATAGCATAATTGACTGTTTGTGCAAAGGAGTTTAACGAGCATCCTATCAGGCATGCCAGCATTACTTTCTTCAATACCATATTTTTTTGTTTTTAGTTACAAGACGGTTAACAAAAAGAAACGAATCTTTGCTCCTTGAAGAACAAAAAGATTCGTTTCCTTATATTTTTAAATTATAAGACTACTTTACGGCAACTGTTACCAACCTTAACAACGTAAACTCCCTTTTCGGATACCGGGATAGTAGTAACATTAGACATAGGAGCTTTAAATGCCACCAATTGTCCTGAAATAGAATATACTGAAACAGGAGATGCAGCATCAACCACTGTGATTTGACCATCTTTAGCCCATACAACAGCCTGATTGTCTTTCTCTGTATAGCTAATTCCTGTTGGAGTATCATCCCAATCTTCATCTACAATTTTTCCAGGAACATATTCATTATCAATAGCATCTATTTTCTCCAATTTGAAATCACGGAATAAAACAATACCAGATTCAATACCATTACCTAACCACATTTTCATCACAAGTGGCAACTCCTTATAGTTAGGATCTGTATTATCTTTAATTGTGATATCCATTTTCGCAGTAGACCAATAATCATTAAATTCAGTATAGAAAGGCAATTCAAATTCACGATAACCGTCATTAGCTAATCCAGTACCTTGATCAATACCATCATAAGAAGAAGTAGCCAAAGTCAACTTCATTTTCTCAGCAGCATCAGCTATCACGCGGAAACTTACAGAAAGACGATAATTGTTTCCTAACGGAATATCAGTGTTTGACAACCAAAACAGTGTAGAGTTAGGCATCGATTTGGTATTTTTTACTGCTCTTGAATCAGTACCAGTAGAAGTATTTCCCTGATAGCAGAATATATTCCCCAAAACTCCACCGTCAACAATCTGACATGCCTTGTAGAATTCTTCGAAAACAGCTTTATCATCATCCGTCATACCTTCATACTTATCAGAGGCCGGCCCTGCAACATCGCCACCTACGGCACAAGCCAGACCAACTGATCCATCCAAATTATCCCCTAAACGGAAAGGTGCGCTACAGTTCCATTTTGAAGATGCCATTTCACGAATAAAGATACCTTCTGCACTGCCTTTTTCCATTTTACTAAACTTCCAGTTAGCAGGTGCATAATCTTGAGCCATAGCCCCCATTGCAAATAACATTGAAATTGAAGACAAGAGTAGAATTCTTCCTTTCATAATAATAAAAATTAAAGTTAATAAATAATGTTATTAATAAATCGTATCAATAATCATTTATAATATCTATCTGATTAGATTAGAATTGTAAAAAGATTTTTGATGCTGCAAACATACGTTATCAAAAATAAATTGATGTTCATAATTCGTCAATTATTGTTCCATTTTTGTCTAAAACAGGCATGTTTAGACAAAAGTGGAAGCTAAATAAACAAAAATGGAAAGACTATATTGATTTTGTGAATTACAATACGACTGTAATTGCTATTTATGACTCAACTAAAATTAGGATTTCTTATTAGATTGGTTACGAAAATATTTCTCACAAAAGGAATGATTCTACTTGACAATTCGGATTCATTTATCTTTTCTTCCTACTTTTGTTCAACTCTCGTTCTTAACGTCTTTAACGGGATTTTCTGATTAACATAAATTCTTTGCAAGAATACGGTACTATACACCATAAAAGTATATTATCTTAATGTAGAAAAATACCTATTTAACACAGACTTAAAATACTTTATTTACGCGGGATAAAAAGTGATAAATAAAATCAGATGAAAAGTTTAGTAAAGCATTAACATACAAACAACTATATAATAGTACCTATAATAATCTATATCAGTAAGGGTTCACACTGTAAATAAGGCTATATACCGTTATTTCAATAGTTACATTTTCATTTATGCGCCAAATAGTGTTTAATGAAAATATTTATCATAAATTAGAACTACAAAAAATAAGAATCAATAATAATATACCCTAATCTGGCCATTTTCATTTGAAAATCAAAATATGGCTAAAAATGGAAGTACAATTAGACAATATTGGAAGCCTGACCTACATTATTTTTATAACTTTGCGCACAGGAAACTAAAAAATTTAATCTGATGAAACAACAACTGACCATTGGTGGTGCTTTCTTAATTGCAATTACCGGTTTACAGCCAGTCTCGGCACAAAAGAAAAAAATACAGGAAAATAAAAAACCGAACGTTGTATTCATACTCGCAGATGATCTCGGGTTTGGCGACTTGAGTTGCTATGGACAAGAGAAATTCGAAACACCCCATATCGACCAGTTGGCACAAAATGGAATACGTTTCACCCAATGTTACTCGGGAACAACTGTTAGTGCCCCTTCACGCTCTTGCCTCATTACGGGCACACACAGTGGTCATACAGCTATCAGAGGTAACCAAGAACTGCAACCGGAAGGACAATATCCTTTACCTGCCGATTCCCGCACTATTTTCCAGCTATTCAAAAATGCAGGATATATTACCGGAGTATTCGGAAAATGGGGACTTGGTTTTGTTGGTTCAACAGGAGATCCCAACAAACAGGGAGTAGATCATTTCTTTGGATATAATTGCCAATTATTGGCACATAGTTATTATCCGGATCATTTATGGGAAAATGACAAACGTATCGAATTAAAAGACAATGTATTGGAAGTGGAATACGGAAAGGGAACTTACTCACAAGACCTCATCCATTCAAAAGCAATAGATTTTCTCGACAAACAAGATAACGACGTACCCTTTTTTCTATTTTATCCGACAATCATTCCTCATGCTGAACTTATCGTACCGGAAGACAGTATCATTAAAAAATTCCGTGGAAAATTCCCCGAAAAACCATATAAAGGGGAAGAGCCCGGAAATCGCGCTTTCCGAAAAGGTGGTTATTGCACTCAATTTTATCCACATGCTACTTTTGCTGCAATGATTTACCGTCTGGACGTTTATGTAGGGCAAATTGTTCAGAAACTAAAAGAAAAAGGACTTTATGATAATACAATTATAATTTTCAGCAGCGACAATGGCCCTCACATGGAAGGGGGAGCCGATCCGGACTTTTTCAATAGTAACAGCATCTGGCGAGGATATAAACGCGACTTATACGAAGGCGGAATAAGAGTACCCATGATTATTGCATGGCCGGGACATGTCTCAACAAATTCCGAAACTAATTTCATGTGTTCTTTTTGGGATGTAATGCCCACGTTTGAAGAGGTACTTAATCCCAAGGCCGATATAAAAAAGATGGATGGAATCAGCCTACTCCCTCTTCTTGAAAGTCGGAAAGGACAAAAAGAGCATGAATATCTGTATTTTGAATTTCAAGAATTAAATGGTCGGCAAGCGGTAAGAAAAGGAGACTGGAAACTGGTTCATATGAATATACGTGGAGATAAACCTTATTATGAATTATACAATCTGGCATCGGATCCTTCGGAACGGCATAATGTACTCGTAAAATATCCTGAAATAGTAAAAGAGTTGAAAATCATCATGGAACAAGCTCATGTCGAAAACCCCGACTGGCCCTTATTTTAACAATGTTTTTTTGTTTAAAAAAAACAAATTATTACCTTTGTCGATAGTCTAAATAAATCCGATGCATGAAAAAGTCAATCATCTTTCTTATCTGCTTGATAATTAATCTATTTTTAACAGAAAATCCGGCTCATGCAGGACACTATATTTTTAAGCAGATTTCCGTAGAAGATGGACTTTCGTCTATGGTACACTGCATTCATGCTGAAAAAAAAGGATTCGTCTGGATCGGTACTAAAAACGGATTGAGACGTTTTGACGGACACGAACTGAAACAATATGTCCATCAATCCGACAACGCCACATCATTACCATCGGATTATATCCACAAGATAGAGGAAGACAGCCTACATAATATCTGGGTATTCACCGACAGAGGGTTAGCTCAGTATTGCCGGAAAGAAGACAATTTCCACATTCCGCACAATAGTGAAGGAAAGCATATTAAAGCTTTTTCTTCTTGCGAAGTAAAAGGGGGGATGCTTTTCGGAACATGTAATCGCATTTATCGCTATGATTACGCAACAAACTCCTTTAGCCTGCTTCAGAAATTCGATCCGGGAGTAAATTTTGTTGTTCATTCATTGAATGTTTGGGACGAAAATACTTTATTGTGCCATAGCCGTTGGTATGGTGTGCTTTTCATCAACATCCAAACCGGGAAGACTTCGCCTTTTCCATTCGATTGCGGTAAAGAAATTACGGATATGATGATAGATTCTAAAAAGAGAATCTGGATATCGCCCTACAATAACGGCATTCTATGTTTCGGACATGAAGGTAATCTTATTGCTTCTTACACAACACAAAATTCGGGATTAAGCAACAATGTGGTACTTTGCATGACAGAACGCGATGATCACCTCTGGATTGGTACGGACGGAGGAGGAATTGACATACTTGACCCTGAAAGCAAGGAAATAACAGTATTGGAACGGATTCCCGGCAACAATTATTCACTACCGGTTAACTCCATCTACTGTCTTTACAACGATGCTTACGATAATATGTGGGCAGGCAGTATTCGAGGTGGTCTTATCAGCATTCGCGAAGCATCCATGAAAACATATACCGATGCCATGCTCGGAAGCGATAAGGGACTGAGTGAAAATGCGGTGATCAGCCTTTTTCAAGAACCAAAATCCGATATTATATGGGTCGGAACTGATGGAGGTGGCATAAATAAGTTTGATACACGAACAGAAAAATTCACACATTACCCCCAAATGTGGGGCAGTAAAATAGCCTCCATTTGTGAGTTCGACCAGAAAAAATTGCTATTATCACTATTTACTAAAGGATTTTTCTTGTTCGACAAAGAAACGGGAAATCTGCAACCACTCAATTTTGCCGACCAACAATTGAACCAATTGATGTTTTATTCCGGTAAAACAATCAATTTATATAAAGATACTCCAGGCTCCATACTTCTGATGGGAGATCGTATTTACCGATATACTATAGCTACAAGAGAGCTTAGTCCGGCAATACAAAATGAATCAGGTAAAATTGCGAAAATGTATGGTACTGTATTACCTATCATTTTCAATTCCCAAGTCACTTATCTGCATGATCTGCAAAATATTTATGAACTTGATCATTCGAATGACAAATTAAAGAAATTATTCAATTGCAAAGGAGATACAACCTTTAATTGTATCTCACAAGACAATAACGGAATATTCTGGATCGGAGGTAAATACGGACTAAGTTTCTATAATCCTCAGACAGGGCAGCACCAATATGTAGCAACTCCCTCATCAGGAGAGATAAACTCCGTAATTTGCGACCAACGCGGCAAAGTATGGGCGGGAACAGACCGGATGTTATTCGCATGGCTTATTAATGAAAAGAAATTTATCATTTTCGGAGAATCGGACGGGGTCATTAATAATGAATATTTAGCTAAATCCTGCCTGATGTCTACGCGAGGAGATGTTTTTCTAGGAGGAGTTAAAGGATTATTACATATTAACCGCGAACTTCCCATTGAAGCATCCGAATATCCGGAATTACAACTGACAGATATTATGATCAATGGTGAGTCCGTATATAATAATCTGGAAGTTAATCCCACTGCGATTACTGTACCTTGGGGCAGCAAATCGATTAATATCAAAATTATGTCTTGTGAAAAGGATATTTTTCGCCAAAAAATATTCCGGTATCAGATAAGCGGTTTGAATGATCAGGGAATAGAATCTTCCAATCCGGAACTTGTCATACGTTCTTTACCTTCGGGAACGTACCAGATATTGGCATCTTGTAGTACTAAAGACGGAGGTTGGACTCCCAAGCAAAAAGTCTTATCTGTCACAATTCTACCACCCTGGTATTTAACATGGTGGTTTATTCTCTTAAGTATATTACTGATAGCCGGATGTATCATTCAAGCTTTCCTCGTCACCATGCGCCGTAAGGATAATAAATTGAAATGGGCAATGAAAGAACATGAGCAGAAGGTATATGAAGACAAAGTTCGTTTTCTTATCAATATCAGCCATGAACTACGTACTCCTCTCACGCTGATCCACGCACCTCTAAGCAGGTTATTAAAAACACTTTCTCCGGATGAGCCTTACTATTTGCCGATTAAAGGTATATACAGACAATCTCAAAGGATGAAAGATTTGCTCAACATGGTGCTAAATCTAAGAAAAATGGAAGTGGGAGAAACAAAACTACAAATCAAACCATATCCAATGAATGAATGGATCAAGGAAGTTTCCGAAGATTTCAGGTATGAATGTGAAGCGAAAAATATACTAATCCGTTACGAACTGGACGAACAAATAACGATAGTTAATTTCGACAAAGAAAAATGCGTGACGATCCTAACCAATCTTCTGATCAATGCACTTAAACATAGTCCGGAAAATTCAGAAATAATCATTCGCTCCAAACTCAATAAAGAACAGCAACAGATACGCATCTCCGTAATTGATCAAGGATGCGGACTGAATATGGTAGATACGCAAAAATTATTTACTCGTTTTTATCAAGGAAGCGGTGAACAAAACGGAACTGGTATCGGACTTTCATATTCGAAAATATTAGTGGAACTCCAAGGAGGAAAAATCAATGCACATAATAATGAAAACATAGGAGCGACATTCTATTTTGATCTTCCGATATATACTGCTGCCGAGGAAATTATCAGCCAGCCCAAAGCCTATTTAAACGAGTTGATTTCCAACGACCACAATGATGAAGTTCCTGTCACAGATTTGTTCGATACCAAAAGCCACACAGTATTGGTAGTAGATGACAATCAAGACCTTATCGACTTTCTTGAAAATACATTAAAAGAACATTTCAAAAAGGTATATACGGCAAATGACGGTATTGAAGCACTCCAAAAGGTAAAAACTTATCAACCGGACATAGTGGTAAGTGATGTCATGATGCCTAGAATGAATGGCTATGAATTGTGCAAACTGATAAAAGAAAATATAGATATCAGTCATATCCCGGTCATTCTTCTGACTGCACGAGATGATGAACAAAGTCAATTGCAAGGGTATAAAATAGGTGCTGACGCTTATCTTATCAAACCATTCGAAGAAGAAATGTTATTGGAACTTATCCGAAACCGCTTACGTAACCGTGAAAAGACAAAATCACTTTACCGTAGCGCAGGATTATTGCCTCAACCGGAAGAGAGTACTTTCAGCCAGACAGATGAGAACTTCTTATTAAAACTCAATACACTGATCAATGAAAACCTTTGTGAATCAGCATTGGATATTAACTTCCTTTGTAACAAAATGTGTATGAGTCGAAGCACCCTGTACAACAAATTAAAAGCTCTGACAGACATGGGTGCAAATGACTATATCAATAAAATCAAAATGGAAAAGGCAAAAGAGTTAATAATCACATCGGATTTGAGTTTCATGACCATAGCCGAACAAACAGGCTTTACTACTTCCCGCTATTTCAGTACCATATTCAAACAATACACAGGAGAAACGCCAACTCAATATAAAGAGAGGAACAGAACAAAACGGAAGTAAAAACCCATTTTATTGATCATAATGGAGGAAGTTTTCAAACAAAAGCTAAAATAGCGAATAACAATATCAGGAAATCAATATATATTCTACCAAAATAACACAGTAAGGCATTTATAAAAAATAATCTGATAGGACAAAATAAAAATTCATTTTTGTTTGTTTATTCATGTTTTATACGATATATTTGTAATCTATAATACAATCTCTAGAGTTATTAACCAAAAAATGAAAAGAGTATGAAAAAAAGATTACTTATTGGCCTTGCATTTCTAGCTACGGTAGGAATGACAAATGCGCAGAATTTGTGTACAAATTTAGAAGGAATAACCTGTAAACCTGATGCTGGAAAAATCATTTCTGAGAAACAGCCTTCTTTCCAAATGGCAAAAGCTTTGATGGATAATCAACCTACTTTATCAACAAGAGCTGACGAATCGGCTAAAGAATTAACACTTGCATATTGTGACCAAGACGAACCTGATACCCGTTTTAATGTAGGAGCCGGAGTCACCCGTATGGCAATTGGTATAACCCCAAAAATGATAAAAGATTTTGCCGGAAATAAAATCACTAAAATCCGATTTGGACTATATGATGTTGAAAACACTTCAAATATAAGCGTATGGATTACAAAAGATTTGGACAGCAATCCTATTGTGAAAAAGGCAGTTGCTAATGTTACAAATGGATGGAATGAAGTTACTTTAGACACTCCTTTTGAGCTTGACGGTGCTAGATTTTATATCGGATATGATGTAACACTTAATAATGCTAACGGAGCTTTTCCTTTTGGCGTTAAAATATTCAGCAGTCCAGCAAATGGATGTTACATATATTATAATAATGCATGGGACGATTTCACAAACCAGTTATTTTCAGGTGCTAATGTCACACTTCAAATGCAATGCGTAGTTGAAGGAAGTAAAATGCCGGAAACAAATGTTGATTTCGAACAAGTCACATACAGTTCTTCCATTGTAGGATCAAAAGATATCGAGATAGCAGGATATATAACGAACCATGGTTGCGATGTAAAATCAATGGAATTATCATACTCTATTGGTAATGAAGCAGAACAATCTGTAAATGCCACGGTAGCCCCCAGCATTAGATATAATGGCCAAGGTATCTTCACCTTTACAATACCTAATACTGTCGATGCTGGCATTTATGACATTAATATTACTATCAATAAAATTAATGGCGAAACGGATACGGATATGAAGAAGAATACTCTTGTAACCGGATTAACCAATATGCAAACTTCTTTCCCACGTAAAACCGCAGTTGAAGAGGGTACAGGCAATTGGTGCGGATGGTGTATTCGTGGCATCGTGAAAATGGAGCAAATGAAAGAAAAATATCCTGATTCATTTGTCGGAATAGCTGCGCATTGGAGTGCGCAAGGAGCAGCCGACCCAATGCAGGTAGATGATTATTATCCTATAATTTCACAAATGAGTGGTTTCCCAAATGCTCTATTCGATAGATATTATTTAGGTGATCCTTATGAAGATATGGATCAATATTTCAAACTAAGTCAAAGTACCCCTTGTGAAGCATCTATATCTTTAGCCACAAAATATACAAATGATGATAAAACAGAAATTTCTGTAACTTCAAACGTTCAATTCAGCTTGTCTCATAATTCTACCCCATACAGAATGGCATATGTAGTTGTAGAAGATGGAGTAACAGGTTATAAACAAACTAATTATTATAATAAAGATGTATTAATAAAACAAGCCGGTTGGACACAAGAAGACGTTGATGCATTGGAAGACGCGCTGCAAGTGTATGTAAATAGTCCATCGATAATAAACATGACATTTAATGATGTGGCAAGAGGCATTTATGATTGCTTAGGTATCGAAGGCAGCTTTGTCGGAGAAATAAAAGCTAATGAGGCCAAAACTCATGAATACACGATTCAGTTGCCGGACAATATCAAAAATAAGGATAATGTCAGAATTGTAGCCTTATTGATCAGAGAAGCTACAGGTGAAATCGTCAATGCACAACAAGTCAAAATAGGAGGTTCGATTACGAGTATAAATAATATGGAAATAAGTGGCTTTAGTGCATCTGTTGAAGTTAATAATGGCATGTTGAATATTACAGCTAATGAAGTTGCAACTGCTGAAATTTATAGTATCAATGGTACTCAAATCATGACTGCCTCAGTCAATGGTTCAGCAACACTTCCTGTTACCGGATTGAAAGGTGTTTATATCGTAAGAGTTAATAACGGAAAAGACGTAGTAGTTAGAAAGATTGTTCTTTAATATAAGATTTTTAATTCGATAAATTTATCAAAATAAAAAAGAGGGGAAAGCTTTATTTGTTTTCCCCTCTTTTCTAATAGATATGTTTATAAACATAAAACTTTCCGACATCAAATTAAAGAGAAATAGAAGGTAATATTGTCTAAACTCAAACAAATGCTTATCTTTGGACGTTAAATAGTTAACCATTAAAACTTTATAAGTTATGAAATTTTTTATCGATACAGCCAATTTGGAACAAATACGCGAGGCATACGCACTGGGCGTACTTGACGGAGTAACCACAAACCCTTCCCTCATGGCAAAAGAAGGAATCAAAGGGACTGAAAATCAACGGAAACATTACGTAGAAATCTGCAATATTGTCAATGGCGATGTCAGTGCAGAAGTAATAGCTACCGATTATGAGGGCATGATCCGTGAAGGCGAAGAACTGGCTGCCCTAAACCCACATATTGTCGTGAAAGTACCATGTATTGCCGACGGCATCAAAGCAATCAAATATTTCACTGAAAAAGGAATAAGAACCAATTGCACGCTGGTATTTTCCACAGGACAAGCCTTAATGGCCGCCAAAGCAGGTGCAACTTATGTCTCCCCCTTTGTAGGTCGTCTGGATGACATTTGTGAAAACGGAGTGGAAGTGGTAGCCGACATTGTGAATTTCTATAGATATTATAATTACAAGACCCAAGTACTGGCTGCATCTATCCGAAACACCAAGCACATCATGGAATGTGTAAAAGCTGGTGCTGATGTCGCAACTTGTCCATTAAGTGCAATCAAAGGTTTACTCAATCATCCCCTTACAGATGCCGGTCTGAAAAAATTCCTAGAAGACTATAAGAAAGTAAACGGATAGATCACCCCTACTCATAAACTATTTAACCGAATCCATTGTTATATCTGTACAAATAAAAAGATATAACAATGGATTTAGGTAACTGGATGAACAAAATCCTCATCGGATGGGGAGTAGACCCTAAAATCGCCAACACATTCGATGAGGCTATTATCGCTGTATTAATGGTTTTCCTGGCTATCGGCCTGAATTATCTCTGCCAATGGATATTAGTTGGCGGAATGAAAAGATATACCCGCCGCTCACCTCACTTATGGAATACCTTATTAATGAAAAGAAAAGTATTCCATCATCTGATACATACTATTCCCGGAATTTTAGTCTATCTATTATTGCCAATAGCTTTTGTACACGGAAAAGAACTATTATTGATTTCACAAAAAGCGTGTGCCATCTTTATTATAATCTCTCTCCTACTCGCATTGAACGGACTACTGCTCATGATCATGGATATATATGAAGCAAAAAAATCTACTAAAAACCGTCCAATGAAAGGGTTCATACAGGTATTACAGGTATTGCTGTTTTTCGTAGGAGGTATCATCATCATTGCTATCATCGTAAACAAATCTCCAGCTACACTTTTTGCCGGTCTGGGTGCATCAGCAGCTATATTGATGCTCGTATTCAAAGACACCATTTTAGGATTCGTAGCAGGCATTCAGTTATCCGCCAATGACATGTTACACATTGGTGATTGGATCACACTTCCCTCAGGAAGTGCAAACGGAATCGTACAGGAAATCACCTTGAATACAGTAAAAATACAGAATTTTGATAATACCATTTCGACCGTCCCACCCTACACATTGGTAAGTAATCCTTTCCAGAACTGGAGAGGAATGGTGGAATCAGGTGGTAGACGAGTAATGAAAAGTATCACTTTAGACCTTACCACGCTAAAATTCTGTACACCGGATATGCTAGATACCTTCCGAAAAGAGATACCCCTTTTAGCCGATTATAAACCGGATGAGGGGGTAATACCTACTAATTCCCAAGTTTATCGAGTATACATTGAACGTTATTTATGCAGCCTACCGGTTGTCAATCAAGATTTGGATTTAATCATCAGCCAGTTAGAAGCCACTGAATATGGCGTACCCATACAAGTCTATTTCTTTTCACGCAATAAGATATGGAAAGAATATGAACGTATTCAATCGGACATTTTCGACCATTTGTTTGCAATGGTTCCAAAATTCGAATTGAAAGTTTATCAGTATTCGGATTAATGATAATTACCTATTGGAGAATTATCAAACCAACAATCATAAAAAAACGCCTTGGTTTTTCAGTAATACTTTAAGACCAAGGCGGTAAAATTGCAAGTAATATCAAGCTATCGTAACAGCCGGATCAAGATAGACATCCTGTATGGAATTTAATAATTCAACACCTTTATTCATTGGCTTTTGGAAAGCTTTACGTCCACTGATCAATCCCATGCCCCCGGCACGTTTATTGATTACAGCCGTAATAACTGCTTCTCTCAAATCGGAAGAACCATGAGACTCTCCACCTGAATTGATGAGACCGACACGTCCCATATATCCATTGGCTACCTGATAACGACAAAGGTCGATCGGATGTTCGGAAGCCAGCTGAGAATACATACGGTCGTCTGTCTTTCCGAAACCAATGGCTTTAAAGCCACCGTTATTATCAGGGAGTTTCTGTTTGACGATATCCGCCTTGATAGTAACACCAAGTCGGTCGGCCTGACCGGTAAGGTCGGCTGCAGCGTGATAATCTATTCCATCTTTCTTAAAACTGCTGTTACGGAGATAGCACCACAAGATGGTAGCCATCCCTAATTCATGTGCATATTCAAAAGCATCGGCTATTTCCACCAACTGACGACGACTCTGTTCTGAACCAAAGTAAATAGTAGCACCTACAGCTACTGCTCCCATATTCCAAGCTTCTTTCACTGTACCAAACATCACTTGATCGTATGTATTGGGATAACTCAACAGTTCGTTATGATTCAGTTTCACCACAAAAGGAATCTTATGGGCATATTTACGTGCCACCGCACCTAAGATACCAAAAGTAGAAGCAACCGCATTGCATCCGCCTTCAATAGCCAACTTCACAATATTTTCAGGATCAAAATAAATCGGATTGGGAGCAAATGAAGCGCCTGCAGTATGTTCAATATCCTGATCGACAGGTAGTATGGATACATATCCTGTATTTGCCAACCGTCCATGCCCGAGAATGGTCTGCAAACTACGAAGAGTTTGTATATTACGATCTGTGTCGATCCAGATACGATCGATCGTCTCAGGTGAAGGGACGTGAATCATCGACTTATCTATGGTTTTGCAAGTGTGATCAAGGTAATAGGAAACCTTGTCACCCAGTAAATCTGTTATTTTACTCATAATGATAATAATTAATTAGTTCGTATTATTTCTTTTTTCCCTGATTGGCAACCGCTTCCATCAGTTTTCGTATTTCTTCAGGATCACCCAACAGATAATCATTCACTAGATTTAGGTCATCATCGAATTCGAAAACATAGGGGACCGCTGTCGGAAGGTTCAGTTTCACAATCTCTTCATCGGAGATGTGTTTCAAATGCTTAATGATGGCACGCAAACTATTTCCATGGGCTACTATAAGCAGTTGATCCGCTGTCATAAGATTTGGGAAAATAATGCATTCCCAGTAAGGCATAATCCGTTCTATGGTTTCTTTAAGCGATTCAGTACGAGGCAACTCTCTATTGGGAACTTCCCGGTAACGAGGATCAAAACAGGGATTCCTTCGATCATCTTCTGCAAGAGCATGGGGTGCAACATCATAGCTACGACGCCATACCAATACCTGTTCATCTCCATATTTAGCGGCAGTTTCCGCCTTATTCAGACCCTGTAAATCACCATAATGTTTCTCATTCAAGCGCCAAGTTTTCTCCACTGGAATCCAATCCTGATCGAGTTTATCTAATACACAGTTCAATGTTTTGACAGCACGTTTCAGATAAGAAGTATAAGCTTTATCAAATTCAAAACCGTTTTCCTTCAACAGTACGCCCGCCTTATTTGCCTCTTCGATTCCCTTCTCAGTCAGATCTACATCCGTCCAACCGGTAAAACGATTTTCTTTATTCCATGCACTCTCTCCATGACGGAGCAAAACTATTTTTTTCATTCTTCAATCTCCTTTCTATTTATTAATACAACACATTGGAAGAGCGCAAAGTTCATTATGCACAGGAGAGTTGAAAGCATCTAAAAAATAATGACTCACTTCATTTTTTTTTCAATCAAATTGCTTACTTTTACACCTACAAACATTCGTCATTAAATAGAGCCAAGATTTTGAAGACAAGCGAACAATTATCCAGCAAATTCCTCACTAAACTAATGGACCATGCAAACATGGGATGGTGGGAAGCAGACATGAAATCTGAAGTTTACTACTGCTCCGAGTTTATCGCCAAACTATTGGAACTTGGAGATGACGGAATGATAAGTTTTACAGACTTTAACAAAAGGGTATTGAAAGAAAACCTGCGTCATTCGCATACCACCCTTTTTGAAAAAGTACAGATGACGGATGATGCTGTTTATCTTCTCAGCACTTCTAAGGGAACCGTTTGGGTACGCAGTAAAGTTTGTTACTACGAAACTGATGAGTCCGGCAACACCAAGGTATATGGAATATCCGAAGTGGAAGACCATGCTGACAATGCTTCTATTTACAAGGCTCTTCAAGACAGTGAACGAATATTGAACAATATCTATAATAACATACCGATTGGTATAGAACTTTATGACAAAGACGGCTATATGATCGACCTTAACCGGAAAGACATGGAAATGTTTTATATCTCCGCCAAAGAAGACATTATTGGAATAAACTTGTTTGATAATCCACTGTTTCCGGAAGAAATGAAATGGAAATTAAAGAATCATGAAGAAGTGGATTTCACATTTCGTTATGACTTTTCAAAGTTGAACGGATACTATATAAACCATTGTAATAAAGGCACCATTGATCTGACTACTAAAGCAACAGCACTCTATGATGATGAAGAAATATTAACCAACTATTTATTAATCAACGTAGATAAGACAGAAAATACGGTAGCTTACAACAAAATCCAGAAGTTCAAGAGCTTCTTCGATCTGGTCGGAGATTACGCTAAAGTAGGTTATGCTCATTTCGATGCCCTCAGCCGGGACGGATATGCCCTAAAAAGTTGGTATAAAAACGTAGGAGAAAGGGAAGGCACTCCACTGCCGGAAATTATAGGTGTTCATGCACATTTCCATCCCGAAGACCGTGCAGTCATACTTAGCTTCCTCGACAAAGTGGTCCGTGGAACCGCTTCTAAATTATGTCGGGATGTCCGTATCCTTCGAGAAGACGAACATTATACCTGGACACGCATTAATGTATTAGTAAGAAATTATCGTCCGGAAGATAATATCATTGAAATGTTATGCATCAATTATGATATAACCGAATTGAAAGAAACGGAAAGAATGCTGATCAACGCCAAAGAACGAGCCGAAGAATCCGATCGATTAAAATCGGCATTCCTTGCAAACATGAGCCATGAAATACGCACTCCACTCAATGCCATCGTAGGATTCTCCAGCTTATTACAGGAAACAAATGATCCTGAAGAAAAAAGACAATACATAAACATCGTGGAGGAAAACAATAAACTATTGCTGCAGCTTATTTCAGATATTCTCGACTTGTCTAAAATTGAATCGGGTACTTTTGAAATGTGTCCCGTGAAAGTCGATGCACGACAACTTTGCACAGATCTTGTAAACAGTTTACGGATAAAAACAGAAGAAAATGTAGAACTCTGTCTATCTCCCTATCTGCCCGAATTGTATTTCACAAGTGACAAAAACAGACTACATCAGGTATTGATGAATTTTGTGACCAATGCTATAAAATTCACATCAGAAGGAAGTATTACCGTGGGATATGAAATAGAAGGAAACGATGTCAAGTTTTATGTAAAAGATACAGGGATGGGAATAGCCCCCCAAAAACAAAAGGATATTTTCAAACGTTTTGTTAAACTGAACAACTTTATTCCCGGAACCGGATTGGGACTCTCCATTTGCCAAAGTATCGCTGCTCAATTGGGCGGAGAATTAGGAGTGGAATCAGAACCCGGTAAAGGCTCCTGTTTCTGGTTTATCCATCCTTTAATTTAAAAACGTCTCAAATGAACCTAAATGCTGATTACCATAAGCCAAAGCATGTAAAATTGAAGGATGCAACCAATGTAGTTATCTTTATACATGGCATTGTAGAAGGTCCCGGTCAGTTTTTAAGATTAATGGAAGTAACCTATAATTCAGGATATTCAGCAGCCTCTCTCCTACTTCCTGGACATGGCGGGTCAGGAAGAGATTTTGCACAAAGCAGCAGTAAGAAATGGATTAAGCATGTAAGCACCCAAGTTGCCCATTTCAAGAAAGAGTACAAAAAAATAATACTCGTAGGTCACTCAATGGGAACACTACTTTCTATTATTACATTTGTAGACGATCCAAAACAAATTATTGGTATAGTAGCCATAGACTCGCCTTTACATGTATGGGTAACAAAGAGGGCTATAATAAACAATCTTAAGATAGGCTTCTCTCGAAAGATTTCAGAAAACGATCCGGCATATGCTTTGCTTCAAGCCAGCAGTGTTGCACCTTGTTTCATATTGGCCTATTTATTGTGGATCCCTAGAATCATAGATTTGTTCCGTCTGATACATAAAACTAGAAAGTGTTTACATCATATATCTATTCCCATATTAGTTTTTCATGCAGACAAAGATGAACTGGTCAGCAGCTCCAGCATAAAGGTGTTTAAGCAAAAAGTCTCTCCAAAACACCTCCAAATCATACGCTTACCGGAATCAACCCACTTTATATATAAAGGCATAGATTGGAAAACACTGCAGAATGCTTATTGTCAGTTCCTGTCTAGATGCTTTCTTGACGAAGAATAAACAAATCAAAAGCTTGTTTTAAGCCTATCACAATATTTATCTGTTAGCTGTACAAACGTTCTAAACCATAAAAAAGCGGGGTTACATACTCCTACGCCCCGCTCTACTTATATAATGTTTATAACATTGATTTCTATTTGTAGATAATCAAAGCAGATTGTGCCGGTATGCTAACCTCCGGTCCATATAAAATGCCAAGACCACGACTATCGATTATTCCATCTTTACAAACTATCGTATATTTTCCCTCGGGTACAGATAGCTTTGCCAACGTATTACGTGAATTGAAAGCGACAATGATATCCTCCCAACTATCCCCGTTTGCGTGATCTTTTAAACGGAAAGCAACCAAATTACTTCCATCTACAGGAAGAAATTCTAGATGCTTACGAACTAATTCTGCATCACCCATTCTAAAGGCCGGATGAGATTTGCGAAGGTCTATCAAACGTTTATAATACATGAATACATCTCCATTCGTCGTTTTACGCCTCCAATCGATAGCATTAATAGAGTCAGGACTTTCAAAGCTATTATGTACACCTTTCTTGTCGCGCATCACCTCTTCACCTGCATAAATAAAAGGTACGCCCTGAGAAGTAAACACTACTGTCTGTGCCAGTTTATCCAATTGCTCCAATGTTTCAGGAGTAATGTCGGGAATACTCGATTTCAATCTATCTACCAAGCACATATCGTCATGACAAGACACATAACTAATCATTTGCGTTGGCTGTAATGCCCATGGAGCCTGACTGTAATTTACCGAGTCATTATTTACCTGCGGATGGCTGATAGCTCCGACAATGCCAAATTTCATACTCTCCTCTCCCCCCGGAAGTCCTGCAAGAAAAGCACCTTTATGATCATCATTGAATGGTCCTCTCAAAGCATCACGCAATTCATCCGAGAAAGCGGCAATCCCTGGCATTTCATGGACATTGGCTTTCATTGCCAATGAATCAGCGGGGTATTTCGGAGCCTCAGCCGCCCAGCCTTCTCCGTAAATATAGATCGTAGGATCGACCTTATCCACTGCCTTACGAATTTCATTCATAGTTTCTATATCATGTATGCCCATCAGATCAAAGCGGAAACCATCTATATGATACTCATCGATCCAATTGAGTACGGATTCAATCATGTATTTACGCATCATGGGACGATTGCTGGCCGTCTCATTACCGCAACCCGAACCGTTGGCAAATGTTCCGTCTTCCTTCTGACGATAGAAATATCCCGGAGCCGTCCGTTCAAAATTGCTTTCGGAAGTATTGAATGTATGATTGTATACCACATCAAGCACTACACGGATACCCGCTTTGTGTAATGCCTGTACCATCTGCTTGAATTCTTTTATGCGAACAGAAGGATTATAAGGGTCTGTAGAATAGGAACCATCCGGTACGTTATAATTTTGCGGATCATATCCCCAATTGTATTTATTATCATTCAGTTTAGTTTCATCCACAGAAGCATAATCATAGGATGGAAGCAAATGCACATGTGTCACACCCAATTCTATCAGATGGTCGATACCGGTCAAAAGCTTATCCGGGTTCAGCGTACCGTGTTCGGTCAAAGCTAGAAATTTTCCTTTATTCTTGACACCTGAAGTGGAATCGACCGAAAAATCACGATGATGCATTTCATACAGAATTATATCTGCCGAAGACTTTAATTCCGGACGCCTGTCATTCTCCCAACCTTCAGGATCAGTAGCTTTCATATCAATAATAGCAGCCCTCTTACCGTTCACACCGACTGCTTTAGCATTGATACCTGGTGTATCACCAAGCCATTTATCATTAACCTTTACATTGAAAGTGTAAAATTTACCCATCAGATCTTTATCCACCGCTACTGTCCAAGTTCCTTCCTCACCTAATATCATAGGTACGGTTTCGTAAGCATGACCACCTTCTCCAGCTTCAAACAACATTAATCTCACCTCGTCGGCTGTAGGCGCCCAAAGGGAAAATTTTGTAGAAACAGGTGTATATTCCATCTCCGTCAAACTACCCGAACGAACGGGATAAAGTTCATAAGAAGCATATTCCTTCTTTGCCGGTGTACAACTCATAATGGTGGCTGTAGTGACACCTATTACTGCTAGATAATTAAACTTCATTGTATAGTAATTTTTAAGTTTTATTTTTTTAATATCCTATCGTTCATCTCACCTTGTTAGGATTTTTAGCAATAAAATCCTTCCATCCATGATAACCTTTCTCTGTGACAGGACGCCCCATTTGAAGAAAATGACAATATGCAGCCGCCAAACCATCCGTTGCGTCCATGAAAGTAGGCATATCATCCTTGGATAAATGTAACATTCTTTGTAGCATATCAGCGACCTGCTCCTTTGAAGCCTGTCCGTTTCCGGTTATGGCCATCTTTATTTTTAACGGTGCGTATTCCGTTATAGGAATATCCCGTATCAAGGCCGCTGCCATTGCAACTCCTTGAGCGCGTCCTAATTTCAACATTGATTGTACATTCTTTCCGAAGAAAGGTGCTTCAATAGCAAGTTCATCCGGTAGATAACTCTCAATTATACTAAGTACCCTTTCATGAATATGTCTCAATTTAAGGTAGTGATCTCTGAATTTCCGCAAGTCAATAATTCCCATGGCGATCATTTCAGGTTTTGTCCCTTTTACCCGTAGTACCCCATATCCCATGATCGTAGTACCGGGATCAATACCCAAAATTATTTTCTCTTTGACAGATTGAATCACACTATTACCTCCATCAATGTCGGGAAGCCTACCACCTTATCCTTAAATATCTTCATCATTTCATCATTGAGCTTCATTCCCTGTTCCATATGCCAACGATGCAACAGACTGCTACTTTCAACTTCCCATTGCACAGTATAAGAAGTTCCATCTTCTCTATGACTCAAGACACGACAAATACGAGGAAATTTTAAGATTCCATTCTTTTCTATTTCAGGTATATAGCACTCTCTGATCCATATCAGGAAATTTTCATTAATATCATCATCTACTTGATATGTTGTATTATAGATAAGCATATTTCTTTTTTTGATTATTATTTTCCGCAAACATAGCAATTATTTCAGAATAATACATTATATTTGCGCCACGAAAAAGGAACAAGTTCCGCAATCGTTATCAGAATAAAATAAGGGGCGTTAGCTCATCTGGCTAGAGCGCGACACTGGCAGTGTCGAGGTGATCGGTTCGAGTCCGATACGCTCCACATCCTCTAAATACCTGATAAGCAGAGGATTAACTAATCAAAAATCACCATCCACAAGCAGTAAAAATTTAAAAAAAATGCATTTTTAGCTCAATTTTGAGCAAAAGTGCTTGTCGGAAACCTGTCCCAATAAATTTTTACATCATGATTTCATTATCACTGGCCGTTGTTCCAGCAAAAGTTTTAGCCGATGGAACACACAAAATTAGAGTAGCAATTAACCACAAAAGAGAGACACGTTACTTAGCTACGCGATTTTCTATAAATAATTTAAAACAGTTTAAAAACGGTCGAGTTGTCGGATGCGAAAACTCTGACTCAATAAATAAAAAATTACGTGATATTTTAGACGAATATCAAGATGCCGTAGACAAAATAAATACGGATGCATTCAATGCAACACAAATACGTGAATATCTTTCTCGTTATAAATCCTCTTCTACTACTGTTTCACAAAGATGGCAGGGATACATAGATGAATTAAACGAGGAAGGCCGTACCGGAACAGCCGGATTACATCAATATACTAAAAGATACTTTGAAGAACGGTTTGTTGGGGAAATAATGTTTGATGCAATCAGTCCTGCTGTCGTTAAGGACTTTGATAAATTTTTGAGAATAAAAAAGAATTTAGGAGACACAACTATAAGTATGCATATGAAGCGATTTAAAGTTATTGTAAACGCTGCAAAACGCGATAATATAATAAAATACGAAGTTGATCCATTCGCTTATTATGAAATGCCACATTCAGAAGAAAGAGAGATAGATATAACCGTTGAAGAATTAAAGAAAATACGCGATTGCAATGTAAAAGAAAAATCTCTGTGTGTTGCACGTGACATATTTATGATTTCATACTATCTAGGAGGTATTAATCTTATTGATCTGATGAATGCAAACTTTAAAAATGCAAGTGTATTAGAGTATATTAGAACGAAAACTGCACATACAAAACGCGGAGATAAAAGAATAAGCATCACTATACCATTCGAAGCAAAAGAGATATTAAAAAAATGGGTAAATAAAAGTGGAAAACTTGAATTCGGATATAAATATTCATATGTAAATTTTAGGAATTATATCACAAAAGAAATACAGAGGCTCGCTTCACTTCAGGGAATAGATAAAAGAGTAGTCTATTATTCTGCGAGAAAATCATTTGTGCAACACGGCTTTGAAATAGGAATTCCACTTGAAATATTAGAATACTACATTGGTCAATCAGTAAAAAAGAATAGACCTATTTTTAATTACGTGAAGTTCATGAGGAAACATGCGGACGAAGCAATAAGAAAAGTGCTTGATAATTTAAAATAATAGTTTAGCGAATGAAGCATTTCTCCGTACTTATTTTCCAGAGTGCGTGTATGGGCTTACCACTAGTAAGAAGCCTAAAAAGAGAAAGCGTTAAATGTTACGTTTAGAACTGAAAAAGCCAACTTATCCGTAATTGGATAGGCTGGCTTTTTGCGGGACTGTCCATAAGATTGTGTAAATAGAAAACTACGGGATTCTTCTTGTAGTTTTCTATTTATCTATTAACTTTGTAAAAAGACGAATTATGGACATTCCGAAAGAATTTTTAAGTAAAGAGTTTCTGTCTCAATTTAAGACAGGTGAGGATTTGACAGCTTTTATGAAGGAGCTTCACACTCGTGTTTATGAACAAATGCTGGAAGGTGAGATGGATACCCATTTAGGTTATGAAAAGCACTCCAATCAAGGAGATCATAGCGGTAACTCACTTAATGGCAGTTATAAGAAACAGATTCAAACCGAGATGGGTGAATCCGTCATTCAGGTTCCTCGTGATCGAGAGGGTAACTTCGAGCCTGTGGTAGTGCCTAAGTATCAATCCCGGGGTTTATCTATTGAACGGCTTGTTATTTCTCTTTACGCCAAAGGAATGAGCGTATCAGACATTGAGTCGGAAATGCAGGAAATATATGGCATCAACCTCTCCACCTCTGCCATTTCTATTATCACCAATAAGGTCAGCCAGGCTGCTTCAGAGTGGCAGAACCGTCCTCTGGAAAGCTTATACATGATTGTTTGGATGGATGGCATCGTATTCAAGGTCAGGGAAAATGGTAAAGTTATCAACAAGACTGTCTATTTATGTGTAGGCCTGAACAAAGAGGGCTTCAAAGAGGTATTGGGCATGTGGGTTGGTAAAAATGAGAGTGCCGCATTCTGGATGGGCGTGTTAACGGATCTCAAAGCCCGTGGCGTAGAAGATATCCTGATCACAGTGACTGACAATCTGAATGGATTTACAGAAACTATCAAGAGTGTGTTTCCTGCCTCTACCACCCAAATATGTGTGGTACATCAAATTAGAAACTCCTGTCGGTATGTGGTCTGGAAAGAAAGAAAGAAAGGAGTTTACTTCTGATTTAAAGAACATCTATAATGTACCCACGAAAGAAGCGGCAAAGATGGAGTTGGATAACTTTGAGCGAAAATGGGGCAGCAAATATCCATATGCAATACGTTCATGGAGAAATAATTGGGAAGAACTAACCGTATTCTTTGACTTCCCTGTTGAGATTAGAAAAATCATTTATACAACGAATCTTATTGAAAATCTGAATGGTAAAATTAGAAAGTATACCAAAAATAAGCTATCATTCCCTAATGATGATGCTCTGAAGAAGTCTGTTTATCTGGCTATTGCAGAAATCGAAAAGAAATGGTATCAACCGATTTGGAATTGGGCATTGATTTTTAATCAATTTATTACTATATTTGAAAACAGGATTCAAGTATAATACCTGAATCCTGAAGTTTTCTATTTACACAAAATTGTGGATAGTGCCATTTTTGCATTAGTTATAGTTTCACTAGACTATTCCCATGTGAAAGTATAAATTGTAGTTTCTGTCCTTGTTTCATTATTATTAGGCGTTTGTAAGTAGATACTTCAGTACAGCTTTCCACATATCCGTCTTTATCAAATGTATAGGTATATTGCTCTGTAGTTTCGTAAATTTCCTCTTTACTATATATTTTGTCTGGAAGTTGTTTGCATCTCATTCCTGCCAATTCGGGATGTGCTTCCAATAACGGACGCAAATCATCCACACTCCATACCACTATCGGAAGATAGCCTTTACAAGTTTTTCCGCTATAAGACAATTCGTGAATATCTTCATCGCTAAAGCTCCATGCCATTTTAGTTAATTTTTCACCTTACCATGTGTAAGACAGATAGTCCTCTTCATCATATTGCAATTTTACTAGCTGATTGTTTGCATTATAAGTAAAGTCTGTATTATCCAAATCCCCTCCGTCACTATCAGAAGTATGTGTTATTAATCCATTTTCTAATGTATATGTGATTGCCTCTCCATTTCTGCTTTCAATGATTTTGTTTGTTCCCCAAGTGACAGTATAAGTACTGGTGTGTGTGCTACCATCGTATTGTTCTATGTTTGTAGCTGATACTAGCCTACCATTGCTATCGTAGGAATATTCAGTAATAGATACCCCATCTTCGGGTAGTATTCTTCCCCTAAACCTTGCATCCGACCGCCCCGTGCAAAGAAGCCTTTGAAAACGGAAACGACCGCCCCGCCGCCCACCACCGACCGAAAGGGGAAAATAATAAGGTGGGGTTATACGGGTAAGCAGGCGGCAGGGAGAGCCACCACAGAAAGACCACCGACACGCTGCAGGGTATTTACGGAGAAAATACCGTAGCTTATTAGGGAATTTTCCGAGCCGCAATACTCCGTATCGCTGAAAATTCCCCAATAAGGCAAGGGGCAAGCCCCTCTGCACACCCCGTCGGAGACGGCTCTTTGCCGCCCCGAAGATACAAAGAATCATTGTTTCACAAGCTAAAAAAGAAAGGAAAAATATATGGGTTTCGTAGTATTGCACATGGAAAAGGCGCACGGTTCCGACAGCGGAACAACCGCCCACATCGAGCGTTTCATCATCCCGAAGAACGCAGACCCCACACGAACGCACCTGAACCGAAAACTCGTTGCCTACCCCGACGGGATAAAAGACCGTTCGGCAGCTATTCAGAGAAGACTGGAAGAAGCTGGGCTGACACGCAAAATCGGAAACAACCAAGTACGGGCAATCCAAATCAACGTGTCGGGAACGCACGAGGACATGGAACGCATCGAAAGGGAGGGGCGTTTGGACGAGTGGTGCGCCGACAATCTGAAATACTTCACCGACACGTTCGGAAAGGAGAACATCGTGGCGGCTCACCTGCACAGGGACGAGGAAACGCTGCACATACACGTTACACTCGTTCCCATCGTCAAGGGAGAGCGCAAGCGCAGGAAAAGGGAGGAGCAGACGAAGAAGCGATACCGCAAGAAGCCGACAGACACCGTAAGGCTGTGCGCAGACGATATTATGACACGGCTGAAATTAAAGTCCTACCAAGATACCTATGCCGAAGCGATGGCGAAATACGGGCTGCAAAGAGGTATAGACGGTTCGAAGGCTCGCCACAAGTCCACGCAGCAGTATTATCGGGACATACAGAAACTCGCCGACAATCTGAAAGCGGAAGTGGTGGATTTGCAGCAGCAAAAAGAAACGGCACGGGAGGAATTAAGACGGGCGAAAAAAGAGATACAGACCGAGAAGCTGAAAGGGGCAGCAACTACCGCAGCCGCCAACATCGCTGAGAGCGTCGGTTCTTTTTTCGGCAGTAACAAGGTCAAGACGCTGGAGAGGGAGAACACCACCCTGCATAGGGAGGTAGCCGACCACGAGGAAACCATCGAAGCCCTGCAAGATAGAATACAGACCATGCAGGCAGACCACAGCCGGGAGATACAGGAAATGCAGCAGAAGCACGGCAGGGAGATAGCGGACAAGGAAGCGAAACACAAGGAGGAAATATCGTTTCTGAAAGCGGTAATTGCAAGGGCAGCGGCATGGTTTCCCTATTTCCGTGAAATGCTCCGTATCGAAAACCTATGCCGCCTTGTCGGGTTCGATGAAAGGCAGACGGCAACGCTCGTCAAGGGAAAGCAGTTGGAATATGAAGGGGAACTCTATTCGGAGGAACACAAGCGGAAGTTCAAAACCGAAAAGGCAGGGTTTCAAGTGCTGAAAGACCCGACCGACGGGACGAGATTGGTTCTTGCCATTGACCGAAAGCCCATTGCCGAGTGGTTCAAAGAGCAATTTGAGAAGTTAAGGCAGAACATTCGCTGACCTATACAACCGCAAAGGAAAGGCAGGGGGATGAAGATATAACCGTTTTATCTCGCTGGAAAACAATAAAAAAAGTGCTGTTCATAATGCCTTATGAATGGCACTTTTGCTATATTTGCAAATAAAAGTACATCGGGAACTATGCTGGGTACGTGACGAACAAAAGACTTTCAGGAAAGCACACGTGAATACAGAACTTAAAATCAAAGTAACATGAAACTTAAAACATTTATCGTTATAGGACTCTTAAGAATCTTAACACTATACAGCTTCTAATATGACAACAAGAAAAAAGGTGACATGAAGAAAACAGAAAAAAAGAGCAACAAGCAATCGAGGCGTGAAATCATAGCCGATGTCAAGCGTAGAGAGGCCGAGTGGAGAAAGAAAAGGAGAAAAGAAAGGTGGCGTATATGCAAATCCCATATCATGTTGTGGGGAATATTCATAATATTCATATCTTTCTTCCCATTACTTGTATTTGTCACGGAGTCAGATATACGTAACACTTTCACCAATATCATACTTGGATTGATAGCTATTAACGGTTGGATTTACCTGTTCATGTACCTCTTGTTTAAAGCAGCCCGGAATCTGACCACTCGGATTTCTCTGAAAAATGGCGAAAGTACGGGAAATGCGCAATGGTTACCGGATTCTTCAGGGATTCCGGTAGAGCCTGAATATTTAAGCCGGTGTGATGACAAACAGATTGTTATTGATAATGACGGCATCTCGGTGAGAATGGTGAGTTTCCTGGTCTGCCTCTTTATATTTTTAGTTTCGGTTTGCGCTGGTTTAACTCCTTCAAACCTTACAACTAAAGATTATGGAAGTATATTATTGCTTCTTGAGATGTACTTGATTATCCTTACACTATGGATAAGTGCCATTCTACAGCCTTGGCGACGGATTGTTTTTGATCGTGTTTCTAAGACCGTAACTATACCGGGACGACTTCTGTTGCATAAAAAAGAAACGATACCTTATAGTCAGGCTGAACTCACGATTCGTTATTACAGGCGTGGTTCGCTGGGATGTGTGTCAAGTATAATAATTTCCAATTCCAATTCACCCAGTCTGTTAAGTGGAGTCTCCTTGATGCCCGGTGATATGGATGAGGCCAGGCGTTTTGCGCGTTTCATACAACTATACATGGAAGAAGAGGAGTTGCCGGACATACCGGAATTTGAGAAATACAGAAGTAAGGTAAACGTTTAAATTGAAATAATAATGGGTTATGATTCTGTATGATTATTTATTTTACTGTTCCTATAAAATGGGTATGAGGTCACATAACTTTGACGGATTACCAGTGTTAGCAGGCATGATGATGGTTATACCCAATATGGCTATACATATACTCGTTATTCAGCTGATATTAAAGCGATTGGACTTTCATTGGCATGATGCTTTGTTACTTCATAAGCTTTGGGGACGTATTTTTTACTTAGTGTTTTTCTCGTTCATTTATTTGTACTATTGGTATAAAGGCAGATATAAAAGAATAATTGAAAAATACAATTCAGGAAAAGATACATATTGGAAGAAGCATCCATTTGTAACGATTGTACTGTTTACCGTTGTTGATCTGATATTATTTTGTTTGGCATTAATAATAGATAAATATATTATACCTATATGATTTGAAAATCGGAATCCGGTACTGATATTAAAACTTTTGATATTGTTATCAACTCACGAGGTTCTGGTATTCCTCCGTACGAAGGGCCTGAATATGAAAAATATGTGAATGGAGAATGAAACAGCAAGAGATATAAAATACAGAACTATAAATCAAGGTGATATGAAACCAGAAACTGCATATAAGTTTATAAAAAGATTTACTCTTACCAATACAACAACCATGACTATACTTTTTGTAAGTCAATGTGATTCTCTTTGGCGTGCATTCATCAAAAAGACGGCAGGAGTGATGTCCATCTTTTCTTCGGCCTGTTGGCTTATTGGATTGTCAACACCATCCGTTTGCAATTGAAACACATAATACAAGTATGATTGAAAGGATAAATAAGCAAAATAATTAGTCTATTATCTAAATATCAAGCCACTATTGGCGTTATCTTTATACCAATATATTGCTTGTAAAGTGTAAAATATATATATTTGCAACAAAACCATCTATAGACAAGCGAATATAACCGGTATAAATATGATATAAGAATGAAGCAGGAAGAGAAAAAAACTCGAAACAGACGAACCAATGAACAATTAGACAGGGATGTGATGTCCGAACTCGAAAAACTTGTGGCGGAACAGGGCTTCGACAATGTCAATCTAAGTACTTTGACAAAGGCTGCAGGAATGGAAGCCAACGTATTCTATAGAAGATACGGTTCGATGGATAATCTCTATGACAGACTTGCCAAGCAATATGATTTCTGGATGAACAATGCCATCGATATTTCCAACTTGAATGTATTGGGGCCTAAAAAGTTCTTCGCTGAAACATTCAAGACGCTCTTCAGAAACTTGTCTGATAATCCTGTTATGCAAAAGCTGTTGCTTTACGAAATGTCAGTCATCAATGATACTACCAAAAGAACGGCGGAAACGCGAGATATCATGAACCTTAATTTGATTACATATTACGAAACGCTGTTTAAACCAGCAAAAGTCAATATTAAAAGCATCACCGCAATCCTAATCGGAGGAATTTACTATTTGATACTTCACAAGGAGTGTGCCAAAATCTGCACGATAGACTTTAATACCCCGGAAGGAGAAAAAGCCTTTTCAGAGGGAATAGACTGCTTGACCGATACTATTTTCAATAGATTGGAAGCGTATGAAAGAGACAGAAACGCAGTCCGGCAAATGCTGGCTGACGGCATAAGCGAGCTAAAGATATGCAAATACATGGGCATTAGCAAGAATGACTTGAAAATGTTGCTCTCAAAGTAATCACGGTACTACTTTTTATATAGACATATTTTATATGGCTATATTTTTTTTTCATAATGCGATTGTAATAATCACACTTCCATTTTCAAAAGGATTCGTACAAAATAGTATTTAATTATAAATCAATAGATTGATGGATATTTTAATTGTGCAACCATCCAAAATACAGGTAAGTTTATTTAGTTCGAATCCTAATAATAATTAAAATAAATATCATATTTATAAGCAAAATATATTTCTTATAATTTATTTATGATACTTTTGTCGATTAAGTAATAAAACAAAAAGCATGAAGAAAATTATGTTACTACTCCTTTTCGGAGTAATGGTACTTACGAGTACGGCACAGGAAAAAGTTTATCAAATAGAAGAAATCACTGTTATCAACTATGGGGATGGCCGGATGCTCTTTCGCCTGAACAATGAAGAAAAGACCCCGCTCAACGGCTCTCACCGCCTGATTGACGGCTATCACTCGGAGTACATTCTTGCTGACTTTAAGGATGGCATGTATCATGGCGATTACCGACATTTCAAAGAGAACAAACTACTTGAAGAGTGCCGTTACAAAGAGGGAAACAGGGATGGATCATACAAGTGCTATTATGGTGACGGACAGACCGTGCAAAGTGAGCGAACGTTTATAGACGGCAAAGTGGATGGCGTGAGCAGGACATATCACTCGAACGGCAAAGTTGAAACAGAAAAAGTATATAAGTTAGGAATTGAAGATGGTTATGACCGGCGATACGGCAGCGACGGCACTCTGACGCTCGACGAATGTTATAAAGACGGTAAACGCGATGGCAAATGGACTCAACACCTATCGAGTAACCTCGGTGACATAGTTCGCATCAGTTTCTATAAGAAGGGCTTGCCCGATGGTCAGTGGAGCGAAACGTGGAAAGACGGCAAGCCCCGTAGCAAAAGCAGCTATAAAGACGGCAAAAAAGAAGGTCTCTGGATTAGATATGGTAAAAGCGGCAAGCCCGAAAAGTCCACCACTTACAAAAATGATGAAAAGAACGGAGAAGAGATTACTTATTTCACTGACGGCACTCCTGAAAAGTCGTCAAACTACCTCAATGGCAAATTGAACGGAATAACAAAGGAATTCTATTTTGAATCTGGCAAATGCAAATCGGAATATACTTTCAGGAACGGTGAGCGTGAAGGAGCATATAAACGTTACTTTGATACTGGAGAGTTGCGGGAGGAGGGTCGTTGTGAAGTTGATAGCGAGGTCTATCGCAAGGAGTATTACGCTAACGGCAAGCTCAAATCGGTTGCCGAGCGCAAGGGCGGAGGTTGGAATACCCTTGAAAGATATGATTCGGAGGGTAACAAAGAGTAAAAAAGGGGAATTGAATTGCCCTCTGCATGATATTGAGAAAGTTGGATGTATGGATATTCCCAGCCTATTATTCGTTATAACAGGAATACTTTATTCTCTAAATCAATTTAGAACGAAATAATAAATATTGAATTATGGATATTAAGACACTTTTGATTATGGGATTACTAAGTTTTGGACTTGCCGGATGCGCAAATGCGCAAAATAAGCAAGGGAACTTGAGTGTTAAGGAACTTACTAAAGAACAAAAAGAGAAGTTGAAAGAAATGTATGCGATGTACCGGTATTTTCAAATGAAACCGGGCATTTCCGAAAATGTGACTGTAGAAGAAAGAATCGAACCTTTGCCGTGGGTGGAAACGGAGAGGGAGTTTGATTCATTTCATGTGAAGGAGTGGCTTAGTAATGCCCAATTAGGGTTTGGAGATTTCTATATGGTAGACGGCAGATTGTCGCTGCATGGTACATATGGAGCGTGCAAAGACCAGAGGGAGACGAAAGAATACCCGCAAGTGACACCCTCCGATAATCCTTATGAGAATAAACTTGCTAACGTAAACATGCTTGGAAACATGAGAATCAACCTTATATCTCGCTTGCAGAGTACGGATGGAGATACGCTGAAATTATCCGCTTTCTCTCGGTTTGATATTTCCGACGACAAAAAAGAACTGTCTATGTTGTTCCGCCCTATTTATGGAGACGCTGCCGACTTCGAGGGAGGTATCGAGGTAGAATTTCTTCCCCCTTTGCGCTGGAAATATACACGCGTATCACTTTTGCCGGAAGATGAAGGCAAGGAATATGAATTTGACGGTGTAAGATTCAAAGTGTTCAAATCCAATCCCGGCGATGTGATACTTGAATATGACGAGAAGTATGCCGAACAAATGGATAACTGTAAACTTATTCTGATTAAGGGGCAAAAGTTAATAGACCGTGGCAATCAAATGACGAGTGGCGGCAAAGAAATATTGCAATTTTACAAACATCCTGACATGGGTTTTGGAGAGTGGTGTATCACCTTCATGGAAGTAAACTGTAAGTCGCTCGAAACAACATCGGAAGCGTTGAAACTTGCAACAGAAAACCACTATCAGCCGACACCGGAAGAAATCCGTCACTTTCATGAAACGTCAGGTGAGATTGTGGGGTGTCAGCTAACGGATATACTAAACGATATTAATCCGAAAAACTACAAGGAGTTTTATCAACAATGGGTAGAAAAAGGCTACGAGGCTGCCATAGAGTTCAAGGGGAATTACGATGATACAATGGGATGTTTTTATGAGCGTTATGGAAATGACAGTGAACCGTATATCGGTTTTTTACGTGGTGTAGACATCGGTTGTTCGTATGTGAAAGCTAACCTAAAACCGGATTGGGATATTATAAACAGTTGTGCTATTGATTTTCTAAATAAATACAACAGTGCCGACGAGGATTCATTATACAGTATTATTGTAAAGCATAGAGAGGAATATATAGAACCAATCGTATCACGAAGAGAGACATTATCATTCTTAACTGATAAAGATATAGAATATCTTTCAAAAGATATCGTTGAAGATGAAAGTCCAATCATGTATTGCTGGTATAAAACCAGTACAGATGCGGATGCCATGTATATTTATAAACCGGACGAAACGACAAATAAACCTCTTATTAAAGTTCGTTATCATCTGGGCGGAGATAAGCCGGAAATTATTTATCCTGAATAACTATCGGTTATAAATGAGGGAAAAGAACGATCTGAATAATCACTTTTAAAATATATACGAAATGCGAACTATTACACGTTAATACAGGACTTTAAAGTAAGGATGATGAAATCGTACGATACCATCATGAGTTGCAGGAACGAAAACGATGTACAAAGAGCAAGTCAAAGAGTGAACAGGAGATTTCGATATAACAATTTAACCTAAGAATATGAACAAAATTATAATGATTGCAGCCTTATCGGCAGTTTGTACGTTTACGGGATGCAACAATGCGTCCAAACAAAGAACTGGGAATACCAGTTCAGAAACCAACTTGCCTTCATGTCAGAAGACATCACAAGACAAACCGAACGTGATAGAGATTGACGGTACACCGTATCTTGCACTGAATAAGTTGTTGGTATTACCGGATGATGCGAAGACCGTGGCGATACCCTTGCCTGTTTCATTCTACAGCTATTATCAATATATACAAAATGGCGAAAATCCGGGATATCAACCTGCCGATAATTTGATCTCTTTCTTAAAAGCACTCGGATTCGAGGGTGCGGAATTTCATACGTGTCATACGCTTCCATTCAGAAATAAAAATATTCTTCCGGTATTACTTTGTCTATCCTTAGGAGACAACGACAGCTATCTGGTCGTGACCGTTGATGCCGAGCGAGGTAAAATAATTGACCATTTAAAGGTAGGCGAATCAACCGATAACGGTATAATTTCATTCCGTATAGATAAAGAGTTCATATTGCGAAATTCAGCGCAGAAATAGTATACAATGAAACGGACAATACTTATGAAGAGGTCTATAAAGAGAAATTAGGTAGCTATCAAATCGGATCTGACGGCAAAATCAGAAAGGAAGGTATTTCAAAGGCAAGTCGATAGTTTGTTATATTCGCTATTATTGTTGTCCGACAAAATGACAACAACAAGCATTGCGAAGTAATTCAAAATCCGAAAAAATATTTTATTATGAAACTAAAAACGATTTCAATAGCAGTGCTTGCAATTTTAGTTATGGGGTGTAATCCCTCATCAAATAAATCAGTAAACAACACTATTAACAGTGAAATAAAAACTGATTCAACAGAATATTTAAAACCTGAAGATCTAAACATTACAGAAGAAAAGTGGCAAGAGATACTCGACAGAATAAAGGTCATTCGTAAACAAGAAGAGGAAGAAGGATTTGAAACCTATGTTTTTGAAGATATAGATCAAGAATTGGGTATATTTATTTTAAATAAACTCTTCGAAAAATGTGGTTGGCAACCTGTTGTAGATTCACAATATGTTGAGCGTGTAAAGTATATTTTCGGAATAGACTTGGATGGTCATAAATACCCCATTGATAATAAATTTCAAAAGCGGAAGGACTATACAGCTTATTTCGTAAGTAATCCAGACCTACAATATGAATATGCTATTAATAAGAATGATGTCTATTTTTACCGAAATTTAGGAATTATATGTTCGGACATGCCTGTACCACAATCATTTGTTAAATCCAATGAATCAGGAGACTATTCTATTAATCGTGAATATTTTGACTTGTTTGATTATCATTGGAACAACTATTTGTTGAAAAACAACAAAGCAAGCTTAGCAAAATTAGTCAATGGAGAAGAATACTTTTATCCTGTCTACGATTTACTCTATATTTTTGGTTTTGACAAAGAGGAGATTATAAACAGAAAAATATTGCGAGAAAACAATGATAACTATAGTAATTACAATCATTTATTTGCAGCCCACGATATCTATGGAGAATTGGATATTAGGGCTGGATTGTTATCAACGGTTGTAAATCTAACCAGTAAAGATATTACTACATATTACTCTATGTTAGAAAATTATATTCGCTGTTGTGTAGAAGCCCCATTGGTTGCAGGTAATGACGGACAAGATGTTCTTTTCCAAGAGTTCAATGCTGACGAACGTCGTGAAATCATAGCACACTGCATCCCCACATTACAGTTCTTATACAATAAGTATTATTCTAATGGTAAAGATACCGTATGCCCCACTATATTGGAAGCAATCCAGACCGATCCAGAGATGCTTCTTGAGTGGAAGACAAATGATTATTACAAGGATATAATAATTGGAAATGGGAATTTTAATTAAGTGCAAACATTATCAGGGAGAGAGAATGAAGAAAAGAAAAAAAGTAGAAATGCCTATAAGCCACAAAATGCAAAATAGATTGCTTTTTCTATTGTCGCTATTTATGTTTGTCAATATGCAAACCGGCTGCACAAATCATCGCATTCCATTCAACCGGAAAGGTTGGGACGAATGGGACGGTCATTATTATTCCAGAAAGTTCATGGTTGACGATTTGGTAAATAACCGTCTGAAAGTAGGGATGACCTACCAGGAAATACTGGACCTATTGGGAGAATCCTATTTTGTGAATGAAGAGGATTCGATGCCCGGCATCCGTTATGAAATAGACGTTGAGTATCAACTCCTCGACATTGACACCTACAAAGGAACAGACTTATTCATAAAATTCGGTAAAGACTCCTTAGTGGTCAGTTATAAACTTGTTGATTGGAAATCCGGTTACATACCGGAAGCAGAAAACATATTGGATATACATTACATTTTAACCCAAAGGGGACCCGTCGAAGTGGATGATTTGTTAGCAAAAGGATACAAAGTAATCGGCCGCTACAAATTGTACAATCCGCATCCCCGCCCGATAACATCTGCCGATGCCCGGTTTATCACCGGAAAATTAAGCGGGTGGCTGAACTCCTCTTATCCTCAAAAGAGATTCCGGTTCGCTTTGCAAAACCTCACGGCAGAAAGCATCAGTAATCACATGAAATATGCGTTTACCATGCTATCTTACAAAAGAATTCTTGAAGGCGACTTTTATTGTCTGAAATTGCAAGCGGACGATAAGGAAACCGTTAGTATCTATATTACTAAAGCTCTGTGCGATGACGAGGATTACGACGATACGGAAGAGTGTGTGGTATATCCTTTCTTCACAGAAGCATGGCATGAAAATATAATGGATTCTAACCCCTATAAACCGGGAGAATTATGGTGATTAAAAAACAGAAAAGCACGAGATATAAAAAGACTGTCAGATTGATACTGATATTCGTAATCATTGTTGGAAGTATTGGACTCTTTTATTCCAACGTATTGCAACCTCCGTTTATTCATATAAATAAAGGTAAAAGTTTGAATATAAACCGAAGAGACAGTACCTATATATATACCGAGAATATATTGGTGACACATCCTCCTAAGGATACTTTGGAGCGCATGAAGATGATGATAAACTATTATGACACAGCAGGCGTATCTTTAGCTGATTTAAAGAGACAAGGCGATATAACATTCTATTATATGGGATTCTCGAAAAACACCTGTGCTACCCGGAGATTTTATTTAGAGAATCAAGTTCATGTAGAATGCAACAGTAATGAAACCTATATAGGGGCTATTAGCATTGCTCCCATAAGAGAAAGTCCTGATAAATGGAAGATTGGGATAAGTTATAATCTGGGGACAGAACCCGATGCCGATTATATCGGGTGTAAAACAAAGAATTACATTTTATATGATGAAAGTGGCTCTTATTTTTATGAGAAGCATAAGGATGATGAAATCGTACGATATTACCGTGAGTTGCAGGAACGGAAACTACATATAAAGGGTGAGTAAGTGATGGCAGAAATAAAGGAGTGTTTGTAATATGAGAAATAAAATATGGATTATGATAAGTGCATTGTTACTAACTAAAATTACGAAAATCGTTATACTATTACTTGTGCCGTTCCTATTTACAAGTTGCACAAAGACCGAATCAAATCCTTATGAGACTATTTGGTTAGCAATTACAGATACTGATAGTGGGTATGTAGTATATAATTATCCTAATTTCCAAGATGAAAATATGATTGCACCGGAATATGTAGCTATTCGGAACGATTCTTTGATTTATGCAACTTGGCATGATTATCCTGAAAAATTCAGTTTGAAATACGCAAAAATAGAGAATGGCAACAATGAACAGTATTCCTTTGTGACGGAATATTACTTTTCATTCACGTGGGTTGACAAAGAGAAACATATTGCCCGTTGGACAATATCTGATATTCAAAAGAAAAAAATAATAAGTAATTATTTATATGTAGATAGTAGATATAACACGTTTCCTTTAATTAACTATCAATGGGAGGAAAAGCAACCAATAGATGGAGAAAATGAATAGAAGCGGAATAAGCAATCTAACAAAAGAAGTGAGAAAAACCAAGTTCTTTTAATGATTATAACATGAAAGTACAGAAACCAATGACTGATAAATTGGAAGTACTGTCTTTAATGATATTGCTTATAGCATTTGTGGGGCATAGCAATGCCCAAGTGGAAACAAAAACAGATATGAAGCCAGAAATAGCAAAAATGGAAGAGTTAATAACAGAAGAATTGGAAATTTATGAAATAAAGAAAAAAATACAATGAAAAGCCATAAACAATATAAAAATGAAAATCAACGTTGGACTGAGGAGATTCAAGCGTTAAATGAAGCAGTACAACGTGATACGAAGAAATGGAAAATTATTGGATGCTTCTTTGCCTTGTTTGCAAGTCTATCATTTTGTGGTTCATTTTTTGCGGCTTGCTTTATCTGTGAGATAACAACAATAACTAACCTGACTTTATCAATATGTATTGCAATATTGGGATTTTGTTTTTGGTTAGTTCTGATATTTTACAAAGTAACTCCTAAAGTTTTTCCTAAAATTCCCCTCACAAATAATGATAAACTTTGGAGGTATAGTTATTTTGATTTCCGAGACAAATGGGTGTATAAATACATTGATGTATTTAAACAGTTCGACGAAAAGAGAATCATAATAGATGCCACCGATCCTACAAGGAGAGGAGTACCAATATTTTTCCTTCTTATCGTGATTATATTGCCTTTATTGGGCATATATCCTTTTCAAGGAGGAAATAATAGTTTTGCTGAAAACTACACAATCATTTTGATTAATTGCGTTTTAATATTGTCAGGAATATTTAAATTCTTATCCCCCCGAAGGACAATTGTCTTTGACCGGGAAAAGAAAACAATCACTATTCCTCGCCGATGGCTAATCCATAAAGAAGAAACGATACCATTTCAAAAAGCGGTGATTTCCTTTGGGCAGGATGCTCTCCGAGGAATTGATGGCGTAGTCATAGCCAATTACCAGCATCTTGTTGGTGAAGTTTCTTTGCAATTTGCTGGGCGTACAAACGGGTATTGTTTTGCCCGTTTGATTCAAGCTTATATGACTGAAGAAGATTTATCAAACTATCCCGAATTTGAAACTTTCGGGCAAATACAGGAAGATGTCAATATAAACAGACTATGACAGAAAAAACAGGTGACATGAAGAAACGGAAAAATAAGTGCAACAGGCAATTGAGGCGTGAAATCATAGCCGATGTCAAGCGTAGGGAAGCCGAGTGGAGAAAGGAAAGGAGAAAAGAAAGGTGGCGTATATGCAAATCCCATATCATGTTGTGGGGAGTATTCATATCTTTCTTTCCATTACTTATATTTGTCACGGAGTCAGATATACGTAACACTTTCACCAATATCATACTTGGATTGATAACCATTAATGGTTGGATTTACCTGTTCATGTATTTTCTGTTTAAAGAAGCCCGGAATTTAGCCGTCCGGATACCTCTGAAAAATGGCGAAAGTACGGGAAATGCGCAATGGTTACCGGATTCTTCAGGGATTCCGGTAGAGCCTGAATATTTAAGCCGGTGTGATGACAAACAGATTGTTATTGATAATGACGGCATCTCGGTGAGAATGGTGAGTTTCCTGGTCTGCCTCTTTATATTTTTAGTTTCGGTTTGCGCTGGTTTAACTCCTTCAAACCTTACAACTAAAGATTATGGAAGTATATTATTGCTTCTTGAGATGTACTTGATTATCCTTACACTATGGATAAGTGCCATTCTACAGCCTTGGCGACGGATTGTTTTTGATCGTGTTTCCAAGACCGTAACGATACCGGGACGACTTCTGTTGCATAAAAAAGAAACGATACCTTATAGTCAAGCTGAACTCACGATTCGTTATTACAGGCGTGGTTCATGGGTTGCACCAGATATAATAATTTCCAATGCCAATTCATCCAGTCTGTTAAGTGGAGTCTCCTTGATGCCCGGTGATTTGGATAAGGTCAGGCGTTTTGCACGCTTCATACAACTATATATGGAAAGAGAGGAGTTGCCGGACATACCGGAATTTGAGAAATACAGAAGTAAGGTAAACGTTTAATTGAAATAATAATGGGTAGAATCATTTTATTAGGAAGTGTCTTATTTTTGTTCAGCTGCAAGAATGGTAAACAGCCGGAAGGCTATAATTCTGTTAATATTATCGAATATATTAATATCTATGATAAAAACAACAGGATTCTAACTGCACAGGGTGCTGAATATGACTATCTCTATTTTGGAGACAATAAAGATAAAGGGATTTTGGTAGAGACAAATAATTTTACAAAGATATATAGTTATGATAATGATTCTTCCTGCTATACTGTAGAGGAGCCCTTGTTGGGATCATTGCTAAAAACAATGAGATATACTGAAAATAGCATAGAAGAACTTGTATTGGAAAATAATAAGGATACATTCAGCTATTCTTTTTCCCGCTATTATGATAAGAATAAACCTAAGTATAAAAAAAGTATTATAATATTAGAAGACGCCCCCTTTTCTGACTCAAGATATGAAGAATACTACTACTATGACAATAATGGAAATAATACGAAGAAAATCCGCCATGACTTGAACACCGGGGAAAGAGAAGAAACCTATAAGTTTAATGATACGGATTATAAAGAAGCTGTTAATCTTGTCCCTTCTTCCGATTACAAACAAAACATCGAGTGTTCATTGAAACAAACTGTTAATGATACCTTAATCACTCGGATTACCTTAAACGGTGTACTTGATAGAGTGATGAAGGAATACATTGATGGAAAAAAGAAAATTAAGGAAGAGTTTGACAATGATATGACTTTAGTCAATAAAGAAACAGAGTATGAAGAAAACGGACTGAAGGTAAACATCAATCATACTTTAAGAAGTACAGGCTACTCAACCGACAGTATCTATTATGAAGGAAACAAAAAAGTTAAGCACATTTATAATTCTGACTACAATGGCACCATAACACTTGAAATTTCAGAATATGATGAGCAAGGAAATATAATAAAGAAAACAAAAAAACTCCGATGGGAGTCAGATAATGAAATTACCCGTTGAATGCAAACTTATTTATACATAAATCAAGTTGTCAAGTGTATGAAAAACATGAGCATAATGCCAACCGGAAATATAAGCAAACCAGTTTTTGTATTTGTGTTATTCCTATTTGTCTGCGTGCAAATGGGTTGTACACATCGTCGTTCTGTCCCATTCAACCGGAAAGGTTGGGACGAATGTGTATTACGGTCGTGGAGTTGCCCGCAAGCGAACCGGAGACAAACGGGGAGCCTGTGAGGATTGGATGAAGTGCAGCGAATTGGGATGTGTACAAGCAAATGTATTGTTGCCCTTGTGCGAGGAGTATATTAAGGAAAGAACGGATTCCCTGCAAAGGCAAAACGATGAGGAACAACATATAAATGAATTATTGGAATATTTAAATGAAAGTACAAATAAATAGAGATTTGATTAGACTAATAGAAGAATACGCAGGAAGTCTGGATGCATTTTCTGATATAGAAAACATAAGTTTATATCATGACCTATCAATATATGGTGACAACGCAGATGAATTGCTATCAAAATATTCGTCTTTATTCAATGTTTCTATGAATGAATTTCATTTTAACGACTATTTTCCCGAAGAAGGAGATGAAATATCCGGTTTTATAAAAGGTTTATTTAAAGGAAAAGAAAAAAAGTATAAACCATTAACAATAGAAGGTTTACGGCAAGGAATTATCAATAAGAAACTCAACTAAGGTGTTTGGGTTCATACCCCATAAACCACTTCATCCAGAAAAGCGGGACTCAAAGACTGAAAGTAGAGCTTTACCCGGCTTATCAGCATGAGGACTTGGGCATAAACAGCGAATCAGAAATTAATTTATCATACAATGAAAACGATATATAGTCTTTTATATGGAATACTTGTACTCTTTAACGCCTGTGGGCAATCTAAGGTACAAGAAAAATTTGATACCATAACAACGTACAGCTATACAAACAGTTATGGTAAAGATGGACGCTTGGCCGAGGTTCTTATCAAACAACAATCACAATTTCTGGAGAATGGAGCATATATTTCGGGGCGGGCTGTTGAAATTACTCAAAGATATAACTACCCGGATAATGATACGTACATGATTACAGAGACTGATGATTTATCTCCCAATGAAATATCAACAATAATCAAAGGTAAAACTTTTGAAAAGTATTATACACTCAAAAATAATGATACCATTAAGTTTCATATGCGTACTTATACGGATGCAACACAATCGAAGCCACTGGTGGAAAGAGAAAACTATACACTTTCCGGATTCCCAATTACTGATGAAGAGGAAAACATAAATATAGAATCAAATTATTATTATGATGATAAAGGTGATTTAATCAAAATAATAAAGAGGGATTTTAATAGCGGTGAAGTTGTCGAAACATATGGGCTTAAAGAAATTATTGCAGATACGACAATTATTTATTACCGCATCAATACGGATACTTCATATGTTGTAAAACGATACATAGATAATGGCAAAACCATTGAGATTACATTCGATGAAAATCAGAAGCCGCAGAATAAAATCACCAATTATACGGCCAATGGCTTTGATATTAAAGTAAGAGAATCAGTAAAAAACGGAATTATTACAGTTGATAGCATCTATCAGATAAAAGGAAAAAAGGTTAGAAGTGTTTCCGTCTCGCCTGAAAATAAATCGGTCACTACATTAGAATATGACGGAAAAGGCAATATTACAAAGGAAATTTGCAAATCAAAGTCGGATATTACTATCTCAAATGAAGAGCTGAATGAGATGATTCAACGTTATAAGATGATATGAAACCAGAAACTGCATATAAGTTGGTAAAAGTATGGAGCCTTACGAATGCAACAATCATGACTTTACTTTTCGTAATTCAATGTGATTCTCTTTGGCATGCATTCTGTGTGATTTTTACTATACCGCTACTCGGTATTGGTACAATAGTGATGTATGAAAATCAATCTAATGATTACACCGCTCTGAAGGAAAATCTGACAGAAAAGAAGAAAAAGGAAATGCCCTATATCCGTTGGGATGAAGTAATCAAAGATGCACGTAAAGACTATTTATGGGGAGTAATCGGTAGTATAATCCTAAACATTATATATTCCGGGTTTATAATATTTATCCTATGGATGATAATATATGAAGGAAGACTTTTAAGAATAAGTTAATACCACAAACAAACCTCCGGTGGGGTTCTCGCTGGGGGCTTCTGACCTTTGCGCATATAAAAAGCAAAAAGAAAGCGATATCGGAGCGTTACATCCTAAAAAGTACCTGCTTGTCACGACAAAATGATATTGTGTGCCTCGCTGACCGGGGCAGATCCGCACCCATGCGGACAAATCCCGGTGACAGAATGACAAAACGAACAATGTTCCTAGCATGCCAACTTGTGAATGAGATGAATGATTTTCTTTTTTCGCAAGTTGATTTTATAAAATTGCCTCCGACAATTCGTACTTTCGGAAAAAGATATTATATTTGTAACTGAAAGAGTTATTTGACAGCATAGCAACGCAAAACGCTGAAATTCGCACGGTTGCTAACTCGTTACCTCTATTTCTCAAATAATTCGCTAAAAGTTTATCCTTCAATCGGTTAAGTCAAACCGATAAAAATCTAAAATACAAAGTTGATCCATTCGCTTATTATGAAATGCCACATTCAGAAGAAAGAGAGATAGATATAACCGTTGAAGAATTAAAGAAAATACGCGATTGCAATGTAAAAGAAAAATCTCTGTGTGTTGCACGTGACATATTTATGATTTCATACTATCTAGGAGGTATTAATCTTATTGATCTGATGAATGCAAACTTTAAAAATGCAAGTGTATTAGAGTATATTAGAACGAAAACTGCACATACAAAACGCGGAGATAAAAGAATAAGCATCACTATACCATTCGAAGCAAAAGAGATATTAAAAAAATGGGTAAATAAAAGTGGAAAACTTGAATTCGGATATAAATATTCATATGTAAATTTTAGGAATTATATCACAAAAGAAATACAGAGGCTCGCTTCACTTCAGGGAATAGACAAAAGAGTAGTCTATTATTCTGCGAGAAAATCATTTGTGCAACACGGCTTTGAAATAGGAATTCCACTTGAAATATTAGAATACTGCATTGGTCAATCAGTAAAAAAGAATAGACCTATTTTTAATTACGTGAAGTTCATGAGGAAACATGCGGACGAAGCAATAAGAAAAGTGCTTGATAATTTAAAATAATCACCACATAGCGTGTCCTAAAATGAACTGAACCCTAAGAATTTTTTGTTCAACCTTTAGGGTTCAGTTCAGCCGAGGTCGAGACGAAATCTTTGGAGGCACTCTTTTGAAAATATTTTTCAATCTATTAAAGACTTATAATCATTAAAATATTTTCTGATACGTTCAATTTGAGCCTTTTTTATATTCTGAAATCGCAATGCCTGCTTAGTTGTATCTAAACCAAATAAATCAATCAAACTACCAAAAGAAGTATTCATAAACATTGTCGGAAAAGAATCCACATCTTCCATATCTATGGATACAGTCTGATTACTGTTCATTGCATCTTTTATAATACTAAACAGCATTGTCCCTCCTTCTGGATAGTTTCTCCCGTTTAATACATCTTTTATTTTAACTGTTACCATAATTATAGTGTTATAAATAGACATCTCCTTCAATTTCTTCATCTTTTTCAAATGAATCAATTGAAATATCAAAGTAAATCAATGTTCCTCTAAAATCAAAATCTAAAGAAAAGGTTCTAATATTATTTTTATTTTCTTGGCAAAATAGCAAAGCATTGTTACTAACAATTCTCATCATTCCACCATTTTTAAGATTAGACAATACATTATCCAATCCAAAACCCATATTGTGTTTATTTGTTTTAGCGGAAACACCAACATCCAAAGATCTCCTTAATGCCAACTCGTCACTCTCAATCTCGGGTATAGCAGCCCTAAGAGTTGTTGGAATCCCCAAACCTAAATCACACGCTGCAAAATGTATTTTCTCCTCTCCTTCATCATAATTAATATACGAAAAAGCAATGCCATTAGATTTAGAATGGTCTGCAACATTTGCATATATCTCATCCAAAGAATTTTGGAAGCCAGAAATATCCAACCCTTTAAAGTATGTTCTTTGTAAATATTCAGTAATTACAATACTATACTCTTTAGCTCTATTATCTACAATCTTCCATAAATTCAAATTAGACTTATCATTTTCTTTAACATATGCGGTACTAGTATTGTTTATGTATTTATCCATTTTAACTTCACCAAAAATAAATTCGGTTAATTCAAAATCATCTGCATCAAAAGCAACAACATAACCATATCTTTCAATATATTCAATAAGACATGAAAGAAGGACTATATGGAAAGGAGTAAAATCACTTTTTTTTATTGCATTCTGAATATGTATATCAATAATCTGATTCTTCCCCGTCTTACATGGCTTCAAAATGCGGACTATAGAGTTCACACTCTTAATCCAATACCGTCTATCTTTTTTATCGAATATGATTCTCCGCATTATTAGTATTCACGTTGAATGTCAATTACATTACAATATACATTAATGGCTACAAAGATATATTATTCTAATTAGAATAAAAACACTTACTCTAACATTTTTCAACTCATACCCTTATAAAAATTACCACATAAACAAATTATAGCCCACACCAATACCAACATAAAGTCCATATGGATAACCATAACCAGCTTGAAAACCAAGCCCCCATCGTTTTTTTTAGGAATCACAATTTGCATCTTATTATATGTTTCTATAAAATCAAGGTTCGGATGAAAACCACTTATTACAGACAAGTATTGATCTGTTCTATATTCTTTTTGCTCAACAGGAAAGACAATAGGTACAGAATCTAATTCAGAAGAATCACCAATCAAAATGGGCAAATAAAATGTATCGGTTCGAATTACTGTAACTTTGTACGGCTTTGGCACAACATCTCTAATTGTATCAACAATGATAATTGTGTCCGAAACGACATTGACTTGTACTTGCTTGCATGGTCGAAACCATGCAGCAATACATGTAATCAACAATAATACAGTTAAAATCCACGGAAGTGCTTTCATCAACCTAGCCTCTTTACTTCTTTTTCGAACATTCCAATCATCTTACACATCGTAGCATAGTAATTAGGTGCAGTAGCATATTTTGCACCGATGTTATTCACTATTTTTTTCAGTATACTTGCAATTAATAAGGTGTACAGTGTGACAATTGCAACAGATGGTGCAATTGGAAACATTATCCTTACTTATACCAATAATAAAGCCAAATTGAATGAGTTGGTTAATGAATTCATTAATCAACGAAGGATATATTATCAGGATTTGGTAAAGAGGAAGTCGACTAATCAAAAATTTCTTAAAAGTTGGTTGAACAAGGTTGATATAGCAACAGAATTTGTTGAAAGAAACAGTAAATAAATCTTTAGAAATTATGTAGTTATCAGGAAATTTCGTACATTTTTGGTATTGAAAAAGTAGTTCTTTGAGTTCAATTTTTAATGCTAAATATTGTGTGCGAAATATGCGACCATATTTTAGTACCTTACTATTAGCTAATAGTTAAGTGCTTAATTTATAGTGGTATAATTTCACGGGGGCGAATCCCGTACGCTCTACAATAAAAAAGATGCTTTAGTCAAGGCATCTTTTTTTATTTCCCACTTTTCGCTATTACGTCCGATATCGTTCAACAAATTATTATAAATCAATAATTAGTAATTAAACAAAAGAACTTCTATAGTGTTCTATCAATTCAACAACTATAAAAATTATAAAATCAGACCTATTATGAAAATAATAATAGCAATAGTCATAGCAATCACTGTATTTGTACTTATCAAAGCCGCTATAAAAGCAAACAAATCAAATACAGATATAAATCCGGTTTCTCCACCACTTGAAGATGAAGATAATAATGATAAGAAAAATGATGCCTGAATACAGGCATCATTTTTTTATTTTTATCCTTCCCGGATTTATACAGACCAAAGTGATCCCGATCCGTTTTTATATTAATCCCGGATCAGAACAAAAAGAGAAAGGTTAACAAAAAAAAAGGCTATCTATCCCAGACAGCCAATCTTTGTTAACCTTAAATCTAATACTATGAAAAACACATTGCAAAGATACAGACTTTCACGACACCTGCAAATATATCGAATGCTTTCGCCTAAAATACAACATAGCTTAACATGTACGATGCATTCATTAACACATTAAACAAGTTAGGCACTTTTTAATACCTACATACTCACAAAAACAATACCTAATAAGAGAAGCAAATTATGATAAAAACCACTATCTTTGCAACGTTTTATCTGAATATAATAATAAACCAGAAATATGATAGCTAAGATTAACCAACTCCTTGAAGAAGTTGAAGCACTGAAAGCTGCCAGTGCAGACGAGCTTGAAGCTCTACGCATCAAATATCTCAGTAAAAAAGGAGCCATTAATGAACTTATGGCAGATTTTCGCAATGTAGCGGCAGACCAAAAAAAGGAAGTCGGCATGAGATTGAACGAATTGAAAACAAAAGCACAAGAGAAAATCAACACGCTGAAAGAGCAATTCGACAATCAAGATAACGGTGCATGTGAACTCGACCTCACCCGTTCTGCATATCCTGTAGAATTGGGTACACGTCATCCACTTTCTATCGTTAAGAATGAAATCATAGATATCTTTGCCCGCTTGGGATTCAGTATTGCCGAAGGACCTGAAATAGAAGATGACTGGCACGTGTTTTCCGCACTTAACTTTGCCGAAGATCACCCGGCACGTGATATGCAGGACACGTTCTTCATCGAATCACATCCGGATATTTTGTTGCGTACGCATACTTCCTCTGTGCAAAGTCGTGTAATGGAAGTTTCTCAACCTCCTATCCGCATCATCTGTCCGGGACGTGTTTACCGTAATGAAGCCATCAGCTATCGTGCCCACTGCTTCTTCCACCAAGTCGAAGCTTTGTATGTGGATCAAAATGTATCATTCACTGACTTGAAACAAGTACTGTTGCTCTTTGCCAAAGAAATGTTCGGTGCTGATACAAAAATTCGTTTGCGCCCGTCTTATTTCCCATTTACTGAGCCAAGCGCAGAAATGGACATCAGCTGCAATATCTGCGGTGGAAAAGGCTGTCCGTTTTGTAAACATACCGGTTGGGTAGAAATTCTAGGATGTGGCATGGTCGACCTGAACGTACTCGATGCTAACGGAATAGATAGCAAAATATACAGTGGTTATGCTCTTGGAATGGGTATCGAGCGAATCACTAACTTGAAATATCAAGTGAAAGATTTACGCATGTTCTCGGAAAACGATACACGGTTCTTAAAAGAATTCGAGGCAGCCTACTAAAAGAGTTGGAAATGGAAAGTTGGAAATAGAGAATTACCATGCAGTAATTCTTCATTTTCAACTTTCAGCTTTCAACCTTCAATTTTCAACTAAATAAAATGAAAGACAGACTTGCCACACCCAGTTACTGCTTCATATTAGCGGCCAATTTTCTGCTGTATTTCGGTTTCTGGCTATTGATTCCGGTATTGCCTTTCTATCTGTCGGAAGTTTTTCGTGCCGGGAACTCCACTATCGGAATTATATTATCCTGTTATACTATCGCAGCACTATGCATCCGCCCATTCTCCGGTTATCTGCTCGATTCTTTTGCACGAAAACCACTTTATCTGCTTTCTTATTTCATATTTACCAGTATTTTCGCAGGTTATATCGTAGCCGGAAGCCTCACCTTATTTATAATATTCCGTATTATCCACGGGGTCTCTTTTGGGATGGTAACGGTAGGAGGAAATACTGTCGTGATCGACATCATGCCTTCATCAAGGCGCGGGGAGGGATTGGGGTATTACGGACTGACAAATAATACAGCTATGTCCATCGGTCCGATGACCGGGCTTTTTATGCACGATGCAGAGATGTCATTTACAATGATATTTAGCTGTTCGCTTATATCCTGCATACTCGGTTTTTTGTCTGCAAGCCTAGTGAGAACATCCTATAAACCTCCTGTCAAACGAGAACCGATATCATTGGATCGTTTCATTTTATTAAAAGGAATACCAGCGGGAATCAGCCTTTTACTGCTCTCTATTCCTTATGGAATGACTACCAACTATGTAGCCATGTATTCACGCCAAATTGGAATTAATGCGCAAACAGGATTCTTCTTCACTTTTATGGCAGTCGGAATGGCTATTTCACGAATCTTTTCCGGTAAATTGGTTGACAAAGGAAAAATAACACAGGTTATCTCTGCCGGATTGTATATTGTTGTTTTCACTTTTTTCTTGTTAGCAGCCTGCGTATATATTGTTCAATGGGATATCACAGTATGCACCGTATTGTTTTTCGTAATAGCCCTATCACTCGGAATAGGATTTGGAATCATGTTTCCGGCCTACAATACGCTGTTCGTAAACCTCGCTCCTAACAGCCAGCGCGGAACTGCGACTTCAACCTACCTGACTTCTTGGGACGTAGGAATCGGCATCGGTATGCTGACCGGAGGATTCATTGCCGAGATCAGCACTTTCGACATGGCCTACCTGTTCGGTGCCTGTCTAACGGTAGTTTCTATCTTTTATTTTAACCTAAGAGTTGCTCCTCACTATCATAAAAACAAATTACGATGAGAAAGAAAGAACGTTTTGAGAAAATAATTGCTTGGTTTCAAGAAAATGTACCTATTGCCGAAACGGAACTCCATTACAACAACCCATTCGAATTACTGATAGCTGTTATCCTTTCCGCGCAATGTACAGACAAGCGAGTGAATATTATTACCCCACCGCTTTACAGGGACTTCCCTACTCCGGAAGCTTTGGCAGCCAGTACACCGGAAGTGGTATTCGAATACATTCGCAGTGTGTCCTATCCCAATAACAAAGCAAAACACTTGGTAGGCATGGCTCAAATGTTGGTAAAAGATTTCAATAGTGAAGTGCCCGGAACATTGGAAGAACTGATAAAGCTGCCGGGAGTCGGACGGAAAACTGCTAATGTAATCCAGTCCGTTGTATTCAACAAGGCTGCCATGGCGGTAGACACACATGTATTCCGCGTCAGTCACCGTTTGGGATTAGTGGACGATAAATGCACTACTCCGTTCAGTGTAGAAAAAGAATTAACGAAAAACATTCCCGAAGAACTGATTCCCATAGCTCATCATTGGCTGATACTTCATGGCCGATATGTTTGCCAGTCACGTACTCCCAAATGTGATACTTGCGGTTTGCAAATGTTGTGCAAATATTACTGTGATAAGTATAAAGTAACAAAAGACAAAGCAAAGAGAAAGAATAAATAACGATTTCGTAGCAAAAAAAAGAAATAAATAGTAACTTTGCGGCAATCAAAAAAGTAAGAACCTGTTATCATATTGTTCATCATTCTTTTGAGAGTCCTTTTTCTAAAGGAAGACAGAAGAAAGCGGACTAAATTCTTCGAAAGTAAAATTTAAACAGGACATAAGGATTAACATTTTTAAATAAATAGAGTATTATGACAATTGACAAATTCAACTTTGCTGGTAAAAAGGCATTCGTTCGCGTTGATTTCAACGTGCCCTTGGACGAAAACTTCAACATTACTGATGACACTCGTATTCGCGCAGCTCTTCCTACTCTGAAAAAGATTCTGGCAGACGGTGGTAGTGTGATTATCGGTTCTCACCTGGGACGTCCGAAAGGTGTTGCCGATAAATTCTCTCTGAAACATATCGTTAAACATGTATCCGAACTGCTCGGTGTAGAAGTTCAGTTTGCCAACGATTGCATGGGTGAAGAAGCTGCTGTAAAAGCTGCCGCTCTGCAACCGGGCGAAGTATTGTTACTTGAAAACCTCCGTTTTTATGCTGAAGAAGAAGGCAAACCGAGAGGACTCGCAGAAGACGCAACAGATGAAGAAAAAGCTGCTGCCAAGAAAGCTGTGAAAGAAAGTCAGAAAGAATTTACTAAAAAATTGGCCTCATACGCTGATTGCTATGTAAATGATGCATTCGGTACAGCTCACCGCGCACACGCTTCTACAGCTTTAATTGCAAAATATTTCGACAAAGATAACAAAATGTTCGGTTATCTGATGGAAAAGGAAGTAAAGGCTGTAGACAAAATATTGAACGATATCAAACGTCCTTTCACCGCTATCATGGGTGGATCTAAAGTCTCTTCCAAAATTGAAATCATCGAGAACCTGCTGAACAAGGTTGATAACTTGATTATCACAGGCGGAATGACTTATACATTTACAAAGGCTCAGGGTGGTCACATCGGTTTGTCTATAGTAGAAGATGATAAGCTTGATCTGGCTCTCGAACTGATGAAAAAAGCAAAAGAGAAAGGTGTAAACCTGGTACTGGCTGTAGATGCTAAGATCGCTGACTCTTTCTCTAATGATGCCAATACTAAATTCTGTGCTGTTAACGAAATTCCTGATGGCTGGGAAGGTTTGGATATAGGTCCGAAATCAGAAGAAATCTTCGCCAACGTTATCAAGAATTCCAAAACAATCTTATGGAATGGCCCGACAGGTGTATTCGAATTCGAAAACTTCACTCACGGTTCACGTTCAGTAGGTGAAGCTATCGTTGAAGCGACTAAAAACGGTGCTTTCTCACTTGTAGGAGGTGGTGACTCTGTGGCTTGTGTCAACAAGTTCGGATTGGCAGACGGTGTATCATATGTTTCTACCGGAGGCGGTGCATTACTTGAAGCAATCGAAGGAAAAGTTCTTCCGGGCATTGCCGCCATTGAAGAATAATAAAGAAATAGCTATGACACTGAAGAGGTCGTGTCAAAAACCTCACAAATACAATTTCACCCTCGCTACAATTATGTAACGAGGGTGATTTCTTAAAAAACTTTTGACTCTTCTTCATTTATATAGGTTATATGAAAAACCTGTTACCAATATTCGGCCTATTAACCGTTCTCTTGTCTGCTTGCAGCAATGGCAAAGAGAAGCCTGATTCTTCAATTTCAAACGAAGATTTACAATCTATTACTTTAGGTATTATGCCCACTCTGGAGAGTTTCCCATTTTATGTAGCCAAGAAAAAAGGTATTTATGATTCATTGGGAGTAAACATTGATTTTATCTGCTTTAATTCTGCTAACGACCGAAATGCAGCATTTGTTACAGAACAAATAGATGGAATGATTATTGATTATCCAAGTGCAGTACAATTGCAAGTCCACCATCCATTGGCTCTGATAATGAAAAATGATGGATATTTCTGCTTCATCACCGGAAAAGGAAGCGCACTCAACCAACTAAATCAATTGGAAGAAAAGAACATAGCCGTCTCTCGTGGAACCATCATAGAATACGCAACCGATGTAGTCTGCCACAAAGCGGGAATCTCTTCTTATAGAAACAATCGGCCCGAAATCAGCCAGATTCCCCTCCGGTTAAGCATGTTGCAATATGGACAAATAGATGCCACCTTCCTTCCTGATCCTTACGCCACAATAGCGATGAAAGACGGCAATAGGTCACTGATCAGTACGTGCGAACTAGATATTTATATGACCGGGACTGCTTTCTCAGATAAAGCGATCCGCGAAAAAAGAAGAGAAATCACATTGCTCATTAAGGGATATAACCTGGGAGTTAGCTATATACAGTCACATCCTCAAAGTAAATTGAACAGTCTATTGACCGAAGCTACCGGAATACCCGAAACATTAGCAGGATTGATCATCCTCCCCTCTTACACAATGGCCACACGCCCTGATAGTTCTAATATAAGTAAAGCACAAGAATGGCTGAAAGAAAAAGGTTATCTGCCGCATTACCGGCAAAATACGAATCTTGTCGATACTACTTTCATCACATCGACCAATAACAAATCCTAAAAGAAAGATTTATGGCATCATTTTTGTTATACTATTAATTAAAAACAGTACTAATACATTGGAGTTATGAATGAAAAAGCAATTAATAACCAATATATATCCATACTCAAATTAATCGGACAAAAACGATTGAAAGAGGCATTGGCACAACTGGAATCTTTCCTTTGGCAATGCCAGGACTGGGAACTACGAAACCGCTTGGAACAGCTAAAAACTTCTTATAGCTACATGTTGCAGTACATGAAGCAAGGAATACACGATCCCGAACGAAAAAAATTATACTCAAAACTACTGACAGATACCTTGGAAATAGCCGATCAGGTACGTATATTATTACTTGATGAGGTTTCACCAAGATACTACCACGAAATACGTAAAAGGCGCACACAAGAGCTAACTCCTTACACAACGGAAGCATTAATGCATGTACTGGAATCTTTCAACGACGATTTGGCAGTAAGCGGCCTATTGTCCGATCAAAATCTGGACGATGTGTTGAAACGCCACGAAGATGCACAAAAATATATGTTCCTGCAAACCTGGTCGAACTGCGACTGGAACGTAGAAGATGAGAAGCAAGCCCAAGATATGCTGCAATCAGAATTGCTCCCGGTAAATGATCTCTGCCTTTTCACAAGTTCAGTGACTTTAAGCCTCATGGAGTGTTTTGATTTACGCAAACTAATGTGGTTACTTGATGCATATCAACAAAGCAACGTATTGGTAAGTCAACGGGCACTTGTAGGAGTTATATTTACATTTCATATCTATAGTGACCGGCTCGGATTATATCCGGAATTAAGTAACCGGTTGGAACTTCTCAACGAAGAGACTTCTTTCGATGAAGACCTCATGCGTGTATACCGACAGATATTGCTAAGCCAGGAGACCGAGAAAATAGATCGGAAGATGCGAGAAGAAATAATCCCGGAAATGCTGAAGAACGTGACTTCAATGCGAAACATGAAATTCGGATTTGAAGAATCGGATGAAGAAAAAGATGACCGGAACCCGGATTGGGGTAATATTTTCGAGAATTCTCCATTAAGCGATAAGCTTCGAGAAATGAACGAATTGCAACTGGAAGGGGCAGATGTATATATGAGTACATTCTCCCAGTTAAAACGCTTTCCTTTCTTTCAAGAACCACACAACTGGTTCTACCCATTCGACAAACAACAATCGAATGTCATCAAACAAGTAAGGAAAGAGGGCAGTCAGAAAAATTCACTCATGGATCTCATTTTACAATCGGGCTTCTTCTGCAACAGTGACAAGTATTCACTATTTTTCACCATGTTGCAGTTTCCACAATCTCAGCGAGACATAATCTTCAGCCAGTTGACAGAACAACAAGCAGAAGAATTTGCCGAACAATCAAAAGCTGAGACTCTTAAAAAATTCTCCGAACGCCCAGCTACGGTAAGCAACCAATATTTGCACGACCTTTACCGGTTCTTCAAATTATATAACCGTAAAAATGAATTCAGAGATATCTACAAAGAGAAAATTGAACTGTACAAAATACCTGTTCTGAAAAATATTCTGAACGAAGAACATAAACTTGCTCAAATAGCAGACTATCACTTGAAAAAAGAACATTGGGCGGAAGCCACTGATCTATACAAAGAGATAGAACAGATGAATGGTTTATTCAGTGCGCAAGCAGAGTTTTATCAGAAAATGGGATATGCTTTCCAAAAACAGAGGAAACCGGACGAAGCGATCAATGCTTATCTGAAGGCAGACACCATAAAACCTGATAATGTATGGACTAACCGGCATTTGGCAACCTGTTACCGTTTATCAAGAAACTTCAATAAGGCTCTTGAATATTATAGGAAAGCCGAACAAGCGATGCCGGAAAATCACAGCATTGTCTTCCATATCGGAAGCTGCCTGGCAGAACTGCAACAATATGACGAAGCCTTGAATTATTTTTTCAAACTCGATTTTATGGAAAGCAATTGCGTAAAAGCATGGAGAGGAATCGGTTGGTGTTCGTTTGTCAGCGGTAAACTTGAACAAGCATCAAACTATTATAATAAAGTTATCGAAACGAAGCCTCTACCGGTCGATTATCTGAATGCCGGACATGTAGCTTGGGTATCCGGAAACATTGAAAAGGCTGCAGATTTCTATTCCCGGTCGAAAGACATGAGTGGAGATAAAGAACTCTTCTTAGAAATGTTCAACAAAGACATGAATTACCTGCTTAAAATGGGGATAACAGAAGATGAAATTCCGTTGATGCTGGATTTACTATATTAGAACTTAAACCGCTGATAAAGCGTACCCAACTATAGCTTCTTATTCAGAATAAAAGATGCCTCGTAGCAGAACAAGATTGTAAAGTTATATTCCATCTTTTTATGTGGCGTACAGTTCACCAAATTGTTGTCCCGTATATTCATTCAACAAAAACCGTAGAAGCAAACATCTGATTTTCAGACTATTCAAATAGTATTTCCACCTCGGTGATGAACGACCCCTTCATCGGTGATGAACCACCTCTTCATCGGTGACCAACGGGTCCTTCATCGGTGACCTGCAAAGTGTTCCCCGTAGCCAGGAAATATCTCGAACCGGGGACTCATGCAGATGTCACACATTTTCATAATACAGTTCCTAAATCCTTCCTATTTCCAGATAAGACCTTTTATAATTGTTTCAATTCCTTATACAACCGTTGTATAGGCAATCCCATCACATTAAAATAACTCCCCGAGATCGCTTCTACGCCAATAAAACCGATCCATTCCTGTACGCCATAAGCACCGGCTTTATCCATCGGAGCATATTTTCCCACATAATAGTCTATCTCTTCATCCGTAAGAGCAGCAAATGTCACATCGGTCGTTGCAGTGAAAGATTTTTGCCAATCTTTAGTAGTCAGGCATACACCAGTAATGACTTGATGAGAAGCACCGGAAAGTTTCCGTAACATTCGTACAGCATCTTCCTTGTCTTTAGGTTTCCCAAGAACTTCACCGTCCAACCATACTATGGTATCGGCCGTAATTAATAGTTCATCAGGCTGAATAAGTTTTTTATAAGCATCTGCCTTTTCACGGGAAATATAAGCCGGTATCTCCTCTCCCCGCAATGTGCCCGGATAAGACTCATCCACGTCCGGCAAAGTCTTCACCACATAATCTATCCCCAAACCGGACATCAGCTCTTTCCGACGGGGAGAATTAGAAGCCAGTACAACATTAAATTTCTTCAAGTTATCAAGCATATTATAGATATTCAAGTTTAAAATTACACTTTATAAAACCCCTGATATGACGATCACCATCCGAAAGCTTCATCGGACATCCATTTGCCATGTACTTTAAGTACCTGTTCGATCACATCACGACCACACCCATGTCCTCCGGCCGCATGAGAAATATACTTTGCTACAGATCTCACTTCTGGAGCCGCATCTTTCGGACAACTGGGCAAACCACATTCACGCATCACTTCAATATCGGGAATATCATCCCCCATATACATGATCTCTTCATCTTTAAACCCATATTGATCACGAAACTTCCGATAATCATGGATTTTCACAGCCGAACCCATATATAAATCTGTCACACCTAAAGCAGAAAAACGCACCCGAACCGCTTCCGTACGTCCACCGGTAATAATGGCTATTCGCAAACCTTGCTTGACTGCCAACTGAATGGCGTATCCATCTTTGATGTTAACCGTGCGCATCGGTTCACCTGAAGGATGCAACGGCACCATATCGGCACTTAGCACTCCATCTACATCAAAAGCAATTGCTTTTATCTTTTTAAGATCGTAATTAATGGTACTCATCTGGTATATTGAATATAATAAATAAAAAAGAAAAGCATAAAATATAAGAAAAGCCTACAGATACATCTATTTCAAGACGTTTAAACTAATTCGTCCGGTTATGGATACTGCGACTTATCAATTCGTAGAGTTTTTGCATCTCCGGATCATCGGCAAGCATACTAAGATGATTGTCGATCACATTCGCATCATATCGTATCGCCGGACCGGTCTGGGCATCCTTAGGTTCTAGTTGATGAACCTTACGGGCAGTCTCATCTATCAAAGGCAACATGACATCGAATGGAAGATCATACTTCTTTAAAAGTTCGGCAGCAAGCGCATACATATGATTGGTAAAGTTACAAGTAAAGACCGCTGCCAAATGCAAACTTTTTCGTTGTTCGGAATCAGCCTCATACACCCGTTCGGACAATGTGGCGGCCACAGCCTTCAACAATTCTGCATCCTCGGAAGTCGATGCCTCAATGAAAAAAGGTATTTCACTGAAATCGACTTCACGTTGTTTACTGAATGTCTGCATGGGATAAAAAACACCATAATGCTCGGTTCGTCCTTCCCATATATTCATTGGTATCGAACCGGCAGTATGCACAAACAATGCTTCTTTACGTTTATTTGCCACAATGGATGGAAGTAATTCTTCAAAAGCCGAATCTTTCAATGAAACGATGTAAAGGCGGCTAAACGAGTTCAATTCTTCCAAATGCGTTGTGAATTCAGCCTCCACCTCTTCTGCCAATGTACGAGCCGATTCCTCCGTACGACTATACACTTGCACAATACGAAATCCTTTGCGGTATAAAGCCTTGGCTAAATTAGTAGCCAAGTTACCGGCACCAATAAACACAATAGGTGTATCTTCTATACTTCTTTTCATCTCGTTGAAATCAAATATAATATTCCTCCAATAATCAACAACGCCAATGGTAACAAGTAGGCAGACATCGATCCCAACAATGCAACAATAAGCCCGATATTCATTACCAACCAAAGCCCGATCAACACTAATCCAACAGATTTGTCATGTTTGAGGAATAAAAAAATAATAGCTGTATACAGTAGGAAATTGTCCTTGTTCATCACCCAGGGCAGCCCGATAGCAGAAAAGTGTATCACCTTATCCAACAAATAAAGTATGCCCAACACAATCAACGTAACGGCCGTAGCCTTGTATGTATCCCGGTTATTATTTGCTTTGGCAGCACTCACTATTACTTCCCTCCGTATTTATTAATATGAATTTTCTCCCATTGCAAATGTCCTTCATCGAAAGGTTTGCGTTCCATTCCTTTATGCCCGATAGCGATAATAGAAAGTACTTGCAGTTGTAAAGGGATATCCAGCACTTCACGTACATATTCGTCCGACGGCATCCCGGAAGCTGTAAAACGTTCACGAATTTGCACCCAGCAACTTCCCAATCCCAAATCTTCAGCTTGTAATTGAATCATGATAGATGCAATGGAAGCATCTTCTATCCACACATCGCTTGCTAATGGATCGGCTGTAACAACCACTGCCAACGCTGCATCGGCAATAAATGCAGAAGCCTGTTCTTTACAATTAGCAAGTTGTTTCAAAATTTCCTTATCATCCACAGCAATAAATTGCCAACTGTTACTCCGTTTCGACGTAGGAGCCATCAAAGCCGCTTTAAGCAAGGCTACCACCTGCTCCTGACTAAGTTCCTCTCCGGTAAACTTCCGCATACTGCGTCGGTTCTTTATCAATTCACTGAAATTTTCCATTCTATTTGCCTTCTTTTTTTTAAGATGAGTGCAAAGATAGGGAAATACTCCGTAAAAACAGAGAATAAAAATGTATCTTTGCAACGATCAATGAACTATCAGTATGAAAAATCGAATTAAGCAAGACGATTACATTAAAGCGAATCGTAAAGCCAGCCGGGAGGCTGAAATCGAGAACTACGGTCACCCGATCTGTTATAAACGGGTACACCAGTCAAAGAAAGTATACAACCGTAAAAAAATAAAGGCAGGCGATAAAGTCCTGCCTTTTTCTATTTCAAAATACACTTATTTCTCATACCATATAATAGTTTCCAAATAAAAAATCTCCCGGTAAGTTCCATCCATTAAAACCAACCGGGAGATATCCTGATTCAAAGCTTAGAAAATCGATTAAGCCCTAATAACCTGCCATACTCTTCTCTATATCTTTCTAATGATAACAGAAAAGCAAAATCATTTCCAATCGGTAGTTTCATCCCCCGTTCATTGAAGAAAGGGACCGGCTTCTCAATATAAACATCTTAATCTTTCACTTTTAGAGACTCCATCTGCCAGAGTTTTGATATCTGCTTTCCCGGGCATTTTCTCAGTAGCAAGCTTCACATATATCCTAAATTGAGCCGTCCTGCCATTAGGCAGTTCCAAGGCATAGCTTAACGCTCGCTTAATAGAATGCCTCATCTTTACAAGCGAGTCACATACGAATTCTCCCGATCCAAGTGGCACGGCATCCTGTGGTAGGAACGGCACATCTCCATAGTGGTAAGTAGGAATCCCATGCATGGCGACTTTCAGATGTGCGAGAGTTATGTTTTTAACCCTATCTGTTACAATCACCTCGCAACGGTCGTCATATTCACTCTCATACCCTGCAAAGTAAGACTTTATCATATCATACACCTCGGCTTGAAGTACATCATCAATAGTACAGGTATCATCGATACGGTCGTATCTGGCATCGTACAACCGTACATATCCATCCTTGCGCAGTTCAAACACACTACCGCTAAAACCAGCCTCACGATTACTATAAACAATATGTTCATACTCAGGTTTTAGAATGAGTTTATAGCGGTCTCGCAAACCACACAATTCACCACTTTTGTCCTCGATGTAAAAAATTCCACTATATGGCATAGCCGAATAAAATCCTCTTCGCGCGTAATCGATGCAAGCATACTGGTTGTAACCGATACAGAGCGAAGGCAGAAAAACGCCCAAATATGCAATGTAAGCCACAGTCAAAACATTATGCTTCATTGCAGCAAACAATCGGTAACACAAATACGTCACCAATAAAAAGCTGGTAACAAGCATAGTGAGCCTGATGATGCCGGCATATGACTGGGCAACAAAGAACAGAACCATTCCTATTGCTATTATCCATAACTTTTCCGCCCGAATGTGATAATAATTGCATATAAACCGATAGCTTAGCACCGGAGCAATTATACACATCAGCAGACTCAACCTCATTTCCATAGCTAAGCCGACATAAAGAGATAAAACGGACATGAGCAACAAAACCGAGTACGCCTTTGCCTTACGATCTTTCCACAAAATGCACCCAAACATATCTCCCCAAGTGAGCTCTGTCCTTATCAACTTTTTCCTGATAAGTTGTACGAAGTATACAACGAACGGCAATATAAAAAGCCACAGGAATACGACACCTAAGATTATAGTAGACGTAAAATCATCATACTGAATATCCATAATGTAGAATGGATAAGTCGACAATTCATGCAAGCCCAACCAATGCACCGTCTCTTCAAACAACAGAAATATCGTAACAGCTCCGACCATCGGTAGCCATGCGCGCCTTTCCTTGTGCATTAACGCAAAAGTGAAACTCAAACGCCACACAATAAGTATTATGCACATCACCGCATAAAAATTATCCCAAAACAGCCATTTACTGCCAAGAATAGCCAATGCCCATACAAAGCAAACAGCCAAATCCATCCACAAAATTTTGTTCTTCATAATCCTAATCGTTTATCTTTTTTCAGAATATCAAGCCATTAAAACATGTTGCGTTAAATTCTACATTGATTCACCAACCATTCCCCAAATCTGAACAATAAATTGCTCAACACGTCTGCCGGATAGATGCTTTTAGATCATATGCCTGCTACTTTTCCGCAAGAGATTTTCCCCCTTATTGTTAGTTTCTTGAACATATAAATATTTAATGTTGTTAATCGTCTGATATCAGTACAGATGCAGATTTAGCCGAAATCTAACAATATCAAACTATTTCATTATATATTTTGTCTTCTCTCGACCATAAAGATCATTTGCAATATGCAATACATCATGAAGTTCCAAATCTTCTTTGTAAAATTGAGGTATTGCCTTATATCCAATTGCAGCACCAAGAATGTTGCCAGTTACAGCTCGGATTGAATCGCTGTCACCGGCATGATTAACAGCAGCAATCATCGCTTTTCCAAAGTTATCAAAATAGGCAAGTGAACAAAAGATAGCAATAGCAACAGTTTTTTCAGCAATCCAGCCTCCACCTAATTCATTTTCAACCGTCCGAACATCATCAGTAGATATGTCTGACCAGGAATATGCTAAGGACAATGGATGAAATATTTCCAACTAGAAATATCTTGGCTACTTGTTGTACCGACAACGGTGATAACAGAACCATTAGAGAATGTAATCCACTCGTGTTGCTGTACGCTCGTTGCTGTCATTCCTGTATCAAATATGGGTGAGTTTTGTGGAATTTCATCTTCTCTGCAATTGTATACCTGTATTCTATCCGGTATAGAATATGTTTCCCAATCAAACAGGAAGCGACCGCTCTTCACCCCCATATTATAAGATTTTATTGCACGAATTCGATCACTTAAATCTACATCATCTCCCCCCTCGTTACACGGTGGTAACTGCAATAACAATGGGATGTCTCTTCTACCTTGAGATGCACTCATAAGTTCAAGCACCTCTACGTTACAAATCTTGTTTGAGTTTGTTGTATAATCGTTTTTTGATGCAACAATGCTAATAATTTCACCAACATACAAGTTTTTTATAGTAAATGTTCCATTACCACTCGATGTTGGGCTATTAATGCTTGAAATCGAAGAACTAAAAGACAATGTACATTGAGGCAATAACTCACCCGTCTCACCATCAATCGTCCTAAATGTCAAATCAGTTATCTTGGGTTGCATCTTGATAAATTCTCCGTCCGAGAACGATTTTATGATAGTTTCCTTAGGAATATAATATGGTAGCAAGTCTGAATGTATCTCCACTCGATCCCCTTTCATAGCTTTTACGTAGAAGATACCATTTCTATTGCTGATTTCATTCAAAGATTCATCTTTCCCGCTTATTGATTTAATCTGGATATCGTTTTTCACTCCAGATACAGGAACACCTGTTATGGAATCGACATTTTGGAACTGTTCCATATATGGTTCGGGCTCAATATAAACTGTTCTCCCACTTTCCGGCAGAGCTACAAATTGTTCAACTGTATATTTTTTGTCCAAAGTGCCATCTTTATATTGTCTCTTTGATGCTTTCAGTTCAATATTTGCCAAAACAAAAGCATCTTCATAAACACCCAAGCCCTTACCGTCAACATTGGTTATAGACTTACCACGTAAAACAGCACCGTTGCTTGAAGTCAAAATAATTTCAACAGTAGCTCCGGGGACAGGCTCTTTTGTGAATTTGTTCTTCACAAAATATGAGAATCGTTGTTTTAATGGAGTCAACTTAACTTGTGCCGAATCAGGATAGGCCAATACCGTAAGTACGTCCATCTTTAGGTTGATTGTGTCGACATAACCATAACTACAGACCCTTGACAAAGTCACACAACCACATTCAGGCACATTTTTAATAGTACATGTTCCCGCAGCAGAAGTTTGTATGGAGTCTTTGCGATTTCTACCATTTAAGTCGAACTCGTAAATAATGGTGGAACCGGCAAGAGGCTCTGCTGTTTCTCTATCAACTACAGTTAAGTCTACGTCTGTCGCTTTTGGTATCATATTAAGAGTTTTGTTCCATGTATAATGAAACTTACTTGTTTCCGGGACTTTGGCCTGTTTATGACAGTCTTCTGTTGCATTATAAGTTGCAGAGCTTAAGGCATAAAAAATGTATGAGAATACACTGCAATGCAAATCCGTGAACCTTCCGTTTCCGTCTTCGTCAGTTTCGACATCTTTGTGGACATTTTCATTTACAAAAAAACGTCCATCTTTAAACAAGTAATAAGTAGCATAATCAATAGACACATTTACGTGAGGTATTTCTTCTCCAGAAATAGAATCAACCGTATGAATATCTATATTCCTTTCACATCTTACGAACAACAACAATAAAGGAAGTAATAGCAACAGCCACAACCATTTCCAATTGCGTTTTTTTAATTGGAAAATATAGTCGGCCTGTCCATTAGAATACTTGAATCTCTTCTTAAAATTATAATCTTTATCTTTCATTGTCGTTATTCTTTTTGCTTAGACTTTCTCTGTATGAAGAGGTTATCATAAATCTTATATGATATTTGTTATTCTGTATGAATTGAGCTTTATCTATTTGCGCAACACCATTTTCGTCAGTCTGAGCGCTTATGCGTTTTTTCTTTGTGTTAATAACAAAAGGAAGATTTGGCAAAGGCTGACCGTCATAATCCAACAATGTAACTTTTATATACTCGGGAACAAGAGGTGCGGGTGAAATAGGGGTAACAGGGGGATTCGGGGATACTACTGAAGGCTGGGGCTCTTCTCTTTTTATTGTGATTTTAAAAACATTATTTTCGGATTCTTTTTGAACTATGAATGAACTTCTAGTTTCATTAGCTTCAACATTTACAATCGTATTTGGCAGTAGCTTGAGTTCTGCTTCAAAACGACCCTCTTCGTTTGTTTTAACAGCCACACCATCAACCATCATTTCGAAATCAGGAATGCGTTCCCCTTTTTGATCCTCTACAATAATAGTGTACCTAGTGAACCAATCGAATACTGCAGAGTAGTTGCCATCCTTTACGATTGTAAAGTCGTAATGATTAGTCGCATCTATATTTTCGATGACAAAGGTTTTATTAAGGAAGAGTTTACCTAAATGGAAATTCCCTTCTCCATCTGTTTCTATATTTTTTGTATTATTAAACAAATGCAGAATAAACGGGATATTTGAAGCAATGGAGCCATCCGAATAGTCAATATGTATAGTAACATCTTGTTGTGTCAAGGTTCTCGGAGCCAACAACAACATAGTAATAACATCTATTTTAGGGCCATTGGACTTGTTCTCAAATCCCCATTGTGCTAATGTTACTCGTATATTGCCTTCATCATTTCGATACCAAAAAATTTGTTCCTGAGATGGTATAGAAAACAAACTGTGTACATATGGTATCGCAGTTGACAGTGTTGCACAAACAACCTCCTTACACTCCTCCAGCCAAGTTGCGATTTCTTCCTTATCTGAAGCCGATGCTTCCACATAAGAGCGATACACAATAGCATCATCTCCATACCATACTCCATCTGTCGAAAACAGTTTTATTCCAGCGAAAGTTTTTGCATATTCGTTTGGCAACAACTGGTTTAGGCGAGCTTTTATATTGACGTAATTCTGACCATGAATCACATCATGTATCTTCATTAAAGACTGTCTTGAAATCTCTTTCATTCTATCGTTCTTTTTTATGGGCTTTTCGTAATCTCTATTCGAGAGTAGAAGGTTTATGCTATTCGAATTCCATTTCAATTTCCCGGAAACTCATATGACGGAATGGCCTGTGACGCAAACTCTCATAGTCTTTTCCATGGAATCGTCTCGCCATATGAATTTGTCTTGATGATAAAACAGTCCGTCCAAGTTTTTCTGATAGTCTAATAAAATCGCGTATGTCTTCTGCATCAAATATTTGACTATACACAATAAGCGCTAATTCGAAATCATATGTGTTTTTTGTAATATACTTCTTATCTTGCGAATTTTGATTTTGCCACCAAGCTCTAACCTCAAGAACCGTTCTTTCGCTACAATTCATCGATTGCAATTTTTGCTTTTGAAAAGATGCCATCTTTCTAATAGAGTCATTATGGAGCAATGTATCTTCTAGGAGCAATGTATCTTCTAGGAGCAATGTATCTTCTAGGAGCAATGTATCTCCTAGGAGCAATACCGTAGTTGAATCTTGACCAACACATAAAGCGTCTTCATTTATATCGTTTGTTGAGACATAAACGGCAGTAATAAACACAACTATGTCAATAAGACCTAAAATGCCAACTGTGATCAATATTTTCTTATTTCTATGCCGTACCGTACGTTTATTGTCTGAATTAACTTTGCGTTTATTCCTCCGACTGGTAACATCACACAGTTCTCCATTGCTGCTCCATTCTACCACGAAGCCGTTCTTGTTGTTTTGAATCCGCCTATCCAAATTCCGATCCGCTTCATAGTCCTCTTTATCTTTGATTATTACGCACTCAATCCCTCCTTTTTCGTTCACAAGATAAACTGTGTCCACCCCCACCATCAAATTGATTTGATAGCATTCAGACGGAATCCTAACTAACAAATTGCCGCTTTGTAATCCATAGCCTTGGCAATTACGAAATATGACCAAAAGTTTGTCCATTTTAGTTGAATTTTATTTAAGGCACAACTACAATTCGTTTAGATTTAAAAAGCTCATGCCGAAGACCTGCTTCAAAGTTTTCATAATACATAATATGAGATTTAGCCTGAAACATTTGTTTGTACTTTTCCACCTCTTCTTGTAATGAATGTGAACGAATATGGAATGGTGAATTAGCAAGATCAAACGCAGTTCGCCTTGTTGAACAGATAACACATCCTCCACACGACTTTAGTATTGTTTACGTTTGAGTCTCATTCTTTATAGCTACAAAGTATTTTCTATTTTTGATATATAAGTTCCATAATCGGTCTCGTTCATAACCTTAATGCCTTCCAAGATACCACTCAAAATCCTATTCAAATTAGTATGATAAGGATTGTACTTTTTCGTATCTATATGTTTCCCCTCAGAATAATTTCGAACCTTTAGTTGTACCATATCCTTTACTTCCTTTGCTGTATCTTTATCTGGGATCTGCCCTTGTTCTTGAAGATAAACAAGGATGGATTTCCTGAAGTGGTTGTTTGCTGCTCCTAGCGACGACATGGCATTCTCTATTCGCGCCATCACAGTTCGCTGTCCATCATTTAATTTTGGTAGATAATTACTGCTTATACTCTTAAATGACAGAATCCATTTTTTAACAGCGTTTTCATCGTATTTAGTATTCATAATGTTTATTGCAGATTGATAGAGTACGCCGACGTTGGACACAGATTTCAGGAATTCTATCTGCGTTTTTTGTTCAGTAGGCATTGGAATTCCAATTATTTTTAGATAATCAGAATATTCCGATATTGTTTGCTGTGCTAAATCAGCTTTAACATATTCTAATGTCTGTGAGTTTTTATATTCTTTATATAAATCATCTAAAGCCTGCAACTTTTGATTATATTGTTCTGTGACATTTTTTGCAATATCCACACTTTTCTTGAGGCCGTTAATCTCCTGCTCATGCTTAATACTATCCTGTTCCAAGGTTTTAACACGTGTTCCCAAATCACTAATAGTTGCATCCTTAATTTTAACTACTGAAGAATATTTGTCCACTAATTGATTGCGTTCTTGCTCCCAAGCTTGTTTTGCTTGCACCATTTGATTCTCGAAGTTTTCTCTTGAAAGCTGTTTCTGCAATGCCTTAATATTAGCATCTCGTTTTTTAATAGAATCGTTTAATGCAGAAAGTTCATCTTTTAATTCGTTCCAAGCGGACTGGTCATAGACTATCGCTTTTGAAGCTTTGTTTGTAAAGTAGTTCAGAAAAGCAGTTCGCAAAAGATTTTCACCCCAACCTTTTTGTACCGGATCAACGTCACCTTGTTTAGCCAATAGGTTACTGATTACTTTATCGACTACTTCTTGTTTTACACACACATATTGAGATTCTTGTGCATTTTGTGCGTACACAGAAAATGTGTTCATACAAAGGATTAAAACAATCCCAACAAAATGAAATTTATTCATCATCTTTTTTATTAAGTTCTTTATAATGTTCTTCCAACTGCTCCTTCCAAGAAGATGTATCTCCATTATAAACGCCTAAATTGGCTTTAGCGGCGTTCAACTCACTTTTTGCAGGGTTAGTGCACTGCAAATAAAATGAGACTACAGATTGACAATATGCCTTGCGTCGGGATTCATAAGCAGATGACTGTGATAAATTTTCCATCTTCTTACGTATTGCGATGCATTTTATTTTTGAATTTCCTAAAAACTTTTTTGCTTCAGCCATCTTTGTTGTCTCATGACTTTTGTCATACGATGTACGATAACTTGAGACACTTTGTCTTCCAACAGCAGTCTGCGTAAAAGATTCTGCATCATCATGAAGCTTTTTCAATGTTTTAATATCGTCTAATCCAGGAACTTGGGGATATGCCTTCAGTTCATCAAACAGACTTTTAAATAAGGAATGAGAATTACTTGCAACACATCCACTATGCAGTATGGTGTTGGCATCCCTAACTAAGAGTTTACTATATTCTGTTTCCAAAAGAGTGGAGGCAGACATACGTTCACTGTTCTTCTTGAGCATAGAGATCTGCTTGTCTCTAATTTCTAAATATACACTTTTATCCCAAGGGTTTGTCGCCATTTCATTGATATGCTTTTCAACTAGTTTATATGACTGGGACTTATAAGTCGGCTCCTCTTCATCTGTTGTTGAAGTGGAACACTGAGTACAGCTGGACAAGCTTAGACATGCCGCTGCAATAATAATCATTAAATATTTATTCATAATTTTATTTGGATTTATCAATTAGCAGAAAAGGCTTTGAAAAACTCATTCCCATATCCTTTTTCCAATGATTAAATGTAGCTCTATTTTTCCTATATCCATCAGCATATTTGATAACTTTATATTGATCTGTGCTGAAACATGATTCATAGTTATCTAATTCTTGAATTTGTCCACAGTTTGTTGCATTAAAGAACTTTTTATATCCCTCAATTGCCCTAGGAAAGTTGTATTTTTCTAAAATTTGTTCTTTTTGTTCTTTTGTTAAATCTCCCCACCATATTTCGACTTTCTTCACTGTATCAATATTGCATTCTATAGCATGTAGCAAAGTTTTTTTAGAAGCAATTATACCCATCAGCTTCTGTTCAAGAGCTAAAGCTTCTTTGAGTTGAGTTGTGATGCCTTCAACTTCTTTATAGACATCACTATTTTTCTGTTTCTCAAATATTTTAAGAAACGAACCACATTCTTCAAGATTCTTAACGTCTAACTTCGAATAGGCCACTTTAAGAATATATTTTACTACTTTCTCATTTTTTGTATTTGATAAAACTGTGTTGTATTTTTCAAATACACTTTCCAAAGGGTCTTTAGGATTAATTGAGTCCTCTATTTTTTTCAGCTTAATCTGAATAGGACTATTAATTTTGACCATCGTATTTTTCGCCTCATAATTTTTGCTTACATCTTTTATTCTTCTTAAAATCCGTTCTAATATAGATGAATCTATATCCGACAGCCTAAATGGTACAGAATCCTCTGTGAAACTTGCATATAGATCACGTCCTAACAATTGACTATAGACTTTGTGTTCGGCGGAATCTTTATTCCAAATGACATCAATATAGCAACTATCATTGCTACAACCATAACGAAGTAACTTCGTTCCATTTATTTCTATATTATTGATTTTCTCTCCAAATGTATCTGGGTCGTCAGCAACAGAAATATAAATTCTCATTAAGCTTATGGCCGGTTCAGGCTTTAGATACATCCACGCCATACCTGCACAGAAAACAATCAGAAGAAGTGCAGATACAGATAAGAAAAACTTATTTCTGAACAGCTTCACCAAATTGTTCTTAGGCTTTTTATATTGAACGGACACATTGGAGTTGTCGTCATAAGAGATTACAAAACCATTTTTCTTGTTTTTTGTACTTTCTTCCTGATTGTATTTTTGGACATCCTTACGTACAGTACACAATGATTCGCCTTTCTCGTTTACGATAGTAAGACTAAGAGATCCGAATGATTTTGTTTCAGAATCTTCTTTTATTGGAATTTGTTTTTCTGATGTTTGAATGTATAATCCCTTGCAACCATGAAACTTCAAAGAAATTTTTGCATTTTGAATAATGTCTAATGGTTTTGAACTTTGAACACGACTCAATTCTATAGATACTATATTATGATCTGTGCTTTTCGTTTTTTTATACAGTTCATTATCTATAATCACATATTCCAATTCAATATCACTAAGTGGAAAAATTCTATTTTCCACTTCGTTCATTGAAGGACTATTCTCGTTTAGTTTGTAAGAAAAAAACTGCTTATCGCTATCCTTGAGCTTAACGAACAGAATCAATGGGTAAATTCGCCCTTCTGATTCTTCGAACAAATACCTTTGTCCATTGATGTATAAATTGCCTCTATTGATATCTTCATCTGACTTAATTTTTATCTTAAATCCAGGTTTAAAAAATACTGTATTTTTTCGAGATTCCGTTGAAATACAAAAATCCCAATCTTGAATAAGAGATTTTATATCATTTGGAATAATTACTTCAAAACTTAATTTTTTTGAAGTAATGGTTAAGACGTTGTTACCATAAGACAATTCAGTTTCAGGGTTTGCTTTGTCGAAATTGCCTGAAGAAAGAGAAATTTTTTTGGGCAAATACAAATTGACACATTGACTAGAAACGTTGGCAATAGGTATTTTCAACTTAATATTTCCTTCCAAGCAGATATAAAAAAATTTATCGGAAACGCCATAAGCTACCTCCACCTTAAATGAAATCATGTTTACAACTACATTCACAGGTGTATTACTTTCAATAATTTTTTCCGGTAAAAAAGAACTAACAATCAACACACGATCTGTGCCATTTTTGCATGGTTTTACAAAGATATCATATTCTCGATTTAAAAGATTGCCTGGAACAATTACCCTGTCCTCCCTTATTGGGTACAAAGGCTGTGTTCCTTTTTCTTGTATATAGATTATATCATCTGGTACATTCTGACTATTAAGAGTGAATCTTACTTCGTAATTTCTATACTCAAAACTAACGTTACCTATCGAAATGGTTTTGTTCTTTTCTATGAGTTTACCTTGATCAATAAGTTGGAGTATCTTACCTGTCAATGATAAATCCTCGCAGTACTGCCTATGCATAATAATACAAACATTATCTGCGACAATATTGACAGGATGATGACCTGTTGCTGGACACTCCTTACCATTAATTATCAATTTGGCTACTTCTTTGTTGTCTCCGACATAAAGTTGAGGAAGTTTTTCTGGTTCAGAAACCTTCTCTATAACAGTTTCTTTAAAATTGAGCCTAAGTGATTCTGGACTTTGATTATATAAATCACGGCTCATGAACATCACTTCTTGACACTTGAAAAACTCCTTTCTATATGGACTTTCAAAAAATTCGTCAACTTCAGATATGTCCTCATATATTTTTAGATGAGGGCCGTCATCTTGCTCAGAAGGCTTATGTTCAAACAACTCACCTTCAGGAACGACCTGTAACTTATCCATAAATGAGTTATATTGGTCAATACTATCATATTTCCCATCATAGTAAGTACCAAATACAGGGTGAACGAATTCCTTGAAATAGAAATCCATTATAGAATCAAGAGATTTGCGCAAATCAAGAACTCTCAATGTGTGGGGAATATATAGAGTAATTGCCACATATGCACCTGTACCACTGTCATTGCAGGAGCGATATATCGTGAAGACTTTGTAATCATCTGTGAACTCAACAGCATATGTTGTAAGATTTATCAGATTGAACCTTACAAATGAGCGGATGTCTTTTATCGTGTCGTTAATAGACTTGATTCTATAATCAACACCTCGACTACAAAAAACACGATGGCCACCTTTACAGCCCCAAACGATTAATCCTATATCATATCTTTGCATATATTAAAAATTATGTGAGAATTACCTTCTATCGATAACAACCGAAACTTATTTTGCATAATTACCTAATTAGACGCATATAGACGTCAATTAACAATCCAAATATTGATTAATTTGATCCAAAAACACGTCCCAAAAAACTTGTATTTTCGCCTGCGGTCACATCTGAAATAAAGTTAACAATACTTTCTGAATCTGTTGGGTCGTAAGCATAAGTATTACCCACCAATAGCTTCCCTAGACTAAATGCCATAACATAGGGTTTATAACCGATTGCTTTATTTATTCCAAACTTACTACAAGCATTTTCCAATGCAGTCATAAATGCAGCAAAGTTGTTTGAGATATACTTTAAAGCAATATCTGTTCTTTGGTCACGGTCTGTACATTCCATCAAATCACTCTTTGTGACAATAACTGCTACCGTATCAACTTTGCTTAAAGTGCAGCCATCTGAATAGTTCCGCCCTGTACCATCAGTTGACAAAATCTGTAATGCCGTATTAAGAACCCTTCTTTGTTTATCTTCATTTGATTGATTGTTTATACCTTTTACTAAGCTATAATCAAGAATGAAAATTAACAATTTGCGATTTTGGCTTCTAAGGCAAGAGCCTGCCCCCAACTCGCCCCAAGCACTGTATCCTCTCTTGTGACTTTCATAAACTTGCTCGAAGGCTTCACCGCCAATCTCCACAAAAGTGAGCAAATTCTGACGTTTTTTCAATTTGAGGTCTAATTTCATGAAACTTATAGAATCCGCCTGAGTGGAAACAGGGAATTTCCCTCGCCTTGTTGATTCGATGAGACCATAGTAATACTCGCTTACCAAATCCTGGTCATTCTGATTCCAATGTGGCTGATAGATAGCAACACCCCGTTTGTCCATATTAGACAAGATGCCTGCTAAAACAGAGGATTTCCCTCCACGCGGAACTCCAAAGAAATACACATCCGTTCTTTTTTCTATTGGGAATGTTCCTAAATCAGAAATGTTTGTCTGCACAAGGAATTGATCTTCTGCGATAAGATTTTCAATTTTTATGTTCGAAGGAATGATTCCTTTGTTTCTGAGATCTTCATATGAAATCTTTTGACCACTTGCCAAAAATTTAGATGTGATATCTGGTAAATTTCTTAATGCCTCTAATTCCTCTGGACGGCTAACTCCTTCCAATAGCTTCTTTACACCTTCTGCCTTAAAAAGCCATGGTTCTTCACGCATAGACTCAAACAGTTCTGTTTTCAGCTTTTCTAATTTTATCGCTATGTCATCAATTGCAGCTTTAGCATATGCAACGTACTTTCCTCGATACTCTGGCGGCCATTTATCATATTTGCGCAGATAATATTCATAACCTTCATAACCTTCGGTTGTGGTTGTATGCTTGCGTGTTGCCAATGCCCAATCTTCTTCGTCCTCAATGATTACGTGTCTTCTATTATTAAGCTCTGTTTCTAATTGAGGACGTCTAGGGGCGGCAAGCCCACAAGCATATATTTCATCCTTGGTAACGACATGCCCCTCTATCATGTCTGCAAGTTCTATTATAGAGTAGGAGTTAACTCGAAGGGGATCAAATTCATTCATAATTTACTTGATTATTTTATATGTTATACCTCCTCAGGTGTATTATTTTGATTAGCTGTAGCTGATGATTTTCGGCTTCTACCATATACAACAGGGCCACCATCTTTGCCACTATATTTTTGAGGTCCCGATTGTGACCAATCTTTTCCTCTTAAATAAGGGAATAGTACTATAATTTGAAGTATAATTATAATGATGATAGCCAAAAAGCTATAATCAGACACGCTAGGATTTGTTACTTGATTTGCAAGGTTCACGGTGGAGTCAATATGAGGGTCGTATGATTCGCCTGTTGCTTTTACCCATTCATTCTTCTCCGACAAACGTATCAATTCTACTTTCCAGTCTTCGGTATTCTTATCTAATTGAGTTAAGTATTCAGTTACTGTCCATGGAATCCAGAATTGAATAGATTGCTCACAATCTGACAAGAATTTCTGGGATTGATTCTTGAGTCTTTCGTAAGCTCCTTCTCCCATCATTTCATCTTCAAACTCTGAAACCGCTAAATTTACAGTACCTTCATCGGCATAATCCTTCTTCATGGCATTTCTGTACGTAGCAGCCAGTTCTACTACATATGATTGGTAGCTCCCCCCTTTGTTGTCGTCACCAAACACTCGTCTTAACTCTTGAATCCGATTTAGAGCTTTAGGGCGAACTTCAGACTTTACTTCAGTCTGCACTGCCACAAAGTGTGCGAAGCCATTAATGGTAAGCAACACCATTATCGCGTATGTCACAAGACATGCAATCTCTTTTGTTTTTGCATTTTTCCTGTTATAACCAGATCCTGGGTTTGTCCACTTGTTCAGAAAGAACACGTCTATCCCCATAATAGCCAATATAGCAAAAAGTAAAATAACACTCACTAAAAGAGAATCACCATGACCATAGTTAAATCCCATGGCAAAACAGCAAGACCAAACCAACAATCCTACTACCCACAAAATATTCAAGAAAATCTTCATTGTAATTATATTTTTTAAAGTTTAATCAAATTGAAATTGAAAATGTTTGCTGTCTCCATCTTATTTTTCGCATTACCATCAGCCTTTCTGTTACGGTCCGGTTTCAAAACAAACTTGTATGGATTATAACTTTTGCCTGTGTTTGAATTTCTTGCAGGTTCTAATTGGTCAATAAAGACTTGGTCGTCGGATATTGAAACAGTTAAATTTGCGGAATAGTCGTACCCGGCAGGCTCGATGATGTCTAATCGTGCATTTGAAGTACCATTGAACGTAAAGTATATGACAACTTCGTCTTCTTGCTCATTATACAACGATGTAGTACTCTTCCAACGCCCTAACAACTGGTCAACACTGACATCTTTAGGAATTGAGAGAGTATCAGGTTGCTAAATACATCCAGGATGATTCTTCCTTAATTTCTCCAATTCTGCAAGCAATTCATTATACCTTTCATTAATCTTTGAGCATTCATCGGCATCACAGTATTCGACATTTAATGCTTTTGCGAAGTCTACTATCGGACCAACATCAGACGTGCTGGGATTGCCCGTCTGACGAAGAATTTGTGCAAGTTCCGCAACAGAAAGACCGGGATCATTACTTTTCAAAAGTGCGCACCCACCGGCTACAATCGGTGCAGCCATGCTGGTTCCATCCATAAAAGTGTATCTATTTCCCGGAATCGCATTAAATATTCGTACCCCCGGAGCAGAAACAGTGGACATATCACCATAATTGCTAAAAGATGCTTTCTGCTTATCGGGTTGTACAGCAGAAACCTTTATCACATTCTCGCTTCTCTGCATAGGGTCTAATCCGATTAAGCAGTTTTCATTACCTCCTGCCAATACAAAAGTTACGTTGTTTTGCCGTGCTATGTTAAACAAATGATTCCATACGTGTTCTTCCTGTAAGAACATATTGGCACGAAAATTTTTTTGAATATACACGGGAGCGAATTGTACAAAAGGGCCAAAAGACATTCCCAAGGACATATTTACAACATCTGCACCATTATTTATTGCATATATTACAGCATCTAATATTGCAGAAGTTGTCATGTTGCCTTGTGCATCTCCAACTTGTATCGGCATCAACTTGCATTTGGGCGCAATGCCCGAAATACCAGTACTATTATCTGCATTTCCAATGGCTGTAGCAGCAACATGCGTTCCATGTCCGCTTGGCGATGGCATAACATTCATTGAATGATATACCGCGTTATATAACTTTACGATTTTGCCCTTTAACTCCGAATGATTTAAGTCAAATCCATCATCAATGACTGCAACTACAACATCTTCAGAACCCATAGTCACATTCCACGCATCAAATACAGAGCATTCATCAAAATACCAACGCTTGTTAGCATCCCTTAATTCGGGATCATTGGGCTGATATGAACTCTTGTACATTGTCTCAGGGATAACAACAAGTCCAAATTCCGCAAACTCATTTGGAAGTTTCTCTTCAAATTCATCTCTTTCTTCCGATGGCAAAGTTAATGTCACTCTTCGAATTAACGTGTCGGGATTTGACAAGATATACTTCTTGCCATCATTGTATCGCTGACGAAAACTCTTGGCAAAATCATCAATTGTAACACCATCTTTAGTAATCAAAAGTAATAATCGATTGTTTACCACGTATCTAAGCGAATCTTTGCTAAGAACCACCTGTGTTGAATCAATATCCGGTGAAACAAGCATTACGGAACTTGATGAACATCCTTTACCTAAAAGGCAGGCTGAAATTATAGCTGCGGCTAATAGCGATGCCAAAAGCCAATGCCACCATTTATTCTTTTTCATCTTACCGCTATCTTCCGTTCTGTTTGTCGTATTGCCAGCTGAGCCCGAGTTTGAGGATGCGGTTTCTGTAATTTGGCCTTCCGATAGTGTTGTATCCGTAACAGTAGCAACAGCATTGATTACAGCAGAATTACCGAAATTATCGTGAGCAACAATGCCGCTATTATCCCGAGTATCCTCATCTGAAATTTGGGTTTCATTCGATGTCGAATTATGATCCAGTATCATATCATCAATGGAAATAGGCATACCTATCGGTGCAAAATCGCCTCTTTTAGACATCCCCCACTCCGTGATAACAACCTTGTTGTTTGCGCAATAAACAGAATCTTTAGAAGAATATGTAATTGCTGCATATAGAAGTTGCTTTACACGGTCTTCTGCATTTTGAAAGGCATTGGCATATGATTGAAGAGCTTCTTGGAGAATCCCAAAGTATCTGGTAAAATCTTCACCACTTAAATCGCTTAAACGCGAAGGAATATCTTCGAAAACATCCGTAGTCCACACAATAGATTCGTTGACCATATTCCCTATAAATGTGGCCTTTGCCAAAAGATTGTGATATTCCTCCGGTATTAAAGAATTCCTTACTCCTATCAGGCCGTTGATTCGATTTTGATTCCTTATAACAGCCTTTCCCTCGCATAGAGTGAGGTTGTAGGATTTAAGAACGGTAGTAGACAGTTCAATTGCCCCCATCAGCATTTATTTATTGATTGATTGAAGGGATTGCAATATTTCACTAGACTCCACAAGATCCCTCATGTCCGCTTGTTCAACTATACCAGTTACAATCAAAGTACGAAGAGCATTATTCATGTTTACGTCATATTTAGGTATTCCCTGTGTTGCCAAGAATGAAACCTTCATAAGTTCTGTCCATTTATAGTACTCCTGATAATTAGAAAAATGTTTGAGCTTATTTCTATCAACAGGAATCTCATTCAGTATCTTATCCACGTTGTCAAATATGTTAAAGACCTCAGGCAGATTCTCTCTAACTCCTTTTTCGTCAAATTCTACTGTTCCAAACACCTCTGACTGCAATTCCAAGTCAAAGCGATTATGTGATATGGTTGATTTGACATTCTCCCACATTTCTTTCTCATAGTAAGCAGCCCCCACTGTGTTAACGAAGCGGTTTATCATTTCTGCGCATATATCAGCTAACATATCAGCCATGTCATCAACAGAGCTTGAAGACGACACAAATGGATGTATTTTTTTGGCTATTCTATCTGATAATTTGAGTTTATCTCGATATAAGACAGAAGTATTGTCAAGAAGTTTCTTCAATTCCCTTTCGCTTAACCCACGCTCTATAAAATCTTGATAATGTTCAAGTGAAAGATGTGTACTGACCCACATTTGTTCAACCGAATCGGCTATAATACGGCTGAAATTCATAACCTTAGGTGGATTTATTATATCCTCCAACGTCAGCTTCCTTTCATCAAGCCATTCTTGAAGTTTTTCGTCTGTCTCGATGCTATATGCTGTCTCGATGCGATTTTTATTTTCGTCAAATGACAGTGAATTATCCACATTGGCTCTAGCGCGAATAGCAAACAATGCACTTAAATCTGTTTCATTGACAACTACAGTGTTGTTCACAATATCCATTACCACATCGTGCAAATTCTCTTCATCTATAACCATATTACTTATAAAATCAGAGAAGAAATATTTGTCACGTCCAAACAGGACATCAAAAGTCAAAGATATTTCACCTGCCGCCTGAATTTGCCTTTTCAATTCCAAATCGCTATTGTCATCATGGTATAGCACATATAGTGAATTTACTAACAGGCCAAATGTTTCTTGACTTACTCTCAAGAACTGCGCATCGCGGGACGTCGACATACTAGCAGCAGAACGACCTAAGTTCTCTATTATCCATGCAGATCCGTCTTTGCCAACAGTCGCGGCTTCATTCCAAGATTTATTTGCATCTTCAAAATGTTTTTCAACAAATTCGTTCTCCAAGAAAGATTGTTTAAGTTGAGGTATAAAAGTGCTATACTCATCACTTACCTTTGTTTCGCCTTGGAGTCTACCGTCTGGTTTATAAATTAACTTCCACAAATTCTCGTTGTCTCTTTCTTGATAACCCTCAAATAATCCTCCTTGGCATGAATATTCAAAAGACCTTAAGAGATATATATTTTTGAATGGATTTCCCGGTGTCCATTGATTTAACCAATTATTTTCTCTTGTAGGCGCAATAAGATTCTCCAACATCTCGAATCGTTTAGTCCATCTGTAGTGCATGGCATTTTGTCTGTCTTCTGCATCGCCCTTACTATCGTCCGGGTTCTTGGTTAAATCAATATTAAATTTGGTACCAATCAAAAACAAAGGCGATATTTCTGCATTCTGCATGAAACTCTCTCGTTCTTCAGGAGTTTTACCTATAGTACTTTCAACCCATCCCTTCAGCAAAGAAGACAAGGTAACAACCTCACTTTTGACATCGTGATGACAGAAAAGCAAGTTAGTAATAAGATATTGCTGCGAATATTTATTAAACAAATATGCAACTTTACCGCGAAGAATCATCTCACAAGCATCGGTTTCAGAAATGATGTTCGCTTCAATCATTTTACGGCTTCTCGCTCCAGGAAAATCAAGGATATCACTATTTTTAAGGAAGGGCTTTTCTTCCAAGAGCTTACCATTATCTTTTTGAGGATTAGCTATCGTGAAAGCCAGTTCCATGGCTAATGCACAGAATTCACTTTTATTTATGCCTTCCAATCTAGTTCCTTTCTCGGTCAAAACAGCCATTGACGGCTCATCTGCTTTTTTAATTGCGCGTCTATCTCCGTTGTTATCAATCACTTCGGAGATTCCAAACAACTCATATAGCCGATCTACGTGCAAAATTGTGCCATATTTTCTTAAAACAGCCTCCATTTTAATGTACACTGTGCGCGAAAAGTCCAACCTCTTGAGGGTTGATATTAATGTATTGAAGACATTAGTAAGTATCTCATTTTTATTCCAAAGGAATTCGAATACATCTCCCCATTGTTCTTCTGGGATATGGCTAATAAGCAAAGCCAAATTCTCTAAATATTTAGTATCAACAAGTGCCTCCCTAAATGCTTCGCCTCGCGAAACCAACCCAGAATTCAAATATTCCTTTAGTTCAAAGATCTCATCTTCAGTTATAATATCTTGGACGGGATTTCTATCGTGGTAAGCATTCTCGAGTCTTGCAATTTCTTCTTTTACAAAATCCGATTTGGGAAAATCATGGTTTATGACATCGTTATAATAAGCATCCAACAAGACAACTACAACATCTATAGGTGTCAACATAGTTGCCTTTATTGAATATTCAGGATCATGATCATCCCAAACTTTACGTGTTGTAAAACGTGATATAAGGCTTGTAGCTTCCTTACCTCCACCTAATGGATTGATAGACTCTAAAAAGCCTGTAGGTTCACCTTTATCATTGTATATATTAAGAACCTCGGTCTCGCTCGTCAATAAGCAATCTACCATATATGATTTTCCAACTTGACTCTCACCGAATATAGCTGCAGCGGGATTTACCTCGTTTGCATATAACAGTCTTTTAAGTTTTATGCGGTTGGATATTAAATTGCTCCTAAAATCCGCAAGTTCCTGACCACGCAGATATACATGTCCCCATTCTAACGCTTTTGCATTAGCAGACAATTGAGATTTTATACTATTACTGTTCATAAAAATCTATATTTTTAAATGCCTATATGAAGTTTGAAAATACCGGTGTCTAACCAATTTGTCGTATCTTCGAACCAAGTTTGTAGTGCTAATTCAAAATACTTTGTAGATAAATCATTCCTTTCACTATCCTCAATAGAGCCAATTTTGACATACTCTTTATCTTCATTGTACTCTCTCTCAAACCAGAAATTCAAAGGGGAGTGACGACACATCCTGATTTTCATGGTTTCCATTTCCCTTGCTATTCTTTCAGGTGCAATGTCCTTTTCTGGAGTATCTGCAGGAAGCCCGGACTGCCTCTTGACAGATTCTATGGCCTTACTACGTATGTTTTTGTCATTGAACTTAAGGACATATAATAGGTTTGCAGGATACCCTTCAACGTCAATTTGTTTGGTTCCTAAGCAAATAGGAAATGCCGCTAACGTTTTGTAAGCCCCATTGATTTCTGGAGTTAATATATTGTCGAGTGTCCCTATTTGAGTGTTAATTATACCTACGTATTCTGCTGTCGGCAGTACTTTCGTTTTTAAGCATTCGGTATTAAGACGGAATTGACTCAAACGTCCATTTTCGGCCAAATATGCGATCAAAGCTCCAACGGCAACCATAGATTTGTTATCTCTGAAGTGACCTATGTCGGTAGAACCCGGATACCAACTTCCTACTCGATAATTATTCATAGAAACCAGCCTGTTAGGAGCAGTCGGATATAGACGCCTTATCATGTTCTGTATTTGTTTTAATGAACACGGGCGTCCGCTAATGAGGACTATATCGCATTTGTAAGTATGGAACAAGGCTGCCCACTTGCGCATATTTTTCTCGAATACCCTGCGAATAATCTCGTTGATAAATTTAGGAGAATAACGTATTACTAAATCTTCAAACCTAAAGCCTATTTGCTGTGTAAAGAAATCCATCAGGGCTTGGGACGGCTTGTTGCTCACAAAAATATCAGAGAATGTATATGGTTTCTCTTCCATGTCTCGTTGCAATTTATCAAGCAAGAAATTCGCGATAGGCTGGAGTACTTGTATCATAAACTCCTTTCTCATCTTTTTCTCCCTGTTGCCCATATTTTGTGTATCAGAAAAGAAATGATGCATCTTATCCGATACATTGTTACATCCCATTGATATTAGTTTGGCTGTAATAATGCCGGACGCTTCAGGATATTCTTGTTGTGGAGAATCGAGTAGAACATCAACTATCACCCTTTTTATTAAATCATCACCTGCAATTTTGAAACTTTCCCAAAAGAGAGGCACAGGCCTAATACTCTCTGCTGTATGAGTGTAGTTGCATATCATAACATCTGTTGTGCCCGCTCCAATATCTAAAGTTCCAATGGTCAATGACGGCGTTTCCTCCCTATTGCGACGTTGTCCATAAATACTAAAAAGCTCTGACGCATTACCCAAATACCTACGCAGTTCACTGTAAAGATAAACCATTTGGCAACAGGTGGCTTCGTCATAATTCCAGCTACGACGCACGTCTAAATTATCTGCTTTCAAAGATAAGTCTCTTACCGAGGGGATGATTTCTATTTTATCCGTATCTCCCTCTGGATTGTATGGCTGATTGTATGTATTTGTGTAATATCTTTTAAGAACAATGCTAGCCTCTTCCATTGCCCTACGTAATGTTTTCTGTTCTTCTTTTGCCATTGCGGTAGGGCAAGTTAATATTACGCGCTTGATGACACGTTTTTTGTCCTCTTCTCCATTGTTCAGTCTGAACTCATAGCTATTAATCTGCTGTCGAACTTGCAATAATATTTCGATGAAGCAAAATGTCATCAGACTACTTCTTGAGTATGAACTTTTGTCGCCCATTTCTTGTGGATTTGGAGCAAAGCGACCGTCATTATAGAACTGTTGCATTATTCCATCATAATCAACAGTTCGTGCAGGACCAATAAAACGATCTTTCTCCGATATGTATTTCCATTGAGAAGAATAGGGCTCAGTATCCCAAAGGAATCGTTTGGGACTACTGTAACTGGTGTCAAATTGTGATGGTGTATCTAAATCTTGGTCACCGCTATAAATGCTTCTAATAGCTTCTTTTCCGAGTCGCACAACACTTGGCCACTTAAACATTCCGTCAGGAGAAGGAATATCAAAGGCCTCTTCCTTGAAACATAGACGCATGTCAAATGGTTCCGCATATAATTCTCCGGTTTCTAAATCCCTTAACTTTATAATTGACGATTTTGAGAAAGATGTATCTATTGGATCTTCTGCAATCAAACCAAACGTGCGAGAATTTCCAATATCAAGAACCAAGTTCGTAGCAATAGGAACGGTTTCAGCATCATTGTATAATCTTATGTCTGGAAGTATTTGCAGACGATGTAAATAAGTTATAAGATAAGCATAATACACTAAATACTTCATCTTCTGTCCAACCTCAAAAGCATCGAGATCAGAACTATTTAGAATTTCTTGCAAATACCGATTAAGCCATGGTCGTTCCTGAATATTACAGTACTCATACGCTTTCAATGGCACAATAATAGATTGAATTAGCTCTTTTTGCCTTCCAACCATCTGTTCTATATCTTCGGCAGACAAGCCACAAAGAGAGTAATCTAGAAATGGCTCTCCTTGAAAATTGGTTGATTCCTTTTCTAACTCTGGATGTGACGTCGTATCAAATGCTAAGAACAATTTGTATTCCTTTAGAGAGCGAGTAGCTGTTTTAGGAATCAGCTTGATACGGCACCAATTAGTTGGAGTTGTGCTATTTCCAGAGGAGTCCCTTACGAAATATGGCATAGGAAGCCATTTATTTTCAATTTGTTCCAAAGCACTTAACCTTCTATCACCAATGGTAACGTCAAGTCTATTGACAGTTAGCAGATTTTCAACGTCTAACCAATTCATAGCTTCATTTATTTCGCTTTCATCCATTAATTCGTTCGTAACAGGGTTAAGATAACCGCCTCCTATTAAATCCATTCTACGAAGATATTTATCGTGCATAGGAAAATAATAGGTAGGATCCAGATAAACTCTATCCCCATATCTAAATTCATAAAAGCGAAGAGCTCTTATCACACTTGCGTTAAGATCTATAACCAAATTTTCTGGAAGTTCATAATATTGAATGCCAGTGTTATGTATCAATGGTATAGGCATATTTTTTATTATTAATATTATTATTACGATATTTCTATGTTATTTGTAATCGGTAACTTTGCTTCGTCACACTCTCAAAAACAGCCATTGGAATTGCAATGCAGTAAACCGCTTTGTCACAATCACTCCAAAGATAACCATCCTTTCTATTTTCTGTGGTACGCATGGTTTCTGTTTGCCTTTAATGGTTTACTTTTATGGTTTATATATCACCTTTTGACTTTTATTTTAGAGAAGTATCCTTTGCAGAATTTAAAGGCTTCAAGAATGCCGTTGGAATATAGGCCGTAGCCACCATGCATAAGCCTTCAATCTCTACTATCACCCGTTGTTGTCCGGCCACTCTCGCCACTCTTCCTTCCACTCCCTTGAAATCGCCATCGATGATTTTCACCATATCACCGTTCTTATAGTGGCAATGCTCCGGTTCGACCACTCTGATATGCTCATTATCGATGTTCGTTGCATGAATAAAATTCATCATCTCTTTATATCGAACTGTAAGTGGTGGATTCTTACCATATTCATTGATGGCAAAATGATTGTAATAGTAATTCAGGATTTTGCTGTTGGAGTTGTTTTCAACAGCCGATTTTATATACTCTTCCGTAGTATATACAAAAAGGATATTGGGTAGAAGAGGCTCTGTCACTCGCTTCTTCTTTCCTTTAATCAGTTTCATTTCAAACCGCATTGGTAAATATACTTCAGCTTTATCATTTTCTATGATATCCTGAATTTTACTTATCCGATTGTAGGTAACTCGCAAGACGAACCATTTCCTGTCTGGAACTTGAGCATATCTTACCGACACCCCTGTTTGTGAGCTTTGTGCTTCGGAGGAAACATTGGAAGTAAATCCAACGTGAGGAGGTTCTATCCCGCCTTGTCGGGTGTCCACATTAGACAATGTGTTCATATCGGTCATCAAAGTGTTGCCCTCTGTAATAGAAAGCATCTATCGTTTACGAGTCACAAAGTAAATAAATATTAAGTAATCATGCTTTAAAAACATCTATTATTTGTAGATAATTCAAAATATTTAGACTGAATACAAATAACATATTTTCCACATAGTAGCGGTTTAATGCTATTTAATCAGACGTACCAACAGTTTAAACACGAAAATGACAAATTATTAAAAACGTATTATTGACGATAAATATTATTTCAAGCGGATTGTGTATTCATAAATGATTTTTTCACCAAAATCCTTATCAACCTTCTATATACATTTGTGTTTGTGTATCTATAGGAGGTACCCCCTCCTCCTATAGATACACAAACACAAATGTATATAGAAGGTTGATATCAAGATATGAAAGAAAACGGTTGCTAATTTGACAGTAATTCAACTAAGTCAAATAAAGGATTGATTATTAATAGCTATGAATAAAAATAAGATTTGAATTAATAATTATAGATGGAACACCCGTTATCAGTATATGTTATGCCCCGTAAGATATATACATACGAGGCATAACATATATTGGCACTTTCCTTACAAATAATTCATTTTGAATCAAACTATTTGTTACCAAAAACACCGATTTCAGCAACCGGCTTCCTGTCCAGTATTTAACCTATAATCCATTTACTGCCCGGTATGAATGAAATAATTTTTGCAGTTACGAAACAACTGATAAATGTGCTTACTGCAATACAGGGAATAGCGGAAACGGTAGGCAATGCCAAAGTCTGCTTGAATACTGTTACCCACAGACCGAGCCAGAATATGTGCATAAGATACATGCCATAGCTGAGTTTTGATAATTCTGTTATGATTCGTGGTCCCTTCGGTGTAGTTATACATGTGAACATCAGGAACGTACCCGCTGTGAGAAGCACACAGTTGATTGTGCAGAATGACCATCCTATTTCCAGCACGGGAGTGGTATGGAGTTCTCCGGGTATAGCTTGCACATAGAATGAGTAAATGGTCAATACAGCACCGACAACCATTGAAATGAGTCCAATAATAAAACGTTTGGAACGATTCCATGTGAGGTGGACATGTATATAATGTGCTAATACGAGGTATCCCAAATAGCCGGAGAAGTACCATAATATATGGTATTCGTTCCAAAAGCATTGTCCCCACACTTCCCCACACCAACGGTTAAGATACGGCATACAAGTTGACAAAGCGAACAGCCCTATGAAGAAAAGCTCTTCTTTCGCTGAAACTTTTCTCAGCCATGGTGATATGACGGGGATAAACAAGTAAAGGCTGAGCAGAGGATACATGAACCACAGATGTCCGGCCAGTGTCGGGAAGTTCAAGAGAATTCGTGATAAATCTTTCAAGGATGTTTCCCCATCTATCTGTCCCCACAACATCGGCAGAGTACTGTATAATATCATAAATACGACAAAAGGAGGCACAACGCGGATAAAACGTTGGCGATAGAATTGCCATGTGGTCTGTCCTTCCTTCATCGGTGCAAGAAGAAATGCGGATACAATCATAAACAATGGTACTGCCATGCGTGAGAAGCCATCGTATACAGACACCCACAGACGGTCTGCCTCATTGGCCAGAAAAGACTGCGGCCCTGCCATATCCGTAGATCCCGGGGCACCGTAAAAATTTTCACTGGAATGAACAATCATGACGAGAAAGCACGCGAACACGCGCACATAATCCAAAAAAACAATACGTTTCATTTTTTGTTTGGGTTTTCTTTGTTAGTAATTTTGTCTATTTTAATGCGAAACATGCATTCATGACGGGAATCCTTCATTAAACTTTCCCGATGCTGTTTTATTTGGAGGCAAAGATAAAGAGAATATTTGAAAGATAGATAATAACTGGATATAATAATGCTCCCACTAAAAAATGGGAGCATCGCCATGTATAAGAAGATGTTTCTCTCACACAATTTCTATATTCATAAATGTATAAATCAAACCACCCTGGTCAATTTACCGGTTAAAGAATCGATAATCAGACCATGTACTTTTATATCTCCGGGGATCAATGGGTGATGAATAATAGAGTCTACGGTACCTTTTACCGATTCGGCAGTGTCATCAAATCCACCCAGCCACGACCGGAAATCAATTCCGCAATAGCGGATCATATCGATGGTTTCTTCACGAATGCCTCTCGCCAGCATCCGGCCGATAATCTCTTCACTATCCATGTGATGCGCTCCACAATCGGAATGGGCAATCACAAGCACCTCTTCCACCCCTAGTTCATAAATTGCCACAAGCAAACTGCGGATAACACTACCGAAAGGATGGGAAATAACAGCACCAGCGTTTTTGATAATCTTAGCATCACCATTCTTCAACCCCAAAGCAGCTGGAAGTAATTCTGTCAGGCGAGTGTCCATACATGAGAGGATAGCAAGTTTTTTATCAGGATATTTATTCGTGATAAACTTCTCATACCCTTTCTTCTCTACAAACTGCTCATTGAAAGCAAGAATCTCTTCTACCATAATTCTTTTGTTTATTTTATTAAGATACAACAAAGCTATCTCTTTTTTGTTGAAAAAAGAAATAAAAGTGTAACTTTGTATTCAATGAGACAAACGTTTAAGTGCATATTCCTGTTTTTATCCTTTTTCATCGTAGCCTGTGAGAATGAGGATATTCCTGTAACACCCTCCAAGTCGGAGCAAACGGTGTTGATGTATCTGCCATGGGCAAATAATCTTTTACCTTTTTTCGAAACCAACATTTCGGATATGGAAAGTGTAGTAGCCCGGAATATCCTCCAAAATGAAAGAATTATCGTATTCCTCTCTACAACGGCAACGAAAGCCAGTCTTTTTGAGTTGAAATATGAGAAAGGAAAATGCGTACGTATCCCTCTCAAAGAATATGACAACCCGGCTTTTACTACGGTGAACGGTATTGCGGGCATCCTGAACGATGCTAAATCTTTCGCACCTGCCCGACGATATGCCATGACCATCGGTTGCCACGGCATGGGCTGGATTCCGGTTTCATCGCCTGCATCCCGCAGTATCGGTGAAAAAGAGTACTGGGAATATGAAGGTGTACCTTTGACCCGCTACTTCGGAGGAACCGAAAAAGAGTACCAAACGGATATTTCCACACTTGCCGAAGGAATCGCACAGGCAGGCATAAAAATGGAATACATTCTTTTCGATGATTGCTATATGTCTTCCATCGAAGTAGCTTATGACCTGAAAGAAGTAGCCGATTATCTCATTGCGTGCCCCACCGAAATCATGGCTTACGGGATGCCTTATGCCGAAATCGGCCCTTACCTGTTCGGTGATGTAGATTATGAAAACATCAGTAATGCATTTCTCCGTTTTTACAAAAGCTACAGCGATATGCCGTGCGGGACAATCGGGATTACTTTCTGTCCGGAACTCGACAATCTTGCCTCTGTCATGAAAAAGGTAAATGATAGGTTTGCACTCGACACCCATATTAATTATCAAATACAACGCATGGACGGATATAGTCCTGTACGTTTTTTCGATTTTGGCGATTATGTCAGCAAGCTTTGCAAAGACCCGGAATTAATGGCCGAATTTGAAGCCCAATTCGAACGCACCGTCCCCGGAAAATACAAGAAACACACCGAATATTATTATTCGATGAGTATGGGAAAAGTCAAAGTAAACACTTATTCTGGCATTACCACCTCCGAATCGAGTGTCAGTTCGTCCACCCAATCAATTACAGAGACATCATGGTATAAAGCAACACATTAAGTAAATCCGGATCAGAAAAATGCCACTAAGACTCACTACATATTATCGCGGAAACGAAATACCCGATTTGCCGGGAAAGAATACCTTCCATTCCAAAGAGTTGTTTTTGATCTATGAAGCAACTCCGGGATATTCTCCGGTTTATATTGTCGCCACCATTGACGGCAAACCTGTGGCAAAGTTATTGGCAGGCATTCGTACCAACAAATCATTGTTCCCTCCATCCATTGTTAGACGGTGTGAAATATATGGTACCGGAGATTATATGGATGATGCAATAGATCGGGAAGCCGTTTTCGGTGAAATGTTGGAACACCTCACAACAGAAGTATTACGAGTCTCCTTCATGATAGAATTTCGCAATCTGGACAATGCATTGTTCGGCTATAAGTACTTTCGGGAAAACAACTACTTCCCCGTCAATTGGTTACGTGTACGCAACTCCCTCCACAGTCAGAAAAAGGTGGAAGAACGTTTCAGTCCCTCGCGTCTCAGGCAAATCAAGAAAGGCATACAAAACGGGGCGAAAGTAGAGGAAGCGCATTCTATTGAAGAAATCCGGGAATTCTCACGAATGCTTTACAAGGTCTATTCCTCACACATACGCAAACATTTTCCAAACATTGAATTCTTCCGGCATATGGAAGAAAAGTTAATACGCAGCGACCAAGGAAAGATTTTCATCGTACGCTATAAAGAGAAAATCATCGGTGGTTCGGCATGTATTTATTCAGAAGACAGTGCCTACCTTTGGTTTTCAGGAGGAATGAGGAAGACATACGCTCTTCAATATCCCGGAATATTAGCCGTATGGATGGCTCTTAAAGATGCCTATGAACGGAAATTCAGGCACTTGGAATTCATGGACGTTGGATTACCTTTCAAAAAACACGGATACCGTGACTTCGTACTTCGCTTTGGTGGAAAGCAAAGCAGCACACGCCGCTGGTTTCGTTTCCGGTGGAACTGGTTGAACAATTTATTGGTCAAAATATACGTTTAAAGCGTTTTTCACGTTATAGTTCTTAGTAGTTAAGTAGTAAATAGTGACTATTTGGCTACTTAAAGAATTAAGTATGAAGTATCGCCTTTCAATCATTTATCTGCTTTTACTATTTACCTTGCCTGTCTTGGCACAACAAGTCAAGATAGGAGGTGTAATCTCGGACGAGAACGGAGACCCTATCGAACTGGCTACAGTACGGATCGAAGGAACCGCTACCGGTACAGTCAGTAACTTAAAAGGCAAATACTCACTCAAATTCTCGTCCAGGGACACCGTCACACTCATCTATTCCATGATAGGGTACAACACCCGCAAGCGTGTATTGGTACGTCCCCAAGGAAACATCAACATCAACATGACACTGCCCGTACTGGACTATGAATTGGGAGAAGTAACCATTACTGAAAACCGTCGGCAGACCGGAACGGTGCAACAAATAGATATCAAAGCCAATAAACTGATGCCCGACGCTTCCGGTGGCAATATCGAATCAATTATCGCTACCCAGGCAGGAGTCAGCTCGAACAATGAACTAAGCTCGCAATACAATGTCCGTGGAGGAAGTTTCGATGAAAACATGGTTTACGTCAACGGCACGGAGGTTTACCGTCCTCTTCTCATCCGTTCGGGGCAACAGGAAGGATTGAGTTTCATTAATCCGGATATGGTAGAAAGTGTCGGTTTTTCGTCAGGAGGATACGAAGCACGTTATGGAGACAAAATGTCATCTGTGCTGGACATCACCTATAAAAAGCCTGAACGCTTTGAAGCGACCGGTGCCTTTAGTCTTTTAGGCGTATCGGCATACTTGGGATTCGGTAACAAAAAATTTTCATGGATCAATAGCGTCCGATATAAGAGTAACCGATATTTATTAGGAACTCTTGACACGAAAGGTGAATACGATCCCCAATTCACCGATTATCAGACTTTCTTGAACTGGAGACCGAATAAACGTTGGGAATTCGGATTTATCGGGAATATCTCGGAAAACAAATACATATTCCAACCCGAAGACCGCACCACCCGATTCGGTACGTTATCCGAAGTAAGGGAATTCAAAGTCTATTTCGACGGCCAGGAACGGGACTTGTTCCGCACTTTTTTCGGGGCAGGTAGCGCAACCTATCATTTTAACGACCACAATAGCCTGACTTTTCAAGCCGCTGCTTTTCATACGAAAGAACAGGAAACCTACGACATCACAGGTCAATACTGGTTAAACGAACTCGATCCGTCGGGTGAAGATGAAGAAGCGGAAGACACGGGAGAAACCATCGGTGTAGGCACTTACATGGAGCATGCCCGCAATTACCTGAATGCCGATGTACAAAGTTATTCATTAACCGGTAAACATCAGGTGAAGCGCCATGCCATACAATGGGGCCTAGAACTAAAAAAGGAACGTATCAAAGACAAACTCCGCGAATGGGAATTGCGTGACTCTGCAGGGTATTCGTTACCGCAAGTCCCGGACGGTCCGGAATTAATATACAGCATGTCATCAAAAAACGACATCAGCAGCAGCCGTATGTCGCTATACGCTCAAGACAGCTATAAATTCAAGACAAATGCAGGATTATTCACACTTACTGCCGGCTTAAGGGGAAGCTATTGGAGTTGGAACAAAGAATTTATAGTCAGTCCGCGTGCTTCACTGGCTCTCATTCCTGCATTCAACGAACAATTCACTTTTCGTGCAGCGGCAGGTGTCTATTACCAGGCACCATTCTACAAAGAATTCCGCGACACGACCATGGTAGACGGCATGGCTACCGTCTCTCTTAACAAGGACATTAAATCTCAACGTTCTATACATTTCGTAGTAGGCAGCGACTTCAATTTTCGAGCCGTAGGACGTCCCTTCAAATTCACGGCTGAAGTATATTACAAAGCCCTGAGCAACCTTATACCTTATAATATAGACAATGTCCGTATCAGCTATTACGGACGCAACATGGCAAACGGGTACGCCATGGGGTTGGACATGAAATTATTCGGTGAATTTGTGCCGGGAACGGACTCTTGGCTAACCTTCTCAGTGATGAAGACCGAAGAAAAAATAAACGGCAAATGGCTTCCCCGACCAACGGATCAGCGTTATAATCTTTCTCTATATTTTACAGACTATTTCCCTGGAAGCAAGAAATGGAAGATGAACCTCAAGGGTACCCTTGCCGGTGGTTTCCCCTTCGGCCCCCCTCATAGCGGACGTGAAGAAGCCGTGTTCCGCACTCCGGCTTATAAACGTGTGGACATCGGTATGTCCCGTGTAATTATTGATAATACAGACAAGCACCGAACCGGCTTCGGACGTAATATTCGTAGCATATGGTTGGGACTTGATGTTTTCAATTTGCTAAATATTAGCAACGTCAACTCCTATTATTGGGTGACGGATGTATACAATAACCAGTTCGCAGTACCTAATTACCTTACATCTCGTCAAATTAACGTCCGGTTGTTAATTGACTTTTGAAATTAAATGCTGAAATATTTCTTTATTAATAAAGAATTGACTTTCTTTGTGCTGGTTTATTTGAACCGAAGTTTAATTAATCCAATATAAAAAATACAGTTATGAAGATTTCACACATCGAACACCTGGGCATCGCTGTAAAGAGCATCGAGGAAGCCCTTCCTTATTATGAGAATGTATTAGGTCTGAAATGTTACAACATCGAAACAGTAGAAGACCAGAAAGTAAGAACAGCTTTTCTAAAAGTAGGTGACACCAAAATCGAATTATTGGAACCAACCTCTCCCGAAAGTACTATTGCCAAATTTATTGAAAACAAAGGTGCCGGCGTTCATCACGTTGCATTCGCCATGGAAGACGGTGTAGCCAATGCATTGGCAGAAGCTGAAGAAAAGGGAATCCGCTTGATCGACAAAGCCCCACGCAAAGGTGCGGAAGGACTTAACATAGCTTTCCTTCACCCGAAATCTACATTGGGAGTTTTGACCGAACTTTGCGAACATTAAATTCATTGTCTGTCTGACGATTTACAATTTGCAACTCCATCCGTTCCAACGGTATCCGGATCAAACGTAGCTTGTAAACCGTCAGATTCTCAAACCCCGGAAAAAGAAAATTGTAAATAACTAAATAGTAAATTGAAAACTTATGAGTAACCAGCTTGAAAAAATTAAAGAGCTTATCGAGCGCCGTGCAGTAGCACGCATCGGTGGTGGTGATAAAGCAATTGCCAAGCAGCACGAAAAAGGTAAATACACAGCACGCGAACGTATAGCCATGCTGCTCGATGAAGGTAGCTTTGAAGAAATGGACATGTTCGTAGAACACAGATGTACAAACTTCGGTATGGAAAAGAAGCACTATCCGGGCGATGGTGTAGTTACCGGATGCGGTACAATCGGTGGACGGCTTGTTTATATATTCGCTCAGGATTTCACCGTTTCCGCAGGTTCATTATCAGAAACCATGTCACTGAAGATATGTAAGATTATGGATCAAGCGATGAAGATGGGAGCCCCCTGTATCGGTATCAATGACTCGGGTGGTGCCCGTATTCAAGAAGGTATCAACGCTTTGGCTGGTTACGCAGAAATTTTCCAACGCAATATTCTTGCCTCCGGAGTTATTCCGCAGATTTCCGGTATCTTTGGTCCGTGTGCCGGTGGTGCCGTTTATTCTCCTGCCCTTACAGACTTCACATTAATGATGGAAGGTACATCTTATATGTTCCTTACCGGACCGAAAGTAGTTAAGACTGTTACCGGTGAAGACGTATCCCAGGAAAACCTGGGTGGAGCAAGCGTTCACTCAACGAAATCCGGTGTTACTCATTTCACAGCACAGACAGAGGAAGAAGGGTTGGCACTCATTCGCAAGTTGTTGAGCTTTATCCCTCAGAATAATTTGGAAGAAGCTCCTTACGTAGATTGCGATGATCCTATCGACCGTTTGGAAGATTCTCTGAATGATATTATCCCTGACAATCCTAACAAACCGTATGACATGTACGAAGTTATCGGTGCCATCGTGGATAATGGCGAATTCCTTGAAATCCAGAAAGACTATGCTAAAAACATTATCATCGGCTTTGCACGTTTCAACGGTCAATCCGTAGGTATTGTTGCCAACCAGCCGAAATACCTGGCAGGTGTTCTTGACAGCAATGCTTCACGCAAAGCAGCACGTTTCGTTCGTTTCTGCGATGCCTTCAATATTCCTATCGTCTCATTGGTAGACGTTCCGGGCTTCCTTCCGGGTACAGGCCAAGAATACAACGGTGTGATCCTGCATGGCGCTAAGTTATTGTATGCTTACGGTGAAGCTACCGTACCAAAAGTAACCATCACGCTGCGTAAGTCTTATGGTGGTTCACACATCGTAATGAGCTGTAAGCAACTTCGTGGTGACATGAACTATGCATGGCCTACAGCAGAAATTGCAGTTATGGGTGGTGCAGGTGCCGTAGAAGTGCTGTATGCACGCGAAGCAAAAGAGCAGGCAAATCCGGCTCAATATCTTGCAGAAAAAGAAGCAGAATACACCAAACTGTTTGCCAATCCTTATAATGCAGCCAAATATGGTTATATTGATGACGTGATCGAACCGCGTAATACCCGTTTCCGCATCATTCGTGCATTGCAACAATTGCAAACCAAGAAATTAACTAACCCGGCTAAGAAGCATGGTAATATTCCATTGTAATCAGGCTTTTTACACTAAAACAAGAACGATTATGAGTAAAACAAAAATCGGAATATTCTGTTCCTTGCTGCTGGTGTTAGGTTTATGCTCTTCCTGTGGAGAGAAAAAATCCAACAATAAGCTGGTACTGAATGAAGTGTTGATCGATAACGAAAGCAACTTTCAGGATGACTACGGTGTACACAGCGCATGGATTGAAATATTCAACAGATCGTTTGGTAGTGCCGATCTCGCAGGGTGTTTGCTGAAAGCAAGCAGCCAACCGGGTGATACCATTACCTATTTTATACCGAAAGGTGACATTCTTACTTTGGTAAAACCGCGCCAGCACGCTTTGTTCTGGGCTGACGGAGAACCGAATCGGGGAACCTTCCATACGAGCTTCAAGCTCAACACGGAAACCTCCAACTGGATCGGATTATATGATTCGGGAAAAAAACTGCTTGATCAGATCGTGATCCCTGCAGGCATCCTGCAAGCAGACCAATCTTACGCTCGCGTAAGCGATGCTGCCGACCAGTGGGAAGTAAAAGGTCAAAGTGCAGACAAATACGTTACTCCAAGTACCAACAACAAAACACTTGACAAAAACGCCAAGATGGAGAAGTTCGAGGAACACGATGGCGTAGGTATCGGAATGGCTATTTCTGCTATGAGTGTGGTATTTTTAGGACTAATCCTTCTGTTCATATCATTCAAAGTTATCGGAAGAGCTTCAATTAACCTCAGTAAACGTAATGCAATGAAAGCTAAAGGCATCACTGATAAGAAAGAGGCAAAAGAGAAACAACTGGGCGAAGTTCCCGGTGAAGTTTTCGCTGCCATTTCAATGGCTATGCACGAAATGCAAAGCGACGTTCACGATGTGGAAGATACAGTCCTCACCATCACTCGCGTAAAACGCAGTTATTCACCTTGGAGTTCAAAGATATATACGCTGCGTGAGACTCCTCACAGAAAGTAAATTACCTAATAAAAAAGTAAAAACGATGAAAGAATATAAATATAAAATCAACGGTAACTCATACAAAGTAACCATTGGAGATATTGAAGACAATATCGCTCATGTCGAAGTGAACGGTACTCCTTATAACGTTGAGATGGAAAAAGCACCGAAAACAACTTCCAAACCGGTTGTACGTCCTGCTGCTCCCGTAGCTTCTACAACTCCGGCTCCTGCTCCGGCACAGGTTGTCAAACCGGCTGCTCCTTCTACGGGTAAATCAGGCGTAAAATCTCCACTTCCCGGTGTAATCCTCGACATCAAAGTAAATGTCGGTGATACTGTAAAGAAGGGTCAGACCATCATCATCCTTGAAGCCATGAAGATGGAAAACAATATCAATGCCGATAAAGACGGTAAAATTACTGCTATCAACGTAAGTAAAGGAGACTCAGTTCTCGAAGGTAATGACCTTGTAATTATTGAATAATATGGGAGATTTTATAAACTTTTTAGGAAACAACCTTGCAGACTTCTGGACCTATACAGGTTTTGCCAATGCTACCGGTGGCCATCTTGTAATGATCATCGTGGGGTTGTTGTTTATCTACCTAGCCGTAGCCAAGGAATTTGAGCCGATGCTGCTCATACCGATCGGCTTCGGTATATTAATTGGTAATATTCCTTTCAATATGGAAGCCGGACTGAAAGTCGGTATTTATGAGGAAGGTTCTGTGCTTAATATACTATATCAAGGCGTAACGTCCGGATGGTATCCACCACTCATTTTCCTGGGTATCGGTGCCATGACAGACTTCTCAGCGCTGATATCCAACCCGAAGCTTATGCTGATTGGTGCTGCCGCCCAGTTTGGTATCTTTGGGGCATATATGACAGCATTAGCTGTCGGATTCGACCCGATGCAGGCTGGTGCTATCGGTATCATCGGTGGTGCAGACGGTCCGACCGCAATCTTCCTTTCTTCCAAGTTGGCACCTAACCTGATGGGAGCAATTGCTGTTTCAGCATACTCTTATATGGCATTAGTGCCAGTGATACAACCGCCTATCATGCGCCTGTTGACAACGAAACACGAACGTTTGATCCGCATGAAACCTCCACGTGTAGTATCACATACGGAAAAAGTAATATTCCCGATCGTAGGTTTATTGCTTACCTGCTTCTTGGTTCCTTCCGGTCTGCCATTGTTAGGAATGTTGTTCTTCGGTAACTTACTGAAAGAAAGTGGTGTTACACGCCGTTTGGCCGAAACAGCCCGTGGCCCGTTGATCGATACGATCACTATCTTGTTGGGACTGACAGTAGGTGCTTCTACACAAGCTTCAGAGTTCTTGACTACGGATTCATTGTGGATCTTCGGTCTGGGTGCTTTCTCATTCATCATTGCTACAGCTTCCGGAGTAATCTTCGTGAAATTGTTCAATTTGGTATTGGGTAAAGACAATAAGATCAATCCGTTGATCGGTAATGCAGGTGTTTCTGCAGTTCCCGACTCAGCACGTATTTCTCAGATTGTAGGTTTGGAATATGATCCGACCAACTATCTGCTAATGCATGCTATGGGTCCGAATGTAGCCGGAGTAATCGGTTCAGCAGTTGCTGCCGGTATCTTGCTGGGCTTCCTGATGTAACAGTCTAAATTAATCATAGTATTTTAAAGTAACTAAGGCGTCTCTTCTTCGCAGAAGAGACGCCTCGCTTTTATAGAGCAATGAAAACGTTTGCATAGCCTTTAAGGATAGATATTAGCGAAGAATTACATGCTTCTCCGCTAATTGTCCTATATTAGCGGAGAAATTAACAAATAGCTAATATCATGAAGAAATTCTTATTTATTTTAGGTTCTTTCTTACTATCCATTAGTACGTATGCAGCCATGAATGTGAATAAAATCGATCCGCCTTTCTGGTATGCCGGCATGAATAACCCGGAACTCCAGTTAATGGTGTACGGTGAAGGCATCGGTGATGCTTCCGTATCCGTCAATTATCCCGGAGTATCACTTAGCAGCACTGTCAAGCTGGAAAGCAACAATTATCTGCTCGTCTACCTACATCTGGATAAAGATGTAAAACCCGGCAAATTACCACTTACTTTCACAGTGGGAAAAAAGAAATTGGTGAAGGAATATGAACTGAAAGCACGTAGCAAGAAGGGCTGTGAACATAAAGGCTTCGATGCTTCAGATGCCCTCTATCTGTTAATGCCGGACCGTTTTGCCAATGGCAATCCGGACAATGACAATCTTCCAGGCATGTCTGCCTATACAGTAGACCGCAATGACCCGAATGCCCGTCATGGTGGTGACTTGGCTGGAATCGAACAGCACTTGGATTACTTTTCAGACTTGGGTGTGACTGCCCTATGGTTTACACCGGTTTTAGAAAATAACATGGAAGGTGGCTCCTATCACGGATACGCAACTACCGATTATTATAAAGTAGATCCGCGTTTCGGAACCAACGAGGAATATTGCCGATTGATTAATAAATCTCATGACCGCGGGATTAAGATCGTTATGGACATGATTTTCAACCATTGCGGTGTGGAACACCAGTGGATCAAGGACATGCCTTCAAAAGACTGGTTCAATAATCCCGATCATGAGAAGAACTTCGTTCAGACTTCTTTCAAACTAACCCCACATGTCGATCCTTACGCTTCAAAATATGATTTCGACCAAATGAACGATGGTTGGTTTGTTACCGTCATGCCGGACTTGAACCAGAAGAATCCGCACGTTTACAAGTATCTGCTGCAGAATAGCATCTGGTGGATTGAATATGCCGACATCGACGGCATCCGGATGGACACTTATCCGTACGCAGATTATGATGCTATGAGTAACTGGATGAAAGAGCTGAATGAAGAGTATCCCAATTATAACACGGTGGGAGAAACATGGGTAACCGAACCGGCTTACACCGCTTGGTGGCAAAAGGATTCCAAACTATCCGCACCTCTCAACAGCAACTTGAAGACAGTTATGGATTTCAGCTTCTACGACAAAATCAATACAGCCAAAAATGAGCAGACAGAAACCTGGTTCAAAGGTCTAGATCGCGTATATAACAACTTTGTTTATGACTTTCTTTACCCGAATCCGGCTTCCGTATTGGCTTTCATCGAAAATCACGATACCGACCGTTTTTTAGGCGAAGGTGACAACCTTCCGATGCTGAAACAAGCATCCACCTTATTGTTGACCACTCGCCGCATTCCACAACTCTATTACGGCACGGAAATCATGATGAACGGTGTGAAAAGCAAGAGCGATGGGTATGTCCGCAAAGATTTCCCCGGTGGCTGGGCGGAAGACAAAGAAAGTGCCTTGACTGCCAGCGACCGTACCCAACTTCAAAATGACTGCTACAATTTCTATAAGACCTTGCTGAACTGGCGCAAAGGAAATGAAGTGATTGCCAAAGGCAGCATGACTCAATTTATGGTTCAAAACGGTGTATATGCCTATGCCCGCCAATACGAAGGCAAGACTGTCTTTGTAATGCTAAACGGAACGGATGCAGAAACGACTTTACCTTTGAAGTTCTACAAAGAAGTACTGAAAGATAAGACGCAAGGAAAAGATATCCTGACCGGAAGAATCATTCAATTGGATGGGGAACTGACTTTGTCGCCCAGAGAATCTTTGGTGATAGAATTGTAAATAACAGATTCTTTTCACGTAAACCCATATCCAGGATAAACTTTCCACCAATACTTTCCCGGTTACATTTTATACAATTCCTATCAGAGAATCTTGCATAAAATGTAATCGGGATATATTATTTAAAGATGGAATTAAGAGAAAACTTCTTACATAAAGCCCACCCGCAACTGAAGGCATCCTACCTCACCGATGAACACCCCGTTAGTCACCGATGAAGGATGTCTTCATCACCGAGGAAGAGGCCGTTGATCACCGAGGTAAAAAGCCCTCCTCACATCTATTGATTATCAACTATTTGCCTCCAAACATTTGATATTACAGAGGAACAACCGGAACTAAAATTTATTGACATATCCTCAACTAAAATTTAGTGTACGATCCGACGCATTTACCATATTATACACCATTACCATTGTATGCTCAGGATACATACATCTTTTATCGATGAGAAAGCTCGTTTGATTGAACGGCTGTTTTGCACTCCTTCTTTTTCTCCTCCCGGTATTGGCGCGGAGTCATTCCGTAACGGGCAGAGAAAAGTTTATAGAAAGTTCCCCGGTTGGTAAAACCGACTTTGTACATCACTTCTTCTACCAAAAGGTGAGTAGTCACCAATAACTGTTCAGCCTTAACAATACGCAAATCCCTGATAATATCCGCTGGAGTCTGATCTGTCACACTCTTCAATTTCCGATAGAATTGTCTGGTGCTGAACCCCAAAATAGAACTTAAAAGATCGACTGAAAGATCAGGATTTTCAATGTTCCGACCGATAACCTCCACCACCTGATCGAAAAAGAGTTTATCCTCCTTGTGCAAGAGCCGTCCGCTATCCATTGAAAACACACTGAACACCGAACTATAATACTCTTTCAATTCAGCTTCACGTCGTATTAAGCGTTCCACCATTTGCTCCAAATAATCCACTTTAAACGGTTTAGTGACATACGCTTCAGCCCCCGCTTCGATACCTTTCACCTGTTCATCTCCGTCATGCAGTGCCGAGAGCAAGATCAATGGGATATGAGACAATAGTTTATCCGACTTAATCTCCCGCACCAACGAAATGCCATCCATACCGGGCATCATCACATCCGAAATAATCAGTCCAGGTTGTTTTTGTTTCAACATCTCCAATGCCTCTTCGGACGATCTCATGGAAAGCACATTGTACTTATTGGATAAAATCTCGGTCACCAAGCAACGGACGGACGGATCATCATCAATTACCATAACTGTCAATTTCGAGCTATCAAAAGCTACATCCGCATTTTGTGACTCGACCGGGGTTTCGGTAACCGGCACCAGTGAAGGCACAAATTCCTTTTCTTGCTCCACAGATTCCGCGTTCGATTGCAATTCCGGGAGTATCACTTCAAAGGAGGTCAATCGTCCCGGTTCGCTGCTTACACGGATTTCGCCATTCAGCATGGTCACCATGCTATGACAGATAGCCAATCCCAATCCGTTGCGAGATGTTCCATTCCTGCTTTGCTGTTCGAAATTATCCAGAATCTTATACCGGTCGAAAATACGTTCCATATCTTCTTGAGGGATGCCTTTTCCTGTATTCGAAACAGTAATATGCAACCGATCCCTATCGACAGACATTTCTACGGATATCCTTCCTTCATCGGATGTATATTTAAAAGCATTAGATATCAAGTTAGTCACAATCTTATTCAGGCATCCCGCATCGGTGTTCCAACGGACATCCGGCTCTATCTGTTGCTGATAATCGACATGCCTGCGTTCGGCCATATCAGTGAACGATTCATAAATGCTTTTTAAATATTCAGAAACCCGAACAGGACGTATCTCTAGCACCTTATTACCTGTCTCAAGACGGCGGAATTCAATCAATTCCTGAATCAGCTGGTTCAACTTCCGGGCATTTTGCAAAATCATGGATGCATATTTCTGTATATATGCATCATCCTTGGCATGAGCTATAATCCTTTCACACGGACCGTAAATCAGTGTTAGCGGGGTACTGAACTCATGAGTGATATTTATAAAGAAGCGCAATTTGGATTCATAAAGTTCATCCCGTTGCCGACGGTTCAGACTATCGATCATGGCATCGCGTTTGCGATGATAACCCATGATAAGCCGCACACCCAATAATGCAATGAGAACGAATGCCAATAGAATATAAACAACATAAGCCAGTGTCGTCATGTACCAGGGAGGATTAATCCGAATCTTTAAAGACTGCGGTTCACTTTCATTGCCTGTTACGGGATTGATGTATTTAACATGCAGGACATATTCTCCCGGTGGAAAGCTGGAAAAAGCTGCAACAGGCGAGAAACCATTTTCCACCCAGTTGTCACTCAACCCTTCCACTTTATAAAGGTAAATATAATTATTCCCGTAAATATAATCGAGTGCAGTAAACGAGAGCCCGAAAAAGTTCTGGTTATAATCCAACTCCAAGACCTTTCGTCCCTCCTCCTCCACCAGATAATCATAAATGTTACATGTCTTGCCAAAGATCGAAAGATTGTTGAAAAGCAATGGAGGCATGTATTCCACGGGGGTATCCCTACTTTCCGTAATAGTCAAAAAGCCATTGACTCCGCCCCAGAAAAGCGTACCTGTAAGTTTGTCTTCAAAATAAGCACCGTCACTAAATTCGATTATTTCCAGACCATCCCGTTCATCATAAGTTTTCAAGGTGTTATCCTTGATATTCAACTTTACAATGCCACGATTCGTACTCAACCAAAGATTCCGGTGCATATCTTCAAGGATACCGTGAATCGTATTATTCGGCAACTTATTCACATTATTGAATACCTGGTATTTGCCATCTGTCCACCGCATCAATCCAAAGCTCGTACCAAACCAGTAACTCCCATTACTTCCCATGATGGCAAATATGTCATTCTGCATCCGACTATTTCCCTCTCCGTCAAAACGGTAGGAAGTGATCTTACCGGTTTCCACATTCACGCGGCAGGCACCCTTTCCACGATTACCGAACCAAATAATAGAGTCATTCTCCTTATAAGATGTAAAAAAGTAGTTGGATGCCCGTTTCCCGTCATCAAGCAATATCCGTTGTGCCGAAAGCACTCGGGGGATATCTGCTTTATAATCTAAGACAACTTTTACGATCCCTTCCCCTACAGTTGCTATCCAAAGCACACTATCGTTAAACTCACAGACAGAATGTACGAATTTCAACGGTTTACCATCGGCAATCACCCGAAACGGATGAATCTTTCTGTCCCGGTAAGAATAATAATTCATTCCACTCTCCCCTCCGATCCACAAATAGCCTTTTCGTCCGGAAGCGAAACAATAGACCGAATTATCCGCCAAAGATGAGTTTCCGCTCAGGTATTGTTCCACAGAAGAAGCCCTATTCTGTTCAATATCATACCCGGGCATCCGAAGAATGCCGTTTCCCTTCGTCCCGACCCACAACGTCCTTTCATCATCCAAAAGAAGTGTACGCACCGGATTGCCCACATTATGGTAAAGCGGAGCATCGAGCAATGTATTTTCAATCCGCACTCCATCCGCAAAATACATATACAGTCCACGACCATCCGTTCCTATCCACAGGATATCCTGTGCTTTATCCTTCATAAGACAAAATATCCCGGAATTTATATCGATAGGAACCACCTCGTATTTCACTTTTCGATCCGGCTGATATTTGAGACAAATCAGTCCACTATTCTTAAAACCGATAAAGAAGTCATTATGATATCGGACAATAGAGGATATTTCCCCCCGTTTATTTATCTCTCCCGTAAGGTCTGCAATGTAATAAGTCTGTCCGCCATGCAGCTTATATTCGTAAAGCTCGTTAAAGGCATCCACGAAAAAGACATTATCTTGTTCAGAAAAAGCACACAACAGATTTATGGAATGAGTGGTCGGACGATGATCTTCAACCTGTATTTTCCCGTTTTGCCTCTGAAGTTTATATCCGTGTGAAGGGGTATCGGATGTGAATACCCAAAGCACATCCTCCTTGTCTACCGTCATTGTCAGCACTTCTTCGAATGCAAATCTTTCTGTTTCCAACCGGTGAAAACGATCCTCCCCGGGACAACAATAATAGATGTATCCGTCATCTTTCATAATGAAAACAGCATTGTCCCGGCTTTTTGTCAGAATACTGACATCCTTGAACTCTCTAAAAGTCTTCACCGTTTGGTGATGTGTATCCAACCGATCCAATCCATAGTTGGTTTGTATCCATAAAGTATGATCATCCCCTTCCATTATACCGTCTATCAGATTGCCGGAAAGGCTGTTGCGCACATCGGCCGGTTGATATAGCCAAAGCCTGTTTCCGTCATAAAGGTTCATTCCGTCACACGTCCCGATCCAAAGCAAACCGTCACTATCCTGACAAACGGAAAGGATCGCGCTGTTGGAAAGTCCTTCCTTACTGGTGAACTGCCGCAGACTATAAGCACAGGCAGACCCGCAAAGACAAACCAACAGAAATAAGACACAATATAAACGGTTCCTCCGGATTTCGGTATTCATACTTTTTATAGTAGTTATATGCACTGGCGAAAATACGTAAAAACAGTCATTATCTCAAAAATGTCTCCTAAAAAGAGAGGTGAAAGGCAGAATTTTGTATATTTTCGTGCCATTTCACTATACTTTTTCTGCCATCAGCCGGCAAAAACACAATTATGTCCTAAATTGGTCATTTTAATTAAGGCGCAACAACTATATTTGTCCCTGCAAACTTATAAACCAAAAGAAAACATGAAAGTACACCAAATCCTCGCAGGAATTTTATGCACTGCCATCTTCACCGGTTGTGCTTCCAAAGACAAGGAACAAGCACGAGCAAACTTCAATTTGGAGAGAGCTGAAGCAACATTAAACGCACTTTATCAGAATTATTCAGCTCCCGACACTTACCTTTTACGTGAAAACTATCCGTTTGACGCTTCGTATACCGCCACTTACCTGGCATCCGAAGAGCAGGCCAATGTCCCAAACCAATATTCCTATCTCTGGCCTTACTCCGGGACATTTTCCGCTGTAAACGCATTGTTGGAAACAAGTAATGATCCCAAATACAAAGAAATCCTCGATGGTAAAGTGCTACCCGGACTGGAAGAATATTACGACTCAGCCCGTGAACCTCATGCTTATTCATCTTACATACACTCTGCCCCAATATCCGACCGTTTTTATGACGATAACATCTGGTTAGGTATCGATTATACCGATATATATACGTATACCAACGAACCCAGATACCTGGACAAGGCAAAAATGATCTGGAAATTTATTGCCAGTGGCACGGACGATCAATTAGGCGGAGGCATCTACTGGTGCGAACAAAAGAAGGAAAGTAAGAATACTTGTTCGAACGCTCCCGGTTCAGTGTTCGCCCTAAAATTGTTTAAGGCCACCGGAGACATTAACTACCTGGCACAAGGCAAACATTTGTATGAATGGACCCAATCACACTTACAGGATCCTACAGATTATCTTTACTTTGACAACATAAGCCTGGATGGAAAAATAGGTAAGGCAAAGTTCGCTTACAACAGCGGACAGATGATGCAATCGGCAGCTTTACTTTACCAACTCACCAATGATCAGAAATACTTGACCGATGCACAAAAGCTGGCTCAAGCGTGCTACAATTATTTCTTTACCGACTTTACACTGCCTAATGGAGAACCATTCAAAATATTAAAAAAGGGAGATGTATGGTTCACTGCCGTCATGCTGAGAGGATTCATCGAGCTTTATAAGACTAATGGAGATAAAACCTATTTGGATGCTTTCAATAAAAGTCTGAATTATGCATGGAACAATGCCCGCGATGAAAAGGGGCTGTTCAACACCGACTTCTCCGGCAATGAAAAAGATGCAAAGAAATGGTTACTCACACAGGCAGCCATGGTGGAGATGTATGCCCGGCTGGCAGCAATTAAATAAATGCAGTAATTAAAATGAATAAAATAATAATCACCCTAAAACAAGATCATGAAAAGAAAAAACATTAGTCTATGCGCTATTGCAGCAACCATGTTGGTAGGTAACGGAGCTTATGCGATGAACCTCACCGCACCCAGCGACAACACAACTGTTATCAATGAAGCCTGCAAAGCAGCGGCTTACAAGTCAAATCGTCCGGCAGTTAAAGACCGTTTGTTCAAGTCCAAAGCCGTGGAAGCTGAAATCATCCGTGTCAAAAAACTACTGACGAACCAAAAGCTTGCTTGGATGTTCGAAAACTGTTTTCCGAACACACTGGAAACCACCGTACACTACCGTATAACAGACGGCAAACCCGATACATTCGTCTATACAGGTGATATCCACGCCATGTGGTTGCGTGACTCCGGGGCACAAGTATGGCCTTACATCCAGCTTGCGGACAAAGATCCTGAATTGAAAAAGATGCTGGAAGGCACCATCCGTCGCCAGTTCAAATGCATCAACATCGATCCGTATGCCAATGCATTCAATGACGGAGCCAAAGGCGGAGAATGGATGACCGACCTGACCGATATGAAACCGGAACTTCATGAACGCAAATGGGAAATCGACTCTTTGTGCTATCCGTTGCGTCTGGCGTACCAATACTGGAAACAAACCGGAGATGCAAGCGTTTTCGATAGTGAATGGATACAGGCTATCACTGCCATCCTGAAAACGTTCAAGGAGCAACAACGCAAGGATGGAGTAGGTCCTTACAAATTCCAGCGTAAGACTGAGCGTGCGCTCGATACATTAAACAACGGCGGCCTTGGTGCCCCTGTCAATCCCGTAGGACTGATCGTATCTTGTTTCCGCCCATCGGACGATGCCACTACCCTGCAATTCTTGGTTCCATCCAATTTCTTTGCCGTTTCTTCATTAAGAAAAGCTGCCGAGATATTGACTGAAGTCAATAAGAACGAAAGTTTGGCGAAGGAATGTAGCGACCTGGCTCAGGAAGTAGAAACCGCCTTACAGAAATATGCCACTTACAACCATCCTAAATACGGCACAATCTACGCTTTCGAGGTAGATGGTTTCGGCAATCATTTCCTGATGGACGATGCCAACGTTCCGAGCTTGCTTGCCATGCCTTATCTGGGCGATGTATCAATAAACGACCCGATCTACCAGAACACCCGTCGTTTCGTATGGAGTGAAGATAATCCTTATTTCTTCAAAGGCACAGCCGGTGAAGGTATCGGAGGTCCGCACATCGGGTATGACATGATATGGCCTATGAGTATCATGATGAAAGCTTTTACAAGTCAGGATGACAAAGAGATCAAAGACTGCATCACCATGCTGATCAACACGGATGCCGGTACAGGATTCATGCACGAGTCTTTCCACAAGAACGATCCTGCCAACTTCACCCGTGCCTGGTTTGCATGGCAAAATACACTTTTCGGAGAACTGATCCTCAAATTGGTAAATGAAGGAAAAGTGGATTTGCTGAATAGCATTAGATAATGAAAAATTAAAAATTAATAATGAAAAACGGTAATTAAGAGAGTTGACGTAATTTAGGTTTGTAATCTCACATCTATAATCACTTTTGTAAAGAAAGGTGTATCATGCAGTTATAAGTTATGACGTTTGTTGTTGCACCGTGTTAGCACTTTACTTCGATAATGGTTATTACAAACCTAATTTACATAAACTCCAATGAATAGTTAAGTATGAATCGTTTCTTTTCACTCTTCGTTTTTAATTTTTAATTATTCATTATTAATTATCAATTAGCCTTATGACCAAACTTTTGTTAGCTGTTTTATTATTTTTCATAGCTCCATTGACTGCCAATGGAAAAGAGCAGGTAAAAATAATTAAGACTCAATGCGAGTATACAGACTCGCCTGTCGGCATAGATACCAGCCATCCGCGTTTTACATGGATGCTCGGCAGCAATGTTACAAATACGATACAAAAAGCATGGCAAATACGGATTGCCAGCCGACCTGAATTATTATCCGAAGGCAAAGCGGATGTATGGGATTCGGGAAAGGTCATCGACAAGACCACACGCATAGAATACAAAGGAACAAACCCTTTACAGCCCCATACCTGCTATTACTGGCAGGTGACCATCTGGGATGAAAACAACCATACCGACACATCTGCCATAAACCGGTTTGAGACGGCAAAACTACAACCAACAGACTGGAAAGCTATCTGGATCACGGACCGGCATGATAAGGAATATGAACCCGCCCCCTTATTCCGAAAAGAATTCGATCTGACGGGTAAAATCTCCTCGGCACGTGCCTACGTGAGCGGAACCGGGTATTACGAACTCTTCATCAACGGCAAAAGAGTCGGTGAAAACTACCTCGATCCGGGATACACCCATTTCGACAAACGTATCTTATATGTTACTCATGACGTAACAGCACTCGTGAATAGAGGGGCAAATGCCATTGCCGCTGTTCTTGGCAACGGTTTCTACAATTGCCAGAGCCGGGCGGTTTGGGATTTTGAGAAAGCCCGTTGGAGAGAACGTCCCCGCCTGTTATGCGAACTGCGGGTGACTTATGCAGACGGTCGCACAGATGTCATAGCAACCGATGAACACTGGAAAACAAATACCGGTGCTTATACTTACAACAATATTTATAGCGGTGACAAGTATGACGCACGACTTGAAGAACCCGGCTGGACGACAGCCCGTTTCAATGACGCACAATGGATGCCTGCCCGTAAAACGGGACAACCCGCCCCCTTACTGGTTGCCCAGCAAATGCCTGCCATCCGTATTACGGAAGAGATTAAGCCCGTATCGATGAAATCCTTTGGCGACAGCATTTACGTATTCGATATGGGACACAATATTTCCGGAGTATGCCGGCTCGAAGTAAAAGGGGAATCGGGCACTACCTTCACCCTCCGTCACGGAGAATTGCTGAAAGAGAATGGAAGGCTCGAACCGGGAAACATAGATGTTTATTACAAACCCGTAAAACCGGGGGAAACCTTCCAAACCGATGTCTTTATCCTGAGAGGTACGGGAAAGAAGGAATCCTTCACTCCCCAGTTCAGCTATCACGGATTCCGCTATGTAGAAGTCAGTTGCAACCGCCCGGTGAAACTGGGAACAGGTGACCTCACCGGATTATTCCTCCATACGGATGTCCCGCAAGCGGGAGAATTCTGTTGCTCGAACCCATTACTGAATAAAATCTGGGCTGCCACCAATCTAAGCTACCTGTGCAACCTGCATAGCATTCCCACCGACTGCCCGCAACGCGAAAAGAACGGTTGGACTGCCGATGCCCATGTGGCCATCGACCTGGCTCTGCTCAATTTCGATGGCCTTACCCTTTATGAGAAATGGATGAACGACTTCATCGACAACCAGCTTTCTGACGGCAAGATCTCAGGCATCGTGCCCAGTGCATCGTGGGGATATGGAGAATGGCCCGGTCCGGTATGGGACGCAGCCTTGTTCATTATTCCCAATGCATTGTACAATTACTATGGGGAGACGCGGACCATCGAACGCCTCTACCCCACCCTGTTACGTTATCTTGACTATCTGAAACCCTTGGAGAAAGAAGGTTTCCTCACTTTCGGGCTGGGAGATTGGGTCACTTACGAAGCACAAACTCCGAACGAGTACACTTCCACCTTATATTATTATCAGGACTATAAAACGATGGCTCGTTTCGCCAAGCTCCTAGGCAAAGATTCTACTCCCTATCAGCAAAAAGCGGAACAGCTCAAACAACTGATCAACGAAAAATATTTCAATACCGAAACAGGTGTTTATGCCAACGGAACTCAAACCGCACAAGCCATTGCCTTATATATGGACATCGTGCCTGCCGGCAAGGAACAACTCGTTGCCGAACAGTTGCATAAAGCAGTCACCGGGAATAATTATTTCCTCAACTTCGGACTGCTCGGTAGCAAAACAGTCCCTGCCATGCTTACAAAATTCGGCTATGTAGAAGATGCTTACAAAATGATCACCAAAACCGAAGCTCCTTCCTGGGGATATTGGGTAGAAACCAAAGGATATACCACGCTGGCAGAGACCTGGTTACTCAGCCCGGAATTCCACGATGCGTCACTCAACCATGTCTTCATGGGAGATGTAAGCGCATGGATGTACAATACGCTCGCAGGTATCAACTTGGATGCCGAACATCCGGGATTCGGTCATATCATCATTCGCCCGCATTTTATCGATCAACTGGATTGGGTATCGGGCAGCTACCAGTCTGTACGCGGTCTGATCCGTTCGGAATGGAAAAGAGAAAACGGCAGGATCAAACTCACCGTCACCATCCCCGCAAATACCACAGCAACCATCCATGCAGACAAAGTCTATACGGTAGGGTCGGGCACGTATCATTATATGATTAAATGTGACTGATAAGTTATCCTGTAGAATCCGACTTATTTGTAAGACCGAATGATTTGAAAGCGTGCAACCCTCTAATGGAGGTTTTGCACGTTTTTTTTGTACGTATACAGAAATATTCAATCTTCAAATAAAGAACTGCAATCATGTACCGCACGACTGGAAAAGATAAACGATATAATCAATAAGATTCTACGTATTCACCTACGGTAAAACACATTCTTCCTGATACCTTTCCGTTCCATACCTGCTCCCGTACTCTCCGCCAAATTATCTTTTTGACACTTTGCTTTTCCTATCCCTTATAAGTAGCCTTATTCCGGGTGATGATGAAGATGATTAGAAAAAACGGATTGTAGAGCAATCTCAGCTCTCCACATTGACAATAAAACAAAGATATAAGTTGCATAAAACAAGACTTATTCCTTCACCCTTTCCAAATGATAAAGATTATAGAATGATCATTTCATTCCGTCAAATAAAGAACCTTCACGGAGAAAAGAAAAGTAGAGAAAAAAAGAAGAAAGAACGGCTCATTTCGGGTAAATTCAAACTGAATTTAATGGAAATGGCTACTTGATCTATTGGCAATGGCTATTTCATCTGATGACAACAGCTACTTGATCTGATGAAAAGGGCTATTCCATCTGTTAGTAATGGCTATTTCATCCTCCATTAAGAGGCTGTTCAACAGCGAAATCGTACCCTTTACAGGCAAACTACATTCCCTTGAGCACGACCAAGATTTTAATGTGCAGGATGGTAAACTGCAACTATTCAAAGAATAGGACAATCCGGACGGGTTTCGTCTTTTCCTCAACGGTCAGAACATCCTCGACTGGTTCAAGCAAAAATACCAAGAAATAAAGCAAACCATAAGACCACAGATCAAGCCTCCGGCTAAGCTGGAAGTGGGTAAAAACAAAGGTTTTAAGAGGTAATCTGGGCTGTGTCCCAATTATTTGCTAAATTTGCGAACGGCAAGTAACTCACTCGGTTTTATAAAATGTTCTTTTGCGCATGTGCATTTTGGATATACCAACTGCTTTGCCCGAGGAATAATAGTATAATGTGATAGCGGTTGACTGTAAAATATGGGTGTATTTTTTAGCTGCAAACTGAATAAATGTAGTGAGTAAAATAATACAAAATATACCATGGGATTTTCACCGGAAATAAAAGAACAAGTAATGATTGCGACTGCAAGACACTGTTGTGTTTGTCATAGTTATAAAGGGATAAATTTAGAAGTTCACCATTTGATACAAGAAGCAAATGGTGGACCCAATACATTTGAAAATGCCATTCCTCTTTGCTTTGATTGTCACGCAAATGCGGGGCATTATAATAATAAGCACCCTAAGGACATTAAATTTTCAATTCCGGAATTAACTAAAGCACGAAATGATTGGTATGATTTTGTGAAAAAAAATCCTACAGTTGAGAAAAAACTCATTTCAAATCAAATACATACATGTTATTATGTTCTTCACGCTTTTGATGTTTTAGAGTCCGTAATCAAAGGAGATTTTTCTTCTGTTGACAAATATCGAAACAAAGTATTTTTGTCTGATAACTTAATATTAAAAGAATGGAAAGAAATTCTTAACTCACATTTGAAAGACTTTGGCTCTAATGTTGAACAAAAAATGATAATGGAAGTTCGACAGTTTAATTCTATTGAGGAGTATTTTCAGGAATATGAAGGAGTTGAAATGACAGACAAAGCAAGCGTGGAATATCCTTATTTTGAAGCAAAAAGGAAATGTGATTGGTGTTCATTATTGAGAATTTTGAAACCAAATTCATTTTTAGAGCATTTGAGCAAATCAGGAATTAATGCAGAAACGTTTTGCACCTCTTTACTTCGAAGAAATGAAGATTCTTGTGGAGGAGAAATTTTCGAATTTGCTTATACTGAGTATTTAGAAATTTCTCCTATCAGTTTCATTTTTCTTGGAATAACAAATACCTCAAAGGAGCAAATAAAACTAAACAGTCTATTGACAAAGGAAAGTACAAAAATTCTCCTCCCCAATTTCAATTTACTCTCTCGTGAAATGGTTTTAGTTCCAATTGCAACGGCTATCAATCTACAGGAAATTGACAGAAGCAAAATCGTTATAGAACATATTGACGGAGACAGAGGACGAGATTTCTCACGGATACTTAGCAACGGTGATTTTAATGAAGATGACATTTGTTTCTTTAATGAAGAAATTAATCCAAACTCTGTTATATACAATAGCAACGAAGGAGAATATGAAGTTGAAATACACAGTTTTGATTTCAATAATTTATATTCCATAAATAGTTATTGGCAATGCGGTTCTTGTCCACATTTATTCGTTATTAATAAACACGGAAAACAAAAATATGTTCGCGAACTGTTAAAATCAGCCTCTTTTATACAAGGATTTGACACAATTACAGTTCCTGATGAGATTTTTGAAATAGTAATTCGTGAACTTGAGGACGAAACAACTTACATTGAGAGAATCCATATTAATGGTAGGTTGTATTGTGAAAATGTAGTTCTAAGAAAAGGAGAATCGCTGTCTATTATCGTAAGTCCTAATGATAAATTAATCATTAGGGGGCATTATGAGCCTCATTTGTTCGCAGATTCAACGTTGAATGATATTTGGCAAAGAAATGAAATAATAAAACAATGAAATGTACACTTTAATTTTCGTTGACAAAGTGGATATAAACAATAAAAAAGAAAATAAAAAATAGTCAATACTTGACAATCTCCACAACGTTGTGGGTAATTGGGGGCAAGAGATATTGGAGGAGATAAAATGAATAGTGATTACAAAGTTGGCGACTTAATATACAATGCTGGTATTTATGATGGATTAAATACTTTCCTGTCTGATTTGCCATTTTACAAAAAATGGCTGCCGAAAAATAAGGATGCTAAAATTCTTGAACTTTGCTGTGGTACGGGCAGACTTACGCTTCCCATTGCAAAGGAGGGATACAATATTTATGGAGTGGATTACACTTCATCAATGCTTGAACAGGCAAAGATAAAAGCTTCCGAAGCAGGGTTAGTGATTAATTTCATTGAAGCAGATATTAGAACATTAAACTTGCAGGAAAAATTTGACTTTATTTTTATTCCGTTTAATTCAATCCATCATTTATATAAGAATGAAGATTTATTTAAGGCGTTTCATGTTGTTAGAAATCACCTTAAAGACAGAGGCTTATTTCTGTTGGATTGCTTTAACCCTAATATTCAGTATATAGTTGAAGCCGCAAAAGAACAACAAGTAATTGCCGAATATACGACCAGCGATGGAAAAAATGTATTGATAAAGCAGACAATGCTATATGAAAATAAAACTCAGATTAATCGTATAGAATGGCATTATTTTATTAATGGCGAGTTCAATTCTACCCAAAATTTGGATATGAGGATGTTTTTTCCTCAAGAATTAGACACATATCTGGAATGGGCTGGATTTAATGTTATTCATAAGTTTGGAGGTTTTGAAGAAGAGGTATTTAACGATAATTCGGAAAAACAGGTATTTGTTTGTCAATGTTAGTTCGGACGATAGATTTGAGGTTGTGTAATAAAGAAAAAAGAAGTAATATGAGCAAAAAAGAGAAAATAACCGTACAGGGTACGGAAATAACCATTATTTCGGGAAAAAATGACGATTACATTTGCCTTACCGATATGGTAAAGGGGCAAGAGGGCGAAGACCATATCCGCAACTGGATGCGTAATCGTAATACCCTTGAGTTTCTCGGTGCTTGGGAGATGTTGCACAACCCTGCCTTTAAAGGTGTCGAATTCGACACCTTTTTACACGAAGCAGGAGCAAACCGTTTTAATATGACACCCCGCAAATGGATTGAGGCTACCGATGCTGTCGGTATGATTTCCCAAGCAGGGCGAAATGGAGGAACTTACGCCCACAAAGATATTGCGTTTGAGTTCGGCTCGTGGCTCAGTCCGGTGTTTAAGCTCTATTTGATTACCGAATATCAGCGACTTAAAGAGGCTGAAAACAATCCGATGCTCGGTGAATGGAATGTAAAACGGGTACTTAGTAAAGTGAATTATACGCTTCATACCGATGCCGTCCGTGATTTTATCATCCCAAAAATGGATGTTGAACGAGAGAAAGCATACGCCTATGCAGATGAAGCCGATATGCTAAATCTCGCTTTATGGGCTTGTACAGCAAAGCAATGGCGAGAAGCAAATCCTGAATACGCAAAGAAAGGTTTGAATATACGCGATACGGCAAGTATTAACGAATTGGTTGTCTTAGCAAATCTTGAATCATTTAATGCAGAACTGTTGAAACGTGATATGGACAAATCTACCCGATACGCCTGTTTGCACGAAATGGCAGAACGTCAACTGACACGTCTCAATGCCATAGACGCAGAAAAAGGATTTCGGAAATTAGGAGCAAAAAAATAAAGATACTAACCTTTCTTTATCCGAACACAAAGGTATGGTTCCAAGAATAGAACGTCAAGACTGAAATGAATTTTATCAGAAATCTTCCTTTCTCGTTCCTCGGAAGAGTATTTCCAATAAAAAACTTGCCTTATTCATTCTTTCCACAGAAGAGGTGTTTATCGGTTAAAGAAAGAAGAAAAATATGCGTGTGATTTCAAAAATATTGCTTACTTTTAGCGTGAGTTATTTGACAGTATAGCACCGCAAAACGCTGAAAATAGCACGGTTAACTAACTCGTTACCTCTGAATCTCAAAAACTCCGCTAAAAGTTTATTCTTCAATCGGTTAATTCAAATCAATGAAAATCTAAAATAAATATATATCTTTGAAGAATCCTATAGCCAAACTGCAAGAAGACAGCCAAAGACAAGGGTAGTTGAACTAGATAAAAATATACCTCTGTATTACATATTAGCCCATATCTAATTCAAAAAAATTATATTATGAAAAAGTACATTTTATTAGTAGCTACTTTGGCTAGCAGTCTCGGCTGTTTTGCACAACCAGACATTGGTTCTTTATGCAATGCCTATACGAATGTAAGTTCTACAGATTCCAACCCCAGGTTCTGAATCATCGAATAAGTCTGAAATCGAGTGTAAACTAAAAATATACAGTTATGAGAAAAATATTACTTGTTATACTATTGCCGTTACTCAGCATTTTGCTGCAGGCACAGGAAACCGCAGTTATAGATGGAGTTACTTTCTCAGCGGATAAAAAAACACTGATAAAGTATCCCGAAGAAAAAGAAGATCAAGAATACATAGTGCCTGAAGGGACAGAAATTATTTCATATAAAGCCTTTTCAAATAATAACTATCTAAAAAAAATTACAATACCTTCTTCTATACAGGAAATATGTTCGCGCGCATTCACATATTGTAATTCTTTATCGGATATTGTTTGGGGTGCTTATCCAACCCTAGTTGGACAGGACATTTTTTGGGAATCTCCCACAAAAAATTTCAGCATTACGACTGACAATCAAGATTGCACTATAGTAAATGGAGTACTCTATTCCAAAGACAAAAAGCGTTTATTAAGAGTACCTGTAATGAGCCAATATTACGATGTAACCATCCTTGAAGGAACAGAAATCATAGGCAAAGGAGCATGTGAATTGACAGACATTTCGATTATTTTACCGTCTACATTAAAAAAAATAGAAGATTTTGCTTTTTGGATTTGTATACGTATACCTACGCGATCAAAAGAATTAGATTATTCAGATTATGATTTTGGGGAATACAGAATCCCATCCGAAATACAGTGCAATGCATTAATTCCCCCAGAAATCATAGGTACCCCATTTTCTCCTACTACCTATTACATCCCCTGCAGGTTAACTGTTCCTGAAGAAAGTCTTTTAGCCTATTGTTGCGCTCCTGGGTGGAAAGAATTTGAGTATATTAATGGAGTACGTCCTGATCATCTAAATTCCATTGATAAGATTTCCTCTTATAACACAAAGATAAGAGTCAATGATCAATCCCTTAAGATAACATCCGAAAAAGATATCCAAAGAATCAAATTGGTCAGTCAAGAAGGTAAAATAATATTTGATGAATTTGCCAGAAGTAAGTCATACCAAATTCAGTTAGATCATACCTCAAACGGAGTATTACTATTGAAAGTTATTTATAATAACTCAGAAGAAGAGGTATTTAAACTCATTAAATAAAAAACAGATAGACAGATTATTACTATTAAGTATGTCATTAATATCCTGTATTTTATTACAAGCACAGGAAACGGTTGTTATTGATGGGATTACTTTCTCAGCAGATAAGAAAACACTGATAAAGTATCCGAAAGAAAATGAAGATCAACAATATATCGTTCCTGAAGGAACCGAGATGATAGGCAAAGAAGCTATTTGGGACAATTGTTATTTACGAATTCTGACATTGCTTCATCCTGTCCAGTTTCCTATTCCTATAGGAGGATATACACCCTCTTGGGTTGATCCTAATAAAAAATATATAATTCAACACCCCCTTTCCCTGGTAAATACGCGGAAATACTATCTGATAAGGAGGATTTTGGATACCATATCTTCACCGTTAAATTTTATCCAATAGAATATATCCCTAAAAACAGAGAAGTATATTTATGTGATTTATCTTTCTCTTTGGAGTATTCAATGAAACGATCGGCATCTTTTATATCTATACCTGAAATGAACAAATTTCTTTTGACGGCAGCGTATTTTGTCGATGAAAACCTGGCAGGATGCACTATTTACTATTACAAAGTAACTTCTGTTTCTACAAACGGGAACGAGGGCGGTTTAAGTGCGGCATACAAGGCATGGACCTCCTATCCTGCCGTCACTCCGTTCCCGCGCCATTTACCGGAAGGCAATCATGCTTCAGAATCCTGTCCTACCATTACGGACGTGGACAACGATGGGGAAATGGAATTGATTATTGGCATGGCCAATTAACCGGTCATATTTCAAGAGAAAAGGCTGCGCTTCAAATGAAACACAGCCTTTCTCCATTTCTTTAATTAGGGTAGAACTTATTCAGCCAATTTGTTGTCTGAACCAAGCACATTGATGATTTTGTGCTTGTACAGTTTTTCCATATTGTCACGAGCCGGACCCAGATATTTACGAGGATCGAATTCAGCCGGTTTCTCAGCAAATACCTTACGGATTGCAGCAGTCATAGCCAAACGAGAGTCTGAGTCGATGTTGATCTTGCAAACTGCAGACTTAGCAGCCTTACGCAACTCTTCTTCAGGAATACCGATAGCAGCTTTCAAAGCACCACCGAACTGATTGATTGTAGCAACTTCTTCTTCTGGAACTGAAGATGAACCGTGAAGAACGATTGGGAAGCCCGGAAGTTCTTTCATTACAGCATCCAATACGTTGAAAGCCAAAGGAGGAGGAACCATACGTCCTGTAGCCGGGTCGATATGACACTGTTCCGGAGTGAATTTATAAGCACCGTGAGAAGTACCGATAGAAATAGCCAATGAATCGCAACCAGTCTTTGTAACGAAATCAACTACTTCGTCCGGTTCAGTATATGTATGGTGGTCTGAAGAAACTTCATCCTCTACACCAGCCAATACACCGAGTTCGCCTTCTACTGTTACGTCAAACTGATGAGCGTACTCAACTACTTTCTTAGTCAAAGCAACGTTCTCATCGTAAGGAAGGTGTGAACCGTCGATCATTACTGAAGAGAAACCTGAGTCGATGCAGCTCTTGCAAGTCTCAAAAGTATCTCCGTGGTCGAGGTGAAGAACGATTTCAGGATGAGCGCAACCCAATTCCTTAGCATATTCCACAGCACCCTGAGCCATATAACGTAACAAAGTAGCGTTGGCATATTGACGGGCACCTTTAGATACCTGAAGAATAACCGGAGATTTTGTTTCTACAGCAGCCTTGATAATAGCCTGCATTTGTTCCATATTGTTGAAGTTGAAAGCAGGGATTGCATATCCGCCTTTGATAGCCTTAGCAAACATCTCTCTTGTGTTTACCAATCCTAAATCTTTGTAATTTACCATTTTGTTTAAATATTTATTGTTAGTGAATAAAATTCTACGCAAAAGTACACATTATAGTTTTAATACAAAACCGAAGCGTAAGAAATATCAGATTTTAGATCGACAATTCAATCCTATTTTAAGGTATTAAATATCATTTAATAATTAATTGTAATCCCCATGTAGCAAAGTGAGAGCTTATTTCGTCAAATAAATGATAGTTGGCAAATGATCGCTGTAACCATTTAACCAAGTTTTTCCACCGTGTGTGCGCAACGGTGAACCCTTATATTTGCCGTCTTGCTGGAAGAGATATTCGCGTGCAAAAACTTCGTTATGGTCATATTTCAAGCCCTTTTTGGCTTTAAGCAAAGTACGCGAAACGACAATCTGATCGAACAGATTCCATTTACCACGATACAGCAATGTTCCCACTCCTTTGTCTTCCAGTGTCTCCCACCAAGGATTGTACATGTCGCCTTTCTTCACCTCTTTTATAAACTTCTTTGCCCTCAATTCGCTCATGCTCTCATCCATAGGATCGTCATTCATATCCCCCATCACGATCAACTTCAGTTTCTTATTTTCCCGTTGCAAAGAGTCCACCAAGCCCCTTACCTGACGGGCAGCATGAATACGTACAGGTTCGGCCGCACCCCGGGAAGGCCAGTGGTTGACTATGAAGCAGACATTATCTCCCGCCAATTTGCCGTTCACAATCAAAAAGCCGCGGGTCTTATGGATTGTATCCCCCTCAAAAGGTTCGGAAAGTACTAACTTGGTTGAGTTCACAGTAAACTGATGCGGATCGTAGAGCAACGCACAGTCGATCCCACGCTTATCCGGTCCTTCATAATGTACTATCTCATATCCGGACGAAGCTATAGCCGGTTGCTTCACCAGATCATCCAATACCCTACGGTTCTCCGCTTCCGCCACACCGATAGCAGCCGGTCCGCATGGAACCTTATCCCGCGACAGTTCACTCAAAACCTTAGAAAGATTAGCGAGTTTTGACATATACTTTTCCGTATTCCATTTCTTAGCAGCATCCGGTAAATATTCATAGTCATTCTTGCCCGTATCATGAATCGTATCAAAAAGATTTTCAAGATTATAAAACGCAATGCTATACAGACGTTTACCCGATTCCTGTGCTTGTGTGCCAACTGCAACTAGCAGCAAGAAATTTAATGCAATAATCAGTTTTCTCATAATAAATAATGTGTTATATCTCGTGCAAAATTCTGAAAAAAAAGCGAGAAACTTCGTTTTTTACCGAAACTTTTTTCTTATTCCCAGAAAAGCATTATCTTTGCGCACTGAAAATGACCATTACACTATTCTTACCAAATAGTAACAGATATAATAATTAAAAAACAAATACTGAAATGAAAAAAGGTATTCATCCAGAATCATACCGTCCGGTAGTGTTCAAAGACATGTCAAATGGCGATATGTTTTTGTCTAAATCAACAGTAAATACAAAAGAAACCATCGAATTCGAAGGTGAAACTTATCCTTTGCTGAAGATTGAAATCTCTAACACTTCTCACCCTTTCTATACTGGTAAATCTACATTGGTAGACACAGCTGGTCGCGTTGATAAGTTCATGAGCCGTTACGGTGATCGCAAGAAAAAATAACCTACTCCACTAAAGGAGACCGGATAAAAAAGAGGAAACTTTTAGTTTAAGCTAAGATTTTCCTCTTTTTTGTCATGACTAATCAATTTTTTTGATATACTCTAAATCATTACGTATCCCTTAGGATACCCAAAACAAACAATATTATTTTTCTTTTTATGAAGGACGCTTTCAAGCATCTATTCCTGATAGCCCAGTTCTTATTTCCGTTCTGCCTTCAAATGAATGCAGATAATTTTTCCGTTTTCCATCCGGACTCGATCCCCTCCTCCATTCAAAAACTGGATAAATATTATGAAATACCCAATGAATATCTGAAGCAATGGAATAAATTGAAAGCGGAAGCAGATGCTACCGGCAATCTGAGGGATAACTACTTTCTGCTGAAGGACATCAACTATTTTTATTATATGGCCGGTGAAGCTGATAGTGTACGAAAATATACTACTATTCTTCAAGATCTCAGCCGAAAATACAATGACGAACATGGCTATTACTATAACTGGATCCTTCTCAGCGAAACCTACAGTAATTTAGGTGACGGAAAAGCCGCCAGACGTGAAAATGAAGCCATATACAATGATGCACTGCACAATAAAAGCGATATAGGTATGGCATATAACCTGTATGCTATTGCCTCCGGCTACCTCACTGCAAGAGAATATAAAAAAGCAGAGCCCTATCTTGTTCAAGCGATGGAGAAGTTTTATCAAATGAAACGATGGGACATTTATGTCGTTTTGGCAGCCAATAATGTTATTCTGTTATCCGAACAGCATCGTGAAGAAGAGTCGGTGGCGGCATTCCACAAACTGGATTCACTGGCAGACTGTGCCTTAGCGAGCAAACTTCCGGGATTATCTCCCAGAAATATAGCTATGATCAAGTACCAAGCCTTGGTTAAAAGCATGTGTTCCGAGGACATGGAAACATGCCGGAAATATTTGAAAGACATCGAAACAATCTATCAAAAATATCCTTCTATTCCCAAAATCTACTTATACGGCAGTAAACAAGTTTATGCTTACTTGAACAAAGATTACGTAACCCAAGCTGCATATATTGACTCATCTGTGAACTATTACAGAGCCCGAAACAGTAAAGAAAATATGCGCCGGATGTATCAGAATGAAGGTCAGGCACTCGCACTGGCAAATAGATATGAAGAAGCATACGACAAACTATTAAAAGTCATAAAGCTGAGTGATACTCTTTCTTGGGATAAGACAAACAAGCAAGTAAATTACCTTTCGGCCAAATATAATACGAAAAAGCTTGAATTAGAGAAACGCGAACTGATTTTGAAAACACGTAACATGCAACTGATTCTATCCCTCAGCATCGGTATCACCTTATTATTAGGATTGTCTTCCTTAATGATTTTTTATAGACACAAGTCAAAGCTTAATTACAAATTACACTTGCAGGATAAGAATTTGATTGCCGCCAATGAAAAAATACAGAAAGCCAATGAAATGAAAGCCGTGTTCATACAAAATATGAATCATGAGATTCGTACACCATTAAATGCAATCGTAGGGTTCTCGAATATTATCTCTGACTCTTCACTAACTCAGGAAGAACTGAAAGAAATAAGTAAAACTATCAAAACAAACAGTGACAACCTTCTGAAAATAATCAGTGACATGCTCTCCATCGCCAACCTCGAGAGTGACGGGGAAGAGCCTCATTCAGTTCCTTTCTCTGTCAACGAATGTTGTGAAGAGCTTATTAATAATGCAAGGATTTTTGTCAACGAAAACACCAATCTCTATTCCCGATTGCCAGATGAAGATTTCACGCTTGTTTCCGATAGGAAAATGATCTACAAAATCATCTTCAACCTGTTGCATAATGCCACAAAATTCACTTTAAAAGGAAATATCGAATTAAGCTACCGGATAGATGCCAGCTCAAAAAGAATTCTTTTTCTGGTACGCGACACCGGCATAGGAATTCCAAAGGAAAAGAAAGAAATAATATTCGAACGGTTTTATAAGGTAGATTCATTCACACAAGGCTCCGGTTTAGGACTCTCTCTTTGCAAAATATACGCCCATCGCCTCAAAGGTGAAGTTTATCTGGATGATAGCTATCAAGGAGGTTCGTTATTCGTATTGATGCTTCCTATTTCCTGAAGGTAAACCATCCTGTTGACAAGAGTATATCAAGCATCGTGTAAAACATGTATTATATTTCGATAAAGTATCAATATTAACACATATAAAAATAGTATTTTAACGCAGTGTTAAAATACTATTTTTATAATCTCTGATTATTTAATGATTTTACAAGAGCTAACAGCCCCGTCATTCATTACAATCCGGGCTATATAATTTCCGGAAGGCAGAACGGAAAGTCCGAGTATAGAAACATTATCCTGTCGTTGTACCATCATTCCGGAGATAGTAAAAATCTCGACTCGAGCTGCTTCACCATCAATGACAAGTTCATCCCGTTGCTGATCATAATAAGCAGAAAACTGTTCTAATGCCGCAATATTCTCCTCAACACCTGTCAAAACCGGTTTGAAATTTGTGTACAGACGGAATTCATGAGCCGATAGCGGAACTTGTGCAGTAGCGGAAGATACTTCGATAGTACTTTCATCCATAAGATTATACCAGGTTCCTGCAACCGGGAACTGGTAAGAATCGTCCGATGCACTTTTACCCAAATTACCAACCAATACAATATGCTTGTCATCTTTCGAAAGCATCAAATAGCGATTAGACCAGTTATCAGTACCCACTTTCATCGTTAAGGCAACTGAAGAAGTGAACAGGTCGGGATAAGACTGACGCAGTGCAAGTAATTTGCAGTAAGTATCATACAACACTTTGCGCTTGCTGTCTTCCAAATATTCCCAATGGGTAGGTTTCTTGCCTGTACGACCATTATATTCTATGGAAACATCGTATCCCATTTCACCAAATTGCCAAATCATTTTAGGCCCTGGCACAACCAAAGCAAAAGCAGCGTTACATACCAATTGTTTCAAACGGGGTGTCAGAGATAGTCCTGTCATATAACCCATTCGCTCTTCATCATGACTTTCCATGAATCCGACCAGACTCTCTTTCGGCATCGATTGCCCATCGGCATACAAACCTGAGAAATCGGCTGCATTTCCTTTGGCCGATTCACGAAATGCAGAATTCATATTGCGCCACAACATCATACCATCCTCTGCCAATACATTCTCTTCGGAGACAGCACAGAAATGTTCCAAAATCACATAAGCATTCGGATTCACCGCCTTTACGGCAGCATTGTATCCTTTCAAAATGTCGATACGGCTCTGATCAAAGTTACCTGCGGTACTTTCGGACGATTGTTTATTCGTAAAGCCTTTGGTCAAATCGAAACGGAACCCATCTAGATTGAACTCTTCAAGCAAGAACTTAAGGTTTCTTTTCACAAAAGCTTTCGTATACTCCGATTCATGGTTGAAATCATAAAAGACAGAATAAGGATGCGGTGCAGTGACATTGAAGAAAGGATTGTCTTTGGTCGGATTTGTACCGTCAAAATACATCTTTACGTAAGGCATCTCCTGATCAGCCTGATTATAAACGACATCTAGAATGACAGCTAATCCACGCTTATGGCATTCATCAATAAACTGCTTATACATATCGGTAGTTCCATAGGCTTTATCCATTGCGAAATAGAAGTTCGGGTTGTATCCCCAGCTATCATTCCCCGAGAACTCCTGACAAGGCATCAACTCAACTGCTGTCACACCCAAACCTTTCAGATAGTCGAGTTTTTCTAATGCTCCATTGATATTACTACTGTCAGTAAAATCACGGAACAACATCTCATAAATCACCAAGTTGGAACGGTCTACACTCTTAAAGTTCTTAATCTCCCATTCATATTTTTTCTGTCCTGTTTGAATAACAGTCACCGGACCTTCTGTTTTACCAGTAGGATAATCAGCCAAACCGGGATAGGTATCTTCGGTTATGTACTGATCATACACATCCGATATTTTTTCACTATACGGATCGGCTACAATAATAGCACCGTCTACCACATATTGAAAAAAATACTCCTTTTGAGGTTCAAGATTCTTTAGAGTGATCCAGAAATTATCTCCATCTTTCTTCATTTGATAGTCCTTCGATATTTTCCAATCGGTAAAATCTCCTTTTACGTGAACTGTACTTTTCTTCGGAGCAAACAAGACCAAAGTGACCTCAGTGTCATTTATATAATTCGCACCTGCCTGTACCCCCTCCGGAAGTTTTTCTTCCACCGATCCACCTAAGACGGACAATGTACGTGTATCTGTTGCAGTCTTACCATCTGCCGTAGCTTCTGCTTTTAGCACATAGTTGCCGGGATCAGAGAATGTGTAGCTGCAGGAAATCTCTTTCGCATTATCTTTTGATGCCACCACCTTATCATTCAGATAAAGCTTCATCGAGGATACTACGGAAGCTGTTGCCTTCATCGAGACATTTTCCCCGACCGAAACCACATCGTCCACCGGTTCATCCATACGAACACTTATTCCGTCAGCGTAAACTGCGACAAATATGTCAGTTCCACCCTCTCCTTTTCCTTCTTTTGACTTATCTCCGCTACGGAACACAAAAGCCATCTTCTTAATGATTTCTCCATCGGAAATATTATAATAAGTACGTATATCGGGCGTAATATCCAATTGCCACTTATTATTACCAAGGGACTTCATCTTATACTTCTCACTGTTATCACCCCAATCCGGTGCATATCTCCAGTCTTTGTCACCCGTACTCAAATTAGTAATCACACCGGTATGTGCATATACATCTCCCGTGTATCCCATTAACCCTTTATTTCCTTGAGTCGCATCAAAAACGACGCTTACCACCCCTCCCGGAACAGGAAATTCCGGTGTTGTAGTCACAATCTGTGCCTTCAGAAAGAGGGCAAGACACAAAAGTGTAAACAGAGTATAAAATCTTCTCATAAATTAATCCTTATTTATCAATATTTCTTTATTGCCTTTCAATAGATAGACATGACATTCGCTGGCTGAAAAGAGGTAGCGCTCTTTGACTACTATTTCATTACCTATTCTACCGATAAATTCCAATTCGACCTCTTTTTCAAAAAAATCATCTTTGAATCCATCATCGGTAATCCAATAATTACCATTTTCAATTCCCGTATATTTCCGAAGTTCTATATTTTCTCCGGTTTGGGTGTTAATAATCTTGTATTCAGTCAAGATGACCGGAGTTCCATCACTATAATGTAAAAACACAGCTTGAATATCAAACCTATCATCACATACAGTAGAATCCACTTCTGTCACATCCTTATCCGTATGACATCCACACAACAGAAACATCAGCGCAAGAATCAGAACATTTTTCATAATTAATAATAGTTTAGAAAACAAAAAGAGCATAAGTAACTTCTCAAAAAGTCACTCATGCTCCTTCCTTCAATTTATTATTATTGCTTTACCACTGTTGCATTCCAATTATCTGCATTAGCAAGTGAAAGAGTAATCTTATAAGTACCTTCTTCTCCATCAAAAGGTATATTATCATTACTGTTAAATTCCAAATTGCTTAATGTACCTCCCAAATTTACTGCCCAGTCATTATTAGCGCGGAACTTAAATCCACCCGGTTTCAATGTGGTTACAACCGTAAATTCAACTTTGTCCTTATCGTATTCCATCGGAGTTGAAGCGTCCCAGCCATTGGCGGTGGCATCTCCTATCACTCCCATGGTTTCGATCTTATCGGCAGTCCAAGTCAAAGTATTGATATTAGCGTTCAAATAATATAAACCAGCAGTTACTGAAAGATTACCGGCAGTCGGATCTGTCGAAAGCTTACCTTCTTCGGCACCCGCACCGTAATTAGTGCCATCCCAACTACGTTCGGAACATAATTTAAACTCACCGTCCAGATTTATAAATCCACGATAATTTATAAAGTCTGTTGAATAAACGATAGGCGCAGTGGCAGGTGCCCATCCCTGATGATTACCTGCTACATACATGTACGGACTTGCATCGAGCGGCTTAATGCTATAAGTATATTCCAGCATGTTCAGAGTAATTATCACCCAACCGGCATCTTCTATCATCATTGCACCCGGATTTTCAGTTATCAATTTTCCTTCCTCGGAAGTATCTCCATTGATAGCACAACCTAGCACACCGTCATCGTAGATTTTACCAGCATCGATATTTTTTTGAGGTATTACTTTCCAATAGCATGACTCGGGAACCTCAACAGCCACAGAGAATATGGGGTCATCGTATACATCCTTGTCACTATGCCCTAACTTTATCAACGTAGCCGGATCCTCATTCCAATCATTCATGTTACCAATCAAATAATAAGCAGAATCAATAAACGGAGCTTTCGGTGTAACAGCCATTTCGATTGTTTCTGAAGGCAAACGAAAGACTTGACCATCTTTTTCCACATAAGCAGTTACAACTCCCTCCATGACACGTTTTTCAGGGCGCTTGCCATAAATTTCTTCTACGGCTGCCTGTAACTCACTGACATTAACTTTTCCTTCGGATGATACGGCTAATGTTTTTTTACCATCCAACAGTACATCATACTTACTTAACGTGACTCCATCATTCATTTTTGGTGCTGTAAAAGTACTAAACAATATAGAATCAGAATCTATAGAATTCAAGTCAATAGCATCAACTGCGGTAGCAGAAAACGACATGCCCGGTGCAGCTTCTTCCTGATCCCAAGATTGCGGAGCTGCAACATCTTTATTGAAGTCTTCTGTGCAGCCTATAAAAGAGGCTGCCAGAATCAACATCGCATATATATTTATTTTTTTCATTCTTCTTAGTATTTTAGAGTATTTACTATTATTCCACATGTCCGGTTCCATCGGAGAATTTCAGATAAGCTTTTTGTCCGGCTTTCACATTGACACGTGTCTGGTCATCTCCAGTGCCACGATATTCGATTTTGCCGTCCAAAATGATGAACTCAGTCTTCCACCAATCGATGTCGGCAAGCTTAATGCACATACGCATTTCACCATCGGCAACGAAAGCAGGAGAAACAAATTCTCCATCGGCATCTGCTGGAACTGTAAACAAGCGAGTTTCATCGAATGTATCAAATCCTCCGGCAGGATCACCCGTAGAATAAATATTAGGTGCATCAAAGTTTACAGTGTAAGTAAGCTCACGTCCGGTAATTGTCGTATATACAGTCAATTGATACCATCCGCCATTGCTTACTTTGATATTGTCTTCACCGCTTAAACCTGCTCCTGCATTATCATTCAGAGTTGCATTGACGCCAATCGGTTGCCCATCCCAGCTCTTAGAACTATTTAATTTAAATTCTGCACCTTCGGGAATATAAACAATACCCCAGAATGTACCAGGATTACTATGTGTGGGCACCATTTCAACAGCTTTCGCCCAATCCCAATCAACAAATGAACCATTAATATACATGTTGGTCGGTGGTACTACAGGATCAAGCGCATAGTGCAAACGAACTTTAGTAAGCTCAATTGAATTTGAATAAGTCACGCCTGCTCCATTTCCCAAAGCTGCCTTTAACCGGATATAAATTTTCGTTATGATAGGAAAATTTTCTTCCGGTTGTCCGGAAAGTTCTGTAGCAACCACTGCTAATTCACTAGCATTTACATCCATCTTAGCTGTGAAATACGTACTGGGAAGAACATCATATGCCCCTTCCGTTTCAAAGTCATTAACCAAAGAAACTTGCACTGCATAGGTAACGGCAGCCGTATAACCATAATCCGGTTGTGAACATGTCAATTCGATAGATTGCGAATTTTCCAAATCATAAACGTTTGAAGTAGCATAAGCCGGAGTATTCAAAACGAAAGTTGTGGGTTGCTGTAAAGTCGGATTCGAATCTCTGTCAGAATCACAGGAAACGATGAAGAACATTCCCAAAAGCAGCAACATTATTATATTTAGCTTTTTCATCTTAATCTGTTTTTAAAGATTTAATTATTATATCCCGGGTTCTGAATCAGGTTTGAATTAGCAGCCAACTGAGCCACGGGAATTGGTAATAATGTCAGATAGTTGGAAACTGAAACACCTTCGGGAGAACCACCTTTCCAATCCCAAGTGTAATTGGATGTGTATTTATTGAACCGGATCAGGTCAACACGGCGCTGTGCTTCAAAATAGAACTCACGCGCTTTCTCATCCAAAAGAAAATCCAATGTCAATTGAGATTCGGTAATTTCTGTAGCTTTGGCTCGTTTACGCAAATCATTCACAGCTTTTAGTGCATCGGTTTTACTGCCACCGGCTCTTAAGGTAGCCTCAGCGAAAGTCAAGTTAGCCTCTGCCAAACGGAACAACGGGAAATCCATATCCGGGAATTGCTTATTCGGATCACTACCGATTTTTCCATCTTTCGTCACGTTCTTAAACTTGGTAATTGAGTATCCTTCTGTAAATTCACTAGGCTTTTCAATTTCCAGCGTACGGTTCTCTGTCCAAAACATAGCACGTTCATCTTTGACATTGGCCAAATTGCCGTCTTGAGCGAACTTCTTTACTAATGCAACCCGGGCGCGGTTTCCACCCCAAGCCTCAACCGTACCGAAATTGGCTTCCGAATCCATGTCACCAGTAATGAAGCTGCAAACGAAGAACATTCCACTCCATGAACGAGCATAGACACCATCGAAACAGATCGGCATCACCATTTCAGTCGACTTATCATTATCTGCCTTGAACATATCTTCGTATTTCGGTTCCAAAACATATCCTGCATCCATTACCTTTTTAGCATATGTAGCGGCATCCGTCCAATTGGGAGTACCGGTATAAACTTCGGCATTCAGATACAGACGTGAAAGTAGCATCCAAACAGCAGCTTGATCGGCACGACCATACTCGTTGGTACGCGGAGCTTTCATTACCGGTTCTATCTCTTTCAACTCTTTCACTATATAATTGAACAGATCAGTACGTGTAATTCTCTCGGGAATATACGCACCGATACCTGTCACTTCGTCCACAAAAGGAACATTACCGTAAAGATCGACCAAGTAATAATAGTCCAATGCACGTATAAAACGGACTTCAGCACGCTGCAAAGCAGTTTTATCATCGGAAATGCCTTCAGTTTGGATCAAGAAGTTATTACATTGAGCGATTTGTATATACAAACGGTTGAACATATTCAGCACAACACCATTAGAAGCGGTAAATCTGGTATAATTCAACGGAAATACATCTGTATCTCCTGTCCATGCACAAATTGCTTCATCTGTAGAAAGTTCATTGATATTGAACATCATTCGCATCAGACCAGAAGCACCTTCATCTGTATCGGCAATATCCGGTTGACCGGCAGGCCCTTGGTTTCCGGTGATAGCCAATCCGGCATAAATTTTAGCAAAGTTGGCATCCTGATTAAAATAGACATCTATATTAGGATCGATAGGGGAAACATCGAGGTCTCCGACACAGGACGTTAGATTGACCGTCAAAGCCAGTGACAGTGCCGGCAAAATATATTTAAAGAATCTTGTTTTCATAATAAACTATTGATTAAAATTAAAAGTTAAGGCTTAAACCGATTATACCGACCAATGGACGTGGATATACGTTTTTATCGATACCGAAAGTCTTATCAGTTGCATTAGCTACCTCCGGATCCAAACCTTTATATTTAGTAATTACAAAAGGATTCTGAACCGTTCCATAAACACGGCCGTCGATAGCCTTGAACAATTTCTTGAACGTATACCCCAATGTGATGTTGTCACAACGAAGGAAGGAAGCATTCTGTACATAATAATCAGAAAGCACGTTCATATCCTGGAAGTTCGTATCAAAAGCAGAGAACGGCCTGTTAGACAAATATCCCTTATTGTTAACCCATCCTTCACCGATTGGGGCATTGAAGGAAGCTACATTATTATATACATAGTTATTAATGTTTGCACGCAGTGAGAAACTCAAGTCCCAATTCTTATAAATAAGTTTGGAAGTGAAGCCCATGGTAACATCGGCAGCAGGCTTTTTATAGAAATATTTATCGTTCTCATTTACTTGACCATCACCATTGCGGTCGACATACTGGCCTTCGATCGGCTTGCCGTCTTTATCGTACACTTGTTGGTATACATAGAATGAATTAGCCGCGTGTCCTACGCCCTGAGCCTGAACCATCGTACCGGTACCACCATCGATATATCCGACAGGGACAATCGTTGCCGCATCGTCCTGCGCTGTCAACTTGGTAATTTCCGTATCATTCCATGAAACATTGAAACCTAAATCCCACATCCAGTCTTTCGTTGAAATAGCTTTTGCATTGATAGACAGTTCGACACCTTGATTTTTCAATGAACCGATATTGCTGACAATACGATTGGTAAAGTTAGTACCGGAAGGAACATCGATCACGTTAATCAAATCTTTTGTTTCACGATAATAGTAATCCAAAGCAGCAGTAATCCGGTTATTTACGAATCCAAAATCCAATCCGGCATTCCAAGTGGTTGTTTGCTCCCACTTCAAATCGGGGTTGTAACCATTCGGACGTGAGATAGGCACCTGTCTGTTATCACCGAACTGATAGTAAGCACCATCCAGTCCCGACATGTAAGTAGCCATATACGGATAATCTCCCTGCTGAATGTCCTGTTGTCCTGTGATACCATAGCCTAAACGCAGCTTCAAATCAGAAACGGCATCAACATCGGCCAAGAAAGCTTCTTCTTTCAATCTCCATCCCAAAGCTACAGAAGGGAACAATCCCCAACGATTGTCTTTGGAGAAACGCGAAGTTCCATCATTACGAAGAGTAGCCGTAACCAAATATCTGTTTTTAAATGAATAGTTCAAACGTCCGAAGAAAGAAACCAGGTAACTTTCTGTTTTAAAATTATATGAGGTCGGATTCGAATTGTTCAGATTGTTATAGGCATTCTCTTTTGTCCGATGGAAGTGTTGCCATGAATAACCTGCCATAACATCGAAATGGTGGTTCTCATTGAAATCCTTGGAATACTGAAGATAAAAGTCTAAAAGCAAATTATATTTATCAATCGTTTCATAACCGGTTTTACCGTTTTCAATATAACCGATAGGAGATTCTTTCGGATAATAGGTGTCTTGCGTACCGGTTGCCAAGTCCATACCCAAATTCAAGTTAGCTCTCAAGTCGGGCAGGAAATGGAATTTATAATCAAACTGTGCATTGGCTACCAAATTCTTGGAGTTGGCCTCATCTTTCTTTTGCTCAAGCATAGATACCGGGTTCTTCGTTGCGATGGAAATAAACTCTCCACTTGTCGGATTTTCCCAAGCAAAATAGCCTCCATATTTAGAATTACCATTCATCACCGGCTGTGTCGGGTCGAAGTTCAGAGCTGCACCGATTGCACCGGTATCCGCAAATCGTGAATTTGCAATCATACCTTTCGCATTCAGGTTGATGTTCAAATGATTATCAAAAAGACTCGGGTTCAAACTGATAGAACCTGTATAACGTTCGAAATTGGAAGTCTTAAGGATACCGTTCTGATTTGTATAACCGAAAGACACACGGTAAGGCATATTTTTCAGACCACCCGAAACGGTTACGTTGTGATCGGTACCTACGGCCGTTCTGAATATTTCATCCGACCAATTGGTATTAGCCTTTCCGAGCAATTGGGCAGCACCGGACTCTTCGCCAAATGAAGAGATGACAAAATCACGGTATTGATCCGCATTCATCACTTCTATTTCATTCACTTTCGTACTGATTGATACATTGCCATCATATGTTACGCGCGGACGGGCACCCTTTTCGCCCTTCTTAGTGGTGATGATAATGACACCGTTAGAAGCACGTGATCCGTAAATAGCCGTAGCAGAAGCATCTTTCAACACGGTAAATGTCTCGATATCGTTCGGATTGATAGAACTCAAGGGATTGGAAACGCCCTTAATTCCTTCATTATCGATAGGAAGCCCATCGATTACGATCAGAGGATTGTTGCTTGCAGAAAGTGAAGAACCTCCACGGACGCGAATTGTCGCACCACCACCGGGGGCACCACCGTCAGACGTCACATTGACACCAGCAATCTTACCGGTAATCATATCCGATGCAGTGGTAGTCAACCCACGATTCAATTTATCCGGCTTGATGGCTGTTACGGAACCGGTCATATCGTTCTTTTTCACCGTACCGTAACCGATCACCACTACAGCGTCCAACACTTGGGAATCATCCTCAAGAGTAACTATCACCGAGGGAGCAGCTTTTACTTCCACAGGTTTATAACCGATAAAAGTGATAGAAATAACCGAATTTTGAGGAGCATTAAGAACAAAATTACCATCCAGATCGGTAATCGCACCATTAGTAGTACCTTTTACCACTACATTCGCACCAATGATAGGTTCGCCCGCTACATCTTTCACATGTCCCCTTACAGAGATCTGCTGTGCATAAGCGCCTAACGACAAGAAAAGCCCAAATAACATGGGCAGAATCATTTGATAGATTCTAAGATTAACTTGCTTCATGCAACTAATAAATTAAAGTTAACAATATAAATTAATATGATTTCTCTAAATCGAAACAGGGACATATCGCTTTAGTCCCTTCTTTACGACGCAACAAAAATAGAGTTATTAACATTGATAAGGATAAGAAAACAATAAAATCAGTGCATACAATGATGCAATCGTTTGCACTGATCTGGCAATTAATTATATATAATAAGGTGAACAATTTCCGGTTAAATTGCCCTAACTAAATATTATGAAATTTTCATTCAAACCATCTGTCAAATATAATCCATGTTCGAGTCAATCGCTATTTTGGCAGAACATATGGAAACATTAAAGTTCTCATAATATAATCACCTGATTTACAACATATCCACATTGCATTTTTACCTCGGTGACCAAGGGGGTCTTCATCGGTGACCAAGGCCTCCTTCATCGGTGACCAAGAGCATGTTCATCGGTGACCTCCAAGGTATTCCCCGGTGACAACAAAATCCACTGTTCCGGAGAATCTACAATGTAAAATATTATGCCTCGTCCCTGCGAACTTTTACTCATCCGGATCAACCCCATTCATTTCTCATTAAAGACAAGTAGCGCAAACGTTTGCGCTACTTCATCAGACAAAACGTAAAATTAATGAGAATTCTTTGTTTCAGATGCCTTATTTTTGCAAATGAGAATAAAGATAAGTACCTTTGGCTGAAACTAATATGAATCCATGAACAAACCGCAAATCACCATCAAAGATATTGCCCGGGAATTGGGAGTATCTCCTTCCACCGTATCGAGGGCTTTGAAGGACAATCCGGATATTAGCCAGGAAACGAGGGAGGCTATACATAAATATGCCCGTGAACACAATTACAAGCCGAATGCGCTTGCACTAAACCTGAGAACGAGCCGTTCAAACACAATCGGTGTAATTATCCCCCAATTAGTTCATCATTTCTTTTCATGCGTATTGAGCGGCATTGAAGAAACAGCTGCTAAAGCCGGATACAACATTCTCGTAGCACAAAGCAACGAAAAATATGAGCAGGAAGTGAAAATAGTACACTCTTTTCTTGCGGCAAGAGTTTGCGGGGTTATTACCTCATTGGCTAAAGACACATCTCAATACGACCATTATCAAGAGTTACTCGATAACAACATACCGATTGTCTTTTACGACCGTATCTGTACGGGCATCAATACCGAACGGGTAGTAGTCGACGATTATGCCGGTTCTTTTTCGGCTGTTGAATATATGATCCAGACAGGATGTAAACGAATCTTTTTTTATAGTGCCGCACCTCATCTGGAAATATCTAAAAACCGACGTAACGGATACCTGGACGCAATGAAAAAATATAAAATACCCGTCAACGAGAGCATGATCAAATTTTGTGATACCAGGGAACAGGCCATCGCCATCACCCCCGATATTTTAGAAAGGGATGACAGGCCGGACGGCTTCTTCGCCATTAATGACGAGACGGCATCAGGCATCTTGTATTCATGCAAACTTGTCGGGCTGAAAGTGCCGGACGAAGTTTCGATCTGCGGATTTACCGATGGAGCCATTGCGCAAAGCACAGACCCGAAACTGACAACAGTAGAACAACATGGCAAAGAAGTCGGAAAAAGCACAATCGATATTTTGATCGACAAAATAGAAGAAAACACGAATACCAGGAGTGTAAATAAAATAATAAGAACAAACCTGGTGGTGCGAGGAACAACAAAATAGTGGAAAACGAAAAATGAAAAGTGAAGAGAAAGAGAAACAACTAAATAATCATAACTACAAAAATACCATGAAAGTAAAACCTGATTTAAGCTTCTGGAAGCTGTGGAACATCAGCTTCGGTTTTTTCGGAGTACAAATTGCCTACGCATTGCAAAGTGCCAACATCAGCCGCATCTTTGCCACTTTAGGAGCCGATCCTCATAGCCTTAGCTATTTCTGGATACTGCCACCGCTGGCCGGAATCATCGTACAACCGATTATCGGCTCGGCTAGTGACAAAACCTGGAACCGCTTCGGACGAAGAATTCCTTATCTTTTTGTCGGTTCACTAATTGCCGTCATCGTGATGTGCCTGCTCCCCAATGCCGGAAGTTTCGGTATGGCGGTAAGTACGGCTATGATATTCGGACTTGTCTCGTTAATGTTTCTGGACACTTCCATCAATATGGCCATGCAACCTTTCAAAATGCTGGTAGGAGATATGGTGAACGAAAAGCAAAAAGGACTCGCATACTCCATCCAAAGTTTTCTCTGTAATGCGGGAAGCCTGGTAGGTTATTTATTCCCGTTCATCTTCACATGGATCGGTATCAGTAACATTGCAGACAAAGGAACTGTTCCAGATTCGGTAATCTACTCTTTTTACATCGGAGCAGCCATCCTGATTCTTTGTGTCATATACACAACGGTGAAAGTGAAGGAAATGCCCCCAAAACAATTCGAAGAATTTCATGGCATCACAGCCGATGAAAAGAAAGAAAAAACCAATTTCTTCTATCTGTTGAAACATGCACCAAAAGTGTTTTGGACGGTAGGTTTGGTACAGTTCTTTTGCTGGGCTGCATTTATGTACATGTGGACATACACAAACGGTGCTATCGCTGATACGGTATGGAACACGACAGACGTGCAAGCAGCAGGATACCAGGAAGCAGGCAACTGGGTCGGTGTGTTGTTCGCCGTACAAGCCATCGGATCAGTGATCTGGGCGGTCGTCTTGCCCCTGTTCAAAGCACGCAAGATGGCCTATTCATGTAGCCTCATCTTGGGTGGCATAGGCTTCATATCCACTCTGTTTTTCAAAGATGCCTATTTATTGTTTATCTCCTATCTCCTCATTGGATGCGCATGGGCAGCAATGCTGGCAATGCCTTTCACTATCCTGACAAATTCCATCTCAGGCAAAAACATGGGTGCTTATCTCGGTCTGTTCAACGGGACGATTTGTGTTCCCCAAATAGTGGCTGCGATTGTCGGAGGAGGATTACTCCACCTAGTAGGAGGAAGACAGGTAAATATGCTCGTATTGGCAGGAGTTCTGTTGATTATCGGTGCAATTTGCGTACATTTCATAAAAGAAACCCTCGCACATAAGAGTTAAGAGAATTATTTTCCGTACCTTTCCCGCACTAATACAAGAAAGCAGTACGACATGAAAAAATTTCTCAAAACAGACGAATGGAATATTATTGAAGAAGGTTTCCATGCAGACAACCTACGAGCTTCCGAAAGTATATTTAGTTTAGGAAACGGACGCTTTGGCCAGCGAGGCAATTTTGAAGAGACCTATACAAGCGATAGTATGCAAGGTTCTTACATAGCCGGCATCAGCTTTCTCGATCGTACACGGGTAGGTTGGTGGAAAAACGGTTATCCGCACTTTTTCTCTCGTATTCCGAATGCTCCTGATTGGAGCAGCATCTACCTGCGTCTCATTGATGAAGAGTTGAATCTCGCTCAATGGGACGTAGAAGATTTCAGCCGGCGGCTGGATATGAAAGAAGGCGTCGCCTATCGTGATTTTGAAGTCACCTCTCCTAAAGGAAATACCCTGAAAATCCATGTGGAACACATCAATAGCATGGCTCATCAGAATCTCTGTCTCATAAAATACAGCGTCACATCCGTCAACTATGAAGGAAAAATCTCACTCGTACCTTATATTAATGGTGATGTAAAGCATGAAGCATCTAATTTCAATGAAAAGATGTGGAACATACTGCGCGCTGAAACAACCAACGAATATGCTTACCTCCGGGCGCAAACCAAACGGGAAGATTCACAAGTATGCTGTGCCATGACCTATCAGTTGTTCAAGAACAGCAAAGAAGTAACCGGCAGCCCCATTAAAATAGAGAAAGAAAAATTAGTGGGATTCAGTGCCGGTGCCGACGTAAAGCCGGGCGAAAGAGTTACCCTGATTAAATATGCCGCTATTATTTCCTCCCTTTATTGTGACCGCCCCAACTTGGTAGATCAAGCCGTTTCAGAGAGTAAAACAGCCAAAGCCAAAGGATGGGATACACTCCTGAAAGCCCACCGTGAAGTATGGCAGAAAATCTGGGACGAAGGGGACGTTATTATCGATGGCGATCCGGAAGCCCAGCAAGGTATCCGTTTTAATATATTCCAGATCAACCAGAGTTACCAGGGAGACGATCCACGTCTCAATATAGGTCCTAAAGGCTTTACGGGCGAAAAGTATGGGGGAAATACACAATGGAACACCGAATTGTGTTGTGTCCCCTACTTCCTGCTGGCATCCTCCAAAGAGATGGCAAAGAACCTGCTTTTGTACCGATACAACCAGCTTCCCAAAGCCATAGAAAATGCCGCGAAATTAGGTTTTAAAAATGGAGCCGCCCTCTACCCCATGGTCACTTTTAACGGAGAAGAGTGTCACAACGAGTGGGAAATCACTTTTGAAGAGATTCACCGCAACAATATCATTGTCTTGGCACTCATGAACTATGTCATCATGACCGGAAATACTAATTTTCTGGCACAATACGGGCTGGAGATCATGATCGCTATTTCCCGATTCTGGAGCCAACGGGTTTCATACTCCCAACAGAAACACAAATATGTAATTTTAGGCGTAACAGGACCGGACGAATACGAAAACAATGTAAACAATAACTGGTATACGAACTATTCTTGCATACAGACACTGAAAGCAACAATTTGTCAATTGGAGCAGATTGCACACCAATTCCCCGATGAATACACAAACATCCGTAGAAAAACAAACTTTCAATCTGCAGAAATCGTACATTGGCAGGAAATCATCGATAATATGTACCTGCCGGAAAATAAAGAATTGGGAATCATCGTTCAAGATGACGGATATTTGGACAAGGAATTAAAGACCGTGGATCACATACCGGCAGAAGAACGTCCCGTCAACCAACACTGGTCATGGGACCGGATTCTTCGCTCCTGTTATATCAAACAAAGCGATGTCCTATTGGGCATGTACCTGTATTCTTCCGATTTTGACGATGAAACCGTACGACATAACTTCCGTTTTTACGAACCACGGACGTTGCATGAATCGTCACTTTCCCCCTTTGTGCATTCGATACTCGCCTCCCGTATAGGAGACATAGACAAAGCTTACGATCTTTTTATCCATGCCACACGTCTGGATTTGGACGATTACAACAATGAACTGGCACAAGGATTGCATGTCACCAGTATGGCAGGCAGTTGGCTAGCCATTGTCCATGGGTTTGCGGGAATGCAAATTATAGACGATATGCTTTGTTTCAACCCGATTATTCCGAAACACTGGAACAGGTATATTTTCAAATTAAACTTCCGCGGATGTAACCTCCAAATAGAAGTCGGAAAAAACGAGATAAAAATCTCAATGATAGAAGGAAAAGAGCTGAACATCCTCATCTGCAAAGTTGTTTATAATCTCAGCAGGGGTAAGGATTTAATTATCAAGAAGTAGCTTTGATCAATGTCAAAAGATTATTTATAAAAATCAAAGCTGTTTCAAAGGGAGAACAAACCGTTAATTATTCCCAATATGTAAACCAGAAAACCGAATATAGTTTTTAAGTTTCATACCTTTGCGCACTGAAATTAAGACAAGCGACTCTTAAACAATTAAGAAAGTATGAATAAGAACTATGTAATCGTCTTGGCAGCATCTTTGTTGTTGACTGCCTGTGGACAAAAGAAAGAAGACAAAGGTACATTCGTCCGACCTGTAAAAACAGCGACTGTCGAGTCCAGATCGGAAATAAAGAAAGATTTCTCAGGCATTGTAGAAGCCGTGGAATATGTAAAGCTCGCCTTCCGTGTAAGTGGGCAAATCATCAACCTTCCAGTTATTGAAGGTGAAAAAGTGAAAAAAGGACAACTTATTGCAGCGATCGATCCTAGAGATATCGCCTTGCAATATGCAGCCGATAAAGCAGCTTACGAAACAGCAGCGGCACAAGTGGAACGCAACAAACGCTTGTTAGGTCGCCAAGCAATTTCATTACAGGAATACGAGATCAGCCTATCCAATTACCAGAAAGCAAAGTCCGCTTTCGAATTGTCCACCAATAATATGCGTGATACGAAGTTGACCGCTCCATTCGATGGTTCTATCGAAACTCGATTGGTGGAAAACTACCAACGTGTAAATTCCGGAGAAGGAATCGTACAATTAGTAAATACAAACAAACTCCGGATCAAATTCACCATACCGGATGCATATCTTTATTTGCTCCGCTCTACCGATCAACGTTTCCGGGTAGAATTCGATACTTATAAAGGAAAGACTTTCAATGCCAAATTGGAAGAATATCTGGACATATCGACAGACGGAACCGGTATTCCCGTAACCATTGTTGTCGATGATCCGGCATTTGACCGTGCCCTGTATGATGTAAAACCCGGTTTTACTTGTAGTATCCGTTTTTCTGCCAATGTCGGCCCCTTTATGGAAGAAGACATGACAATGGTGCCCTTAAGTGCCCTTTTTGGAGAGAGTGACGGTAAGAAAATGTACGTATGGATATTGAACGACAATAAAGTATATCGTCGTGAAGTAAGCGTAATGTCCCCTACCGGAGAAGCACAGGTTTTCATCACCAAAGGTTTGAAAGAAGGAGAAAAAGTTGTAGTTGCCGGAGTAACCCAGCTCGTTGAAGGGGAAACGGTAAAAGAGATAAAATAAAACGATATGAATTTAGCCAAATATTCATTAGACAACACAAAGGTTATCTATTTCTTCCTCGCAGTATTACTTATCGGAGGTATTTTCTCCTTTGGAAACCTAGGAAAGAAAGAGGATGCACCGTTTGTCATCAAGACAGCCGTCATCATGACGCGCTATCCGGGAGCCGAACCTGCCGAGGTGGAAAGGCTTATCACAGAGCCTATCTCGCGAGAGATACAAAGCATGAGCGGAGTATACAAAATAAAATCCGAGTCCATGTACGGCTTGTCGAAAATCACTTTCGAACTTCAGCCCTCCCTATCTGCATCTTCCATTCCCCAAAAATGGGATGAACTAAGGCGCAAGGTACTCAACATTCAGCCCCAACTTCCTAGCGGAGCATCCGTTCCTACCGTATCGGACGATTTCGGTGATGTATTCGGAATCTACTACGGACTGACAGCCGATGACGGATTTACTTATGAAGAGATGCGTAACTGGGCGGAGCGCATCAAGACGCAGGTAGTCACCGCTGATGGGGTGATGAAAGTTGCCCTGTTCGGGACTCAGACGGAGGTTATCAACATCTTCATCTCGGTCAACAAACTGGTAGGCATGGGAATCGATCCGAAACAGCTTGCCTCACTCCTGCAATCGCAAAACCAAATTATCAATACAGGGGAAATCAGTGCGGGTGAACAACAACTTCGTGTCGTTGCCAATGGTATGTATACCACAGTCGATGACATCCGCAACCAAGTGATCACGACCAAGGCAGGACAAGTAAAACTGGGAGACATTGCCGAAATCGAAAAAGGATACATGGACCCGGCTTCCACAATCATGCGGGTGAACGGAAAACGTGCAATCGGCATCGGAGTTTCCACCGACCCTCTACGGGATGTGGTTCAGACAGGTGAAAATGTAGATACGAAACTGGCAGAGCTTCTGCCGCTGATGCCGGTAGGTATGCAACTGGAACCGCTCTATCTGGAAAATGTAATTGCCAAAGAAGCAAACAACGGATTTATCATTAATTTGATAGAGTCCATCCTGATTGTAATCGTCATTATCATGTTGGTAATGGGGTTACGCGCAGGGGTACTGATAGGTAGTTCACTGATCTTTTCGATCGGAGGAACATTACTCATCATGTCATTCATAGGCGTAGGATTGAACCGAACCTCTCTGGCGGGATTTATCATCGCAATGGGTATGTTGGTAGACAATGCCATTGTGGTGACGGATAATGCGCAAATAGCCATTGCCCGAGGCGTGAACCGACGCAAAGCATTGATCGATGGGGCAACAGGCCCTCAATGGGGACTGTTGGGAGCAACATTTATCGCTATCTGTTCATTCTTACCTTTATATCTGGCTCCTTCCTCCGTTGCGGAAATAGTCAAACCATTGTTCATCGTATTGGCCATCTCATTAGGATTGAGTTGGATACTTGCCTTGACACAGACTACCGTATTCGGTAATTTCATCTTGAAAGCAAACGCTGCCACCGGAACAAAAGATCCCTATGACAAACCGTTTTATCACAAATTCGCCAAGATACTGAATGTGCTTATCCGTAAGAAAGCACTAACTCTCGGATCGATGGTGGTACTGTTCGTTGTCTCGCTGGTAGTCATGGGACTGATGCCGCAAAACTTCTTCCCATCACTCGATAAGCCTTATTACCGGGCAGACGTGTTTTATCCGGACGGATATAGCATTAATGAAGTAGCCAGTGAAATGAAAAGCGTAGAAGCCCACCTATTGGCACATCCCGAAGTAGAAAAAGTATCTATCACATTCGGAAGTACCCCGCTGCGTTACTATCTGGCTTCTACTTCCGTAGGTCCGAAACCCAACTTCTGTAACATCCTTGTAGAGTTAAAAGACAGCAAATATACCAAGAGCCATGAAGAAGCTTTTGACAGCTGGATGAGAGAAAACTATCCAAATGCCATTACACGTACCAGTCTGTTCAAACTGTCACCCGCTGTGGATGCAGCTATTGAAATAGGTTTTATCGGTAACAATGTGGACACGCTGGTAATGTTAACGAACCAAGCTTTAGAGATCATGCACCGGAATCCCGACCTGATGAACATACGCAGTTCATGGGGAAATAAAATTCCGGTGTGGAAACCGATATATAGTCCCGAACGAGCACAACCTCTTGGCGTATCCCGACAAGGAATGGCACAGAGCATTCAGATTGCAACCAATGGAATGCCTTTGGGTGAATACCGCGAAGGCGACCAAGTGCTTCCTATTCTGATGAAGGGAAATACGGTGATCGATTCATTCCACATCAATGACCTCCGTACATTGCCAGTGTTCGGAACCAAGACCGAAACGACCACACTCGAACAAGTAGTCAGTGAGTTCGACTTCCAATACCGGTTCTCGAATGTGAAAGATTACAACCGCCAGATGGTAATGATGGCACAATGTGACCCGCTACGCGGAGTAAACGCCATTGCAGCATTCAATCAAGTATGGAAACAAGTACAGAAAGAAATCAAAGTACCCGAAGGGTATACAATGAAATATTTCGGTGAACAAGAAAGCCAGGTAGAGTCTAATGAAGCCCTGGCCAAAAACTTGCCATTGACCTTCTTCCTGATGTTTACCGTATTACTATTGTTATTCAAGACATATCGTAAACCGACCGTAATCTTGCTTATGTTACCTCTAATTTTCATTGGTATCGTACTCGGATTACTATTGTTAGGCAAATCGTTCGACTTTTTTGCCATCCTCGGCCTACTTGGATTGATCGGTATGAACATCAAAAACGCAATTGTTTTGGTAGACCAGATCGACATCGAATCTAAATCAGGAAAAGCTCCGTTGGATGCGGTAGTCAGCGCGACTGTAAGCCGTATCGTCCCGGTAGCCATGGCTTCCGGAACAACCATCTTGGGTATGCTTCCACTATTGTTCGATGCCATGTTCGGTGGCATGGCAGCAACGATCATGGGAGGATTGCTGGTAGCTTCGGCATTGACACTGTTCGTACTCCCGGTAGCTTACTGTGCTATACAACGGATTAAAGGCGAAGCACCAACCGAAGTAAACACATCGAAGGATGGAACTAATTGATAAATGAAAGAAATGACAATGAAAACTCAAATAATAGCGTTATCCCTGCTCTGCTCCGGTCTTACTGCCGGAGCCCAACAGGCACATCTCAGCCGCGAAATGTACCGTGAACGAGTAGAAGCCTACAGCCAAGTGCTGAAGCAACAGAAATTAAAAAGCATGGCAAGTACGGAAGGCCGTAAAATAGCTTTCACCGGTTTCCTTCCACAAATAGATATCTCAGGCGAAGGCACACTCAACCTGAAAGAAATGGATGCGTGGGACAGTCCTGCCGGCCAGTACCGGAACCATACTTATCAAGGAGTATTTGTTGTGGCACAGCCACTCTATGCAGGAGGTGCCCTGAAAGCTCAAAACCGGATTGCCAAAGCAGACGAAAAGCTGGATCAATTGAGTACGGAACTTACACTCGATCAGATTCATTACCAAAGCGATGCCTTTTACTGGAATGCATCCGCAGCCCGTGCCGCTTTGAATGCGGCAGCACAGTATCAAGAGATTGTCAATCAGCAATATGACATCATCAAGATACGTTTCGATGACGGAATGATCAGCCGTACCGACCTGTTAATGATTTCTACCCGCCAGAAGGAAGCTGAATTGCAGTTTATTCAGGCACGCCAGAATTACACATTGGCTTTACAAAAACTTAATATCCTGATGGGTGTAAAGCCCGATACTCCTGTTGATAGTCTCAGTGAGATCGGTGTGGTTTACGAACCGGTTGCTCTTCTCAGCCTTGATGACGTTTTGCAACGCCGTGCGGATTATGCCAGCACAGAAATAAACATAGAAAAAAGTGAAGCGCAACGAAAAGCCGCCCTCAGCCAATACAATCCCCAGGTGAACATGTATCTTACCGGGGGTTGGGCTACAGCTTCACCCAACATGGGATACGATGTCAGCTTCACTCCTATCCTGGGACTAAATGTAAATATCCCTGTCTTTCGGTGGGGAGCGCGTCTCAAAACCAACCGTCAGCAGAAAGCCTATGTCGGCATACAAAAATTACAGCAAAGTTACGTAACGGACCAGATCAGTGAAGAACTATCCGCTGCACTGACCAAACTGACTGAAACCGAACATCAGGTGAAAACAGCGCAAGAGACCATGGAACTGGCAGAAGAGAATCTTGATTTAGCAACCTTTTCCTATAATGAAGGAAAAGCTAGCATGGTGGATGTGCTATCAGCTCAACTTTCTTGGACACAGGCGCAAACCAGCCTGATCAATGCAAATCTGGCAGCTAAAATGGCTGTAGCAGAATACCGTAAGGTGATCAGTGAATAACTAATGCACACCAAGAAATAAATCAAACAACGTAACAAGATCCGGCTACTCCATTCATGGAACAAAGTAGCCGGACTCTTTATTCAAATAGCATGGTTTTACCTGATCGCTATTTTGAGTGTAAACGACGCACCATCAATACAACTGTTCACAATATAGATACCTGTACTCAGATGACTTAAATTTTCCTCTGATTGGTGCCCTGCATAAACCAATTTACCGGTCATATCGTAGACACGGTTTTCAAATTCATCTCCTTCGTTTATTTTTAGCACATTATTATCAAAAGTGATATTGCCGGAAACGACTTTTTGCATACCTGTTAATTTATCGGTATAATAATAAGTATCTGTTTTAGCAAGCCAATCATTTGCACCATTACCGATATAATTAAAAATAAAATCAATTTTATAAGGATCAAGATAACCATCCATAGTAATTAATTCGCTGGTCGGTACATTCCAGTCATATTCAACTTCACTCCCTGAATCGGCAACCCATTCCGTACCGTTCCATTTCCATTTCAGTTTCTCAGTACGGACTCCGTTCTTATATGCGTACGTAAAATGGGAGGTATTTTCCCAGTCTTTATCATCCTGTTCCTCATACCCGGCAACTTTTTGAGAAGTACCGAATGGAATTGAGCCATTACCCTTTCCTTGACGGTAATAAGATTCAATGATACTATCATTTGCATCATACGTGTTTTTCTCTTCAATAGTAGGAGTACGTTTACCATCCTTCCAATCCCATACTGCACTATAAGTTAAATTTCCCCGTTCATCAAAAGCGTACTTTTCTTCATAATTGTCATTCATTTCGGTTCCGTCTAAACTTTGCATTCTATTAAACAACCAGGTACGAAGTCCTTTGGCATTATAGCGTTCAAACTCCTGTTGATTCCATATCTTTTCATTTGTATCACCGATATAAAGATAGGCATTCATCTCACTTTCATAATCGCCATTTTCAAGCCCGTCAGTCCATTCAGTGATCATCTCGCTTTTAAGTACCCATTCCGTACTATCGTTGCAACATTCTTTGTGTTGTTGAAGAATGGCACGACCTAATTCATCATAAGTGATAATAGCATCGTAAGTCACGCATATTCCTCCTAACGGTCCCCATGATTCATATTCTCCTCCCCAATCCTTGCGGTCATCATTCCAAAATTTTCTTCTTTGTGCAGTACATTGTCCGGCTTGATTGAATTCTTGAAAGAATATATCTACAAGTTGCCATTCTTTGGAATCGTCCAACCAACGCCACATGCCTTTATATGACAATTGATCTTTTGCATACCACGTATAATCTTCTTTACTTTCACCGATCCACTCCGCCCCGTTCCACGACATGGATAAAAAGCTTGTCTGCAGGTTTTCCTCATCCCATGTAGCCGCAATTATGAGCAGCTTTCACCCATCCGTTATCTTTCCATAAATAGACCATTTCATCGATTATATTGGCCCTGTCATCATACTTATATTCGCTTTTTTGTACCTTTACCCAATTGCCAACATCATCAAGACTATAAATCACCTGTTCAATTCCCCACTTCTTATCATTATAAATATATTCAAAACGCTGTCCTCCTCCGTATGCTTCTACAGACTGCATTAATACATATCCATCTTCATCCCATTCGAAGTTGTATTCCTCTACAGTAGTCCAAGTCTTTGTCGAAGCATCCCAAAATGAATTAAGCCGTTGGATAACTTTATTCTGACCATTGAAAACGAAGTACTGCCGGGTATAATTAGAACCGTCAGGATTTGTCCCTATAATACTGTCCAAACGTAATTTACCACTTTCTGCCGCTTTACGTGTTTGCACTCTACTCCAATCCAACCACTGACTGGGTTCCTGATGGTCTTCTGCTTCTCTCTTTGCACGTAGACGAGCTTTTTCCGAAGATACAAGTGCTTCGAGCTGCTCTTTAAAAGACACCGGACCTTCGACCGGATGTAATTTGGGTTCTATCGATCCGGAAAGGAATGACAAACCGATGAATTCCTGACCGATCACCGGTAAGCAGAAACATGATACGATAATCAAAAGTAAATTTCTCAGCTTCATATTATTCATTTTTAGAGTTAAACAATCGCTTAATCGATGGGTCAAAACTAAGGATATAGATTAAAACATGCAATCTCATGTTTCATGAATTCCCGAATTCGTAAATATCTCCTCCTATAGTTACTAATAATTCGGAAGAATACGTCACTCTAATTTTGCTTTTCCGCATATTATGCATACATTTGTTAACAAAAAGCAAACACGGCAATGAAAAAGTTATTCTTACTAATCACATTTCTCCAATTTGCAACAACTTATATATGCAGTGAGAACTGGTTCGATCGCGACTCACTGGCTCAAATCCCCATATCCTCACTTTACTCAAGAGCCACTTCCTACCTTCAACATACGCATGTCGATACAGCCATGGGATTCTACATATTGATAGCGAAACGACACTCTCCCAAACTCGAATCGTCGGACAAATACATCTGCGCACAAGCTTGTATTCAATTAGGTGATATCTATTTCAAGAAAGGATATTATACCGAATCATTCGATTCCTTTATAACTGCAACCAAGATCGCTGAAGAAAACGACTTTGAAGACCTGTTCCCACAAATATACAATAATATAGGGAAAATATATTGCTCATGGAACGATCATATGCAGGGAGTGGAATACTATAAGAAAGGTATGAAATATGCAGAAAAGTTGAAGGATGAGAAAAATTATAAATCGCTATTGATCAACATTGTAGGAGTATACAATAGTCTTCACAAGGTAGATGAAGCCAAACTATACTATCGAAAGATGTGCGAACTTGTAAACAGAGATTCCATCATCGATTATTTTTGTTATCTCAATAAAGGGTTGATTCTCCGGGAAGAGAAAAAGACTAACGATGCCATACAAAGTTTGAAACAAACAGCCAATTACGCCATCCAACACCGGTTGAATGCTTCTTTTCTAAGCTCAGCCTATGGTTACTTGGCCGAATTGTATGGTGATTCACAGCGAGATTCTGCGATTTATTATTGGCAGAAGTCAATCGAAAACCCAGAAACCCCGGCTTATATGCAACGTGAATCGCTAAAAAAGTTAAACGAATTATATAAGAAGAAAGGAGACCGGGAGAAAGCCATATTCTATGGTAATCGTTATCTGGTACTTTCCGATTCATTATTTGAAGAAGGTAAAATAAATCGTATCAAAGATGCGCAACTGATGTACGAGACCGAAAAAACTTATCGGAAGATCAATCGACTAAATGCAGAATCCGAGGAAAAAGACATACGAATCAAATTGCAGTCTAAAGTTTTAATAATCGTCTCCGGCAGCTTAGTGTTATTCATAATTATGCTTGTTTTACTCTATCTGCAAAAGCGGAGACTCAATCAAGCTTACCAAGCTCTGTTTGTACGCAACAATGAAATTCTGAAATCAGCAGAAACCAATACCGAACGACGTAAAATCCTTGAAAAAAAGGTTGAAAACCTGAAAGAGGAACTGGCAACCGTTTCTTCCCAATTGCATAACCAACCGGCTACTCCCCCATCCGGCACACTTCCCCCAGCCTTAAATCCAAAAGAGGAATCAGTTGAGAATCCAAAACAATATTCGGTAGATAAACTGACCAAAGAACAAAAAGAAAACATCTTATCAGCAGTCGAGCAAGTGATGACAAATACCGAAATTATTTGTGATTGCGACTTCAACATCGAACGGCTTGCTGATTTGACAGGTTATAATTCGCGATATATCTCACAAGTGATCAATGATACTTATTGCCAGAATTTTCGTTCATTCATCAATGAATATCGAATCCGTGAAGCCCAAAAACGCCTATTGAACATCGAACAGTACGGTAATTACACCATCCAAGCCATTGCACAGAGTGTCGGATATAAATCACATGCCAACTTCATCTTATTATTTAAAAAGCATATCGGAATCACTCCTTCTATATTTCAAAAAATGGCAAAAGAGAAAAAAGGAAACCTCCCGGATGCCTAAAAGCCCCGAACAAATTGTCATTTTGGCAAAAAGTAATTTCCATATGTCATTCAGTGCAATCTTTCGGGCCAAGGACACATATGATTCAAAGAAACGCAATATACAGCAATTAGGATTTTTCAAATTGCAAGTAAAATAAGACAATAAGCGACCCAGCACATCGCTTATCCCCTCGTTTGTTCAAAACGATACATTATTTTCAAAGTTCTCATTTCATTCTATCAAAAAAGACAGCTTCATCCAAAGAGGGCAAATAGAGAAAAAAAGGAGAAAAGATGAAGCCGATAAGATAAAATCAGCCTTAATTTACTGGAAAATATTATAGCATTTGATGGAAATTGTTACTCTATCCGTTGGCTATCCGTATTTCATCTGTTGGGAATGGCTATTCCATCCATTCGTTATAGCTATTTCATCCGTCATTTATAGTGATTTTATCTCCTTTTCATTACTTCTTAACCCTAGAAATGACCTTCGGGAGTAATATTGTGATGAATTTATAAAAGACCTCGGTTAGCAATAGAGAAAAAACAAGAGCATATTGCTATATATATTCAATCGTTACTATAAAAAAGGAAAAACATATTCAACTCCTTATCCATGTCAATTCCAGAACTTAAGAGATGAATGGATACACAAATATTAACAATAGCAAAAATCCAAAATCATTATAGAGTAGAGATAATTATCTGAAAAAAAAGCAGATAAATATTTGCCTTCATCAAAAAGTATATCTACCTTTGAGAAAATTAACAAATAGAGGTATAAGTAAATACTTAAACGTATATTTGATAGATCCAATTCAAGAGCATACTCTTAAATGATATAGTTAGCCGAAGTATAATTAAAAACGTATTTGCAATGAAAAAGCACATTTTATTTTTAGTCACTCTATTTGGCTGTTTAGTCTGTTTCGCACAAATGAAGGTGGATTCCATAAGAACAATTCATTATGAAAGCACCTTCCCCATCAAATAAAATAATGATAATTAAATGAGTTTAATCATCAGAGTCCAAATTATATGTAAAACCTATAAATATGAAAAAGGTACTATTATCAATTCTATGCCTGTTTCCTTTCCTGGGAGCATGGTGCCAATCATCCGAACCTTGGTTCTATGAGGGCAAACAGTGGGCTAAATTAATATGGAAATATGACATTGAAACCGAACTGACAATCACAAACGTAATACAAGGTTCTGTTGAGATCAATGGTCTAACTTATTGGAAAGTTTTTGAATCATGGAAGGAGGATCTTTCGGACTTGACATTTAGTGGATACTATCTTCGGGAGGCTGATAGAAAAGTCTATTGGTATGAACCGGATACGGAAGAGGAATATCTATATATGGATTTTAATCTAAAGAAAGGTGATATATTTAATCATCCAAAATCCGATAGAATGGAATTGTGCATAATAGCAGCGGGAGATACCATTTTGCCGCAAGGAGACGGCATATCCCGGAAGTATATGGATGTCGGTCGTTATTACGGTGATGGCAACGTTGGAGGAGTTGAAGAAGTGTGGATAGAAGGTATTGGATCGCTGAGATTCGGCATAGGGGCATTGTGCGTAGGATGCACAGGTACAAACAGCAAACTCTTATGCTGCCATGATGCGGAAAAGACTCTTTATATGGATGAAGATAACACCTGCTTCCACAAAATTCTGACTAAAAGATTGTTATATGGTGGTAAGAAATGGGCAGTATGGTCGCCATCTGCCACAAACCCATCGGAAGGAACCACGGTCACTTCTATCATAAAAAACAGCAAAATGATTAATGAAACGTACTACTATGAAATCTGGAGTAGCAGGAATGAAGATTTGTCCGACATGAAATTAGCCTATTATATGCGGGAAGGTGCAGGAAACCAATTTTACGTTTATAACGAACATACCAACAAGGAATATCTTTGGTTTGACTTCAACCTGAACGTAGGTGACAAATTCACTTTCTATACAGGAGACTCCAAAAAGGATGCAACAGCAACTGTGGTTGCAATAACCGATACCATCTTGCCGAATGGGGATGACGTAAAGCGGAAATGCTTTCATTTAGAACCTTCTTATTTCGGAACTATGGTAGAAAGTATCGGTAGCTTGTCCTACGGGATTGGCAAGTTCAATCCATATTTTACCAACAATACTGAAAGCAAACTTTTATGTTACCACGCAGAAAATGGTGAATTGGTGTATCAAAGCGAAGAAGGCACTTGCTATAAAACTACCGGAATACAAGTGAACAAATCGGACAATTTATCCGTTAAAGTTCAGTGTCCTGAAAAAGGGAAACTCTCTTTCAATTGGGATAGAACCAATATATTCAACCGACTAAACATCTATTCCGAGGATGGCAGCCTATATCGGATAATAACCGTAACTAATGAAAATAATCAAGCCACAATAAACAACATTGCGCAAGGAGTGTACTTCTATCTATTTAGTTCCGGAGATCAACAGGGAGTTCGTGGAAAAGTCTATGTAAAATAACCATTTATTCACTGACACACTCATAAAAAGAAAATACTTAAGGTTGCATAAGCATTTATACCTTAAGTATTTTTTATGTATACCCATCTTCCACATGAGATTTCTATACGCTTGGGATTTGCGAGTATTTAGTTAAAAACAGCTATCCCTAACCTATCCTATCGACATATTATGAAACTTGATCAGAAAAGAAATATATCTTTTTTCACTTTATATCCAAACTATTTTATAATTTTGCAGCGCATTGGTTCATTTCCTCCAGGCATACGGAAGAAATGATTAAAAGGGAATCAGGTGAAAATCCTGAACAGTCCCGTTGCTGTAAGTTTCATCAAAACGTAGCAAGCACACACTCGATGCCACTGAAAGACATTTAAGTCGATTGGGAAGGCGCTTGTTACAGAAATAAGTCAGAAGACCTGCCATGCAATACGTTCAATAGCTTTCGAGGACGAGCTATGAATCCGTTAATCCGCAAACAATACACTGTGTTGCGGAAAAGGTTATTCATACATATTGGTACTCTTTGAAGCTATTTGGTGGATAAAACAACTATCAAATAGAAATATTAATGGGGAAAACTACATTCAGGCGGCTCCTCTGTCTGGTTGGGGTATGCAGCATGCTTTTGCCTATGGGGGCACAAAGTAAGCTGGATAGCATCCAAAGGCTGGACGAAGTCGTCATTAAGGCAAAAACTTATAAGCAAGTCATCCCGGCACAAGTGTTGAAGGGAGAAGAACTTAAAAAGCTCAACAGTTTCTCTGTAGCGGATGCCATCCGTTACTTCTCGGGACTACAAATAAAAGACTACGGAGGCGTAGCCGGACTTAAAACAGTCAATATCCGCAGTATGGGTACCAATCATATGGGTGTATTCTACAACGGCATTCAATTGGGAAATGCTCAAAACGGACAAATCGACCTAGGTAAATTTTCACTTGATAACATTGAAGAAATCTCGCTTTACAACGGACAAAAGAGCGAAATATTCCAATCTGCCAAAGAGTTCGGTTCATCGGGCAGCATCTATCTGACGACACGCAGACCCAAGTTTGAAGGAAACAAGAACACCAACATGTTAGTGAAAGCAAAGGCTGGTTCTTATGGATTCCTCAATCCTGCCCTACTCTACGAATATAAGTTAAGCGAAAAGATCAGCACTTGCATGAGTGCCGAGTGGATCGGGTCAGCTGGAGATTATAAGTTTCGTTATCGCCGAGTGGATGTGGAAGGAAACTTAAAATATGACACCACCGCTGTACGCCACAATAGCGACATCGATGCCATGCGAATTGATGCCGGATTATATGGAGTATTCGAGAAAGGTAAATGGAATGCATTTGCCTATCACTATACTTCGGAACGGGGAATACCGGGAGCTATCGTCAACAATGTATGGAAACGTTCGGAACGATTGTGGGACCGCAATTCTTTCATTCAAGGAGGAGTTGAATATGATCTTCTTCCTAAACTCAGTACACGTATCAATATGAAATATGCTTTCGATTACACTCACTATAACAACAACGATCCAAGCATTAAGCTAGCTGACGATATTTACAAACAAAAGGAATTTTATTTTTCATGGTCTAATAAGTATTCGATATCTCCCGCTTGGGATGTTTCATTGGCCTATGATTTCCAATGGAACGATTTCGACGGGTACAATGTCACAGATGATCATGACAAAGAACACCCTAGCAATCAAGCGACAAGAGGAACGCACTGGTTATCATTGGCTACAGCATTTACAGTAGCAGACAGGTTGAAAGTACAGGCCAGCCTACTGGGTAATTTTGTCAATGAAGAAAAACGTGAACGGGATTCGGCTCCCAATAAGAGCAAACTCGTTCCCGGTATCTTCTTCTCTTACCAACCGTTTAAACGGCAAGAACTGATATTCAGAGCTTTCTATAAGTCGGCCTACCGGTTACCGACCTTCAATGACTTGTATTATACCGACATGGGCAATCCGGCTCTGAAACCGGAAACTACCACTCAGTATAACGTCGGCATTGCATACGATCGCACCCGTAATAACAAGTTATTCAGAGATATGCACATCGGAGTAGACGTATATTTCAATGATGTCAGAAATAAAATCATCTCTTTCCCACAAGGTCCGCAGTTTCGTTGGACAACGATCAATTTAGGAAAAGTCGATATTCGTGGAATAGATGCTTCAGCTGCCTTCAACTGGGCATTTCCCTATGGATGGCAACTAACGACTAAATTGCAATACACCTATCAGGAAGCAATCGATGTGACCAATCCTAAAACAACCGACGGCACCAATCAAGGAGACAATTACTACCGGGATCAGATCCCTTACATCCCCTGGCACAGCGGATCTGTAATCCTCTCCTTATCATGGAATAGCTGGACACTGAATTATAGCTATATCTATGTGGGCGAACGCTATAACCAACAAGAGAATATTATCTACAACCATACCCAACCCTGGTATACCAGTGATATGACTTTGATGAAAGAAATCAAACTGAGAAAAATAAACCTGCGGCTCACGGCAGAGATTAATAATGTATTCAGTCAGGACTATGATGTCATATTGAATTATCCGATGCCGCTACGCAATTACCGCTTTGGAATAACTGTTGAAATCTGAGATGAAAACCTATAAATTTATAACATACTCTCTTCTCTTTACTCTATTGACCGTTGTCTCATGTAGAGAAATTGAGTTAGTAGTACCTTCAGAATATGTGCCTTTGCCATTCGACATCGATTGGGAAGCTACTCCCGCAGGTATGTATCTGCTCAACGAAGCCAATATGGGTAGTAACAAATCATCGATTGATTACCTGGACTTCCGGAACGCATATTATGTACGCAACATTTATGCCGAACGCAACCCGACAGTAATCAAGGAATTGGGTGATGTAGGCAACGACATACAAATTTATGGTGATAAACTCTATGCCGTCATCAACTGCTCGCATAAGGTAGAAGTAATGGACGCACGCACTTGCCAACGAATCGGGCAAGTAGATATCCCCAATTGCCGCTACATTCGCTTTGCCAAAGGGAAAGCTTACGTATCGGCTTATGTAGGGCCGGTCGCTATCGACCCCAATGCGCAATTAGGTGCCGTTTATGAGGTTGACACAACTTCCCTCAAAATCACCCGGAAGGTAACAGTCGGCTATCAACCGGATGAATTGGAAATTCTCGGAGAATACATCTATGTAGCCAATTCCGGTGGATACCGGGCACCAAACTATGACAATACGGTTTCCGTGATCGAGACATACGGCCTGAAACAAATTCAGCAAATTCCAGTAGGCATTAACCTACACCGCATTCGGAAAGATAGATACGGCAAACTGTGGGTTACTTCAAGAGGTGATTACAAAAATATCCCTTCCCGCCTGTATGTACTCGACAGGAAAGACAAGAACTCAAAAGAAATGGTAGTAAAAGATACATTCGATATCCCCTGCTCGGAAATGTACATTCAAGGAGATTCGCTCTATTTCTACAGTGTGGAATGGAATAAACAGACGGAACAGAACACTGTCACTTACGGTATTCTCAATGTCAAGACAGAGAAACTCGTCACCAACCATTTCATCAACGACGGATCAGAAAATTCCATCATGATACCCTACGGCATCATGGTACATCCACGTACAGGAGACATCTACGTTACAGATGCCAGAAACTACGTTTCAAGTGGAATACTACATTGCTATGACCGCTATGGAATAAAGAAATGGAGTGTCCGTACAGGTGACATCCCCGCCCACATGGTCTTTTTTAACAATTGAGAAACTAAGAAGAGCTATATCATGAAGAAACTAAGAACAACTTTTACCAGTCTGATTACCGCCCTTCTATTGACGGGATGCCAAAAAGACATACCCATGGTAAGCCTCGGAATCGATAGTCAATACAGAATCGACCGTATGAAAAGTCTTATCCTTCATCCTGAATTTACAGGAAAGAGATACACTTGGAATATGAAAGATCGTAATGGCAATGATTCCCTTGTGACGACCGATCGCGATTTCATTTTCGTAGGTATCACACCGGGCGAATATTATCTGCGGCTTAACATCATCAACGAGCAAAACCCCGTTGAACACAACGTACACATCACGGTTGAAGAAGAAAATATAGCTTATAGCCGCTATATTACCAAAGTATATGAATACTGTCCGGCACCAGGACAATTTATCAACACCATCCCCCCTTACGAAACAGGAAACAGTGCTGAAGACATGCGAGAAAAAGCAGAAAACAGCATAAAGGGAACCAATGACATACTGGTTTCGCTCGGAGGTTACGGAGGATACATCACTTTCGGATTCGATCATACGGTAGCAAATGTTCCCGGAAAGAAAGATTTCAAAATACTCGCCAATGCTTTTTATGCAGAGGCAAACCCCAACCCGGATGCGCCCGAATCAGGTGGTAGCTGTGAACCGGGTATCGTAATGGTATCCATAGACCTTAACCAAAACGGGCTACCCGATGATGAATGGTATGAACTGGCCGGAAGCGAATATTATAAGCCCGAAACCAGACATAATTATCAGATTACTTATCATAAACCATCACCGGATAAAATCCCAACGCCCGAAGAGGGTACACCAATCACGGATAATACTTATATCCAATGGGAAACAAATTCTGGTGAAATAGGATATATATCAAAAAACGCCTATCATTTTCAAGATTATTATCCAAAGTGGATACAAGAAGACAATCTGACCTTCACCGGAACGAAACTTAACAACAATGCGGTTGACGAAAGCGGTGGAAAAGGTTCCTTCTATGTATTATATGCTTACGACTGGGGATATGTAGACAATCATCCGAACGATAAAGAAGATAAAATCAGTTTCGATATCGACTGGGCAGTAGACCGTGAAGGAAATCCTGTTTATCTGCCGGGAGTAGACTTCATACGAGTATATACCGGAGTCAACCAGCAATGCGGCTGGCTTGGGGAGACCTCTACCGAGATCAGCCGTGCAGAAGATCTGCATGTAAAAGATATAACAAACTTTACACCTAATCCATAAAAATAAATGCTTATGAATGGAAGAATATTACGCTTTTGCCAAACAGTAGCCTTATTGACGGTTTCTGCCGGAATGCAGGCTCAAACGACCTATACGGACGGAGTCTTTATGTTAAATGAAGATTGGTTCGGACACAACAACAGTACCATCAATTTTTTACGACCGGAGAATGATGTCGATCCTTTTGAATACTACATCATTCAAAACAATGAAGCAAATGCCGGACAGTCCTTAGGATGCACGGCACAATTCGGAGCCATCTATGGCGACAACATTTACATTATCTCCAAGCAAGATCAAGATGGAGGAGAGAGAGGACGGGAAGGAGGTAGAATCGTCGTTGCCGATGCACGCACAATGGAGATCAAAAAAAGAATTCCTGTCATCATGACCAATAAAGAGGGAAAATCTATTGCCGATGGCCGCGGGTTCGTAGGAGTGAATGAAAAGAAAGGATATGTCGGATCTTCAAATGGTATTTATATACTTAACCTAGAGACCTATGATATCGTCAAACAAATAGAAGGAACAGAAAACCCGCTGATCACCGGAGATGAAGTCAATTCGGACGGTATTGGACCGCTTTATCAAAACCAGATTGGTATGATGTTGCGCACATCCGACTATGTATTTGCCATCCAGCAAGATAAAGGCGTACTTGTCATCGATCCGGAAACCGACAAGATCATAAAAACGATTGAAGGATGTTTCTGTACAATGGTACAAAGCAAAGACGGAAATATTTGGGTAGGACGAAATACCAATATGGACTATCAAGATTATCCATACGGAGAAATGGGAGCAAGCGGAGAATGCTGGGAAGGGAAAGAATTGCTGAGAATAGATCCTTCCACATTCGAAACAAGAGCCGTACCTATCACTGTAGGTGGACTCAACCAGACCTGGTATGCCTGGACTGCCGGTTCTCTCTGTGCAAGCACTCACCGGAATGTACTTTATTTCACATTCAACGAAGATAAATGGAGTTGGTTCACCACATCAAAAATGTATGAATACGACATCGATTCGGATACTTTCACTCAAATCTATGATAGCAGTAAAGATGAACGTTTCTTTTATGGAGCCGGTATACGAATCAATCCTTTGGACGATAAGATTTACGGAGCGCTCTATCTTGACAACAACCGTCAGGACTATTGGGTATATCAAATGGATAATGCCGGAAATATACTTCAGGAGTTCGAGCCGATACAAAGGTATTGGTTTCCTGCGCTCTTCATCTTCCCCGACAAGTATGCACCTGAAGTAAAAGAATTCACCGATATTACTCTGAAAAATGGTACCGAAGAAATAAACCTAACGGACATGGCTTCCGACAAAGACAATCAGGACATAGCTATCGTGAAAACGATACAATCCATAAGTAATGAAAACGTAGTTGCCGCTTCGATCAAAAATAATCGTCTGAAGCTGATACCTAAAGCCATAGGTGACACAGAGATTACCATCCGTTTCGATTCAAATGGTAAATACGTCGACCGCATCTTGCAGGTTCACTCCCAAACAACGGGGGTACAAGCTAATGAAACGGAACAGATCGAATTCATCACCGGCAATGGAGGAGTTCAGATTAAAGGATTAACTCACAATGCATACTTGACCATCTACAATACACAAGGAGTACAGGTCTATGCCGCTGAGATAACATCCGACGAGGTTATTACCGGATTGTCTAAAGGACACTTGTATGTTGCAATAATAAATAACCAAACATATAAACTGATTTATTAATCATTAATATTTTAACACAATGAGAAAAATTACTCAAAGACTGACAGCTCTGATGATGGCATCATGGCTGTATGTAGCGGGTGCTTACGCCAGCGATCAGTTTGTTCCGAAGGAGTACTCCTTCAAAGAAGTGGCTGTATCATCAAATGTAACAATCAACATTCCGATGACAGACCTATTCACCTATCCGGACGGAATGGACAACACTACAAATTTGGACGAAGCCGGAGTTGTAGCCACGTTCGAATATGCTAACGAAGAAGTTGTAGGTCTCTACAGTTATGAATACTATACCTTCGGAAAGGTACAACAACTTTACCTGATGCGTTATGGAAACAAAACCGGAAACGCTGACGTAAAAGTAACACTGGACTATAAAGGTGTAAAGGTTGAAAATACACTTAAAATAGACATCATCAAAATGATGGCCAATGATGATAATTATACGATTGACCTGGGCGAAACGTTGAAGGCTGCAGTTATCAATAATGATAATTTCATGAACAATTCAGATAAAAAGACTGCGACCCTGACCATCATCGAACAACCGAAAAATGGTAAGGCTACCATTATAAGCGCAGGTGATGCAGCCCAGGATACCATTCAATATGTACCCAATGAAGGCTTGGAAAATTACAGTTTCGACGAACTCAAGTATATGGTAACATTAGCCGATGGCAGTGAATCTTCATCAGCTAAAGTTAAAATCAACATTCATAAGAATGCTTATGCTTCGAAAGTAATCGATTTCTTACCTGCTCCGGGACAGTTCACCAATCAACTTTCCAAAAGCAATTCGGCAGAAGGCACATTGGGAACCAAAGGTGGAATGGTAAGTTTGGGAGCATTCGGGGGATACGTCATCTACGGATTTGACCAACCTATCAAAAATGATCCCCGTAACCCTTATGGTGTAGATTTCACTATCAAAGGAAATTCATTTGTTGCAAACCTTTACGGTGTATGGACCGAACCGGGTGCCGTACAGGTATGTGTAGACCTTAACGGTAATGGAGTGCCTGACCCTGATGAACCTTGGTACGAACTGGCCGGATCGGATTATTGGCTCAGCACTACGAAAAAGAATGTGGAAATGACCTATTACAATCCTAACTACGACACGCGCTATACGGTGCCTTGGAGTATTAAAGGGAAAAACGGAGAAATCAAAGAGGCAGGAGCAGTGCTGACTAACCAATTCCACCAACAATCCTACTATCCGGACCCATTTGATTTCGGATGTGACCGTGATTCACTGACTTTTACCGGGAATATCATTCGTAGTTCACTCGACATGAGTACCCCGAGTTATATCGAATTCTACCGTGCCCCGGCATTCGGATATACGGATAACCGCGGATACGACCGTACCGATCTGAGCATTGCCCATAATCCTTATTTCAATGACGAGAACGGTAATGCCACTGACGGTTTCGATATCAGTTGGGCTGTAGATAAAGATGGAAACCACGTAGAACTGGATCATGTGGATTTCGTCAAAGTATATTGTGCCGGTAGTGCCAATGCCGGGTGGTTAGGCGAATGGTCTACTGAAGTGTTAGGAGTAGGCATCACCACCCCCGATCCTGACTATGTTCCGAAAGATTATTATCTTAATTATATCGGTATCACTCAATTGCAAGTAGTTCGTGGACAAGAGTGCCAATATGAAGGTTTCTTGTTCAAAAACGGACGTCCTGTAGATGAAGGAGAAGCTAAATGGTGGCTATCTACCGATTCTGTAGGGACGATCGACAATACAGGGTTGTTCAAAGCCAATGCCAAATTGGGAAAAACATGGATCTATTTCAGCCAGAAAGATGACATACAAAAAGACTCAATCCAGATAGAAATAGTCGATCTGAAAAAGGTCGTTATCGACATTGAAGGAAATGCCAGCACTGTGTCCAACGATAGTATAAAAATGATCAAAGGCGAAACCATCTTCATCGAAACGCAGTGTGAAGACAGCCGCAGCGAAAGTATGAACGGACGTACTCGTAACCGCTATATCTATGAGACATTCCGTTGGACGACTTCCAACCCGGAAATCGGAACCATCAACAACGGTTCTTTCCACGGGCAAAAAGCCGGACGAACCATGTTGCATGTTTATTCAACAACAAATCCCGAACTCTCTGACTCTATATTGGTTATTGTAAACGAAGTGCCGGAACTGACATTAATATCCGATCCGTTGCGTCTTCCTTATTACGAACCCGAAGGTACAATAGCAAGCAATAAACTGTTTACCGCTGGAAATAACTCTACGATCTATCTGGACAGTGTGGCTGCTACCAGCAAACGTGAACACACTATTGACTTGAACAAGCTTAACTACACATATGAACAAGGTCAATATGTTGCTGATACTCTCACATTCAGTCTTACTCATTACGGAGAAAAGAAAGAGATGAAACTTGCCGTCATCTATGGTCCCGATTCAAAAGCAACCAAAGCTTTATTACTCTATTCCGACAAGAATATTGTAAAATCCTTTGATATAACAGACCGTAGTGAAAAAGTGAAAACCGTGATCGATCAGCTGAACGTAGACACCATTCAAGCACTGGTTGCTGATGGCGGCTTCTCATTTATCGCTGCCGGGGATAGCATTTTCCGTTACAACACACCGGAAGTCAAATGCACTCATAAAGTTCAGTTAGCCAACAAGGCTGTTGCAGACAAGATGATAGCCGTACGCAACTTACTGGTTGTCGCTTCACATACGCCAGCCGGAACATATAGCATCGACCTCTATTACAAGACGGATCTGGAACCGATAAAAACTTTCACATTAGGTAAACCTATGAAAGACATGACCGTAACCAACGATAAACTATATATCATTGCAGCCACGGAAGACAAGAGTTCCATGAGTTCAATCGATCTGAAAAACTTCACTTTATCCCGCGAAGTGTCATTGAATCAAAAAGGTCTGGATGTAACTACACTCGTTGCCAAAGATGACAAGGTTTATGGTATTCGTCCTTACGATCCCGCCACCGAAGCACCAGCTTCCATCCTAGAGTTCAACACGACGAACAATACTTCCAAAGTGGTCGAAACAGACGGTATTCAAGCATTCTTCGAAGGTGTTCCGGTAGCTATGAAACAAGCAATTGGCGATTCTATCCTGTTGGCCAATTACAACGGTTTCTCTATCTATGATACGGAAAAGAGTGAAATCCTCGACGGTATTTATATGACAGGAAGCAATGTATATCCGACAGAAGCTGTATATGACAGCATCAACAATTATTTCTACGTCACTTATGCAAACGAAGATGCTTCTACATATCAGGGAAGTGCTTATTACGGTAAATCCATGAGTAAAGTAGAAGATATCTTCAACCTTGGCAAAACACCTGCCAACCTGACTTTACAGCCGGAACTTGGTGACAACGAAGCACCGAAACCAGCCAGTCGCTTTACGATGAGTCCCAATAACTATTGCTACGAAATGGCAACAAGTGCCTCGGCACACTCCATCTGGAAAACGAACTTTACCGATCGTGAAGGTGACTTTAATATCTATCTGCGCGGATTGGAAAAACATCCTTGGATCACACAACTGGACAACCTGGAAGAAGGCGATATCCGAATTCAAGAACTTTTCAGAGGTACAGTAGATAAAGACTCGGTAATTACTTTCCAAGTAGAGGCTATCGACAAAGCAGGTGTTTCTACACGCACAGATGTAGATCTGACAATCAAAGCCGAAATCGTAAAACCGACACTTGCCGAAGCACTCAAAGATACGACAATCATTGAAGGCACGGATACGCTCAGACTTGATTTAAAGAATGTATTCAATTACACAGGAAGTACTTATTACGTAACAATCAATAAGTCTGTAACAGCAAATGACAATCCGGAATTAATACGTGACAGTATCGACACCGTAACCGACTCCCTTGTCCTGATACCGGCCAAAGATCGGACAGGTGTAGCCAACTTAACCGTACGTTACTCGGTTGCAAAAGAAGGATTTGGAGAAAAATATGCAGAATCGACTTTCGCTGTCACTGTTAAGTCGAATAAGCCTGATGGTATTGACAGTACACAAGCTGATGCAAACAGTATCATTCGCATACTGAACAATCCGTTTAAAGACCAACTTGTAGTCAACGTACCTGAAACGGCAATGGCTGAACTTTACAACATGAACGGACAGCTCATCATGCAGATTGAATTGAAAGCAGGTGACAATACTATCGGTACAACACAGTTACCGGCGGGAACTTACCTATTGAAATATCAGGATGCATCTGTAAAGGTGATTCGTGAATAAAAATATCGGTTGCGGGGATACCGCAACCGATAACTATTAAAAAAGAGAGGACGCGATGTCAGTGACATCGCGTCCTCTCTTTTTTAATGAAATAGCCTCACTTTATTTAGAACTCACTCGTAAAGTGGAATTTTATCTTCTTAAAATCCATCTGTGCCATCTGTAGTACGTAGTTCGAATCAGCCAGAAAGACATCCCTACCCTCACGATCCTTCGCCATGTACTGATACTTGCGTTTCTTGAAAGCTTCCAGTTCTTCCGGGTCTTCACTCTCTATCCAACAAGCCTTGTAAAGGCTTAACGGTTCCCAACGACAGGAAGCATTGTATTCATTGAGCAGACGGTACTGGATTACTTCGAACTGTAACTGACCTACCGTACCTATGATCTTACGTCCATTGAACTGATTGACAAACAACTGCGCCACACCTTCGTCCATCAATTGGTCGATACCCTTGGCCAGTTGTTTCTGCTTCATCGGATCGGCATTCTCGATGTATTTGAACATCTCCGGTGAAAAACTCGGCAAGCCACGGAAATGCAGCTGCTCGCCTTCCGTCAACGTATCTCCAATCTTGAATGTCCCATTATCCGGTAAACCGATAATATCACCTGCATATGCCTCATCAATCGTAGTTTTACGTTGTGCCATGAACTGTGTAGGTGATGAAAAGCGCATGGTTTTGCCATGACGCACATGGTAATAAGGAGCATTACGTACAAATTTACCGGAACATACCTTACAAAACGCCACACACGAACGGTGGTTCGGATCGATGTTAGCCGTAATCTTAAAAATAAATCCGCTGAATTTAGGCTCTTCCGGATCGACTTCACGCTCTTCCGATTTGACAGGGCGGGGACTCGGGGCTATTTCCACAAAGCAATTCAGCAATTCCTGCACACCGAAATTATTCAAGGCAGAACCAAAGAACACGGGAGCAGTATCTCCAGCCAGATAAGCATCTATATCGAGTTCAGGATATACCCCTTCGATCAGTTCCAGATCGCCACGTAATTTATCAGCCAATGGTTTACCGATCTGCTTGTCCAATTCCTCCGAATGGATATCAACTTCCACTTTCTCCGTCACCACCTGTTTGGAAGGTTGGTACAGGTCGAGCTTCTTCTCATATATGTTATAGACACCTTTAAAGCGGGCACCTTGTTCGATAGGCCATGACAATGGACGAACCTGGATCATCAGCTCTTCTTCCAACTCATCCAGCAAATCGAACGGATCCTTACCTTCACGGTCCATCTTATTAACGAAGATGATGACAGGCGTATTGCGCATACGGCAGACTTCCATCAGCTTACGCGTCTGTGTTTCCACACCTTTTGCCCCATCCACTACGATAATAACGCTGTCTACGGCAGTCAACGTACGGTAAGTGTCTTCTGCAAAGTCCTGGTGCCCCGGTGTATCGAGGATGTTGATCTTGTAGTCGCGATAATCGAATTCCATCACGGAAGTCGTCACCGAAATACCACGCTGTTTCTCAATCTCCATCCAGTCCGAGGTAGCGGTCTTCTTGATTTTGTTACTTTTTACGGCACCGGCTACCTGAATTTGCCCACCAAAAAGCAGCAGTTTTTCAGTCAAAGATGTCTTACCGGCATCCGGATGTGCAATAATCGCAAAAGTTCTTCGTCTCTGTATTTCTTCGTTCATTCGTTATGATTGTTTTTATTGATACACTTTGTCAGGCTCTCCTCCCAATGGGGTATTTCGATGCCGAAAGTTGTTTTGATCTTTGTCTTATCGAGTACCGAATAATTAGGTCGGGGTGCTTTTGCCGGATATTCATCGGTATGCAACGGTCTTACTTTGCATGCAGTGATACCGGCTATGCGATGGATAGCTATCGTAAAATCGTACCATGAACATACCCCTTCATTACTGAAATGATAAATGCCCGGGACAATACCTTGATTGATGGCAACATAGATGGCGCGTGCCAAATCCTCAGCGTAGGTAGGGGTTCCGATTTGGTCGAAGACAACACCTAACGATTCACGCTCTTTACCCAAACGGATCATCGTCTTTACAAAGTTATTTCCAAAGGTTGAATACAACCATGCCGTACGAATAATCATCGCATTGGTACATTGCGCCATTACAGCCTGCTCACCAGCCAGCTTCGTAGTGCCATATACAGAGTTTGGACAAGTGGGTTCCTTTTCCGTATAAGGGACATGGGCAGTTCCGTCGAAGACATAATCGGTAGATATCTGGATAATGGCAGCATTCCTGCTTTGAGCGGCCCGGGCCAAATAACCGGGAGCTATGTGGTTCAGTTTATCGCACAGTTCCGGATTGTCTTCGGCCTTGTCCACAGCTGTATAAGCTGCACAATTCACTATAATGTCTATTTCGTTGTCTGTCACAAAACGGTTGATTGCCTGTTCATCGCAAATATCCAGTTCCTGTACGTCGGTAAAAAAATAGACATGCTGCGGGTTCTCTTTGGAAAGCACTTGCATCTCGTTGCCAAGTTGTCCATTCGCCCCGGTTACCAATATCCTCATATTAATCTTCTAATTTTAATTCTCCTTTTTTATCCTTGTCATAGTAGTTGGCTAGTAATGATAAAAAGCCGCTGATAGCCTCTATCGCCTTCGTCGTTTCAGCACTGACCTCTTTCTTCTGCAAACGCAGCAGCATCACTCCGTACAGAACTTCAAAGCAGGTTTCCAGTTCAGGTTCCTCCTTTTGCCCGTTCTTGCTACGCAGCTCCACAATATAAGGCAATGCCTTGAAATAAGCCGCATTATAAAACGGGAACTTCGGAGATGCCAGCAAAGCATTATGAAGTTCCGTCAAATTGAGTATTACATTCTTGTTGATCTGTAGATGCCCTTTATCCACGACATTCTCTTCGCGCATCATGTTGATGAGATTATCATACCACTCATGAAGTGCCGGACGATCTTCTTCCGGATAACGGGATATCATATTTTGCTCCACCCTATCGATATCACAATGGTTGGCACGGATCATATCCTCTACTTGCCACATATAGATAAGGTATTCGGCAATGTTTTTTTCTTTCAGTTGCTGTGCAATCTTCATCTTTTCATTCCTCCTTTGTTTATTTCGCAATACATGATTTCTTGCTTGGTTCAATAAATAGACTCCCCGAGAAAGGTATATACCAACCCTACTACGGACACAACCATAACAATGCCGCCAATGATACGGTTCAGGATCCAAATGCCTCGCAGATTGAACTTTTTCCGCACTTTATTGACAAAGAATGTGATGCCGAACCACCAGAGAAGGGCACCGATGGCAATCGCCAGATATCCCGTGATCGTTTCAAAAAGCAATACACCGGGTTGCATGAAAGCAAAACGTGCAAAAAGTCCGATGAAAAGGAAGATGATAAGCGGGTTGGAAAGAGTGACGGCAAATGCCGTGATGAAGTTATGAAAATAAGAACCTTTATTGGTAGATGCCGGCCGGATAGACTTTACCGGATTGCTGCGGAAGGTGTAAATACCGAAAACAAGTAGCATTATACTTCCGAGAAGCTGCAAATAGAATATATTTTTATCGATATAATCGAAGATAAAGCTCATGCCATATCCTGTCAACAAAGCGTAGGCAATATCGCTTAAAGAAGCGCCCAGTCCGGTAACAAAGCCATACCAGCGTCCTTTATTCAAAGTCCGCTGAATGCAAAGAACCCCTACCGGCCCCAATGGAGCGGAGACAATTACACCGATAGCACAGCCCTTTATCAATATATCTATAATTGTTCCAATCTGATTCATGCCGCAAATATCGCACTTTTTTATGAGAACGACATAGGATATTAACGTTTTTTGGTCGGACACTGTTCAATACATTATTTAAGTCATATATGAATTAATCTATAAAAAAGGATAGTAACCATAGTTCGCTCTAAACATCCATAGCCGAAGCTGTAGAAATATAATTATTCTGTCAACTGTTTGAATGCAGGATTATAAGAAAATATATTACATAGCTGAGTACTTAAAATGCCGGCATTTTCCCCTCACCGATGAACACCTTGAAGGACACCGATGAACCCCTCCTTCCTCGGTGAGGAACACCCCCTTCATCACCGAGGAAGAAGGGGTTCATCACCGAGGTAAAAAAGCATTCATTCAGCACTGTATATCAACCATTTATCTTACTCCCTTTTTCATATACTAATACTATTTTACTTATTTCCAAACAATGGCAAAAAACAGTATACGACAAAATAACTATACAAAGATTACTATAAATCGACGACCGGTATATTTCAACATGAATTCCTTTTTCATTGCCATTCTAAAATAAATGGAATAGATGTTTTCTATTTCATTGCATATCACGCTACTATTTAACTAAAATAATTGAAAATACAATTTAATTTTGTTATCTTTGTCTCGGTATAACAGTGTCCTTAGCCCCTTTGCCTGCCAATACATTAAAAGTCACTTGACATACAAACACTTTTTGAGAACCTGTCACTCCATAAACGAACGTTTCATGAGAAGAATTTAAGAAGTTAACCCTATTATAAATTAAATTTTAATGTATTATGAAAAGGAATTTTATTTTTATTTGCTTTGCAATGACCTGTGCGCTAAGTTTCTCACAAGTGAAAATTAATGCTGATGGTAAAGTCGGTATAGCTACCAGTGCTGTGCCTTTGTCTACCCTGAGTATAAACACGGCTGGTGAGTCTATAAAGGAAGCTAAAATCAGTTCGACTAAATCTATTACATTTTCGGCCTCGCGCGATGCTTCAACTAGTTCCGGTTGGGCAAGAGCTGTTGATGCGGGTGTTGGGCTATCTCCCCATGCTTATAATGTTGGAGTTATCGGTTTTGCATACACTCCTACCGCAATCGATACAGGACAATCATTTGGATTGATCGGCATAGCAGGTAATTATACGCCAGGTTCCAACTATGGTGTCTTGGCAATGCTTTATGGCACTAATAAAGGTGCAGGCATTTATGCTACATCCGTTCATAACGATTACGGTACTTATATAAACGGACGTTATGCTGGCTATTTCCGGGGAAATGTTTTTGTAACCGGTAGTGTCAATGGAATGTTGTTGACCCCTGTAATTTCTTCATCCAACCCTTCTCTTTTATCCTCCCAATCAGATTCGGAAGAAAGTGCAATGACTAAGTTAAGTCGGTTGAACACGATTCAATTCAGTATGCAATCTCCTCTCAGCACCTCTCGTGCTGCCCTTTCAGCCACGGACACGGTAGCAGCTACTAAAGAACTGACTTTCGATGAAGCTCAAATCTATTCACGCGCCCATTACGGTCTGATCGCCCAGGAATTGAAGGAAGTATATCCCAATCTCGTTTATGAAAACGAACAGGGTGGTCTGAGCATTAACTATATCGAGATGATCCCTCTCCTAGTGCAGTCCATTCAGGAATTGACTACGGAAGTGAATCAACTTAAATCCGGGGAGATATTGCCAAGAAATGCCGCTGCAAATGAGGGAAATGAAGTCGTAGACTCCAATCCCATGCGTATGTCCATTCCAAAACTCTATCAAAATACCCCTAATCCGTTCAACCAGTCTACGGAGATTGCTTATCAATTGTCGCAGGATGCCCGAAGCGCATCTATCAGCATCTTTAATTTGAATGGAGGACTACTGAAACGTTATCCCTTATCACCGGGAACCACTACCGGCAAAGTACAGATAAGTGCCACTGATTTCGAACCGGGAATGTATGTGTACGCTTTGATCATTGACGGTACGGTGATCGACTCCAAACGTATGGTGCTGGAATGATGAACAGAACCATGTGCTGTTTCTAATAAAATAACTGGATAATTCCGAATTATGTCTCCTTTTCAAAGGAGGCATAATCCTTAAATATAAAATGTATATCATGAAACAATATGTATTACTGATAGCTTGTTTTTTATGCCATATGGGCATACAAGCCCAAATTAATCATACGGTTGCTTTCGATCCTGATAAACTGATTATCGACAATCAGTTGCAGGAAGACGGAAATACGTATGCTAATTTGTCGTATGAGGATTGCTCGGCAAATGACAGTGTAGGGACACCTTCATTGCCTTACCGCATTCTCCGTTTTATTGTTCCTAACGAACCTGTCTCTTTTTCAATTGATATAAATGCTTCCGGTAGTATACCGATTGATCTGTCCGCCCCCTTATTACCTATTCAAGCACCCATCCCAATCTCTTTGAATAGTGTAAAGAGCGAGTTCATCCCATCTTCTTTTGTCACTTCCGGTGCATATCCTGAGAAAATAGCCCAGATTATAGATGAAGGGTATCTGGACGGTGACAAACGAATCTTGACGGTAAAGGTGACACCCGTACAGTACGTGGCTTCCTCCAATCAACTGCTGTTTCATTCTTCGGTTGGCTTTACCATCAACTATAATTATAATAATGTGTCATCGAGAAATGTAGCAAAAAGAATATCTCCCATTGCTTCTCCCCCCAGAAAATCGGCAGAACTGAAAGAAATGCTTGGTTTCGTAGAGAATAAATCGGACATAAGCCGAATACTGAATTCCCGTTCACAGGTTCGGGCAACCGCTTCAACCATGAATCTTCCGGCTTATGAATATGTGGTGATCACTTCTAGAAGCTTAGCCCCTTACTTTAGGAGACTGGTCGATTGGAAACGTCAGAAAGGTCTGAATGCGGGTATTGTGACGATGCAGGACATATTGAGTGATGCTTCCATAACGAAAGATGAAGTATCCAACTTGTCCGATGACGCGGGCAAGTTGCGCCAATACCTAAAACTGGCTTATGACAAGGGAACAAGGTATGTGTTATTGGGAGGACGAAGGGAGTTTGTGCCGATTCGGTATGGCACAGATTACTATCGTGGCAACGTCCAAATTCCTTCCGATTTGTATTTTAGTGACTTGAATGGAAATTGGAATCGAGATGGAGATTCCGATTTAGGAGAGAAATCGGATGGTTTGGATTATAATCCGGAATTATTTGTCGGACGCCTTTTATGTCGGGATGGTGAAGAGATCAATAATTATATTGATAAACTATTGCTTTATGAGCAGAATCCCGGCAAAGGTAATTATGCTTACTTGAAAAAGGCATTGTATATGGAGTCGGACAAAATGCAAAACGATCATGAAGGGGAGGCTATTGCCAATGAATTTTATACCATTTTCCCTGATACTACAATCTTGAGAGAATATCCGGAACATCTTGATTCAATTCCAACCTATCCCACGGGAAAGGATGTGATTGATCTGATGAATAATAATTTTCATGGTTTTGTTAGCTGGTTTGCCCATGGGAGTCCCAGTGGAGTGAAGGCAAAAAGTAATGGTAACAATAATTCAGGACATTATCTTGTCAATGCCCGGGAAGGAGTCTATCCCGCCCCATGGAATGAGATCGAAACAGGTAATGGCCTTGATAATCTAGTCAATTTTAATTATCCGTCAGTCCTTTATTCTATAGCTTGTTCCGTCACTCCATATGATATATATGTGGGTGGTGGAGTCACTTATGATATGAAATATAATGTAGGAGAGTCGTTCACTGTTGGAGGGAAATACGGTGGAGTTGCGTTTTTGGGAAATACCCGAGAAGGTTGGACGGGGAGTTCTACAGCTTTAGAAAAAAAATTTGTAAATCGGATTAAATTCTTTTCAGGAAAGATAGGACAAGCCGAAGCCTTTTCCAAAGCCGATTATAAAGGAAGTGATTTTCATTGGCTGGCTTTGACGCATAACCTGATAGGTTGTCCCGAATTTGAAATGTGGACGAATACTCCTTCTCGCTTTCTTAATGCGTCTGTTACCAAATCATCGAATAGTTTGACTGTGAATACGGGAGTCGATGGTACAAATATATCATTAAGAGGTCTTTTTAGTGACCAACGTATTTATTTTCAAGTCGGAAGAACTGCTACATTTTATCCTTTACCCCAAAATTATGTTTTGACATTGTATAAACATGACTATATACCTTATGTCGCTCCTATCTATTTACAGAATGAATCAGTGACCGGCACTCATTATATCAAAGGTAGTCAAATAACCACAGGAAATTCTGTTGATCCGACCAAGGCTACAGGAGATTTCGTTGTTAAGTCGGGATCGGATATTGTATTGGAAGTTTCAGAGGGAATTACATTGGATGCGGGAACTGAAATAGAATTAGGTGCAAATTTTGAAATTAAAATAAGCAATTAACATTATGAATAAACTGTTATTTCTGATCATTTTTTGTGTATACAATCTCTTTTTGTATGCCCAACCTCATTCGCAAGCGGCAGTTGAACAGGCTCATGTCACGAAGGTCAAACTATGCAATACGGATAAAGTAATAAAGGATCGTTATGAGATGTTTTCGTATGAAAAGGATTGCATTGACAATGATTATCTATTAAAAGTTTCCCATAAAGATATTCTGGTGAATTCTTCCGGTAGCAATATAAATGTAGAAATCACCTGTTCGAATGACACAGTCTTCATCAGGGAAACAGAGATTAAAAGCGAAACTAATACAGATGAAAAATGCCTAAGGGATTTATCCTACCAAATTAGGGTAGGAAGCCATCATGCGCTTGTTCTTGTGTTAACATCCGATGTTAGTTCAATCCCTTATCAAGCTTTCTATACCGGTAGCAATGAATGTGTCTATCCGGTTACTGAAAAATCAGACTATCAATATAAGCCTTTTATAATGGATGGTTCGTGTGAGTGGATCATAAATACGTTATATGGAATTGATGGGCATAAAAAAATAATAAGCAATGAAGATACTTTGATATCCCATAAGGCATATAAGAAGATCTTTGTTCACCCCTGTAAGCATCCCACGGAAAAAATATACGCTGGTGCGATCCGTGAAGAAAACCGCCAAATATTCTTTGTAGATACGACATTGTATCCGTCGCCTTATACTGCAAATGAAATTATTCCGGAAAAGAAGCTTTACGATTTCAATCTCCAGGTGGGTGACAGGATGGAATACGAAAATTCCAGGGATCTTCCGGGCATTCTCCAGGTTTCACATATAGACACAATATTGCTGGAAGGCATTCCTCGCCGGAAATTTTATTTTGATGAACCATATTGGGATACTTGGACTGAGGGTATCGGTAGCGAATACGTATTCACCGAACCTTTCCCGCCTTTAATGACCGGTTACAATCCTAATTTGATTGGTGTTTGGTGCAATGGGAAAGAACTTTACTGTTGTTTTGCCGGCCTGTGTACTTGCGAGGATATGGTTCCCGTCATTGAACATAAATCCACTCCTCGGTTCCGGGTACTGAATAACCCAGTTGAGAACCGACTATTATCCATATTTTTCTCAGAATCGGATTTCACCAAGCTCGAATTATATTCATTCGATGGAATACTGCAATATAGGATGGATCTTGTCATTCGGGATGGCATACTCGATATTCCTCTTACCGGTCTTCATGCGGGGAATTACATCCTGATACTTTCGCGCTCAGATAATAGCCGGGAATCGTGTAAGGTGACAATTCAATAATAAAGAATATGGATAAATTATTATTTCTGATTTTATTGTGTGCATGCAATCTATTTCTGTATGCACAGCCCAACATTAAACCGATTCAAGTCGAGAATGTAAAGCTTGGAGAATGTCTGGATAAAGCGATAAAAGATCGTTATGAGATGTTTTCATATAACGAAAGCTACAACTTCACAGAAAGCTGTTTTCTATTAGGATTTTCCCATAAAGATATTCTGGTAAATTCTTCCTGCAGCAATATAAATGTAGAAATCACCTGTTCGAATGACACAGTCTTCATCAGGGAAACGGAGATTAAAGACGAACCAGAGACGAATGAAAAATGTCTAAGGGATTTATCCTACCAAATAAGAGGTGGAAGCCATAATGAACTTTTTCTTGTGTTAATCTCTGACATAAGTTCAATACCTTATCAGGTTTTCTACACTTATCATAATGAGCTATGCGATTATCCGGTTACAGAAAAATTGAGCTATCAATATAAGCCTTTTATAATGGATGGTTCATGTGAATGGATCATAAATAAGCAATATGGAATTGATGGCTATAAAAAAATAATAAGCAATGAAGATACCTTGATATCCAATAAGACATATAAGAAGATTTTTGTTCACCCCTGCAAGCATCCCACGGAAAAAATATACTCTGGGGCGATCCGTGAGGAAAATCGTCAAATATTCTTTGTAGATACGACATTGTATCCATCGCCTTTTGCTGCAAATGAAGTTATTCCTGAAAGAATGCTTTATGATTTCAATCTCAAGGCAGGTGATAGGATGGAGTATGAAGATGGTTATGCTTTTATTTATCCTGATAATGATGATGATCCCAATCCTGAATGTAAGGTTTTGCATGTGGATACAATTTTACTAGAAGGTATTCCCCGTCGAAAATATTATTTTTATTCCGCCCCGTATGAAAGCTGGACTGAAGGTATCGGCAGTGAATACGTATTTACCCGACCTTTCCCGTATTTAGTGACTGGCTTCAACCCTATTCTGGCTGGTGTCTGGCGCAATGGGAAGGCTCTTTTCTGCCATTCCTACAAGTGTACCTGCGAGGAAATGGTTCCCGTGATTGAACATCAATCCACTCCTCGGTTCCGGGTACTGAATAGCCCTGTCGAAAACCGGCAGCTATCCATCTCTTTCTCGGAATCGGATTTCACAAAGCTCGATTTGTATTCTTTTGATGGAATATTGCAATATAGGACAGATCTTGTCATTCGGGACGGCATACTCGATATTCCTCTTACCGGTCTTCATGCGGGGAATTACATCCTAATACTTTCGCGCTCAGATAATAGCCGGGAATCATGCAAGGTGATAATTCAATAATAGAGAATATGGTTCTATCATGCTTTGATTTAAAATCGGTTTGGAAACATCTGAAACATCTTCTTTACTATCCGCTTCCTTACTGTCCGCGCATAGATATAATTAGGTACAAATTTTGAAATCAAATTAAATAAATAGTAATTATGAGATATCTCTTTTTTTCTATTATAATGATCTTTTTCAGTTGTTCATTATCTTCTCAATCAAGTGAATACACCTATCAGCCATTTATAATGGACGGCAGCTGCAAATGGATAATGACTGCAGCGGGAGGCAGTAGCGGGGTTGAGACGGTAATCAGTAATGAAGATACCTTGATTTTGGGCAAGTCTTATAAGAAAATATATCGGAATCGATGTGAGCAGCCTGATGTGAAAGAATATATGGGGGCTTTTCGTGAAGAAAACAGAAAAGTGTTTTATTTCAGGAAAGGATTTAATGAGCGCGAAGGTTTTGAGAATTTGGTTTATGATTTCAATTTGAAGGTTGGAGACCGTATAGAATATGAAGATGGATGGGATCCTTACGAAACATATGAAATGGAAGTAGCCCGCATTGATACCATAGCGACTGAAGGTATCCTTCGCAAGCAGTTCTTTTTTGATGGTGATCCGGAAGGACGTTACTTTAGTTGGATTGAAGGCATCGGGAATGTTAAAGATTTGCTTTATTGTAGTGTATGGGTTCCGACCAATTATGAGGGACATTTAGTCGGTGTCTGGCGTAACAGTGAAGCCCTTTTCCGTTTTGAAGATAAATGTACCTGTGATGAGCTTATGCCAGTCATTGAACATAAATCCACTCCTCGGTTCCGGGTACTGAATAACCCTGTTGAAAACCGGCAGTTATCCATCTCTTTCTCGGAATCGGATTTCATCAAACTTGAATTGTATTCTTTTGATGGAATATTGCAATATAGCATGGATCTTACTATCCGGGATGGCATACTCGATATTCCTCTTACCGGCCTCCATGCGGGAAATTATATCATGATACTTTCGCGTCCTGATAATAGCCGGGAATCATGCAAGGTGATAATTCAATAATTCATGGCAAAGTATATGTGAAATAAAATTCATTCCATCCGTAGGAGTCAATAACAGTCGTCTACCTTTTTTAAAGAAAACGCCTGTTATTGACTCCTGCATTTATTATACCTTTTTGTTATCCATCTCCTTTTTTCTTACTATCTTTGCACCGCAAGAAAAAGAAGTCTATCCTCTACGTCAAGGGGATGCTTCGATCACAAAATCGCAAATCGTAAACCCGTAATTATACAACATGATTCTTTTTTTCAGAACCCCTTCCAAGAGCGTGATTGCCGTAGAGAGCAACCAATCGCTCACACCGGACGATAACAAAAAACTCTGTTGGCTCTTTGGCGAAGCCACTACGGAAAGTGAAGAAAACCTGAAAGGCTGTTTCGTGGGACCACGCCGCGAAATGATTACTCCCTGGAGTACCAATGCAGTAGAGATCACCCAAAACATGGGCGTCGATGGCATCAGCCGGATTGAAGAGTACTTCCCCGTAAAAGATGAAAACACTGAATTCGACCCGATGCTGCAACGCATGTACAAAGGCCTGGATCAAAATGTGTTTACCACCAATCGCCAGCCGGAACCGATCATCTACATTGAAGACCTCGAAGCCTATAACGAGAAAGAAGGGCTTGCACTCTCCAAAGAGGAAATGGACTACTTGAAAAAGGTGGAAAATGACTTGGGACGCAAACTGACTGACTCGGAAGTTTTCGGTTTCGCGCAGATCAACTCGGAACACTGCCGCCACAAAATCTTTGGCGGAACATTTATCATCGATGGCGAAGAACAGGAATCGTCGCTCTTCCAGATGATAAAAAAGACCACACAAGAGAATCCGAACAAAATCATCTCTGCCTACAAAGACAATGTGGCATTCGCAGAAGGTCCGGTAATAGAGCAATTCGCACCCGCTGACCATTCAAAGCCCGACTTCTTCCAAATAAAAGATATAAAAAGTGTGATCTCGCTGAAAGCCGAGACACACAATTTTCCTACAACAGTAGAACCTTTCAATGGTGCTTCAACCGGTACGGGCGGTGAAATCCGTGACCGTATGGGGGGCGGTAAAGGTTCTTGGCCGATAGCAGGAACAGCCGTTTACATGACTTCTTACCCACGGACGGACGAAGGCCGCTCTTGGGAAGATATTCTGCCCGTGCGAAAATGGTTATACCAGACACCGGAACAAATTCTGATCAAAGCATCCAATGGTGCTTCGGATTTCGGAAACAAGTTCGGCCAACCACTGATCTGCGGTTCGGTACTGACTTTCGAACATAAAGAAAATAACGAAGTATATGGTTACGACAAAGTAATCATGCTTGCCGGTGGCGTAGGTTACGGCACACAACGTGATTGCCTGAAAGGCACACCCGAAGCTGGCAACAAAGTCGTAGTGATCGGTGGTGACAACTACCGTATCGGACTTGGCGGTGGTTCGGTGTCATCAGTCGATACCGGCCGCTACAGCAGTGGTATTGAACTGAATGCCATACAACGCGCGAATGCAGAAATGCAGAAACGCGCCAACAACGTGGTTCGTGCCCTCTGCGAAGAAGATGAGAATCCGGTAGTATCCATCCATGACCACGGATCGGCAGGACACGTCAACTGCCTGTCGGAACTTGTGGAAGAGTGCGGTGGACTGATCGACATGAGCAAGTTGCCGATCGGTGACAAAACATTGTCGGCTAAAGAAATCATTGCTAATGAATCGCAGGAACGCATGGGACTTCTCATCAAAGAAGAAGCCATCGAACATGTACGCAAAATAGCCGAACGCGAACGTGCCCCGATGTACGTTGTCGGTGAAACGACCGGTGACCAACGTTTTGCTTTCCAACAGGCAGACGGTGTACGTCCTTTCGACTTGGCGGTAGACCAGATGTTCGGTTCTTCACCTAAGACTTACATGATCGACAAGACCGTTGAACGTCATTACGCAATGCCGGAATACGAACAGTCTAAATTGCACGAATACCTGACCAATGTTTTGCAACTGGAAGCTGTGGCGTGCAAAGACTGGTTGACCAACAAAGTAGACCGCTCCGTAACAGGCAAGGTTGCCCGCCAGCAATGCCAAGGTGAAATACAATTGCCCCTGAGCGACTGTGGAGTCGTGGCCTTGGATTATCGGGGTGAGAAAGGGATTGCAACGTCCATCGGACACGCACCTCAAGCAGCTTTGGCGGATCCGGCAGCAGGCTCTATCCTCTCCGTCAGCGAGGCATTGACTAACCTTGTATGGGCACCAATGGCAGAAGGCATGGATAGCATTTCCCTGTCTGCCAACTGGATGTGGCCATGCCGTTCGCAGGAAGGTGAAGATGCCCGTCTTTACACGGCAGTAAAAGCATTAAGTGATTTCTGCTGCGCACTGCAAATCAATGTACCGACTGGTAAAGACTCCCTGTCCATGACACAGAAATATCCCGATGGCGAGAAAGTAATCTCTCCGGGAACAGTTATCGTATCTGCCGGTGGTGAAGTTTCAGACGTGAAGAAGGTCGTATCACCAGTTCTCGTTAACAACGAAAAGACGACTCTTTATCACATCGATTTCAGTTTCGATGCTTTGAAACTTGGCGGTTCGGCTTTCTCACAATCACTTGGCAAAGTTGGCGATGAAGTACCTTGCGTACAGGATGCTGAATATTTCCGTGATGCATTTATGGCTGTTCAGGCACTGGTAAACAAAGGATTGATCTTGGCAGGACACGATATTTCCGCAGGTGGTCTTATCACTACATTGCTCGAAATGTGTTTCGCCAACGTGGAGGGTGGACTTGAAATCGACCTCGGTAAGATGAAGGAGAATGACATCGTAAAAATCCTCTTCGCAGAGAATCCAGGTATCGTCATCCAGATAGCCGACAAACATAAAGAAGAAGTAAAGAAAATACTCGAAGATGCAGGCATAGGATTTATCAAACTGGGTAAACCAACGGACGAACGACATATCCTCGTATCGAAAGACGGGGCAACCTACCAATTCGGCATTGACTATATGCGTGATGTATGGTATGCTTCTTCATATCTGCTCGACCGTAAACAATCCATGAACGGTTGTGCCAAGAAACGCTTTGAGAATTATAAGATGCAACCTTTGGAATATGCCTTTATGCCCGGTTTTAAAGGAAAATTGTCACAATACGACATCACTCCTGACCGCCGTACACCAAGCGGCATACGTGCAGCTATCATCCGCGAGAAGGGAACGAATGGTGAACGTGAAATGGCATACTCGCTCTATCTGGCTGGTTTCGATGTGAAAGACGTTACCATGACTGACCTGATCAGTGGACGCGAGACATTGGAAGACGTGAATATGATCGTCTATTGCGGTGGCTTTGCCAACTCGGATGTGCTAGGATCAGCCAAAGGATGGGCAGGCAGCTTCCTGTTCAACCCTAAAGCCAAAGAAGCACTTGATAAATTCTATGCCCGCGAAGATACCTTATCATTAGGTATCTGCAACGGTTGCCAGCTAATGGTAGAATTGAACTTCATCAATCCTGAGCATAAAAAGAAAGCCCATATGCTACATAATGAATCCCACAAGTTCGAATCGACCTTTGTCGGACTGACTATCCCGACCAATCGTAGCGTCATGTTCGGCTCATTGAGCGGTAGCAAACTGGGAGTCTGGGTGGCACACGGAGAAGGAAAATTTTCTCTTCCCTATGAGGAAGACAAGTACAATGTGGTGGCAAAATATTCTTACGATGAATACCCAGGTAATCCGAACGGTTCGGACTATTCCATAGCTGCCATTGCCAGCACCGATGGACGTCATTTGGCGATGATGCCACACTTGGAGCGTTCTGTGTTCCCCTGGCAAAATGCCAACTATCCTGCGGATCGGTTGAAGAGCGATCAAGTCACTCCCTGGATCGAAGCATTTGTCAACGCACGCAAGTGGGTAGAAGAGAAAATGAAATAATTCACTGATATTTCTTATCGTTCTAAGGCTGTCACTTTATCCGGTGACAGCCTTTTCGTTTACTCTAATCACACAAAACAACGAATTGTTTTTTCTGTTTTCAAAACAAATACTCATTCAACGTTCACTATATACAAATTCAGGATCATATTAGTCAAGTAGATATAAAAAGCGGAAATCTATCCTTCTGAAATATTTTGTTATATCAAAAATACTTCCTATTTTTGTGATTCATTCACCCCCCAGGAAATCGAAATACATAATTCTAAAAGTCTTATTAGTATGAAGAAATGGCTTTTTCTCTTAGTATTACTTCCATTAACTTGTATTGCTCAAACCTATAAATACATCGGTGTAGAAGATGGCATGAGCAACCGGAGAGTATACTCCATACAAAAGGGTCCCAAAGGATATATGTGGCTCCTCACGCATGAAGGTGTAGACCGCTACGACGGTAAAGAATTCAAACAGTACAAATTAATGGATGGCAAAGAGGAAGTAAACTCATTGCTGAATCTTAACTGGCTCTATATAGATGATGAAGGTGCCATCTGGCAAATAGGGAAAAAAGGAAAAATATTCCGATATGACGAACAACATGATACATTTGTTGTAGAATATAAACTTCCGGAAGCAACAAACAAAGATATGCCTGCCCCTGTCAGCTTCAGCTTTATAGACAGCAACCACATCATCTGGCTTTGTTGTGAAGAGACAATCTATTTGTACGACACTCAGAAACGCAAAGTTACTAATCTGAAAAATGCGGTAAATGAGATGATAACCGATGTTGCTCAAATTGATGATACCCATTATTATATTGCTACGGAAGAAGGCATCCATTATGCCGAATTAAAAGACGGCACTTTATCACCTATCCATTGCGACAAGTTGGACAATATCATGATACAAATCAACGAAATATATTTCGATCAAAAAGCACGTAAACTATTTATAGGGACTTTCCAAAGAGGTATATTCGTATATGATATGAATACCAAACAAAGTTATCAGCCGGAATACAGTCTGGCAGATATGAGTATCAATGCCATTAAACCATTAAATAATAAAGAGTTATTAATCGCAACGGATGGAGCCGGAGTTTTCAAAATGAACGTAGATACCTACCACACGACTCCGTATATCGTAGCTGACTATAATAAAAATAACGGTATGAATGGCAATAATATCTATGATATTTATTTAGATGATGAAGGCAGAATCTGGATGGCAAACTACCCGATAGGAATCACTATCCGCAATAACCGATATTCAAGTTACAATTGGATCAAGCACTCCATTGGCAACAAACAATCCCTTGTCAATGATCAGGTGAATTCCATTATTGAAGATTCAGAAGGAGATTTATGGTATGCCACTAATAACGGTATAAGCTTATATAGAACACAGACAGGTGAGTGGCACTCTTTTCTAAGTTCTTTTAATGAAAAGAAGCAAAACAAGAACCATATATTTATCACCTTATGTGAAGTACAACCCGGAATAATTTGGGCAGGGGGCTATAGTTCGGGAATCCATCAGATAAACAAGAAAAGTCTGACCACAGATTTCTTCACTCCATCAGACTTCACCAATACAAACATGCGTCCTGATAAATATATCCGTACCATCATGAAAGATTCTGAAGGTATCATCTGGTCCGGTGGTTACTACAATCTAAAACAAATAAACCTGCGAGAAAAGACAATTATACCTTATAATGGGCTGAACTCTATCACAGCCATTGTTGAGAAAAACAACAAAGAATTGTGGATCGGCACTGCAACCGGTCTATTCTTGCTGGAAAAGAAAACCGGAAGTTTCGAACGAATCAAACTGCCCGTAGAATCAACCTATATTTATTCACTCTATCAGGCTGAGAACGGAAGTTTATACATCGGAACGGGTGGTTCGGGATTATTAATTTATGACCCAACCGTAAAGCTGTTTACGCATTATCATGTAGACAACTGTGCCCTTATCTCGAATAATATCTATACAATACGTTCGAACGGTGATAAAGATATTCTTATCAGCACGGAAAACGGATTGGTAAGCTTCTATCCTGAAGAAAAAGTATTCCACAACTGGACGAAGGAACAGGGGCTAATGACCATTCATTTCAATGCAGAATCGGGAACTTTACGAAAAAACGGATATTTCGTATTCGGCAGTTCGGACGGAGCCGTAGAATTCAATAAGGATATGAAGATACCGAGAACCTATTCTACAAAGATGGTTTTCAGCGATTTTCGCCTTTTCTATCAGACAGTCTATCCGGGAGATGATAATTCACCGTTGAAGATCGATATTGATGATACGAAAGAACTTTATCTAAAATATAATCAGAACATCTTTTCCATCAAAGTATCTTCTATCAATTATGATTACCCTTCAAATATTCTATACAAGTATAAACTTGAAGGATTCTTTGACGAATGGAGCCGTCCGGAAAGTGAAAACATCATCCGGTTCACCAATCTGAATCCGGGTGAATATACTTTGCGAGTTCAGGCTGTTTCGAATGAGGACAAACGAATCACCCTTGAAGAAAGAGAAATGAAAATTATTATAGCCCAACCCATATGGCTATCGCCATGGGCTTTGTTGGCTTATACCGGCATTATTCTCTTAATCGCTGCTACAGTGATCCGTATCGTGATCATGAGAAAGCAAAGAAAAATATCGGATGAGAAAATACACTTCTTTATCAATACGGCACACGACATCCGGACACCTTTAACTTTAATCAAAGCCCCACTAGAAGAATTACGCGAAAAAGAGACGCTGAGTAAGGACGGAATATCCAATATGAATACCGCGTTGCGCAATGTAAACGCTTTATTACGATTGACAACCAACCTGATCAATTTCGAACGGGCGGATGTATATTCTTCAGATTTGTATATTTCAGAATATGAACTGAATACATATATGGAAGAAACATTCAACGCCTTCCGTCCGTATGCCATGGTGAAACATATAAACTTCACCTATGAAAGTAATTTCCGTTATTTAAACGTATGGTTCGACAAAGACAAAATGGACTCCATATTGAAGAATATCATCTCTAATGCTTTGAAATATACGTTAGAAAGCGGAAGTGTACATATCTTTGTCAGTGAAAACCCAGACACATGGAGCATTGAAGTAAAAGATACCGGTATCGGTATCCCCCAAAGTGAACAAAAGAAACTGTTCAGAATGCATTTCCGTGGCAGCAACGCCATCAATTCCAAAGTAACCGGAAGTGGCATCGGATTAATGCTCGTTTGGAAACTAGTTCATCTGCACCGGGGTAAGATATATCTGAACAGCGTGGAACATCAGGGATCGCTCATTAAGATTACTTTCCCGAAAGACAATAAGCAGTTAAACAAAGCACATCTGGCAACTAAGAGCAATACAAAATTACCAGTCCAGCCAAATGAGACATTGCCGACACCGGAAATATACGAGAATGCAAAAATAAAACAGGATGAAAGCCGCCAACGCATACTGGTCGTAGAAGATAATGATGAATTACGTGATTATCTGAAACATACACTTTCGGAACAATATACTGTACAAGTATGCAGTAATGGTAAGGAAGCACTATCCATCGTAAAGGGCTATAAACCGGAACTGATCATCTCGGATATCATGATGCCCGAAATGCAAGGTGACGAACTGTGTTCTATTCTCAAAAACGATATCGAAACTTCCCATATTCCTATTATTTTATTAACAGCACTCAATGCTGAGAAAAATATTCTGGACGGCCTAAAGACTGGTGCAGACGAATATGTGGTGAAGCCCTTCAATATCGGTATTCTGAAAGCTACGATTGCCAACCTGTTGACCAACCGCGCACTCTTAAGAAGCAAATTCTCCAGTCTAGATACAGAAAATGATAAAGAAGAAGAACAGGACATACGTCTTAATTGTTCCAATGAACTAGATTGGAAATTTATCGATACGGTAAATAAGGGTATTGATGAAAATATCGACAATTCAGAATTTAATGTCGATGTACTTTGCGAACTGCTCAACATGAGCCGTACAAGTTTATATAATAAAATCAGGGCATTGACAAACCAGACGCCAAGTGACTATGTCCGCTTAATACGTCTGAAACGAGCTGCAAAACTATTGAAAGAAGGAGAGCATAACATCAATGAAATATCAGACATGACAGGTTTCAATGATGCGAAATATTTCCGTGAAGTCTTCAAGAAGCATTTTAATATGAGTCCCAGCAAATATGCAAAGGCATCCACACAAAAAGAGAAAAAAATTAAAGACAAGGAGGAATCGGAAGAGTGAATATTTATCTGGAAGCATTCGGCATCTTTTTTAAAATAGGTGCTTTTACTATCGGTGGAGGCTATGCAATGGTTCCACTTATTGAGAATGAGATAGTAAAAAAGAGAAAATGGATAGCCCAGGATGATTTTATGGATTTGTTAGCAATCTCACAATCTGCGCCTGGAATACTGGCGGTAAATATTTCCATATTCATCGGATACAAATTGAAGGGGATACGGGGCAGTATCATTACGGCATTGGGAACTGTGCTACCATCGTTTATCATTATCCTTGCCATTGCACTATTTTTCCATAATTTCAAGGACAATGTCATCGTGGAACGGATATTCAAAGGAATTCGTCCAGCGGTCGTAGCCTTGATTGCCGCACCGACATTCACGATGGCAAAATCGGCCCGGATCAACCGATATAACATGTGGATTCCCGTGGTCTCCGCACTACTGATCTGGTTACTCGGATTCTCTCCGATATGGATAATCATCGCAGCAGGAATAGGGGGATTCCTGTGGGGACAATGGAAAAGAAGAAGAAGAAACTAAATTCATCAATCATAATTATCAGCCATGATCTACTTACAGTTATTCTATACTTTTTTTAAAATCGGCCTTTTTGGTTTCGGAGGAGGATATGCCATGCTTTCGATGATTCAGGGAGAAGTAGTCACTCGTTATGGATGGGTCAGTTCACAAGAATTCACGGATATAGTTGCCATCAGTCAGATGACACCGGGTCCCATTGGGATCAATGCAGCAACCTACGTCGGATTCACATCAACAGGCAGCATCTGGGGATCGGTTATAGCCACGTTTGCCGTGGTACTACCTTCTTTCATATTAATGCTCACAATCAGTAAATTCTTTCTTAGATATCAGAAGCATCCCATAGTGGAAGCCATTTTCAGCGGACTACGCCCAGCTGTAGTAGGCCTGTTAGCCTCAGCAGCATTGGTACTGATGAATGTAGAAAACTTCGGATCTCCCACTCAAGATACCTATTCCTTTATTGTCAGCATCCTAATCTTTCTCGTTGCTTTTATCGGGACAAGAAAATACAAAACAAATCCTATATTGATGATTATTGCTTGTGGTATAGCAGGACTTCTTTTTTATTAAGTATATCATCTTCTCAAAAGCCCTACTTAACATCGTATAAAGTACGTATTTTACCCGATTAGAATACGTACTTTATACGATGTTAAGTACGTGCTTTTGCAAGTACGCTCCTACCCTTACTTTTTCTTTATAATTTTACTTTCTTGCTTACTGATTTCGATTCATTATGCAGACGATCGAGAGCAGTAACGACATAACGATATTTTGTTTTACCATTTTCATAGGGTAACTTATAGAAGTTATCTCTTGTTATGGCCACGATATGAGAAGGATCATCGATATTTACCGTTTCTTTACTGTCAAAACGATATACCACATACTGAACAGCACGGTCCATTTCGGTTTTTGCTTTCGGGGCTGTCCAAAATAGCATATATCCATCCGCAGTCCATACAGGTTTCACTTTCCGAACTTTATCCGGAGCTTCGTTGTCCATAAAGTCGAATACAGGAACGAGAGCAGGATATTTGTGATATTCCTGTACCAAGGCATCGCGATATTTCCCCGCATTCTCCACCACCGAGCTGGCAGGCCATTGGCAACTACCTCCGATCGTTTGGTAAGCACGCTGCAAAGCCATCTTACGGGGTAATTGATTGATGGAAGGATTCTTCGGATCGGCATGCTCTACAGTGTTCATCACAGATTGGCCGATGAAAAGAGGACGATTCTCCGTATGTTTTGCCCACCAGTTTACCAAAGTCTCATAATCAGCACGAGGATGACCGATTTCCCAATATATTTGCGGAATATTATAATCGATCCAGCCTTCGCGTGCCCACAGCAAGACATCAGCATACAGATCATCATAATTTTGCAGACCATTTGTCTTACTCCCCAGCGGATCAGTGCCTTCATTACGATAAATGCCGAAAGGACTGATCCCGAACTTTACCCACGGTTTTATTTCACGCACAGTCTCATGTATCTTTTTGACAAGGATGTTCACATTGCTGCGACGCCAGTCGGCTTTGTTCGTAAAACCTCCTCCGTAACGGGCGAAACTGTTATCATCGGGGAAATCTTTCCCGGCAACAGGATAAGGATAGAAGTAATCGTCCATATGGATGGCATCCACATCATAACGGGAAACGATATCGGTAATCACCATGCAAATATGCTTACGACTTTCCGGTAATGCCGGATCAAAATAGAGTTGGTTTCCATATGTAACAAACCACTCCGGATGAATGTTATATAGATGATTATCGGCAAGCGTCACGTTCAGGTTGGTTTTTGCCCGGTAAGGATTAATCCAGGCATGAAACTCCATACCCCGTTTGTGACATTCATCAATCATGAATTGCATCGGGTCCCAATAAGGAGTCGGTGTTTTACCCTGTACACCTGTCAAGAAACGGCTCCACGGTTCCAGTTGAGAAGCATAAAGTGCATCAGCCTCAGGACGTACCTGAAAAATGATTGCATTGATGCCCGCACCTTGCAATGAGTTAAGTTGTTCAATGAGTATCTGTTGTATTCTCTCCGTAGGCATACTTTTGAATTGCCCGTTAACGGTTTGGATCCATGCTGCACGAAATTCACGTTTCGGATAAGCACTACTACCCGGAGTCTGAGCCTTCATTCCCATTGAAAGGAATAAGACCGACAAAAGAATGGTAAAGGTTCTAAGATTCATATTGTTATTTTCAATCGATTATGCAGCGCAAAGATACAATAATCCGCATTATCTCCAACTATTCGGCAGGCCATTCAACGATAAATCGCGCGCCACCGTCATATGTTGTATCCAAATAGACCTTCCCATCCACAATATCCATGATCTGATGCACTACGGCAAGTCCCAACCCCGTCCCCGGAGTGAAATTATCCACTTTGACAAAACGTTCGAAAATGCTGTCCTTATATTCCTCGCTAATTCCAGGACCGGAATCTTCCACGATGAAACGTACCAAGTGATGTTGCCTGTCGTTCTCGTAACGAAGACGTATATAGCCTGATTGAGTGAACTTTGCAGCATTATTGAGAAGAGCCAGCAATACCCGCTTAACCCACGGCCCGACAGCTTGCAAAGTCACCGGTTGAGGCAAAGGTTCATATTGCATTTCGACTTCAGGCTTTACGGAAGGTCGTACTTCAGCAATACACTCCCGGCAACAAGCATCTACATCGACAGAGCGTCTAGGCATATCCTCAGTCTGCGAATCCATATCGGCAATATCCACTACATTATTTACCAGATCGAGCAGATAGGCATTGCTTGCTTCTATTTGCATGCTATATTCCCGGTTTTCTTCTTCACTTGTACCGCCATTCGCCAATAATGACGAAAATCCTACAATGGAATTAAGCGGAGTACGAATCTCATGCGTAATGTGTTGAATAAAGGAACTTTTAATGCGACTGGCTTTAATAACTGCTTTATTGGCAGCATCCAGTTTCCTATTCATAGACAATGTACGAATATAAAAATAGGCAAGAATGATAAGTAACACCAGAATACATGCACTCACCGAAAGCACGGCAATCAAACGATTCCGGCTGACTTCAGCACTCAACTCCAGTTTTTCCATCTTCAGCTTGTTCACATCGAACTGCACCGTATACTTGCTTAATTGGTCGTCCAACTCTACCGAACGAACCGAATCATTGACATGTGCATAATTGGCATATTCTTTACATGCCTCTTTCAACCGGCCGGCAATTTCAAGATATTGTGCTTTCATCAGCAGATTGGCAGGATAGCAAGCACCAATAGACTTATGATAATCCATCAATGAGTCCAAGTAACTCAATGACCCTTCCAGATCACCGAGAGTACGCGAACACATGATTTTATAGCCATACCATGCATCCTTAGCAACGCAACCCGGATGGCTCGAATAGTAACTATCAGTTTCGCGGATAAATCCATCAGCCGCAACTTTCCCTTCATGAGCTAATGTTGCTATCACTCTGAACTGAAGAAAACGCATGTACAGATTCTCCCGAATATCTTTTCCCGCAGTTTTCATTTTTTCCCGGAGCTTTTCCATACGATCGAGATAACATTGTACACCCCCGTATTCCTGCCTGGCAAGATAAGTCTGCACAATATTCAGGCAAACCACATAGGCATCATCATTATAACCGGCATCTTCAAATATCTTCAAGGCATTGTTATAATATTCCAGACAGAGCTTTACGTTGTTACTGAATACACGATGATTATAGCCGATGCACATCTCACTGCATGCATGACCATAAGAATTATTGTTTTTCTCCGCGTCTTTACTGAGGAGATCCGTTTCGGCAATGGCTTCATCCTGTCTACCGCTTTCAGTCAATCGCTGGATATATTGCCGCCACATCTGATAGCGGTCATTTGACTTATCATGGCCTTTATACCAGTCCATTAATTCATAGCAGACAACTCGCAAACTGTCCACTTCACCCAATTGATAATAATGATTGAATAAATCATTATAAGCCGCTTCAATATGCATTGTATCTTCCAACTCCCGAGCCAAATTCATATAAGCTCTGTTGACAGATACGAATTCACTCTTACCTGACAAACTTTTAGCACTGTCAGCCAACATTTTTAGATTCTTTGTTTTGTCTATGCCCCATGAAGGGTAAATACATGCAAAAAGAAGAATGACTATACAGAAAACGAACCGAATATTTTTCATGAGTCAATCCTTTTCAATATCATATTTAAATATCGTGACTAAATTACCACTTTTATTAACAAGCAGTCATAATCTATTTCAAAATATAACAAATCTTAACCCGTATAGAAAGCCTCTCCTTACTCCGTTCTGGCAATAAAATCGCTAACTTTGCCGACCATCTATAGAAAGGAACCTGATATGTCAGAAAATAAAAATATATCCATCAAAGGAGCCAGAGTCAACAACCTCAAAAACATCGACGTAGATATTCCCCGTAACAAGCTCGTTGTCATTACAGGTCTTTCGGGATCAGGCAAGTCATCCCTTGCATTCGACACGCTTTATGCTGAGGGACAGCGTCGCTATGTGGAGAGCCTCAGCAGTTATGCCCGCCAATTCCTGGGACGGATGAGCAAGCCGGAATGTGATTTTATCAAAGGCATTCCGCCTGCAATAGCCATCGAGCAAAAGGTCAACAGCCGTAACCCTCGCTCTACCGTTGGAACATCCACCGAGATATACGAATATCTTCGTTTGCTTTATGCCCGTGTAGGACGGACTTTCAGTCCTGTCAGCGGACAAGAAGTGAAGAAACATTCACCGGAAGACATTGTGAACTGCATGCTGTCTTATCCCGAAGGGACACGGTATACAGTACTTACACAGATATTGCTCCATGAAGGACGTACCCTAACGGAACAGTTGGAAATGGATCTCAAGCAGGGTTTTAACCGTCTTGAAGTAAATGGAGAAATGGTTCGCATCGACGAATATAAACCATCCCCCAAAGACGTGGTATACCTGCTTATCGATCGTATGTCGGTAACTAACTCAAAAGATGCTGTCAGCCGCTTGACGGATTCTGCAGAAACTGCCATGTATGAAGGAGACGGAACATGCATGCTCCGTTTTTACTTACCGGACGGAACAACTCGGCTGCATACTTTCAGCACCAAGTTCGAAGCGGACGGGATCACGTTTGAAGAACCGAACGACCAGATGTTCTCATTCAACTCTCCTGTCGGAGCCTGTCCCGAATGCGAAGGTTTTGGCAAGGTAATCGGAATTGACGAGCATCTTGTAGTACCCAACCGTTCGCTCTCGATTTATGACGGAGCAATTGTCTGTTGGCGCGGAGAAAAGATGGGCGAATGGAAAGACATGGTAATCCGCGGTGCTGAAAAAGCCGGACTTCCGATATTCACCCCTTACTATGAACTGACCGATGAGCAACGCTGTATGCTATGGGAAGGGACAAAATACTTTGAAGGTATCAATGCCTTCTTTAAAATGTTGGAAGAAAACCAATATAAGATACAATACCGCGTAATGTTGGCTCGATACAGGGGCAAAACGCTTTGCCCCAGATGCCACGGTACACGATTGAAGCCGGAGGCCGGATATGTACGTGTAGGCGGAAAAAATATATCCGAACTAGTAGATCTCCCTATCACGGAATTAAAGAAGTTTTTTGATGAGCTGAAGCTGAATGAGCATGATACGAATGTAGCCCGCCGCATTTTATTGGAGATCAACAGCCGTATCCGCTTCCTGATAGATGTGGGATTGGGATATCTGACACTAAACCGCCTGAGCAATTCCCTCTCAGGAGGTGAGAGCCAACGCATCAATCTGGCTACCTCCTTAGGTAGCAGCCTGGTAGGAAGCCTTTATATTCTGGATGAACCAAGCATTGGCCTCCATAGCAGAGATACTGAACGGCTGATCCATGTCTTGCGTGAATTGCAGGCGTTAGGCAATACGGTTGTCGTGGTGGAACATGATGAAGAGATCATCCGTGCCGCTGATTATATTATCGATATCGGGCCGAATGCCGGACGGCTCGGTGGAGAAGTGGTTTATCAGGGAGATATGAAAGATCTTAAAAAAGGTAGTAATAGCCATACAGTACACTATCTGTTGGGAGAAGAACAGATTCCCGTACCGGAAAACCGCCGTCCCTGGAATAATTATATCGAAATAAAAGGCGCACGTGAAAATAACCTGAAGGGAGTAGATGTCCGTTTCCCGTTGAATGTAATGACGGTAGTAACGGGAGTTTCCGGTTCGGGAAAAAGCACCTTGGTGCGTGATATCTTTTACCGGGCACTGAAAAGAGAATTGGACGAGTGCAGTGACCGCCCGGGAGAGTTCGTCTCCATCGGAGGCGATATCCGAAACCTTAGAAACATAGAGTTCGTAGACCAGAACCCGATTGGCAAGTCTTCACGCTCCAACCCGGTGACCTATATCAAGGCTTACGATGAAATCCGCAAGCTGTGGGCTGAACAGCCGTTAGCCAAACAGATGGGATACACTGCGGGATACTTCAGTTTCAATAGCGAAGGAGGCCGTTGTGAAGAGTGCAAGGGTGACGGTACGATTACGGTCGAAATGCAATTTATGGCGGACTTGGTTCTGGAATGTGAGTCCTGTCACGGAAAACGTTTCAAAGCAGACACACTGGAAGTGAAGTTCCAAGACAAGAACATCTATGACGTACTGGAGATGACCGTCAACCAAGCCATCGAGTTCTTCACCGAACATGGGCAAAAGAAGATAGTCAAGAAACTAATCCCCTTGCAGGATGTCGGCCTGGGGTATATCAAATTAGGCCAGTCCTCCTCTACCCTGTCTGGTGGTGAGAACCAACGTGTAAAACTGGCATTTTACCTAAGTCAGGAAAAGGCCGATCCTACCCTGTTTATCTTTGATGAACCGACCACCGGACTGCACTTCCATGACATCCGCAAACTACTGGATGCATTCGATGCATTGATTCGCCGCGGGCATACCATTATCATCATCGAACATAATATGGATATGATAAAGTGTGCCGACCATATAATCGATTTGGGGCCGGAAGGCGGTGATAAAGGAGGCTACATTGTAGCTACGGGAACACCGGAAGAGATCGCTGCATGCGGAGCAAGCTATACGGGCCAATTCCTCAAAGAGAAGTTGCAATATTAAAAACGGTTATTTGGAAATCATAAAAGGAAAGGAGGACTTTACAGATACGCGGCAATAAACCTGATCCTGTAAAGTCCTCCTTCAAATATAAAAACTAATAAAAGAGCCTTCACGGCATAACTCCAGTAAACAAAACTTTTTTCCCGTTTACGATGTAAATGCCTTTCAATCCCTTTGTCGATTCAACTTTCCGTCCTGTCAGATCATATATTACCGTCTCACCTTTATATTCACCTTGCTCGATTGTTTCGATACCAGACACTTCAGGATTACCTTTCCCATTCAGTAACGGAGTCGGGTCCTTACCCGGTTCCTGCCCCCAAGGAGTAGGATATTGTGTGTCATTCAACAAGATGCAAACTTGGCCACCGGCAAAGTCATCAGCCGTTTTTGCCATCAAGGAAGAATCAGGAATGTGTGCATAATCCACCCCAATAGCAGGCATATCTTCGGACGAAAGATAATAGCAGTGATGAATTGAATTAATTTGAGTTACACATCCAATTACGCTTCCACAACCACCCACTTCAGGCCCCATAAAGTCATCTATAGGAGTAACAGAACCCGTTGTATAGCAATAAATTATATCAGAAGCTGAACAACAAACACCCACCAAACCACCTGTAGAGCGTATGTTCCCGCTTACATCACCTGTGTTATAGCAATTTATTATGCTGCTACCATCCTTCCAAATCTCAGAAGTCAGCCCACCGGCAGTACCTTTACGATTGGCAATCATTCCAGCATTGTAACATTTCTCCATCTTACATTTGGAATAGGTCGGGCACTGACCTATCAAACCACCGCAGTGGCCATCGTCAATGGTAATGTTTCCCAAATTATAGCAACCAGTCAAATTGATTACAGGTGCATTCCCTGTATTGTAATACGGATTTCCAATAATTCCTCCTGTATAACACCTGTTATCAGAACGTTTTCCCGTTACTTCTATCTCTCCTTTATTCGCGCAGTTTATAATTTCAGCATATCCACCATCGCCTATAATACCTCCAATAGCTAGTGCAAAATTTGAAAACACACGCCCCGTATTAGTGCATGCCTCCAACAATTTACCGTCAGAGTAATGCCCTCCCTGTCCGAAAATTCCTCCTACATAAAGTTCTCCGGAAATTGTTCCTGTATTATCCAGATTAGAGCAAGCATAAAATCCATCAATAGCACCTGCCAATCCACCCGACATGCCTGTACTGCTGATATCTCCGGAATTAGTGCAACGGTACATTTCATGAATATTTCCAAATCCCCCCATCACCCGACCGATAATACCTCCTGTATAGATATGATATGGATTATATCCATTTTCTACTTCAATTGCTGAAATATTTCCACTGTTATGACAATCCTTGAAAACGGTCGCCTTGTCTCCTGCATAGAAAATACCGGCAATCCCTCCTATGACACACCTTTCACAATTATCGGATCTACCATAGATAGAGGACTCATTGCGGCAATTTACAAAATTCACATCAAGGGCGTATCCAGCGAATAATCCGGCACAATACCCTTCAATATTCTCCTTGTTATTATTTATAATAAGAGAATTGCTAATAGTCAAATTCCGGACATTTCCATTCTTGATCACTCCAAACAACCCCTCACAATCCTGTTGAAACGTGAGATATATTCCACGGATAGTATGCCCTTGCCCATCCAAAGAGCCTTTGAAATCTTTATCATTGTAACCAGTATATGTACCGATCGGCACCCACTGTTGCGGTGCATCCCCACCACTTATTGTCCCGTCCTTGCCAAACGTATAACCCGGGTTTAGATCGATGTCCGCTGCCAGAGCGAAATAGATCCCTTCGTATCCTACTCCATTATTTACATAATAAGACAGGTTCGCCAATTGCTGGGCATTAGTAATCCGGTAAGGAGCTTCTTCTGTCCCCATACCATCTTCATAAGGAAGGTCTTGAATCTGTTCTGTCGGATAACTCCAACCTTGTGCGTTCAAATAATTACAGTGACAGAGAACTACAACAACTGTAACCAGCACAATTCTTAAAGCATTTTTTCTCATTGTCCTTTCGTGTTTTACATAAACTGACAACAAAAATAATGTTTTTTGAATTATTCCGTTCTTCGTCCCCTATCAACTGCACTATTTTTAACAAAAGGAAGACTATCAGAAATAGAATCCGAAGCCAAGCTTAATGCCGAACTTAGAAAGATCACTGTCGTTGAAACGCCATTTATAATAAACTGCCGGTTCAAGAGTCACCGTACGTGATAAAAAGAAAGCATAGCCAGCTTCCACTCCGAGTCCCCAATCCGTATCACCATGCCCGCCATTCAATCGGTAACGGTTCAGGTCGAAACCGGCTCCCAGATAAATACCGGTTTTATTAAAATAGAACCGGCCTCCGGCCCCAATGGTATAGATATCGATCGGCTTGCTCCAGTCTGCTCCGGCATTCACCATCAACGCAATGCCTTCTGCCACAAATGTACCTACCTGGGCTCCGACACCGAATTTTGCTTTATCGTTTTTCGTATACGAAAAGTCCAGCCCGGTCAACGATGGATTAACAATCCACTTTCCTTGTTCAAACTGTGCTTTGGCACCCAACGATGCCACCAACAGACAAATAATCAATGCAACTTTCTTCATACACTCATTTCTTTAAATTATCATAATGTTCCCTCTCCTTGCGTTCTTGTTGTAACTTTTCTTTTTTCCTCAGTACCAGCCAGAGAACAAAGACAATGACATACGAAGCTGCAAGGGTTAAATATTTCTCTGTATCACCCATCTCTGTATTGCGCGGCAGTAGATAAGCTGCCGTTGCAGAAACATAGATAAGCAGGGCTACAGTCACCCAAGTTGATTTTCTAACTTTCTTCACAGGTTTATTTATTATGAATTACTAAATCATGAAACAGATAGCCATGCAAATGTAACATAATCTCACGAAACGCGCAAGAATACCGACACTTTTACTAACTTTGCGGAACTAAGTAACAAAATTAATCCATGCAACGATATATTCTTTCCTTGCTCACCTTATTTTTACTCATTCCAGCCGCAGCACAGCCTAAGTATGAAGTCCGTGCCGCCTGGGTAACGGCTGTTTATGGCTTGGACTGGCCTCGTAGCAAGGCCACCACCACTCCCGAAAGTATTCGTCGCCAGCAAAAAGAGCTGACCGACATACTGGATAAGTTGAAAGCAGCCAACTTCAACACCGTGCTGTTCCAAACACGTACACGGGGAGACGTAATCTACAAGTCATCCATCGAGCCTTTCAATTCCATCCTAACGGGAAAGACAGGCGGTGATCCGGGATACGACCCGTTGGCATTTGCCGTTCTTGAATGCCATAAACGCGGCATGGAATGCCACGCATGGATGGTGACCATTCCTTTGGGCAACCGGAGGCATGTAGCGAGTCTGGGCAACCAATCCGTCACGAAGAAGAGAAAGGAGATTTGTGTCGCATATAAAAACGAATACTTCCTCAATCCCGGACATCCTTCCACCAAAGAATATCTGATGAAGCTGGTACGGGAGGTGGTGACACGGTATGACGTGGACGGGGTACATTTCGACTATCTGCGATACCCCGAAAATGCCCCGCGCTTTCCGGACAGTTATGATTTCAAACGTTATGGCAAAGGACGTTCTTTGGCACAATGGCGCCGGGACAACCTGACGGATATCGTACGCTATATATATAAAGGTGTAAAAGAGATAAAACCTTGGGTGAAGGTAAGCACATGCCCGGTAGGAAAGTACAAAGATACCTCACGTTACTCTTCGCGCGGTTGGAATGCCTTCAACACCGTTTACCAAGATCCGCAGGGATGGTTGGGCGAAGGCATACAGGATCAGATTTATCCGATGTTATATTTCAGGCAGAATAATTTCTACCCATTCGTCCTCGATTGGCAGGAACAAAGCAACGGAAGGCAAGTGATTCCGGGCTTGGGGATCTATTTCCTTCACCCCGATGAAGGGAACTGGATACGCGAGGACATCGACCGCCAAATCAATTTCGTCCGTAGCCACGGTTTGGCAGGCGAAGCTCACTATCGCGTGCAATATCTGATGGACAACACGCAGGGCATCTACGATGAGCTGGAAGAGAACTTTTACAGATATCCCGCTCTCCAACCACCGATGCCGTGGCTTGACAATGAAGCCCCTACCGCACCGTCCGACTTAAGAATATCACCTGAAGGAAACGGTTGCCTATTGCTCACCTGGCAGGCGGCAACAGACAATGACCGGATGAATATGCCGAGATATGTGATTTATGCATCGGATACTTATCCGGTAGATACAACGAACCCGGAAAATATCATTGCGCAAAATGTGCGAGGAACTCAATATACGTATGCCCCCATCTATCCTTGGACAGAAAAGATATATTTCGCAGTAACGGCAGTGGACCGTTATGGGAATGAGGGAAAAGCAGTACAAGGATTTTAGTAATATCGGCTAGGAAATCCTTTCAATCTTTACCAATGCCCCGTACGATGTCCACCTATGTACCGGAACCAATGGAAGATATCCTGAAACAATCTTGTCGTTTTCAATTTCCAACGGATATTCAGACCTCATCCGCTCGTGGTCTTTTAATGCCTCATGGGGAGCCGGATGATAAGTAATGGAAAAACGGCCGCACGATGAAGGAGCCACATATCTGTCATACAACATATGAGCCACGACTCCCATATTCATCCGCAGGTTGATTTCGACACAGGGATGAATTCGGAATTCGGGGGCAGAACCGGGGAAACGGCAAAGCATCATATCCACGCCCAAGTAGCCGGCATAATGACGACCGAAACGCAAGGATAATTCTTCTTCAAGCACCGACTGCAATCGAAGTGTCGATTCACCCGGGACATAAGCCGAAAGCTCACGCCTCGTCTGCTCGTCGGATTGCAACACGTTGCCTTCATAGGCTCCACTCCGATTCGTGGCAAATACAGAGTAACCCACAAAACGAACCTTACCTAAACCGTCCGAACAGAATTCCATAGCAAAATCTATTACCTTATCATATACAGGCTCTGCCATTATCCCACCCTGCAATGCTGCTATCCGCTTGCACCACCCGGAAATGGAAGAAGTAAACATACCCTTGCACCAGTTCAGCCCTTTACCACTACCCGAAAGAGGGGCTTTCAACAAAGATGACTTATGCTCTTCGACAAAGCTCTGCCATTCCTCAGGCCGAGTCAGATAATGCGATTCCCCACAGAAATATTCATTCAATTGCAAACGGGATAACAACTCTACCACCTGCATACGGTGGGAAAGTCTGCGCAACTCTGCAATATGTCCCAAAGAAGGCAGCCCGTCTTCCTCTACCCCCGCAAGCAGCAGCTTTTTCCTCAAAGCCGGATTCCAGCCCCAGGGAACAGGGGTAAACTGCCCGTCCGAAGCCAGTTCCGGTGCAGTCATCAAGTCCACCGGAATTGGCAACAGACGTTGCATTTCACGGAGAAAAACAAGATTGTAAGCCGATGGCGCCAACACCGCGCTGCCGGGGGCAGCATACCATGCCGGGAGTAAAGCCAAGTCGGAAGCCATCTGCTGGGCAGAGGCCGGAGGCATATAGTTTGCTTCACCATTTGCCAATGCCAGATCGTTGTCCGGATTGAAAATATAGAGTTCTCTTTTTGACATTCTGACCATTTATCTAAACATTCAGTATCAATTATTCCAATATTTATAGTTTCGGATGACACCATCCCTTCGCTATAGGAACGAAACGGTGTGCTATCCGGGTAAAATTTCACAAATATACACAAAAAGTCCGTTATCCATCCCGTTGGATAGCTATTCCCAACGTGTCAGATAGCTATTTCTATCGTGTTGAGTAACTATTCCTCACCGATCAACCATTAATTCCTCACCGATCAACCGTCCCTTCCTCACCGACCAACCACCTCTTCCCCACCGACCAACCGTCTCTTCCTCACCGGCCCGCTCTTTTCAGCCCTAAAACCAAGTTCATTCACATTCGTTAGCACATAACAGCTCCCTAATTTCAACCTTTCCATGCCATCAAAAAGAAAGTTAAAACAATATTATTTCTCACAATTCATCGAAAGAGAACAAACTTTCACTACATTTGCAACACAACTTGCCAAGGGGGTAACAAAAGAATAAATCCTAATTCGAAATGGCTGCGTTTTTTGAAACCAAATGCCCTATTGACGGTAGATTTCACCCTCCTGAGCAGACAGGAATATCACATTGACAAAACGTCAGAATGATAAACATACTTCCGTTGAGCGATACACTCCATCGTATCGAAAGCACTAAACTTGTTAAACAAAAGCACAATTTTGCTATCTCTACTTTGCAATTATCAGAAAAAGAAGTATATTTGTACCCGAAAAACCAAAGAAAAGAAATGGAATCATTCTACCGCACACACGCATACTTGGTTGAACACACTAACGCTCCCGTTCGTCGCGACTTGATGGATGAAATTAACTGGGGCGATCGCCTGATCGGTATCAAAGGTACACGTGGCGTAGGAAAAACCACTTTTCTCCTTCAATATGCCAAAGAGAAGTTCGGAACGGATCGTTCCTGCCTTTTCATCAACATGAACAACTTCTATTTTTCCGGTCATAGCCTGGTGGACTTCGCCAACGAATTCCAACGCCGGGGCGGAAAGGTATTATTGATCGACCAGGTTTTCAAACATCCGGACTGGAGCAAGGAGCTGCGTATGTGTTACGACCGTTTTCCCAATTTGAAGATCGTCTTCACCGGTTCGTCCGTGATGCGTCTCAAAGAGGAGAATCTCGAGCTGTGCGACATCGTAAAGAGTTACAATCTGCGTGGTCTTTCATTCCGCGAATTCCTCAACCTTCAGACGGGCATGAAGTTCCGGGCATACTCACTGGAAGAAATTCTCAGCAACCACGAACAGATAGCCAAAGGGATACTTTCAAAAGTCCGTCCGATGGACTTTTTCCAAGACTATCTGCATCATGGATTCTACCCCTTCTTCCTCGAAAAGCGCAACTTCTCGGAAAATCTGCTTAAGACCATGAACATGATGGTGGAAGTAGACATCCTGCTCATCAAACAAATCGAACTGAAATATCTTTCAAAGATAAAGAAATTACTCTATCTGTTGGCGGTCGACGGACCGAAAGCGCCCAACGTAAGCCAACTCGCTACGGACATCGAGACATCCCGTGCAACAGTAATGAATTACATCAAATATTTGGCAGATGCGCGCATGATCAATCTTGTATATCCCAAGGGAGAAGAGTTCCCCAAGAAACCTTCAAAGATCATGATGCACAACTCCAACCTGATGTACTCCATTTACCCCGTCAAAGTGGAAGAACAGGACGTACTCGACACCTTCTTCGTAAACACGATGTGGAAAGACCACAAAGTACACAAGGGGGACAAAAACATCTCATTCATGGTGGACGAGGTAATGCCATTCAAGATCTGCTGCGAAGGAGTGAAAATAAAGAACAATCCCGGTGTGACGTACGCACTGCACAAAGCCGAAATAGGCAGGGAGAACCAGATTCCCCTCTGGATGTTCGGCCTTTTATATTAAATGAATTATTTACTTAAATATTAATTTTAGTTATGACTAAACAGAAGAAATTCATCACTTGTGATGGTAACCAGGCTGCCGCACATATCTCGTATATGTTCTCGGAAGTAGCTGCAATTTACCCGATCACTCCCTCCTCTACAATGGCTGAATATGTAGACGAATGGGCTGCCGCAGGACGTAAAAACATCTTCGGCGAAACGGTATTGGTACAAGAAATGCAATCTGAAGGAGGTGCTGCAGGGGCAGTTCACGGATCGCTTCAGGCTGGTGCGCTGACATCTACTTACACTGCTTCGCAGGGACTTCTTTTGATGATTCCTAATATGTATAAGATTGCCGGAGAATTCCTGCCTTGCGTGTTCCACGTATCGGCTCGTACGCTGGCTTCTCATGCACTGTGTATCTTCGGCGACCATCAGGATGTAATGTCTGCACGTCAGACCGGCTTCGCCATGTTGGCAGAAGGTTCCGTACAGGAAGTTATGGACTTGGCAGGTGTTGCCCACCTTTCTACCATCAAAGCCCGTGTTCCGTTCATGAACTTCTTCGACGGTTTCCGTACTTCACACGAGATCCAGAAGATAGAAATGCTGGAAAATGAAGACCTTGCTCCGCTGATCGACCAGGAAGCCTTGGCTGAATTCCGTGCCCGTGCATTGAACCCGATGAATCCGGTTGCCCGCGGTATGGCTGAAAATCCCGATCATTTCTTCCAACACCGCGAATCATGCAACAACTTCTATGAGGCAGTCCCGGGCATCGTAGAAGAATATATGAATGAAATCTCCAAAATCACCGGCCGCAAGTATGGTTTGTTCGACTATTACGGAGCAGAAGATGCCGACCGCGTAATCATCGCGATGGGTTCCGTAACGGAAGCTGCCCGCGAAGCAATCGACTACCTGACAAGCAAAGGCGAGAAAGTGGGTCTGGTTGCAGTTCACCTGTACCGTCCGTTCTCGGCTAAGCACTTCCTGGCTGCCGTACCTAAGACCGCCAAGACCATTGCAGTTCTTGACCGCACAAAAGAACCGGGTGCTAACGGTGAACCGCTGTACCTGGATGTTAAAGACTGCTTCTACGGTGCCGAAAACGCTCCGGTCATCGTTGGAGGCCGTTACGGTTTGGGTTCTAAGGATACTACTCCTGCTCAGATCATCTCCGTATTCAAAAACCTCGCCATGCCAATGCCGAAGAATCACTTCACTATCGGCATCATAGACGATGTTACTTTCACTTCTCTTCCACAAGAAGAAGAGATCGCATTGGGCGGTGAAAGTATGTTCGAAGCTAAATTCTACGGTTTGGGTGCTGACGGTACTGTAGGTGCCAACAAGAACTCAGTCAAGATTATCGGTGACAACACCGACAAACACTGCCAGGCATACTTCTCTTACGACTCTAAGAAGTCCGGAGGTTTCACCTGCTCTCACTTGCGTTTCGGTGACGAACCGATCCGTTCTACCTATCTGGTGAATACCCCGAACTTTGTAGCTTGCCACGTTCAGGCTTACCTGCACATGTACGATGTAACACGCGGACTGCGCAAAAACGGCTCATTCCTCCTGAACACTATCTGGGAAGGCGAAGAGTTGGCCAAGAACCTGCCGAACCGCGTGAAGAAGTATTTCGCAAAGAACAATATCTCCGTATATTATATCAATGCCACTCAGATCGCACAAGAAATCGGTTTGGGCAACCGTACCAACACGATCCTTCAGTCCGCATTCTTCCGTATCACAGGTGTAATCCCTGTAGAACAGGCTGTAGAACAGATGAAGAAATTCATCGTTAAGTCTTACGGTAAGAAGGGCGAAGACATTGTTAACAAGAATTATGCAGCCGTTGACCGTGGTGGCGAATACAAACAACTGACCGTCGATCCGGCTTGGGCAAATCTTCCCGATGATGCCAAAGTTGAAAACAACGACCCGGCATTCATCAACGAGGTGGTTCGTCCGATCAACGCACAAGACGGTGACTTACTGCCGGTATCTGCATTCAAGGGAATCGAAGACGGCACATGGTACCAAGGAACAGCTAAATACGAAAAACGTGGTGTAGCTGCTTTCGTACCGGAATGGAATCCGGAAAACTGTATCCAGTGCAACAAATGTGCTTACGTTTGTCCTCACGCTTCTATCCGTCCGTTCGTACTCGATGCGGAAGAACAGAAGGGTGCCAACTTCGAATCACTGAAAGCGGTAGGTAAGGCATTCGATGGCATGACTTTCCGTATTCAGGTAGACGTTCTCGACTGTCTGGGTTGCGGCAACTGTGCCGACATCTGTCCGGGCAACCCGAAAAAGGGCGGAAAGGCATTGACCATGAAGCATCTCGAAAGCCAGCTGGCTCAAGCAGACAACTGGACTTACTGTGCAGACAACGTGAAAACCAAACAACATTTGGTAGATATCAAAGCCAATGTGAAGAACTCTCAGTTCGCAACTCCGTTGTTCGAGTTCTCCGGTGCTTGCTCCGGTTGTGGTGAAACTCCGTACGTCAAACTGATTTCCCAGTTGTTCGGTGACCGACAGATGGTTGCTAACGCTACCGGATGTTCTTCTATCTACTCCGGTTCGGTACCTTCAACTCCGTATACCAAGAATGAAAACGGTCATGGTCCCGCATGGGCAAACTCACTGTTCGAAGACTTCTGCGAATTTGGTTTGGGTATGGAACTGGCCAACGAAAAGATGCGTGCCCGTATCGTGAAGTTGTTCAACGAGATCTTGTCTCAAGACAATGCGCCAGCCGAAGCCAAGGAAGTATTGAAAGCATGGATCGAAAACATGAACGATGCCGACAAGACTAAGGAACTCGCTCCGCAGATCGAAGCAATCATCGAACAAGGTATCGCTGCCGGTTGTCCGATCAGCAAAGAACTGAAAGGCTTGACTCAATATCTTGTAAAACGCAGTCAATGGATCATCGGTGGTGACGGTGCTTCTTACGATATCGGTTACGGTGGCCTCGACCATGTTATCGCTTCAGGCAAGGACGTTAACATCCTGGTTTTGGACACAGAAGTATATTCAAACACAGGTGGACAGTCCTCCAAGGCAACCCCGGTAGGTGCTATCGCCAAGTTCGCTGCTTCCGGTAAGCGCGTACGTAAGAAAGACCTCGGTCTGATGGCTACTACTTACGGTTATGTTTATGTTGCACAGATCGCTATGGGTGCCGATCAAGCTCAAACCCTGAAAGCAATCCGCGAAGCTGAAGCATATCCCGGACCGTCACTCATCATCGCTTATGCTCCATGTATCAACCACGGTCTGAAAGCCGGTATGGGCAAGAGCCAGGAAGAAGAAGAAAAGGCTGTTAAGTGCGGTTACTGGCACTTGTGGCGTTACAATCCTGCTTTGGAAGCAGAAGGAAAGAACCCGTTCCAGTTGGATAGCAAAGAGCCGAACTGGGATGACTTCAAAGGCTTCCTGAAAGGCGAAGTCCGTTATGCGTCTGTAATGAAACAGTATCCTGCCGAAGCAGAAGAGCTGTTCCAGGCTGCTGAAGACAACGCAAAATGGCGTTTCAACAACTACAAGCGTTTAGCTAACCAAGCTTGGGGAAATGCCGAATAAGTAATTTGAACTACTAGATAAAACGGAGTGGAAATCTTTTATAGGGTTTCCACTCTTTTTTGTTTGATCATGAATGGAATTTTATGGAAAAAACGTACTTTTGTCCCCAAACTCACACAAGCGGATAAATCACAATGATCAACACTATATATCTTTCCGTCTGTCTGGCACTATCATCTGTGAATGCCAATGGTTCGACCCATGTTGACACATCCGCCATGAACACGGCTGGTTTTTCCTGTCGAACATGAGTCATAAAATACGCATGCCACTGATTACTTTAAATACTAAATAAAACTTCAAAATAAGAATGATATGACGTACGAATGGGCAAAAGAAATGAACTGTGCCGTAACAGTTTGCGACACTGAAGGAGTTATCCTGTTTATGAACGATAAAGCTTGCAAAACATTTGCCAAACATGGCGATCTGATCGGAAAGAACCTGTTCGATTGCCACAACCTGCAATCACAAGCTAAAATCAGGGAGATGCTGGAAACAGGTGGTACCAATTCTTATACAATCGAAAAGAATGGCATTAGGAAGATGATCTATCAAACCGCATGGAAAAAAGACGAAGTCGTAGGAGGCATGGTAGAAATCTCCATGGAGATACCCGCAGAAATGCCGCATTATATAAGGAAGTAGCTATCCATACAAAATATAGCTACAAACTATCAAATTTCCAACGATAAACTGACAGATCTACGCAACCGCTTTTCTTAAAGCGGACGCCTTCACTCAGGAGCAACTCACGTTGCTCCTCCCAACCGGGCACCAACCGACCTTGAGCATTGACTACCCGATGACAAGGCAAATCCAATTCCATAGGAACCTGCTTCAGTGCCTTACCTACCATACGTGAACATTGCGGTTTTCCAAGTAAAGCAGCTATTTCCCCATAGGTAGTTACCCTTCCCACAGGAACAGAACGTACAATCTCATAGACCTCAGCGCAGAACGATTCGGAAATAGCCTCCTTGTTTACCTTGTAATCTCTCATAACTTATCAATTCAAACAACTAAAGTAGAGAAAAAGAGTCATTCAAACAAGAAAACACCCCTATTTGGATAAAATATACAACTTTATTTGCTTTATATACAAATTATTTCCACCTTTGCAACATCTAAAAACAAACAATCACCAAAACAAACAAAATATGAAAAAGAATCAATTCCTCCTCCTCTCATTATTCTTAGGAACTGTAATCTTCAGTTCTTGTGAGAAAAACCTGTATGATGAAGATAAGCTGCCTGAAAAAGATCACACCGTTGCAAATTTGAACATTCCGTCAAACTTTAACTGGAAGATGACAAAGAATGCCGAATGCACTGTCACAACAACAAACAACACTCCAATTTCTGTCTATTTAGATAAAAGCTGTAGTGAAAGCGAATTAGTCGCTTCGTTCACTACAAATTCCGAAAACGCTCCTCTGTCACTTAGTTTGCCAAGTTATGTCAACGAACTGTATTTTCAATACGAAACAAGTGATGGACAGAAAAAGGTAATATCTGCCTCTCTGAACGGAAACGGCAATATTAATATCGCATTGCCCTCAAATACCAGAGCCATGGTACAAACTCGAGACAATAATGATATTAAAACGGATCAATCCGATGTGGTTTATTATCCTAAAAACGGTTGGGGCACAATCATGTTCGAGGATTTATTCCCCGGTTTGGGAGATTATGACTTCAATGACTTCGTAATGAATTATAAAGTACAATTATACGAAGTAGAAAAAACTGGCAATGGTAACAATAAGAATTACACTACGAAAGCTATGCAGATCGGTGCCCGTCTGAAAGCCATGGGTGGTTCATTGGACTACCGTCCTTATTTAAGAATCCACGGATTAAAGAGAGCTGATATCAGTTCTATCAGCCTTCATGAAAGTTTCAATACCAAAATCACAGAAGTAAAGTTGATAGAAGGTAAGAATGGAGAAACAATTATCGACCTCAGCGAATTAACAGACAATCTGCACAAACCAGCAGGTAGCCATTACTACAATACCGAAAAAGAATATGCTATCTCAAGCGATAAATTGCCTCAAATAAACATATATATAGAGTTAAAAGAACCCGTAATAATCAAAGGGAATCTGGAGGACGAAGATTTTGAATTCTATCTGGCACACGAAAATGGAACAGAAATCCACTTGAGTGGATATGAACCGGTAGCTTACAAATACCCTATAGATAATAAGAATATCCTTCCATTGGATGGCAATATAGCTAACTACTATTACAGTGTAGACCGTCTAATCTGGGGACTGAAAGTTCCGGACGATGTGGCTCAAGCCATTGAAAAAGCAAACTTCCTGGATGCTTATAAAAATTTTGAGAAATGGGCAACCAGCGGAGGACAGAACGATTCAAACTGGTACGGACAAGGTAATAGTAATAAGGACTTGTTAATGCCATTGAATTAACCAACGATTATGAAATAAAGAAAAAACAAGGTTCTTCCTAAAAGCCTTGGATTTATAAGAACATCACCCTCACTACAAAATGATGAACTGCACCCCAAAAGTTAGATACAAAACTTTAGGAGTGCAGTTCAAACTGTAGTAAGGGTGCTATTTTGTCAATACCGTTTTGTACTAACTCCTCGACACTTGCAATCCTTTATCCGATAAAGTCATATCAACAAAACGTGCCCGAGGATTAGGAGCATATTCCGTTAATATACGACGGATGCAGACAGCCGCCTGAGGATCTTTCGCCACCATATAAAGATAACCGCCACCACCTGCTCCAGGCAACTTATGCCCCAGTGTATAATCTTCTATCAAGCGGATTATACTCTCCACTTCCAGTGGATTCGTTCCGGTATCCAGCGTTTTGTTCTGCAACCAGGTTTTTCCTATTAGTCTGCCATAACCAGAGAAGTTTCCACGTAGAATAGCCTCGTTCATATCCATCGCATGGACTTTCATCTCCGAAAGCAAGGCAAGGTGTTTACCGGAATTGAGGAACATGGAACGAACGATCTCTCCCAATATGCCTTTCGCAGTACGGGTGATTCCGGTGTAGTACAACAAATGGCAGTCTCTGTACTCTGGGGCAGTGAAAAGTTGGTCGGGCAACCAACGCACCAATGGAGTCTGGTCAAAGCCGGCTTCCGTTTGCAGCAACTTCACTCCGGAAAAGACTCCACCATACTGATCTTGCCAACCCCCACCCGTAGTAAGCAGTTGTTCCAGAACCAACGTGCAACGGCATATTTCATTCTTATCCCATGCCAGACCACAAAAATCATTAATGGCACCCAACACGGTAGAGGCAAGAATGGAACTTGTACCCAATCCTGATCCCGCAGGTATGGCAGCAAGCAAAGTGACTTCTATTCCAGCACCGAAAGCCTCTAATTGTTCCCTTAACGAACCATAGCTTCCCTCAGAAAATTGCGGCAAGAACCCTGCCAAAGCCAAAGCCGCTTTAGGAATGGAGAAAGGAGAACCTATTTTACAATAATCCTGTAACTCATCGTAGGTATTCACAATTTCCATCGCCCCCATATCTATGGAACGAAGCACGACATGCGGTTCCTTGCATGTCTTGACATACACCTGCAAAGGAGGCTGCCCATTCAACTCAATGGCCAGGTTTACGACATTCCCACCGGAATAAAGCGAATAGGGAGGAGTATCCGTCCAACCTCCGGCAACATCAATGCGCACAGGACTTCGTCCCCACACAATCTGATCGGAATAAACATTCAGCTTCGGTTGACATTTCTGCTTGCAAACCTCTCCCAATAGTCCGTTACGTAAAAGGTCGAAAGCAGCGTTTCCCTCTTCCTTCGCCTCCGGTTTACCTTCCAGTTCCATGATACGTGCCCGGAACATACGGTTGTGCATTTGCAACATTTGCGATGCATCCTCCGGCAAAACCCGCGGAGTATCAAGTCCCTGTTTTACAAATTCATGTGCAGCATCTTCCAAATCAAGCTGATAAAAAACACTCTTCTCATAATTAGCAGACAGTGCTTTCCAATTGTTCCGGCGAAAAGCAGCGCGCTGTGTATACAAACGTTGCAAATTGGCACTTGCAGAGATTTCATCCGCAGAGATTTTTTGAGCATTCAACCATAACATACGTCCTTCCACCAGTTCAGGTTCCGAAGTCATCCATCGGAGAAGCACGCCAAGATCGTCTACCGATTCCGTTAAAGGAAAAATAGATGCAGCCTGTAAATCATCCGTACATCCTGGAATATCATCACGTGTAATGTTTCGCCGTGACATCCATTCTTCAAAAGGTATCCCGGTAAAACTGGTATGGGGCGCGTATATATCACCTTTGAAAACATCATCCAAGCCGTAAGGACGCGCAACAAAGCCTTTGTCACCCATAGGAACCACATCTAGGCAGATTCCGTCCGGTAAACGAATCTTCCAATCATTTTCCGGTACTCCGGTTATAATCTGCCGGGAACCTAACCGCCAGCCTTTACCCACATAGCTATTTTCAATCCACAAGTTTTCATTCGCAGTTGAGAATGCAATATTGGTGGAAGAGTTTTGAACGAAAATGGCCGGATTCGGCTTCACTTTCCGATGCATGATGAGACGTTGATCGCGGACTTTCTCCTGAACAGCCAATGTAGAGGATATCAATTCCCGGCTGGTGCCATAATGATAAAACTCCCCACCCGGTAAAGGCAAGATAGCAACCGAAAGACTGTTCAATTCTTCATCTTTTACTTTCGGTTGGCTACCCAGTGCCAGTCCATAGTCCGAATAAAGATCATAAAAAGTGATATTGCCGGAATCTTTCTTCCTGGAATGTTTCATCAACAACTCCACGGCACGGTCGCTTAGCAACCAGATACCGATATCCATCAGAAAAAGATGTGTCTTTGCCAATCCTTCCAGTTCGGCAAGAGAAGGCTTTTGTAACATAAAGTCGAGTACATCCGGAGTCTTCCGGTCGGAAACAAACACGCCATGATGAGTAGCCAATGAAGGGTTCACCCAAAGTCCATAACAAATCACATCGGCTTCAGGAATCTCCTGCAACGGTTTTTCCGAACGAATATAGACATCTCCACTGGCTATCAACGTATGCACTTTCTCGGGAGCCATATTCATAATTCTTTCGTACAAAGGAAGTTGCAACGAAAGCAAATTCTGGCCAAGCTTCTGCCCTCTCTCCCAGCTAAAAACAGGTATCGGGGTTAATATCTTGCCCGAAGGAGCATACCCCGGCAGTCTGCGGCTCTGTCCCCCGGCATGGAGCAAGATTCGTTTTTCACTGCCCAACCAAGTGGAAAAAGAATCTTGATTAGCATCATATTCGTGGCAGGCCTGCAATAGCCAAGTCGTTCCCCCTCCCGAACCTAACTTCGCACCTACGGGGTCGGAAGTACAAAACCATTCGGAAGCCTCCACGCCTTCCAGTTCATGGAAACAATCTACAAGATTCGGAGGCAGAGATAGTAATTTCTTCATGAAGTATCTAATATTAGAGTTTATTTATATTCAATATGCTGGTTTATTTTCCTTTTCGTTTCAGAAAGTCGGTCGGACTTTCTCCGAACTGCTCTTTATAGCACTTCGTGAAATAAGAAGGAGAAGTGAACCCGACCTCATATGCAATTTCCGCTACTGTCATACCGGAAGAAGCCAACAGCGAAGCTCCCCTTTTCAGGCGAGCCATGCGTAGTAATTCATTGGGGGCATAATTAGTCAGCGATTTCAGTTTCCGATAAAGCTGCACACGGCTCAATCCCATCTCTCTCCCCAAGTCTTCCACATTCAAACCGGAATCGCCCATCCTCTCTTCAACAAGCATCTTGAACTTTTCGACAAAATCTTTATCCAATTCACAAATGTCCTCTTTTGCCAAGGTTTGCCTGTCGCCAAAGAACTGTTTCAGGCGCTGATGCGAATCGATAAGATTCCGGATACGTGCCATCAGAAGCTGCGAATTGAAAGGTTTGGAAATATATGAATCCGCACCTCCGTCATACCCCTGAATACGTTGTTCATCGAGTGAGCAAGCCGTCAGCAATATCACGGGAATGTGGCAAGTCTGCAACTCACTCTTTAAGCGGCGGCAACACTCGATACCGTCTATCCCCGGCATCATGACATCCGAAATGATAAGATCGGGCACGAACTTCATTGCCTTGCGAATACCTTCCGCCCCATCAGCGGCTTCAATCACAGCGTACTCTGCACTTAAAAGGCCGTGGATATAAGAACGTATATCCGCATTATCGTCAATGATCAGCACCGACATCCGATTAGAATCATACCCTTGCTCCATCTCTCCTTCCTCCTCCGTCAAGTCGGCCGGTAAGTTCGAGGGGATGGACACTTCCGAAGAAGGAGGAACGATATCGGACTGCCCTTTATTTGCCGGAAGTTCTACCGTAAACACTGTTCCTTGCCGTTCATCGCTTTCTACGCGAATCGTGCCCCCATGAATTTCAACAAATGCCTTCACCAACGCCAAACCGATTCCCGATCCGGAGTGATGCATGTCTATCTTATAGAAACGATCGAAAATACTACGTATATGTTCCGCAGAAATCAGACTACCGGTATTGGCTACCGTAAAACGGAAAAACGCTTGTCCCTCTTTTTCAAAAGGAGAAAGACTCACTGCCACCTTTCCGTTCTCCGGAGTAAATTTAAAAGCATTGGAAAGGAGATTATAGTAAATACGTTCCAACTTTTCGATGTCCGCTGAAGTATGGTAATCCGTATGGGGTTCGCTTTCAAATGAGAAATGGATGTGCTTTTTAAGTATGGCCGCTTGAAAAGCTTCATTCCAGTTCTCAAAACATTGCAGCAAGTCTACAGATACAGGCGAATACTCCATTTTCCCATTTTCATACTTACGGAAATCAAGAATCTGGTTGACAAGACGTAACAGGATATTCACGTTGCGCTGGACAAGCAGCAACAAACGATGCTGATCACCGGAAAGACATTTGTCCGCAAGCAATTGCTCCACCGGATCGGCTACCAATGTCAGCGGAGTGCGAAAGTCATGGGATATGTTCGTAAAAAACACCAGTTTGGCATGGGTAGCCTCTTCCAACTGATGCGACAGTTGTATGAGTTGATCCCGTTGTTCGGAAAGCTGGTCACGCTGCTCTTCCAACTGCGCCTTTTGTTTCGACAGCTCTATATTCAACCTGTTTTTTGAACGGAGGGACTTATAAACCACCAATAGCAATCCGGCTACCAGCAATAGAACGAGCAAGCTGCCGTAAAGAACGACTTGCTGGGTGGCATACCGGGACAGATAGCCACCGATACGTCCGTTCAAAGTCTCTATCTTATTGTCCAAGTCAGCAATATGAGCTGTTTGCAGTTTCATCACGGGAGCATTGACCGGGTCTACAATCGCAGTTTCCATAATCGTCTCACGCGGAAAGGGTTGCATGTTAAGAATATCCATAGCCAGTTGCACTACCTTATCCCCGTTGGTAGGATAAATGAAAGTGGCATCCAACACACTGTCCAACACCAATTCCACTCCATTGCCTTTGCCCGGCAATGCATCGATCCCGACAAATACGATATCATCCGCCCGTCCCAACTGATCGGCCGCTTCAAATGCTCCGGGTGCAATCCGGTCGTTATGCGAGTAGACAGCATCTATCCGAGGATAAATCCGTAAAAGCGAATCCATAATGACACGTCCCGGATCACGTTCCCATGCCGCATCGGCTTTGGCCAACAGATGAATATCAGGATAAGCACTGATGGCACTCATGAATCCCTGGTGCCGTTCCATAGCAGGCGTAGAGCCACTCAGCCCTGTTAGTTCTACGACATTTCCTTTTCCTCCCAACTTTGCCGCCAAGTATTTACCTACTTCCCTGCCTATTTCATAATTATCCGCCCCCATAAAGGCGGTATACTTATCCGAAAGGATTTTCCGGTCTACGACAATCACAGGTATCCCCTCATCAAAAGCCTCCTCCACCACCGGAGTAATAGGAGCAGCCTCATTAGGCGTTACAATCAGCAAATCGACCTTCTTATCGATGAAATAACGGATGTCCTCTCGTTGTTTTGCATTATCATCGTGAGCAGAACGTATCTCCACGGCTACCCCATCGTAAAACATCGCTTCCCGTTCTATCTCCCCATTCATCTTGTGCCGCCAACTGTCATCGCTACACTGAGACACACCGATGACATAGCGCGGTGCATCATTCTTGCATCCCGCCATAAAGACAAGTAAAAAGAGAGAAATCAAATATATAGTTTTCATGAATTGTTATTCTGTTGTGTTATCTATAACTTGTATCTTACGCATATTATTATTCGAATGAACCACCGGATAATACATTAATTCCACTTTGGCCGGATTTAGTGAATCAGTTCCTGAAAAACGGGGAAGCAAGGGAAAAGTCAGGAAAAGTAATATCCAAATCAATATCCCTGTAGCATAGAATCTGTTGTATTTCATGGTATTATCCAATTGATGTTGTCTCCGATAAATTACAAATTTAAGCGAAAAACAACAGATGTGCAAAATTTCCTTCTTTTAAATTGGGCATCGAATATAAAAAAGCAGAGAATCCAAATAGTGCATTCATGTCTATAAATTCTATCCTGTCGAATCAAGCATATAATGACCCTAGGTCGATTTGTCTTTCTGACACTTTGTTTCTCTCGTTCGTCATGAGTATTGTTATTCCGGGCGATGATACATATGATGAGAAAAAACGGATTGTAGAGCAATCACAGTTTTCCACTTTGATAATAAAACAAAGACAGGAGTTACATAAAACAGCACTTATTTCCCTGTCCTTTCCAAATGACAAATATCATAGAATTATCATCTCATTCCGTCACAAAAGAAACCTTCACCGAAAGAAGAGAAATAGAGAAAAGAAACGGGAATTATAGCTCATTTCAAGTAAATTTAGCCTCGTTTTAATGGAAATGAATGCTTCATTTGTTGGAAATGGTTGTTTCATCTGATGATGATTAATACTTTATCCGATGAAAATGGGTATTCTATCTGTTGGCAATCGCTATTTCACCCGTCATTTATAGTGATTTTATCCCTTTTTCATTCGCTTTTGACCCCTAAAACAGCTTTTTGGAGTGCTATTTCAACGATCTGATAAAAAGGATCGGTTAGTAATAAAAGGGAAATTAGAGCATATTGCTACATATTGATAAGATTAGATATAAAAAAAGATTAATGTCATTCCAATAAATCAGAGTATAGAAAAGTCTGTTTAAGTTTTCCTTCTAAAATCTTTTATTCCGTTCTATTTAATTTCATTCTCAATCTGTTTTTCCTTTTCTATGCGCTACATAGTTCAACGGCTATTCATAATTGAAATCCCAATTACTAACTCCTCAAAAGCTATATATATAAAGAAAACACGTAGTTTGTAAAACAAGTTAGCCCCCATTTGGAATGAATCAATATATTTGCTCCGTAGGTTTACCAAAGGTGGATTCCGAAAAGCCAAATAATAAAGAGAGTAGGAGAATATATAAATAAGATATGCTAACATATGTAATTGGTGAAAATTCCTCACTGAGAGAAGATTTGTATAATAGATTTATTTTTAATATCGCTTCAGATAACTTACACTATGAAGATATTGTCGATATAGCAAAACAGACACTTAATGATGTTTCTCGTTGGGTAACTCAGGATGAAATTATCACGCCCACCTCTAAACTTGCGCGTGGAAGTGCCCTCTTTATAGCAGCAATGGAGAGTACAACAGAAAAAGTTGTATGCGTCACAAGAGTGACCATTCGGACGAACAGTATGCTTATAGATGATATTGCCGCCAATCAAAAGGGGGCAGGCAAGGCTACGATTGAGTACGTCATTAGTATTGCAAAAGACAAAGGTTTTAAGAAGATTTTCATCACCGCGGCCTCAGGAAACCCAGCATTGATAGATTATTATAGAAGTATCGGGTTTACAGGAACTGGCACAGAAATGGAATATAAAATAAGTGATTAAGATATAGAAATCAGAGGATGAACTCACTTGCTGAATTTGCAAGTGAGTTCATCCTCTGATTCACACTATGTCATGGAAACCGATAAAATATAGAAGAGGTTTCAAGAATATCCTCATTATTATAACCTCTCCTTCAATGTCTCCGGCAACACAGGCATAGCACCGCTCTGCGTACAAACATATGCCGACACTTCAACTGCCAGCTTATGGGCTTCAGGAATACTCTTTCCCTTCAAAAGCGAAGCGGTAAAGGTAGCTGTAAAGGAGTCACCGGCCCCCACCGTATCGGCTACAGGCACTTTCGGTGTTTCCTGATAGGAAATCACACCCGGAGTAAACACATAGCTGCCATTCGTGCCGCAAGTCAATATCAACATTTTCAGGTTGTACTTGGCAAGGAGAATCCAACATTTATCCTGCAAATCAATGCCGGGATATCCGAAAAGACGGCTGATAACAACCAATTCTTCATCATTTATCTTCAGAACATTACAACGACGGCAGGACTCACGAATGATCTCTTTGGTATAAAATCCCTGACGAAGATTGATATCGAATATCTTCAGCTGTCCTTCCATGTCGGGCATCGTATCCAGAAAACGATTGATGGTAGTCCGGCTCACTTCATTGCGTTGGGCCAACGATCCGAAGCAAACGGCACGGGTACTGAGTGCCAAACGCTTGAGTTCGTCCGTAAAAGGAATATTATCCCAAGCAACATTTTCTTTTATATCATAACAAGGTACTCCTTGATTATCCAAGGCGACTTGGACAGTTCCAGTGGGATAGTTTACTTTCGGCAATTGATATTTCAACTGCTTTCCATCGAATACCTGCAGGATTTCATCCCCCAACTTATCATTACCAACGGCACTGACCACACGACTGTCAAAACCGAACTGCGATACATGATAGGCGAAGTTCGCCGGGGCACCCCCTATTTTCTTTCCTTCGGGAAGCACATCCCAAAGTGCCTCCCCCATTCCTACGATTATGTTATTCATAAATTCAATTTACTGTTTATATTAAAAACGGATTATGATATAAATTATTTCTTAATACGGAGCGTATAGAAAAGAAGGTATATGACTCCGACCGTCATCACGGCTACAGCACCGCTCTGCCCGATAGCATCACTGGCTACGCCCATTGCCAACGGAAAGATGGTGCCTCCGAAAAGCCCCATAATCAACAGACCGGAAACTTCATTCTTCTTCTGCGGCATAGCAAGCAATGCCTGCGAGAAGATAATGGAAAACACATTGGAATTTCCAAAACCGATCAAAGCAATACATACATAAATCATCATCAAGTCATTGAATATGAACAATCCAACCATAGCCAACAACATGCACAAGACACTAATAGCAAAGAAGATTTTGGAAGACATTTTCCGTAAGATAAACGAACCGAGAAAGCAGCCGGCAGTACGAAAGATGAAATAAAGGCTCGTGGCAAATCCTGCCTCGGCAAGTGTCATGCCAAGACGCTCGATAAGAATCTTCGGTGCAGTAGTATTTGTGCCGACATCAATACCGACATGGCACATAATACCGATAAACGAAAGCAGGATAAAAGGTTTGCCGAGCAACGCAAGGCATTCTCCGAATGTAGATGGTTTTCCTTCTTCCGGTTCTTCGGTAATCCGGGTGGCATTCAGCAACAAAATAGCAACAACCGAAATAATCATATAGATAGGGAAAAGTACGCGCCAACCAAGCCCGAATGACGGAAGAACCTGCGTCGCTCCCCACATGGCAATATACGGTGCAAGGAAAGAAGCAATGGCTTTTATAAACTGACCGAAAGTAAGACTACTGGCAAGCTTGTCACCATTGACGATATTGGAAAGCAACGGATTGAGTGATGTTTGCATCAAAGCATTTCCAATCCCGAGCAATGAGAACGAAACAAGCATCAGCATATAACTATCACCAAAAATCGGCAACAACAAGGATGCAAAAGTGATGACCAGACTGAGAAGCACCGTCTTTTTACGCCCGATACGGTTCATCAGCATACCCGTAGGGACGGAGAAGATGAGGAACCAAAAGAATACAAGTGAAGGGAAGATGTTAGCCTGAGCATCCGTAAGGTTCAGATCGGCTTTCACATAGTTGGAGGCAATGCCTACTAAATCGACAAATCCCATGGCAAAGAAGCAAAGCATCACCGGGATGAGTTTTGTTAATGGAGCGTTTTTAGTGTGGTTCATGTTATTAATTAGTTTTTAAATTGTATACAGTGAATGATGTTATGTTGTAGCTTCCGCCTTTGGCATAAAAACTGATGCGATTATAAGGTTCCGAAGGGAAAACAAGGTTTGTCATGGAGAAACGTCCATCGTCACCAAAGGCCTCGATACTCGATTTATCAATGAGAAGCCGCAACTTCATCTCGTCCTTGCCCTCTATCGGAGCTAGTGTAACTGCCGGAAAATCCTTGCTGAAAGAAACGTCTCCGCTTTTCGTACGATCCATGGCAAACTGCTTGTCAACCAGATTGTAATATATCTCCACCTCTTCTCCTTTGGAGTTGAAAAGCTGGAAACCGATGATTTCCGCATTCTTGTTTTTGAAGGTCATCTCTATCTCATAAGTACCTGTGTTGTCAGAAAGAAGCCGGTCAAGATTGTATGAACGGTCTACTTTAAAAGAGCGTTTTTTTGTACCTTTATCACGTAGCTTCAGCAACTCACGGGAAGGGGTACATTTCACATAGGTTTCTCCCTTGGAAGTATATAGTGAAAGGTCACGTGGAACGGAATTACCGCTACGGTACTGTTGTGTCGGAACATTATTGGCATACTGCCAGTTACTCATCCATGCAAGCGCAATATGACGACCTTCGGGCGCATTGCTCCAGGTGACGGTAGCATAATGATCTTTCCCCCAATCCATCCATTTGGTAAGGGCTGGCGATTCATTCACAAATTTCTTTCCGTCAAACGTGCCGACAAAGTACTGAGTGGCACTTCCACCGAACGGGCCTCCGGGATTGAGATTACAAATCAACACCCATTTTTTCAGTTCCGTGCCTTCGATAGGAAGTTCGATCAAGTCGGGACATTCCCACACACCACCATGCGCTCCCTGGCCTTCACCGAATTTACTCTCCATTGTCCAATCCTTCAGATTGGGAGAAGAATAGATTTGCATCTCCTGCCCTACCGCCAAGATCATAATCCATCTTCCCGAAGCTTCATGCCACAACACTTTCGGATCACGGAAGTCACGTTGAGTGGAAGTCAATATCGGGTTGCGGGCATATTTCCTGAAAGTCTTTCCATTATCCAAGCTATACGCCATGCTCTGCACTTGACGGTCGCTCGCTGATGTATAGAAAGCCACAATAGCTCCTGCACCGAAACCTGCCGTATTATCTTTGTCCACCACGCACGAGCCACTGAAAATGGTTCCCAATGCATCCGGCGCAATGGCAACCGGTTGATGTTCCCACGACACAAGGTCACGACTCGTCGCATGTCCCCAATGCATATTGCCCCACATGGAGCCATAAGGATTATACTGATAAAACAGGTGATAAATTCCGTCTTTGTAGACCATACCGTTAGGATCATTCATCCATCCGTAGGCCGGGGTGAAATGATAAACCGGACGAAACATCTCCCGGTTGGAGACATCGAACGTATCGGAAAGCTTCATCTCGTTCCAACATATGGCCGAATCGGGTATCAATTGAAAATTGAAAGAGAGGTGCTTTTTATCGAATCCGGTCAAGTCGACCGGAACAAAGTAGTCCACCTTATTAATAGCCAGACGGACATTCATATTCCGTACCACATCGTTATCAGCAATCATATACAATTTTGCTTCGGGAGAAACTTCTTCTACCGGCAACAGCAGATACTTTTTCTGCTCGTCAATCTGGACAATGCTCTGTCCATCGCCTAAATGTTTTATCACGAAAGGAGGGTTTACAGCCTGGCAGGAAAATACGATAGTCGTTACTCCTACTATATATAAGGAAAGTGTTCTTCCAAGGTTCTGCCAAGAGTTTTTAAAATGAATCATGTTCTTAGTTGGTATTAAGATTTTATACATTCCACAGGTGCAAAGATAGATGCCTCTCATCAGAGCAACTATAAGTTTTGTTACAATTGATATGACATCCGTTACATCCTCTTAGTTATTTACTGTAATTTTCTCGCTGTAATTGACTCCGGAGCCAATTACGTGAACTATACAGCTTCCTGAGAAGGGAAGTTGTATAGTTCCGTTTGAATCCGTCACGCGATTCCGGGCAAGCATTCGCCCGGAAAAGTCATAAAATGAAAGTACTGCATCCACTGGTAGATTTCCATATTTCAGGACAGATCCGATAACTTTCAGTTCAATATCCACCGTATCTACATCCATTATGCCGACATCCCCTTTGTTTTTAGGATCAAGTATCCAAGCATTCAAACTACTGAATGTCGTATTCCCGCCATCACTAAAGACTTCAACTCCTGTTGCCACCGGATCGGTAGGAAACAAGCGTACTGAAAATGCCCACTTTTCATTAATAAATATGTCCATAATAGAGTGGTCGACATAAACATGAAGATTGAATTCACTTCCAACAGCTACTTTTGCCGGAAGAATCGATTCATACAGTCCGTCGAAAGAACCTTCATCATTCTTTAGACGATCTATTGTACGTGCATCGACAACCACCTTATTTAATAAAGGGTTATAATAAACTTCCACTGCTTTATCATCCTTTTTAAAGAAACGAAAGCCAACCTTACTAATCGAATTAACTTTGAAAGAGGCTTGCGCTTCAAGACATCTACCCACCACAGGAGTAAGTTCCCGCGTTCCGTTCAAATCAAAATCAGTGGCAGAATGAGTCGTTTTGGTTCTCAATTTAGAAAGCCCGCCATAAGGTTTCTGTGATAACTGATTATTTTCGTCCAACGTCAGTTCACGTGGCAAACTAAAAGTATGTGCCCAACCCAACGTATAATTTGCTTCGGAACTCAGCTTATCCGGAACAATCCCGATAGCTGCATACTTACCGACCTCTATCTGATATAAAGATGGAGAAAGCAATCCGTATCCATCCTTTCCCATCCCACTGAGTTCCATTTCACGGGGTTCATTCTGATAAGCAGGAAGAGGGGTAAATGTTCCGTCATTTCCAATAGTACCCACCCAATACAGCACTTCCACCCCCTGACGACTTCCGAGAGGAGTAGCCATAAACAACCATTTTCCATCGTTCATGGGCACAATTACGGGCATTTCCCAGAAAGTACCCGAAATAGAGGCATTTCGTCCTTTGAAAAAAAGACTGCCGTCATTACTCCAGTTCTTTGTTGCCTTATCGTAACGATGCAATGTAGCCGCACCAATTCCATCACTACTGGTACCTACGATCATATAAAACTCACCATTGGCAGAAAATATATAAGGATCACGAAAATCATCACTTAATCCCACTGGTTTTCCGGGAATAATAGGATTATGATTAACTTTCATCCAGTCCGTCAGTTGTCCGTCTACCGGATAAGCTTCGGCTATGGTTGCTTTAGCATTATCAACCGCTGTATAAAACAGATGTGGTTCGCCACCCGTCAATACGGCATCATTGAACACACAACCCGACCAACATCCCTTCCAGTCGTAGTCGGCAGATGGAGACAGAGCTATTTTATCCTCTTTCCAATCATAAAGATTCTCGCTGGTAATATGCCCCCAATGAAGTCTGCCCCAGTAGGGGCCATTCGCATTTTTCTGGAAAAACAAATGGTATTTTCCATCCTGAAACACCAATCCATGAGGTTCATTTGTCCAGTTGCCACCCGGCATACCATGAAAAACAGGGCGAAGTATATCATTTTCAAAACGGGATTCCGGAATGGACAGATCGGCTTCATGTTCCGGAGTTTTATACCCCGATTCGCTAACTGACAACGCTGTATTATAAATCCGTATATCATCTATCAATCCGTTAATCGTGTTAAGCAAGAACGGTCCTGATTTTATGTCACTAAAGGATTTTCCAATTATAAAACTTTCTCCACCGACCGTTATTTCCCCATCCAGACGTATGGATGCCGAACCGACCAGCTCTGAATTACGGTAAATACTTACTTCTTTCTTGTTTACATCCACCACTGCCATCAGATGATTCCATACATATTTCTCCAATTTTTCATTTGCCTTACATGTCACTTTCCAACCACTGACATAAAAGTCAAAAGAATAATCTCCCTGAGAACTTAGCAAAAAGGCAAATCCACTTTTATTGCCTTCATCCATATTTCCGGCAAGATAGGTCGAAGTATTGACAGCCTCGTCATTGTTCATCATCGGATAGGTTTCCATGGCACACCATAAAGAAAACGTGAGGCTTTTCGTACTGAGTTTTGCCACATCAATATTTGCTGCCACATAAGTAGAATAACCATCTAGACGCAACGCTTTTCCTTCTGCCCCGTCAACCTGTTCCGGTGCAAGATTGCTATTCACTAAAAACGATTTCCCCGTCTGACTATCCACAATTTTATCGCCTTCAAGTTCCATAGGAAAATGACTTACCAACTGTGCAAATCCGGTAAATACCCCGATGAAGCTTCCTGCCAGAAATAGCAAGACACTCTTAATTATATTTTTATTTTCTGCCATAGTAACTGTTTTATTGAAGAGAAAAGTTTAGCGCAAAGTGTACGATGAGTCTCCTTTGCGCTAAAATAACCAATGAATTATTCCTGCAAATAAGTCAGGATATTATTCGTCATTAATTCAAGGTTCGACTGATAAGCGTTAATACCAGTATTCTGATTCCACTCATAAGCCGCAAGCCCGATTGCAATACAGCGACCTTTGTACTCTTCCGTAGGATTAAACTCGACCATACCGGCACAACACCAGTCAACCACATGTCCCCAAGTTGCCAGTACAACAGCTTCATTCTCCATTTCAAAAGCTTTCACAATATTCTCCGCATCGGGATAAAGCGCAGGGAAATCGAAAGAATTCAAGTCCCACATACAGTTATGATCTTCACGTTGTCCTGGTCCGATCAACGGGAAAGATTCATGATCGTCATATTGATTGGAGATGGACATACCTTGAAAAGCTGCATGAGTGCTACGATCATATTGTAAACCGATATTTGCATTTATCGTCCATATGTCATCACCCGTTCCTCCTTCACCGTCACCGAAAATACCCGGCGCACGATTATCCGCCAATCTGCCTAAAGGCAGTATCAATTGGGTAGCATGATTACAAAGGAATAAATTTCCTCCTTCTTTATAATATTGAACCAAAGCCGCCATTACTTCATCAGAAATCAATGTAGCAGGCAAACGATCCCATCCCAGTCCAATGCCAACGCGATCTATATGTATCCAAATAACGGCAAACTCTGATAAATCTATAGAAGTTATCATGGAAGGTGTCAATATTTCTCCAGTCGGATAATTCGCCTGAAACCATCGGGCGGAAGCTTGTTCGTCATCATCCTCTATATCCTCCGGTTTATCATAGGCTATTAAATAACCGACCTTTCCGGTTGCCATACCTTCCACAGTCGTCCGGACAGTTTCACCTTCGGATACCTTACCATCCGTATAATTCACCTTCACCGTGAAAGCCAACTCTTTATTTAAAGCCACTCGTTCAAATGTATAAGTATTCACAACCCCTTCCAATATAACAGGAGCATCATTATTACACTGAATATTCACACCTGCCACCTCAGCCTGAGCGGGCATTGTCCATGATAAAATCACATTCCGTCCATCCACTGCACATTGCAAATTACTGACTTTAGCCATTTCCGGTGCAGAAGCATACTCCACATCACTGCATGATGAAACAACGATAAGCAAAGATGTGATCAATAAATATAAATATGTTTTCATGTTGTTGATTCTATTTTCCATTAAGTAAAACTAAGTTAATCATATAAACCGCCTGAATTTTCGACCTCATCTTTAGGAATAGGCAAGTAAATTTCATCCTGCGTAATCGTAGCATCTTTGTAGTAAGGACGTAAACTTTCTTCTTCACGCATATACTTATTAATAACATTTACCGCTTCTCCCCAACGAACCAGATCGAACCAACGATGACCTTCCATTGCCAATTCCAGACGACGTTCCATACGCAATGCCTTACGTGCATATTCCTGATTCCATCCAGTCTCAGGATACCCCTCTACTTTATAGCTGTTTTGCATCGGATCGACATCTACCGGAGAATAGGTTGCATCTACACTTCTTTTAGCTTTGGCACGAATATCATTGATAATCTTACGCGCCTCATCCAAATTCTGGTTAGACTCTATCAAAGACTCAGCTTTCCATAGAAGTACATCGGCATAACGAATGATGCAATAATTCAGGCTGGAAGCTCCCCAAGGGAATCCCTGAACCATTTCAGACGAGTTTGGATCGATCAACCCTTTTTTTCCGGAATACTCTCCATAGATATCATAGGCACGGCACCATTTTTCGTTATAAGTATATCCACGGAAAGGTACACCGATACGTCCCACCGTAAAATCAAGGCGAGGATCGATATTACCCATGTAAGTCGGACCAACATTAACAGAATTAAAATCATCCAGATAAGGCAATCCTTTTTCATCGGTGCGAAAAGCATTTACGAGATTTTGGCTGCCCAAAAAGAAATCATCACCGCTACCAAAAAGATTACCGTCAGAATAAGTAGTATTCAATAAGCTTCCCCAATTTATATGCGCATTATCATTTGCTGTCGAGAATTGTACGGCCATGACAGACTCTTTCATGTTATTGAACTCGATCTTCGACATGTCCAAGTAATTGTCATAAAGTTCATATTTATGACTTCCTATTACATAATCGGCAAATTCGATAGCTGTACTCCAATCTTTGGTTTCTACAGCGAGTTTTGCCATATAAGCAGCAGCTACATACTTATTAAAGCGTCCCGGCTGTTCCTGGGATTCAGGAAGATTTTCCCATGCATACTGGAAATCCTTTTTAATTTTATCAAAAATCTCAGTACGGGTAAACTCGGAAGATGTGGTCGTATTCGGATCACTGTCTTCTGTGAGATAAGGAATCCGCTCGAATATGCGAATCAAGTCAAAATAAAAATGTCCACGTAACAACCGAAGTTCGGCAAGTAAAGGAGCTTTATTATCTATCTTTGCATCATTCACAGCCCGCATGGCTTTATGCACGCGTGAAATAGCATAATAGTTATTTTTCCATTTATTCACACCGGTAGGATTGTCACTGGTCAGGTTGGATATTTCCAATTGATGAATAGACGCCTCCATGCTGACACCACCTCCTCCTTTATAGGCATCATCCGAACGTACATCGAACACCCAATTGGAAACAGGAGCGGTAAACGATTCATTGTTTCCAAAGAAATGAGCTTCCAATCCAGCATAAGCGGCTGCCATAAGACCTTCAATCGAGGTGTCGTCAATCTGATCCGAAGTAAATTGCCCATAAGGTTTCTCATCCAGAAAATCTGCACAAGAAGAGAATGTTACCGCACATGAAAATGCAAGAGTTGCTATTTTATAATTTAATTTCATAATCTGTTGCGTTTTATAGTTTATAGATTAAAATTTCAGGTTCACACCCATTGAGAAAGTACGTGCGATTGGATAAGGAGCAGTGTCCACACGGGCTCCGTAATCACCGAGAGGAAGTTCCGGATCAAGTCCTGAATAATTGGTAATCGTAAACAGATTTTCAACTTGCCCGAAGATACTCAACCCGGAAGCACCAAACTTCTTCAGCCATTCAGATGGAAAATCATATTTCAGTTTAACATATTTCAGTTTCAGATAAGAACCGTCTTCCACATAATATGTAGACATACGACCTTCATTATTATTATCTGTAACAGTCAATGCGGGTACCGACGTATTTGTATGGGTGGGAGTCCATGCATCGAGTACCGAAACACCCCGATTCGTACTTGTCCCGCCATAAGTCATGAAATCCAGCTGACGCTTTGTGGTATTATAGATATCAAACCCAAAATCACCAGTAAAGAATGCACTTAACGTAAAGCGTTTATAACTGAAGTCCAAACTCAAACCTAAAGAAAAGTCAGGATTCGGATCACCAATCACACATTGATCTTTATCATCTACGACTCCGTTACCATCCATATCCCGATATTTCAATCGACCTACTCCTTTTCCCTGTTGGTCGGCATGATTGCGAACTTCATCATCATTTTGAAAAATTCCGTCTACGACATACCCATAGTATACTCCCATCGGCTGACCTTCCATCAGACGATAATCACCACCTATGAACTTCACTAGATTATTTAACTTTTCGACTTTATTCTTGTAACGGGAAAGGTTCAACGTACCGCCCCATGAAAAGTCACCATATTTAGCACTACGATAATCAATCATCCATTCGAATCCACGATTCTTAACCGATCCCGTATTAGTCCACATAGAAGCATTTTCGCCTGCAACAGAAAGTGTAGGAGGAATTGTAAGCACATCTTTTGTGTTCTTCAGATAATAATCAAAACTCATATTCAAAGAGTTGTTGAAGAATCCAAAATCCAACCCGATATTCGTTTGCGTGGTAGTTTCCCATTTCAAGTTTCTATTGCCGGAAGTAGCAACGATGATACCTGCCAAAGTTTTGTTTCCGCTACCGTTTAAATCATAAGCACCATTTCCAACATCATAGCGATAAGTGCTATAAGAAGCATAATTATTATCTATAGCGGAATTACCGGTCTGTCCCCAGCCGAAACGGATCTTTGCATTCGTCAGAATATCCGATTCCGGCATAAACTCCTCTTCCGAAATTCTCCACGCAGCGGAGAAAGCAGGAAATACACCGGAGTTATTGTCTTTATACAATCGGGATGTCGCATCCCGGCGAATGGTAGCCGACAATAAATATCTGTCGTTCCAATTGTAATCCGCCTTTGCAAACAAAGAGAATAAAGCCCATGCAGACTTACCACCACCATTTGTCTGTGTGCCTTCTCCAGCATCGATTACCATATAATGGTCATCCTCAAATTTATAGGTATCGCGATAGGCGGACAACCCTTGATACTTATAAGATATAGCTTCTGTACCGGCAAGTATTGTCAGATTGTGGTTATTCAATTTAAGATTATAATTTGCCGTATTTGTCCATGTCCAAGTATCTCCTTGACCATAAGCCCGTGAAACACTATTCTTGTCGGATTCCTGAACCTTACGGTTCAATGCCTGATTGAGGAATTGTACATGTTCTATTCCGATATTACTTTTCAAGCTTAATCCTTTAACGGGAAAAATTTCCAAATAGGCATTCCCGAAAATTCGCCAGCTTTCATTTGAGTTATCTCGTCCATTATACAACTCATGAACCGGATTGGCTATATCCGAATTCGCCAACGATAGCGGATTAGTAAATTTTCCATCACTATCTTTTACTGGAATTGCAGGATGTTGCCGCATCGCTCCATAAGGAATACCCCGGTCGTTTTGAGTAGTATATCCCAGATCATTCCACTTGGCAACCATGAGGTTCTCGCCTACTGAAAGATATTTCGAAATCTTGTAAGTAGAATTGACACGAGCTGAAAAACGCTGAAAATAAGTATAATCCATTAAACCGTCCTGATTGGTATAGTTGGCAGAAAACATGATCGTTCCTCTTTCTCCGCTGTTCATTACATTAGCTGCATAATTCTGCGTCCACGCTGAACGGTAAATCGCATCTTGCCAGTCCGTATCAGAAGCCTTCACTTTTCGGGCATCATCAAGGTACTCTATCAACACCGGTGTATCGCCATCTCCATAAAAAGGATGACTAGGTTTCAACCCTGCATTCTTATTGGCTGTCCAATAGGCTTCTCCCCATTGCTGGGCATTCAGCATTTCAAACTGTTTGGCAACAGTTTGAAAACTTCCTGAGATATCTACATTTACCGATATACGATTGCCTGATCCTTTTTTAGTTGTAATGACTACAACTCCATTGGCAGCCCGTGAACCATAAATAGAAGCAGAGGAAGCATCTTTCAATACTTGTATAGATTCGATGTCATTACTACTCAAAGAATTAAGATTCTCCGTAGTAGGAACGCCATCAATAATATAAAGGGGATCATTCCCATTCACAGTACTCATACCACGTACTCTGATTTTAGTCCCTCCCCCACCGGGAGCCGCATCTGTACTGATCTGTACACCTGCCACTTTGCCTTGAAGAGAGTTAAGAACATTCGGATTGGATTCACTGATGGGTTGTTTCATATCGACCACGGAAACGGCACCGGTAAGATCTACTTTACGCTGTGTCTGATATCCTACAACCACAATCTCTTCAAGATTCCGCGTATCTTCTTCCATGATTATTCTCATCGTAGTAGCGGCATTCAATAATTGAGAGATAAACCCGACATACGAAACTTCCACCTGAGCTTTCGGATTGCTTACTTTAAGTGTGAAATTACCATCAATATCGGTGATAGTACCATTGTTTGTACCTTTCTCCATAACCGTAGCACCGATAATAGGTTCATTATCGGTTTTTGAAAGTACAGAACCTTTAACCAGTAATTGTTGAGCAAACGAAGTTATGCTCACTAATAGAAGAGCAATAAATGTGCTAAATCTAAGAAGATTGTTTCTTGGCATACTTATTAGTTTAAAGTTAATAATTAGATTTTAAATCACGATTGACATTGCGTTTTGTCGATGCAAACATAATGCAATCAACCGGCAGCGACTATAAATATTGTTGCAAACACTCATAAATTTGATACAAAGAGCTTGTTTTAAGTAGATTTGAAGTCTCATTTCTTCAGGAAAAGTTTGATTTACCAAACTTTCTCTAAAGATTAATCCCTGTCCCCAAGACAGAATTACAGTGAGGAATTTGCACCATTATTATCAGAATTATCCTACATTTGCATATAAAAATCATTCCGAATGATCACATGTATCGGTAATGCTTTCGGCACATATAGATTCCATATCCTATAAAGCCGCATCGCTAAACGAACATTATTTGTAACTTAATAATAAATATGAATATGGAAACCATTTCTAATTCCCAGCTTACTCTTCAGACCTCGTCACACGGAGCGGAACTTTGCAGCATCGTCTCCGGAGGGAAAGAATACTTATGGCAAGCAGACCCGGCATTCTGGAAACGCCATTCTCCGGTTCTATTTCCCATTGTCGGAAGTGTATGGAACAATGAATACCGGCATGAAGGAATCACTTACAACCTCAGCCAGCATGGTTTTGCCCGTGACATGGATTTTGAATTGATACAGAAGAATTCTGATGAAGTAAGATATCGCCTGAAGGACGATGAAGAGACATTAAAGAAATATCCTTTTCCATTCTGCCTGGAAATAGGTTATCGTCTGAACGGAAATCAAATTGAAGTAATCTGGCAAGTCAAAAACACAGGAGAAAAGGAAATGCATTTCCAAATAGGGGCGCATCCTGCTTTTTATTATCCCGACTACCATGCAGAAAGTGAAGAACGGGGATTTTTCGGATTCGATAGGACGGAAGGATTGAAATACATCCTTATCTCCGAAAAGGGATGTGCTGATTCCGATTCAGAATATCCTCTGTTATTGACAGACGGGTTGTTACCCCTGGATATACATACTTTCGACAAGGATGCCTTGATCATAGAAAATAACCAAGTACAAAAAGTCACCCTATATAATAAGGAGAAACAACCTTATCTAAGTTTAAACTTCAATGCTCCGGTAGTAGGATTATGGTCGCCCCCTGCCAAAAATGCACCATTCGTTTGCATCGAACCCTGGTACGGACGTTGCGACCGGGCATATTATGACGGGGAGTATAAAGACAAAGACTGGATGCAACATCTTGCTCCGGGAGAAATATTTAATGGAGGGTATTCGATTAGTATCGAATGAACTACTTAAATACAGGATTCGGAATATGTCAACAAATTTGAGTTCCTATTATATGTACATATACAAAAGCAGAAAGAAATAAACAATTGATAATCAGCACAAATGAGTCAGTACTTCTACCTCACCGATGAACGACCTGTTCCTCGGTGATGAAGAGCCTCTTCCTCGGTGAGGAACAGGTCGTTCATCGGTGAGGTAACATGCCCAAGGCTACGGGCTATATTTGTGTAAGATGTTTTCTCAAGATTCTGTTATATAAGGATGGTCGGAAAATCTTCTTTTCACCTAATAATCAACAAAACGCTTCTTGCTAATTTATACTCCGATAACAGCCAAGACTTCCTCTGCACAAGCATATCCTTCTTCATAAAGCTTGGTCAACTTACGGATATCACGCTCGATACGATCTACCATCACAGGCTTTTGCGGACGGATAACAACGATGCGCTTCTCATCCTCCATCCGTTCCACCATCTCGAGCTGATCGTTGTAAACGGCGCAACGACGACTCAGCGCTTCACGAATTTTAGGATATTTCCGGTAGATAAATGGAGGCACATGAATATCTTTGCCTTCTTTGCGATAACCACGGTTACGAGTCAACACCACGATATTCTTTTTATATCCGTCATGGATGGCCCTTTGCAAAGGAATACTGTCCACAATGCCGCCATCCAGCATCGGAATTCCATCGACATAGGCAATGGGGCAAACAAAAGGAAGGCTGCTGGAGGCACGGGCAATATCGATTACACGAGTTTTATCACGTTTTTCTTCAAAATAATTGGCTTCTCCGGTCAGGCAGTTGGTAGTCACCATCACAAAACGTTCCGGTGAGGCAAAATAGGCATCGTAATCGTATGGCAGGATATGTTCGGGAAACTCAGTGAAAAGCAGATCAAAATCTATAATGTTCCGTTTCTTAAGCAAATAGCGAAGACCGATATAATTGTATTTTTCCAATAAGTCGATATTACTATATTTGGCACGCCCACGTTGACAGGACATGTATGAAAGTCCGTTACAGGCACCGGCAGACACACCGATTGCATAAGGGAAACGGATATCATGATCCATCAGGTAATCGAGAACGCCACAGGTGAATACACCGCGCATCCCTCCTCCCTCAAGAACCAGCCCCGTCTGATCATCAATTATCATATATTTCTTCTTTATTTTTTCCTACTTATTAATTACCAGCATCGAAGGAAGGTGCCGGAACAACTCTTCATCCTTATAAAGTTCTGCATAAACCCGGTGACTCATTACCAGCAATTTCCGCCTGCCTATCTCTTCTATGATTCTCGGTACCCGTATAAGATCGACATTAGTCCCATGGGCTACTATCTGTTCCAGATAAACCGTCATAAAGTCGTCCTGAGGTTCATCCAGCACGAAAGTGACGGGCAATCCTTCTTCATAATTCCGGTCGATAAGCACAGCCACGGGACACTTCACCTGTTCCCTCACCTCTTCTATCTTATCACGAAACAATGATAGCCATGAAATGTTTCCCGTACCGGGAACGGTTTCCGCACGATAACGGCTTCCGGCTCCCAATAAAAGCATCCTGGGTTGTTCACGCCGGACAAACTGGACAATCTCCTGTACCAATTTGTCAGTGACACCGTAACGTGTATCCACCCGCAAACCCAGTTCCGCAGCCCGATGTCGAAGCATAGCAAAACTTTCACGGGCATACTGTTCGGCATTCAACGGGTTGACATCCGCTCCCACCGTATAGTGTGCAGCAATGACTTGCTCTTTTTTTAACTCTTGTCCAAACAATAGATAGTAAACAGACAACAAGCTTCTCCCCGATTCAGGGCGGCCAAAAAAGAAAATCAGTTTGCGCTTCAAAGATAGCTTTTCTTCGCGATGTGCGAAAAAACGATCGACAAAATGTAGTATCGGTGTTGTCATAAAAGTAGTTACCAATGCCATTATGACCAATATCACAAAGATAGAAGGAGGTAACACTCCCATCTCGTAACCGATATTCAATGCTACCAGTTCCATCAATCCCCGGGTATTCATCAATGTACCTACCGTCAGACTATCCTTCCACGATTCACCGACCAGACGGGAAGCAATGGCACATCCACCAAGCTTACCGACTACGGCTACAGTAACCAACAACAGACAAACGCCCCATAGTCCGGGACTATTGATCAGACCGATTTCAGTGCGCAACCCCGTGAAAGCAAAGAACAGGGGCAGGAAAAACACCAAAGCAATATCCTCCACCTTCTCCATCATTACCTTACGGAATCCCAGATTAGACGGCATCACCACTCCCGCCATAAACGCACCGAACAGAGCATGGATACCAATGATCTCGGTTACTGTGGACGAAATGATGAGAATAAGCAGGATAAAAGCAACAAAGGATTTATTTATCACTTCCTGATTGGCATACACCGCACCGACCTTTTTAAGAAAAGGTCGCACTACTAAAAACATGACCGTTATATATACTGCTGTCAATCCTATGGTATACAGCGCACTGGCAAACGTTCCCGCTTTGGCTATGGCAATAACCACCGCAAGCAAACACCAAGCCGTCACATCGTCATTGGCCGCTGAAGCAATGGCAAGCGTCCCAATGGGAGTCTTCGTCATATTGCGTTCCTGAATGATACGTGCCAGCACAGGGAATGCAGTGATACTCATCGAAATACCTATGAAAAGCGCAAAAGGAATAAAAGGCGTCTGTCCCGAAGCATATTCTTCATAAATCCAATAGGAAGCTACCACTCCCAGAAAGAAAGGTACCAGAATACCGGCATGACTGATGACCAGGGTTTCATTTATCTTATTTTTCAACACCCTGAAATCAAGCTCCATACCGATGACGAACATAAACAGCACAAGCCCCACCTGACTGAGTAACTCCAGATTTGTCAACGATTCCGAAGGGAAAAGAAAATGGAAGGCATCGGGAAAGAAATATCCAAGTACAGAAGGGCCCAAGACTATACCTGCCACTATCTCCCCTATTACTCCGGGCTGTCCGATGTATTTAAAAAGATAGCCGAACAGCCGCACCATAATCAGTACGGCAATCACCTGAATCAACAAAACGCTCAAAGGGTGATGCAGGTTATCCTGCATAAACTGACAGAACATTTCGAAGGGGGTGGCCTGTACTCCCGCATCTACAGGTGTATAATGTGCAAACCGGCTACCTTCTTCGATGGCAAAATAAATAAGTCCTCCGAAGATGATCAGCATGAGGACGTAAATGGTATAGTTCTTTCTGGCTTTGGGCATATAATTGTTGCTTTGTAGTTCTTATCTCTTACAAACAACAAAACGCAAAGAAGTTTAGTTTAGCAGAAATATCTCATTTTCCGGGCATATTTACTGTACGAAACTATGAGAATATTTTCATTTTCTCAGATATTCGTGTATCTTTGTCGCATAAATATAACAATAAACGACATAACAATGAAAAAGACAATTCTCATTGCAGCAGCACTCTGTCTTGGTAGCTTGAGCATGATGGCTCAGGAAGAACCGAAAGAAGAGGGCTTTGTTTTCACTACAGTTAAGGAGAATCCGATCACCTCAATCAAGAACCAGAACCGTTCTAGTACGTGCTGGAGCTTTTCAAGCCTTGGGTTCCTTGAATCGGAATTGCTCAGAAAGGGAAAAGGAGAACACGATCTATCTGAAATGTTCGTAGTTCACCACACCATGACGGATCGTGCCCGCAATTATGTGCGTTATCATGGTTCAAGTTCTTTCTCACCGGGCGGAAGTTTCTATGACATCATGTATTGTTTGAAAAATTACGGACTCGTACCGCAGGAAGCAATGGAAGGTATCATGTATGGTGACACACTTCCCGTACACAACGAATTGGACGCAGTTGCCGAAGCTTATGTAAACGCGATTGCCAAAGGCAGACTGACTAAACTTTCTCCGGTTTGGCAAAACGGAATCAGTGCCATCTATGATACTTATCTGGGAAAATGTCCCGAGAAGTTCACTTATAAAGGAAAAGAATACACTCCGAAAAGTTATGCAGAATCATTGGGACTGAACCCGGATGATTATGTATCCCTGACCTCGTTCACTCACCATCCGTTCTATACGCAGTTTGCTATCGAAATCGAAGATAACTGGCGCAACGGCTTGTCATGGAATCTTCCGATAGACGAATTGATGGCCGTCATGGACAATGCCGTGAAAAACGGGTACACATTTGCCTGGGGAAGCGATGTCAGCGAACAGGGATTCACCCGTGACGGTGTAGCCGTTATGCCTGATGCCGCCAAAGGTGCAGAGCTAACGGGCTCGGACATGGCTCGTTGGACCGGCCTTTCTGCAACAGACAAACGTAAAGAGCTGACTTCACGTCCTCTGCCGGAAATCGAAGTGACTCAGGAAATGCGACAAACGGCTTTTGACAACTGGGAAACTACAGATGACCACGGAATGGTAATTTACGGCATCGCTAAAGACCAGAACGGCAAAGAGTACTTCATGGTAAAGAATTCATGGGGACCGAGCGGAAAATACAAAGGTATATGGTATGCTTCCAAACCTTTCGTAGCATACAAAACGATGAATATCTTAGTTCACAAAGACGCACTGCCCAAAGACATCGCCAAGAAATTGAACTTGAAATAATTCTACGATGCATCCCCATAGTTTATGGGGATGCATCGTCCTTTTCAGCGTATAGAACGCTCATAAACATAACCGACAAAAGATGAAAAGACAAATAGTACTCGCATTCGCACTTATTTGCCCATTCCTGTTATATGCACAAGAAGTTTTTATCAATGCCGATTTCGTCAGTAATTATATGTGGCGCGGAATAAAATGCGGCAGTGCTTCCGTGCAACCGACCCTTGGAGTTACTGCAGGAGGGTTTACCATTTCCGCATGGGGTTCTACAGAATTCAGCGATAAAAACAATGAAATTGACCTGACACTGGAATATGAATACAAAAGATTAAGGCTCATAATCAACAACGTATTCTACCAAGGTGAAGGAGAAACATTCAAATATTTCAACTACCAAGCCCACAGCACCAACCACACGTTTGAATTTGGAGCCGAATATGCCATAAGCGAACGGTTCCCACTGACTGCCGCCTGGTATACTATTTTTGCCGGAAACGATTACCGGGAAAACGGAAAGCGTGCCTGGTCGAGCTATTGCCAACTCTCCTATCCTTTCAACGTAAAAGACATCGAACTGAGCATCGAAGCCGGATTCACTCCGTGGGACGGTACGTATGCCGACAAGTTCAATGTGAACAACATCGCTTTGAAAGCCTCAAAAGCCCTCCAAATTACCGACCGTTTCTCGTTCCCCCTGTTCGGAAAAGTCGGTTTCAATCCCTATGAGAGTACAGCCTATTTTGTGGTAGGGATCTCTCTGTAATTGCTCATTATCTTCATAGCTGTGCATTTTCTTCCCAGTTTTTCTTGTCAGAACCAACCGTTTGAGTAAATTTGCACGCTGATAGTTAACCGGATAGTTTAGTTAGCAAAATATTTACTATTGACTACCGGCTACTAACTTGTAGAAATACTAATACTAAAATTTATAACATGAGTTTGAAAATTGTTGTATTGGCAAAACAAGTTCCCGACACACGTAATGTTGGGAAAGATGCCATGAAAGCCGACGGAACTATTAACCGTGCGGCACTCCCTGCCATCTTCAATCCCGAAGACCTGAATGCTCTTGAACAGGCTCTCCGACTGAAAGATGCCCATCCAGGCTCAACCGTTACCATTCTTACTATGGGACCGGGTCGCGCAGCCGACATTATTCGTGAAGGACTTTTCCGTGGTGCCGACAACGGTTATCTTCTGACAGACCGCGCTTTCGCAGGTGCCGACACGCTGGCTACTTCATACGCTTTGGCAACAGCTATCCGCAAGATCGGTGAGTATGACATCATCATCGGTGGCCGTCAGGCTATCGACGGAGATACGGCACAGGTAGGTCCGCAGGTTGCAGAAAAATTAGGTCTGACCCAAATTACATATGCCGAAGAGATTCTGAAAGTTGCCGATGGACATATTACCGTAAAACGTCATATCGACGGAGGTATAGAGACTGTCGAAGGTCCGTTGCCCATCGTAATCACCGTAAACGGAAGTGCAGCCCCCTGCCGTCCGCGCAATGCGAAACTGGTACAGAAGTACAAACACGCCAAGACCGTTACCGAAAAACAACAAGGTAACTTGGACTATACGGACCTGTATGATACCCGAGACTATCTGAACCTCGTTGAATGGAGTGTAGCCGATGTAAACGGTGATCTAGCACAATGCGGTTTGTCTGGTTCGCCCACCAAAGTGAAAGCCATACAAAACATCGTGTTCCAGGCAAAAGAGAGCAAAACCATCAGTGGCAGTGACCATGATGTAGAGAACCTGATTGTCGAACTGTTAGCTAACCATACTATCGGATAATTATGAACAACTTATTTGTATATTGCGAAATAGAAGAAGGTATCATCGCAGACGTAAGCCTTGAACTTCTGACCAAAGGCCGTTCGTTAGCTAACCAACTGGGTTGCCAGCTCGAAGCCGTTGTCATCGGAACCGGTCTCAAAGATATCGAAAAACAAATCCTTCCATACGGTGTGGACAAATTACACGTATTCGATGGAGAAGGACTTTACCCTTATACTTCCCTCCCACACACCTCCGTCCTGGTGAATCTGTTCAAAGAAGAACAACCGCAAATCTGCCTGATGGGTGCAACCGTTATCGGTCGCGACTTGGGTCCACGCGTTTCTTCCGCACTGACCAGCGGTCTGACTGCCGACTGCACTTCACTGGAAATCGGTGACCACGAAGATAAGAAAGAAGGAAAGACTTACAAGAACCTGTTATACCAGATTCGTCCGGCTTTCGGTGGTAACATCGTTGCCACCATCGTCAATCCCGAACATCGTCCGCAAATGGCAACCGTTCGCGAAGGCGTTATGAAAAAAGCGATACTGAACCCCGAATATAAAGGCGAAGTAGTCCGTCATGACGTAAAGAATTATGTAGCCGACACGGATTATGTAGTAAAAGTGATCGAACGTCACGTTGAAAAGGCGAAAAACAACCTGAAAGGCTCTCCGATCATCATATCCGGTGGCTACGGAGTAGGCTCCAAGGAGAATTTCGACCTGTTGTTCGACCTTGCCAAAGTACTCAATGCCGAAGTTGGTGCCAGCCGTGCAGCTGTTGACGCAGGCTTCATCGATCATGACCGCCAGATCGGACAAACAGGTGTTACCGTTCGTCCGAAACTTTATATCGCTTGCGGTATCTCCGGTCAGATCCAGCACATTGCCGGTATGCAGGAGAGTGGTATCATCATCTCTATCAACAACGACCCGGAAGCTCCGATCAATAAGATTGCAGATTACGTGATTAACGGAACTATCGAAGAGGTTGTGCCGAAGATGATTAAGTATTATAAACAGAATAGTAAGTAAGAAAATGGCTAACTTTTATTTAGATACCCCGGAACTCAAGCATCACTTGAACCATCCGTTAATGAAGAGAATCGTTGAGCTGAAAGAGCGCAACTATACTGATAAAGAAAAATTCGATTACGCACCGATAGACTTTGAAGACGCTATGGACAGCTACGACAAAGTTCTGGAGATTGTCGGTGAAATCTGTGGCGATATCATAGCTCCTAATGCCGAAGGCGTTGATCACGAAGGTCCGGTTTGTGCCAACAACCGTGTGACTTATGCTGAAGGAACTGCCCGCAACTTGGAAGCTTGCCGTAAAGCAGGTCTGATGGGTATGGCTATGCCCCGCCGTTTCGGTGGACTCAACTTCCCTATCACTCCGTATATCATGGCTGCCGATATCGTAAGCCGTAGTGATGCCGGTTTTGAAAACCTTTGGGGATTGCAGGACTGTGCAGAAACGATCTATGAATTTGCCAACGAAGACCAGAGGAAACGTTATATAACCCGTGTTTGCGAAGGTGAAACCATGTCTATGGATCTTACCGAACCGGATGCCGGTTCCGATCTTCAGGCTGTCATGCTGAAAGCAACTTACAGCGAAAAAGACGAATGCTGGTACCTGAACGGTGTGAAACGTTTCATCACGAATGGCGATTCGGATATCCACCTTGTTTTAGCACGTTCGGAAGAAGGTACACACGATGGCCGCGGACTATCCATGTTCATTTATGACAAGCGTAACGGAGGTGTGAATGTTCGCCGTATCGAGAATAAAATGGGTATCAAAGGCTCTCCTACCTGCGAATTGGTATTCAAGAATGCAAAAGCAGAACTTTGCGGTGACCGTAAACTGGGATTGATCAAATACGTAATGGCCTTGATGAACGGTGCCCGTCTGGGTATTGCCGCTCAGTCGGTTGGTATCTCGCAGGCTGCCTACAATGAAGCATTGGATTATGCCAAAGACCGTAAGCAGTTCGGCAAAGCTATCATTGAGTTCCCGGCAGTTGCCGAAATCCTTTCCTTGATGAAAGCCAAATTGGATGCTTCACGTGCCCTGTTGTACGAGACTGCCCGATATGTAGACATCTACAAAGCATTGGATGATATTTCAAAAGAGCGTAAACTGACTCCTGAAGAACGTGCCGAACAGAAGACGTTTGCTAAACTGGCAGATGCTTTCACTCCGTTGGCAAAAGGTATAGGAAGTGAATTCGCCAATCAGAATGCTTATGATTGTATACAGATTCACGGTGGTTCAGGTTTCATGAAAGATTATGCCTGCGAACGTATCTATCGCGATGCGCGTATCACATCCATCTACGAAGGTACTACCCAGTTGCAAGTAGTAGCTGCCATCCGTTATGTGACAACAGGTGCTTATCTCAACCGTATTAAGGAATACGAAGCTCTGTCGGTAGCTCCCGATATGGAAGGGTTGCAAAACCGTTTGAAGGAAATGGCAAGCAAATATGCTGCATGTGTCGCCCAAATCACAGAAACGAAAGATCAGGAATTGCTTGACTTTTGCGCACGTCGCCTGGTAGAAATGGCAGCATATACTATCATGGGACATCTGCTGGTACAAGATGCTTCCAAGAACCCGGAATTATTCGGAACTTCAGCACAGGTATTTGTACGTTATGCAGAAAGCGAAGTAGAAAAGCATATCAACTTTATTCGTAAGTTCGATAAGGACGATTTGGCATATTACAGAAAATAAATATCTGTTCTTTCGGATATTAATCAGATTAGGGGTCGGCTGAAAAACAACTTAACGTATTTGTAAGCCGGCCCCTACAAATATAGAGAACTGTTATGGCACAAGATCACGGCAATCTAAAGCGGATAGAAGAACTGGATTATTTGAAGTGCATCTTTATTATTTTGATGGTTATTTTTCATCTTGTATTTATAGGTGATAAATATCCGTATGCGAAGAAGATAGTATATACCTTTCATATGCCGGCATTTCTCATTATTTCCGGGTATCTGGTAAATGTACGAAAAAGTCCGGGCAAGTTTTTCAGAAACATGCTGTGGATATTCATTCCCTATGCGGTGATGGAAATAGGATATGTCATCATGTCGTCTGTATTACCCGTACGCGAAAAAGTAACAGAACTCAGCGGACAACTTTTATTAAGTAAAACATTCCTATCACCGATGGGACCTTACTGGTATTTGCATACATTATTGATATGCAGTATCATCTATTATCTTGTATATAATTATGTAAAGTTGTCAGGAATATCCCGTTTCATTCTTTTAGGACTTATCTTTTTTGTCCTCTCTTACGGTACTTCCATATTGTCTTTTGCAAATGCCATCTATTTCCTAGCAGGAATCTTTATCTGCCAAAGCAACTTTTCATTTATTTCCTCTTTCCAACCTTCCGCGTTGGCAGCAATTCCATTTATCATACTATGCTGTTTCCCGGAAAATCTGGACAGGTCTACTTTGACAGGCGTTACAATCACTTACCTTTCAATAAGCATTCTTTTATTCATATATCCATACCTGCCGGTCCAAATAACTAAAATCCATCATTTTATTGGACGTAATACACTGGTCATCCTCCTTTTCTCCCCTGTGTTCACCTTACTATCGAAGAAATTCCTTCCTTTTTTCTCATTCGAACCAACCGGGGTATGCTTCATGATAGTAGCTGTTGCCTTCACCATTGCAGGATGCATCGGAATAGGATGGCTAACCGACCGCCTGAATATATCCCAATACTGTTTTGGAAAAAAAAGGATTCTTTCATAAAAGAATCCCCCTTACTACTGTTCGTTATTTATTCTATTTCTTCCATTTCATACTTCCTGTAAAGCGAAAGACGATTATGAAGCGAATTTATTTCACGCCTCATCCCCTCCATCCTTTCCAAAAGATGATGAATGGCATCGATACCTTCTATATTGATAGAAAGATCATAATACATCCTACTATAACGCTCTACTTCCGGCAATTGCGCCACAAGCAGATAATGCTCGCCCGCCTCTGCACGGACTTCAATCAAACCACCCTCCTCAAGCAAGTCGATAAATGAGGGCTCGATGTGACACTTCTGACAGTATTCACTAACTATAATTAATTCGGTCTGCATAGTGCTGATTCATTTTTTAGTTCATACTCTGTAACTCACGGAACAATTCTTTCTGCCTTTCTGTCAGACTCGTAGGAATCTTAACATCATAGGTAATGATCAAATCGCCCGATTGTCCCTCTTTCTTATAGACTGGAAAACCCTTGCCCTTGAGCCGTACCTTCGTACCGTTCTGTGTTTCAGGTTTCACTTTTAGTTTCACTTTACCGTTTAAGGTTTCTACCTCTTGCTCTCCCCCCAATATGGCAGTATAGAGATTGAGAGATACATCAATGTAAAGATCATCCCCAACACGTTTGAATACCGGATCTTCAGGTATAACAAAGGTGATATACAAATCACCTGCCGGTCCGCCATTCACACCGGGTCCGCCATACCCTTTCAATTTAATGACTTGCCCATTGGCAACACCTGCCGGAATAGTGATACGTACATTCTTACCATTCACCGTCAACACTTGTTTATGAGTTGTAGCAGCATCACGAAGCGAAAGATGCAACTCTGCATTAAAATCCTGACCGCGGAAACCGGCATTCCCACGACTGCCACCTCGCGCCCGACCTCCGAACATCGATTCAAAGAAATCGGAAAAACCTTCTCCACCACCGGAAAATCCTTGTCCGTCACTGGAATACCAATAACCATTCTCATCACCGCCAAAGCCTCCGGCACCCCCGAATCCGCCAAAGCCACCTCCACCTCCGGCTTGCTGACGGGCTCGCTTCTGAGCTTCAAATTCATCGGCATGTTTCCAATGTTCGCCGTATTCATCGTACTTTTTACGCTTCTCCGGATCGCTCAGTACTTCGTTAGCCTCATTGATCTCCTGAAACTTGTCTTTTGCGCTCGGGTCATTCGGGTTCAAATCCGGATGATACTTGCGGGCCAGCTTGCGAAAAGCCTTTTTGATATCGTCCTGGGAAGCACTCTTGTCAACTCCAAGAATCTTGTAATAATCTATATAAGCCATGCTTTCTGTATATTTAAACGTTCTACTACTGAAACGTATGCAAATAACACACCAACAGAGCCTTTAGGTTCATTTTTTAATAAATCTTCATACTTACTCTTTCCTTTGAGAGCAAAGAGTATCAAGACATAAAAAAGGTGCTTTATGCATTAAGCAAACCGATAAAATCATCAATATCCTGTTCGGTCGTATCAAAAGAAGTAACCAAGCGAATCTCATCGACTTCCTCTTTCCAGAAATAAAAGAAATAGGATTTCAACATCCGGTCTATTACGGGGCGGGGCATCGTAAGAAACAACTGGTTACTCTCGGGCTTTTGAGTAAAGCGTACACCCGGGAACTTTGCCAAAGCATCGTGAAGCTTACGAGCCATAGCATTGGCATGTAAAGCATTTTTTAGCCATAATTCATCTGTCAGATATGCAGTAAACTGACAGGAGAGATAGCGCATCTTTGATGCTAACTGTGCCGACTGTTTACGGACAAAGCGTGCCTCAACCTTCAGACAGTCATCGAAAATTACAACACATTCTCCCATCATCAATCCATTTTTGGTACCTCCGAAACTAAGCACATCGACTCCGCAGTCGACTGTCAACGCCTTCAGTGAAAGACCAAGCGCTGCACAAGCATTGGCAATACGCGCTCCATCCATATGTACACGCATCCCATATCGATGAGCTAATGAAGTAATAGCTTTTAATTCGTCCGGAGTATAAATAGTGCCTAGTTCGGTACATTGTGACAGATATACAGCCCCAGGCTGTGAATGGTGCTGGTCACCAAAACCATGAAGGTAGGGAAGAATAAGCTCTGGCGTAAGTTTCCCGTCCGAAGTCGCTATCGGACGTATCTGACAGCCGGTCAGCTTAACGGGAGAACCGCATTCATCGACATATATATGTGCCGTTTCCGCACAAAGAACAGAATTATAAGGACGTGTCATCAACTGCAAAGCTACAACATTGCTGCCTGTCCCGTTAAAAACAAACAACGGTTCACAATCCGAACCAAATGTTTCTTTTATCTTTCGGACAGCTTCTTTTGTCCACAAATCATCACCATACCCAAGGGCGTGATCCTGATTGGCTTGCACCAATGCTTCCATTACCGCAGGATGAACACCGGAATTATTATCTGAGGCAAAACTTCTCATGATTCTCTTTTTATTCGATTAATTGAAAATACAAAGGAACAGAATTATTTTCGAAAATCTGAGAGTTTGTCTAAATTTTGCCCCAAATGCCCAGCAAACTAGAAGCTTGTTAAAATGCTCAAATCCCCCTTATGATATCAATTCATATTTTAATTCCGGAAACCATTTTTCCAATAAGTTATTTACTTGTGATTCGATCTCAGGAGTAATATGCCTTTTCACCTTTTTGTATGCTATCATTATGGCAGCCATCTCATCCACCCAACCTACAACAGGCCATCTCCGAACTGATATCAGATTAATTGGTAACACCAAATATGCCAATGCCGAACCTATCAATAATTTATCCGACAAAGGAGTCTCGGGATTCTTCATCACAAAATACAGTGACAATACAGGACGCATGGAAGTTCTTCCGGCATTTTTACCAAGATCTTTCAGCCGTTCTAGAAGTCCCTCTAAATCGATTTTATCAAAATACTTATCTACTTTCATGGTTTAAAATTCTTAATTCTATAATTGAACAACATTGGGACTGCCCCTTACGTTCGTTTTTTTATTTATCAGCCGAACTTCGTTTTCTTAACCAAAGATCTAACCCTAATAATCCTAATACTAACAAAGCTATGTAAGTATAAAAACCCAATAAAGAAGAAAAATCTGAGGAAAGATATACATGAGGAAGAAAATCTTCCGGTTTGAAATCCAAATAAAAGAATAAACTATAGATAGATACACCCAGAATCATCATCAAGGCTAGTATTAAATAGAAGATAATCATTCTGTGTTTTTTCTTTTCCTGTTTTGCTGCTTCAATACGGATTTTCTCCATCATATGAAAAGAAAAATTAGAAGGCAAACTTCCATTTTGTCTCTTTTCAAGTGCCTTTTTCAGCATACTTCCTGTATTATTACTATTCATATTCATAACTTACTCTCCTGTATTCATCAATAAATAAAGCTTCTTCCGTGTACGATGTAATTTCACTTTTACATTCCCAGTGGATAGCTTCAATACTTCACCAATCTCTTCAACCGATTTCTCTTCATAATAAAATAGAGTAATCAATGCTTTCTCTTCAGCCGTTAACAGATTTATAGCCTGTATCAATTTAACAGTCCGTTCTTCATCATCGCTAGGACAAAGTACCTCATCTGCTTTTTCATCAGGTACATTATTAATCGTATTTTCCTCCATATAGAAAAACTCCTGTTTCTTTCTGCGAGTAGCAGACACCGCTGCATTATAAGCTATTCGGTAAAGCCATGTAGAAAACAAGCACTCACCTTTATAGCTACTCAGATTCCGAAATGCCTTCAAAAAAACATCCTGAACCAATTCTTCCGCATCCTCAGCACACCCTACAATCTGTACAATCAATGTAAAAAGAGGACGTCCATAACGATCGAGAAAAAAGGAAAAACATTCCGTATCTCCATCTAATATTCGTGCTATGTATTGTTTCTCTTCGTTTTGTACCATGATGAACTGTTAGACGCAAGTCTTTGAAAAAGGTTACAGAATAAGTGAAAACTAAAAATGAAGAATAAAAAGTAAAGAGATTCTTCACTTATTCTGTAACCTTTTCCAATCAACTGCGTCCAACAGTACAAAGAACGAAATTATTCATTTAAAAACAATAAAATTATGATGGATTTTATCATGGTTCCTACCGTTATAGGAATAATTACATTAGGTATTTATAAATTGTTTGAACTCTTTGTCTGTAGACGCGAACGGATGACTATTATCGAAAAATTAGGTGACAAGATATCTGCAACCAATCTCAGCGGAAAATTCTCCTTACCGGATTACAGTCGTAGCAGAGTGTCTTCTGGCGCATTAAAAGGAGGATGTCTGATGTTAGGTATCGGTCTCGGATTGTTAATCGGTTTCTTCATCTGTGCCAATCAAGTTCCCGGTTATGTCACGATGGCAAACATGGATTGGAACGTACGACAAATGATTAGTGTCATTTATGGTGCCAATGTTCTTCTCTTTGGTGGAGTAGGATTGATTGTCGCTTTCCTTATTGAAAATAAAATGGGTAAGAAGAATAAGGATTAAACTCAAAAAGTAATCTCCGGAATGAGTGATACAGTTACATTCCGGGGATTTCATTTTCTCGTAAATATACCTCAACCAATATAAACATTTACGCAAAGATAAACATATAACCCCTCTTCCTGTTGTTCAAACTCGATTTTATCCTCTCGCGCCAACCAACCAAGAGCAGCCCCCAATTCTTCATCCTTAAGACCGGATTTACTTTTCAGATTTTCATAACTCCATTTTTCGTTGTTACTTAACAACTGCCAAATTTTTCCAGCATGAAAGCCAATCTCTTTTTTGTCCATTTGATAGATTATTAATTAAATAAAAAACATTCAGTCAGAATTACAACAGCTAAAAGTAACAAAATAGAATAAGTATTGATATTACAGAAATACTAAAAGACCCTATCATTGGTTCTTTTTAACATTAGGAAGTCTTCTTGCCAATGATATTGGAATGTTATTAGCATACGTTAAACACACAACTTTTCATTATGAATGGCTACTACTTCTTTACATAATCCATTAATCAAGTAGCAGATATGGCAAAAAAGGTTACAGAACAACTCATAGAAACGTTAATTGAAAAGGGTTACACATCAGTACGTTGTGTAACCCTCTATAGATTATCGGCAATACTCTACATCCGCTTATTCAGTCACGATCAGTTTAAAATTCGTCATTCCTGATGTTCCACTCACTGTAACAACATATATTCCATCATTTAGATTTATAGTATTCATCTTATATATATCAGTTTCGGTCTGAATCTTTTCAACAAATACAAGTCTACCGTAAGCATCATATATATTAACCGATTCTATCCTACCGGCAGTTTCTAAATTCACCACTTCACCTCTCTTTACGGGGTTGGGATATAATTTTACTTCTTTTTCATCAGATGTACTTTCAATGGAAGTCAATGAAGTCAATATTTCAATATCATCCACCATAAATACAAAAGCATCTTCAGAAACACATCTCACAGCCACATATACTTCTTTTCCATCATATGCACTTAAGTCAACCACCACATTTTCCCATTCTTCATAAGGAGCATTTCGTACATCACCCACACTAACGAAACTTCCAGGCAAATTATCCGTTTCTGAAACCATGATTTGATAAGCTTCAAGCCCATAGTTACTAACATAGCTCTTTACATACAAACTTATAGAAGAGCCTGTTCCTAATTTCAATTTCGGAGTAATCAACCAATCGTCATTCTTAGCTCCGTGAGCGGCAAAACAAGCACCGAAACGTAATCCGCTATGGGGTAGAATATCTGTAATTAATTCCATGGAAGGAGTAGTTTCATACGGATTAAATGCAATGAAACCCATAGGTTCCCCTGCATGAGGGAAGAGATAAGACTGAAATCGCTCTGTATTAGCACCATCCCCATCAAATACAGTCCATGCAGGAACAAAGTCGGTCACTGCAAAATCGTCACACTCTTCAAAATTCATTTCATAAACCGTACTGCGCCGATCACATGTGACAGATAGTTCACACACATCATTAGCCGGGTTTTCGTCAACTGCTGCAGTAGACCAAACTTTTATCACATATTCCCCTGCTTCAGAAAGATCGGCAATAAAGGAAACCTCTTTGCTTTCATAAGGTTCCAGATGATTTATTGTTTCCTGAGGCAACTCTTTGTTATTGACGGAACAATGCATCGGAATATTATCAATAGCCTTGCAACCGTTATTTACAACAACAGCCGTGATCTTTTCATTCTCTTTGAATACACCCTTCAAAAGAGGCTGAGTTATTTTATCCACGGCTACATCATAATCATAAACCACTGCATTATGTGCAAAATTCGCACGTACCATTATATTACCGTAATTACCAATTTGCACTAACGAATCATTCAAAGTTGCATAGAACGATTCATTCTCCCGTGAATCGCAAGCCACTAATATATTATCATCTCCTTTTTGTGAAATTTCGAAATAATAACTTCCGGGATTCAAAAGCCGTGTAGGCAATGAATATGTGTATAAACCGGCCTTTTGCGGTCGAACAACACTTTGCTTTAGGATGGTAGAAATTATTCTATTTTTCTCATCAACTTGATAAACAGCAATATCTACCGGGATATCTTGTGCTACATTTGTAAATCCGACAGACATGGACGTTAATGTATCCTTTTCGACTAAAGTGAACACATTACCGAACGAAATAGGCAACTTTGCTCCAACTCCATTCTTATATTCAGTAACCCTGTCTTGTGCAAACACCGTATCACTTACTGCAAATGAATAAACGAGTTCTTCCGATTTCGCATCACCATCGGCAAGTGCCATGACATGCAAATTTACATCCGAACCTTTTTTCCATTCCGGAAGTTCACTTTGCATGAACATAGTCTGTTTTACCTCAGGTTTCAATTGATCAATTACATCAGAATTAACCGACCATTCATCACCATCCTTTACTTCCACTTTTACATTTTGTTCTATGGTAGCTCCATGATTCAGTACAGAAGCAGTAAAAGAATGAACACCTTTTAGTTGTTTTGCAGGTATTTGGGCAGATAACGTCAAAGGAATAAAGCTTTCGAGTCTTAAATCATGATCTGCCACCCTTTCCAAATAAACTTCAAAAACTGATAATAAGCCCATTTTCAAATTTCCCCATTCCGTAGTCATGATCGCTATACAATAATCACCGGTTTCCGTGATTTTTAAAATAGCTTCTTTCGTTAACTCTTTTCCAAACTCATCCCTGGCATCCATAAAGGAATCCCAATTCATTGGATCCGTTCCGGACAGCCCACACATCATCAGAAAATTTTCTTTTGCAACATATCCCATAATAGACAATCCAGAAGAATAACGTAATCGCACCCGATAACTACCCGGTTCCAAATGGATGCATCTCGAAACCAAAGGAATAGAATCTTCTAAATTTTCATACGTTGTATACTCCTCATCATAAATCCAAGCTTTCTGATCGGAAGTATACCAATCGGAAGCAGATGCTTCATTATCAAAACGTGAATAGAATGGAAGTTCAGTTATCGGCTCATAATTATACAAATTAAGTTCAATACCGTTATTGTCCATAAGAGTATCTCTTTCACATTCTCCCCAACATTTAACAGTATATTTCCTCTTCTCCGGAAAAGAAAATGTCCCAGTCGTTGACCAAATATCTACAGTTTTAGTTTCACCGGGTGCAATGTATTCCGAATAACTTTGAGAAACAATATCCCCATTATCTATTTGCAGATTCAACGTAAATACATTTATTCCTTCATTTCCATTATTTCCAATATCAGCCTTAATTCCCCATACATCCTGAACATCGCATGAAGAAGCCGGCAATCTGAGTTTAATCAATTCCAAATCCGGGACACCGACATACTTACCAACATCAACTGAAATTGCATCGAGGGTCAAATCATACCCATTTTCCTTCGGAGTCACTATATGAAAAGCCAAATGATAATTTCCTTCTTTTGACACCTCGAAATTAATAATACCTTTTTTCCATTCTATATTATTAATATTTTCAATACGATTAAGTACAGTCATATCTGCCGGATTCATAGAAGTCCCATATAAGATTTCTAAAACCTCACTCCCACTACTTAAACTCGTCATATAATCAAAACTGACATGCGATTCCCCTTGAGGCAAAAAGATAGGATCGGAAACCAAATAATCATCCGCATCCTGAGAAGCAAATGTTTTGTTATAATTTATTGCTCCTGTACCTCCATCCGAACTACCATAAGAATACCAAGCCCATGTACAGCCATCCTTATTAGCATCCACGATATTCCAGTTGGCCCTTACATTAGTCTCCGACTCGAAATTCTCCACAAAAGGAAGCTTAATTACCGATGGGTGTTTTACATCCGATGTCACAACGTTATTATTGTTCTCCATGTCTTTATCCCAATAAATCTGAGCTTTGACTTTATATAATCCCGGTGAAGTTAAATTTGCCTTTGTTTCAAAGGTGTAAAGAAGGCTCTCACCTGCTGCAACTGAAGATGTCACATTTTCCACAACTTCCTCGCGATTATTAATCTGATAAGAAACTTCAAAATCTGTAGCAACCTGAGTTCCCACATTATCAATAAGCAATTTGATTATTTCATTCTCACCTAAAATTCCGTCTTTCGGAAGTTCCAATTTCTCAGCTTTAAGATTGAATGGCGGATAAAAACCGGTATCACCTTGCGAACTAACTTCGAAAGTATAAATGTAACCTTTCTCGAACTCATAGTCATCTATCCGACACCAATCCCCCTTTGCAAGCCAGAAACCATTTCTGAACCTGTTATAGTCCGGATAAATAATACAAAAATCATACACACCGGGAACTATACGGATGGTTTCTGTACTCCCTGGGAATACCACAATCGAATCGTTAAGTATCCTGCTGGCATTTTCAGGAATCTTATAATCAAACCGTGAATATGCTTCCTCACTCATATCTCCTGTAGACAGGCGGGTTGTCCATTCACCAGAGGGAATTATCGTACCATAAGTATCTGCTTTTGAATCGAGCAGCATCTGATATCCAAGATATGAAATATCTTCTGCTACTTTCAATATGACAGTTACATCATCAGAACCAGATTTACTCTTACTCAGTAATTTGACCTGAAGCAAATCATTCTGTTCAGTCGTACCTGATTTCATTACACGCTCAATGTAGGCTTTTCTTTTTAGATTAGCCCTACTCTCTTGAATACCTACATGCGATTGTATCGCCTGTCCCGAACCAATGAACTCCAACGTCTGTGCCATACCTGCATAGGAAAGCAAAAACAAAGTAATTGTTAGTAATAGTTTCTTCATAATTTTGCATTTTTATGTCCTTAATTACAAAATTATGCAAAAAGAAGAGGAAAAACAATTAAGTGAAGGATACAATAGGGTGGACAACAGACAATACTTATACAAATATAAAATATTATATATCAATCATTTATCAATAAATAATAATTTTATGAGGTAGACAATTGGTTCCATTCAATAATCCGAATACTAAAAACCAGTTTAAACAACTATCAATATTGAGATAAGAACTGTTCTAAACTCTCTATTTCATCAGAAAGTTCCATTCTGTCATGCTTGATTCTATATCTCCGTTTTTTCAGAGCTACCTCATTTGTATTCAACAAACAAGCTATATTTTTATTAGGTACTCTCACCTTAACAAGACAACAAAGATATACATCATCCTCTTTTAGCTTCGGAAAATCCTGACGAAGACGTATAGCAAAGTTGTCATAACAGAGGTTGACTGTTTCTTCCAGATCGGCTAATTCTTTATTAGACAGAACCAATTCGGCAATAGATCGATTTTGCTTAATTTCATTATACGAATTAATCGATTCTATCTTTTGGATAATCGTATCCATCTTCCATATTCTCGATTTTAAGTCTTTTTCTTTCTGCTGATAAAAACTTAGTTCTTCTCTTCTGGATAACAATTCTTGCTGTTGTTTCTGTAGCTGGACAGTCTTTTTTTGCAATTCTATCACACTTTGTTTAACCAAATCATCTTTCATTCGTATCAGTGCTTCCCGTTCTTTTCCCTTTTTATAATAATACCCCCAATATAGCAGAAATAACAGAATAATAATGAAAAGAAAGCCCAACATTATAATTTCATTTTTTTGCTTGGTCAGTTTTAGGCGATTATTTTCATTCTGAATAATTGAATAGTCATATTTTCTTTGCAAAGCAATCAATTCACAATCTTTCTCACCATTTCTGATAGAATCCATATAATTGGCAAATTCACTTCTATACTGTAATGCCTTCTTATAATTACCCAACCTCTCTTCCAACAAAGACAATCCGTCATAATAATTGGCTTTTGAATACAGCGTATTTCCCAGTCCTTGCTTTTCAATGTAATACCTTGCCGAATCATAACGTTCCATTGCAAAGAAAAGTACGCCTTTCATTGCATAAGCAGCAGCATTATCCGTGGTATCCTGTTTTAAATCCATAGAAGTATTCAAATAATCCAACGCCAAAGAGTATTCCCCTTTCTTCCAATATACGATGCTCAGATTATTATAAAGTGATACTAACAAATCATTATCTTTTATATTTCTTGCCAGCTTAATTCCTTCATTATGTATTTTCAACGCTCTATCCCAATCGCCTTTCCACATATAACTCAACCCTAAATTCCTCAGCACAAAGCCTTCGGCAATAGTATCTTTCCCCATTCGGGCATATTCCAATGATTTTGTTAACTTATCTACACCATCGTCATAAGGCTTTTCTTTTAAAAGTAAAGTTCCCCAACAATTATATATTTGTTCATTCAATTTATAATCGGATGTACCTAACGTAGCTAGTGATGCCTTCTGATAAAATTCCAGTGCTTTTTTCTTATCATTATTTTCATGATGATAACGCCCGTACAAAAAATAACACCATCCTTTACGAATAGAGTCTTTTCCTTCTCCATAGTATTCCTCCGCAATACGAATTAAAGAATCGGATTCCATGGGCAATCTTTTTTTATAAATAGCTTGCTCCATAAGCAAAGCGTAGGCAGCCATCTCTTTCTCCGACATATTACCTGGGAATACAAGCTGATTTAAAAGAATATAAGAACTGTCCGGTTGAGCGTCCATCAACTTTTCCGCCTGTAAAAGAATTTTCGCAGTAGTAGTCTTGTCATCGCATCCCAATATGGCAATTACAACGAAAAACAAAAGGATATACTTACAAGGTTCCCTCATTGTTCATGTCTATTTACTGCGAATATACAGTTTTATTTTGAATTTCGCTGTTTGGAGCAAACATATAGTTACAAAAAAGCTGCTTTTCTTTTATATCGGAAAAGCAGCTTTCTTATGATTTAAAATATTCCTTTTTTGGGGAAATTACATCATTCCACCCATTCCTCCCATTCCGGGAGCGCCCATTGGCATTTCAGGTTTATCTTCTTTCTTTTCTACAATGACACATTCTGTGGTCAGGAACATACCAGCGATAGAGGCAGCATTCTCTAAAGCTACACGTGCAACTTTAGCAGGATCGACTACACCGGCAGCATACAGATTCTCATAAACATCCATACGTGCATTGTAACCATAATCACCTTTGCCTTCACGAACCTTCTGAACCACAACAGCACCTTCTTTACCGGCATTTGCTACAATCTGGCGAAGCGGTTCTTCGATAGCCCGTTTGATGATTTCAACACCTGTCAATTCATCTGCGTTATCACCTTGTACATTTTCCAATGAATCGATAGCACGAATGTAAGCTACACCTCCACCCGGGATAATACCCTCTTCAATGGCAGCACGAGTTGCACGCAATGCATCGTCTACACGGTCTTTCTTTTCTTTCATTTCGACTTCGGAAGCAGCACCTACATAAAGTACAGCTACGCCACCTGACAACTTAGCCAAACGTTCCTGCAACTTTTCACGATCATAATCCGATTTTGTTGCAGCAATCTGAGATTTGATTTGATTGCAACGTTCTTTGATGTTCTCTTTTGAACCGGCACCGTTTACAATAGTCGTATTATCTTTAGAAACAGTCACTTTATCAGCTGTACCCAGCATTTCTATCGTAGCTTGTTCCAATTTCAGACCTTTTTCTTCACTGATTACCACTCCACCTGTCAGAATAGCGATATCTTCCAACATCTCTTTTCTACGATCGCCAAATCCCGGAGCTTTTACAGCACAAATCTTCAATTGAGAACGGAGACGGTTTACAACCAATGTGGTCAAAGCCTCGCTATCAACATCTTCAGCAATAACCAACAAAGGACGACCGGACTGAACAGCAGGTTCAAGAATAGGTAAGAAATCTTTCAAGTTAGAAATTTTCTTATCATAAATCAGAATGTAAGGTTTCTCCATCTCACACTCCATCTTTTCCGTATTAGTTACAAAGTAAGCTGATAAATAGCCACGATCGAACTGCATACCTTCTACCACACCTATAGTAGTGTCAGTACCTTTAGCTTCTTCTATAGTGATGACACCGTCTTTGGAAACTTTACGCATTGCATCGGCAATCAATTTACCGATTACAGGATCATTGTTGGCAGAAACAGTAGCAACCTGTTCAATCTTATCATAGTTATCACCAACCTTTTCAGCCTGGTTTTTGATAGATTCAACAACTTTAGCTACAGCTTTATCAATACCGCGTTTAATATCCATAGGACTTGCACCGGCAGTAACGTTCTTCAATCCTTCTGATACGATAGACTGTGCAAGAACAGTTGCAGTAGTTGTACCGTCACCGGCATCATCACCTGTCTTGGAAGCAACTTCTTTCACCAGTTGAGCGCCTGTATTTTGGAAAGGATCTGTCAATTCGACCTCTTTCGCTACCGTAACACCATCTTTCGTGATATGAGGAGCGCCGAATTTCTTTTCAATGATTACGTTACGGCCTTTCGGACCCAGTGTTACTTTTACTGCATTTGCCAAAGCATCGACACCTTTTTTCAATTGGTCACGCGCATCGATATTGAATAATATTTCTTTTGCCATAATGATTTTACTATTTTAATGATTTATATATACTATAATTAATTAACCCACAACAGCGAGAACATCACTTTGACGCATGATAAGGTACTTAGTACCTTCCACCTCAAGCTCTGTTCCGGCATATTTGCCATAAAGAACAGTATCACCAACCTTCAATACCATTTCTTCATCTTTTGTACCGTGACCTACTGCCACTATTTCACCTTTCAAAGGTTTTTCTTTTGCTGTATCCGGAATAATGATACCACCAATTGTTTTTTCTTCTGCAGGTGCAGGGAGTATCAGCACTCTGTCTGCTAATGGTTTAATGTTCATAGTTACTTTTTGTTTTATATGTTATACATTATTATATATGATATTATTCATTCATCCTTCAGTAAAGGACGAAAATCAAATTACGAAAACCGTGCCAAATTATAAAAACGAAGGTTTGGCAGAGACTGACTGACAAAATGACAATCAGCCCGAGTATTTATAAAAATAAAATACGTACCTTTGCCTGTCATTTACGCAAACATCAGTTATGAAAAAAAGTATTCTACTTGCAGCTTGCCTTTTGGCAACATTGGACAGTTTTGCCCAAAAAAAAGATTTCAGTTATAAATTTTATGGTCAAATCCGCACCGATCTTTATTATAACAGTCGTGCCAATAAAGAGACTGTGGACGGACTTTTTTACATGTACCCTTTGGATAAAAAACCGGATGCGGACGGGAAAGACCTGAACGGCACAGCCAATGGAAGTTTTTATACACTGTATACCCGACTGGGGGTGGACGTAAAAGGGCCTAAATTAGGAAAAGCCACAACGTCAGCCAAGGTAGAGGCAGATTTCAGAGGTTCGGGAACCACTTTTTCCACAGTACGTCTACGCCATGCATACCTCAACCTCGATTGGGGCAAATCGGCATTACTTTTGGGACAAACATGGCATCCCCTCTTTGGAGAAGTTTCTCCACAAATACTCAATCTATCCGTGGGTGCCCCTTTTCAACCCTTCAGTCGTGCCCCCCAAATTCGTTATCAATATGAAGTCGGGAATATAAAACTGATTGGCGCTGCAATTTGGCAATCACAGTATCTTTCCGTAGGACTTGACAATATAAAAAGCCAGAATTATATAAAAAATAGTTGCATACCGGAATTTTATGCCGGAATAGATTATAAAGTAAAAAATTGGTTATTAGGAGCCGGCATCGAACTGTTATCGATTAAACCAAGAACCGAATCCACCGTAGAAATTTCAACCAATGAAAATGATGACAATACCATCAGCAAAACTTTTAAAGTAGATGAACGCATCACCACTCTGTCTTATGAAGCTCATCTGAGATATAGTGATAGGAATTGGTTTATTGCTGCCAAAAGCGTACTAGGCAATAATCTGACACAAACATCCATGTTGGGAGGTTTTGGAATAAAATCCATTGATAAACGAACCGGAAAACAAGAATATTCTTCCATTCTGAATTCCAGCACCTGGTTGAACGTAGTTTATGGTGAAAAATGGAAACCGGGACTTTTTTTAGGTTACATCAAGAATTTAGGAACGGGTGATGCCGTGACTAAATTATATGGTACCGGAACTGATGTGGATCAATTGGTCACAGCCGGAGCCGAATTAACTTATAACATTGCGAACTGGAAATTCGGATTGGAATATACCCTAAGTACAGTCTGGTACGGATCATTGGATTCGACGAATGGAAAAATCATAGATACTCATTCTGTCAGTAACCACCGTATAGTAGGAGTAACCATGTTTATGTTTTGATAAAAGCACTATGATCAACAAAGCTGAAAATCAGTAAAATTTAAATTTACCATATTATCGGGAATTTTCTGATATAAACGATTGCGTATATTCTTTTTTAAATTACTTTTGCGGCTATAGTAACTAAAAACATAAGATTATGAAAAAATTATTACTCGTATGTGTCATGCTATTGACAGTAATAGGCATGAAAGCAGAAGATTCGGCAATTGAATTGCTGAATACGACTCCGAAAAATGGAGAAAAATATTCTGTGAATAAAGCAGATGGAAATGTCGTATTCACTTTTAATCGTGGAGTCACAATCGATAAAGCATGGATTGTACCTGCAGAAGGAAACAAAATTGCAATCACTAATTCTTGGGATTCATTTATCCTTCAGTATTATTATTATTGCGGAATAGCGAATCAAATGAAACAGCTACTTTCTGATGGAATCATTAAAGCCGGTGAAACGTTCTCTATCGAATTAGAAGGAATAAAAGATAAAGAAAATCCCTCTATAATTTTTGGAACGGACGGTAAAGTATCCATTTCACTGGTTGCAACACGTTTGCCAGCCACCTTAGTGAGTGTCAGCAAAGAAGATGGAACAGATTTAAAATCATACTACAAACCTGGAGATGAAGAGGGAATCATCACCTTTACTTTTTCCGAACCGGTAACTTGCCAGAGTGCTGAGATTATTTATGGTAATGTTGAAGCAGGGACTTATGGTCATCAGGATGTCCCATTTACCATAACTGAAGAAAAAGTTCTAGCCAATCTACAGGGAATCCATATGGAACCGGAAGCTTTGAATGGAGCTACTGCAATAACTCTCCAACTCAGGACTTTACAAGCTGTATCCGATGAAAGCATCGTTGAAGGTAACATCCCTAATTCTCCGGGAAGAGTCGGTATGCATTATACAATAAAGAAGGGTGCTTCTGAAGAAATATATGGTGGATTCGAAGGCGATATAGATAAAGATGATCACCTTAGCTGTTGGATATCCGGAAAAATAACTTTTGATGCAGTACGTTTTTCTTATAATCTCAAGAATAAACCGACAGTAATAGATATATCCAGTGATCAGTTTACTATAACGGATGACCCTGAAAATGAAGGAGCGATCACATTTACAGTTCCATTACAATATTTCACTTTTGACGCTGGTGATGTAATTGTGGAACTAGTCAATGCCAATGACCTTGCCGGAAGTAGTGTAGAAATAAATGAAACCTTTAGTTCCAAGGGAAGAACTGCCGCAAACTCAACATGCCTTGGCATCACTCCTACTCCGGGAACATTGAGCGCATTCCCGCAACAGTTTACTTTTGTATTCAATGATGCAGTAACTGTGGAATCGGGTACAATCATTAATGGTGAAATGGAAATGCAATTGATCGTAGGAGCGAATATCATCGTAGATAATAATAAAGTAACAATTACCAATTTCAGAGGATCATTCATCGGTGATGTCTCTTTCAAATTACAAGTAAAGGATTCAAAAGAGGCTTATATTACTTATGGAAATACTGAAAATTATGTAATAGCAGAATATTCTATTCCATCCAATACTTTGGTATGCACAAGTTCAGACCCGGCACCAGGAAAAGTAACAAGTTTGCATGTCATTACTTTAACCTTTACTTCTCCTGACAAAAGTATTGTAGGAGGTTTTGATCCGGAAAAGAAAGCAACTTTAACAGATGAATCCGGTAATGTAGTAGCAACCGGTACATTCGATTATGCCGATTTTGCATATCCTATGAATGCTATTTTGACCCTCGACAAAGAAATAACTACGGCTGGAGTCTATACGCTGACAATCCCGGAAGCAGCTGTTTACAATGATCGGTTCGATGATGCTGAAGAAGATCTTGGTGTTGCAAACGGAGCAATTTATAATCCTGAAAAAACCATCATTTACAGTTTAGGGGAAATTACTCCAACAACATGTACTGTAACCCCCGCACCTGGAGAATATAAATTATTACCAAGTCAGTACGTATTCACCTTTAGCCGTAATGTCACCATTGAAATGGCTAAAATGAAAAATGATAACACAGATAGATTGGGTGAAGATATTCTCTCTAATGTAAATGTTGATAATAACATAGTAACGATTACTCTTCCTGAAGGCTCTACATCAAACTATACTTTCTTAAACTTTATGTTAGAAGCAATAGACATCACAGGTGAAGCAGTCACTTTAGGAATGGCAGAAGGTTATGTTGTTGTAGATTACACTACTCCTGTAGCAGCAAATACTTACGAATGTACAAAAATTACTCCTGAAGAGGGTGAGGTTAGTAGTTTGAAAGTATTCACCTTGACATTTACCAACAGTGCAAACGAACGGGCAACAGTAGGAGGCTTCGACACTTCAAAAGAAATCGTTTTGAAAGATAGTCAAGGCTCTATAGCAACCACCGGAACCATTGATCTTACAGATGGTGATAATTGGGCAGAAGCTATAGTCACCCTATCTGAAGAAATCAATACAGATGGAACATATACATTAATTATTCCGGAAGGCACCGTATATGATGACCAATTTGATCCTTATGCTGATGATTTCGGCGTTTCATTCGGAGCAATTTACAATCCCGAACTAACATTTACATATCAAGTAAAAACAACAGGTATTGAAAACGCTACTATTGATGAATTAACCGGTGAAGTATCAGTATACAATACTCAAGGTATATTCATCCGCAAAGCAGATATATCAGTAGCTTTAAAAGATCTACCTAAAGGTATTTATATCGTAAATGGCAAAAAGATCGCAGTTTATTAATCAATAAACCTATACTACAGAAATGCTATTTGGAGTTTAAAATTCCAAATAGCATTTTTTTATCTAACCTTATCGCTATAGAATAGACATTCCGTCTCCTCCTTCTTTTTTTAACACAATTAATTCTTATTCATTTTCATATATCTCTTGTCAGAAATATCTATTTTAAATATCGAAAACATACATTTTTATGACGTAAACAAAACGTATTTAACACACTCTTAAAATAGTATTTTCACAAAGACTAATAAGCAATGATGTACATCCATAAAATTCTATTGGTAGTACATTGATATACTATAATTTACACAATCATCTTATTTCTTACCATACATTAGATCCCCCTCAAAAGCAACTCTTCCTCCACCTTTATTTCACCCCATTTCCGTCCATACTTACTATTCCGTTAAGTACAACTATTTTCTCATTCCTATACCTTTTCATAAAAGGCATTCATAGGAAAAGACGAAGTATAAAAAAAAGAGACCGTCTCTTGATTCGAGACGATCTCTTTCACTTCATGTAATATTGAAAATCCTTAGACTTTCATACTTATAAAATTACTTATTAATGAAAACTTTCTTAGAAGTCATCTGACCATTAGCTATGATTTTCACTATTACCACTCCATTATGTCCATTGGCAAAAGTAGTAACTGTATTGCCTTCAGCAACATTTGCAGAAGCCTGATCAATTACCATACCATTCAAGTCATAAAGAGTCACAACGGCATCCGTAGCTTCATTAAATTCAGTAATCACTCGTTTGCCATCTACACGTACTGTTACATCACTCGATACCTTTTCAGTATCTTCAATTCCTGAAATAGTACCCTCTGTAAAATGACTAATAGCAGCATTCTCAATCTTACCGGTATTGGCATCAATAAGCATACATACGACATCCACTTTGTTCATATCTGATATTTTAACATCTGAAATATCAGTTTGCATAGCAAATTCATAAAGTTTATTTCCTGTAACAGAATTTGGTATGTAACCTGGAGTACCATTCATAGAACTACCAATACACATACGAGCAACATGATCATAAGTAACCCATGGTGAAGGACCAAAGCTACCACTTGCTCCCCATTCACCTAACAGCGGATCTTCAGTAGCATGGAAACCGTTTGTCTGCTTACCTTTCAAACCACTTTCAAGAAGTACATATAATATGTTATAGTTTGCAGAAGGTATATCAAGTGCATACTTCACATTAGTAGGTACATATATTTGTTTAATTTCCGGATCATAAATAGCATCTCCAACAGAAATATCAGCAACAGCATCCACTTCAAGCTCACGCAACATTATGTCAGTAAATGTCTTATTACCTTCCGGAGAAAAATAACTATATTGAGTTCCTCCCGTATAAATAGGAGAATACACAGTATCGATACGGTTCACAAGTCCTGTAGGAGCAGCAGATAGTCCAAGGAATTGACCATAAGCACTAAAATCATAAGGATCTGTTCCTCCTGAAGCGGTATGAATAGCGACAGGAATAAAATTATCCGGGAACTGTTGTTGCAGATATTCAAACGCTATATCGCCAAGAGGACAATTCTGACACCAAGCACCTGTCAATTTCTCAATAACAACCTTCTTATTAGGGGTAAATGCCAGATTCTTAACTGTAGATTTGATTTCTTGTACATCTCCTTCCACTTCTACACCTAGGGTATACTCAGTGATACGACCCGGTTCTACAGGTAATTTATTTGTAAAAGAGAACTTATGAATGTCACCAGCTTTAAGATTCAAGTTTGTTTCAGTTATTTCATCTTTTACGCTTTTATCCGCATTATAGTAATATGCCTTGATTGAATTATAAGTGCCTTCCCCTTTTATCATGACATAACCACCTACTGTTACTTCTTCCATATCTTTCACAATCGATTCGGTCATGTTTCCTAAAGAGAAGTTTCCATCATATGCTACCTTAATATCATCAACCAATATCATGCTCTGGTCGTTATTGCGATTTAAGAAAGCGATATATATCTTCTTACCTTTATAATCATCCAAAGCTACTTTGTTCTCTTTCCACTCACCGGCTAATCCTTCTTCAGACTCACCCGGACTTTCAACTGCTTCATATACTTTCGTGCCTTCTTTCTCGATCCGAGCTACTAATTCATCATTCAAAGATGATAATTCTTCATCACATTCCCAAACAAATACTCTTAATACATCTTGTTTATCTTTTTTATAAGATTGTGATTTCCAAGACAAAACGTACTCATCACTCGGAATATAAAGTTGAATTGTAGTCATCCAGTCATTGGATTCTCCGGCAGGATCGTACATAGAAGTCGAACCTACACAAAAATCCGAATGGGAAGTAGATTCACGAATAGTGAAATTCCAAGGTGTATTACTACTATCGAATTTCATATCCTGCATTTCTTTAGTCGGTGTATTTTTATCACCGTCCCATAATAAGAAACGATTATAGGAATTAGTTGGATCAGAGAAATCTTCTTCAAACAAATTATCCCCCGGCTGCGGTAATGGCCTCTCATACAATCCTGTAAATTGAAGAGATATTTCTTCATTAGGACAATTCCCCATAAGATCAGTTACAGCTCCGGCAGGAATTTTAACTGTATATTTCACATCCTTATATAAATAACGTTTGCCGGCAGGATAAACAGCCATCATATTAGTAGAAGTAGCCAATACCAATTCTGAAAGAGGATCTACACTCCCCTCCTGATATAATGTTCCTACTACACCGTTTACTAGGGTCAACGGTACATCAAATTGAATAGACAATGGTGAATTGTAACTCAATTCACTAACATTGCTACCATCAGCCGGAGAGAATTTCAAAGCTTGAACTGGCTTATCTTCTCTACCTATATAAGTAACGTCAATGTCTTTATTCACAATATCCGTACCTTCAATACCAAAGCATCCGGCAGGGATTTTCAACGTGTACCGCTTACCTTCAGTAAAGGTAATCGGTTTAAATCCAATAACAAACGATTTAGCCGAAGAGCCTTGTTTGATGCTGAGAGAACTTGCAACTTTGGTTTCACCATCATAAAGATAAGCTTTAGCACCACTCAGCACTTTAGCATTTTTATCAAAAGAAACAGTTACTGTTGTCAATTTAGAGAAGCTGCTGCCTGTAGGCGGGAAAACGGTAGAGGAAGCCAACAAGTTAACAGAGGCAGCCGCTTCCGCAAAAGTTTCGGGTAGAGTTATAACATAATTCTGATCTTTAGTCATCGCAATAGCCGCCAACGTTTTGCCATCTCTTGAGATTGCTATCGGACTTCCTGTATATTCATATCCCGTACTTGCAATGAAATCAATACCATATTTTTCTTTTAAAACCAGCCGAAGATCATACCAAAATTGTCCGACACGCCATATTAATGAACGCACAGGATTAACAGCTGGTGTTGCAGCAAATACAACTCCCGAATTATCAATAGCATTTCCACCTATATCAGTATCTTCTTCTTCGTTATATAAAACAAAGTTCTTTGTATCCAAATTATACTGAAAAGCCAACTCACGTTCATCAGGGAACTCAGATCCTTCTATCTCTTCCACATTATGAACCGTACCTGTAACCCACTTTCCATCAGGGCTAAATGCAGGAAAATCAACTTTACTGTCCGATGTTAAAACACCTTCTCCAAGTATATCATAAGTTTGGGTAGCACGATGATACACATAATAAGAACTTTGCTTGACATAAACGAACGACAAACAACCCAAAATATGTTCCCCATCCGCTGATATTCCAACAAAACGATTCATATTTTCATCTCGCCCCCAAGCGTCTTTAGTAGGCAAGTTCGGACAAGGAGTAGGAACACCGTCCACCCAAAGCATTGGAATTTCACTTGATTCCAAACCATCGTTATCTCTCAAAGTACCTACGATACAACGTCCATCTGCAGATATGGATACCGCATTTCCTCTAAGTGCTTTGGAGTTTTCTCCCGTAAGCTTTATCCATTCTCCATTTTCATATTTAGCCGGAGAACCATCATAATTCCCGACTACGATTTTTCCACCATCGCTCACATCGTATGCACCGCTAGAAACTCCCATTTCAGTCTCTTCATCGGTTAGCAAACTAACACGTTCACCATTAGTGATGTTTAATAAATAAGGATACGAATCCATAGATTCATTATCCCCATTCGTCCCTTTTGCCACAGCCCAAAGCCCGTCGTCGGACATATTCATCAGATTTACTCCCGTCTGAAATCCGAAGGTCGTAATCTTAGGAGCTTGTGCCCCAACAGAAATCGGCAATAGTCCAAGTGCTATCGCCGCATAACAAATTAGTTTTTTCATGCTTCGCTTTAAATTAAAAAAATACAAATAATTCATGGCAAAAATATAAAAATAACATGGATTAATACCCAAAATGCACTTATTTACACAAAATTAACCAGCGCAACCCGAACAAATTCGTATCTTTTAGATATTTTTGCCAATAAACTAAGAAACCAAAAACCAAAATGAAAAAGATTATTTACTTGGCAACACTCATGCTTTGGAGCATAGTAGCCACCTCTTATGCACAACTACCGTCTGTAACATTAAAAGACATTAATGGTAAAACTGTAGACACTGCCAAATTACAGAATGACGGAAAACCTTTCATCATTAGTTTTTTTGCCACCTGGTGTAAACCTTGTAACCGGGAATTAAAAGCAATTAGTGAAGTCTATGCCGACTGGCAGGACGAAACGGGTGTGAAAGTCATCGCGGTTTCGATTGACCAAGCACAAAACATTCAAAAAGTAAAACCATTGGTCGATGGTTATGGATGGGAATATGAAGTATTGCTCGATCCGAACAGTGATTTCAAACGTGCCATGGGAGTAAATATGATTCCGGCCGTATTTGTTATTGACGGAAACGGAAAGATAGCAGATACACGTAGCGGATACACCGAAGGTTCCGAAGAACATCTGATCGAGAAAGTAAGAGAATTAATAGGAAAGAAATAAAAAGGAAATGACAAATTACTTCTACTATGCTCTTGCTTGCCTAGCCTTAACAACATCGGTTACGATGGCACAAGACAATGGAAAAGCTATCACATTAAAGGGTAGCATCCAAAGTGATGTATTAATACCGCAAGAGGATGAAAAAATCGGCACAGGGACCTATGACGATTGGGCATTAACCAATACGTATGCCGAACTTCATCTTCTTAATAAGTATGTGACTGCCGGTGCGCGTTTGGAATTTCTAGAATATCCTTTGCCTGGTTTTGAAAAAGATTTCAAAGGCTGGGGCGTGCCTTATTTTTATGTAACAGGTAATTATAAAGGTGTCCAATTGACCGCAGGCGATTTCTATGATCAATTTGGATCCGGTTTTATATTCCGTACTTATGAAGAGCGTAGTCTTGGTATAGACAATTCACTCCGGGGTGGTCGTCTGGTTGTACAACCCTTCAAAGGCGTAAATTTAAAACTCATTGGTGGCCAACAACGTCGTTATTGGCATCATAACGATTCTTGGGTATATGGGGGCGATCTGGAATTGAATGTTGAACAATGGAGCCAACGAATGCAAGAAAGTAATACTTATCTGATGTTAGGAGGATCTATCGTTAGCAAGCATGAAGGAGATGAAGATATTTTGTTATTTAGACCAAACGGAGAACAAGATGAATTCGGTGATCCGGTGATGGGAGCTTACAAACTGAACTTTCCAAAAAATGTAGGTGCATTTGACGTACGCGCACGGTTGCAAAAAGGTAATTACAATATTCTTGTCGAATATGCACGCAAAGGTCAAGACCCTTCTTTTGACAACAAATACATTTATCGCCACGGAAACGCCCTATTACTTTCCGGTTCTTATTCCAAAAGAGGAATGAGTGTATTATTGCAAGCAAAAAGAAGTGAAGATATGGCGTACCGTAGCGCACGTTCAATGAACGGCACCTCCTCTTTCATCAATCATTTACCCGCTTTTTCAATGCAACAAACCTATGCCTTGGCAGCACTTTATCCTTATGCAACCCAAAATGCATTAGGCGAGTGGGCTTTCCAAGCGGAACTCGGATATAATTTCAAGCGTAAAACGGCTTTAGGTGGCAAATATGGAACCAATGTAAAAGTTAACGTTTCACATATACGATCTATAGACAAAAATCCGTTAGATATTGAGGATGTAAAAGGTACTAAAGGATATACCAGTAAATTCTTTAAAATGGGTGACGAGACTTACTACCAAGACATCAATGTACAAATTGAAAAGAAGTTGAGCAAGCAATTCAAATTAAACTTGATGTATATGAACCAGCGTTATAACAAAACCGTTATTGAAGGTGAAGGCGGAATGATTAATTCGAATATTGCTATTGCGGAAGGTAAGTATCAATTCAACCGTAAGTTCACTTTACGCGGTGAAGTACAATATCTCGCCACTAAGCATGAAAGCGGTGATTGGGTTCATGCTTTACTGGAACTTTCGGTATTGCCCTATTTCATGTTCACCGTGAGTGACATGTACGGCAAACCATTCGTAGATAATGAATACAGAGATAAAGAACATTACTATATGGCTTCTGTTACGTTTAATTATAAAGCACACCGTCTAATGGCCGGTTATGGTAAAACCCGTGCCGGATACAACTGTTCAGGAGGTGTATGCCGTTATGTACCGGCAAGTAAAGGTGTACAGATTTCATATAATTTTAATTTCTAAAGCATGAAAATTATAAAACATATAACTTATATTGCATTAACAACCTTTTGCCTCACCGGATGTGACAATATTTCTGAAAACGAACGTTTTATAGAGGTTGAAACAACCGAAGCTACAAAATGTGTATTAATAGAAGATTTCACAGGACAAAAGTGCGTTAATTGTCCGAATGCTGCAGAAGAAGCACATAAAATCCAAGAGATGTATGGAACGAATAAGGTGGTCGTAGTAAGTATCCATGCGGGATTTATGGGAGTCCCTGTAGCTAAAGGAGGTTTGATGACCGATACGGGAAATGAATATGCAGATTATTGGAAGGTGGAAGCCTATCCTTCCGGATTGATTGATCGCAAAGAAGGGCTATTCGATTATCCGGCATGGGCTGCTCAAACTTATAAATATATCAAAGCAGATACTCCTGTTGACATGGAAATCAGCAGTGATTATAATGAAAGCAATAAAACAGTAGAAATAAAGATCGAAGCCACCGGCCTTGAATCTATCGCTGGGAAATTGCAAATTTGGTTGACAGAAAGCAATATTATATCTCCTCAAAGTATGCCGGAAGGAGGAACTAATAAGAATTATGTACATAACCACGTATTCCGTACTACTGTAAACGGCACATGGGGAGAAGATATACAAATCAATGAAGGCGAGTCCAAAGAAGTAACACATTCATATCAACTGGATGACAAATGGAAGCCGGAAAATATGTCAATAATAGCTTTTATTTATGACAATAACGGAGTTATGCAGACTACAACATGTGAAATTATAAACAACAATTATTAATAAAAAACATTTGATTATGAAAAAATTCAGTACACTTTTATTGTTTATGTTGATAGGATATTCAACAACTTATGCACAATCTATCGTATTCACCAACAATGATGAAGTTTTGGAAGATGCTACGACAGTTGTATTCCAAGCAGTAGAATATGAAGATTGGACAGGTGATATGGGCGTAAAAGCAGAAACTAATTTAAAAGACGAAGAGACACTGGAACCTATAGGAGACCAACTATATATTAAAAATCAAGGTGATTCGGATACAAAAATTTCAGTAACAGTAGAAAAATTGAATACATCCAAATTGACATGGTGTGGTGTTGATGATCAGTGTACTGAAATGAAAAATGATATCCTTACTAAAAGTACTGATCTTGGAGCAAATGCTTCAACAGTTGTACAATTAGATGCTGCTTTTACATACGGAGAGTCTGCAACCTATAAAACCAAAATTACAGTTAAAGTGGGATTGGAAGTAGTCAGAACAATATTTGTAAACTTCTTATATAACGCAGCAGGAATTTCATCTACAGAAAGCAACCATTCCATTAAAGTTGCAAATGGTGAATTCATTTATAGTTTCGACAATAACGCCAATTATCAACTCGACATTTATAATGTTACAGGCTTATTGGTTAAAAGTGAAATTCTCAACCAATCCGGTAATGTTTCGTTAAGTAACCTCTCAAAAGGTATCTATATTTACGAAGTGAAAGAGAATGGTAAACCTATCGCTTCCCACAAATGCGTAATCGAATAAAATTAAATTAAGTATAACTACTTCATCATGAAAAAGCTCCAATTCTTTGAAAAGAATTGGAGCTTTTTCATGATGTCTCTTTTGGAAATGAGCCAATAGTAAAATAGATATTCAACAGAAATCTATCCACCATATCCTCTCTCTTATTTACTTTAATGAAAAGAAACAAGTGCTTCCTGCACGCAAACACTTGTTTCTATTACCCCAAATTACTATTTGGTTATTACAACTTTCCCGACTACACTATCTACCTTTACCAAATATATACCTGTCGGTATGGCTGCGATGTTTATCCGGTAAGTTTCTTCATCATCGGTAATGCCTAAGAAAACAATCCTACCGTGGGTATCAATCAAACAAACTTCCATCTTGGCTTGCACACCTTCAATGATGAGATAAGAATCTTTAGTATGGAAACGTATTTCACCTTCGACTGCATATTCTTCAATACCAGTCGATAACAGACGTACGGTATTGGAAGTTACTTCACCACAGGCAGAATAAATAGCAGCTACTTGATATTCAAGATATTTCCCGTCATAAACTTTCTTATCTAAATAAAAAGTGGCATGCAACGGTTCCCCATTCACAAGTTCACTGTTACAATAAAGATTATAGCCCTCGAAGGTGTTGACAACAGAAGTGGTTACCCCAGACAGAGGAATACTCTGCAAACTTTCACCCGTAGCAGCCTTCGGAACAAATGCTTTTCCGTCTATAAATTCCGGTATACGCGCAGGAGTCTGTGCATACGCACGAAGACCAATTGTAATATTCCAGTTGCCGTTAATATCATTATTACTTAGAGTCTCCCAGCTTACACCATCGGAAGAATAAAGATCGCCCTTTCCAATTCTGGCAGGCCCTTCATCATATCCTAAAGGTACGGTGATCTCATTATGCTCTACATAAACAACTACTCTCAAAGATTTAGCCGTATTCACTGGAATAGGACGATCCAGAACTATTGTATTGAAACTACGTTGTCTCAACTCCGGTACATACTGCTGATAAACAAGACTGCTCCCCTCATATACCAGTAAAAACAAAGCATCCGGCACCTGATTGATATATACTTCAACCTCTGAAAGTGCCATATGGCCATAAGCTTGCAACTCTTCACCTGACCATTGAACTCCTGCAAAATAGCTCCCGCCACTAGGCATACCAGCTGAGCCATAAGCGGTTCCACTGTGCCATTTCAAATGTACAGCTTCGCCCAAAGAAGGCGCACTCCACTCCAACCGAATACCATCAGGAGTCTGTTCGCCAGAAAGTTGTCCCGGTTTCTGACAATTATTACTATACTTCACATCAATAACTGCTTTGTCACTGAAATCACTGATGCAAGAAGTCCTGTAATGAGCCTTCACCTGATAAGTGTATTCACCGGGCAACAGATTATGATCAGTATAACTAATACCACTTACCGCTTCATCATTTACCTTTTCTCCATCCCGGTAAATGTCATAACCATAAATGGCATCTATGGCATTTTCATTCAAGCTGATCGCATCTATCATGGAAGGAATAGCATCCGCATGCTGCCGAATCACAATATATTTAGTTTCAGCAGAGAATGGATAACTAAACTGTTTCCACTCTTCATTAGTAGTAATAGCGGCAACTTGAATAAAGTCGTCCAACCGATCGCCATGTGCAGAACTTAGTATCTGCAAAGTTCCATTACCATGATGATCGTCTTTGCTGCGAGCAACCAATGAGAATACGAAATTATCATCAAATCCACTTACCGGCAAAATCAGCCATGCAGTTCTTCTATTGTCCGCAGTTAAAGCCTTATTACCTTCATAAGCATCGTCCCCTGTAACTAACCAAGTATCCTCTACATTTTGCCAACCAGAAGAACTGAAAGGAGAACCGACTGTCCCCGATTCAGCACTTTCATACATCGAAGCTGTCGTAATTGCCGGATCGACAAATGACAAAATAACGTTGTACGGATAAGTAGACTGCTGTACCTTAAGCTGAATTGGAGCATCACAATTGCCTGCTTCAATAATCTCGATAGTAGCTTGTCTGGATTTGGCAGAAGTAGTACCATCTATGTAAACTGTCTCAACTTCATAAGTATATTCACCAGCCGTACTACGTACTTCTTCAAAGTAACGGAATTTCAACGGAGAATCATTCAACTTCTCTCCGTTACAGTAAATATTATATCCTTCTACTCCCTTTACTCCATCCAAATCGAGGAAAATAAAACGAGTATTAGACGGTTCCTGCAAGGCAAGTCCCAGCAAATGAAGTCCCTCTTTCGTCGTAATGACACTCATTCCTCCGGCAGATGCACCCAATTCCGGTTTGATCTCCAGATAATCCGCCAGATCAATACGCCCGGTCTGTGTACCGGTCCTATAATCATACATACATATGGAATATGGATTCTCATAACCCTGTTCAAAAGCATAAAGGACTCCATTATAATAGGCTGTTCCCGCCGCTCCTTTATAAACATTTGCACCACCCAATTTAGCTCCTTTCTTATTAACATATATACCTGTTTCCCAATCACCGACTTCAAATCCCCCACGTCCTTCATCCAGATCGGGTATATAAGTAAGGTGGCGTGCTATTTCGGAAATAGACAGGGTATCACTAAGAACCTTGTTCTCCATATCCACTTTATATATGAAACTATTGCAATCCGAAACATAAAAGTCCGTTCCGTCAAAAGCCAAATTACGTATCCCATTCAACTGGTTATTAACATCAAAGCTCTCGATAAAGTCTCCGTTCAATGAATATTTATTAATAGTACCTTTAGCCTTAAATAAAGATGTATAAATATATTCCCCATCAGAAGCAACAGCCATCTCACTGGGAAAATGCCCACGGAACATATGAACAAATTCAGGATAGTTTTCCTGACAAGTTACCGGTATGCGAGTAAGGTCAATAGGGAATGAGCTTTCTGTAGCCAACGGAAAATTCCAGCGTAAACGGATCGTGCGATTTAACTCTACATCCGCTTTCAATAATGAAGGAGCATGCGGCATTCCTATCTCGATAATCTCAGCTTCAGCAATATCACTTAAACCGGATTCGCCACCATTCTCATATAGAGTAGATACCTGATAAGCATAAATGCCAGCCTGTCTCACCTCATCCGAGAAAGTTCTTTCCTTCACAACACTACTATTGATCTTCGCACCATTACGGTATACATTATAACCGGCCGGAATTAAATCAGTCGATCCATTGGAAGGTGACAAGTGAATTGAAATATTGAAGTTGCCATCAATTCCTTCATAGTTAGCAGGATACCATTCTTTCCCATCCATCGAGATAATATTTCCTTTCCCATCAACCGATGCAGAAGCATCCATGCCTATCGGATGCATACCAGCTTCATGCATAACCAAGAAAGTTACTTTATAACTGTATCCCGCTTCTATATGAACCGGCTCATTCAATTTAACCATGTTGTACTCACCATACCGAATATCGGAACTTTTAATCTGCTGTGTCAAAATGCAATCATCATCCTTATACAGCTTCAAAGAAAGTGCCAGGCAACGTTCTTTTATAAATACGCTGACCTCATCAAGAGACATTCCCCGATAAGCGATCAAATCTTCATACTCCCATAAAGTTCCTGCCCAAAAGTATCCACCTTCACCAATTCCGAATGATTCCTCATTTGTACCACTATCCCATCGCAAATCTACCGGAGTCTTTGTTTTTTCATCAGGCAATTGCCACGAGAGAAACACCTGACGATTTTGCTTCACACTGGAAGTCAACCCGGTCGGTGAATAATAGGGAGCCCCGAATTTGATCGTAACAATCGCTTCATCCGAATGTACGGACTCTTTATTATTCGCATAAACAGCCGTTACGGTATATTTGTAATTTCCATGCAACAAGTTCCTATCCAAATATTCAGTAGCATTAATAACTGACTCATTCACTCTCTTTCCATTACGATATATATAAAAGCCAACCGGCTGTTTATTCGTACTTCCTTTTTCCCAGGTCAATTTCACATCCGTATTCCCCTCACCTGTTGCTGAAAGTCTAATAGGACGCGGAGTTTCGGAAGCTTCTGTAACAGTATATTTTACACTCAATTTTTTTATACCTATATCTGGAACAGAATATAGCGAAAGATCGGATGTATAGCTTTGTCCTACCTCACCGTTACGAGCATCTATAGCCACAGTCAGTTTTTGTTCCTCCCCAGCTTCCAATGTACCACTCTTAGGAGTGTAAGACAACCAGCTATTAACATCACAAAGGTTATAAGCAAAAATTCGTGATGGAGACTGCTGTAAAACTCCAAGCAAAGTCAACGTACCGTCTTTAAAACTTGTCGTAGCTTCCATTCCTGTCAGGTAATTCGGCCCTGTAACATAATTACCAACTTTATAACCGGGAATATCCATTGTAGAATGAGTGGAAACAATCTTGCGTGTATTAATATTATATTGTATGATCTGCGTCATATCCATACTATTATGCCCGGAAGTCTCTTGGCTACTAAACCAAAGATAAGGACCACCCGGAGTTATATTATCAAAGGCAGATCCGGAACTGCTGACTTCCATTTCCGTAGATATATTACGGAAACTTACCTTAATGTTCCCTTCACGGTCAACCCGGCCTATTGAATTGTATCCTCCTACCCAGAACTGATCATTGCGCGAATCATAACTACAATGGGTAATCTCCAAATCGGTTTGATCACTGATAACAATTTCTTTTATCAACCGTTTATTGCGCAAATCCAACTGGAACAGTGTATTGGTTCCATCACTTCCATAAAAATATTGTCCATCGAATGCCAAGTCATACAATTTATAATACATACCCGAAATAGAGAATTCTTCAATAAAGTTTCCTTCTTTATCATACTTAAAATATTTACCCAAATAAAACCAAGAAGCGGTATAAAAATTCTCACCGTCAAAGGCAATGGAAGACTGTAAGTCACTCGATGCATTAAAAGAATGCTGCACATCCCATCTGTGTTCAATACTACCTGAATTTGCTTCATATAAAGGTGCTAGATTCCATTTAACTTGTCCATCTCCGTCATTTTTCAGGGTAATCGAACGAGTTGTCGTTTGTTCAGCTTTCAATTCAACTGAAAGATCTGCATTATCGACCTTCAAATCGGGACGTGTCAATGTAGCAGTAAACCTGTTATCTGTATCATTTTGTACTTCCCATGTTTCTTTATAAGCGTTATAGCCGTCTTTCGAAATAACGACTTCGTATTTTCCCTTTTCTATTTTTGGGAAATTAATCACCCCATTGGCACTCGTCATCGCTTGGATAATTGCTCCATGATCGGCAGTCAATGTCACCAGACATCCGGAAACTGTAGCTCCTGATTGCTTGACTGTCATTTGAGCAGTAGTCCATTGCGGATTCCAAATCTTAATATCATCTACATACCAATAATCCAAATAAAAAGCCTCATCACCATGTGCCCTGAACCGTATACGGAACATTTCCCGTCCTTCTAAATAATCTTTCAAATCAAATTGTTCGGCACGCCAAGTGAAAGTTCCCTCCTCATTACAGAAGTATTTCACCCGTTTCCAGTTTTTATTATCCACAGACAACTCTACGGAAAGAGTATCACCGTCTATACTCCTATAATTAAGTAACCGCAATTCAAATCGCAAAAACGTATTATCAGGATCAACCGTTCTGAGTTCACGTGTAATGAGTGACTGAGAATAATTTTGAAGACGCGAATAGGCATATGTAGCCGCTGGATCTACCAAACCATAAGTAAAATAATCTATTTTCCAATTATTATCATTTCCCTCTTCATCAACAGGAGTACTCCACTTATCCGGATCCAATGTCCAATTGCTGAAATCATCTTCAAAAGGCAATAAGCGGGTATCGGGTACCTTAACATCAAGTAGTTCCGAATGTTCTGATTCACTATTATCCGAATAAACGCAACTGACCGCATACCGATAATCACCGAATTCAGGTACATTATCCGTATAAATAATCTGTTCTATCGGCATCTGATTCACTTTTTCCCCATTTCGATAAATATTGAACCCAATCAGTTGCTTATCTTCCGACTTGACCTTCGGACGTATTTTATTTGTTCCGATAAAGATGTCATCAATCAAAAGCATAAAAGCATCATCGGATACACAGTTGATCATCACATATTTAGCATTTTTAGGGATGGTATACTGCATAAGTGTCCATTCTACCGGAACCTCTTCATAAGGTAATTTAGTCACATAAGTAAAATCCGACGGACGCTTACCTGTAGTGGAGTAACCCACACGGACACGTTCCAAACCATCTCTATCACTATAAGTCTTTGCTTGAAAACTGATCTGAAAATCTTTTGAAAATTTCAATTCAGGCGAAATTATATAATCGTTATTTTGAGTCGTAGCACAAAATGCAACTAACATCTTCTTGCCCGAAAATGGTTGAATATTCGGCCAGTCACTTGTTGAAGGAGCCGTTTGTGAAGGATTCATGATAATAAATGCCATCTTCTGCCCTTGATTAGGAAACGAAGCTGCCGACCAAGTATAAGTGTTGGCATTATCCTGATCCAGATAATCCCAACCGATGCTTCCGGGCGAGTTTATAACAAAATCGGAATGTCCTTCAAAGTCATCAAAATAACCATCCATCGGTTCAGGATTATTCCACTGTATGGTCACCGCCTTCTCATCGACACTCACCGTATGAAGCCCATAAGGGATTCCATCCTCTGCTCCTGCCAATTGAATGGGTGTTGGAGCCGGTGCCCCCTGTTCAACCGGAGGCGTAGCCGGATGTTTAGGTAAAATCTTCAAATTCTCCGGTTCATTCGCAGCATAAGCTAAAAAACAGCCAACAGCTACTATAGGAAGTAAATATTTAATGTATTTCATAATCTTGTCCTCGTCTTTTTATTATTTAATAATGAGCTTGGTCGTACTACTACCCTCCTGTTTGATCAGACGGATCATAACAATCCCCTCATATCCATTAACTGGGAAAGATTGTTCAGTACCGTTTGCAACAGCATCATAAAGGATAAGCCCGGAAGTAGTTGTACAAATAATTCTGTCACCTGCATTCAAACCCTTAGCATAGATAACACTTCCATTTGTGGTAAAACGAACATCCGATTCGTGCATAGCATCTTCGATACCGGTTGACGTCGTCAAATAAACAGGATCGGATCCTCCATAAAACAACATTCCGTCACCGGCATATACTTGTACAACGTAAGTTTTACCTGCAGTAAATTCACCAGGTGTTGTCTCTTCGATAGGTATGGATGTTCCATTCACTGCGCCCGCAGCGAGTTGATTCCAGACCTTACCGTCATTGTATTCAAGTGTAAGATATTTCAAACGGATATTTCGACCTCCATATTGACAATTGAATCGTACTTTGAGATATTTTTTCCCTTTCATATAGTCGGTCAATATCATCTCAATCCCTTCACTATTGAATTCCGAAATTCTTTGAGTAGGTCCTATCTGTTCCCAAGTGGTACCGTCTAAAGTACCTTCTACATTGAAAACGGTAGTACCCGTAGGACCGGAAGAAGTAATGATAAACAAACAGTTAGTAATGCCATCAGCAAAATTTCTCGTCTCAGCGATTCCGCTCCCTGTAAAGTTCAACGAACCTGTATTAGCTTCTACTTGCCCCTCCAAACGGGTAAAATATGTGATAGGAACAAATACGGAAGTGGTATAAACTTCATCCGTCACTTCCGAAAATTCAAGAAAATATTTCTTAGCATCCGAAACAGATGTCCATTCTACATTTAATGTTCCTTCTCCAGCCTTCTCAAATTTAGTAATAGTAGGAGTACCCAACCTACTTGTCAAATAAATCTGCCATAACCAAAGATTATTCTGAAGTTTCTCAGAACGACAAACAAAAGCAATGTACACTTCTTTTCCAACATATTCACTCAAATCAATCTCCTCTGGAACCATTTCGCCAAACCTATCGGCAAACGAAAAATGCTTCAGTAAATGGAAATCTTTCAATTCACGGGAATGTGTAGAGATATATACATCCAATTTTTCTAAAGTAGTACTTTCTGTCACTCCACGCATAAAATAGAGACTTCCGTTTTCAGGTACCAGCATTCGGGTCGATATCAACCAATCATCTGCATTATTCCAATAATCAAACTGATAGACTATGCCACCGGAACTTTCATCAAAAATCCAAGTAGTACCGTCACCGTTATTATCAATGACCTTCCAACAATCAGGTTCACCGTTAGTCCATGACGTAAAATCACCGATATAAGGTGCAACAGCAACTTTGCATTCAGTAGTAAAAGGAATGGCAGCCCCATACACCACCGTTCCGTCGGCTTGCAGCATATATGCTCTTACATTATAAATGCTTCCCGGTTGTAGACCTGTTATAGTATAATTTATTTGATCTGCTACTTCCACCCTTTGATGAGTTCCTTGGATAGTGGGTTCTTCTTTTAAAGCCCAACAAAATCCCATTTCCGTAATATCCTGCGTTTTATTTTTTAATGTCGCTGTGACCTTTACAGAAGTATCCCTAATATCTTCCGGTACTTCTGTACGAATAACAGCCCAATTCTCTACACCACCTTTTACCTGAAAATAGACAATGCCTTCCTTTTCCAATATATTGGTAATAGGAGTATTTGTTTTTTCTCCTTTCCAGTTCAATGCATTGGGAACGGAAGTATCGGTAAATTCCGTATTTCCCGAACGCCCTGGATAAGTATCTCCATTACGTGTGTTTGTATCATCGATGCCATCTGCCGCTTTGATATACATACAACGATGAGTCGCGTTATTATTCGGTCCATTGACCGACCAATATTTTTCTACCATTTCCTGCGTATAATCATAATGGTAAATCAATAATCCGTGAGCCGGTAAATAGGTATCCCATCCCTTATTCTGCCTGTTCTCAAGTATAAACCATTCATGCCCGGTTCCTTCGGCACGTCCAGGTTGTGCATTGATATAACGTGCCACATTATCAGCAATGGACGACAATGCCACATCTTCGGGGGCATTCAATTCAACGGGTTCACACCATCCCATCTGCATCCGTTCGAATGCCATCAGACAAGGTGGTGTACGACTATCATTATTGTAACTACCGGAAGCATACAAACTATAATCTCCCGGATCAATGCCGTAGCCATTCAGGTATTCGTCGGTGTCGTACATGTCCTTTAACCCGAGAATATGCCCGAACTCATGAGTAAAAGTACCGATACCATCCATCTTGGTACCGCTGGCTCCTACTAATTCCGCAGAACAAGAATAGTTGTTAATTGTAATCCCGTCTATTATGACAGCTTCGTCTCTCAACGTCCAACTATGCGGCCACATATCATCACCGTTACCAGTACTCGCTTCACTATATCCGGCATAAATCACATATACATTATCCATATAACCGTCCTTATCATTGTCATATTTTGAAAAATCCATATTCGGATTATCCGCTTTTGCCATCTGACAAGCCTCCACAACCATACCTCGCGGATTTACATCTTCACCCGTTTCTTTGTCATTACCGGCATAATAGATTTGTTCATGTTCCAACGTATAAGGCCCTACGACAGAAAAATTCGGAATGAATTTACCCATAGAGTTATCGCGATAGTAGTCTTTCACACTGCCCGTACCACCATCAACAGAATAATTCTTTTCATTAAGCCATTTATCAAAATCGGTACTTTCAAAACTAAAAGCTTTATCTTTAAAATTCACAAGAATAACCAAATACTGGCTTTCTGCAGCTTCACCCGCTCTTGTACGTAAAACCGGATTTATAATATCTTTACCCAATATCTGAGCAGGGGCTTTCCTACTTCCTCTCGGAGATTGGAGTAAAGCATCCTTTAATTTTACGAGTGGAGTCAGGGTATTGACAAAATGGGTTTCACCACTCTCTCTTTTATCAAAATTGTGTACTATTTGTTTGGAGATCGTTCTCAGATTTCCGGCTTTTCCGGTATCGATATACTTAAAATATCCGTCTCTATCACGGCTTATCAGATATCCATCTATCGTTGTCACATAGTGGAAATTCTCATCTCCGTAAAGTCTAACGGTGAGAATCGTTCCATCCGGTTGCTCAATAGTTACCGGTCTTGGATTGGCCTTGATAGCAAATGCGTTTTGTGCCTGACACAACAAAAAGCAGAGGAGCAAGATGAAAAAGTACTTGTTTTTTCTCATGTCTTTGTTTTTTTAGGAATTAAAGAATCGTTTTTATGAAAATAAGGAATCAGAACAGGTTTACGGGGCAAATACTCCCCGTTCCTGTTCTTTTTTGTAGAATACCCGAATTAGTTTCTTACAATAACTTTTCGAATGTAATTGCCAATCTTAATAATGTAAAAACCTTCCGGTACAATAAACGATGTATAAGAAGATATGCATCGGGATTGAATTTTCTTTCCTGAAAAATCGTATATATCTATATTTACCGATTGATCCCCCGGATTAACAATAATTGCATTATTTTCTACCCGAACTGGATATTTACCTTCGGATATGGGATCCAAACCTGTCACAATAGCTGATCCGGAAACATTTACTATCGTATTTGCATAGCTCATTTCCAGCTTCAAGACATATGTTCCCGCAGCAGTAACTTCATATTCAAGCCTATATTCAGAATTACTTTCCCCTGTACTATCATAGTAATAATTGGATTGAGCCAATGGAGTGGTTTCATTACATTCTTTAAACAATGATAGCGTGAAATCATTTGCAGAAGCGACTTTAAAATCTCCGGGTTGCAAACTAATGGCATACCATACCGGATTACTCCGCGTAGCTTCCTGAAATGTCACTTCACCCGGAGTTAAAGCAATCGGAAGAGAACAAGCTTCACCGGGCAGCAAGTCACGAATAGCAAGAGTAAGCTTCTTATCTGCCTGTACCGAACAAGTTACTATGTTAATAAGCAGCACATCATCTTTCTCTACAACAAATTGTCCTTCAAACCATGTTCCATCACTGTTAGTTTGTGTAATATTGACCGGATAAGCCGAACAATCTCCCGATTTGACAAACACAGAAGAAGATTTACGGGAATCAGCAGATTGCTCGTAGAGAATGTCGGCAGTAACAGTAACCTTACCATCTTGTGTAGCCGTATATTTATACCAATGATTCAATACGTTTTCAGGAAGTGGAGTATCACCGGCCTCTACCGGAATTGCCATACTGCAAGATTCACCTTCCTTATAAACTTCCTCAGAAAGAGTGAAATGAGTAGCTTCTTCGATATTATCGAATTTAATGAGATAATCAACTCCGGTCGTAACTTCCATTTTAGTAATTGTACCGACTTTTACAGCATCATAATCTCCATATCCCTGACATGATTTCGGGAAGCTTACTCCTACTGTAATATCCGTATCAATCAGAAGCCAACCATCTTTAGTCGTTTTATATTGGCAATATTTCACAGCCCCTACTGACAAGTCATTTTGCCCAGTCTTTGCAGGCAAAGGGTTAGAACATATATCACCTTGAGCGATGTTTTCATACGAAATAGTAAAACTATACGAATTAAGCCCTTCGCTGCAACTCCAAACAATCATATAAGAAGTATTTCCTGCAACTTCATTTTTAATAAAATCTTTACCTTGAGCTATTGGAGTGTACAGATTATCCAATGTATACAGCTTCACACTCGTATTACTGTTCTGTAAATTAGCCGCTTTTGCATCAACAATAAGGAAGCGGGAATCTCCTTCAGGCACATTTACCTTATAATAATAGGTACCATCATATTGAGGTACTGTGTAAGAACCGGCTTCTATTATTATCGGGGATTCTGTCGAATCTCCCATCTTGGGATCTTCAACTGTAATATCGAACATCTCATCAGAACCCGTTTCGTCTGCCCTTTCTATACAGATCAAATAAGTAGCACCTGCATCAACTTTGCACCTGATCGCAAAATATCCATCTATACTGGCGTATGGCGAATAATCGGAACAAGTTTTATATATACTTATATTCCCTCCGGGCAAGCCATTATCAGATGCAAGGAGCATAAAACCATTCTTACCGACCGTATATTGATACCAATATTTGCCGGTTGCTTTGGGCAATACATTATTATTCTCTTTACCAATGAACGGCATATCGCAAGAAGTACCTTCAGTAGGATGAGTCAGCTTGAAACTTGCCATAGCAGGGGTGGAATACAATGACACTTCAACTATATAATTCTTGCCTGTTTCCACCGCATATTTAGCTACATATTTACTACCTATATTAGTGATGGCTAATGACTCGCTTGCACCTTCGCAGCCTTCATGCACCACCAAAGATGCAGGATAGCTTCCAAAGGTCATTTCCAATAGTCCTGAATCTATGCAAGCATAAGAAAGAAATGTAGGTTTAGTCTGATACGTTTTGCTATCATAATAAGAAGGAACAAAAAAATCCGACTCCGTGGCAGAAATAGCATCCCCACAAGTGGCTCCTCCTTCCACATCAGCATCTTTCAAAACCGCTGTAAAGTTGACGGTACTTTCATTATAAACACCAGCTGCAAGATATACTTTTTGCCCTTTTTTAATAGGGAATATACGAACATTTCCACTATTAATGCCACTGATCATAGTACTATAGGTTCCATCTTCAGACAGTGTAATGGTTGCAGAACCATTAGCTGTCTGCACAGTGAGCAATTTCCCTTGTTCGGCAGGTGCCGTATACACATAATATACGGTATTTTGACCCGTAGAACTTTCAAATGTAAATGAAACTGTCCCTTCTTCGAAAGGAAGTGCGGTCTCCACTGTCGTTTGAGCATAGATGCCAAACACAATGCATAACAAAATACTAGAAAGTAATAGTCTCTTCATAAACCTAGTGCTTTAAATTGTTAATAAGAAAGAGGTGAATTATATTATAGTTCGATAGTATTGTCCTCAAATATAGAAGATATTAAAAGAAAAAATGAATTTAAAAGGGGATAAAAAGGGGATGGTATATACGCATAAATAGGTATATTCCAACTATAGCACTCAGGTATACAGTATGTTATATAATTAAATCGAAATCAAGTAAGAATAAAGTGACTTTGTCCCATCCAAACCTAATTTATGGGTAATTTGTTGTTTCTTTTTTTTGCAATATTCAGGTGTAATGTTAAGTAATGAAGATATTTCTTTTGTACTCAAATTTATATAGACCAAAGACAAAAAACGTACCTCATTGGCTGTCAGTTCAGGATGCCTATCTATGAGAGAATTGATAAAAGTATCGTTTACTTGTTCAAAATAAGTCGTAAAATGTTTCCATTCTTCATTCTCCTCCAACTGTTTCCGTAGTTTCCGGATCGCTTCTTTTAATTTCACATCTTTCGACTTCTTAATCGTATCCGAAACAGAAAGTATATCCAAAATTTCTTGAATGAGACTGTTTCTATTGGCGACAACCAAAGCGTTTGAAACCAATTCCCTGCCTTTCATCTCTATCTCATGTTGAAATTGCCTTCGTTCCAGAAATGACTTTGCTTGCTCTTCATCTAACTGATTCTGTAACAATTGTTGATTTTTCTTTTCCTGATCCAATTCAAGTTCTACGATCTTTTTCTGTTGCTTGTTCTTGACAACCTGGTTGACCAAAGCCCATATCAATATGATTGCTATCACAACCGAGAGCCCCCAAAATATCAGTTCCGTCTTATGTTTAGTTTTGTATTCTTCAAATTCCTTTTCCTTTTTAAAAAACTCAAATTGAATACGGTTATTCTCAAATTGCTTCTTTCCTGTAATATTCCACAAAGAATCTACGGCAAAGATCATGGAATCTTTATAAGCAAAAGCCTTTTCATACCTGCTAATCGCATAATAGGCATCAGAAAGATTACGATAGAAAAAGTTACGTTCTTCTATATTAAGATTTCCTTTTAATGCATCCAATGAATAAAATATAGCAGACTGATAATCTTCCATCGCCATGCAAGCATTGATCAATGACATTTGAATATCAACCCATAACATACTATTTCTAATTTGTTTACCCGCTTTCCGATAGAGTTCCAGTGCCAAATCATACGCTTGCCTGTTTTTCCCTTTGTTGAGATAACAATTCACTTTCAAGGTATGTAGTTTGGTCAACTCAAGGGTATATTTCTTTAGCATATTTTCTGCAATATCCAAGAAATAATCTACTTGCACATAATCATTCAATCCCATGGAAACACTAACTAAATTCATAGCACACCCACCAATAAACAAGCTATCGGTAGTTCCCTTAACCGTGTCGTAGACTTTCATATAATATTCATTCGCTTTCTCCATCTTATTATCTTGCATGTAAAGTCCTGCAATATTATTCAGTATACTCATCTCTTGGCGTTTGTCCAGTTTGTCCACAGCTATTTTATAAGCCTCAAAAAAATTATTTAAGGCACCATTATAATCTAATAACTCTGCCTTATTAATTCCAATATTCTTCAGGATACGAAATAATTTTTCCGGTGATTTTTCATTGATAGCCAATTGCTTGGCTTGGGATAATAATTCTAAAGAATATTGATAATCTTTTTCTATTGATGCTTTGATTGCTATTTGAATCAAGCTGTCGCAACTCTCGCTTGCGGATGAGGTCATTGGACAACATAGACCTTTCAAAAACAGAATTATTATAAAAATATAGCGCATGATTTTCATATACACGATTATTTAAAGGTGAGTTCTATCAATTCAATTTATCCTCTTGTATCAGACAGCAGAACTCTTTAACTGCCCAATTTGTGAGCTTTAGTCTTGCAAATTTAGCGAATATTTTCTACCCCCCCCCCCCGATTTTTACAATAATTAACTTGTGTTTGTTGTAAAAATTGGATGTGCAGGCATAATTCACCCCAACAACTCAGGTTTCAGCCTGATTATTTGCGTGTAACGACTGATGTTATACACAAGACTGGTGAATGCTACATTGGCTTTAGCACGAATAAGCCCTACTGTACGCACCACAAGTCCACGCATGGTTTGTTCCTCAAACCCGAATACATGCTCGACAAGGCAACGTGTCTTGGATTTTTTCCTATTGTCTGATTTCTGCTCCTTGGTAAGCGGACGGTTACGGTAGCCCTTTTCGCAAATTATCGGATTCATCTTATGCTGTTTTACAATCTCCTCTTGTCCGACATAACCGGCGTCCAAATACAAGTCCTTGCCTTCGTCTTTTTCATCCAGCAGTCCTTCAAAGCCTTTGGAATCATGCACTTCTGCCGACGTGGTATCATAAGAAAGTATGATCTTATTGCGTTTCTCAACTTTAGTATGCTGCTTGTAGCCGTAAAAAGTCTCATCACGCTTCTTTGTCCAGCGGGCATCTACATCCTTGTGGCACTTCTTGTGGGGATTGTCATTCCACAACTTATCACCCGCTCCCTGTTTTATCTGCTCATTTTCATCACGGGTGTTACGTTGGCGAGGGGCAATAACAAAACTGGCATCAATGATGCGACCCTCATTGAATTGCAGACCCTTACTTTCCATGAAACTATGAAATTCCGAAAAAAGCTTGTCATAAACGCCTGTATTTGTCAGGAGTTCGCGATACTTCCACACCGTCTTCTCGTCAGGAACATCGTCAACACATTCAATACCAAGAAACTTGCGGAAACTCGTACGGTCAACTATCTGATACTCTATCTGATGGTCACTCAAACCATAATAACGCTGAAGAAACAAGACCTTGAACATCAGCACACAGTCTATCGGCGGACGACCGGCATTACTTTTGCGCTCTCCGGTAAAAAGGGCTGATTCAAGAGTAGGACGAAAGATCTCAAAATCAACATACTGAGACAACACTTCAAGAGGATTGCCCATTTCATTCAAACGCAATTCACGATTCTCTGACTCAAATAGTTGATTATAACGAAGCTTACGGTATCGGGATAACTTGTTCATTATAAAATTCTTATTTTCTGCAAATTTACGCTCTTGGAACCATATAAACAACTGTACTACAATATTTTAATTTATAGAACTCCTCTAAAGTTCACATTTGTCAGCAAAAGTATAATAAAATCATTCATTTACAAGTATTATTATGAAAATCTCCAACTTTGCATTTAAAAAGAATCTATTCTACTTTTCGTTACTTGTTACTGACTGTAATAAAAGTCTTTTTTTACTGACAAAAGACAGTTAATCTCCGTCTTCTGACATTTTCGAACAACATTTCGCTATGAAAAAAGAAAAAAGCATTCATTTGTTGACATTTTGACAATCCTTTTCCCCTGAAGTTAGTATATCAACAGACGAATCACTATCTTTGCAAACCCTAAAACCCTAAATAGACATTATGGCATTTACTAACAACGTTATGATCGTCCGTCACAAATTGTTGGCAGACCTTGTAAGACTTTGGAAACAAAATGAGTTAATCGAACAAATAGACCGGCTTCCTATCAAGTTGAGTCCCCGCAAATCGAAGCCTTTAGGGCGTTGCTGTGTACACAAAGAAAGAGCTGTATGGAAATATAAATGTCTGCCGCTTTTAGGCATGGACATGGCGGATGAAAAGGACGAACTCGACCCGCTATCTCATTATGCACAATTGGCACTCGAGCGACGCGAACAAATGAAGGAAAATATTCTTTGTGTAATCGATGAGGCCTGTTCATCCTGTGTACAAATCAATTATGAGATAACCAACCTTTGTCGCGGTTGTGTAGCTCGAAGTTGTTACATGAACTGTCCGAAAGATGCCATACGCTTCAAGAAAAACGGAAAAGCAATGATTGACCATGAAGCTTGCGTCAGTTGCGGCATCTGCCATAAAAGTTGTCCTTACCATGCAATCGTATACATACCCGTTCCCTGCGAAGAATCTTGTCCGGTAAAAGCGATCAGCAAAGATGAACAAGGAATAGAACATATCGATGAAAATAAATGTATCTATTGCGGAAAGTGTATGAATGCATGCCCATTCGGTGCTATCTTCGAACTTTCACAATCTTTCGATGTATTGCAAGGTATCCGCAGAGGTGAAAAAATGGTAGCCATCATCGCTCCTGCCATCCTCGGACAATTCAAAACAACCATTGAACATGTTTATGGTGCATTTCGTGAAATGGGATTTGCAGATGTAATTGAAGTGGCACAAGGAGCTATGGATACTACCAGCAACGAAGCCCATGAACTTTTGGAAAAGTTGGAAGAAGGACAAGCATTTATGACAACTTCTTGTTGTCCCTCGTATATCGAATTGGTTGAAAAACACATACCCGACATGAAACCGTATGTATCGACTACCGGATCACCGATGTTTTATACTGCCCGTATAGCAAAAGCAAAGCATCCGGATGCAAAAATCGTTTTTGTAGGGCCATGCGTTGCCAAACGTAAAGAAATTCGTCGGGATGAAGCGGTGGACTATATCCTCACTTTTGAAGAGGTTGGTTCTATTCTTGACGGATTGGATATTCAATTGGAACAGACCCAACCTTTCTCCCTCGTTTACAATTCGGTACGCGAAGCGCACGGATTTGCACAAGCAGGAGGAGTAATGGGAGCAGTCAAAGCTTATCTGAAAGATGAAGCTGATAAAATAAATGCCATCCAAGTATCGGATATTAACAAAAAGAACATAGCATTACTGCGTGCCTGTGCGAAAACCGGTAAAGCATCCGGTCAATTCATCGAAGTAATGGCTTGCGAAGGGGGATGTATCACAGGACCTAGTACACACACCGATATTGTTTCCGGTCGCCGTCAATTGATGCAAGACCTGCTCAAGCGAAAGGAATCTTATGAAACAATGGGTTGACAGACTAAGAATAGAAAAATCCTTACCATCTGAAGGGTATAGGGCTTTATTAACTTGCCGGGATGCAGAAACAATGGAATATCTGCATCGGCAAGCTAGAGAAGTTGCTTATACCTATTTCGGAAACCGCATTTATATTCGGGGGCTAATTGAAATAAGTAATTGCTGCCGGAACAACTGCTATTACTGTGGGATACGAAAAGGCAATACACATATAGAGAGATATCGGTTGAGTCAGGAGACCATTCTCGAATGTTGCACCCAAGGATATGAATTGGGATTCCGAACTTTCGTCCTCCAAGGAGGTGAAGACAGATTACAATCGGCAGACTGGATAGAAGAAACTGTTTCTATCATCCGAAAACAATTTCCCGATTGTGCCATAACACTTTCACTGGGTGAATATCCACCAGAAGAATACAAGCGTTTCTTCCGAGCCGGAGCCAATCGTTATTTGTTACGGCATGAGACATACAATCAAGAACACTATAGCCTGCTTCATCCGGTAGAAATGTCTTGGAAGCATCGTATCTCATGTTTGGAATCTCTCAAAAACATCGGGTTTCAAACGGGCACAGGTATTATGGTAGGCAGCCCGGGACAGACAGTGGAACATCTTATAGATGATATCCATTTTATCAGCCGCCTTCGTCCGGAAATGATAGGGATCGGTCCCTTTATCCCCCATCAAGATACTCCTTTTGGGAATCAGCCGGCAGGAAGTATAGAGCAAACCTTGATCCTACTTTCCATATTCCGACTAATGCACCCTAATGCACTGATCCCCGCCACTACGGCTCTTGCAACGCTTGCACCGAATGGTCGGGAAAAAGGGATACTAGCCGGGGCTAACGTGGTGATGCCCAATTTATCGCCCGGCAATGAACGAAAAAAATATGAATTGTATAACAATAAAGCTTCCCTTGGTGCCGAAGCCGCTGAAGGTTTATCTATTCTGCGCAAGCAGCTACAAACCATCGGATATGAAATTTCGACAGAAAAAGGAGACTTTTGGAAAAGGGAAAATTGAGAAGGAAAAAGAAAAAACACTTATTATCTTATGTATAAAGTTAATTCATCTCAGGCTGAAGAATTTATCAACCATCAAGAAATTCTTGACACGCTGGAGTATGCCCGTGCCAATAAAAGTAACCGTAAACTAATAGAACAATTGATCGACAAGGCCGCTTTATGTAAAGGATTGAGCCATCGCGAAGCTGCACTCCTTTTGGAATGCGACCAACAAGATCTTATCGACCGCATTTTCCATTTAGCTAAAGAAATTAAGCAGAAGTTCTATGGAAACCGGATCGTTATGTTCGCTCCGCTTTATCTTTCTAATTACTGTGTCAACGGTTGTACTTACTGTCCGTATCATCTTAAGAATAAGACAATAGCACGTAAAAAACTGAGTCAAGAAGAAATTCGCCGAGAAGTAATCGCCTTACAAGATATGGGGCATAAACGTCTTGCCCTCGAGACGGGAGAACATCCTGTACTCAACCCGATAGAATACGTTCTGGAATCCATTGAAACCATTTATAGTATCCATCATAAAAATGGAGCAATCCGCCGGGTAAATGTGAATATCGCTGCCACTACAGTAGAGAATTATCGTAAGTTACGCGATGCAGGTATCGGTACATATATCCTTTTTCAAGAAACGTACCACAAAGAAAATTACGAAATCCTCCATCCCACCGGACCTAAAAGCAATTATGCATACCACACCGAAGCAATGGATCGCGCGATGGAAGGTGGCATCGATGATGTCGGTATAGGTGTACTATTCGGGCTCAACACTTATCGTTATGACTTCACCGGACTATTGATGCACGCTGAACATTTGGAATCGCGGTTCGGAGTGGGGCCACACACCATCAGTGTACCACGTATTTGTCCGGCTGACGATATCGACACATCCGACTTCCCAAACTCAATTTCAGACGACATATTCCGCCGCATCGTTGCTGTAATCCGCATTGCGGTACCTTATACGGGAATGATCATCTCCACCCGTGAGTCACAGGAATCACGTCGGCAAGTACTCGATATCGGCATTTCACAAATCAGTGGCGGCTCGCGAACCAGTGTAGGTGGATATGCCGAAGAAGAACTACCGTCGAAGAACTCTGCCCAGTTCGACCTGAACGATCGACGTACATTGGACGAAATTGTCAGTTGGCTACTCGACTTGGGATATATCCCCAGTTTCTGTACAGCTTGTTATCGTGCCGGACGTACAGGAGATCGCTTTATGTCATTAGTAAAATCAGGACAAATAGCCAATTGTTGCGGTCCCAATGCACTGATGACATTGAAGGAATACCTTGAGGATTATGCATCACCGGAAACACGTATCAAAGGTGAACAATTGATTAACCGAGAGGCATCAAGCATACCTAATCCCAAAATTAAAGAGATAGCCCTACGCAATTTGAAAGAAATAGCAGAAGGCAAAAGAGACTTTAGATTCTGATTATGAGCTTCATTCAAACCCCAAACTCCAATCGCCTGCATATCGCCCTTTTCGGACGACGTAACAGTGGGAAATCATCCTTGGTCAATGCATTGGCAGGACAAGATGTTACCCTTGTATCAGACACGCCCGGAACAACTACCGATCCGGTTTTAAAAGCAATGGAAATCCACGGCATAGGTCCCTGCCTCTTTATCGACACTCCAGGCTATGATGATGAAGGTGAATTAGGTAAGCAACGCGTTGAACGCACCTTGCAAATTGTAGAAAAAACTGATATTGCCCTTCTGCTTTGCAATAAAGAAAATGGAGATATTCCATCGGACTTAACGGAAGACATCTATTGGATCGAACTGCTGAAAAAAAAGAAAATCCCAGTTATCCCGCTAGTAAATAAAGCAGATACCTCGGACTATGCCACGCTAAATGTTTCTGCTATCAAAAAACATACATCTTCCTCTCCGCTTTTTGTAAGTGCCAAGACCGGGCATGGAATAGAACTCATTCGTCAAGCCATCATTCGTTGCTTGCCGGAAGACTTTGATGCACAAAGTATCACAGGCACTTTGATCACCGAGGATGATTTGGTTCTTCTTGTCATGCCACAGGATGTCCAAGCACCAAAAGGCAGACTCATTCTGCCGCAAGCGCAGACACTTCGTGAGCTGTTGGATAAAAAATGTATCACGATATGTTGTACCACAGATAAATTGCCAAATACATTACAAGCCCTTTCACGTCCTCCAAAACTGATCATCACAGACTCACAAGTGTTCAAAACCGTATACGAACAGAAACCCAAGGAGAGTAAATTAACTTCATTTTCCGTACTGTTTGCTGCGTATAAAGGAGACATCGACTATTATGTGGAAAGTGCAAAACACATTGAAAATCTAAATAAATCATCCTGTATACTCATAGCGGAAGCTTGCACACATGCTCCTCTTTCGGAAGATATAGGACGAGTCAAATTACCACAGCTTCTAAGAAAGAGAATTGGAGAAGAACTACAAATAGACATAGTCTCCGGCAATGATTTCCCACCCGATCTCAGCAAATATAGCCTAATTATTCAGTGCGGAGCTTGCATGTTCAACAGAAAATATGTACTCAATCGGATAGAACAGGCAAAAAAGCAACAAATACCTATGACAAACTATGGAATAGCCATTGCTTTTATAAATAATATTCTAGATAAAATAGAGTATTAAGTACTTATCCATTTTGCTCAGCCTTATTTGGGCATCTCTTTTTGAGATGATTACTTCTATTTATAAAGAGTAAACAGACTATGCGAAGTATAAGAACGGGAAAAAAGTCAAGAAAAAGCCGCACTTCATTATAAAGCGCGGCTTTTTCTCTTGAAATATGACCGGTTAATTGGTCATGTCAATAATCAATTCGCAATATCGACATTCCCATATTGATAATCCAGTGTTGCCCCCTTTTCAATTTCGAGCCCTGATTTGTTTCCCAACAGGATTTTCCCATTGTTCCTGATGATGACCTTACTTCCTGCCAGTGCCTTAACCGTAGCCCCGCTGATTGTTCCACCGTTCACTTCCAGAGTTGCCCCGGGACGTACAATCACAGCGGAGGCTTTGCTTAACGTCATGGTCTTGCCGGCAGGAATGACGAACTTGCCCGATTGTATGACTACGTTTGCGCAAGGCGTTTCCCCGTCCCATGTCTGATTGCCGTTGACCACCATCGGTTCGCAGATGCCCGAGGCGTATTCTCCCGTGTTTCTGGAGTTTCCCCGTTTGAGTCCCCATTCGATGGCACCCGGCACACCGTTTGTTTTCCATACGTACAAGCTATACTCGTCCCCGGCTATCAGTTCATTTTTGCCGTCATTGTCAATGTCGGAGACACACGGGGTGTCTTTGAATTCCTGATCGGAAATGATCGGGAAGCCTACAATGTCACTTCCATCATTGTGCAAGGCATAAATCAGTTTTCCCGAGCAGAAGACGATGTCGGGTATGGCATCCCCGTCCACATCCGCCAGGATGGGGGTGTTCACATTGCCTGCGTACGGACCGTCCTGGAAAAGTCCTTTAATTTCTTTCTGCCAAAGTAATGCACCCGTATGCTTCCAAACCTTTATCATGTCACGTCCCAATATGACCACTTCCAAATGTCCGTCATTATTGATATCTCCCACGGACAAGGTATGATCCAATGATCCGCCCACCGTATAGGGAATGGTCTGGCTTCCATTCCATCCGGGAATACTATTTCCGTTCCGGTCAATGGCATAGACATGGCTGGTCGCTATTTTGCGTTGTGAGAACAGGATGTCCTTCTTACCGTCCCCGTCCAAGTCACACACTACCGGTGTAGAGGATAGTTTTTCAATATTCTTCCCCCAGAACGGGTTTGTTTTAAAAGGTCGTCCATCCTGCCTCCAGATATAGATGCCCAGGGAATCATAGGATGCAATGATTTCCATTTCCCCATCGTTGTCCAAGTCTGCAACGGTCAAGCCGGAGTAGTTGCGATTCTTGCCGCTTGTCACATTGGGGTTCAACCGCCTTATCTCCTGTCCGTTGCAGTCCAGTATGTAGATGTCCGGTGTGTGGTGTGACTTGACGAGTACTTCCATTGTTCCGTCCGCACTGCCGTCCAGATCGGCAATGACCGGGCTCTGTTGCATGGAGAAGGGGATTTTCGTCTCCCAAAGCAAATCGGGCCTTTTGTCCCCGTCCTTATCGAATGCTGAATAGCAGAAGACAGCGTGTGACGGTTTCGCAATGTCCCGGTCGTCCCAACTGGATACCACGATATTCTGTTCTCCATTCCCTTTCAAGTCTCCGATGGCCACCTGTTCTTTGAGCATGACGGGTGTTTTTGCAAACCCGCTGATGGTCGTTACGTTGTTGTCTATATCATACAGTTCCTCCCCGTCCGCACGGAATCCCATGATGCAACTGTCGTTTTCTTTCCCCCGGCTATCACATATCCAGAATATCTCCCGTTTCCCATCGTTGTCCACGTCCGCAATGGTAGGACAGGATTCTGAAGCATAATTGCCTTCCGGTAAATGGCGCGGGAACGGAGTGACGGTGGGATAGGAGGTCCATGCCTTGTATGCCGCACTTAAACCGCCCTCGTTCCCGTTTGTGGAAACAGAAGTCACTTTGTAATAGTAAATAGTGCATCCTGCTAGGTTTTCATCGACAAAATACGCTGCCGTCAAAAGAAATTTGTTCAGTTTCCGGTATGTCCCGTTTTCTCCGTTGTCACTGCGGTAAATATTGTATCCCGCAATGTTCCCTACAGGTGTCCAATATACGTTTATGAATGATTCATAAGGCTGGAAGTTCATTGTGGCAGCATTTATCGTGTTCGGTCTTGACAAAGGATTCACTGGGAAGTTCCATGTTTTCCCATACGCATTGGTTACCATCAGATTTAGATCCAATTGTCCCATATAAGTACTCAAGGTTTGGAATGACAAAGTTGTTGTATTTGCTTTTGTCTCAAATGAAGAAATGTTGGGGTAGGTGACTAATGTGGAGGGACATGAAACTTGTTGGCTTTTTGTTGTCAACATTGCTTTCAAGCCGGTGGCTTCTGCATTACCAATATTTGTCAAGTCGATGTTCATCCTCACCGTTTCCCCAGCTTCAACTCTCGTGTTCCCGTTGCTTGTCCAGGTTACGATCTGGTTTCCGATTTGGATTTCAGGAACATGGATATCTTCCAATTTGAATAGTTCTACTCTACTGCTGCCATTGACGGTAATCTGCAATCGTAACGTGACCGCCTTTTCGCTGTTTTTCAGATGTTGTTCACTGTCTTTGTTTATCCTAAAAACAAATGGTGTCATAGATGTTGTAACTCCATTGCCAACAACAGTGCCGAAAACCGCATGTGCCGTAAGGATCTGCACATCGCTTGATTGGCTTGACAGCATGCCCGTTATGGCGGTGACCATGGCGGCTCCCGTGTTTTTTAATTTCACGGTTAATCCGATGGTTTCCCCAGCATCCAGTTGCCCGTCTCCGTTGCCTATGACATTGCCTCCCGTATTGTCATTGTAGACCAGATCAGAAATGGCAAGCGCGGGTTGGCTACCGATGCCGGACACCTGGATGCTCCTTTCCACCGGCCTATAGTTGTGGGCAGTAAGAGTCACGTCAATTGTACCCGGTGTTTGGATGAGTACATTGACGGTGTGCTGCCCGTTGCCGATGTTGTCCACGATGTACAATTCGTCCGCTTTCCGGATACAGACACGCGCGGTCTCGTTCTGGGGGAGGCCGCTTACAGCGATTGTTATTGTTTTTTGCCCTGTCGAGAGGGATGTGGGACTGATGGATGCACTTAATGTCTTGGGTGCGGAAGTCCAAACTTGCATCTCGGGATCACCGAAAAGATGAAGTGCGCAATTATTTTTTTCAACTGTTTTGTACATAAGTGCTTTGGCATACAAGATAGATAAATCATATCTATTGGTGTGATTCGGAGATGTTTTATAAAGTTCGCCAAGAAGTCCTTTCAATTGCCGATATTCGCTTGCATACCCGGCATCCGTATTTCCAATAAATGCGACTGCCCCGCCTGGAGTCTTATTTAGAAAATGTTCCGCTATGCAGTCTTTAGTAATATCAGCCGACAAACAGCCGCCTGACATAAGTATCGGATAATAATTCTCATTTTCTAAGTTATCCACATCATCATTATGAATAGCCTCATTCTTATCCAGACTCGACGTGCCCATGCCCGTAGGAGAAGAATGGTCCATGTGGTAAATAAGATGAAAATGATCCAGACCGGAATTCCCCCCATTTTGCAAAGCTGATATGAAATTGGATTTATTCAATTCTTCTCCTTTATGGGTGTTATCTGTATATTTAGAATGTTTACCATTGCAAGAACTCGTGTTACTTTCACAATTATAATGATCGTAAATAAGCCAGCGATTCAGTGTCCCTGCATATTTTTGGTAATACCGTGCAATAGAATCCCGTCCATCATTATACAAATAGCCATTATCGCTTTTGCTAATGAAAGCAGATGCAGCAACCGAATTATTGAAATACGAGTAGTTTATATTCAGATCCGCTTTCTCATAGTGAATGGCTTTCTCTACAAATGTCTCAGCCTCTGTTTTATTTTCAACCGATGCCCTTCCCAACTTAAAAGTCAGTCCCCAATCAGAAGATGTATAATCATTATCTTCAAAATAAAGATTATTCCCATTCCTATTCCAGTTTCCCCCATTTACACAAGCATAATAGAAGTCGACTGCCACATTGCTTTTTTCAGCCCTTGGCTCCTTTAAGCGCGCGGGAATGATATTGGTATCCCCTCCCAAAAGCACGAACAAAGAGCCATAAGACTTCTTTATATAAATCAGGTAATTACGTATTTTCTCCTGCAAATCACTCCCCGCTTGACTAACGGCTATGTTTTCGACCGTTTCAATAATGGTAGGTATGCCTTTTTTTATCTTCCAGTCGGCAAGTTCCTGAAACGCCTCTTTCAACTCGTTGTTGGTGATAATCAGGTATTCCGGAAGCACCTCGCTTATTGCCGCAGTCGTAGCACTTCTTAATACCGGATTATCGGAATATGTTTTGGGTACGATGCTCTTTATGTCGGGAACTACACCGTCAAGTGCCTCCTTGTTGTCAATGATGGATCTGATATACTCCTTGTCCAACTCATTCAGATAACCGGATTGGCTGTTTACAGAAAATTGGCTTGCAGAAGATGGAGAAGTTGAAGAATAAGTGAGTGAGAAAGAGATATCACATAAATATAGCTTTCTCATGTTAGGAACATACTCTAATGGTGAAATTTTCACTGTCACCAGATGGTATCCGAAGTCTTCCCTGTCCGAGATGATTTCTGCATAGTTTCCGGGATAAGGATTGGAAGAATTATAAATGCGGCTATCCGGCTCTACCCACTCAGGGACGCTACTGATAATTACCTGTGGCTGTGCCGGATAGACCAAAATATCACTTTTCAGTAATTCCTTGTTGACAGAATGTATTTGTACGCTTGGTTGCACACCTACCGGGACAAGGAATGTTTTAACACAATAAGGCAAGTTTGGTGCTCCTATCTCATTCAGATACGTACTCGGTTCAGATACTACATTCATGTATTCCCCTTCAGGACGAAAAGTAAAATCAATGTTTTCCACCCATGTGATAATACCATCTATCTGGCCATTTGCAGATGTGATCATTACAAAGACCACACCAATTATCATTATTAATCGTTTCATGGCTATCTATTTTTATGAAGTTTAAGAAGCTCTTTTGTCATATCTCCGTATATTATTTCCACTATTAATATCTTTTCGGTCGTTTGATCCACGTTGAAAGAATCTGATGGCCTGGAAATTGTTTTGCTCCCTATCAGCACTCCACCGGGACTATATAGTTTTACTTCAGAAATAGTTTTTTCCCCTTTAATATGAATGGTCTGATTTGTCCAACTGACAGTTGTCTTTTCATTATCCATAGTCACTATTGAGGCACGTACGCCATTTATGGTACGAAAATCTTTCCAAACCGGGGCTTTACAGTACAAATCAAAACTTTCTTCAGGGACTTCCAACTTCATTTGTCTGACACGGATAAAAGGATCACCAATAATTGTAGGTGGAATGGGAGCTTTGCAATAGATGGTATATAGGTGCCGGTAATCTCCAAATTCTTCAAAATCTTCAAAACTAGCTTTTGTAGGTACTTTAGAAGCTACATAGAACGCGGAGTCTTCTATACATTTTAAAGAAGAAGGTAACGGCAAATCAAAGATGTAATTAGTGCTTTCAAAAGCCTTATAACCGATAATCTCTACTCCTTCAGGAACACCACCATACTCATAGGCCATATAGTAATTTGTAGGAACTAATAGTAAACGCTTCTTATTTTTTGAATAAAGCACACCCTCACAAGAAATACAATTGCAATCGTCTCCTGCAACATCAAATGTATTTATATGCGTATCATCAAATATACCATGCCCTCTTTTCTCAGGAAATCTTTTCCATACCACAGATCCGGCAGCGCATCCCTTAAAAGCGTAATTTCCAATTTCCTTTAAAGTAGAAGGCAAGACGAATTCATGCACTTGTGCGCAATAAAATGCACCTGCTAAAATAGTTTCTATTCCTTCAGGAACAATATACTGTTTATTAGACTTAGCAGAAGGATATAGAAGCAAAGTCTTTTTGTCAGGAGAAAAAAGGATGCCATCGATAGCGATGCAATTAGGACTCGTATCCTGTGTTTGAAATTTTTGAATCGGACTCCCGTCAAAAAGTGACTCACTAACTCGTTGGGGGAATATGCCCCACATTACAGTCGTCAGTTGGGAGCAATAGGACATGGCTTGGCAACCTACTTCCCTAAGTGATAAAGGTAAAGTAATTTTATGCAAATTTTGATTCGAGAAGGCCACTCTGGCTATCACTTCCGTCCCTTCCGGCACTACATATTCCTCGTCCACTTTGTCTTCGGGATAATCTATCAACGTCTTTCTATCCACCGAGAAAGTGACCCCATCGATAACTACCGTTTCTTGTGCTTGCAACAGAATGCAAAGCAGTGGTAGTAACATAAATAATAATGTTTTTTTCATAATATTTTAATTTAGTAATTTAATTTCTATTCTTTTGCCACCAGATGTTGTAACTTCTAATAAGAGTACTCCCTTGGGAAATTCACCCGTTGCCATGTGCCATTTGTTTTCATGGATATCTCCTTGCCAGAAACAAGTACCGTTGGTGTCATAAGCTTTAATCTTTGACATTGTTTCATCACATTCGATATATAAAATATCATCTTCAATCCAACTTTCCAAATTTGGGGATTGTTTCATTTGTTGGATACCACTATCTGTTCTTTTGCCATTAATAGTTTTGAAGTCCTTCCAATAGTCTGTATTTCGGTACGTTTCTGCACTTTCTTCAGGTACATATAAATCAGTATCTCCCAGACCCCAAGAAGGAAACCCTATAATTTCGGGAGGGTTAATAGCATTACAAAAGATTTTATGTAAATCACGTTCATCTCCACCGTTACCTGTGCATGATAACCAACTTATTTTAAAGGCATCATCCTCAATTCGGTTAAGAGTAGAAGGTAAGATGATTTCTGCTATATTAGCATCCGCGAAAGCTTGTTTTGCTATAACCTCCGTGCCTTCAGGAACTTCATATTTACCACTTAAGCGGTTTCCTATTTTAGCTGGTGGAAATCCTAATAGTTTCTTCTTGTCTTTTGAGAAAAGAACGCCATCTACTGATATACAATTATTACTATTTTCAGTAGTTAAAAAAGAAGATAGCTTGGAAATCCCGATATTAGAGGTAAATCCCCAAATATAATCCCCTACAATTGCCGGATAATTATTCCAAATAATCGTCTTTAAATCTGATCCCGCCAAAGCGTAATCTCCAAGTTCTTTTAAGGATAAAGGTAATGTCAGAACTTGCAAATGACAATTAGGGACAAAAGCATGTTCATTTATAATCTCCGTCCCTTCCGGCACTACATACTCCTCATCCGTCTTATCTTTTGAATACTTTATCAGCGTCTTCTTATCTGCCGAGAAAGTAACCCCGTCAATGACTACCGTTTCCTGTGCTTGCAATAAAACAGATAACAGCGGTAGTAACATAAATAATAATGTTTTTTTCATGATATTCTAATTTAGTAATTTAATTTCTGTTCTTTTGCCGCCAGATGTTGTAACTTCCAATAAGAGTACTCCCTTGGGAAATTCACCCGTTGCCATGTGCCATTTGTTTTCATGGATATCTCCTTGCCAGAAACAAGTACCGTTGGTGTCATAAGCTGTAATCTTTGACATTGTTTCATCACATTCGATATATAAAATATCATTTTCAATCCAACTTTCCAAATTGGAGGATTGTTTCATTTGTTGGATACCACTATCTGTGCTTTTGCCATTGATAGTTTTGAAGTCCTTCCAATAGTCTGTATTTCGGTACGTTTCTGCACTTTCTTCAGGTACATATAAGTCAATATATTCTGGGTCAATAAATGGATTCCATATTATTTCAGGAGGTGTCATGGCTTTACAAAAAACATTGCTTAATGCGTCCGTATTTAGATAACTGCCTGCTATTGCTAACGAGCTTACACTAAATGCACGTTTTTCAATTCGGTTAACTGTGGAAGAAAGAACAACTATTGCTATATCAGCACTCAAAAAAGCCTCTTTTCCTATAATCTCCGTGCCTTCAGGTATTTCATATTTCCCACGCATTCGATCCCCGATTTTTGCAGGAGGAAAACCAAGAAGTTTCTTCTTGTCTTTTGAAAAAAGGACACCATCTATAGACGTGCAATTATCACTATTATCAGTTGTAAGAAAGGAGGATAATATAGAATCACCAGCACTCCTAAATCCCCAAATGTCAATTCCTACAACATTTGGATAAGTATTCCAGATAATCGTCTTTAAACCCGATCCCGCCAAAGCATAATCTCCAATTTCTTTCAAGGATAAAGGTAATGTCAGAACTTGCAAATGGCGATTATGACCAAAAGCATGTTCACTTATAATTTCCGTCCCTTCCGGCACTACATATTCCTCATCCGTCTTATCTTCTGAATACTTTATCAGCGTCTTCTTATCCACCGAGAAAGTGACCCCATCAATGACTACCGTTTCTTGCGCTTGTAACAAAATACTAAGCAGCGGTAGTAACATAAATAATAATGTTTTTTTCATGATATTCTAATTTAGTAATTTAATTTCTGTTCTTTTGCCGCCAGATGTTGTAACTTCCAATAAGAGTACTCCCTTGGGAAATTCACCCGTTGTCATTTGCCATTTGTTTTCATGGATATCTCCTTGCCAGAAACAAGTACCGTTGGTGTCATAAACTGTAATCTTTGACATTGTTTCATCACATTCGATATATAAAATATCATTTTCAATCCAACTTTCCAAATTTGGGGATTGTTTCATTTGTTGGATACCACTATCCCCTTTTGTTCCATTTATGGTTCTAAAGCGTTTCCAATAATCTGTGTTGCGGTAGGTATCCGCACTCTCTTCGGGTACATACAAGTCAATATATTCTGGCTCAACAAATGGATTCCATATTACTTCAGGAGGTGTCATGGCTTTACAAAAAACCTTGTTTAATGCGTCCATTTTTAGATAACTGCCTGTTGCTACTAAGCTACTTACACTAAATGCACGTTTTTCAATTCGGTTAACTGTGGAAGGAAGAACAACTACTGCTATATCAGCACTCAAAAAGGCCTCCTTTCCTATAATCTCCGTGCCTTCAGGTATTTCATATTTACCACCTAAGCGGTTTCCTATTTTAGCTGGTGGAAATCCTAATAGTTTCTTCTTGTCTTTTGAAAAAAGGACACCATCTATAGACGTGCAATTATCACTATTATCAGTTGTAAGAAAGGAGGATAATATAGAATCACCAGCACTCCTAAATCCCCAAATGTCAATTCCTACAACATTTGGATAAGTATTCCAGATAATCGTCTTTAAACCCGATCCCGCCAAAGCATAATCTCCAATTTCTTTCAAGGATAAAGGTAATGTCAGAACTTGTATATATTTATTATACCAAAAAGCTCTTTCACCTATTATCTCCGTCCCTTCCGGCACTACATATTCCTCATCCACTTTGTCTTCGGGATAATCTATCAACGTCTTTCTATCCACCGAGAAAGTGACCCCATCGATAACTACCGTTTCTTGTGCTTGTAACAGAATGCAAAGCAGCGGTAGTAACATAAATAATAATGTTTTTTTCATGATATTCTAATTTAGTAATTTAATTTCTGTTCTTTTGCCGCCAGATGTTGTAACTTCCAATAAGAGTACTCCCTTGGGAAATTCACCCGTTGCCATGTGCCATTTGTTTTCATGGATATCTCCTTGCCAGAAACAAGTACCGTTGGTGTCATAAGCTGTAATCTTTGACATTGTTTCATCACATTCGATATATTAAAATATCATTTTCAATCCAACTTTCCAAATTGGAGGATTGTTTCATTTGTTGGATACCACTATCTGTGCTTTTGCCATTTATGGTTCTAAAGCGTTTCCAATATTCTGTGTTTCGATAGATGTCGGCACTTTCTTCAGGTACATATAAGGCAATGTATTCAGGATTAATAAAGGGATTTCCTATTATTTCAGGGGGAATTATTGTTTTGCAAAAAACTTCTATTAATTCCTCTATCGTGTCATCACCTGTTGGTATTAGCCATCTTACACTAAATGCATCTTCTTCAATTCTGTTAATTGTGGAAGGAAGAATAACAATTGCTATATCAGCACAAGCGAAAGCCTGTTTTGTTATAACTTCCGTCCCTTCGGGTATTTCATATTTACCACTTAAGCGGTTTCCTACTTTTGTTGGTGGGAACCCCAATAGTTTTTTCTTGTCTTTTGAGAAAAGCACTCCATCTACTGAAATGCAATTAGTACTATTGCCAAGGGTTAGGAAGGATGATAGGTTGGATGCATAAGCTGGAAATCCCCATATCCAATCTCCGATGACATCTGGATAAGTATTCCAAATAATTGTCTTTAATCCAGTTCCCGCTAAAGCATTATCTCCAATTTCTTTCAAGGATAAAGGTAATGTCAGAACTTGCAAATGGCGATTATGACCAAAAGCATATTCACTTATAATTTCCGTCCCTTCCGGCACTACATATTCCTCATCCGCCTTATCTGCTGAATATTTTATCAGCGTCTTCTTATCCACCGAGAAAGTGACCCCATCGATAACTACCGTTTCTTGTGCTTGTAACAGAATGCAAAGCAGCGGTAGTAACATAAATAATAATGTTTTTTTCATAACTGTATATTTTTAGTTTACATTCATTTTTATACTTGTTCAATGATTCAGAATCATACGTTTGGAATCTATCATCCTGCCATCTATCACCAAAGCATAAATATACATACCCGGTTCTAGATCGGATGCGGAGATTTCAATCTTGCCTGTAACCCCATTGGATTGCAGTGGATAATTCTTTAATAGTTTTCCATTGAGATCATATACATTAATGGAGGCTGTATGTGCATTGGGAGTGAGGCGATAAGCTATTTCCGTCATATGGTTGAAGGGATTTGGGACATTTTGATAGAGTGCGGCTTCCTGCACAGGGCTATTTTGATTGTTCTCAGAATCTGATTTAGGTGAACGACTCTGAGGTGATAAACTTTGCATCAGGGCTTCCAGTTGCATCTTTAAGCTGTCCACTTGATTTTGCAGGTTGTCGTATCGCATGTTAACTGCGGTCAGACTGTCGTTCATTTCTTTTATGCCCTCCACCAGAACGGCTACCAGGTCGGTATACATGATTCCTTTTGTACCGTCCGAGAATTCACAGACTGCTTCCGGATATACTTGTTCGACCTCTTGGGCCAATAAGCCGATATGTTTGGAAACGTTGCCTGCTGTTCCGTTTCTTGCTAAAGAGCTATTTTGTGGAGAACCGTCTACTTCGCTTTTGAAATCGTAGGAAACACCGTTTAGTGTTTGAATCTTGGAGAGGGTGGAAGTCAGGGGACGAATATTGGTCTTTAATGTACTGTCCGAAGACTGGGCATAGCCGCCTTTACTGTAAATCTTACCATTTTCATCAATGTAAAAAACCGGAGCCATTGAAATTCCATGATGCTTCACCGCATGAGCTATTGCGAAAGGATGCGGGCGTGACGGATCGTAGGGAAACGGATCAGAATCTCCGTATATGGCAATACTTATCCCGCTTTCAACACTGAGCCTGCCGGGATTAACGGAAGACCATTGGGACGATGTGCTTGTTTCGAATCCCCAAAAACATGAACCGTCACCGACACAACAGTCACCTTCGTCATTGACCGTGACCTGTGCTTGAGCAATTAATGCAAAAAACGCTACTAACAACGTACATAAAATCTGTTTCATAATCATTCAATTTAAAGTTTATATTTATACGTTTAAGAATACATACTTTATAAAATTGTCATTGTTTGATAGGTTTGTGGAATAAGCACGAAGGTTAATTGCAAGTTGTATATTCGAATAGTTGCTTTATTTTTTTTTAAAACTTTGTATTTACAAATGTATGTATAATTTCGTCTTGTTATGTATTTAGCCTCTTTTAATTATCAATTGTTAACCTTCTGTATTTGTAAAGATTGGGTGTTGTTGATGGTTAACGCAGCGGTAATTGTCATCGTTCTTTTTTCTTGTAAAGATTGAATATTTATAATAAAATGTTTATGATTTCCGTAAATAGCTAACCGATACTTTTCCCTAGATCATTGAAATAGCACTCCAAAAAGCTGTTTTAGGGGGCAAAAGCGAATGAAAAAGGGATAAAATCACTATAAATGACGGGTGAAATAGCGATTGCCAACAGATAGAATACCCATTTTCATCGGATAAAGTATTAATCATCATCAGATGAAATAACCATTTCCAACAAATGAAGTATTCATTTCCATTAAAACGAGGCTAAATTTACTTGAAATGAGCCATAATTCCCATTTCTTTTCTCTACTTCTCTTCTTTCGGGGAAGGTTTATTTTGTGACGGAATGAGATGACAATTCTATGATATTTGTCATTTGGAAAGGACAGGGAAATAAGTGTTGTTTTATGTAACTCAGATTTCTGTTTTATTATCAAAGTGGAAAGCTGAGATTGCTCTACAATCCGTTTTTTCTAATCATGTTTATCATCGGCTCGAAATATCACAGTTCAGGATGGATAGGAAAAGCAATATGTCAGAATGACAATTCTCGAAACAGAATTCACCATAGCTGAAAGTATACGCTCTCGTCCATTATCCAAACTGATAGTTTCAAATCTATCCACTCTGACTTGCTAATGCAGCTAGGACCAAAGGCGATAGCAAGATGAACTTCAAGTAGGATTTCACAAAGGAAGAATTAAAAAAAGCCAGCCGTAAGAATATTCAAACTGCTGGCAAAATAATACCTACATTGCAAAACTTAGGATTGGATGGATGCAAGCAGGTCTTCAGCTGTTAGCAACATCTGCTCACCTGTTTCCATGTTTTTCAACATAACTTTGCCATCCTGCATTTCATTTTCACCCACAATAGCAACGAACGGAATATTCTTTGCATTAGCATAACTCATCTGCTTTTTCATCTTTGCCTCATCCGGGAATATTTCCGCACGTATACCGGCTGCACGGGCCTTGGCCAATATTCCCATTGCAAAAGCTGCTTCTTTTTCGCCAAAATTAACGAATAGCAACTGAGTACCGTTTACCGCTTCTTTAGGGTATAAATCCAATTGATTAAGTACATCGAAAATACGATCCGCCCCAAAAGAGATTCCTACTCCCGACACTCCTGCCATTCCGAATACACCGGTCAAGTTATCGTAACGACCGCCTCCTGTAATACTACCTATCTGCACATCCAAAGCTTTCACTTCAAAAATAGCACCGGTATAATAATTCAATCCGCGAGCCAACGTCAAATCTAATTCAATCTCATTCTTTAGCCCCATTGTCTCCAGTGTAGTCAAAATGAATTCACTCTCTTGCACACCCTTCATCCCGATTTCACTAAGAGACAGTACCTCTTTCAATGTAGCCAGTTTCTCTGCATTTGTCCCGCTAAGCAGAATGATCGGTTGCAATTTGGCTATAGCCTCATCACTGATTCCTTTTTCTTTCAATTCTGCATTGACATTCTCAAGACCGATCTTATCCAATTTATCAATAGCTACGGTAATATCGACAATCTTGTCAGACTCACCAATGATTTCGGCTATACCGGAAAGGATTTTACGGTTATTTATCTTAATGCAAACCCGAATACCGAAACGGTTGAATACAGTATCGACAATCTGCATCAATTCCACTTCATTCAGTAACGAATCGCTACCTACCACATCGGCATCACACTGATAAAACTCACGATAGCGTCCCTTTTGAGGACGATCGGCACGCCATACAGGTTGTATCTGATAGCGTTTGAAAGGGAATGTGATTTCATCCCGGTGCATTACCACATAACGGGCAAAAGGCACAGTCAAATCATAACGCAATCCCTTTTCACAAAACCTACTTGCCAACTTCACGGCATTGCGACTCAACAATTCTTCGTCAGTAATACCCGAAAAATAATCACCGGAATTCTGTATTTTAAACAATAGCTTATCCCCTTCTTCACCATACTTTCCCATCAACGTAGAAAGCATCTCCATAGAAGGAGTCTCTATCTGCTGAAAGCCATAAAGATGATAAACATCACGAATCGTATTAAAAATGTAATTACGTTTCGCCATCTCCACAGGCGAAAAATCTCGTGTTCCTTTCGGTATGCTCGGTTTTGCTGCCATAATTCTAACTATTTTATGTAATTGGTCTGCAAAGTTATAGGAAATTATTGATTAATCAGAACAACCATACCAAATTTTACCTGCTCCAATGCGAAATATCAGAGTCTAACGGAGAACAAAAATACTGATTAGCACCAAACTGACTTCTTATCCGGTATAATAACAAGCATACACCCAAATAAACAAACAGCTCCCTCCTTCTGATTCTGAAGGAGGGAGCTGTTTGTTTATTTGGACGAATTAACTCAGTAAATTAATCTCTTCTTCCAAGAAATATCATAATGTAATAAATCAATGTAGCTAAAGAGCCTAAAGCAGCTACTACATAAGTATAAGCAGCGGAACGAAGTGCATCTTCTGCCTGTGCATGATTACGTGCATTTGTAATGCCAGACGAACTCAACCATACCAATGCGCGTTTGCTAGCATTAATTTCTACCGGCAAAGTGATAAAACTAAACAGAGTCGTCATAGCGAACAAAATGATACCAGCCAATAAAAGCTGAGGAAATGAATTGATCAGTAATATACCTGCAAGTAATACCCACGTCATCCATTGAGAAGCAAATGTCACAACAGGAACCAGTTTACTACGCATTGTCAGAGGAGCATAGGAACGCGCATGTTGCACAGCGTGACCGCATTCGTGAGCAGCTACAGCAGCTGCCATAATGCTATTACTCTCATAAACGCCTTCACTCAGATTCACTGTCTTATTGGCAGGATTATAGTGGTCAGTCAGACGTCCCGGTGTATGTGTCACCTGAACATCATAAATTCCATTGTCATGTAACATTTTAATAGCCACGTCGCGTCCTGTCATTCCATTGCCCGTAGGTATCTTAGAATATTTTTTAAACTTGTTCTGCAAGTTCATCTGTACCAACCAGCTTACCAAGGCAATCCCGATAAAAATTATCCATGAAATAGGTATCATACTTTTCTTTTTAATTTAAATGATTACTACCCGTATAAATACAAATAGCTTGCCAAAAATAAAGGGAAACTTCGGATGTACCAATAGTTTCCCTTTTGTTTTAGGAAGAATTAGCTAAAAATTATTCAATTGTCAGTTCCACCACCGTATCAATATCGACAGGAACAGCACCGAGTTCCAACAGTATGCCGTCACGGCTACGAGTATACCGCAGAGGAGATTTGTCTTTAAAGAACACTGCTTTCTTCACCTTCTTTCCGGTCAATGGAATGAACAGGGATTTATCTTGCAGGTCAAGGATGTGTACATAAAGCTTATTTCCTTTCTGAGTGGTCACACCCCAATCATGAGGCGCAACCAGTCCACCGCGAGTGCCATAAATGGTTTCACCGTATTGTTGCATCCACTCTCCTACTTCTTTAAGTCGCTGTACAGCAACTTCCGGAAGCTCTCCATCAGGTTGGGGGCCTATATTCATCAATAGATTCGCATTTTTACCCGCAGCTTTTACCAGATAATGGATTAATGTTTTAGTAGACTTATAATTGGGATCGGTTATTTTATACCCCCACATGCCGTTCATTGTTTCACAAGTTTCCAGAGGCAATTGGCTAATGTCCTGCCCTGAAAGTCCGGAGTTATTCTCACCCGGAAGATCTCGTTCGAATATCTGAATATCTTCTCCGGCAAAAGGAACCTGATGATGATTGTTCCCTATCAAGCAGGCAGGCTGTAAACGATGAATCATTGCGTACTGCTCGGGCAACTGCCAATCAAAACCGGGGTTCTGATCCTGATCCCACCAACCATCAAACCAGATCGCTCCTACAGGACCATAATTAGTCAGTAATTCGGTCAATTGATCATTCATAAACTGATAATAAGTACGCCAATTTCCTTTTGAATCGGCTCTTCCGGTTCCTCTACCGGTACGCCCCCAGGGATAGTCTTCCCGAGACCAATCCAAGTGAGAATAATAGAAATGCAATTTAATACCCTGACGGGCACATTCATCAGCGAGTTCTTTCACAATGTCCCGCTTAAAAGGGGTTGCTTTCACTACATTATAATCAGAAAATTTCGTATCGAACATCGAAAAGCCTTCATGATGGCGAGTAGTAAAACAGATGTACTTCGCTCCCGAAGCTTTAATAGCAGCCACCCAACGAGCCGCATCGAACTTAGAAGGATAAAAACCACCCGCCAATTTGGCATACTCTTTATAGTTAAGATCCCGGTTCGTCATAGTCCACTCACCAGTCGCAAGCATACTATAAAGCCCCCAATGGAGGAATATGCCGAACTTATTGTCTTGGAACTCCCGCCGCGCTTTCAGATTCTCTTCAGTCGGAGTATAACCGGATTGTGCCGTTAAAGGGGCACACGCTCCAATAACAAGGAGCAGAGTAATAATTTGTTTTATCATACGCATTAAATAAAAGAAGGGCATCTTTAAAGCATTTTGCTTGAAAGATACCCATTATAAAACTAAAGGAATAATTTATTCTTCTGTATATCTTTCAATAGTCTGTTCACGGTCAGGACCTACTGAAACAATCTTTATTTCGACTCCCAACTGCTCTTCAAGGAAACTCAGGTAGGCGTTAAATTCTTCGGGGAATTCATCCTCGCTCTGCACTTTCGTCATATCAGTCTTCCAGCCCGGGAGTTCCGCATAAATAGGTTCTACCCCTTCGGTGATATCATATGGAAAATAATCAATTTCTTCACCGTTTAAACGATAAGCCACACAAGCTTTGATCGTATCAAACGTATCGAGTACATCACTCTTCATCATGATAAGCTTGGTAACACCGTTTACCATAATAGAATACCTCAAAGCTACGAGGTCGATCCATCCGCAACGACGCTTACGTCCGGTAACAGAACCAAATTCATGTCCCAGAGTGCATATCTTATCGCCTGTTTCGTCAAACAACTCCGTAGGGAAAGGCCCTGAACCGACGCGAGTGCAATATGCTTTGAAAATACCGTATACATCACCGATGCGATTAGGCGCAACGCCCAAGCCCGTGCAAGCACCGGCACATACCGTGTTTGAAGAGGTAACAAACGGATACGAACCGAAATCAATATCAAGCATTGTACCTTGGGCGCCCTCGCAAAGAACGCTTTTGCCCTCTTTCAACAAATTGTTCACTTCATGTTCACTGTCTACCAAATGGAACTGCTTCAAGTATTCAATACCTTCCATCCAAGCTTTTTCAGGCTCCGTCAAGTCGTATTCATAGTTCAAGCTTTTCAGAATCTGTTCATGACGAGCTTTGGCAGCAGCATACTTCTCGTCGAAACCGTGGAGGATGTCTCCGACACGGACACCGTTACGGCTCACCTTATCCGTATAAGTAGGACCGATACCTTTTCCGGTAGTCCCTACCTTCGAGTCTCCTTTAGCAGCTTCATAAGCAGCATCCAGAATGCGATGTGTCGGCAGGATCAGATGTGCTTTCTTTGAAATGTGCAGTCTTTCTTTCAAATTATGTCCCGAAGCTTCAAGAGCCTCTGCTTCTGCTTTGAACAGTGCGGGATCAAGAACAACGCCATTACCGATAATATTCACCTTATCTCCCTGAAAAATACCTGAAGGGATGGAACGAAGCACATACTTCTGTCCTTCGAACTCGAGTGTATGTCCCGCATTCGGACCGCCCTGAAAACGTGCTACCACATCGTATCGGGGAGTCAATACGTCTACAACTTTTCCTTTACCTTCATCGCCCCATTGTAAACCTAATAGTACATCTACTTTCATTTTTCTTTCTTATTGTTGTTACTTACTTTTTTCCTTCTATTGGCACGATCGCATTTACTGCATATTCCATAAATGTACAAAGAATAGTGCGAAAGCTGAAACCGACTCAACTTGGTATTCTCGATAGCGTTTTGTAATGCTTCATTTTGAAATTCGGTAACTTTACCGCATTGTGTACATATCTGGTGATGATGTGTCTCTCGATTATAAGACTTTTCATATTGGGAAGAATTGCCGAACTGATGCTTGATGACCAGCCGGGCATTGATGAGCAGGATAATAGTATTGTATAACGTGGCACGACTTACACGAAAGTTCTCCTGGTTCATCATTTGGGAATAGAGCATATCTATGTCGAAATGACCGTCTATAGAATAGATAGTTTCAAGTATGGCATAACGCTCGGGAGTCTTACGATGCCCGTTCGCATTGAGATATTCTGTGAATATCTGCCTTACAGTATCTTTCACATTCTGACTTTCCATTATCGGCACAAAATTTGCGCCAACAAAGTTAAGCCTTTTTTGTAGAAAGCAAATGATAAAGGGAAGTTTTTTTAAACTTCCTCCTTTACCATGCTATACAGAACCTGCTCTGCTTCGACTGTAGAGTCTTTCATCCCCTCCACCAATCTACATACTTGAAAAGCATGTTCTTCGCTGTGTTGCATATATTTACGGATAGCCAACATGGCCGAATTGCGCACACGATAACTACCGGAAAGCACTGCAGAGATGGCCTGATCAAGAAATTCACCAGCAACCCGCTCCGTCATATCTCCCTTTTTCACCAATAATCTGGCAATGGTAAGATAACCGCAAATCTGCGCATATTCTTCCTCTGCAGCAATCCATTGGAAAGATTTAGCAGGAGCATAGGGCAAATTCTGGAAAAGATTCATGCATGTAAGTTCTGCTATTTCCATAGTAGGCATATTCTCAACCCAAATATCGGCAATTTCAGGATAAAAGGTTTCTATCGGCTGCAACAATCCGGCAAGTATCTTGCACTCACGAATGTCTTCTTTCCAAAGAGCCTGAGCCAAATCATGGTTCTTCTCGAAAGAAGCAGCAATACTCTTTATACGTGGCAGCTCAACTCCGAAATTGAGTTTATAGTTTATGCCTTTTTCACGCATACTTTGTGATACGACTCCATTCATTGATAAACGGAGTTGCGTCTTGATATCTTTTAATTGTTCTTTTATATCCAACATAATAAAATAATTAAGAGTGAAAAAGGAAGTTCTCCTTATCTCAATTCTCCCTTCTTCACTCTCCCTTCTTAATTCTTTCTTCTTAATTCACGTCCGGTAGTGGAGAATAATCTTTGCTATAGCGCAACATCTGTTCTGCATACCCTTCATCATAGGAAACGGTTATATCGGTAATGTTTCCATTTTCATCTATTACAGCTTCATATTTCGGATTGACAAACCCTTTGTACGGAGCCAGGTTCAACTTCTTATAACGTTCCAGAATCTCAGCATGGAGAACAGGATCAACTTTCACTGCATAGTTTTCTACCAAAGCACGGGCAGCTTCATAATCACCGGTAGACTTGATTCGCTGGATTTCAGACAACAACTCTCCAAAGAGTTGACGCACCTTGTCATAATCATTCACTTTGACATAAGTTTTTCCATCCTTTTTCACCAGTTCCACCACTTTATCAGGAGCGCCCTTTTCAAACACCCAACGAGCAATGAGCTGGCGATTACGCATGTGCGCTTCTTCCACACTGTTGCCCGGTTCGATACGTACAAGCTGGGTCATCAGGCCGTTCATCAAGTAACTGTAATACTCAGCTTTATAGGCATCTGCATCAGGAGTAAGACCAAGTTCCACCAGTTTGGGATCTGCAACATAATACAATCCGAAAAGATCAGCACGTGCTTCTTCGATTGTCGAACCATGCGCTTTCAAGGCGTCCGGATCGACTCCCGGAAGCAACTTGCCCGAACCGTGCCCCAAACATTCATGCAGGTCGGTATGCAATTCACCGGTAAGGTCACCATATTTATCAATAAGTTGTTTCTCGGCATCGCTATAAGCAAATTCTTCTACGAAACCATTGCCATGAGATGCTTTATTATATGCGTCCGTTATGTTGCCAATCGTCACGGATTTAGAACCATGATGTGCGCGTATCCAGTTTGCATTGGGCAAATTAATGCCAATAGCCGTGGATGGATAGAGATCACCACCAAGAATAGCGGCTGTAATGACTTTCGCAGTAACACCTTTCACTTTGTCTTTCTTGAACTGTGCATCTACCGGTGAATGATCTTCAAACCATTGCGCATTACCACTGATAGTTTCCGTACGACGTGTCGCATCCAAATCCTTGAAGTTAACGAGAGACTCCCAACTGGCTTTTATCCCGAGCGGATCGCCATAACTTTCTGTAAAACCGTTCACGAAATCAATACGAGAATTCAAATCCTTCACCCACAAGATGGCATATTCATCGAATGTTTTCAGGTCACCCGTTTCATAGAATTCGATCAGCTTACCAATTGCGGCTTTCTGTGCTTCATCTTCGGCCACTCCTTCAGCTTTCTTCAGCCAATAAACAATCTTTTCAATAGCTTGTGTATAAAGTCCACCGACTTTCCACACTTTCTCCTGAATAATACCGTCCTCCTTAACCAATCGGCTATTTAAGCCATAAGAGATGGGAGTTTCATCCTTCGGGTCTTTCATCTTCCCGTAAAATGCCTCCGCTTCAGCTTGAGTAACCCCATCGTAGTAATTACTTGCAGAAGTCAGAACCAAGTCTTCACCATCTGCCTGATTCACACGTTTAGGCATAATTTTTGGATCGAATATCACAGGAAATATTTCATCACAGAACTGCTCCACCGTTTGCCCTTCTGCCAATGGAAGTTGGGAGGCATCCAGACTTAATACAGCTTGTCTCAGGAAATCCTGAGAAAAACCGGGAACAAACTTTTCCGAACCATAATGGTGGTGGATACCATTGGAAAACCATACTCGCTTGAGATAGACTTCCATATTCTTAAAGTCGTCGGTATTCTTATCACCTTTGTAGTCGGTGTAGATTGCTTCCAGCATTCTGCGGATACGGAGGTTGTACTTTCCATTCTGATCGTAAAGGATATCACGACCCTGCTGGGCAGCCTCGGTCAGGTAATAAACCAGCTCTTTTTGTTTTAGCGACAGGTCCTCGAATCCGGGAACCCGGTAACGCAACATTTGTAAATCAGCAAATTGTTCCACAGTGTAATCAAATTTATCTGCCTTCGCAGTTGTTGTTTTTTGAGCCCCGCCACATGCTGTAAGCATAGTAACCGTAGCTGCCATCGAAATAATAAAATGTTTTTTCATAAGTAAACGTATATAAGATAATTTGAGGATTTTTATTTATAAAAACATGAAAAGGAAGTATCCCGAGTCTTACACCCGGAATATTTCCTTTTATTCAACATTAAATTGTACAATTACTTTTTATTGTTTTCCAAATGTTTTTTACGATAGCCATTCGGGGTTTCTCCAACATTCTTATAGAAAGCTGCATAAAAAGATTGACGATTGGCAAACCCAACCATTGCACTAATTTCTTCTACATTTTTGTCAGCATATCTCTTGTCTGTCAACAAATGCAAAGCATCTTTTACTCTGTATTCATTCAATAAACAAGAATAATTCTGGCCGAAACGAGAGTTGACGACAGCGGACAAATAACGAGTATTTGTTTTCAACTCTTTAGCCAAATCTTTTGCTGAATAGTCAGGGTCTCTGTACTTCTTCTGTACGACAACGATACTCAGTATCTTATCGTATAATTCGTCTGCAAGTTCCGGCCTTATCAAAGAACGGTAAGCAGCCTTTTTCTCCTTCTTTTCCCTTAAGTTATAAGGACGTTTTTTAGGAGTTTCTTCCTGTTTTCTGTTTTCTAAATCACTCATTGAATTAACTGGTTAGGGTTCATTTTTAATTATCGCTACATCACTGCAACGTTAGATGTTACAAATTTCGTACATTCTTTCCAAATATACAAGAATTAAGTGTACATTTTTTGTAACTAAACAACCAAATCAATGAAAAAAAGCACCGGAAAGGTATATAATAAGAATATTTAACTTTCGATCACATCGTTTACGTTCACATATGAAGTAATTTTATGATCAAGTTGTGATGATTATTCCATGATAGATCAAAGAAAATAGTACCTTTGCAAACATATCCAAAATATCGCTCATGATTCAAACCCTCAAAACATATTTCGGTTACGATAGTTTCCGACCTTTACAAAAAGAGATTATTGAAAACTTGTTGAACCATAAAGACAGTTTGGTTTTGATGCCGACTGGAGGAGGCAAATCGATCTGTTACCAACTACCGGCCCTTCTTAGTGAAGGTACCGCTGTGGTGGTATCTCCATTGATCTCATTAATGAAAGATCAGGTAGAAGCTCTCCGTGCCAACGGGATAGCTGCGGGGGCATTGAACAGCAGTATAGATGAAACAGAAAGTGCTAACCTGCGCCGTGCCTGCATAGAAGGCAAACTGAAATTACTCTACATATCTCCTGAAAAGTTAATAAACGAAGTAGATTACCTTTTCCGTGATATGTCAATCTCTCTGTTCGCCATTGATGAAGCTCACTGCATATCGCAATGGGGACACGATTTCCGGCCCGAATATACGCAAATCGGCATATTGAAAGAAAAATTCCCCGACATACCCGTCATTGCCTTAACCGCTACTGCCGACAAAATAACCCGGGAAGACATCATCCGGCAAATGCATTTGCAAAATCCACGGATATTCATTTCCAGCTTCGACCGCCCCAACTTAAGTCTGGCAGTCAAAAAGAACTACAAGAAGAAGGAGAAGATAAAAACGATTCTGGAATTGATAGACCGCCACCCAGAGCAAAGCGGAATCATCTATTGCCTGAGTAGAAAAAAGACGGAAGAAATAGCAGAGGAGTTGTCCGACAATGGAATAAACTGTGCCTACTATCATGCAGGGATGGGGGCTGAAAAGCGTAACCAGGCACAAGAGGATTTCATCAATGATCGCGTACAGGTAGTCTGTGCAACAATCGCTTTTGGAATGGGAATAGACAAATCAAATGTCCGATGGGTGGTACATTACAATCTTCCTAAAAGCATAGAGAGTTTTTACCAGGAGATAGGACGCGCAGGCAGGGATGGCTTGCCTAGCGAAACAATCCTTTTTTATTCGCTGGAGGATCTCATATTACTGACTAAGTTCGCAATGGACAGCAAGCAACAGGACATCAACATGGAAAAGTTGAACCGGATGCAACAATATGCCGAAGCAGACATTTGCCGACGGAGGATTTTATTAAGCTACTTCAGTGAGACTGCCAAATGTGATTGCGGAAATTGTGATGTGTGTAGGAATCCTCGCGAACGTTTCGATGGGAGTGTTATCGTACAAAAAGCATTAAGTGCCATCGTTCGTACCGACCAGCAGGCAGGACAGGGAATGTTGATAGATATCCTGCGTGGAATGTATACTCCGGAAGTGATGAACAGAGGATACGATAAGTTAAAAACTTTCGGTGCAGGAAGAGAAATTCCTTCCCGCGATTGGCAGGACTATCTCCTACAGATGCTACAACTGGGATACTTCGAAATAGCTTACAACGAAAAAAATCATTTGAAGATTACGGAAAATGGAACGAACGTACTTTTCGGACGTGAGAAAGCCATGCTTGTAACTATTAAAAGAGAAGAAAAGAATATTTCCAATAGAAAAGGAAGTAGAAGAAAAACGCCCGTCAACAAGGAGCTTCCATTGGGTATCGAAGCGGGAGAAAGCAGAGAACTCTTCGAAGAATTACGGGCCCTCCGCAAACAATTGGCAGACGAAGAGATGCTGCCGCCTTACATCGTTTTATCGGACAAAGTGCTACATCAACTGAACTTATCCCGCCCTACAACCTTGGAAGCCTTCGGAGCAATCAGTGGTATCACCGAATACAAAAAGAAAAAATACGGTAAGGATTTTGTGGAACTCATCCGACAATTTGTATAGGATTAATATCATATATCTTACTAGTACAGACAGCCTGTGGTAACTACTCGGTGAGTATTCGTTCATCAGATTGAGGTTACCACAAGCTAAGCTATCTATTCCTGGATAAAGAGGAACGTACGATAAACCGGGGAGAGAGATATTTTATCTTCAGAAGATACATTGTCAAACATGGGGATGTCTAACAGTGAAACATGGGCATGTATGACTGTTAGACATGGGGATGTTTAACAGTGAAACATCCCCATGTTTAACAACGGAGCTTTAAAGGGAACACAACCTCTCTTCCTACTTTGGCATTGATTAGTTTGCAATATCCGGAACAGCGGTTATAAAGAAGTCCAACCATACTACTACTTACACTGTTGCAACTTCTCGTATAAGTCGGCCCGAGGCACACCGAGCGAAAGCGCCTTTTCAAAATCCGCCCGGGCAAGCACTTTCTTTTTTTGAACCAGATAAATATCTCCGCGCAACAAATAAGCATCAGCCATCTGGGGAGAAAGACGAATGGCTTCATCAAGATCGACCAACGCCAATTCAAGATGCTCCATCTCTCGTTCCACATCGGCACGGGCGACATATAGAGTTGCATCCTCCGGTTCTTCAACCAGCAACTTATTTATCAACTCAAGGGCTTCACGAAATTTGCCTTCTTTCTGTTCGAGCGTGGCCAAGCCGAGACGGCCACTGTAACTCTGAGGGTCAAGTTCAAGCAACCGGTCATAATCCATATGAGCCGCTTTATAATCTCTCCGAATAACATAAATATATGCTCGCATCAACAAAGCCTCCTTATTAACTTTATCGGCATCCAACACTTCACAATAGTCCTGATATGCACGGTCTGTCATGCCTTTTTCCATGAAAAGGGCAGCACGATCCAACAAAATAGGAACAGCATTGGGAGCAATGTTTAATGCATAAGTATACGACTGGAGCGCATCATCATAACGCCCCAGCCTGCGCTGCACCAAACCGAGATTGGAAAAAAGCAGAGCATTGTGCGGATTGGAAGGTTCCAGTTTCATGGCTTGCACCAAGAAGTCTTCTGCCTGTGCCAAACTGTCTTCCTCGATATAGTCAATCGCTTTCTCTGATAGTTCACGATAAGTCTGGGACGAAACGGTCAAAGAGAAAAGGAGAAGAAAAAGAAGGGTAAATGGGAATTTCATTACTTTCAAATGGTATTTATAGAGTTAATATAATTCGGACAACAAATCCGAAAGTTCGTCAAGCAACCGCCACCGTACGAAAAAGACAAAGCAGCGGGCTACGATCGGAGGCCATTTATTGTACATCCAACGGATAAGCATCAAATGCATATAATTCGGTAGACAGATAACGTTCTCCCGTATCGGGCAACAGCGTTACAATCATCCTACCTGCAAATTCGGAACGCTCCGCTAACTTCCTGGCTGCATAAACAGCCGCTCCGGACGATATTCCGGCCAACAATCCTTCCGTTGCCGCCAACTCCCGTCCCGTACGGATGGCATCGTCATCAGCCACTCCCATCACCTCATCTACCAAAGAGGCATCATATATCTTGGGAACAAAGTTAGCACCGATTCCCTGAATGCGGTGAGAAGCAGCGCGGCCTCCCTCCAAAACGGGGGAAGTGGCTGGTTCTACAGCCAAAACAAAAATATCCGGATTATGTTTCTTCAAAGCACGTGCTATGCCACAAATGGTTCCACCCGTGCCCACTCCGGCAACAAAAGCAGCAATCTCTCCAGCCGTATCATTCCAGATTTCTTCTCCGGTGGTTCGTTCATGGACAGCCGCGTTGGCAGGATTTTCAAATTGTTGAAGGATAACAGCGCCAGATATCATATCCCGCAACTCCTGCGCTTTGGCGATGGAACCCGACATGCCCTCCGAACCGTCCGTCAAGACAATCTGTGCCCCCAAAGCTTTCAGCAAATTACGACGTTCCAGACTCATTGTTTCGGGCATCGTCAATATCAGGCGATACCCCTTAATGGTTGCTACCATGGCCAATCCGACTCCAGTATTTCCGCTGGTAGGTTCTATAATAGTCGCACCCGGTTTCAGAATCCCCCGTTGTTCGGCATCCTCGATCATCGAAAGAGCTACACGGTCTTTCACGCTACCGCCCGGATTGAATGACTCTAATTTGGCAATCAGATTACTTTCCAGATGGTACTTGCTGCTATATCCGGCAAGTTCCATCATAGGTGTGGAACCTATCAATTCAATCAGATTCTTTGCTACTTTTTTCATAATTATCACTGTTTTATATCAGTTAATGCGCAAAGATAAAGAAAAGTATAGTACCTTTGTCTGCGTTCAATCTTTTTTAGTATATCGTATGAAGAGAAGACTTATACAATTTATAACGACCTATTTCCTTTTTGTATTCATCTTTATTCTGCAAAAGCCGATTTTCATGGCTTATTATCATACCTTATATAATAAGGTGTCATGGATAGAATGGTTCAATGTCATCTGGCATGGTCTCCCGCTGGATCTTTCGTTGGCCGGATACCTGACGGCCATCCCCGGATTGCTACTGATCGCATCGGCTTGGACGGATTCGGGAGTGATACGGAACATTCGGAAATATTATTTTCTCTTCACGTCCATCTTGCTATCCTGTATCTTCGTCGGTGACCTAGGGCTGTATGGATTTTGGGGATTCAGACTCGACACCACTCCTTTGTTTTATTTCTTTTCTTCCCCGAAAGATGCCATCGCAAGTGTCAGTGTTTGGGTGGTGTTAGGAGGAGTCCTCGCAATGGCAGTATATGCCGCGTTCCTGTATTTCTTATTTTCATTTGTACTTAACAACGCAAAACGTCCGTTAAAAATACCCTATCGCAGGTTGAACGTATCCGGAGTACTGCTGCTTGCCACCGGCTTGTTGTTCATTCCGATACGAGGCGGCTTCAGCGCATCGACCATGAACTTGGGGAAGGTCTATTTCAGCGCAGACCAGAAATTGAACCATGCTGCCATCAATCCCTCCTTCAGCTTGATGGATTCTTTCTCCCGGCAGGCTGATTTTGACAAGCAATACCGTTTCATGGATGCAGCAAAAGCCGATGCACTCTTTTCTGAAATGATCGATAAACCGGTAACAGCGACAGATTCGATACCGCAGCTTTTCACAACCGAACGGCCTAACATTCTGTTGATCGTCCTTGAAAGTTTCTCATCTCACCTCATGGAAACCTTGGGAGGAGAACCCGGTGTTGCCGTCAATATGGACAAATTTGCTAAAGAAGGGGTACTTTTCACTCATTTCTTTGCCAACAGTTTCCGTACCGACCGTGGATTGGTATCTATCCTGAGCGGTTATCCGGCACAGCCAACAACGAGCATAATGAAATATACCAGAAAGACACAAAATCTACCTTCCATCCCTGCCAGCTTGAAAGAAGCGGGATACGATCTCCAATATTATTACGGCGGGGATGCCGATTTCACCAATATGCGCTCTTATCTGGTTTCCACCGGGATGGAGGATATAATCTCCGACAAGGATTTTCCTGTCTCGGAACGGCTGAGCAAATGGGGGGCACACGACGATGTGGTATTCAACCGCCTGATCGATGATTTGAAGACCAAACCTCAGAAAGAGCCTTTCTTTAAGGTGATGCAGACTTCCAGCAGCCATGAACCATTTGAAGTTCCTTATCAGAAGCTGGCTAACAAACGGCTGAACGCTTTCGCATATACGGATAGTTGTACAGGAGATTTCATCCGACGTTTCAAGGAGACTCCTCTTTGGGAAAATACAGTGGTCATATTGGTTCCCGACCATTTGGGAGCCTATCCGGAAGATATCAACAACCTGTCCTCCGACCGTTACAAAATACCTCTTATCTTCATCGGAGGAGCTGTAAAAAAGCCTGAGCAGATCGAAACTTATGGTTCGCAAACCGATATCGCTGCCACCTTATTAGGACAATTGGGACTACCGCACGAAGAATTTACATTTAGCAAAAACCTGCTTAATCCGGCTTCGCCACACTTTGCGTTCTTCACATTCCCGAATGCTTTCGGAATGGTGACACCGGATAATGAAGTGGTGTTCAATTGCGAATCGAATGCGATTGCAGTGGATGACGGTATGCATAAAGGGGAAAATCTCGATAAAGGGAAGGCATATCTGCAAAAGTTATATGATGACCTCGCAAAGAGATAGATTTAATAAAAAAAACAAATACCAAAAGAATATGACCTACGGATTATTACAATCACTTGTTGAAACAGACCAAAGTTTATTGCTATACTTGAACGGACTCCACAATACTTTCTGGGACTACTTCATGTCCGCATTTACAGGAAAAGCCATCTGGGTGCCGATGTATGCCAGCATACTTTATGTGCTACTAAAGAATTTCAATTGGAAGATAACCTTGTGCTGTCTGATAGCGATCGCATTGACCATCACATTTGCCGACCAAGTTTGCGCAACACTGATCCGCCCCATCGTGGAACGCCCTCGACCATCCAATCCCGCCAGTCCTATTGCCGATCTGGTACACATTGTCAATGGCAGGCGTGGCGGAGGCTTCGGCTTCCCTTCCTGCCACGCTTCAAATTCTTTCGGGCTGGCATTCTTTCTTGTATTCCTTTTCCGTAAACGTTGGTTAAGCCTGTTCATATGCGCATGGGCGGCATTGAATTGTTATACACGCATTTATCTGGGATTGCATTATCCAGGCGATTTATTGGTAGGGATGCTAGTAGGCCTGTGTGGAGCTATGCTGATGTACTACATCTTGCAAAAAGTGACAAAAGAGAATTTCAGAAAGGCACGCCAGACCAATTTCATTATTTTTGTAGGACTATGTACTACAGTGGGTATCCTTGTTTATACCACCTTGGCTTCCTTACAAATAATCTGACGGACGTACCTTTCTTCGTGTTTCTGGCTATGCATTCCTGATATAATCGGCAATCCACTCGCCAACTTCTTTCGTTCCGTACTTCTTACCATCTTCCACTTGGATTTCAGGAGTGCGGACATTGGCATCCAAAGAAGCATCCACAGCTTTGCGAATCATTTCTCCTTCCGCCTTACAATCGAAATATTCAAACAACATGGCCACGGAGAGGATTTGCGCCAGCGGATTGGCTATATTCAATCCCTTCGCTTGGGGCCAAGAGCCGTGGATAGGTTCGAATACGGGAGTACTCTCACCGGTTGAGGCCGAAGGAAGCAAGCCCATCGAACCACTGATCACCGAACCTTCATCGGTAAGGATATCACCGAATGTATTTTCAGTAACGATCACATCGAAGAACCTCGGTTCCTGGATCATTTTCATGGCGGCATTGTCCACAAACATATAATCGGTTTCCACCTCAGGATACAGTGGTGCCATCTCCTGAGCTATCTTCCGCCACAAACGACTGGTAGCAAGAATATTGGCTTTATCAACGACAGTCAAGTGTTTATTGCGTTTCATGGCATACTCGAAAGCAACTTTCAAGATACGCTCTATTTCAGGACGGCTATATACATTGGTATCGTAGGCCTTGTCATTATCCTGATATTTCTCTCCGAAATACATACCACCGGTCAATTCGCGTATACACAGGAAATCAGCTCCTTCGATCAGATCCGCGCGAAGAGGAGATTTGTGAAGCAAGCATTTGAATGTCTGCACCGGACGGATATTGGCAAAAAGTCCAAGCTTTTTACGCATAGCCAACAATCCTTGTTCGGGACGAATCTTGGCCGTGGGATCGTTGTCGAATTTAGGATCGCCTACGGCAGAAAAAAGCACGGCATCGGCCTCTTTACAAATGCGGAATGTCTCTTCCGGAAAAGGATCGCCAACTTTTTCAATAGCATCCGCACCACAGATGGCATACTTATAATCTACCTTATGACCAAATTTCTCACAAACGGCACTCATCACCTCCACGCCTTGCACGGAGATCTCGGGGCCAATGCCGTCACCGGCTAATACAGCAATTTTAAAATCCATTTCAATTAGTGATTTAAAGATTAGTAAATAGCAAGTAGCAATCAGCCGGCTTTCGCATAGAGCCGATCACTTATCATTCTTCACTAATCACTCATATTAGTATTCTTCTATTATATTCAGCATTTTAATGGTCGCCTTGATAGCTGCTTCCGTCTGGTCGGCATCCAATCCGCGAGTACGGAACACTTTCTCCCCAAAACTCCAAGTAATGACCGTTTGTACAAAAGCATCCGTACGACCACCGGGCGGAATGCTGACGGCATAATTGATCAACATAGGGAATTTACGCCCCAATGTCAATTTATAGATCTTGCGCAATGCACGCACAAAAGCATCGTATTGACCGTCACCGGAAGAACTCTCTTCGTAAACTTGCCCATCGATTTCAATGCTTAAGGTTGCCATTGGTTTCAGTCCGTGTGCCAAAGTTACGAAATAACTTTTCAATTTCACTTTGTTATTCATGCCATCATGCTTTAACACATCGGAAATGATGTAAGGAAGATCTTCCTGGGTGACAAGTTCCTTTTTATCACCCAACTCTATAATACGTTCGGTAACTTTACGCATGGATTCCTCATCCAAGTCCAATCCCAACCTTTCCAGGTTCTTACGGATATTAGCTTTACCGGAAGTCTTGCCCAAAGCATATTCACGGACTCTGCCGAAGCGTTCGGGCAAAAGATCATTGCAATAAAGATTACTCTTGTTATCACCGTCGGCATGAATACCTGCCACTTGGGTGAAAACATTCTCACCAACTATGGGCTTATTGGCCGGAATGAGAATGCCGGAATAAGATTCAACTACACGGCTAACATCATTCAAACGGCTTTCATCGATAGCCGTGATAGCATTGAAATGATCTTTAAGAATGGCCTGCACACTGGCTAAAGGTGCATTTCCTGCCCTTTCGCCCAATCCGTTGATAGTGGTGTGAAGTCCTTTGACACCACTTAACACGGCAGCCAGCACATTACTCACTGCAAGATCATAATCATTATGGGCATGAAAATCGAAATGGGTATCGGGGTAACGCTTCTTCATCTTCCGCATGAATTCAATGACTTGCAACGGGTTAAGTATCCCCAACGTATCTGGCAGCATAAAACGTTTAATGGTAGTCTCTTTTAAAGTATCAATGAGATGGAAAACATATTCAGGAGAATCCTTCATGCCGTTACTCCAATCCTCTAAATACACATTGACCTCAATATCCAGTTCGTTGGCATAGTCCACTACGGCAATAATGTCTTGGATATGTTCGTCCGGAGCTTTCTGTAACTGATAGGTACAATGTTTCTCCGAACCTTTACAAAGTAGATTAATAACCCGGCATCCGGTAGCATGAATCCAATCCAATGAAGTATGACCGTCCACAAATCCCAAGACTTCGACCTTTTGCAGTAGATTCCTCCGTGCTGCCCAGTCGCAGATCATCTTTACCGCATTGAACTCACCTTCCGAAACACGTGCTGATGCTACCTCGACGCGATCCACTTTCAGGTCTTCTAACAATAGCCGGGCAATCATCAGTTTCTCATGAGGCACAAATGACACACCGCTGGTTTGTTCGCCATCACGAAGCGTGGTGTCCATTATTTCTATTTTGGGATGATTATTCTTCATCTAATTCTTTTATCTTTTTAGCATACAAAATACTTGATAAGCGATATTCAGGCTTATAATTTTCCACTCTATCTGAAAATGCTCATCAAGGAACTCACCAAAAGTCCGATACGGAAATCATAACCGTCCGAAAGACTCTTCAAATTTTGGTCAGCCTCCTTTTAAGATGATTTTGAACAAACTTTCTGCTTTTAAAGAAATTAGTAAGTTAATGAATACATATATAGTTATCTACTTCTCTCCCACTGCTCTATTTTTTCTTTATTTGTCAGTAGAAAATCGATATCGTCCAATCCATTCATCAGACAATGTTTCTTATAAGCATTAATTTCGAAGGATTCGCTTTTCCCTGTTGCTTTATTGGTAATTTTCTGTTCCGGCAAATTCACTTCCACTTCTGTTTTCGGATCTTTAAAAATGGAATCGAACAGTTCAGTGAGAAACTCATCACTGACTACCACCGGCAATACAAAATTGTTCAACTCATTGTTTTTGTGAATATCGGCAAAGAAACTACTTACGACTACACGAAAGCCATAATCGGCAATAGCCCACGCTGCATGTTCGCGACTGGAACCCGAACCGAAGTTTTTACCGGCTACGAGAATCTGACCGCCATACGTCGGATCATTGAGTACAAATGATTCTATTTTGTTCCCCTCCTTATCATATCTCCAATCGCGAAATAAGTTCTCCCCGAATCCTTCTTTGGTTGTCGCTTTCAAAAAACGTGCGGGAATAATTTGGTCAGTGTCTACATTCTCCAAGGGAAGAGGAACACATGTACTTGTAAGTATATTGAATTTTGCTTTCATCTTTTTTCTCTGATTAAATATTTATGGTATTCTCTCTACATTAACTCTCGTGGATCAGTTATTGTTCCGGTTATTGCAGCCGCTGCAGCTACCAACGGACTCGCAAGCAGTGTACGTGCGCCCGGACCTTGACGACCTTCAAAATTACGGTTGCTTGTGGATACACAATATTTACCTGCAGGAATCTTATCGTCATTCATTGCCAGACAAGCAGAACATCCCGGCTGTCGGATGACAAAACCGGCATCTTCCAAAATCTTATCAATACCCTCTTCGCGAATCTGTGCATCGACCATCCAAGATCCCGGAACAAGCCATGCTATTACATGATTGGCTTTCTTGCGTCCCTTTACGATAGAAGCGAATGCCCGGAAATCTTCAATACGTCCATTGGTACAAGCACCCAAGAATACATAATCGATCTTTTTACCAAGCAAGGATTCTCCCGGTTGGAATCCCATATAATCCAACGATTTTAGGAAAGACACTTTAGCCGCTTCACTCATACCTTCCGTCAAGGGAATAGAATATGTAATTCCCATGCCCATACCCGGATTTGTTCCATAAGTAATCATCGGCTCAATATCAGATGCATCAAAATGTACTTCTTTATCAAATACAGCATCATCGTTACTACGTAATGTCTTCCAATATGCTACTGCCTTATCCCATTCTTCCCCTTTTGGTGTATTTTCACGTCCTCTGATATATGCAAAAGTCACATCATCCGGTGCTATCATACCTCCCCTTGCTCCCATCTCTATGCTCAGGTTGCAGAGTGTTAAGCGCCCTTCCATTGTCAAGTTGCGGATTGCTTCTCCGGCATATTCCACAAAATAACCTGTTGCTCCACTGGTGGACATTTTCGACATCATGTAGAGGGCAACATCCTTTGCAGTCACTCCTTTATTCAATTTGCCATCCACCGTGACACGCATCGTTTTAGGACGCGATTGAAGAATACATTGTGATGCCAGTACCATCTCCACTTCGCTGGTTCCGATACCAAAAGCAATTGCTCCCATCGCACCATGAGTAGATGTGTGCGAATCGCCACAGACTACTGTCATACCAGGAAGTGTAAGTCCACGTTCCGGTCCTACTACATGGATAATTCCGTTACGTTCATCCATCATGCCGTAGTGAATCAAGTTAAAATCCTTTGCATTTTGAGCCAATGCATCCACCTGAGCTTTTGAGATGGGATCTTCAATCGGTTTATCCTGATCATGCGTTGGTGTATTATGATCTGGCATACAATATACTTTTTCAGGGCGGAACACCTTTATATCCCGTTTATGTAACCCGGCAAATGCTTGCGGACTGGTCACTTCATGACAGTACAATCTGTCAATATAAAGCTGTGTGGGACCTTCTTCCACAGTGGTTACAACATGTGCGTCCCATATTTTATCAAACAATGTATTCATCTCTTTTACAAATTATAATTGAAGTAATTTTACTTAGTAAATTTATTGATACAGTCGATATAAGCTTCCACTGAAGCAGCAATAATATCCGTATTAGCACCAAATCCATAATACATCTGGTTATCATATTCCACCTGCATATGAACCTTTCCCATATCATCACTACCTTTACTTATGGCCTGAATCGTAAACTCTTTCAATGTCATCTGCCGGTCGATAATCCGCTTCAAAGCTTTTATAGCGGCATCGACCGGACCATTACCACTTGCAGCCGCTTCAAACTTCTCTCCTGATATATTCAATCCAAGACTGGCTACGGAACGGACACCTACTCCACTGGTCACCTGGAGATATTCCAGTTTAATACGATGATTCATACTACGATCGGCCCCGGCCAACACCAAAATATCGTCATCATGAATATCTTTCTTTCTATCGGCCAGTTTCAAGAAGTCTTCATAAACTTTATCCAGTTTTTCCTGACTAAGCGTCACTCCTAATATAGAAAGTCGATTTTTCAAAGCCGCACGACCACTACGAGCTGTCAAAACTATAGAATTATCATCAATTCCCACATCTTTTGGATCGATAATTTCGTAAGTCTGGACATTTTTCAACACGCCATCTTGATGAATGCCTGATGAATGTGCAAAAGCATTACGTCCGACAATTGCTTTATTCGGTTGAACCGGCATATTCATCAAACTTGAGACCATACGGCTGGTGGGATAAATCTTTTGTGTATTAATATTCGTTTCAACATCTATTTCGTGATGACTTTTGATAATCATGGCAATCTCTTCAAGCGCAGTATTTCCGGCTCGCTCACCGATACCGTTGATAGTTACCTCTACCTGGCGGGCACCATTCAATACACCTGCCATCGTATTAGCAGTTGCCATTCCTAAATCATTGTGACAATGCGTGGAAATGATAGCATTTTCAATACCTGCCACATGATCAACTAAATATTTGATCTTCTCACCGTATTCCGAAGGTAAACAATATCCCGTTGTATCCGGTATATTCACGACTGTAGCACCTGCCTTTACTACTGCCTCTATCACACGTGCCAAATACTCATTATCCGTACGCCCTGCATCTTCTGCATAAAATTCCACATCATCTACAAAACGGCGTGCATATTTCACTGCAGCTACGGCACGTTCGATAATCTCTTCACGGGTAGAATTGAATTTATATTTAATATGAGAATCTGAAGTTCCAATCCCTGTATGGATTCGTTTGTGTTTCGCAAACATCAATGCTTCAACAGCCACATCAATATCCTTCTGAACAGCACGTGTCAGCGCACAAATGGTAGGCCATGTAACTGCTTTCGATATTTCAATTACCGAATTAAAATCACCTGGACTAGAAATCGGGAAGCCTGCCTCAATCACATCAACTCCTAAAGCCTCTAAGGCTTTAGCTACCTGAATCTTTTCCACAGTATTAAGCTGACAACCCGGAACTTGTTCTCCATCCCGGAGTGTTGTATCGAAAATAAATAATCTATCATTCATCTTTTTATTCTTTTATTATTTTATCCTTATATTTTCTGAATACACTTTTCATTACCTGACTACATATTATTAAAAAAGCCTTTCACACAAGGAAGTGAGAAAGGCTTTTGTATAATTCATTATATATACATCTATGCACAACACTCACTTCCCCTGATCCTTGCCAGCAGAATAATAATATCACACAGTAGAATATATATAAATGATTGATTCATGTTAATAGTTTCCTTATTTTATCTTTGATGTTGCAAAGGTATAGATAATTTCATTATCTCCAAATAAAACGTAACTTATTTAGCAGAATAAATGTCATTTCATAAGAATAATAGCTCTTTTATAATAAATATATTACATACATAACGATGCGACAAAATAAAAAATGGGAATAAAGTACTATTACATACCTTATTCCCATTTTTTATCTTTTCAGTTTTACCTGGTTATTTCTTATCACATGCATTTTTGCAATCTTCCTTCTTGTCGCAAGCAGCTTTGTCTTTACATTCCGCTTTATCCTTACAACATGCCTTCATTGAATCGCAAACAGCAGAATCACCTTTACAACAAGGAGCAATAGTTTCCACAGCTTCTACTTCAACAGTCTCAGTTGCTTCAGTAACTTCAGAATTAGCAGGTTTATTACCACAAGAGGTCAAGGTAAAAGAAAATGCTACAGCAACAGTAGCCAAAAACATTTTTGTCTTCATAACTAAAATATTTGCTTTAAACGTTTATAAATAATAGTGCCGCGCAAATATAATCATTTTTTGGGAATTTGCAAATCGGGACTGCATCTGAATTCTCAGACCTTCCCAGGCCCGCGTGCCTCCCACGGGGGGGGGCGACGGCGGCCCGCGGCAAAAAGAAAAGCCCCCCCGCGTCCCTTCAGGGGCGGGGGGGGGCGGCAAGACGGCGGCTACCTACTCTCCCACTGTTACGCAGTACCATCGGCGTGGCCGGGCTTAACTTCTCTGTTCGGGATGGGAAGAGGTGGAACCCCGGCGCTGTAGCCACCTGAATGAGGCGGACATGACGGAAAAGCAAACGAAGGGCGAACCCGCAGGGCGGGGCGGAAAGCGCCGGGCGGACGGAAGTGGACGGGCAATTAGTAGGGCTCGGCTGTGGTATTGCTACCTGTACACCTGCCCCCTATCGACGTCATCGTCTATGACGACCCTAAGAAATCTAATCTTGTGGCTGGCTTCGTACTTAGATGCTTTCAGCACTTATCCAGTCCCGACTTAGATACCCAGCGATGCACCTGGCGGCACAACTGGCAGACCAGAGGTCGGTCCAACACGGTCCTCTCGTACTAGTGTCAGAGCCACGCAAATTTCATGCGCCCACGATAGATAGAGACCGAACTGTCTCACGACGTTCTGAACCCAGCTCGCGTGCCACTTTAATGGGCGAACAGCCCAACCCTTGGGACCTTCTCCAGCCCCAGGATGTGACGAGCCGACATCGAGGTGCCAAACCCCTCCGTCGATATGAGCTCTTGGGAGGGATCAGCCTGTTATCCCCGGAGTACCTTTTATCCTTTGAGCGATGTCCCTTCCATGCGGAAACACCGGATCACTATGCTCTAGTTTCCTACCTGATCGACTTGTGAGTCTCCCAGTCGAGCGCCCTTATGCCATTACACTCTGCGGACGGTTACCAATCGTCCTGAGGGCACCTTTAGAAGCCTCCGTTACACTTTTGGAGGCGACCACCCCAGTCAAACTACCCGCCAAACAGTGTCCTCGCAGCGCGAGTTAGAACTCAAATAACCGAAGGGCCGTATTTCAACAGCGACTCCGCGGATACTGGCGTACCCGCTTCAATGTCTCCGGCCTATCCTACACATCAATTACCCAAATTCAATGTTAAGCTATAGTAAAGGTTCACGGGGTCTTTTCGTCCCATCGCGGGTAATCGGCATCTTCACCGATACTACAATTTCACTGAGCTCACGGTTGAGACAGCGTCCAGATCATTACACCATTCGTGCAGGTCGGAACTTACCCGACAAGGAATTTCGCTACCTTAGGACCGTTATAGTTACGGCCGCCGTTTACTGGGGCTTCAATTCAATGCTTCCCTTGCGGTGACATCTCCTCTTAACCTTCCAGCACCGGGCAGGTGTCAGGCTGTATACGTGATCTTTCGATTTTGCACAGCCCTGTGTTTTTGTTAAACAGTTGCCTGGACCTATTCTCTGCGCCCCGCCTCGACGGCGGGGACCCTTTATCCCGAAGTTACAGGGTCAATTTGCCTAGTTCCTTAACCGTGATTCACTCAAGCGCCTCAGTATATTCAACCCGACTACGTGTGTCCGTTTGCGGTACGGGTACCTCGAAGATTAAGTTTAGCGGATTTTCTTGGGAGTATGCTTACGCGCACTATTGGATTGTCCGTAAGGACGCTCCATACTATCAGGTTCGACTCAGACCCCGGATTTGCCTGGGATCATCGGCATCTACACCCTTCAACCAGCTATTCCGTCAGCTGGCGGCGCTGTCACTCCTCCGTCTCCACGTCACTCTTCAAGGTAGTACAGGAATATTAACCTGTTCTGCCATCGGCCTCACCCTTCGGCTGAGCCTTAGGACCCGACTGACCCTGATCCGATTAGCGTTGATCAGGAAACCTTAGTCTTTCGGCGAGGGGGTTTCCCACCCCCTTTATCGTTACTTATACCTACATTTGCTTTTCCACACGCTCCAGCATGGCTCGCGCCAAGCCTTCGACGCCGAGTGGAATGCTCCCCTACCGATACTTGCGTATCCCACGGCTTCGGTAAAACGCTTGATGCCCGATTATTATCCACGCCAAACTCCTCGACTAGTGAGCTGTTACGCACTCTTTAAATGAATGGCTGCTTCCAAGCCAACATCCTAGCTGTCTTAGCAATCTGACTTCGTTAGTTCAACTTAGCGTTTATTTGGGGACCTTAGCCGGTGGTCTGGATTCTTCTCCTTTAGGACACGGACCTTAGCACCCATGCCCTCACTCCCGGGGTAAAACTAATGCGCATTCGGAGTTTATCAAGACTTGATAGGCGGTGAAGCCCTCGCATCTTATCAGTCGCTCTACCTCACATTAGTAACCCCCGAGGCTGCACCTAAATGCATTTCGGGGAGTACGAGCTATCTCCAAGTTTGATTAGCCTTTCACCCCCACCCTCAGCTCATCCGGAAGCTTTTCAACGCTTATCGGTTCGGTCCTCCAGTTAGTGTTACCTAACCTTCAACCTGGCCAAGGGTAGATCACTTGGTTTCGCGTCTACTCCTTCCGACTTGACGCCCTGTTCAGACTCGCTTTCGCTTCGGCTGCGCGTCTCGAGACGCTTAACCTTGCCGGAAAAAGTAACTCGTAGGTTCATTATGCAAAAGGCACGCCGTCACGGCCAAAGGCCGCTCCGACCGCTTGTAGGCGCATGGTTTCAGGGACTATTTCACTCTTCTGTTCGAAGTGCTTTTCACCTTTCCTTCACAGTACTGGTTCGCTATCGGTCTCTCGGGAGTATTTAGCCTTGCCGGATGGTCCCGGCAGATTCACGCAGGATTCCTCGTGTCCCGCGCTACTCAGGATGCCACTAGGGTTCAGTTGGGGTCGTGTACCGGATTATCACCGTCTATGATCTCACTTTCCAGAGAGTTCCACTCGCCAACTTTCGTCCCACAACGTGGTCCTACAACCCCATGCATGCCGTGACATGCATGGTTTGGGCTCTTCCCCGTTCGCTCGCCACTACTAGGGGAATCATTGTTTATTTTCTTTTCCTGCGGGTACTAAGATGTTTCAGTTCCCCGCGTTAGCCTCCATCGCAGGATGGATAGTATCCCTTCAGGATACTGGGTTGTCCCATTCGGAAATCCGCGGATCAGGGGTCATTTGCACCTACCCGCGGCTTATCGCAGCTTATCACGTCCTTCGTCGCCTCCGAGAGCCAAGGCATCCGCCATGCGCCCTTTATTACTTCTGTCCGCCGCCGCGGGAGCGAGGACGCGTTCGCACACGTCAGCGCCACCCCGGACGGCTAATACTTTCAGCTTTTCGCTTTTCGTTTACTTTTGTACATCATGTCAAAGATCGTGTCCCCTCAGGGAATGTGGAGAATAACGGATTCGAACCGTTGACCCTCTGCGTGCAAGGCAGATGCTCTAGCCAGCTGAGCTAATCCCCCTTCTCAGAAGACGGCCGGGCGGGGTTCCGGACGGGGCCGGAGAGGACCCGAGGGGAAGGGCGTCGGCCTTCTGGAAGTAGTCCCAGGCAGAGTTGAACTGCCGACCTCTACATTATCAGTGTAGCGCTCTAACCAACTGAGCTATAGGACTAGTTCAACCCGGTCTGCGTAGACCCGGCTTCTGTTTTCTCTTGTTCATCTATGCCCGCAAAGAACACGGGCGGTCGATCATATCTATAAATAAACAAGTACAAGCAGGACAGGTAAAGAACCGGAAAGAGATAAAACGCGGCACCGCTCCAGAAAGGAGGTGTTCCAGCCGCACCTTCCGGTACGGCTACCTTGTTACGACTTAGCCCCAGTCACCAGTTTTACCCTAGGGCGCTCCTCGCGGTTACGCACTTCAGGTACCCCCGGCTCCCATGGCTTGACGGGCGGTGTGTACAAGGCCCGGGAACGTATTCACCGCGCCGTGGCTGATGCGCGATTACTAGCGAATCCAGCTTCACGAAGTCGGGTTGCAGACTTCGATCCGAACTGAGAGGGGCTTTGGAGATTGGCATCCCGTCACCGGGTAGCGACCTGCTGTACCCCCCATTGTAACACGTGTGTGGCCCCGGACGTAAGGGCCGTGCTGATTTGACGTCATCCCCACCTTCCTCGCATCTTACGACGGCAGTCCCCCCAGAGTCCTCGGCGTGACCCGTTAGTAACTGGGGATGAGGGTTGCGCTCGTTATGGCACTTAAGCCGACACCTCACGGCACGAGCTGACGACAACCATGCAGCACCTTCGCAGACGCCTTGCGGCCGTCCCGTTTCCGGGACGCTCGTCTGCAATTCAAGCCCGGGTAAGGTTCCTCGCGTATCATCGAATTAAACCACATGTTCCTCCGCTTGTGCGGGCCCCCGTCAATTCCTTTGAGTTTCACCGTTGCCGGCGTACTCCCCAGGTGGAATACTTAACGCTTTCGCTTGGCCGCTTGCAGTGTATCGCAAACAGCGAGTATTCATCGTTTACTGTGTGGACTACCAGGGTATCTAATCCTGTTTGATACCCACACTTTCGAGCATCAGTGTCAGTAACAGTCCAGCGAGCTGCCTTCGCAATCGGAGTTCCTCGTGATATCTAAGCATTTCACCGCTACACCACGAATTCCGCCCACCTCTGCTGCACTCAAGGCCCGCAGTATCAACTGCAATTCCGCGGTTGAGCCGCGAACTTTCACAACTGACTTACGAGCCCACCTACGCTCCCTTTAAACCCAATAAATCCGGATAACGCTCGGATCCTCCGTATTACCGCGGCTGCTGGCACGGAGTTAGCCGATCCTTATTCGTGCGGTACATGCAAAACGCCACACGTGGCGAACTTTATTCCCGCAAAAAAGGAGTTTACGACCCATAGAGCCTTCGTCCTCCACGCTACTTGGCTGGTTCAGGCTCCCGCCCATTGACCAATATTCCTCACTGCTGCCTCCCGTAGGAGTTTGGACCGTGTCTCAGTTCCAATGTGGGGGACCTTCCTCTCAGAACCCCTATCCATCGAAGGCTTGGTGGGCCGTGACCCCGCCAACAACCTAATGGAACGCATCCCCATCGGCGGCCGAAATTCTTTAGCCCGGGGGCCATGCGGCCCCCGGGCGCCATCGGGTATTAATCTTTCTTTCGAAAGGCTATCCCCGGGCCGCCGGCAGGTTGGATACGTGTTACTCACCCGTGCGCCGGTCGCCATCTTCCCATTGCTGGGAAATGCTGCCCCTCGACTTGCATGTGTTAAGCCTGTAGCTAGCGTTCATCCTGAGCCAGGATCAAACTCTTCATTGTAAAAGTATTGTCGAGACCCGGGGCATAAGCCCCGGGCCGTTCTTGCTCTGTCATGGATGCCGCGATTTATCAAGAAAACCACCGGAACCGGGCCGAAAAAAAACGGCCCGGGCCGGAAATGACGGTTCTTTATCTTGGACCCGGCCCACCGCCCAAAAGGGCGGGGGCCGGGATGTACTACTTGTATTGTTTATCAATATTTCAAAGAACTATTCGTCGCTCGGAAAAGCCTTGCTTTCAAAAGCGGGTGCAAAGGTAAGGGATCCGTTTCAAACCGCCAAACGTTTCCGCGGTTTTTTTTCGTTTTTTTCTTCCCGGGAGGGAAGACCCAGACTTGCGGGCCGGACGGGAAGGAAAAAAGGACATCCACACGGGAGCCGAAAAAATTCGGGCCGCATGCCTCCTCCATCACCCTGACCGGTGGAACGCGCTTTTCAGAATGTCAATCTCTCAGGCTAGGCTTCTCTTGCTAAGCGGATGCAAAAGTAGCCCTTTTGGGGACACGAGCAAAACTTTCGGGCACTTTTTTTGAATCTTTTTTGAATAAATATCGTAAAGAGCTGAACATGAGGAACCTCGAAATGAAAATGCCCGGAAGAAAAAAAACGGGGGAAGATGAACAGCACATTATTATATATGAAGGCGGAAAAAGAAAAACGAAGAAAGGGGGGAAAATAAGGAAAAAACAAATAGATACATAACATAGATTATTATCCGAAAAAATAAGAATAGGGAATGGTGCCCTTTTATCTATTACAAAACAAGTATTTTAACCCATTGTTAAAATAGGAACTTTAAATGCAAGAAATATATAGTTTAATAGCATAAAAATAGTATCATAAATATTCCATGCCGACTATCACAAATCAAAATGAAAATATAAAGCTACCAATACAACAAGACATCACAGATCTAACGTTAAAATCCAATATAACGAGAACAAAACTATCTGTTTTTCTGTTATACTTTCAACTTAATTTTTATAACCTAAACTCAAAATTATGGCTAAAGAAAGTGTAAAAATCCTGCAAGGTAAGCTTGATGTAAAAAGTTTAATTGATCAGTTAAATGCCGCGTTGTCAGAAGAATGGCTGGCATATTATCAGTATTGGGTTGGTGCATTAATAGTGGAAGGTGCAATGCGTGCCAATGTACAAAGCGAATTTGAAGAACATGCTGAAGAAGAACGTCATCATGCTCAATTAATTGCAGATCGTATTATCGAATTGGAAGGTATTCCGGTACTTGATCCTAAAAAATGGTTTGAACTTGCCAGATGCAAATATGAATCACCAACAGCTTTCGATTCAGTTAGCCTACTGAACCAAAACGTATCTTCTGAACGTTGCGCAATTCTCCGCTACCAGCAAATAGCCGACTTTACAGACGGTAAAGATTATACTACATGCGACATTGCAAAACACATCTTAGCTGAAGAAGAAGACCACGAACAGGATTTGCAAAATTACCTGAATGATATTGCCAAAATGAAAGAATCATTTCTCAAAAAGTAAGTAGTTGTTTCTTTAAACATTTAAAGAGAGAAATTCCTCGGATAGGATAATTCTCTCTTTTTTTGTTCTATTCACCGGAATTTGGCATATTTTATATTGTTATTCTGTGACAAAATAAAAAATCATACGACATATGAAATAAATATCAACCCAATTATTTATCTTTGTTAGCTTAAATATGAGCTGGCTTAAAAACAATATGCACAATGAAAGATTTCTTTAAATTCACGCTTGCCACTGTTACAGGTATTATCGTGTCAAGCATTGTTCTGTTTTTCATCGGTATTATGGTGATTTTCGGAATCGTTTCGTCTTCTGATACGGAAACGGTTGTGAAGAAAAACTCCGTAATGATGCTCGACTTGGATGGTACATTGGTGGAACGAACTCAAGAGAGTCTAGAAGGAATATTTTCTTCACTTACAGGAAACAATTCAACAGTTTACGGACTTAATGATATTCTTGCATCAATTAAAAAAGCAAAAGAGAACGAAAATATAAAAGGAATTTACATACAGGCATCTTCGCTGGAATCGCAATATGCATCTTTACAAGCCATCCGCAATGCACTTAGTGACTTCAAAGAGAGCGGAAAATTTATTGTTGCATATAGTGACAACTATACTCAGAGACTTTATTATCTGTCAAGCGTAGCCGATAAAGTGTTACTAAATCCTAAAGGAATGATCGAATGGAGAGGCATTGCATCTGTTCCCATCTTCTATAAAGACTTATTACAAAAAGTCGGCATTGAAATGCAGATTTTCAAAATGGGCACTTATAAATCTGCTGTCGAACCTTTTATTGCAACGGAAATGAGCCCAGCTAACAAGGAACAGGTTACAGAATATATAAATTCTATATGGGGGGAAGTAGTTAAAGGAGTATCAACTTCACGCAAAATTTCATCAGATTCACTGAATATATTTGCAGATCGTATGCTCATGTTCTATCCGGCAGAGGAAAGTATAAAATGTGGATTAGCCGATACATTAATTTATAAAAATAATGTACGTGATTATTTGAAGCGACTGGCCAACATTGATAAAGATGAGCGTTTACCGATACTCGGTCTCGGTGATATGATCAATGTAAAGAAAAATATTCCAAAAGATAAGAGTGGCAATATCATAGCCATATATTATGCGGCAGGCGAAATCACAGATCAGCCTAGTTCTGTCGCTACAGATGGAGGTATTGTAGGTAATGAGGTAATCAGCGATCTGAGGAAACTGAAAGAAGATGATGATGTTAAAGCCGTCATTTTACGAGTGAACTCCCCCGGTGGAAGTGCCTTTGCCTCTGAACAGATTTGGCATGCCATAAAAGAACTGAAGACTGAAAAACCTGTCATCGTCTCTATGGGAGACTACGCAGCATCAGGTGGTTATTACATTTCATGCGTTGCCGACACTATTGTAGCGGAGCCAACTACATTAACAGGTTCCATCGGAATATTCGGCATGATTCCTAATGTTAAAGAATTAACTGAGAAAGTGGGGTTAACGTTCGATGTAGTAAAAACAAATAAATTTGCAGATTTCGGAAATATCATGCGCCCGTTCAATAATGACGAAAAGGCTTTGATGCAGATGATGATCACTGAAGGCTACAATACTTTCATCACACGATGTGCAGAAGGACGGCACATGACGAAAGAGGCTATTGAAAAAATCGCTGAGGGCCGTGTGTGGACGGGCGAAATGGCCAAAAATCTTGGTTTGGTTGATGAACTCGGAGGCATAGATAAAGCACTTGACATCGCTGTAAAGAAAGCTGATATCGAAGGCTATACAGTAGTTGCTTATCCGGCTAAAAAAGACATTTTCTCCACTCTATTTGAATCTGTACCGGGTAATTATGTAGAATCAAAACTTTTGAAGAGCAAGTTGGGAGATTATTATAAAAATTTTAGCCTGCTGAAAAATCTGAGCGAACAATCAATGATTCAAGCCCGCTTGCCGTTTGAATTGAATGTCAAATAAACCGGACTGAATGAAAGAAAACTTTATCAAGATACATAAATGGCTTTACCCTGCTTCCTTATGTTATTGGGCAGTGACATCGTTAAGAAATAAACTCTTTGACTGGGGAAACCTCCGGTCAAAGAGTTTTGATATTTCTGTTATTTGCATTGGTAATCTTGCAGTCGGTGGAACAGGAAAAACACCACATACAGAATATCTGATAAAGTTACTTAGCCAAAAATTTCAAATCGCAGTATTAAGCAGAGGATACAAAAGACGAACAAGAGGATACATCCTTTCCTCACTGAACAATAATGTCCAAAACATCGGAGATGAACCCTATCAGATTAAATCAAAATTTCCAAATATTCGGGTGGCAGTCGATGAAGACCGTTGTCATGGTATTGAACAGCTACTGAAAGTAAAAAATCCTCCTATTGATGTCATTCTGCTTGATGATGCTTTCCAACATCGTTATGTCAAAGCAGGATTAAACATTCTCTTGACTGACTACCATCGTCTGTTTTGCGACGACACTTTACTACCAGCCGGCCGGCTGCGCGAATCAGTTAATGGAAAGAACCGGGCAAATATTGTCATCGTTACCAAGTGCCCTAAAGATATCAAGCCGATCGACCTCAATATTATAACCAAAAGGCTGAACCTTTTTCCATATCAACAGTTATATTTTTCATCATTCAGTTATCGAAGTCTGAAACCTGTATTTCCAGTTCAGGCAGGAAAGCTAAACAGAGAACTAACAACTCTACAAAAAAATGAAGAAATATTACTTGTAACAGGTATTGCATCACCTGCTGCCATCATAGAGGAACTGGAGAGTTATACTTCACATATAGACCTGCTCTCTTTCAATGATCACCACAATTTTAGTTCACGTGACATTCAGCTTATCAAAGAACGATTTGGCAAGCTGAAAGGAAAACATCGGCTGATCATTACTACAGAAAAGGATGCCACCCGACTGGCAGATAACTTAACTTTGGATGACGAACTAAAAAAATATATTTTTGCGTTACCGATCGAAGTAGAGATTTTACAGAACCAACAAGATATTTTTAACCAACGCATTATTGAATATGTTAGAGAAAATACAAGAAACAGCTAACTTTCTAAAAGGAAAGATGCACACAAGTCCAAAAACTGCGATCATACTGGGAACAGGACTCGGTAGTTTGGCCAATGAAATAACCGAAAAGTACGAAATAGAGTATAAAGATATTCCTAACTTCCCCGTGTCCACCGTTGAGGGACATAGCGGTAAACTGATTTTCGGCAAACTGGGTAATAAAGATATAATGGCAATGCAAGGTCGTTTCCATTATTATGAAGGATATTCCATGAAGGAAGTAACATTCCCGGTCCGCGTGATGCGCGAGTTGGGCATTAAAACATTATTCGTATCCAATGCCAGTGGAGGCACTAATCCAGATTTTGAGATTGGTGATCTTATGATCATCACTGACCACATCAATTATTTTCCAGAACATCCGCTCCGTGGAAAAAATATTCCTTACGGTCCCCGTTTTCCGGATATGAGCGAAGCTTATGATAAGGAGCTTATACGTAAAGCAAATGAAATCGCTGAAGAGAAAGGCATTAAAGTACAGCATGGTGTTTATCTTGGTACGCAGGGACCAACATTCGAAACCCCATCCGAGTATAAATTATTCCACATCTTAGGAGCAGACGCTGTAGGAATGTCAACCGTACCGGAAGTGATTGTTGCCAACCATTGTGGAATCAAAGTATTCGGTGTATCAGTAGTAACAGATTTGGGAGTAGAAGGAAAAATCGTTGAAGTATCGCATGAGGAAGTCCAAAAGGCAGCCGATGCCGCTCAACCCAAAATGACTACAATTATGCGTGAACTGATAAACCGTGCATAAACAGTTTTTATTAAAGCAGACTTATGAGAACAGAAATTGCAACCTTAGGTGAGTTTGGACTCATTAAACATCTCACTGAAGGAATTAAATTAGAAAATGAATCAAGCAAATATGGAGTAGGCGATGACGCTGCTGTCCTCTCCTACCCGGATAAACAAGTACTGGTCACGACCGACTTGCTAATGGAAGGTGTACACTTCGATCTGACCTATGTCCCTTTAAAACATCTCGGATATAAATCGGCTATAGTCAATTTCTCCGATATCTACGCCATGAACGGAATTCCCAAACAGATCACTGTCTCCCTAGCTCTTTCGAAGCGTTTCAGCGTGGAAGATATGAATGAATTCTATGCGGGTCTTCGTCTCGCATGCCAACAATATCACGTAGATATTGTTGGTGGTGATACGACTTCTTCACTTACTGGTTTTGCCATCAGCATCACCTGCATTGGTGAAGTTGACAAAGCCAAAATAGTCTATCGAAATGGCGCCAAAGAGACCGATCTCATTTGTGTTAGTGGTGATCTTGGCGCTGCATATATGGGATTACAGCTATTAGAACGTGAAAAGGCAGTTTTTAAAGGGGAGACAGATGCACAGCCAGACTTTTCCGGTAAAGAATATCTTCTGGAACGTCAGCTAAAACCTGAAGCTCGTAAAGATATTATTGAAAGATTGGCTTCAGCCCAAATCATTCCAACTTCAATGATGGACATCTCTGATGGTCTTTCTTCGGAACTAATGCACATCTGTTCTCAAAGTAACGCGGGTTGCCGCGTTTATGAAGAACACATTCCTATCGACTTTCAAACAGCTGTTATGGCAGAAGAATTCAACATGAACCTTACTACCTGTGCCATGAACGGGGGTGAAGATTATGAACTTCTTTTTACTGTCCCGATCACTGAACATGAAAAAATTTCTGAAATGGAAGGTGTTCGGATCATCGGTCATATTACCAAACCGGAATTGGGATGTGCATTAATCACCCGAGATGGACAAGAATTTGAACTTAAAGCTCAAGGTTGGAATCCCCTAAAAAAAACAAATTAAAATATTCCATCCCAATTTTCAAAATATTTAAAAAGGGAAAATGCACTGATAATTAAACACATAGTTTTTATCAGTGTTTTTTTATTTCTTTGCCCCTTGCAGAATACAAAAATTTCACTACCTTTGCAACCGCAAACAAGAAAGGTGCCATAGCTCAGTTGGTAGAGCAAAGGACTGAAAATCCTTGTGTCCCCGGTTCGATTCCTGGTGGCACCACTTTTAAAAGATTAATTATCAAGCAGTTACTAATAAAAGTAGCTGCTTTTTTCTTTATATACTACCCTGTTTTTCCACGGATTTAGCCACTTTTCGCTATCAGAGTTAAACCAAGAGTTAAACCGGAAATCAATATGGCTACAACGGTTAATGTACTGTGTTACAAGTCAAAAACTCTTAGTAATGGTGAACATCCGCTTATGATTCGTATCTGCAAGGATGGTAAAAAGAAGTATGTCAGTCTTGGCGTGTCTGTAAGAGCAGAACACTGGAACTTTGAAAAGAATGTCCCAAAATCGAATTGCCCTGACAGAGAGCATATTAACATACTCATAGCTAACAAGAAAAAAGAGTATGAAACGGAAATAGTTAAACTAAAATCAGAGGATAAGTTGTTTACAGCCAATACTTTGAATGAACAAATCTCCAATTCAGTTAAACCGAAAACAGTAGAAGAAGCATTTAAAGAATACATTCAGCTATTACAAGACGAGAACAGACGTGGATATATGCTTTCAGTCAAACAAGTTTATAACTCACTCATCAAGTACAATAAACATCTGAATATTCATTTCACAGATATAGATGTTGCTTGGCTAAAGAAATACGAGACATGGCTTAGAAACAACGGACTTGCGGAGAATACCATCGGCATACGATTCAGAACATTGCGCACCATCTATAATTATGCCATACAAGAAGATATGGTAAAAGCGGAACACTACCCTTTCAAGAAATACAAAGTATCTAAGTTGAACCAAGAAACAGCCAAAAGAGCGTTAAGCAAAGAGGACATAAACAGAGTGTTGCAATATCAGACAGACAACAGATTTATGCGCCTACCCATAGACTTGTTTGCTTTCACCTATTACATGGGTGGCATTAACTTTGTGGATATAGCCAATCTCACACAGAAGAACATCATAGACAACAGACTTGTCTATAAAAGAAGCAAAACGGGTAAGCTCATCAAATTACCGTTAGTTCCACAAGCAGTTGAACTTATTAAGAAGTATCACAGCAAGAACAACCCTTATCTGTTCCCGATATTTTCTAACAGACATACAACGGAACAAGAGAAAGCCAACAGACTGCATAAAGTTATCACCAAAGTAAATAAACGCTTAAAACAGATTGGCGAAGAATTGGGCATACCTATTCCAATCACCACATACGTTGCAAGACATAGCCAAGCTACCATTATGAAGAAGGCAGGTATATCAACCGCTATCATTGGGCAGATTATGGGACACAGTTCGGAACGAGTAACACAAGTTTATTTAGATAGTTTCGACAATGAGCAGATAAACAATGCAATGAAGAACCTGCTATAACGAAAAAGAAGTCTGTAATCCGCTAAAGATTGCAGACTTTTCTTTTATTTTGCAGTATAACTAATATGAATACACTATGTATCAGATAGAAGAATTGCCCGATTTAAAAGTGGCTTGGCATGAAAGCTATAAATGCCTTGCTGAACCACTATTAGAATATGTGTGGGAAGTAGCCAATCACTTCCTGCCCGATTATGCAGAAACAGATATGGGAATGATACCCGTAGAATCTTCCGCACCTGCCATATTCGCCAACAGATATGCAGAAAGAAACTTATCCGTTGAAGAAAGATACGAGAGAACACAAGAAATGAGAACTTTCAAAGGAACTTTGGAAGAATACAAGAAACGAGAATACAGAAAGCTGGATGATTCATTCAAAGAGAAGTTTCTAACTAATGAAGATTTACAGAATACCATTGAAGCGTATAAGTTGGACGTTAGTAAGTTTTGGTATCTACTTCTTTTCGTATATGATTTTATAGAGGATATTGGTACAAATGCACCCATTATGGGAAAGTCCGTACTTGAAGACTTTGCCACTTTTCTAACTAATCTGTGTGATGCGTCAAGTATTACTTTGAAGCAAGGCAATAGAAAGAGTTATTATACAGAAAGAGAAGATTTGATAAATATCATTCAAATAGCAGTCCATCATTTCAGTGAAACATACGACAATATTGTAAAGGGAGAACAAGGCATAGAGCTAAAAATCAAACAATTAGAAAATATAGGATTGAAAGGCTTTATAGATAACAGTCTGTTATCACAAATGAACTTCAAAGACAAGTTCAGTCTTGACATATCCTATAAGAAATGGAAGTTTACGGATATGTTTCTTTTCTTCATTGAGAGAAGAAAGGCTACTACCATACCCAACAAAAAGGTAAAGGTATCTAAAGACAAGATGATGCTTGTTTCAAGACTTATCTATACAGTGGGCTATGATGGCAAGAGATACAATGAAGAATACGATTCAGAGGGCAACAAGAACAGAATGTTATCCAATCTCCTTAGAAGATACAAGAACGAGAAATTTCCGTCTGTCATAGCTAATAACTACATGGTAGTCTCATAAACAACATACATAAAACCATAGCAGAAATGCGTACTGAAAGGCTTATTCTTTTCGGTACGCATTTTTTTTGCGTACTGGAATGGGCACGTTTTCTACACACATGGGCATTCGGCAAATTCCTTTGTTACCCCTAAATTCTGCCCTACTTTTGCAATGTCAATCAGAGACAATAAGGCGCCAAAGTCAATGATTGCATTAACATATTCATTAATTAAAAAATTATAACCATGAGTAATTTTGATTACAATTTCGGTACAAAAACCGCTATAAAAGAGTATGATAACCAAGGCGCATACAACACCTTGCAGGAAATGATGAAGCGTAAGGAACAACTGATAGTGAAGTTCTACGGTAGCAAAGACAATACACGTTGTGCATGGATAGAATCCGCTCACGTGGCAGGATTCAAATACCAACTGAAAAGCGCATCCTATCAAGGCTTGTTGAACTACTTATTCAAAGGTGACGTGACAGACTTCGATACAAACCCGAAAGAAGCGGACACGTTGGATGAGAACGAGGACTTCCAGCTTGGAATACTGAAAGCAATGATTGACGCTGGTAAGGCAATACAATATGTTCCGTTGTTTAGAGAGCATCCCGAATCTATCAGTGCGATTCTTCCTTGCTTCAAGGGAAAGATAATGTTCAGAATCAAGCGGACAGATGAGACATTGGACTATTTACGTGAGCATAAACAGATTATCTAAACAACCAAAAGTAAAGGGGGAAGTTTCCCCCTTTTTTATTAACTATTTAAGTATAAGAAAAATGAAGAACAGAGAGATAACAGTCAGCAAGGAAGCAAACGGAAAAATCCAATACTTGACAGAGATACTGCCCGAAATCCCCACCAACACCATATTATATAAGAAACTTACGGGACTTGGTGCTACTTATGGAGAACTGAAAGCACACCGTAATTCAATCATCATAGAGCCGAACAAACCCGTTATCAGCGGAAAATGCAAAGACCCGAAACATGAGAAAGACAATCTTTTTGGTGTTTTTGATGGTGTCTATACGGATGACGTAGTGGCATACATGGAAAGGAGCATCAAACAGAGTAAACATTTCAAGATACTCACTACTCCCGAAAGTTTCCACAAGGTGCAGGAAGCATTTGAAGAAATGGATATGGATATACGCTATAACAGCTTTCTATTGTTCGATGAATGCCATAAGATAGTCAAAGATTCAGGTTTTCGTCCCGATATAACATTGCCTATGGACTTATTTTTTGAATGTGAACAGAAAGCCTTGGTATCTGCCACTCCCATCGAGTTTACAGACCCACGTTTTGAAGAACAGAAATTTCAGACCATTACCATCAAGCCTACATTCGACTATGTAAAAGGCATGAATCTCCATGCTACCAATAATCTGTTGCAGGCAGCAAAAGAAGTGTTTGCAGATCTGAAAGGTAATTGTTTCGTATTCTGTAATTCTACAGATACCATTTATTCACTGATGCAGCAACTTGACTTATTGGACGAATCCGCAGTATTCTGTTCCGAAAAGAGTGTGGAAAAGCTGAAAGGCTTGAAGTTTGAGAATGTTTCCGATATATGGGACAAGGGCATAATGAAGCGTTACAACTGGCTCACTTCACGTTTTTATAATGCGGTGGATATTGAACTTGAAGAGAAGCCGACCATCTTATTACTGACAGACTGTTATTTTGCGGACTATACCGCATTTGACCCGAATACGGACACGATTCAATGTGTGGGAAGATTCAGAAACGGTGTGTCCTCTATCCACCATATCAGCAACACCAACCGCAATTTTATGGTGAGAAGCAAGGAAGAACTTAAAGGACGTATTTCGTGTTGGAAAGACGTGTACGATATGTTACAGAATCATTATGACTATGCGACCACCGTTTCCGCAAAAGACGCATACGGTACAATACTTACCAGTCTGCCCTATGCGGAGATGCTGGACGAGAAAGGAAGAAGCAAATACTTCAAGATAGACAACTACATCAATACGGAACTGGTGAAAGGATATTATAATTGTCCCGATAATCTGCATAAAGCATACAAGAACTGCGATGCTTTTACCATAAATAATTATAGCATTTTGGATTATAAACTCGGTGACTATGAGAGACTGCAACGTAGCAACAAGTCAAATTCCATCAAGGAGAAACGTAAGATAATGGTACAACAGCTTGAATTGCTTGGTGAATGCCAAACGGAAATGGAATACCAATTCAAAAGGGACTTGGAACAAGCGGACAGTTTTATAGTGGAAGCATACAACAAGATAGGCAAGAAAGAAATTGAACGGTTGAAATATAACCGCAAGAAAATAAAGGAAGCAATGATTATTGCAGACTACCATGCCAAAGTTACGGGAACGGAAGTCTCACAGATGATATACAACTCTTTTGAAACGGGCAAATGGTATTCCCGAAAATTCATAAAGGAAGAAATCAGCAGGATTTTTAAGTTGTTTGGCATTGTCCCAAAGAAAGCGGTAACATCACATACCATTCTTGATTTTTTTCATGCGGTGGAAAGCAAGCGGAAAAATATAAAAGGTTATCAACTGACCATGCGGAAAGGTATATAGGCGAGTACCTTTTTTATGAAGAAATTCCTATATATACCCTGCTTAAAAAAAGTACCTGCACCTGCATATACAGAAAGTCATCTTACGTTTATACAAGATTATAGGACAGATGCAAACCGTGTCTTTCCTATAATCACTAAAAATGGTTGGTTTTCTCTATAACTAATGATTGCACCGATTCTACTTGGAACTTTTTAATACAATGAATAAGATAGCATATCTGAAAAAACAGAAATCCAACCTCACAAAAACAGCATCCTCAAAATCCGGTTCTGATTCTCAAAAAAGAGGTGTTCATTTTAGGGGGTGCGGAGTGTTCATCTTAGGTGGGTCGCTTATAAATACCTATATATAAATACCTACCTACCCGATTTTTCAAATCGGGACAGATTGGTTAATTCTCAAAATCTCATATTTAATTGCCTATGATTATCTATTTGCCTACAAAACAGACATTCACGAATCAGAAAGAAGCGAAAAGCTACTTCGGAAACCACCATTACAGAAGACTGGTAAAGAAAGGAGATATTTATTTTACTAACTATAAACATACGGTTGCTAATGACCTCATACAGAAAAATAACATCTAATATCGCAGGAAAACTTAATTTGCTGGAAACGTACCTATTCTATTGCCTGGCTCTCTGTTCCGATTGCAATACGATGGAATCATATATCAAACAAGATAACTTGACTGATTTCTACGGAATTAAAAAGACAGACCAGATAAGAGAATGGCTACATAAGTTTGAATCCCTCGGATTAGTAAACATAGATAAATTTGATGTTTACGGACAATATGGAAAATTCAACAGATGCAGCTACCAATCAGATACGGAACATTACGTTCTTATAACTAATAAGCTATATAATGAACCGATAAGCAAGGAACTGAAAGGCTTTCTTGTCCTGCTGAAATGTAAATGCTTGAACGGGACTAACACCACTCTTTACAGCCAAAACAAATTAGCGGAAGAACTTGGCTTGTCTAAAGGTACAATATCAAGATATATGAATGAAGCCATAGAAAATGGCTATGTAAAGAGGGACAAGAAAGGAATACACCTGCTTAGAGAGGATATATTTCTGATAACTTCTGAAAGTCAGTTGGCTATTATCAAGAACCTATATCCCGAAATAATCACCGATGAAGACCTTGAAAGAGGTTACATTGCCTAATATATTGCCAAGCCGTAAGTAACCCTTGCGGCTTTTATTTTTGGCGCAGAACCACAGACGTACATTTTTCCGATTCTGACTTTCTGAAAATTTTCACTTTAATGAGAGTTATATAGCCTATACTTTATAATATGCCACATACAGCCAATGACATTAAAAAGACTACCTAATTAAAGAATCACCTATATGCAGTTTAGCTAAAAGTCAAGAGAACAGATATATAAGGTACTTAATACAGAAATCCCCCTCCCCATGCAGCCAGTGACCTAAAATATATAAGAGTGGCTGTAGCGCGTGTCCACAACCTCCAATAGTCCCCCTCTGTATATTGATATAAAAAAGAATTATTAATCATTTAAACTTTTATCAATATGAGAAATTTAGTTATCATGCCAACAGAGAAAAGAACTTTGAATTTAGGTGAGTATGCAGAAGAAGCTACTATAATTGTGGAAGAAACTGCAAAGCCAAGCATTACTTTCTTGGAAGCAAATACAGATTCTATCACACTGGATGAGCTTGCAAACAAATGTGTCGTTCCAACTTGGGCAAACCAAGAATTAACCATTGCACACCAAGACTTTATTTCTTGTGTGCATGAAGCTGCAAGTACATTCTATGCAGGTGAAAAGGTGAGTTTTCCAGAAATAAGAGTTTCACATATAGTACGTGGTAGAATACCGTCCGCACTAGGCAAGAAAGCAAGTGAACTGTTAGAATGTGAGAAGACACAATTCTATCAAAGACTTGCATTTGCTTTTACTGTTCCAACTATTTTTGAAACAATAAGAGGACAAAAACTTGAATTGTGCATAGGTGGGGTAAGAAATTACAGTGACTTGAATCTGTACCGTTCTTCCAAAGGCTTGGAGAAATTTTCTTGTTTTATAGGTTGGAGAATGAAAATTTGTTCTAATCAGATTCTTACTGGTGAGGGTGTGAGGTTCAACATGGAAGTAACCAATATCAGTGAACTTTACAGAAATGTACTGGAATTGTTTAACAGCTTCAATGCAGCCAAAGAAATACATTTGATGCAAACATTATCAGACACTTATCTATCTGAAACACAGTTTGCACAAGTGGTAGGCAGAATGAGAATGTATCAAGCACTTTCACCAGCAAGACAGAAAGCAATACCAAGACTTTTAATCACTGACAGCCAAATAAATAGTGTGTGTCGTGATTATTACACAAATGAAGTGTTTGGAGTGAAAGATAATGCTATATCTCTTTTTGATTTTCATAATTTACTCACACAATCAAACAAAAATAGCTACATAGACAGCTATTTACAACGTGGGGTAAATGCTACAGAGGTAAGTGTTGGATTAAACAATGTATTACAAGGACTGGATAATAAATATTCTTGGTTCTTGGGCTAAACTAACTAATAGGGCATCTATTTATTTAGGTGTCCTTTTTTTATTCACTTAAAAATACTACAAAATGAATGATAATGAAAAACTAGTACTATGGAGCATACTAGTAGTACTGTTACTAATAATAATTGGTATTATCAATCCCTTTTTGCTGATACTGATTTTATCTATCTTTATTTATATACAATCATAGTTACACTTTCTAATAGAAGTGAAAGTGATTTGAGAATCAGACTATTACAAAGCGATTCCCGAATTTACTTTCACTTTTATTGTTAAACCTACAAAATTGAAACAACATGAGTTTGAAGAACAGCTATACAACAAGTGACTGCCTGCAATGGGACAGTGCCACAAACTTGGTAAGAAAGTTATATAGGGATAAGAATTATAGAATAAGCCTGCTTGTTGGGTGTGGCATATTCTTTGGTCTCCGCATTTCTGACCTGTTGCAACTTACTTGGGAAATGCTTCTGAATAAGGATGCAAAGTTTACCATCACTGAAAAGAAAACAAGCAAACGTAGGGAAGTGAGAATTAATAAGGAGTTTCAGAAGCACATTAAAGACTGTTATACTGCCTTGAATATTCAAAACTTGAATGAGTTTTGCTTTTTATCGGGAAAAGGTAAGAACAAAGTCTATTCTATCCAATGGATAAACATTGTACTTAAAGAGTTGAAAAACAAGTACAATTTAAAGATAGACCATTTTTCCACTCATTCACTTAGAAAGACTTTTGGCAGGAAAGTGTTTGAATCCTCTGAAAATGCTGAATTGGCTTTGGTTAAACTGATGGAACTGTTTAACCATTCAAGTGTAACCATTACTAAAAGATACTTAGGACTTAGACAAGAAGAACTGTTAAACACTTATGATTGTTTGAGTTTCTGATTGGTGGGACAAAGTCTGAAATTTCTGTTGTTATCATGCAATTTTCAGAGAAAGAGAACTTTGTCCCGTGCCCTAACATACAGCAACTTTCAAAAACTGCAATGTAAGAAGAACTGTAAATAATAGCTATATATAAATATGATAGGGCATAGTTTCAAGCGAAACAGATAGCGATAACGTGGTTAGTTCCGCATTGATGCAAGCGTAAGAAAATTATCTTTTTAAAAAGGCATAATATGGCTTGTAGTTTATGGCATGTGCGATTTTTGGAAACTAATAGTTGGTATGATTACCTAATTACCTACTACAGATATGTTTTGGAACACTTAGAACTGCATTTATCAGCGTTTTATCTTTAGCTATTCAAAACCTTTCGCTAACTTTGCAACAATTTCAGAGGTCTTAATGTGTTAAGGCACTGAAAGGACATATTTAACGAAAGGTGTTATTGAAATTATCTTTATTGGTAAATTCTCGCAAAATTTTCCTGTAGCAAAGATAATGGACGGTAGCACCACATCTTTGGTATGTATAGCCATTATTGGCTTTCTACATATCCTTTGGTGTGGGCTATTGTCTTTATCCGCTACGAGGCAATGCGAGAAGCCCACCAATGGATAAGGATGATAAGTTCCCACACCTTATTTTTTATCCGCTTCTTCAGGGAATTAGGAAGTACAATATTAGTGAGCAATGAAAAAGATTATTTCAATTTTAGCTTTTACAGTACTGCCAACAATTGCTTATTCACAACTTCCATTAGTTGAATACAAACCCGTAATAGTTGGCAAAAGCAATAACAACAGTAGCAACGAACATAACCGTGGCAATAGTAACGGGTATTTTCCGAATGTGCCTTCATATTCTACTCCTAACCGTTCTACCACACAAAGCTATCAGACTGTAGGAGCATACTTCTTTGATGCAAGTTCACAAAATTTCAAAAGAACAAAAATCAAAATCAATTTAGGAGAATCTTATTCGGGAGAAACTGAAATCTATGTTCGGGCTGTATTAGACCGTTCTTTATATAGAGAAAGTTGGAGAGATTGTAATAACAGAGCCGTTAGGGTCAATGCTTTATTAGACAAAGAAATTATAGTGAATAACTTTGAATGGAAAGTAGAGCATACAACGTTGGGTACTATTTACTTTAACTACTAATTGTTGAAATTATGAGAACTTTTGTTTTACTACTGCTTACCTTATACTTTGCTCCCATATATAGTGTAAATATGGGAAATGACAGTGATATTTTTATGAACAGATTATCTGTAAACCAAGAATTTCAAGGCAATTTTTCATATAAATATGGTATGCGCAAAATTGACAAAGAATTATATATACACAATTTAGGAACTAATGTTCAATCCTATGTTGCAAGTAAGAATTGGAATGAATATAAACGTGAGGAATTTAGAAATGCGTATGAAAGGTATATGGACGCATTGAAAAAAGACAGACTTTCAGCTGATGATTTTGGAAACATAACAGATTCTAAAGGAGAATTGGGCAATGTTGATGGGGATGATTATTGGTACGATAATAAAGGAAATAGAATAAGTGGTGCGGAGTACAGGGCTTTAAGTGTACGCAAACAAAAGAAGTATCGGGCTTTTTATGCCAATAAAGAGGTTGCTACATATTTCAATGAAATTGCCAAAGCAATAGTAAACAGAAGATATTCACACAACATGTAAATAGTATTAAGTATGAACAAGTTAAATAAGTGCATATTGCTTTTTATCATGCTATTCCTCAATACTACTTATCTATTTGCAGACATTGGTAATCGTGGTAGATGGGATAACGGTGGAACTTCTAATTTTGGAATGTCCTTATGGGTACTTTTGGGTATTATCGCAGGAGGATTCTTTGCATATATCTTTATTAAAGATGGCTTGAAGAATGGATTCAAAGATAAGGAACTGAACAAAACTGGGTGTATGTCAATACTTGTTGCTGTTGTTGGATTATTGGTTTTAGTATCTATGTGTTCACATTAAATAGAAGTATGGTATGAAATTCAAAGTCCTAATATTCGCATTTACATTAATCGTATTCAGTATTAATCTATATGCTGATGAATACAAGTTTGATTATGCAGTTATTGACAACGAGAAAGTAACTACTATAAGTGCTTCAAATATTACAGCCCATCTTATTAGTGAATCTAAAGCCACTGTAACTTATAAAAATGAAACTGTTACTCTGACATCTAAAGATGGTTACGAATACAAAGGTTTTGGTGAAAGTGGAGTGGTTATCGTTTCTAATAAAGTAAATGGTGTATTAAGCAGAATTACCATAGGAGGTACTTTTAGAGGACAAACCGTTATACTTGTTTATAAGCGGATTAATGGCAAATAACATCTTGATGATTATGGATATTTTCAAATCTATTGTATGCCTAATTATTGCGGTTATCATTTATTTTATAGTTGGGCTTATCGCTTGGAATATTGTATGTTCATGGGTTGATATATCATCTTGTACATTGGTGGAAATTAGTAATTATAGAATATACACATACTCTGGGATTGCCTTTATTTCCGCAATTATAGCTGAAATAAGAGCTGGAATAAAAAATGGGCGTGATATGGATGGAGCATGTACAATTCTATTTATCACTGGGTTTCTTGCATTTATGGCTAATCATTGGGAAAGTATGTGGGATAGTGTCGCTGTTATCCTAACCATTTTATACAATATTATAAACGTTACGGTAATGGCATACTGTTTTTATAAGAGCAATGAATAACATTTCTATTTACATAAACTACCATGAAAAATACTATTATCCTTTTAATTAGCATAGCTACATTCATAGCTTGCGCCAAACAAAAAGCGGAACAAGTTTCTACCATAGACAGCACTTTACAAGTAAGTGTTGATTCTATCCTGCAAAACAAGCTATCCGAACTTGATGCTACAATAGGGCAAGCTATTGTAATGGAAGTACGGACGGGAGAAATCAAGGCTTTTGTTGGTTCTGATTCTATTCTGCAAGAATCGGGATTAGTGCGTACCGCTTCACTTTTGGCAGCATTGGAAACAAAGGCTGTCAAATTATCCGATACGATAGATGTTGATAATGGTATATTAGCTATTGGAAAAGATACATTGTGCGACCATAATTGGCATAGGAGTGGATATGGAAAAATCACAGTGGAGCAAGGTTTCGGACTTGCATCCAATATCGCCAATTACAAGGCGGTAAGAAAGGCATTTGATAATGAACAAACCTTTGCGGAAACACTTGCAAAATACGGTTATCAAGTGAAAGATACAAGCCTTGTCTATAACCCTTTGGGATACGGCATACTCACTACTCCATTACAGAACTTGACTTTCTTTAATGCAGCAAGCAAGACAGCCATTAAGCAAGCATTGGAATACGCTGTTTCTAATGGATTAGCTAAACCTGCCCAATCCGATAAGGTTAAAGTAGCAGGAGCAACGGGAACTATTCAACTTCCAAACGGTGAATATGCCGTAGAATTTTGCGGTTACTTCCCTGCCGATAATCCGAAATACAGTGTTATCGTTACCATTAATAAGAAGGGATTACCTGCAAGTGGTGGACTGATGGCAGGTGATGTGTTTAGGCAGATTATTGATATAATGAATGAAAGGTAATGAGAAGATTACTATTTATCATTATTGGGTTACTTTGCTTAATAGCTTGCAAAACAGACAAAACATCTGTTCCGCAGGATTTTGAATGTTTCAATCAGCCGCATATCTACATTAAGTACAAACAGCCTATAAACGGATATACAGTAAAAGTAATGTGGCTGCAAAATGGTGAAGTAGGTAACGCTCTATTCTGTTTAGAGAAACAAGGAGTGGAATATTACTACTTTGCGGAGAAATGGACTGATAGGGTTCTGTATGATAAAGGCAACACATATCCGAACAACACAGTTATAGAGTTAGACTATACGGCTAAATTAGAGAACGAAGAATACCTTTCGGATAATTCTCCTTTCTTCTTTTCTGATGTTGATTTTGACGGAGAAGATGAGTTCATTATCAACCGCTATAAAAGTGGTTCAAGAGATTCCAATGCTTATGATGTGTACGATGTCAGCCCATACGGTTACTTTATGCTGAAAACAGAAGCACCATTTACAGAGTTGGAAAACGGACAATGTAAGTTTGATTCAGAGAACAAGACCATTACTATTTACGGTTCTAATGGTTGGAACAATATTATCAATAAGACCTACCAATTAAAAGACGAAAAATTTGAATTGATAAAATAGTACATACGCAAAAAGCCAGCCCATCCAATTACGGATAAGTTGGCTTTTTTCAGTTCTAAACAAACATCTTATTAACTACAAAACTATGTGTTTCACAAACATATTTATAGATGCAGAGAACACAAAACAATAAGAGTAGATTTTTAAGCAGGTAGATTTTTAAGAAGAAATTGCTTTATATACCTACTACTGATTTCTATACCTATACGATATTATGCAATGGAAGTGCAATATATGAATACTTCTTTAGTAGGGAGAAAGCTACACTATACCATTATATACCATATCATTAGATAGGTAAAAAACTGATAGTCAAAAGCAAAACTATAAGAAAGAATCATTGCATAACAGCACGATATTTACTAACTTCGTGGTGCAATTAAATGCTGCAAAGAGATTATTAATTTAATGTTGAATCTATCTTAGTTTTCTTTGAAAGTTAAACCGTGAGTTAAACCAAAGAAGAAATAGAAGAATATAAAGAAATCATAAGATAACTGCTAAGGTGCAATAGCTCAGTTGGTTGCCTTTGAAAGTCGAGCCGTAGGCGAGGCTTTTAAAGGTCTTGAGAGCAAAGGACTGAAAATCCTTGTGTCCCCGGTTCGATTCCTGGTGGCACCACTTTTAAAAAACTTCAAATTTGGTAAATCCCTGAAAATTAAACATTTCAGGGATTTTCTTTTTCCCCTAATCCGCATATTTTGAGCAGAATTACGCACTTCCGCTGTGCTAAATCGTGGACAATTTTAGTCTCGAAAAAACTGTCCACGAATTGTACCGTAAGTCGTTGATTGTCTTATCGTTTGTTTCTTGCTATTCTGCACGATTCAGTAACTTTAAACATTAATTTTTTAGAGTATGAAACGACAGACTTTCAACGTACTGTTCTTCATCCGCAAAACAAGAACAGTAAAGTCAGGTGAGACACCTATCATGTTGCGGATAACAATTCAAGGTCAATTAGCTGAAATACAGTTAAAACGAACCATTAAGCCCGAACTTTGGTCGCAAACCAAAGAACGGTGTACAGGTAAAGATGCCAAATCTGTAGAAGTAAACCGCTATATTGAATCGGTAAGACTACGTTTATATGATATTCATCGAATTTTAGAAGATGATAATAAGCTTATCAATCCGATGGAGATTAAAAGACGTTTTCTTGGGCTGGATGTAAAGCACCTGATGTTCTTTGAAGTTTTTCAGGAACATAACGACAAATGCCGTGAACTGATTGGTAAGGATTATGCCAAAGTAACTATCTCCCGATTTGATACTTGTTTACGGTATTTCAAAGAGATGGCTTTGAAAAAGCACCATCTAAAGGATATACCCATGAAAGAAATAAGTCATGCCATTATTCAGGATTATATTCATTTCCTGAAAGTTCAAAAGGACTTGCAAGAAAATACGGTAATCCGTTATATGAAAGTAGTTAAGAAAATCACCAATATGGCATTGGCTAATGATTGGATGGAGAAAGATCCGTTTATCAATATCCGTTTCCATGAGCAAGAAGTACACAAAGAGTTTCTAACCAAAGAAGAATTAGAAACTATGCAAAACAAAGTATTTGATGTTCCTCGACTGGATTTAGTGCGTGATATTTTTCTATTCCAATGCTTCACGGGGTTAGCTTTCATAGATGTATCTGAATTAAAGGCAGAACATCTTGTGTCTGATAATCAGGGGAATTTATGGATTAGAAAAGCAAGACAGAAAACGAAAGTCATGTGCAACATCCCTCTTTTGGATATACCTTTAGCCATATTGGAGAAATACAAAGGACATCTACTGGCGAAAAAGAAAGGAACATTGTTACCTGTTCCATGCAACCAAAAGCTAAACAGTTACTTGAAAGAAATTGCTGATTTATGCGGTATCAAGAAGAATCTAACCACGCATACCGGACGACATACATTTTCGACCGTTGTCGCTTTAGCTAACAATGTATCATTGGAAAATGTAGCCAAAATGCTCGGTCATACCAATACAAAAATGACGCAGCGATACGCAAAAGTATTAGATCAAAGTATTCTCCGAGATATGCAGAATGTACGGGAGAGTTTCTCTACTAAAACCATCTAAAGATAAAAACGGCTACCTAATCCATTAGGACGGTAGCCGTTTCTCACAAATTTATTTTCTCATATTACTACTAATCCCATTTTTTTATATATTTACCCAATATTAAAAATCCCAATATAATTATGGAACAAATCGGAAATGAATTAATAGCCAAGTGGCAAGCAAGTCTTATTAGTATTTATTTTATTGATTATAATGCAAAAAAGAATACTATTAAAAATATCCTTGAAGAAATAGCCAAATACAATGATGATTTAAGTATTTCGAATCTAAAAGATATTGCCAATGGCATGCTCCTTATCAGTAATCTATTATTAGCTATAAGTAATAATAATATTGTATTCACTCCTACAGAACTTTCTGCAAGTGCAGTAAAAATATTAAGTGAACTCATGAAAAGCTAGTAATTTAGTTGATAGGCTGAACGAAACCTATCTTCTAAAACCTTCCTGATATCCGATTCACGGAATAGCACTTTGCCCGGAAGTTGAATAAAAGGGAAAATGCCATCATCCCGATAATACTGCAAAGTTCTACGGCTAATTTTGAGAATAGAACAAAGTTCTTCGCTTGTCAGATACCGTTCACCCTCAAACATGGGCTTATTATTCTTCAATGCATATTCTATATAAGGTAAAACCCTATCTAACGATTGCAATAATTCTTGGCTATCCTCATTCGTGTATAAATTCATAAGTAATTATTCTTTAATGGTTACTTTTATTCTACCTGAATCCAATAGTTTTTGTACTTCGGCAACCTTATAATATACCTTCTTGCCAACAGTCGAAAAAGAAAGTTTGCCACTCTCACGTAAAGACTGTAATGTTCGTAAAGGAATATTTAAGGAAGCTGCCAATGTCCTACCCTCTATCCATTCTTTCTCAATACACATATCAAAGGAATGCAAAGAAGTATTATCTACCAATGATATAATCTGTTCCAACTTCTTTCTAAAAGAATCGAAGGAAACTCTTTCTATTGCTACTATATCCATATATAAATTACTTTTCAAAATTCATTTTCTCAATCCTTTTCTTTTAAAGTAAGTTTTCCAGAACTCAATATGAAGCATTGACAAAGGTAAGTTCCGTATTTAGCCTGTTCAAGTCCAAGCCTTCGGTTTAGATAAAAATCTTCCTCTCATTGCATTCGAGCGTATTTTTATCTAAAGACTTGCACAGACTAAATACTTCACAGGGAAAGTCAATGATTCAAATTAAATTCCGAAAAACAATGTTTTCGAGGGTGGCAGGTTATTCCTTCCAGCTTTCAAAGTAATGCTTTTGCAATAGTTTGTCTATATCGCTTTGGCGATAGATGATTTTACCTTTTATCTGAATAAAGGGGATTAACCCTGTATCTCTCCACTCTTGCAGGGTTCGCAAACTGACATTCAGTTTTTTAGAAACCTCATGATTGGAAAGAAAACGTTCTCCGTTCAGGTGAGGTTTATAGTGCTTGACAATTGATTCAATACCGTTCAGCATTGAATCGAGCGAAGAAATAAATTCTTTGACTTGCGGTATATCTTTATTTATTAATTCCATGATTGAAAGATTGTTTTATTGAAATATTGATTTCAAGATTGCTGGATGGCTAATCAGTTGAATAATTAGCTGATTGATTAATTAGTTTCGCAGATAGTCACCCAGTGATGAAAGATTAAGCACATCTTTCACTGAATCATAATCTATGTAAATCCGTTTAGGAGCAGGAGCAATAAAATACAGGCTACCTTCTTTCTGTATTTCATATGTGGCGGGTGAAGCCTGTTTGGTGGTTTCCAACACATATATAATGGAGAGAAGATAATCTTTGTCGTTCCGATAAATGATAACCGTAGGATTCAGATTAACGCTTTCCCATGTGCCGACAATCGAAAACAGGTTGAAGGTCGGATAATCTTTTTTAATTCTTTTCATAAGACGTGATTTGTTTGGGTGATTGATTCTTTATTTCACAGTTTGAAATAATCTTTTCAATATCAGCAGATTTATAATAAATCTTGCTACCGATTTGAGAATAAGCCAATCTTCCGCTACTTCTATAATACTGCAAAGTTCGCTTACTAAAGCCTAACAACGGGCATACTTCCTGACTATCCAGCCAGTTTTCGACTTTCTGCGTATGAGTGCTGTACAAACTCTCTATCCGTTTAGCAAACTCCGTGAACCTCTCGCAGACATACAAGAATGTTCTTTTTTCGATGGTTACTACTTCCATACTTTTAATTTTAAATGGTTTATAAAACGTGTTGATTCTATTTCACCAGCAAATGAAAGAAGAATCAAGAGCCGTTTTCTAAACTGTCTAAGGATGGCATAGTAAGTTCAGCATTGGCTTGATAGCAAAAAACTTTCTACCACTGCAAATTTACCAAGCATATTATTTGCATGTTTCCGATAAGTAACATACATTTGTTCCCGAATAGTAACCATGCGTAAAATGAAAGGAAAAAGCATAACAGGAGAAAGAGATCGGGAAGCTACCGAAAAGCGGTTGCTAGATACTATCGGTAAAATGATTGCCGAAGATGGCTTCGAGAAAATCGGCATTAACGCTATAGCTACCCAATCAGGTGTTTCAAAGATATTGATATACCGTTATTTTGGTTCGGTAGAGGGACTTATGGCTGCTTACATACGGCAACATGATTTTTGGATCAATTTCCCTCTTGAATATCCCAGCCGTAAAAAACTACCTGCATTCGTGAAAAGTATGTTTCAAGGACAGATTGAGCAATTAAGGAATAATCCTACTTTGAAAAGGCTTTATCGCTGGGAATTATCTTGTAATAATGATATGATTGTAAAGCTAAGAGAGCAACGGGAAAAAGTAGGAATAGACCTTGTAAAGAAAGTAAGCGAACTAACAGGACATCCCCAAAAGGAAATTGCAGCAATAGCTTCTATGCTGACAGCATCAATTACTTATTTGGTAATGCTGGAAGATTTTTGTCCGGTTTACAATGGCATTCCTCTGAATGAGAATTCAGGATGGGAACAGATAAACGAAGGAATTGAAGTTTTAATAAATAAGGTATTTCAAGATGAAAACTGATTTCATACAAATAGCTAGTTATGCTTCCAAAGCTCCTTCGGGACATAACACACAGCCTTGGAAGTTTCATATTACGGACAGTACTATTACGGTTCTCCCCAACTTAGATGTAGCGTTACCTGTCGTTGATAGAAACAATCGTGAGTTATTTATTAGCTTAGGCTGTGCTGTTGAAAACTTATGCATCGCTGCCAGCTATTTCGGTTACACTACCCATATAATAGAATGCAGTATAGAAGCGATTATTCTTGAATTAACGAAAAATGATCTCACAATTGAAGATTCCCTATTCCATCAAATTGAGAAACGACAGACAAACCGCAATATCTATAATGGCAATAAAATATCAGATGGAATTCTGCAACAACTTCAATCCATTCCAAAAGAAAATGGTATTCAATTCTACTTTACTGAAATAAATACGCCATTTGCAAATACAATAACCCAATACATAATAAAAGGGAATGAAATTCAAATGGCTGATATTGCTTTCAAGAATGAATTGCTTTCGTGGATGAGGTTTAATAAAAAACAAGTTGAGGCTACACATAACGGGCTAAGTTATTTGGTTTTCGGAAATCCACCACTTCCTAGAATATTAGCACGTCCCATAGTTAGCTTATTCTTAAAACCTAATGCGCAGAACAAATCGGATAGAAAGAAAATAGATTCTTCCTCGCATTTTGTTGTATGCACCACGCAACGAGATATAATCGAAGAGTGGATTAACTTGGGGCGAACACTCCAACGCTTTCTGTTAAAAGTAACTGAGATCGGGATTTCTTATGCTTTTTTGAATCAGCCGTGCGAAGTTGCGGCATTAGCTTTTGACTTACGAGAGAAATTACCTGTCAATAAGGAACACCCAACATTAATAATGAGAATTGGTTATGCAAAGCAAATCCCTTATTCTCCCCGTAAAAAGATTGAAACATCACTAGTCTAATATTTTTTTGCTTACTATGTTCCCGGTTAGTAACAATGATAAAATAACAATTTAATAAAACTAATATGAATAAAATGGGATTGACATTGATTTATTTATGGCTTGTCAGCCTTTGTTCCTGCCAACAGGAATTGATTGAGTATGAGAAAGGAGATGTAAAGGTATGTATCGAACAGGGTGAACAATGGCTGCATGACTTTCCTTTGTTCTTAGGTATCAACAAAAAGAACCCACCTCAAATTGCTGTCTGGTTGGAAGATACACAAGGGAATTATCTTTCAACGGTCTATGTAACTCATAAGATCGCCACTTAATCTTGGCAAGCATCGGGAGGAAACCGACGAAAAGAAGCTCTACCTCATTGGTGTTATTCACGTGGAATAAAATACGATGATGGACTTTATTTGCCCACAAAGAAAGAACCATTAACAGATGGCATATCAGGGGCAACCCCACATGGAAGTTTTGATATCAAATTAAGTCCGACAACAGCACTAAAGAAATTTGTGGTAAAAATAGAAATCAATCACTCTACCGATTTCAATGAAGCCTTTCCCAAATTAGCAAAAGAAGGAGAAACCAACTATTCTGGTGGTAAAGAAGGAAGTGGACAACCAGCGATTGTATATACTGCCAATGTCGATTTATTATCAGGAGAAAAATCATTTGAAGCAAATTTGATCGGGCATAGTAGTCCAGATGGAAGTTCGGGAGAGATTAATGAAGATACATCCGGGCTTACAACAGCTTTACACATTGTAAAACGCATAACTGTAACGATCCAATGAAAAAGATTATTCTACTAATTATAGCAAGCTGTACTGTTGCGATGGCGACAGCCCAAAAGAAAGAACACTTCACTTTTGCAACAAGTGTAGGAACAGGTATTGACATGAGCGAGCCAGCAGCTACTCCTTTTTCATTACAGGTTCTGGGTTATTATGCCATCAACAAACGGTTCTCTGTCGGTGTCGGGACTGGATTATCTATTTATGAGAAAGTTCTGATCCCGTTATTTGCCGATGCAAAATTTTTAATCATAAAACCTAGAAAGTTCACTCCTTATATAGAATGTGGCGTTGGATATAGTTTTGCACCGAATAAAAATACTAATGGAGGTTTTTATCTGAATCCGTCTGCTGGGGTAGAATATTCTATTTGTAAAAGTAAGAAGTTATTCTTGACTTTAGGATATGAACCCCAGAAATTTGAACGACTGAAAACGCAAAAGCAATCATTGTTTACAGCCGAGTTTGCTGAGAAGCTAAGCCATAATGCTATTTCAATAAAGATTGGATTCATGTTTTAAAGATATACAGAAATCATTCAGCAACATGTAACAGACTTTAGTCTGATTATTAATACTCATTAATTATTAAACACTTCATGCTTATGAATGATTTATCAAAAACGAGGATTATCATCTTATTGACTGATTCCTCACAAAAAGTAACTGACACAGAAATGCAAGACGCTTATGACGAATTTATCAGGTGCATAGCAACAATTGGCAATTCAAAAGATAACTCCAACATCTTTCGGATGCTGAATCTCACTCGTATTGAGATAGCACCCTTAAAAGAGCTATATCAGTGCGAGCAGGGGGAAAAATGCGCTTAAAAATTCTTATCTGCATAAAGTGCTAGCTATTATCAATGTAGAATTGGAACTATTAAGTCTAAAAATTAAGCATCCTGAATCATTTGTTTCACCTATCTCACCAACATCCGAATCAGATCTATACGTAATCCCTAAGTCAAAGGACTTGGGGATTATTGGTATTGCTGAAATAGTAATAGGGTTATCTTTTTTAGGCGAAGTAGTCGGAAAAGACGGAAAGCCCGTCCCATTAATTCGTTTAGCTCACGGTTTTGAAGTCCTTTTCAATTTAAAATTTGGAAGTATATACGATAAACTGGATGCTATTTTTATGCGTAAACCATTCAATCTGACCAAAACATTAGATGCTTTAAAGAATGCAATTAACAAAGAAGCCCGTAAACGATCTAATAAACATTAAGTAAAATGGTTTTATAATTCTCTCATTTACAACTATTTGAATTTTATTTTCAGGGGAGTAGGTAACTACTCCTCTTTTTCTGATTCTCCATTCTGCCGATTTTTGCATCATCAATCGATTGACATTCATAATGTATCACCAAAAAATGAAGCAAAATGTATATAGACAACGAAAACTTTGAGAAATGGATGGAGAAGCTATCCAAGAAACTCACTGAAATAGGGAAAGACTTAAAATCCCTAATCAATACCGATAAAGTATTAGATGATAATGAAAAGATACTCGATAATCAGGATTTAGCCTTTCTTCTGAAAGTATCTTTCCGAACTCTTCAACGCTATAGGGTAAGCGGGCTACTACCTTTCTTTACCATTGGAAAGAAAACTTATTATCGTGCTAGTGATATCCGGTCTTTCGTTCGTGAACGTGCCGATTCTCAAACCTACAAACAGTTTGAAAAAGCTAATCAATTAGAGAATCAGCCGTGAAAGCAAAAGGTAGCAAATTTAGGAATGAAGTATTACTGCTCCTTCCTTGTACTATCACCCCAATTTAGCAGAAACAGCTACGCCTTCCGGCTTCGCTCGTTTCGCTAAATTGAGCAAGAGGGAACTGGACAAGTCCTGTTCTTCCCTCTTGCCCTGCGGGGCAAAGCCTTCGGCTTTAGCGTGTTACAAGAACACGCTGTAATGACACCTGTAATAAGCATTTTCTTTGTAATGCTTATTATCAAGAATTTATCTATTCATATTTCTATAAAAAAGTAATTACCATGCCAAATAGCAGTCGAAAAACGATATTCACTACCATTTCCATAGACAAGGAAACGGCAGCTTTGGTAGAGAAGATATGCAAACGCTATTCACTGAAAAAGAGTGAAGTTGTAAAGTTGGCGTTCGGGTATATAGACAAGGCGCATATCAACCCATCCGAAGCACCTGAATCCGTAAAATCAGAACTGGCGAAAATAAATAAGAGACAGGATGATATTATCCGCTTCATTCGCCACTACGAGGAAGAACAACTGAATCCTATGATACGAGCAACAAATTCTATAGCTTTGCGCTTTGATGCTATCGGCAAAACTTTGGAAACTCTGATCCTCTCTCAACTGGAAGCCAGTCAGGAAAGACAAATATCCGTGCTTAAAAAGTTAAGTGAGCAGTTCTGTAATCATGCCGATGTGATAAACAACCAATCCAAGCAGATTAATGCCCTCTATCAGATACATCAACGGGATTATAAGAAGTTACTTCAACTGATACAACTCAATTCGGAACTTTCTGCTTGCGGTGTGATGGATAGTAAAAGGAAAGAGAATCTGAAAGCCGAAATCAACAATTTGATAAACACATAAGATTATGCACATAGACTTTGCCCCGCCTTCAAACGGAACATATAATAATGCTGGGAGTTGCCAACAGCTAACTAATTATTTAGAGCATGAAGATTTAGAACGGATGGAGAAAGGAATCTATATTGATGGATTTTTCAATCTAACGGAGGATAACATCTATAAATCAAAGGTCATAAAAGATATAGATACCAATATCGGACAACTCCTGAAAACTGATGCTAAGTTTTTCGCTATCCATATCAGCCCATCGGAAAACGAACTTCGGGCAATGGGTAATACCGAGCAAGAGAAAGCCGAAGCCATGAAACGTTATATTCGTGAAGTGTTTATACCTGAATATGCTAAGAACTTCAATAAAGGACTATCTGAAACCGATATTAAGTTTTACGGGAAGATTCATTTTGACCGCAACCGTTCTGATAACGAACTGAATATGCACTGTCATTTGATAGTGAGCCGGAAAGATGAAACCAATAAAAAGAAGCTATCACCGCTTACGAATCATAAGGATACTAAAACTGGGGTAGTCAAGGGTGGTTTTAACCGTGTAAACCTATTCCAACAAGCGGAACAAGGTTTTGATAAACTCTTTGGCTACGACCGTCAACAATCGGAATCATTCGGTTACCACAATACGATGAAGAACGGTTCTATTTCCGAACAACTTGAATTACAAAATCAAGACTTTACTGGTGAAAAGAAGAAAGAAGTATTTCAATCCGGTGAGAAAGAAAACAATATTTCTTGCAATCTTGATAGCAAACAGGATAACAAATATGCTTACAATCAACAATATAACAATTTATATGATTCTCTTTTGTCTGTTTTCTCATTGAGAGATAGTAATAATTACGAAGCAAGAGTGTCAGAAGAATCACAGATACAGAAACGCAAGAAAAAAAAGAAGAAAGGAATAAAACGATGATTGAATATGAAAAACTACGAAACTATATAAACCGTTACCTAATGAAGTTAAGTATTATAAACCGCTTGTCTGTCTGATAAAGGAAACAATATCCCCATGCGAAAAATAGCCGAGTAAATTTGTATTTGCATATCAGAAAAATAGAAAGCAAATTTCTTTTTAATTTTAATACAATCAAAAGGGAGTTATCACAAATCCAAGATGATACAAAAATTACAAAGTACGATAGCTGGCAAAATATCGACTTTATATACTATCCCAACCTTAAAAACACATTGTACAATGGAAAAAAAGCAAGTCAGTTGAAAAAAGTCATATTTTTGTTGACAAATCAATTTTATTTAGTAAATTTGTCACCATAAAGTTCTTATAAAGTGTATGAATACAGATAATATTTTTGGTAAAAGACTTACTTCCGCCCGGAAAATGGCTGGCTTATCATTACAAGCTCTGGCAGATAAACTTGGTAATGTAATCACCAAGCAATCTCTAAACAAATATGAGCAAGGGATAATGAAACCTGATAGTAGCATATTAATAGCCTTAGCTAATATTTTAAATGTATCAGTCGATTTTTTCTTCTATGAACCACTTGAAAATCTTACATTAGATAATGTTAGATTTAGAAAGTTCTCTACTAAGATAAATAAAACTCAGAGCTGTTCTATTGAAGAGAAAGCCAAAGAGGCTATTGCAAGAAGGCTTCGCATATTCAATCTATTGGGAAATAAAAATGAAGTTGCTCAGTTTAATTTTGGAGAAGTGACAAGCTCAAATGTTGAAGAAGCTGCTATGAGTTTCCGACTTCAATGGGAATTAGGAAATGATCCTATAAATGATGTAATAACAATGTTAGAAGATCATGGATATTGGATAATTGAAATAGAGGCTCCTGACGGTTTTGATGGCTTTCACACACGAATATTAAACTATGAAATTATTGTTTTACGAAAAATAGCCCCTAACGAGGATCAAGTACGTAGGCGAATGTCTGCTCTCCACGAATTTGCGCATTCTGTTTTAAGATTTGGAAAAGAAATCTCTGAAAAAGAAGAAGAGAAACTTTGCACAGCTTTTGCATCAGCAGTTCTATATCCGTACAACTTGGTTTTAAAAGAAATGAGTGCAGGAAAATTTCATTTCTATACTCAAGAACTATATTTATTAAAAGAAAAATGGGGAATATCAATTAAAGCAATCATATATCGTGCATACAGCGTAGGTATATTAAAAGATTTTGTCTTTAAAAAAATGATGATTTCCTATCAAACAAAATTCAAACTTGGAGAGAAAAAAGTCTTTCCCAGTAAAGAAGAACCAACGTTGTTTGCCAAAATGATTTTCAATGCTATTGGTATGGGAGTATTGTCCTTAACAGAAGCTGCTCACCTTCTAGATATATCCATTGATGAGTTTCGTAATCAAATAGACAGTGTAGCATGAACATTACAATAGGTGATATTAATATATTATTCATGCTGCAAGACCTTAATATATCTGCAGAATTCTTCGCTCTTAATTTTGAGTTTTACATAACTGATTTACTTATAAATGACATAAGAAAATCTAATTGTAAATATAGTATAGACTCTTTTGAGAGAGACAAAAAAATACATATAAAGAAATTGTCTATCGATGAATTACAAGAAGTTATTTCCTTAGGAAGATGTAGAAAGTCTTGCTGTATAGTAGAAACTTCTGCAATATGGTTAGCAATGAAACTTAATGCTATAGTTTTATCTGATAGTAAAACTATAGCAAAAGGGCAAGAGGAAGAACTTGTTTGTCAAAAAACAGAATGGATATTAACCGAGTTATTAAATCAAAACATAATCAAACGAGAAAAATTCGAACAATTAACAAATGTATTAAAAACGATAAGAAAAAAACAATGATGAAAAGAATGAAGTTTTTTGCACCATCAGGTTGACAAAATGCAAATTTAACAGTTGATTGTCAACAAAAGAAAACCGAACAAGTAGGCAAATACTTGTTCGGATCCAGATCTAATATTCTTGGCGGAATAAAAGAAGATACTTCTTTAAGTGATCATTGGTTTGCAAAGATAGTATTTTTGTGATAGAAAATACTAATTGCTGCTGAATTTGCCTGATATCCCAAAGCCTCTTGTGGATATTTAAAAAGAAGAAGAGGTTATTTACATCAAAAAATTAAAATTTAAAGAAAATGAAAAATGATTACTTTGAGAATCAGGCAAATGATTCAGTGAAAAGAAAACATGTAAGAATTCTAAATTCGAGCAAGTATCTATCTGCATTCCTAGATGAAGGAGAGGCTTTTTATGTAGGTTTACTATATGAAGACTATATTAATAGTCCTTATTTGGATAAATATGGATTGCCTAAGGATTTTGTTGATGATGCAACATTTATTCCGAAAGCAAGAAAATCAGCTTCAAAGAATAATGTAAATGGAAAGTTCGTACGCAAACAACCTGAAGAAAAAGTCACTAACACAAAACACATTGAATATACCACTAAAGATGGTACTCATGTTAGCTATTACAGAGACTTTCATATCTATGCCAAAGTATTACTGCATAAATATAATATGCAATTTACCTTTAAGACTAATATTCATGGGCAAAAAATTGTAGTATCATCAACCCCTCTGGTATATATAAATGATATAGAAAATAACATGAAGAATACCCATGTCATAAATCTATTTTGTGAAATATTTAACGACTTTGAAATATTTACATCTAAACTAGAACCCGCAATTCATTTTAATAAAAGGTTTGATATGGAATTGCTCCCAAAAGGTACATTGAATGAGGCTGAAAACTTTGATGAAGTAGTACGTATATCAAGTCATTATGTGAAAGATAATCAAGAACAAAAGGCTTTTCAAAAAAGGTTACATATATTAAAAGAGTATGAACCTGATATAAGAGGAAAAGGTCCAAATAATTTCTTTGGATATATTGTTTTTGGCTTTAGTAATTTAGATATTATATTATTAGAAACAATGTATTCGGAAAATGCAACATATGTATTTAAATTATCTGATTATGAAACGAATATTATAAGAGACAAACAATCGGTACAAAGGGAAAAGTTAATGATCGAAAGATTTTATCATGATGCAAATTGGGAGACAAGAATTAGACGTTTTCTCAATAAGCGCATAAAAAGTAGTGAAGGCAATATTACACATGTATAAAGGCATTGTATATCCGATAAAAGACTTATCTTTGTATCCAGTATTCTCCATGAGCAAACTGCCGCAAAAGCACGTAGCAAATTCATGGGATATGCTTGAAATTAAAAATGTAAAATTTTAATTATCAGAATGTTAACTATACAATAAGAATCTCAGGCGATATATAAACAATGAGATATTTGAAAAAAGAATCGTTCTTATAGCGAGCAAAACGATAAAACATAATCGTGTGCTAAATCATGTGGATTTCCAAATGGAAGAAATTATAAAACGGTGATAATCAACAGAGAGAAGATAAAAGTTCTCTTGCTGGTGGCACCACTTTTAAAAGATTAATTATCAAGCAGTTACTAATAAAAGTAGCTGTTTTTTTTATGTCTTTTCGGTGTCTTTTTCGGTGGTTTTTCAACTCTCATGTAAACCAAGATGTAAACCGAAAAACGATATGGCTACCACCGTTAATATATTGTGTTACAAGTCAAAAACTCTTGGTAATGGTGAACATCCGCTTATGGTTTGTGTCTGCATGGATGGCAAACGAAAGTATAAAAGTTTAGGTGTGTCTGTAAAAGCGGAACACTGGAACTTTGAAAAAAACATTCCAAGATGTCCGGAATGAAGATGTGTACATATTTATCAACAGGCTGAAAAACTGTATAAAGCTTCTGCACGCAGAAACGGGAGGTCTGGTGATGTACAAGAAGCTGCTTGAGGAAGGAACTTTTAAAATCCCCGCTTATGATCCTGAAACCCACTCGTACCCCATGACATGGAGTGATCTTGTCATCATGGTGGAAGACATCAACGAGGACAAACGAAAGGGAAAGCAAAGACGGCTCTCCGATTTGAAAAGACACTGGCAAATATCTGTAAATAAAGAGCTTGCCGGATTGCTTTTCTGGTTGTTTTTTCACTACCTTTATACAATCAAACAAGATATTGAATGACAACGAAAGAAGATACACCGAAGCGGGTGACGGACTCTATGAAGGAACAGCTTGCCTTGCTGATGGAGACGAACCGGAAGCAAAGTGAGGTCATCGAGTCCCAGACCAAGACCATAGAGGAACTCCGCGCCACGATAGTTGAACTGAACGCCTCCCTGGCATGGTTGAAAAGGAAAGCGTTCGGAAAGATGAGTGAGAAATGCGATCCTATAAACAACGGGGACCCCATGCTCCCTTTTGATTACGGTGACTTGGGACAGATAGAGGTGGAAATCGAAGCGGCCAGAAACAAGGCGGCACAGATCATCACCTCGAAACCCCAAGTCACCAGTAAAACTCCACACCGCAACTGGATCATCATGGATGACCTTCCGGTCGTGACGGTTGTCATCGAGCTGGAAGACCTCGATCTGGGCAAATACGTCAAGATAGGCGAGGAATACACCAGAACCCTTGAGATGAAACCCGGGTACCTCTATGTAAAAGACACGGTACGCCCCACGTATGCAATCAAAGACGGGACGGAGGCCATTGAAAACGGGAACCGGATCGTAGTCACCGCCCCTTTGCCGTTGATGCCCATATATAAAGGTATGCCCGGGGCTTCCATACTCGCGGAGATACTTTTACAGAAATACGAGTATCACGTTCCGTTTTACCGGCAGGTCAAGCAACTGGAACCTCTGGGAGTGAAACTGTCGAGAAACACGTTGGATGGCTGGTTCAAGCCGGTCTGTGAACTTTTAAGACCTCTTTACCTTGAACTCAAAAAGAAAGTCCTCTCCTCTGACTACATACAGGTGGATGAAACCACTCTCCCGGTCATAGAACATGACAGGCACAAGGCGGCAAAGGAGCATATCTGGATAGTACGAGCGGCAGTGCCGCGCCTGTTCTTCTTCGATTATGACAACGGATCGCGTTCTCAAAAGGTTGCGGTCGATCTCTTGAAAAGTGTGAGTAACAGTTAGTTTGTAATCAAGTTATTCAGGTTTTATATTTGAATCCTATTCCCATTTACAAAACATTTTATAGTACCTTGTATTATCCAAAACCACTCCATTCAGTTATACTCTATCGGTAAAATAAACCTTCTTTTCTCAAAAAACAGTGTAAATAACGTGAATTCTAAAACTTAAACAAGTCTTAGAATTCACGTTAAATATGAACTTTGTTATTCTTCATAAAAAAACAATTCATTTAGACTCCCCTCCATAATAGATGGTAAATTCCGGTGTATTTTATCAATAGGCCAATCCCACCATCTTAAAATTAGCAATTTTGCTATCACATCCATATCAAAGCGCTTCCGGATTTCTTTGGCAGGCGTACCACCTACAATCGTATAAGATGGAATATCCTTCGTCACAACAGCACGTGCGGCAATAATCGCTCCATCTCCTATACGGACTCCTGCCATAATAATGGCTTCATAACCAATCCACACATCATTACCGATTATAATATCTCCTTTATAATCCCAAGCAGTAGTAACATCTGTTTTTTTCAATTCCCATTCTTCATAGAATACTGGAAAAGTATAAGTTGATATGGATTTTAATGTATGGTTAGCACAATTGAACAGAAATTTCGCACCACAGGCAATAGAACAGTATTTACCTATGACTAGCTTTTCTCTATGAATAGGATAATGATAAAGCACATTGTTCTTTTCAAACAACAAAGGATCAGCAATAAAATCATTATAAATAGTATAATCACCAATCGCTATTTGTGGATCTTTCACTACCGCATTGAGATACACCGTTTGTTTATCTCCTGTACGTGGATATATTTTTGTCATCATAACTCGTTATTTTTTAATAATGTTTATATTTCAAATAGATGATAGATTGCACTGCCAATAGAATTACAAAAAGATACTCTGCCGTCAGGTAGACCGCCAGAGATACTTGTGTATAAAAACTTAACAGAAACAGGTACGTCAAATATACGAATGTAGTCGTCACCTGAAATAGAAATGTAATTTTAGTTTTCCCCGTTCCTCCTACGGCATTTAAATACACATAACCGGGCAAAGCAAAAGTATAATTCAACAGCATGACGATGAAAGGCACAAAAGCCAATTGTATCAATGTTTCGCTATCCGTATAGAAACCTACTATCCAGCGATTACAACACATAGCAATCCCCACCAATGGAACCCCAATGGCATAGCCCAGTTTTAAAACCTTACTACAGATAGCAAAAAGCTCGTTCCCCACCCCAGCACCAATCGCGTTACTGACCAATGATCCTGTAGTAACAGCAAAAGAATTGGCTATTACAAAAAAGAGAGCTGATACACTTCTGGTTATGTTAGATATAGCCAATTCTGTTCTTCCTAAATGCTCAATGGCTACAAAAAACAGGAACCAAGGTGCAACACTGATAAAGGCATGAAACATACTCCATACAGACAAGTTCAAAACGTTTACAAGTAACTTTCCATCCCAGCCCGGATACAACCCATATTTCTCTTTGTCAATTTTCCAGTACATATAGATACAAAGCATAACTAAAGAGCCCATTTCGGCTAAAGATGAAGCAATAGCAGCTCCCGAAATGTCTAATTCCAATGCAAATATCAAGAAATAATTTAAAGAGATATTGATTATTACCGCGATAATAGCTGCCCATGACAAAGCTTTCGTAAATGTGATCCCTACAAAGAAAGAACGAATGGCCAGAAACGGAAACGAGAATAGTAAACCGAAACTACGCCAATCCAAATACCGAACCACTGCCTGATAAATCTCCGGTGAAGTAATTAAACGTTTCAATATCAAAGGAGAAATTATTTGAATCAACAGGCAAAGTGGAATCGCCAATCCTGATAAAAAGAATAATCCTTGAAAGAATGTCTTTCCTGTTGCCTTGTAATTCCGTTCTCCATTTCTCCGGGCAATCATTACTTGCAAACCTATGCTAAAACCGAATCCAAGCATGTAAATTGCCAGATAATAAATTCCGGCAATGGCGGATGCTCCTAGTGCGACTTCTCCTACATGACCTAGAAAGACAGCGTCCGTTATATTAATCAGCTGCTCCATTAAAATGCTCATCATCACCGGAAAGTTGATGAGCCAGATTTGTTTATATGAATAATTCATTGTTCAACTGTAAAACTGCAAGATCGGCCAGGCTGCAAGAAATCAGTCTGCCATCATGCAAAATCATAAATAATAGGATATAAAATCTCCGTGACAAATATTTTTTTATTTGCCAAATAGCTGAATAGCTTTATTGAACAGGGCTATTCGTTGAAAGCAGCTATATACAGAGTTGAAATTTCATGGGTTGAACAATCAATTCATAGTTATGTACCGCACAAAGATAAAGGAATTCTTGAATAGAAAGCTCACTTTTCTATTTATTTTAAAGGGAAGTTGAGACTGCATTCTTCTAAAAGGCCCTCAGTCTCAATTTTTCCCAGTATCAAGTCCTCATGTCACATAGGGATTTAAGCAATACTATAATTTTACTGGCAATTGAATTTCAGTCAGCCAATCTTCTATATTTTCCTTATTCCAGATACCGTCAATATAGCAAAAACGTGAGCGATCGCTTATTTCGTAGCCATTAGCCTCAGCATATGCATAGAGTTCTGCAAAAGTTTCCGGCATCTGTTCATACGAACCAAAATGATTAGCACAAAGAGCTACGGGAACTTCGGGAAGTTCTTTGAATTTAATCAAATCAGAATCTTCTTTACGTTCAGATACAGCCTCAAAATATTCAATATCAATGTTAATCCCGTACTCTTCGTTGTATTCCACGGTAAAACAGTATCCCGGATCAGGACATTCACAGCCTAAACGATACATTTCCGGACCTATAATATTTGGACACAGTTCAAATAATTCTTGATAAGAAGCGATTTTACGACGATGTGTGGCAAATATTCTTGCCGGAAACGATTTTTGAAAGACCTTTTTCATTATGTTTTCTTGTTTTTGGAGCATAATTCCCAGCTTTTTCAACTCAATCTGTCGTCCTGCCAAATATTCTATCTCATTCTTGCACTGCTCTATTTTCATTCTTAGCAGTTCGGCATCAGGATATTCTTTACCATTTTCAAATAGTTCCGCAATCTCTTCAAGACTAAAGCCCAACTTTTTCAGGTAAATAATCCGATTCATTCGCCGAAGCTGAACAAGATCATAATATCGGTAGCCAGTCCACTCATCCACTTCAAAAGGGATTAACAACCCTTTCTCTTCATAGTGACGAAGAGTTTTGACCGTCACTTGACAAAGCTTGGAAAATTCTCCGATTTTAAACTTCATTTTATTCTTCATAAACTTATGTGCAATTTGTTTATAGTACAAAGATATATTCTACCCTAGGGTACGAGTCAAGAGATTGCCGAAAAAATTAAAAAGAAAATAAAGAATAAAACAGCTATATCTGAAAAACAGATTGAAAATATTCATCATTCGAAATTAAGAAGACAAATTTATTCCTTATTTTTGTACACATATTAACTCTATGGCAATATAATAATGAAATACTTTATAAACCTTTTCTCACCAAGTACAGCATTGGCCTTTTCAGAATCCGATCAAACCGTTTCTGGATTTAGAATCTCAAGAAAAACATATATTCAAAATCAGAAAATTAGCATTGGGGATAAATTCATTTGTTATTGCACAAAAATACAACGTTTTATCGGAGTACTAGAAATCATCAGTGTTCCTTTTGAAGATAATACTCCAATATTTATGAAAGAAGAAGATCCTTTTATTTTAAGATTTAGAGTAAAACCAACAGTTTGGCTTCCTTTAGAAAAAGGGCTCCCCATTCATAATGATGAAATTTGGAATAATTTAACAATAACCAAAGGGCTCCCAAAAGATAGTACAAAGTGGACCTATATGGTCTTTTCAAGTCCAAGAGTATGGCCTTTTAAGGATTGTCAATATTTGGAAAAAGTCTTATTACAGCAAAAACAAAATATGAAAGATTTTCCTTTTTCAGAGAACGATAAGAAAAAGATTAAAGCTTCTCAAAGAATTAGGATATCAAATGAAAAGGAAACCATTATAGAAATACCGGAAGAAGATATTAATAACAATATATCTGTAAACCCTCCCATACAAGAACGTGAATCTATCAAAATCCAAGCACTTTTAGCTGAAATAGGTGAGAAATTGAATTATAAAATATGGATTCCAAGATCCGACAGATCCAGAGTACTAAACAAATGGAAACCGAAACACGCCAATAGTCTTCTAGAAGAGCTTCCAATAGTTTTTGATGGCAATACTTTAAAAGTTATAGAGAATATTGATATATTATGGATTAAAAGACATTCTATTGTCAGAGCATTTGAAGTAGAAGGAACAACTGCAATATATTCAGGTATTTTAAGAATGGCAGATTTGTTATCTTTACAGCCTATGCTTGATATTAAAATACATATTGTTGCCCCGATAGAACGTAGAGATGCTGTTTTTGAACAAATAAACAGACCTGTTTTTGCTTTCATGGAAAAAGGACCTTTATCTGAATTATGTACTTTTATCACATATGATTCAATCAAGGAACTTAAAAAGGAACCTCATTTAGAGCATATGAATGATGGTATCATAGATGAATATACGGAATTTGCAAATGATTAATCTATAAACCAGATCATTTTTCTTGATTCAAATTCATTAATAATACAAAACACCGGATGGATTTCCAAACATGCATAACTTCACATCCCTTTATTTTAATGGAAGGAGCCTTGGGCGAACGGATTAAAAGAGAATTCAACCTAAAAACAGATGGAACGGTCGCAATGGCTAATTTAATCGATAAAGAATCAGGAAGAACGACTTTGAAATCGTTATGGGAAGAATATGCCGGTCTCTCCCGAAAATACCATTTACCCTTTATGGCTACCACACTGACAAGGAGAGCCGATCAGGAACGAGTACATACCCCAGGAGAGGTTGTTGTGGAACCGACATAAGATGTTTTTCAACGAAAAGTCCCGTTTTATAACCGACACCAAGAAAGAATTAAAATCCCTCATTCAATAAAATCATCCGGCAATAGTTATAGGTATAAAACTAGCGTTTGTCTATCCATTTTGAAGACAACCGTAACCAGTAATTAAAAAGTCCTGCTTATATATCTCAAAGTATAAACAGGACTCCTCCTTATTTTAGAAGATAAATTTCTCTAACTTCATTTCACTCAGCTCATGTATCCGAGGGACTAATGTCACAAAATGTTCCGCTTTCTCATGAGCCGACAAGGATGCTTCATCCTTCCACGTTTCACAAATCATAAGAACATCTTTACGGGTAGAACTTTCAAAGACATCATAAGCAATGCAACCTCCATCTTTCAAAGAGTGTGCCACCAAGTCCTTAGCCAACTCGAGTACAGTAGCCCGGTGAGCATCGGACACCTTAATGAAAACATTTAATCTGATCATATTCGTATAAGTTTTTAATGAAGTGCAAACTTAAACAAAATTCGCGGATTATAAATTACAGACGAGTGACATTTCTCCACTTTCCGCAATATCGGACAAGTCACTTGATCATTTACCGATTATCTTTGCCCAGTGAAATACAAAAAACAATATCATGCCGGAAAAGAAAACGACTCGGGAAGAGTATCAGATGTGTGTAAATACCGTAGTGGATTATATCAACCTTCATTTGGGAGAGGAGATAGATTTGAAATCACTGGCCAGGATTTCTCATTTTTCACCTTTTTACTTCCACCGCATCATAAGTGCCTTTTTAGGCGAACCTATCGGAACTTTTATCATACGTACCCGAACAGAAGCGGCAGCACGCTTGCTACGCTATTCGGATATCCCTGTTGCCGATATTGCATACCGTATCGGTTATTCATCCCCTTCATCGCTCTCCAAGGTGTTCAAACAATTATATGGTATTTCACCTTTAGAGTATAGAAACAATAAAAATTTTGTAATTATGAAACCAGCTATTATCAGACCCGATTTGGAGTTAAAAAGTGAAATAAAAAGCATTCCTGCACGCAACGTGATTTATATCCGGCTATCCGGTGATTATAAATTTAATGATTACTGTGGTACTTGGGGACGCTTATGGCGATTTGTCAAGGAACAGAGCCTGCCAGGAGGCGAACCGTCACCGCTTTGCATTTATTACGATGATCCTAAAGTGACTCCGGCAGAAAAGCTGCGTACCGATGTATGCATGGTGATGCCTGTTACTGTCACCCCTAAAGGAGATATAGGATACAAACTACTTCCAGCAGGACGTTACGCCGTTTTCCTCTACAAAGGTCCCTACGACAATCTACAAGCAGTTTACGACACCATCTACGGAAAATATCTTCCCGAAATGGAATGTACCCTTCGCGATGAAGCCAGTGCCGAACGCTATCTGAACGATCCTGCCAATACCGAACCCAATGAATTGCTGACTGAGATCTATATCCCGGTAGAATAAGAAAAAACAGACTCAATAGAGGAAACGTTTACGTATTTCTTCCGTAGGAATCATACAGTTTTTTCTTTTACCGAACCAACGATACCTATTACGTGAAATAAACAGGTAAACGGTATCCCTCAAGCAGACAGGAAGAATAATTAACGGATAAAAACATTTCCATATCCCACCCAGGTCTTTGAATATATGTAATACGGCAGCGGATTTTCGGAAACAGACATTATCTTTGAAATAGAATAAAGTGATATTCTCATTTTCCACACCGTATCTTTTAAGCAAAAGTTGCCCTGTGCCGGATTGTAAAGCAGCAAACCGGAACAGGGCTTTTTTATCTCTCTTTATAATGAAGCTGACCACTCCGTTACAAAGATTACATACACCATCAAACAGAATGATGTTCATCCAACCATACATTAAATTATGGTAGTTTCGTAAGCACTGGACAACATATCGTAATCAGCTTCGGTAAATACTGCTTTCTCACGAATCTGATGTACCTGTTTGAGGAAAGTTTCCACTTTACCCAGAAAAGTCTGGAAAGACTTCGTCTCAGAATCATATCCAGCCACTACCGGAAGTTTTTTGGCGACTTCCAGTTCATGATTAAGTTCACTGACTTTCAAATCAATGCGTACGCCGTCCATATTATGTTTACGGGAATACAGATTAGTTATGCTTTGCATGTCCAGTGTCATCTTCTTCATAGCCATCAGTTGCTCTTTCAACGGATTGCCTGACAGAACCACCTGTTGGGCTTTCTCAGTAAAAGGACTTAGAATATCGAAAATATTCTGTTTGTATTCAGACATTTCCGTGCTGAATTGATAACCTCTGTTCACCAACTTCTTTGCCTTAACGTATTTCTTTGCCTTTATATCTGCCAAATACTGGTCAAAGTTGGTATAAAACAACGCTCTTGCGCTGAACAAACCGGAAAAACTCTGTTTCAAGTTCTGTTGAGTCTCTGCATTAAAGCAATTCCCGGGATTCATCAAATCCGACAATTCTTTTTCAGAAACAGCCGGAGGAGCAATGGCAGGAATAGAAGGAGCTTTACCCTCCTGCTCCATATATCCCAACACAGCATTTACTTCTTTCTCTTTCACTACATTTTTCAATAATGCCAAAGCTGTGTCATAATAACGAATCACACTATCCGCACTCTCAATCTCTGCCTTACTATAGGTCACATCTGCTGTTTTATTACTGCCACCTGAACAAGAGACAAGTAGCAATACACCGAGAATCATGCCCGACCCGACTAATTTCTTTCTCATAACATCTTCTTTTATAGTTTATACTTATATTACTGATACTCCTCTAATAACAATAAAGAAGTGTTTTTGCTCTCCAACCAATGAAATTTTTCATTTCCACCATAGGGAGTTTACCACTCTCTGCTGTCTTTATAGGAAAAGAATCAAATGTATAATCATAATCACTAAAATTGTATGGAACAAATAAACCAACTCCTTTGCTTCTTTCTGCCAACCCGAAAATCAGTAGGTATTCTGGCATGTCTATTCTTTATAATCCCTCTTAATGCGCAAAATCCAAATGTCGGAAAGAGTAACAAATCAATGCAGGATCGGACCGTATCAGGACACACCATCGGTGTGAACGGACTCGGCCTGGCTTATAGTTATGAACATGCTTTTGCGCCTCGCGGCACTATCATCTTCAGTGCCGGTGCATCTTATACTTATGGTCAATTATGGGGACTGGATATGAAATCTACCAATGAGATCTACATCACCACTAAAGATTATCACATGGTGACAGGGGATATCGCAGTAGAACCACGATTTTACTACAACTTGCAGAAAAGACATCGTCATGATAAACGTACTTATGGCAATTCAGGGGGATATATATCCGTCAACGGAGGATACTCTTTCCCTATCTTCCTTACAAACGGATGGGAAGGAACAAATGTATGGAACATCACTCCTTATTGGGGATTCCGCCGGGTATGGCGACATTTTTCATTCGATCTCTCGGGAGGTGTAGGATATTTGGCTTCATCCAATGGATTCTCAAGTGCCTATATCAGTCTCAGAATCGGATTAGGATATAGATTCTGACCCTTATAAAGCAAAAATGGCTACTCGTCACGAGCAGCCAATCTTTGTTAACCTTAAATCTAATACTTATGAAAAAAACACGATGCAAAGATACGGACTTCCGGGAAATTAGCAAATTTCGAAGCCTTTTCAGTTTATATTATAACACGGTTTAATGCAATGCGCAGTTCATTAACACTTAAAACTTATTACGTTAACATTTAACACACTCATTTACATCTTCCAGGAGAGCTACGGACATAAAAAAAGGCCATCTATCCCAGACAGCCAATCTTTTGTTAACCTTAAATCTAATACTATGAAAAACACATTGCAAAGATACGGACTTACGGGAAACCTCCAAATTTCAGAAGCATAATCACGCATCTTATAACATGGTTTAATAGAATCCGCGCTCCGTTAACAAATTCAGATTCTTATGTTAACATTTAACAGGTTTATAAATACAAGCCGGGAGCAGACAGATGCAGATGCAAAAGTTATTGAATGGATTGCCCAATCCTATTAAAGAGGGTTTAAAGAGGTAACATTTCAGAAATCAGATTGTTATGTGATACAAAAATCCTCAAAACAATCCGATATGAACAGATTTGAAAACAAAGTTATAGTAATCACCGGAGCCGCTGGTGGTATAGGCGAGGCAACCACACGCCGCATGGTATCCGAAGGAGCCAAAGTAATCATCGCTGATTATTCAAAAGAGAAAGCAGAACAATTGGCAGACGAGCTTGCCCGCTCGGGAGCTGACGTACGCCCCGTGTACTTCTCCGCCACTGAATTGCAAAGTTGCAAAGAACTGATAACATTCGCCACTAAAGAGTATGATCGCATCGATGTGTTAGTGAATAATGTAGGCGGCACAGATCCCAAACGTGACAGGAATATCGAAAATCTCGATATTGACTATTTCGATGAAGCTTTTCATCTTAATTTGTCATGTACGATGTATCTGTCTCAATTAGTCATCCCCATAATGATTGCACATGGCGGTGGGAATATAGTCAACGTAGCCTCTATCAGTGGAATCACAGCCGACTCAAACGGTACGCTTTATGGAGCCAGCAAAGCCGGAGTCATCAATCTGACTAAATACATCGCCACCCAAATGGGAAAAAAGAATATTCGCTGCAATGCGGTAGCCCCGGGACTGGTACTCACCCCTGCCGCACTCAACAACCTGAATGAGGATGTCCGCAACATCTTTCTCAGTCAATGTGCTACCCCCTATCTGGGTGTCCCCCAGGACATCGCTGCAACCATTGCCTTTCTTGCTTCGGAAGATGCCCGATACGTCACCGGACAGACAATTGTAGCCGACGGTGGATTGACTATCCATAATCCGACCGTGCATATGGATTGATCAAAAGTTATCAGGTAGTCGAGAAAATTCTTTCTTTTTTAAAGATAAAAGCTATCCATGATAGATTTATTTGAACATTAAAGACCATTTTCTCGATACACTTTACACAACAAATAGTATCTTTGTTGCGTTTTTAGATAAAACTATGGTGTAATGATAATCAATACAATACTTGATACCGATCTGTATAAGTTCACAACTTCGTATGCTTATATTAAATTATTTCCTTCCGCAATAGGAACTTTCAGCTTTAGAGACAGGGACGAAACTGTTTATACCAAAGACTTCGTATTGAAACTCTCGGAAGCAATCGGTGACCTGAAAAATGTAAAGCTGAGCGAAAGAGAACTGGAGTACATGACGAATAACTGTCGCTTTCTCCCCAGGGTTTACTGGGAATGGCTCTCCTCTTTTCGATTCGAACCGGATAAAATAAAAATCCATCTGGACAAAGGACGGCATCTGAATATTGAAATAACAGATTATCTTTATAAAGCTACCCTTTACGAAGTACCCTTGCTTGCCATCGTCTCGGAAATAAAGAATGAGATTTTGGGAAATGTAGCCGATACGAGCAATATTATTTGTAAGCTTTTAGAAAAGGTCATGCTTTCAAACCAACATCAGTTACCCTTCTCGGAGTTCGGCACGAGGAGAAGATTCTCGTATGAAGTACAGGATAAAGTAATCGCCCATCTGAAAAGGACCTCCCTTAATTTCACCGGGACATCCAATTGTCATTTCGCCATGAAATATGACATGAAGATGATGGGGACTCATCCGCATGAATGGTTTATGTTTCACGGGGCTCAGTTCGGTTATAAACACGCCAACTATATGGCACTTGAAAACTGGGTGAATGTTTACGATGGTGATTTAGGGATTGCCCTGTCCGATACCTACACCTCCGATGTGTTCCTCAATAACCTGAGCCGAAAACAAGCCAAGCTTTTCGATGGGGTACGCTGTGATTCGGGCGACGAGTTCGAATTCATAGACAAGCTGACCGCACGCTATAAAGAACTCGGGATCGACCCTACAACCAAAACCATTGTGTTCAGCAATGCTCTTGATTTTGAGAAAGCGATTGATATACAAAACTATTGCCGAGAGAAAATCCGGTGCGCTTTTGGTATCGGCACCAACCTGACGAACGATACGGGGTTCAAACCTTCGAACATCGTGATGAAACTGACCCAATGCAAAATGAACGCCAATCAGGAATGGCGCGAATGTGTGAAGCTATCGGACGATCCGGGAAAGCATATAGGAAGCAAAGAAGAAATAAAAGCCTGTCTGCATGACCTGCACCTGAACATCTCCAAACAGTAACAATAAGCCCAATACCGTTACCAAAAAGAACAGAGACATCCGGTTTTTTGTCCCGTACTTTGCACGGAACAAAAAACGATGATTATGAATGTCAGAACAGCTAATTCTTATTTATATATCTTGATATTGGTCGGAATGATTTCAGCATTCGGACCTTTCGTTACCGATTTCTATTTACCTGCGCTGCCGGAGTTGAGTGAGTATTTCGGCACTTCCACCTTTATGGTACAGTTGACACTGACCGTAAGCATGATAGGACTGGCGACAGGACAGTTATTGATCGGACCAATCAGCGATCGTTACGGACGTAAACCTCCCTTGATACTCTCTTTGGTTCTTTTTATTGTTTCCACCATTGCCTGCCTGATATCCACAAACATAGGAAGCTTTCTTCTTTTTCGCTTTATCCAAGGAATAGCTGGAGCAGGGGGAGTAGTCATTTCTAAATCCATCGCCACCGACTTGTACGAAGGAAAGCAACTCGCCCGGTTCTTCTCTATGTTGAGTAGCGTACAAGGTTTGGCTCCGATATTTGCCCCCGTCTTAGGAGGAGTATTACTCTTGGTGACAGACTGGCGTGGAATCTTTTTAACCTTGTTGATCATCGGGCTTATTTTATTACTGACAACCATCCATTTTCATGAATCGTTGCAAACGCCCGTTCAAAATTCTTCAAGCAGTACTGCAAAAGCCTATATACCGATATTGCGCAATCGTCATTTTATGCGTTACGTATTGGCGCAAACCTTAGTTATGGGAGTAATGTTCACTTACATTGCCGCCTCTCCCTTCATCTTCCAGAAACATTACGGACTGTCATCACTCACTTATAGCATTTGTTTTGGAATCAATGCACTGGGCATCATGGCAGGCTCTCTACTTACCACATACTTTCCGAAAGTAGAAAAAGCGCTGTCCACCGGTGTAAGCGGATTCCTTTTGATGAGTATTCTGGTAGCTGCTACGCTACTCTCCGGAAGTTCCGTCTATGCAGTAGAGACAGCACTCTTCCTCCTGTTGGTATGTATGGGAATGATATTGCCTACCACCACGGCACTGGCATTGGAACCGGTACGAGAGAATTCCGGTTACGCCTCTGCCGTTCTCGGATTCATGGCATTCCTAGCAGGAGGAATATGTTCTCCATTAGCAGGTTTGGGGAATATGCTTATCACAACCTCCGTCATTATCCTGATATGTGCCGTCAGTACATTACTTTTAACTATAAGGAAAAGAACCGCATAAGCCGTGAGCCTGTTTAAGAACTTCGATCTTATCTCACTTCGATTTTCTCTACCGGCTGTACCCTCTCTCTATCCAACGGATGGGATTGGTATTCCACCTTGCCAAAATCAATCCCTTTGAGATCGATGCACCGTATAGTGTTATTATAAGAGGTCTTATAGTACACTTTCCGGTTCGTCAGATCGATAGCGGAAGTCCACTGTGTAGCACTGGGAATATCCGGTGCTTTTCCAAGGGGATGCTCAATCCCGACGGGAATATCAAAATTATTCAGAATATGAAAACACTGCAACACTGTTTCCTGTCCGGTGGCGCATTCAGGCGCAGTCGCTTTATAAAATGCAGCACGGACAAAACGGGAAGGAGGCGTTACGTCCCCCGGTATTCCCAGGAAACCGGAACCTGCCCCGAAAGGTGCCAGTGTAACCCCGGAAAGATGTTGCGCAGGTGCGGCTCCGGGAAAGAGATTGACATAATTATTCAGATTAGTTACTTGCCAAGGGAAACCGGGCGAATTAGTCAGTACCCCTACTTTATTATCATAAAAATGGGGAACTCCGTCTTCTATCTCCAAAACGACCTGTTTTCCACTGGCATCACCGATACGCCAATGTACGGTAGAAGTGGCACCGGGTTCATCAATGGATACGATACGGACATCGGACAAGGCCTCCTTCACTTCATCTATGGTAGAAAATTGCGATAACAGCCACGCCACTACCTGCAAATCGGATAATGTACGGCTATTTTCACGGGCATCATAAGGCTGATAACCGCCATACCGTGGAAAATAAAACAAACCTGCCGACAAACCGGCTTCATTCAATCCTTCGGCAATAAATTCCTTCTGGATAATTGCAAGTCCCACCACACCGTATTTGGAGCGAAACTGCATACCGTTCACCCCCGTGGGAGTATACGACACGAGTGGTTCTCCCCGGGGAATGATGACATATTCGCTGGGAAGATAACTATCCCCCCACTCGATCGTCCGTGCCTGCACATACGCACCGTCTTTTGCTGTAAAAGAGATGCCCGTACAAGCATCGACAGGGCACAAGCCGCCCAATATAAGTAGTCCAAGAGCTAAAATCTGTTTCATAGAGCAAATCGTTTTATTTTTCCGCCCATTCCAGAATAGTCGGACTTTTCACATTCACTCCGAACAATTGTGCCTTAGCCAAAATGTTGCGGGCTAACTGGGCTTTATACTCTTCGGGAGCATACCTAAAATAAGCTTCTGCCGCTCTTACGTGGGCAGCATCGGGAATTGGAAACTCCCTGAGTTCGGGAATTCCAAACTCGGAAGTATCAAGGTTCTTGCGTTCACGGGTTGACAACCGGTCAGACGACATTCCAGAAAAATCTTCCATAATCTTTTCGTTTTAATATTATATATTCAGCTCTATAACAAAAAAGAGGCATTATGGTTAACCATTTGAAGAAGATTAATGATAATATATACCGTACAGGATAAAATATTAACTTTGCCTCCGGAAAAATGATTCCTTTAATCATTCACCGGAAAGGACTTATGTGGTTGCCATTACAAGCAACCATTGGGACAAATGCACAGGATAAAAGAAGTTGCAACAACTACATGTTTCATTTTGACAGTTTGCATTTCTTGCACACCGTAAGAAGCATAATCCCGGTCAAAGGTGAGTGCGATTGGAAAAAACGTAATGTAGAGCAATCAGCATTTTCCGCTTTGTCAGAAAAACAAAGGAATAAGCAACATAATACATGGCTTATGATATCATTATTTCCAAACGAGTGCTATTATAAACTTATAGTTTCATTTTATCAGTAAGAAGAGTTTCACCGAAAGAAGACAAATAGAAAAAAAGGAAAAGAAAAAAAGAGTATATTTCACAGAAATCAAAGCTTGATTTGATAGAAATAGCTACTCAATCCGTTGGAAATAGCTACTTCATCCAATAGATATGGTTACTTGATATGTTGGATATGGTTATTTCATCCGATAGATATGGTTATTTCATCCGCCAATTATAGTTATTTGAGATGCTAAACCATCTTATTTTCTCCTTTTTCCACTAGAAGCAACATTATCCAATGCTATTTCGAAGATTTCGTTCAAGTGATTGGTAAGCAATAAAAAGATAATAAGAGCATATAGTCAGACAAGCATAAATATTGGTATAAAATAGTCAAATCACCCACCTTTTATGAGCTTCCTATTCAATAACCGTCTCCCCTACTTATAATCCTTTATAAAGCCCTCCATCAACCACTTTGCCAATGCCTGGCGATTGGAAGGAATCACAAGGCGCCGCTGGTCGAACGTGTTCTGAATGTTCCCCAGTTCAACAAAAACAGAAACGGGAGTAGTATGACTCAAGACATACAGATTACGTCCGCTCACCGTACCGGAAAATCCGCGGTTAGGTTGGTGCTTGCCGTATTTAGACTCAAACAAATCCTTCATATTGTTTGCCAACCGTTTACTCTCCACTTTGCGGTTACGGTTGGAGTGGTAGAAAAAGACATCCGTCTGTTTGCCCTTGCTGCGGCTATCCACATGGATGAAGATGGCCCGGCAATATCTATAATTCTTGCGGTCTTTACGATAATGCGCATTGATCTTGTCACAGCGTTGTTGCAAGCGTTGCACCTGATTCAAAGGGATAGGATCGCCCATACATGTTTCGCGTTTGCTGTTCGACAGGTAAGCATCGTCACGGATACCATCTTTCGCATCTTGAATAATGATGCGCACTTCCGCACCTTCCTGCATCAGATTGCGCGCCAGACGCAAAGCAATGTCATAAGCATATTCGTCCTCATGCAATTCATGTTTTCCCACCCGTCCGATAGCTCCAGGATCAGGTCCTCCATGCCCACTGACCACATAGAAGCAAGTACCGGCCAAACGGTTGGAAGTCACCTTGACATTTGCCAGCCATTTGCCGAATAACGGCTCGTTGACTTCCGAACGGAGAGGACGCTTCGGAACAGCTGCTTCCGTTTTCGCCTCACCTTTTGAGGAAGTGGATTTTTTAACGGAAGGTATCAGGTACATAACTCCCAGTTTCAATTCCCGGTTCTTTCCTAATTTCGCCTTATTCAGTTCCACAAAATCATTGTAGTATTTCTTTGGATTACGATTATGGCGTAAAAGGAAGGATGAAATGCCCTCACCTGCCTTCGGTGTTGCTTTTTGCTGTGCCCACAAGCCGGGTGCAACGAACAAAAAGCCGAAAAACAAAAGAAGGCATAGCTTATGTTTCATATAGTTGTCTGTCTTTGAATCTGCCATTTTAAGAAAATATCAAGCTTTGTTACTTTGCAATGTTTTTTGCTCTTTTCCGTCACAAAGATAGTCTTTTATACCAATTATTTTCTCTACTTTTGCACCGATATCATTTTTTAAGTAACAAAATCATATAAACCCTATACAATTATGACCAAACAATTCAAGCCCGAAACCCTCTGCGTACAGGCAGGATGGACTCCCAAAAAGGGCGAGCCGCGTGTGCTGCCAATCTATCAAAGTACTACTTTCAAGTATGAAACGAGTGAACAGATGGCGCGTCTTTTCGATCTTGAAGACAGCGGTTATTTCTATACCCGCCTGCAAAACCCGACCAATGATGCCGTGGCTGCCAAAATAGCCGCACTCGAAGGGGGCGTAGGTGCCATGCTGACTTCCAGTGGTCAGGCAGCCAATTTCTATGCTATCTTCAACATTTGCCAGGCAGGTGATCATTTCGTTTGTTCCTCAGCGATCTACGGCGGAACGTTCAACCTTTTCGGTGTTACCATGAAGAAACTCGGAATCGATGTAACTTTCGTACATCCGGATGCCAGCGAAGAGGAAATTTCAGCCGCGTTCCGTCCTAACACGAAAGCCTTGTTCGGAGAAACAATCTCCAATCCTTCCCTGGAAGTGCTGGACATTGAAAAATTCGCCCGTATCGCGCACAGCCATGGTGTACCTTTGATCATAGACAACACCTTCCCCACTCCGATCAACTGCCGTCCGTTTGAATGGGGGGCGGACATCGTGGTTCATTCTACCACCAAATACATGGACGGACATGCCACCAGCGTGGGCGGTTGCATCGTAGACAGTGGGAATTTCGACTGGGATGCACATGCTGACAAGTTCCCCGGGCTATGCACACCGGATGAATCCTATCACGGACTGACATATACAAAAGCATTTGGAAAAATGGCTTATATGACAAAAGCTACCGCACAACTGATGCGCGACTTAGGCAGTATTCAAAGCCCCATGAATGCTTTCTTGCTGAACCTGGGACTGGAAACGCTCCATCTCCGCGTGCCGCAACATTGCCGCAATGCCCAGAAGGTAGCCGAATATCTTTCTAAAAATGAGAAGGTTGCGTGGGTGAATTATTGCGGTCTGCCGGGAAATAAATATTATGAACGGGCGCAAAAGTATCTACCGGACGGTTCATGCGGTGTCATTTCTTTCGGATTGAAAGGCGGACGCGAACTGTCTATCAAATTTATGGACTCATTGAAACTGGCTGCCATCGTTACACACGTGGCCGATGCCCGTACCTGCGTCCTGCATCCGGCCAGTCATACGCACCGTCAGTTGACGGACGAACAATTGATAGAAGCCGGTGTACGCCCCGACCTCATCCGTCTCTCCGTAGGCATAGAAAATGCCGATGACATCATTGCAGATATCGAACAAGCGTTGAATGCTTAAACGTATTTCGTGACGGAGAGAGTGATTTTTAGCCCCCCGTCTTATCAAAAGTAAAAGCCGGCACATCCAATGAAAAGGACATGCCGGCTGATTTTATACCTGAAACAATCGGACAGACCGATTATCATCCAACTATCAGCTACATGAAACAGGTATGTACTGCTCCAGGTTTTCATCAATTGCCGGAATGGCATCCGCACGGAAGATACCACGCAACAACGCCCGGCAGAAAAAACGTTGTGCGGTATAAGAGACACCGCGCAGACAGTTTTCATAAATATTGGTAGTCAGGTCATATGAAAAACGGTCGGGATCGGTGCCGGGCAACAGATACCCACATGCCTTGCAACGGTTCAGCGCATCGACAAACTGTTGCAACCAAAATGCCTCTTCCCGTTTCACGAACGGCTGGTAATCTATATCTACGGTCAGATCGGTCAAGAGTGTTCTCCCTAAATAATGAATCAATACGACGTATTCGCGGGCAACATCGAAGAGGGTCTCGATGCATGAACGGCTACTGTCCTCGTACTGTAACAAAAGACGTCTCTTTTCACCCGAAATGTCCCCTAGGCAAATCTGTACCAGACACACCTTCCCGGGAAAAAGTTGATAGAGCGTCCGCTTCGACATCCCCAATCCCTGGGCAATCGTGTCCATTGTCAGACGAGTGACTCCCTGCCGAATCATCTCCTGCTTTGTATAATCCACAACTGAACGGCGGACGGTTTCGGCTTTCATCATATTATATCCTCTTTCCTATCTGTTTTACATTCTACCGCCACCAAGCGCCTGATACAACGTGATGATTCCCTGAATTTCGGTAAATCGATTGGCAACCTGAGAGAGCTGGGCGTTCAGCAATGTCTGCTGGGCAGTCAATACTTCCAAATAGGTCGTATTGCCATGCTTCATCAGCAGGCTGGTGCTACGTGCGGCATTTTCCAAGGAACCTACTTGTTTCTCAAAAAGCAACGACTTGTTGCGGGCTGTCTGTACCTGCGTCAAGGCATCGTTCACTTCGCTTCCTGCTGCAAGCAAAGTCTGCTGAAAAGACAAACGCGCTTCTTCCTGTTGAGCTTTCGCTATCTTCAACTGGGCAATGTTAGCCCCTTTGTTGAATAGAGGTTGTGTCAAAGAACCGAATACCGAAGCCAAAAGTTTGCCCGGATTGACAATCATCGATCCGGCACTATTCGTCCACCCCGCACTTCCGCCCAAAGTAATGGAGGGATAAAAAGCCGAACGGGCTGCATTGGTCGTATAGTATGCCTGTGCCAGAGACAATTCGGCACTGCGCACGTCCGGGCGATTGGAAAGCATCTGCAAAGGGATACCCGTATGAAAGGATTCGGGAAGTACCTGTCCTGCAAGTTTGCCCCGCTGAATGTCATGGGGCACTTCAGCCAGAAGTAATGACAGGCTGTTTTGAGTCTGGTTGATCTGTTCTTTCAGGTCAAGAACGGTTGTGCATATGTTATAGTATGTACCTTCGGTTTGCGCCAATCCGGCTTCGGTCACCATCCCGGCCGCTTTCATGGCGCGGGTGGCATCCACACTCTGCTTCCAGACTTCTTCGGTAGCCGTAGCTATTTCATATTGGGCATCGAGCATCAACAAAGTGTAATACATATTAGACACGGCCGCAATCAATTGTGTCTGTACAGCCTGTTTGTATTCACGGGTCTGCAACAAGGCGGCTTTTGCACGGCGTTTTGCATTTGTCAACCGTCCGAAAAGATCGATCTCCCAAGAAGCGGTCGCAGGCAATGAATAAGTCTTAGAGGCTTTCGCCCCGTCGAAACTGCTTATAGCCCCTTCGGGAGCTAAAAACAAGGAAGGCAGATAGGACAGTTTGGAAGTCATCAGGGAGGCTTCCGCTTCCTTCACCTTTAGCTGGGCGGTCTGCAAATCGGTATTACGTGCAAGTGCCGAGTCTATCAGTGCTTGCAGATAAGGATCGGTAAAGACTTCCCTCCAGGAAAGGTTCCCGAAGTTCGACGTATCGGCAGCCAACTCTTCCGTATCCCCGTAGAGTCCGTCCGGTACTTCCGCAACTGGTTTATATTTTGAGTAAATGCCACAGCTGCTTAACGTAAAGACAGCAACCGTAAGCAATAGAAGTTGTTTTCTCATTTTTCTTTTATCTATTTGTTAAATAATATAACTATAAGGATTTCCGGCATTACGCAGGATTCAACTTTTTAAAAGACTGATATTCAATCCAATCAGGCAGTCATTTGTTCCTCACCGATGAACGCCCTCTTGATCACCGATGAAGAGGGTGTTCATCGGTGAGGAAGGAGGCCTTCATCGGTGCCCTCCAAGCCGTTCGTCACCGGGGTATGGAAGCGTAAACAATTATTCCTTTCCGGCTTCTTTCTTTTCCCGGTCACTTTCCACTTTTTCTTCCTCGATCTGCCAATCGTGGGAAGGTTCAGCCTGTACCGGGCGTACACGTTCCTGCAACCATTGGAAGGCGATGAAGAGCGACGGCACAATGAAGAGCAGTGCCAGCGTACCGATCACCATACCACCTACTGCACCGGTACCCAGAGAACGGTTACCATTCGCACCCACTCCGGTAGCCACGATCAACGGGAACAAACCGAAAATCATAGTCAATGCCGTCATCAGAATAGGACGCAGACGAGCCTTGGCAGCACTCAACGCTGATGCAATCAGTCCCATACCTGCTTTACGGCGTTCGGCTGCATACTCCGTCAACAGAATGGCTGTCTTGGCAAGCAGACCAATCAACATGATAAGTCCCGTTTGCAGATAGATATTGTTTTCCAGTCCGAACATGCGGGCAAAGAGAAAACTACCCATCAAACCGCACGGTACGCTCAACAATACGGCAAACGGAATCAGGAAACTTTCGTACAGGGCACTCAGAATGAGGTAGATCATCAGGAAGCAGATACCGAAAATGATAGCCGTGGTACCGCTTTGCTGATTTTCCTCACGGGTGATGCCTCCGTAATCATAACCGTATCCTTTGGGAAGAGCCGTTTCGGCCGTTTCCTGTACGGCACGGATGGCGTCACCCGTACTGTAACCATCGGCAGGCATCGCATTCACCGCTATGGAGTTGTACATATTGAAACGGCTCAACGACTCGGCTCCATACACGCGGGTCAGCGTTACGAACTGACTGAGCGGAGCCATCTCCCCGTTGGACATACGCACAAAAGTATTGTTCAACGATGATTCGTCCAAACGATATTTAGGATCGGACTGTATCATCACCTTATATACTTTTGAGAAACGGTTGAAGTTGGATACATACTGGCCGCCATAATATCCCGAAAGCGTACTGAGTACCTGGTCGGATGTGATGCCGGCACGTTTGCACTTGGCAGGATCGACCTCAACCATCCACTGCGGATAGCGTACATCGAACGTAGAGTAAGCCATGGCGATCTCCGGACGTTGATTCAACGCACCCAGATACTGTTGCGTGGTCTGGAAGAACGTATTCACATCACCACCTTGTTTATCCTGCATGTGAAGCTCAAGGGCGTTACCCATACCGTAGCCGGGAATCATACCCGGAGAGATGGCAAAGACGGTGGCATCTTTGATATCCGCTGTACAGCCGTACACTTGTCCGATGACTGCCTGTACATGGTCTTCCTTCTCAGGACGCTCATCCCAAGGTTTCAACTTCAGGATCAACATACCGAACGAACTTCCCTGACCGGAAAGCAATCCGTAACCAGCCACCTTTTGCACATGTTTTACTTGCGGGATGGCTTGCAGACGTTGTTCAATGCGTTCAATCACATCGTTGGTGGTTTTCAAGGAACTGCCGGCAGCCGTACTCACATTCACAAACACAACTCCCTGATCTTCATCGGGCACCAGACTGGTCTTCGTGGTATTCATGAAGAAGATGAGCAATGCAACAGAACATGCCAGCAATGACCACGTGAGCCATCTGCGCTTGATGAAAAAGAGAACGATATTCTTATACTTCTCCGATACCACGTCAAAAGCGGCATTGAAAGCTTTACGGAAACGGGCTGCAAAATTATCTTTCTGCGTTCCGTCTTCATTAATATAAGGTTTCAATAGTAATGCGCAAAGTGCCGGACTCAATGTAAGGGCGTTCACAGCGGAGATACCAACGGCAACAGCCATTGTCAGACCGAACTGAGTATAGAAAGTACCCGAAGTACCGCTCATAAAGGACACGGGAATAAATACCGCCATAAACACAAGCGAGGAGGTGATGACAGCATTACTGATTCCTTTCATGGCATCAATACTTGCCATATACGAAGATTTGTAACCTACATCAAAACGCGCCTGCACCGCCTCGACCACCACTATGGCATCATCGACCACGGTACCGATCACCAGCACAAGGGCAAACAACGTAATCAGGTTGATGCTAAATCCCGCCATCGACATAAAGGCAAACGTGCCCACCAGTGAAACCACGATACCTACCAATGGGATCAACGTTGAACGCAGGTCCTGCAAGAAAACATATACTACCAGAATAACGAGGATAATCGCTTCAATCAATGTCTTCACCACTTCATGAATAGAGGCATACAGGAAATCGTTTGACGACATCATCTGCTCCAGCTCCACCCCTTTCGGCAGATTTTTCCGGGCTTCTTCCAGAAACTTGTCAATGTTATTGTTCACTTCGGTTGCATTCGAACCGGCAGTCTGGAACACCATACAGGAAATACCGTTATGACCGTCCGTGGAACCTTTATAAGCATAACTCTCCTGCCCCAGTTCCAATTCGGCAATATCCTTCAATTTCAGAACTTCGCCATCGTCCGTAGAACGGATCACAATCTCACCAAACTCCTCAGGAGTGATCCGGCGACCTTTGTACTTCATCGTATACTGGTAGGTTTCATCCGAGTTTTCTCCAAAAGAGCCGGTAGCGGATTCGACGTTCTGTTCTGCCAACACCGCCGTCACATCGGACGGAATCAGTTTGTACTGAGCCATCACATCCGGTTTCATCCATATACGCATACTGTAATCGCCACCCATTATCATCATATCGCCCACACCGCTGATACGAAGAATCTCCGGTTTCAGGTTGATACTGATGTAGTTTGCCAGAAACGCTTCATCGTAAGTGTCATCAGGACTGTACAACGAGAACATCTGCAAGATGCTCGTCTGCCGTTTGGAAGTTGTTACCCCTACCTGGGTCACTTCCGCCGGAAGCTGTCCGGTAGCTTTGGAGACACGATTCTGCACGTTTACCGCTGCCATGTCCGGATCGGTACCCTGTTCGAAATATACCGTAATGGAAACCGTACCTGCATTGGTTGCCGATGAGGTCATGTAGGTCATATTCTCCACTCCGTTGATAGCCTCCTCCAAAGGAGCGATCACACTTTTTTGCAAAGTCTCCGCACTGGCTCCAAAATAACTGGTACTCACCATGATGGTAGGCGGAGCAATGTCCGGATACTGTTCGACCGGTAAAGTGAACAGACCGATTATCCCGACAACGACAATCGTTATAGAGATGACAGCCGACAGTACCGGCCGTTCAATGAAAGTTCTCAGGTTCATCTTTTATTCCTCCTTCGTTTGATTATCCGTGACAACAGGTTCCGAAGTTGTCTTTTCCCGGATCGGTGTACCTTCACGGAGCAGCCCGACACCTTCGGTCACGATTCTATCGCCTGCTTGCAGTCCATTGTCCACGATATATTCTTTCCCTCCGTTAACACGGGTCACTTGTACGTGAGCCGATTGAGCCTTGCCATCGACCACTTTGAACACATATACTTTGTCCTGTATCTCATAAGTTGCCACCTGAGGAATTACCAATGCATCCGTTTTCTGTACCGGCAATATCACATTACCCGCACCACCGCTATGCAGCAATCCGTTCTCATTCGGGAACACGGCACGCAGGCTTACCGTTCCCGTATTCCGGTCGATCACCCCGCTGATGGTCTCTATCCTCCCCTTTTGCGGATAGGCAGAACGATCATTCAACTGCAAGTCGATTTCAGGCATCTGTTTCAACGCTTCGTCCTTCGATCCGTACTGACGGATCAATCCTAACAATTGGTTTTCGGTCAGGGAGAAGTATACATACATATCGGAATTGTCCGAAACGGTGGTCAATGGTTCGGGAAGGCTCGCGCTCACCAAAGCACCTACCCGGTATGGCAATGTTCCCACCACTCCGTCAGCAGGGCTTTTCACTACCGTATAGGAGAGATTGTTCCGCGCACTCACTTCCTGAGCTTTCGCCTGTGCCAGTTGTGCTTTGGCAGCAAGCAAAGAATTCTTTGCCGTACTAAGGTCAAATTCGGAAACTACATTTTGCTTATATAATTCCTGTTTGCTGTCATACGTCAGTTGGGAAGTAGCCAGCGAAGCTTTTGCCGCTTCTACATTGGCCAATGCAGTCTGCAAGGCAGCCTCATAAGGCACCTGATCGATGATAAACAACGCTTGTCCGCTTTTCACCCGTTGACCCTCCGTCACACAAACCTTCGTCAATGTTCCACCTACTTGCGGATAAATTTCTATATCCTGCCGTCCGCGAATCGTTGCCGAATAGTTACTCAACAACACCCGGTCGGTCGGAGCCAATGTCATCACTTCATACGTGGTTTCCATTTGTGCCTGTGGTGCCTCTTTACACCCAGACAGGACTAAACAGGAAATAAACATTCCCACCAGCCACAATCTTTCTACTTGATTCTTCATTTTACCTATTTACATTCTTTAAAAGATGGATACATTCATCCGGCTCTATCTTCCGAATGATTTTCGTGGCGGCAAAGGTAGAGGCTTTCCGTAGATAAAAACTTTTCATAGCATCCTCAGTTTTGTTCATTTTCGGAACAAGCTGCTGATATATTCAGAGAAATCGGTTACATTTGCTGCGAAAATAAGAATACCAGATGAAAGAAAGAAACCCATTAAGCGCCACATTGGATGAACCCTTTGTCGCAGATACATGCAACCTGGGCAGATTAAAAAATCGTTTGTGCAAACTGGAAGGAGGAACCATTCTTTTTTGCCTGAACGGTTGGGCACAGTTGACAATCGATCTGAAAAAACACGAAGTTGTAAAGAACACCCAGATCGTATTGCTGCCCAACACTGTTGTCAGCCTCGATGGCATGAGTGATGATTTCAAAGTTTCCCTTTTCGCATTTCACGGTGAGATGTTTCGCGAAGCCTGCCTGCGTTTTAACACCAGCTTCTTCCGCTTCCTGAAAGAAAATCCCTGTTATACGATACCCGATGAATACACCAAATCCATCTATGGATTGATGGATGCCGTCAATTGCATTTACGCTGATATCGACAACCGTTTCCGATACCAGATAGCCCGTAACCATTTACAAAGTTTTCTGTTGGACGTATACGATAAATGTTACCGTTTCTTCCCACGGCAGGAGATAGAAGGAGGAGGCGACCGCCAACGGCAACTGTTTGAAAAGTTCATTGCCATGGTTCACGAAAACTGTCTGACGGAAAGGGAGGTGACATTTTATGCCGATAAACTGTGTATCTCTACCAAGTATCTCACCGGCATATGCAAAAATGTGACCGGAGACTCGGCAAAAAAGATCATCGATAACTTCTCCATGCTCGAGATCAAAGTGATGCTGCAAGGCACGGAACTCAACATACAGGAAATAGCCGACCGGATGCAATTCCCGGATCAGTCCTACCTCGGCAGATATTTCAAACGTTTGGAAGGGATATCACCGATAGAATACCGGAATCTGCATAAAAGTTGAAACAAAGCAATCGCCAAAGCTGTTTATTGACCTGAGTAAATGCTTTGACTATGATAAAAAATAAGTTTCACCTGTTGGTAGCATTGTTCATTATGTCAGCTACCACTGCCTTTGCCGGTTATGCCCTTGCCAATGTGCAGGCAGCCTTCAAAGAAATGTATCCTGCTGCCAACGATGTAGCCTGGTCGCAAGATGACGGTTATTATTGTGCCGATTTCATGCTGAGTGATCTCGAGAAAAACGTCTGGTTCAATGCGCAGGCCCAATGGGTGATGACGCAAACGGAACTGGAAAGTACCGACCGTGTACCGGATGCTGTTTACAACGCCTATGCCGCTGGTTCCTATTCCGACTGGCAAGTACTGGACGTCACCCTGACCGAGTTTCCGAAATGGGAACCGATTTACACCATCGAAGTGGGACAACAAAACGTGGATGTCAAGTACCAACTTTTCTATGCGCCAAACGGAGAATTGCTTCGCACAAGAAATGTAAGCGACAGGTATGACATCTTAGGGCCGTCAACTTTCCTTCCGGATTAAGAAACTGTTTCTAAAGCGATAGCATATATATACAATAAAGGTACAAAAAGTGGATTTCCCCTCTACCTTTTGCGCCTTTTTGTTATTAATTTAATAGATTTTACATCAAACAGACTTACAGTTTCTAACTTTTATTCCTACATTTGCACACAATTGACAACCTTTAATAAAACGCACTAACATGGCTAAAATAACCAAAGAAGCCGCTTTGCTCTATCACTCACAGGGCAAACCGGGCAAAATAGAGGTAGTTCCTACCAAACCTTATAGTACACAAACCGATTTATCACTCGCTTATTCGCCCGGTGTGGCAGAACCTTGTCTTGAAATAGAAAAGAATCCGCAGGATGCTTATAAATATACGGCAAAAGGCAATCTGGTCGCCGTAATCTCCAATGGTACTGCCGTACTTGGTCTGGGAGACATAGGCGCATTAAGCGGCAAACCGGTAATGGAGGGTAAAGGACTACTCTTCAAAATCTACGCTGGCATCGATGTGTTCGACATCGAAGTGAACGAAAAAGATCCGGAAAAATTCATCGAAGCAGTGAAAGCCATCGCTCCTACGTTCGGTGGTATCAATCTGGAAGATATCAAGGCACCGGAATGCTTCGAGATAGAACGTCGTTTGAAAGAAGAACTCGATATCCCTGTGATGCACGATGACCAGCACGGTACGGCCATCATCTCCAGCGCAGGACTTGTCAACGCCCTTGAAGTAGCAGGAAAGAAGATTGAAGACATTAAAATTGTCGTAAACGGTGCAGGTGCCTCTGCCGTATCGTGTACGAAACTGTATATATCGCTCGGTGCGCGACTCGAAAATATCGTTATGGTGGATAGCAAAGGTGTCATCAGCAAAGAGCGCACCGACCTGAACGAACAAAAACGTTATTTCGCAACCTCCCGGACGGATATCCATACCTTGGCTGAGGCAATCAAAGGTGCGGACGTATTTCTGGGGCTTTCCAAAGGGAACGTATTGTCACAGGACATGGTACGAAGCATGGCTCCGATGCCTATCGTATTCGCTCTCGCCAACCCGACACCGGAAATCTCTTACGAAGATGCCATGTCCGCCCGTCCGGACGTACTGATGGCAACCGGCCGTTCGGATTATCCGAACCAGATCAACAATGTAATCGGCTTCCCTTACATCTTCCGCGGGGCTCTCGACACTCAATCCAAAGCCATCAACGAGGAGATGAAAATAGCTGCGGTACATGCCATCGCCAATCTGGCAAAACAGCCTGTACCCGATATTGTGAATGAAGCATACCATGTCAACAATTTCACTTTCGGTCCTGAATATTTCATTCCGAAACCGGTAGACCCGCGTCTGATTACAGAAGTTTCGGTAGCAGTGGCACGGGCCGCCATGGAGAGTGGTGTAGCCCGGAAAAATATCGAGGACTGGGAGGATTACAAAACACACCTCCGCGAACTGATGGGACAAGAATCTCAGCTTACCCGCCAGCTATACGATACGGCACGCCGTAATCCGCAACGGGTAGTCTTCGCCGAAGGTGGACACCCGAACATGCTGAAAGCCGCTGTAGAAGCAAAATCCGAAGGCATCTGCCATCCTATCATATTAGGCAACGAGGAACGGATCGAAAAACTGGCAAAGGAACTCGACCTCAGCCTTGAAGGTATTGAAATCGTCAACCTTCGCCATGACCGCGAAGCAGAACGCCGCGAACGCTATGCACACATATTGGCTGAAAAGCGTGCCCGCGAAGGAGCTACTTATGACGAGGCAAACGACAAAATGTTCGAACGTAACTATTTCGGTATGATGATGGTAGAAACCGGAGATGCCGATGCATTCATCACAGGCTTGTATACAAAATACAGCAATACCATCAAAGTAGCCAAAGAAGTGATCGGCATCCGTCCCGGATTCAACCATTTCGGAACCATGCATATCCTGAATTCTAAAAAGGGTACTTACTTCCTCGCTGATACGCTTATCAACCGTCATCCGGATACTACCACTTTGACAGATATTGCAAAGTTAGCCGACCAGACTGTCCGGTTCTTCAACCACACTCCCGTCATTGCCATGCTGAGTTATTCCAACTTCGGTTCCGATCAGGCAGGCAGTCCATCGAAAGTCCATGAGGCGGTGGCACAAATGCAAAGGGAATGTCCGGACTTGGCTATCGATGGTGAAATGCAAGTCAACTTTGCCATGAACCGCAACCTGCGTGATGCAAAATATCCCTTTACCCGACTCAAGGGAAAAGATGTCAATACACTCATCTTCCCGAACCTCAGTTCGGCAAATGCAGGTTATCAGTTATTGCAAGCCATGGATCCGGATACCGAGTTCATCGGACCGATACAGATGGGACTTAATAAGCCAATCTACTTTACCGATATCGAAAGCTCGGTACGCGACATTGTGAATATCACATCCGTAGCCGTAATCGATGCCGTCGTGGACAAAAAGAAAGCAAACCGATGAGACGACCCTTATCAAAATCACAAATCGTTTGCATCGTCCTTCTTTGGGGCGCACTTTGCTATATAGTATTGGTATATGCCGAACGAATTGACGGTCCAACGATAGTGATGCTTGCCATTTCGGCAGCATTGGTATTCATACCTGTCTATAAGTCTTTAAAGAAGAAGAAATAGTATCGTTTTATTCCTTTTTAGCGGTATAAAATATCAAAATTCATATTTTATACCGCTTTTCTTTATAATATGTTTGTAAGTTCGAATTTTATATTTACTTTTGCAATCGCTATAAAGCTATAGATTACAAGCTACAAACTACAGATACAATTGGAATTTACCACACGGTGCAACATGCTCACCGTTCGTAATTCCCTCATTAAATTAATAAAAGAATACAATTATGAATGCAGCTAAGGTATTAGAAGATTTGAAGAGAAGGTTTCCCAATGAACCGGAGTATCATCAGGCGGTAGAAGAAGTACTTGCTACCATCGAAGAAGAATACAACAAACATCCTGAATTCGACAAAGCCAATCTGATTGAACGCCTATGTATTCCGGACAGAGTTTACCAGTTTCGTGTAACTTGGGTAGACGATAAAGGGAATGTGCAAACAAATATGGGCTACCGCGTACAGCATAACAACGCGATCGGTCCGTACAAAGGCGGTATCCGTTTCCATGCATCCGTAAACCTGAGTATCCTTAAATTCCTTGCCTTCGAGCAGACATTCAAAAATTCCCTGACCACCCTGCCTATGGGCGGTGGCAAAGGTGGTTCCGATTTTTCCCCACGCGGAAAATCAAATGCTGAAGTCATGCGCTTCACGCAAGCTTTCATGCTTGAGCTGTGGCGTCATATCGGTCCTGAAACCGATGTACCGGCTGGAGACATCGGTGTAGGTGGACGAGAAGTAGGTTTCATGTTCGGCATGTATAAAAAACTGTCCCATGAATTCACCGGAACCTTTACAGGTAAGGGCCGTGAATTCGGTGGTTCACTGATCCGCCCGGAAGCAACGGGTTATGGTAACATCTATTTCCTGTTGGAAATGTTGAAAACCCAAGGAACAGACCTGAAAGATAAAGTTTGCCTGATCTCAGGTGCCGGCAATGTAGCCCAGTATACGGCAGAGAAAGTGATCGAACTAGGAGGAAAGGTAGTCACCATGTCCGATTCCGATGGTTACATTTATGATCCGGAAGGTATTGACCGCGAAAAATTGGATTACATCATGGAGCTGAAAAACCTGTACCGGGGTCGTATCCGCGAATATGCCGAGAAGTACGGCTGCAAATACGTGGAAGGAGCCAAACCTTGGGGTGAAAAGTGCGACATCGCCCTGCCTTCTGCCACTCAGAACGAACTGAACGGTGATCATGCCCGTCAACTGGTAGCAAATGGCTGTATAGCAGTAAGCGAAGGTGCCAACATGCCTTCTACCCCGGAAGCCATCAAAGTATTCCAGGATGCAAAAATCCTGTATGCTCCGGGAAAAGCAGCCAATGCCGGTGGAGTATCCGTATCCGGACTGGAAATGACGCAGAACTCTATCAAATTAAGTTGGAGTTCCGAAGAAGTAGACGAAAAGCTGAAGAGCATCATGAAAAACATCCACGCAGCTTGCGTTCAATACGGTACGGAAACTGATGGATACGTAAATTATGTAAAGGGTGCAAACGTAGCCGGATTTATGAAGGTTGCCAAAGCGATGATGGCTCAAGGCATTTTATAAGATATCCCAACTAAACAAAGTAAGTCATAGTATTAATTGTAGAAGGCAGGAACGTCGTATCAGATGTTTCTGCCTTTTTCAATCTCTAGCTACATTCGAAATACAGAAATTTATTCATGAAATACGAACGAGGCCACCGGACGCTTTCTTCCGGTGGCTACAAAGTTTTTTTTGCCGACACTCCTTATGAATTGGTAAGCGACTTAGAACTTCACTACCAAAATGTTCTTTTCATCGTATTTAGACTTGTAGGCTTTTATGTAAAAGCCGAATATCATACTTCTGAAACATGTTTATATAACTTTCATTCCCCCTCAGGCATCATCACTACACCTAATTTCTTCTTACCATCCATTTTCACGACTATCGGTGATTTAAACCGTACATGTCTCAAATATTTCGTCTCTTCCACAGCCGGTTGTGCATTGAGGAAATCCTGATTATAAACGCCATCACCCATAAAAGCATTAATCGTAAAATAGCCGACTCCGAAAGAGGTCAGATTCTGGAAGAAATGTGTTCCTTGGCTGGGATCGACCCGGTAATTGGTTAATCCCGCCTCCACAATGACACGGGCTGCCGAGATATGCGGCCATTTCACGGGAATGCCCAGCCAACTGTCACTACTACCCCAACGTCCGGGTCCGACAAGAACATAATTCTTTCCTTCATTTAAGAAACGCTGGTTCAACTTTTCAATTTCCCACGCAATATCCTGATTCTTAGAAGCACTGTAACCTTCTGTTTTTACATAAACAATGTCATGAATATCATTCATCACGCCATGTCCCAATGAATTATCGGATCGCAAAATGACTTCTTCATCCGGAATAGCCGACAGATTTTCATCAAGCATCTCCTTCGTATCGACAATGGGACGGATTTGCAACAGATAGAAAGTTCCGGTCTTGTCCTGATCACGATTTAATGTGGCAGCAAATTCTATCTCCACCGGACGACGCATCTCCTGTTGTCCGTACTTCAGTACCAGCTGCAATATGCGTGCCAGCGGAAAAACGTCATGCTGCAAAATATTAGCGAACGTGATCACCTTACGTCCACCGGGATATAAACCATCGCGAATGATTTGATCATAAGGATCATAAGTGGATGCAATATACCTAAGCGAGCCGTCAGCATCGGCTTCCTTCACATTTAGTTTAAGCAAATTGAAACCATCATCGATGGAAAAGTTATCTCCCGCATTCCTAAGATCAAGCGCATAGAACTGGGTCTGTGTTTCTTTGAGAGCCATCTCCATCTCACTAGTCTGAAGTATCTGATTGGGATGATAGGGTGAAAAGCGAAGTGTCTTACCGCCATCCACAATATATTTGCCTAATCCCAAAGCCAGATTCACCGTTCCTTCTTCAGCTTTCTCATCGCCCAAAGGATAGTAGTTCAGCGAACGTGCCACACCGGACATCGAAGGGTAATACCTGTCTCCATATTGATTCCCCACAACTTCCTGCAGGATCACCGCCATCTTTTCCTGATCAATCACGTTGCTCGTTGCTTGCATATATGCTTTTGAATCCCGGAAATAAACGGATGCATAAACACCTTTTATAGCATCGGACAACATACGGAGCATCTCATACTTGTCGTCCAGATAAGGAATCATATAAGTATTATAAATCCCCGCAAACGGTTGGTAATGCGAGTCCTCAAGCAAAGAAGACGAACGTATGGCGATGGGGGACTTCACCACATCGAAGAAGGTGAAGAAGTCCTCAACAAGCCGGTCGGGCAATTTGGCTTTCAGGAAATAACGCAGAATAACATCATCATCGGCATCAGAGAGCGCAATCTGATAGAGGTTATTGGTATCCATGAATTCATCGAAAACATCCGTACATAGAACGACGGTTTTCGGAATAGCTACCCTAGCGTTTTCAAATTCGTCAAACTCCGGATGACGCTTTACCATATTATCAATAAAGGCCAATCCACGTCCTTTCCCACCAAGAGAGCCGTCTCCGATCCGCGCAAAATTTGAATAGCGGTCGAAACGATCGCGCTTGAATACCGCCACTACTCCCTGGTTCTTCATCTTACGGTATTTTACAATAGCTTCAAAGATAATCCGGCGATGTGCATCCACGTCCTGTAAACTGTTCCATGTAATCGGTTTCAAGAATTCGGCCACAGGAAACATCGCACGTGAATAAAGCCACCGCGAAACATGATTACGGGAGATGTGGTACAGGAAAGATTCGGCCGGAACAGCAAACAGGATGTTCTGAAGTTCCTTAAGATTGCGTACCCGGGCTATTTCTTCACCGGTCTCCGGATTGCGGAATACAAAATCACCGAATCCGAAATCATCAGAGACAATCCGGCGCAGGTCGACATCCATTTTCTTGGAGTTTTTATCGATAAAGCTAGCCCCATACTTGGCTGCATAAGCGGCATTCTCCGATTCGGAAGATTGGATGATGAGAGGAACGAAAGGATCTTCTTTCCGTATGGCAGCGCATAGCTTGATACCTGCCAACCCATCCTTTTCACCCCTTTCCACATGTGGAAAACGGACATCGGTTATCACTCCCAGAATATTGTTCTTATATTTTTCATAAAGCCCGATCGCTTCTTCATAGGTTCGTGCTAAAACAATCTTAGGACGGCCACGCATACGAAGCGTCCGTTGATGGGCATTCAATGCTTCCGTACTGAACTCCTGACTCTGTTTAAGTACGAATTTATATAGATTTGGCAATGCAGATGAATAAAAGCGTATCCCGTCCTCTACCAAAAGAATAAGCTGCACACCGACTTCTGCCACATCATGTTCCAGATTCATTTTATCTTCTATAAGCTTGATAATAGATACCAGCAAATCGGTATTGCCCAGCCAACAGAACACATAATCGAAAGCAGTCAGATCTTCATCGGCAATACGTGCCGTTATGCCATGACTAAAAGGAGTAAGAATGACAATGGGGATATGTTCGTAAAGACTCTTGATATGCCTGCCGATGTCAAAACTGTCATTATCACCCGTTCCGGGCATACAAATAACAAGATCGAACGTCATTTTTTCAAGCAATGCCAATGCTTCTTCTTCTGTTGATACTTGCGAGAAGCGCGGAGGATAACGCAGCGAAAGAGAGGTATATTCATTAAATATCTTTTCATCAATGCGTCCGTCATCTTCCAACATAAATGCATCATACGGATTGGCAATCAATAAGATATTAAAGATACGGCGTGTCATCAGATTGGCAAACTGTGTATCTTTAAAATAGAGCTGATTTAATTTGTATTTACTAAGCATGAATTCCCGGCCATTATTTATTGAATGACAAAAATCGCTGTTTTAATCGGGAAATGCAAACAAAGAAGAATCATTTTCATTTATCGAATGCCCCATTCCCTGTTTGGCTCACTTCCCATATACAATTCAAGAATTGAACCGGCAGTAATATCAGTAAAGTCAATATAACATCTATCATACTCTTTTCCATTCAGAATGGCCCGTTGAATGTAAATATTCTCCGGTGAATTGTCATGTGCGATGATGGTAAACTTTCCTCCCTTATAATAAGTAGGATCCAAAGCGAATTCGATCTTTGAAAATACAGGACTGGTTATTTCGTACCGGGTACTTCCAGGGCAAGAAGGATGAATACCTGTTGCGGCCAATACGTACCAAGCAGACATTTGCCCCACATCTTCATTTCCAACAAGACCTTCCACCGAGTTAGTGTAAGCTTTATCGCAAATAAATCGTGTCCATTTCTGTGTAAGCCAAGGCGCTTGTAAATGATTGAAAAGGAAAGGAACCAAATGTACAGGTTCATTAGCATGGTTATAATAGAGATTCCACAACATATTTTGAGGGGTCATTTCAAAGAAATCCGTCAGGTCCGTAAGCACTTTGTCCCGGCCACCCATCAACTCTATCATACCGGGAATATCCTGAGGGACAAACCATCCCTGTTGATATAAATTAGCTTCGGAACATCCGTACCATTCTTTTAATCGTCCTTCTTCAGGCCATTCCACCCACGATCCGTCTACATTACGGGGACGGAACCAATTTTTCTCTTTATCGAAGATATTCCGGTAGGCTTGCCCCTTTTCCATAAATACGGCATAATCCTCTTCTTTTCCCAATAATTTAGCAAGTTGAGCTATGCACCAATCAGAATATGCATACTCCAACGTATATGCAACACTGTATGGTTCAGGACTGTATCCAAGTTCTCCTGTTCCAAATTTATGGGAAGTATTCACAGCATATCGATATGCCTTTTCCACATCATATCCCCGAATTCCTTTTAAATAGGCATCTGCCAAAACAGAGATTGCCGGATTACCAAACATACAACCGGAGTATGCATTTAGTATTTCCCACCGCTCAAAATATTCATTTCCACTCTCTTCCGCCAAAGTTATCAGAGAATTGAGTTCATCATTTACTAGAGTTGGATTAATAATTGTCTGCAATGGAAACTGGCTACGGAAAACATCCCATCCACTAAAAATAGTCCGTTTTGTAAAATCGGAACCTACATGAATTTTCCCGTCTCCACCTACATAACGCCCGTCTACATCCATATATGTTCTTGGATCGATCATCGTATGATAGAGTGCCGTGTAGAAAATAGTTTTCTGATCTTCGGACCCACCGGAAACTTTCAAGCACCCCAGTGCCTGATCCCACGAAGCCTGTGCCTCTTCTCTGATCCGATCAAAATCCTTCTCTGCTACTTCAGCCTCAAAATTTTTTTTAGCTCCTTCCACATCCACAAAAGAAATACCTACTTTCAACGTAACTTCTTCCGAATCATCGGTAGGGAATTCGGTAAAGAAACCAAGATGCTTTCCTTCAAGTTCTTTTTTATCAGATAGTATTTGAGATTGCGCTATCTTAGACAAATAAGGAAGGCTTACCACTTCGTCATTTTTACGACTCCAATCATCTGGAATATCAGCACTCCATATACCGTAATTTTCAATCGGTTTACTGAAACGGGCATAGTAATACACGGTATAATCCGTTTTACCTGCTCCATTACCCCAACCGCCACCATCAGGATTACATTTCATCCAACCTTGAATAGTAAATTCATCCAATATTTTAACATACTGCTTAGTAGACGTACCGCCTACTCTGCGAGCAAGATCTATTTGAATACGTGATTGTTCGTTTTCCGGAAAAGTAAACCTCAAGACTCCGCTATGCGGGGCAACCGTCGACTCTACCTTTATATTATAATCAATCAGCTCAGTTGAATAATATCCTGCTTTGGCTATTTCGGTTTTCTTATCATAACGCGAACGGTACCCTTTTATGCTATTATCTTCTTTTCCTGCAATCAGTTGCAACTTTCCGGTGGACGGCATTACCAAAAAATTGCCAAGATCACCATACCAACCGATTCCACTCATTTGTGTAAACGCAAATCCTTCTAACGTTTGATGTTCATAACTATATCCAGAACCATTGTCCCCGCCTGTTATGGTATTCGGACTTACCTGTACCATACCATATGGAGTCGTTGCTCCCGGAAAAGTTTTACCTAGTCCATGGTATGTACCCGCATCCCCGACATTCGTACTGGCACCAATAAACGGATTAACATAATCAGAAAGTACATTGTCCGTAACTATCGCACTTCTTGTACAACTAATCAACGTGGCAATCAAACAACTAAAGGCTATTCTTTTTATTAAGAGATACATATCATTCGTGTATAAAAGTTATTTAGATATTCAGTAGAATTACTCCAAAACCGGATATCTGCAAATCAAAGTTAGTTTGTCGTTAGCAGATACAAAAATAGACAAATTAAAAGTATACACTATACATTATAATATATATTTTATTGTAATTCATTGTTTATGCATTTTATATTCACTTCTATGTACGAATTATTTGTTTAACTTAATTTTTCTTCGTACTTTTAAAGCCAAAATTAATCCATCCTACTATCATGTTGTGAAACGCAATTGTATAGAAGGACTAAAAATACTAAAAAACAACTGTCATTGCCCCCCCTCTCGACAGTAAAACAAATAAAGAAAATCGAATTACTAAAAGAAAGACGATGAAGAAAACAACTTTATTATTACTAAGTGGAATTATGATTACATCATGTACAACTTCCCAAAAGAAATTAATCTACCCTAATACAGCAAAGGTAGATTCTGTAGATGTTTACTTTGGTACCAAAGTACCTGATCCGTATCGTTGGCTGGAAAATGACACCAGCGCTGCAACAGCCGCATGGATAGAAGCTGAAAATAAAGTCACGAACGAATATCTTGCCCAAATACCTTTTCGCAATCAATTATTGAAACGTTTGACAGACCTTGCAGATTACGAGAAAATAGGCACCCCATTCAAAAAGCATGGAAAATATTACTTTTATAAAAATGACGGACTCCAAAATCAAAATGTACTTTATGTACAAGATACTTTAGATGGAGAACCTCGCGTATTCCTCGATCCTAATCAATTATCGGAAGATGGTACAGTGGCTTTAACCGGGATATCTTTTTCCAATGATGGCAAATATGTGGCTTATACCATTTCACGCAGCGGATCGGATTGGACAGAAATATACGTAATGGATGCAGCCACAGGGAAACAATTGGAAGACCACATAGAATGGGCTAAATTTACAGGTGCATCATGGAAAGGAGACGGCTTTTACTATAGTGCCTATGACGCCCCGGCAAAAGGTAAAGAGTTCTCCAACGTAAACGAATTACATAAAATCTATTATCATAAGATCGGTACTCCTCAATCAAAAGACGAACTGATTTATCAGAATCCCGACTATCCGAAACGTTTTTATTCCGCTGAAACCAGTGAAGATGAACGCATACTTTTTGTATATGAATCAGGAGCCGGAAGAGGCAACAATCTTTTTATGAAAGATCTGACCAAGCCCAATGCACCGCTGGTACAATTAACAACCGACTTTGATTACCAATACGCTCCTATCGAAGTAATCGGAGATAAGATGTATATCTTTACCAACTATGGCGCTCCTAAAAACAGAATAATGGTGGCTGATATCCATCGCCCGAAATCTGAAGAATGGGTAGAACTGATTCCCGAATCTGAATCCGTACTTTCGGGAGTAAATGTTATTGGTGATAAACTATTCCTGACATATGATAAAGATGCTTCCAACCATGCTTTCATTTACGACCTCGATGGCAAGCAAATTCAGGAGATCAAATTGCCCTCATTGGGATCTGTAGGATTCAGCGGTAACAAGGAGGACAAAGAGTGCTTCTTCGGTTTTACTTCATTTACCATTCCGGGTACTACTTATAAATATGACATGGATAAGAATACTTATGAAGTATATCGCGCCCCGAAAGTACAGTTCAATCCGGACGAATTTATAACGGAGCAAACCTTTTTCCCAAGTAAGGACGGTGTTATGATTCCAATGTTCCTTACGTATAAGAAAGATATGAAAATGGATGGAAAGAATCCGGTATTCCTATACGGATATGGCGGTTTCGCGATCAGCCTGAATCCTACCTTCACAACAACCCGAATCCCTTTCCTTGAAAATGGAGGAATTTATGCACAAGTCAATCTACGTGGTGGAAATGAATATGGTGAAGAATGGCATGTAGCAGGAACTAAAATGCAGAAACAGAATGTATTCAACGATTTTATAGCATCAGCGGAATACCTTATTAATAATAACTACACTAATCCCGATAAAATCGCCATTGTCGGAGGTTCTAACGGTGGGCTATTGGTAGGCGCTTGTATGACTCAGCGCCCTGAGCTATTCAAAGTAGCCATACCTCAAGTCGGGGTAATGGATATGCTACGTTATCATAAGTTTACTATTGGCTGGAATTGGGCAAGTGATTATGGAACAAGCGAAGATAGTAAAGCAATGTTTGACTATCTGAAAGGTTATTCTCCCTTACATAATCTGAAACCGGATACTACGTATCCTGCTACCATGATTACTACTGCAGATCATGACGATCGTGTAGTTCCTGCCCACTCATTCAAATTTGCCGCCACTCTGCAAGAATGCAATGACGGGACTAATCCGACCATTATTCGTATTGACAGTAAAGCCGGTCACGGTGCCGGAAAACCGATGAGTAAAGTTCTAGAAGAACAAGCCGATATTTACGGATTTGTGATGTACAATTTGGGTATGCAACCAACCTTCTAAATACACCTTATTATATTATATAGTCCCGCTGAATTATCATTTGAATAGTTCAGCGGGACTTTTTAGTATTCCACAAGCCCCCAAACTATCATTTTATCATTAATTAAACAAAAAAATAGATGAAAAATGATTGATATAGAAAAAAATCCCTATATTTGCAGTGTCACCAGTTGACATTTTATCAGAATCAACCTTTTTAAAACATAGTATTATGAACATTCAGAAAATTATGACCTCTCTTGAGGCAAAGCATCCCGGTGAATCTGAGTATCTTCAGGCAGTCAAAGAAGTACTTATCTCAATTGAAAACATATACAATGAACATCCTGAGTTTGAAAAAGCCAAGATTGTTGAAAGAATTGTAGAGCCGGATCGCATCTTCACTTTCCGTGTTACATGGGTAGACGACAATGGTGAAGTACAGACTAACCTCGGTTATCGCGTACAATTCAACAATGCAATCGGCCCGTACAAAGGCGGTGTTCGTTTCCATGCTTCCGTTAACCTTTCTATTTTGAAATTCTTAGGATTTGAGCAGACGTTCAAAAATGCACTGACAACATTACCTATGGGTGGTGGTAAAGGCGGTTCAGACTTCTCTCCGAGAGGTAAGAGCGAAGCTGAAATCATGCGTTTCTGCCAAGCTTTCATGCTTGAATTATGGCGTCACATAGGTCCTGACATGGATGTTCCTGCCGGTGATATCGGTGTAGGTGGTCGCGAAGTAGGATTCTTGTTCGGTATGTATAAGAAATTGACTCGTGAACATACCGGTACATTTACAGGCAAAGGATTGGAATTCGGTGGTTCACTGATTCGTCCTGAAGCTACTGGTTTCGGTGCTTGCTATTTTGTTCAGCAAATGTTGCAAGATAAAGGGACAAGTTTCGAAGGCAAGACTGTGGCTATCTCCGGTTTCGGAAATGTAGCATGGGGTGCTGCCACAAAAGCTACTGAATTAGGTGCTAAAGTCGTTACGATCTCCGGACCTGACGGTTACATTTACGATCCGGACGGTATTTCTGGCGATAAGATCGATTATATGCTTGAACTTCGTGCAAGTGGTAATGACATCGTAGCTCCTTATGCAGAAAAATATCCAAATGCTAAATTCTTCCCGGGCAAGAAACCATGGGAACAGAAAGTGGATATCGCTATGCCTTGTGCTACTCAGAATGAAGTCAATGAAGAAGATGCCAAGCAATTGGTTGCAAACGGTGTATTCTGTGTTGGTGAAGTTTCAAATATGGGTTGCCGTCCTGAAGCTATCGATACATTCCTCGCTGCAAAAATCATGTATGGTCCTGGTAAGGCTGTCAATGCAGGTGGTGTAGCAACTTCCGGTCTTGAAATGACCCAGAATGCTATGCATATTTCTTGGACTGCTGAAGAAGTTGATAGATATCTCCACCAGATCATGAGTGATATCCATACTCAATGTGTTAAATATGGAACAGAAAAAGATGGTTATATCAACTATATGAAAGGTGCTAACATTGCAGGCTTCATGAAAGTGGCTCACGCAATGATGGGACAAGGAATCATCTAACAAGATAAAATGGGTAAAAAAAACTTTGTTTAGTTGTATTTGTATTTGTGGTTTGCGCTACTCGCCTCCTGTGACAGGACGCGGGTAGCGCACTTTTTTTACAGAAGGTTTCATATTCAACTAAATTCGAGTAACTTTGTAGCACAAAATAAAAATATAATATTGAGATGTTACAACCGGAATTAAAACTTCGCCGCGATAAGATTCGTTGGTTCATGGCTCAACAAGGAATTGACGCCGCATTGATCACTTGTAATGTAAACTTGCTTTATACGTTTGGTCGTATTGTCAGCGGATACCTTTATCTTCCGCTCAACTCTCCTGCTCTCCTTTTTATAAAACGCCCCAATAATATATCTGGAGAACATATTTTCTCCATCCGCAAACCGGAACAAATCATTGAATTAATAACAGAAAATAATCTTCCTATGCCTACCAAATTGATGTTGGAAGGTGATGAACTATCTTATACGGAATATAACCGATTGGCTGCCTTGTTCCCGGAATCGGAAATTGTAAATGGCACACCTCTGATTCGTCAAGCACGCAGCACAAAGACTCCTATCGAAATCGAGATGTTCCACCGTTCGGGTATCGCACATGCCAAGGCTTACGATAAAATCCCTTCTGTTTACCATCCTGGAATGACAGATCGTGAACTTGCCATTGAAGTGGAACGCTTGATGCGTCTGGAAGGCTCTTTAGGTATCTTCCGCGTATTCGGGCAAAGCATGGAGATTTTCATGGGTAGTCTATTGGCAGGAGATAATGCTGCTAATCCTTCTCCTTTCGATTTCGCTTTGGGTGGCGAAGGGCTCGACCCGGCACTTCCGGTTGGAGTAAATGATACCCCTATTAAAGAAGGCCAATGCTTCATGGTAGATATGGGAGGAAACTTTTACGGCTATATGGGAGATATGAGCCGTGTATATTCAATCGGCAAACTGAGTGATGAAGCTTACACCGCTCATCAAGTATGTTTGGATATTCAAAATGAAATAGCTTCCATTGCTAAACCGGGCACTGTTTGTGAAGACATGTACAATACAGCTATCGAGATGGTTACTAAAGCCGGATTTGCCAAGAACTTCATGGGAATAGGCCAACAAGCACGTTTTATCGGTCATGGCATCGGTTTGGAAATTAATGAAATGCCGGTTATTGCTCCACGTATGAAACAAAAATTGGAACCAGGAATGGTCTTCGCTCTGGAACCTAAGATCGTACTGCCGGGCGTTGGACCTGTAGGTGTGGAAAACTCATGGGTAGTTACCAATGAAGGAGTAGAAAAACTTACGATTTGTAACGAAGAAATCGTTGAGATCGAGGTTAGTAATTAAAATGACCATTCAATCAAGCTTAAAAACTACAATTCTCTAAGAATAGAAAACAATATTTACCGGAAATAGGAATGGAGATGAGTTCATCACGACTTCACTTTCATTCCTATTTCCGAATATAGAGTATAATTATACCCAGCTTATACCTTTTATCTTTTCGCTCTCACATATGACCGATGGCCATAGATCACAATGACAATAAAACAAATAAAAGGAAGGATAAACGACAGATTGACTGCAGGCATACCGAATAATGTATTCTGATCGATAATGCAAGCTTGCAACGGAGGCAAAACAGAGCCTCCCAATATGGCCATGATCAATCCGGCAGCTCCAAACTTAGCATCATCCCCCAGTCCTTTTAGAGCTATACCATAAATTGTGGGGAACATCAATGACATACAAGCCGAAATGCCCACTAAACAATACATCCCCCAAATGTTTTGTAAAAAGATAACACCGATAGTAAACAAGCAAGCAACAATAGCTAAAATCTTCAACAACTGTCCCGGATTGAGATAACGCAAAATGAATGTACAGATGAAACGACTGAAACAGAAGATAACCATTGCAATGATATTATACTTCTGTGACAACACTTCTGCAGCCTGTTCTTCCATACCTTGCGACATGAATAAACGAGTTCCGTATTGAATAACAAATGTCCAACACATAATCTGCGCACCGACATAAAAGAACTGTGCCACTACCCCTTCACGATAATGGTGAATGGAGAAAATACGTTTTAACGTAGGAATAAAATTGATGTCATGTGATTGATCACTATTTTTTGGCATCTTTACAAGTCGAATAAGAAGCAACATTGCCAAAATAACAATACCAATAATCAAATAAGGGGCAATAAGCACCGACAAGTCCGAATCACGTATCGTTTCAAACTCTGCAGTAGACAATTGGCTACGCCCGACTGTATCCAACGGATTCAAACGGTTCTGTATAAAGTTCATGGCTACATACATTCCCAACAGAGATCCTATCGGATTAAAAGATTGGGCAAGATTAAGGCGACGAGTAGCAGTTTCTTCCGTTCCCATTGATAAAATATACGGATTACAACTGGTCTCAAGAAAAGACAGTCCGCAAGTCAGAATGAAGTAAGCCAACAAAAAAGGATAATAACTGCCGGTCATACTTGCCGGGAAAAAGAGTAATGCTCCCACAGCATAGAGCCCTAACCCCAAAAGAACGCCTGCTTTATAAGAATACTTGCGGATAAACATGGCTGCGGGAAAAGCCATAGCAAAATATCCGCCATAGAATGTAACCTGCACCAGCGCACCATCCGTCACACTCATCCGGAATATTTTCGAGAAAGCCTTTACCATGGGATTTGTGATATCATTAGCAAATCCCCACAAGGCAAAACAACTGGTAATAAGAATAAAAGGAATAAGGTAGCTTACGCCGTTTTTGCTCAATATTGAAGCATGTTTGGTGTTATTCATACGGGTAAAAAGGTTTGTTTTTCAATGATTAATATAAGTGGAACATTCGTTCCATCGGTTGCCACTTCTCATCGGAAGTACTCCCCGGCTTTGCCATCTGAAAAATGGACATATAATCTTCCCATTCCTGTTGTCGGGGAAGAGTGGACAGACGTTCCATTGCCGAATCCCAATCGAAATCTAGCGGTGTTTCCACAATCATAAAGAGACGAGTACCAAGAATATAAATTTCCATTTCAAGAATACCCACCTCACGAATACCCGCAATCACTTCCGGCCATATATTTTCCTTGCTATGCCGACGACGGTATTCATTTATCAATTCGGGATCATCACGCAGATCGAGTGTCCGACAATAACGTTTCACTGGTTGGTCGTATTCTTTGATCCGGTAACTTTTCATAAGTGTTTCCATAAGCCTGCTTATTCTTTAAATAATAGTTGTTATTTCGTCACGGTTCTTTATTTCTCCTTTAGCCAAAGCTTGTACCAAGATATTGCCAATAGCAGTAGCTTCGACAGGACCTGCATAAACCGGTATGCCCAACGCATCCTCAGTCAACCGGTTCAGCAACCCGTTCCGGCAACCTCCACCAATGATATGCAACGCCTCAACAGGAGAAGGTAACAGACGATTCAGTTGTTCAATACCCAGTTTATACCGATGTGCCAATGATTGCAAAACGCACCGTACATATTCACCTTGTGTTTGGGGGATCTGTAAATTGTGTACACGACAGTAATCCGCTATTGCATGTTCCATATCTGCCGGACAGCTAAAGGCCGGATCATCCACATCGATCACGGAAGTTATATCCGAATCTTCGGCAGCAGAGATCAGAGCATCATAACCGGTTTCCTTGTGAGTTTCTTCCCATTGAGCAATCAACCGTTGCAATATCCACAATCCTGTGATATTTTGCAGGAAACGGATTTTCCCTCCGACTCCTCCTTCATTGGTAAAACCTGCAAGGCGCGCCTCTTCACTCAAAATAGGTTCATCAAGTTCAATGCCCAGTAACGACCAGGTCCCGGAACTCAAAAAGGCGGATACAGAATGACGAGTATCACCCAAACCAGCCGTAAATACAGCACTTGCCGTATCGTGCGAGCCAACGGCTATGACATCTATCTCATAATCCACACCCATCTCTTCGGCAATATCTTTCTTCAATCTGCCACGAACCGTACCGGGCATGACGATCTCACCAAACAGCGATTCAGGCAATCCAAATTGACGAATCAACTCCCAATTCCATGTCCTGCTACGTGCATCCAGCAATTCGGAAGTAGAAGCAATCGTATATTCGTTATTGGCTGTTCCCGTCAGGAAGTAACTGAAAAGGTCGGGCATAAACAATAATTTATCTGCCATTTTCAGAAGGATATCGTCACTTTTCTTCATACTACAAAGCTGGAATAGCGTATTGATTGCCATCACTTGAATACCCACTTCCGCATAGTGACGGGAAATATCGGTATTTGCAAAGACCTCTTCGGGAAGTCCGTCGGTCCGGGAATCGCGATAGCAGACCGGATTACCCAATAAGTTACCATTCTTATCGATCAGCCCGAAATCTACCCCCCAAGTATCTATTCCGATACTCTTTATATGAAATCCCTTTTGGACCGCTTTCCGTATACCTTGTTTCATATCCGCAAACAAAGCGGGAAAATCCCAATAAAGATGATCACCCAAACGTACCTGACGGTTCGGGAAGCGGTAAATCTCTTCCAGATTTACCATTCCCTCACTGACAAAACCAGCCATTACCCGGCCACTTCCTGCTCCGAAATCTATGGCTAAATAAACATCCAACATCATTTTGTCTTTTTACCTAAAACATACGTCTCCAGGTCATCAATCTCTTCCGGAGTCAAAACCGTATAATCGCCACCGGACAAAATAATGATGCGACACGCCATCTCAAAAAACACTGCCCGTTCGAAAACTTCGTCAAAATCCTTACCACATACCACCTGACCGTGTTTCAACAGTAGGATGGAATTATGATCTTTCAAACCGTTAATGACTTCCTGTGCCAACTCTTTCGATCCCGGACGAAAATAAGGAATAACCGGAATTTCACTGCCGACGTGGCAAGGAATCTCAGCCGTTACATTAAAATTAGTCGGAACATTCTTCATACAAGCCACAGCCGTAGCATATTTTGATTGGAAATGGAGTACCACATTTACATCGGGACGTTCGCGAAGTACACCCAAGTGAAAACCACTTTCCATAGAAGGTTTCACGCCATTCAGCACTTCTCCCGTAGAGAGGCGGCAAACAGCCACTTTCTCTTTAGGAAGTGTCGGAACCCATGATCCCGTTCCGGAGACCAGTACTTCCTCACCGATTCTCCAGGAGATATTTCCACTGCTACAAAGCGTAAGACCTGCATCTCCCACCCGGTGTGCCTGAGCAATAAACTGCTCTATCTGTTCATTTGTTATCATAATGCTTTTTTATAAAGTTCGACAACTATTTCTATTTATAAATCGGTCCGTAAGTAGCACAAGCTCTATAATCGGCACCTTCCTTGTCCATACCGAAAGCATTCCATGCAGCCGGACGGAATATTTTATCATCTTCCACATTGTGCATACATACCGGAATACGAAGCATGGAAGCCATCGTGATCAGATCTTGCCCGATATGGCCATAGCTGATTGCGCCATGATTGGCTCCCCAATTATTCATTACCGAATAGACGTCCCGGAAGGCAGGTTTATCGCAAAGACGCGGAACAAACCAGGTAGTAGGCCAAGTGCGGTCTGTACGTTCATTCAGCAATTTGTGGATTTCAGGATCAATCTCTACTGTCCAACCTTCTGCGATCTGCAATACCGGACCAAGACCTTTGATCAGGTTCAGGCGCATCATAGTGACAGGCATACCTCCTTTTGAAAGGAAATTAGAAGAAAAACCACCTCCACGGAAATAATCACGGTTAGCGGGATACCAAGTGGTAGCCTCCAAGCATTTCTCCACTTCCTCTTCCCCGATCTCCCAATAGGGTTTCATGACAGGATTGCCTTCTGCATCCGTTTGTTGTCCTGTACCATCCAAAGTAGTAGCACCGGAGTTAATCAAATGGATAATACCATTGGCAGCCAATCCGGTCAGTTCTTTACCCGTGACACGTTTTACGGCTTCCGGACTCCAATAAGTACGTACATCGGAGAAGATCTGTGCCCGGTTGGTGAGCAAGTGACCGAAAAGCATAGCCACCCCATTGCAAGCATCATTTTCCGTAGCCACGACATATGCTTCCCGAATGCCGTTCCAGTCGAAGGATGTATTCAACAAGGCTTCCGAATAGTCTCCGTTCGGGTAAAAGTCAGTCCACTGGCGTTGTCCCTGGAAACCGGCAGCTATCGCATTATGCCCTAATGCTTCTTCTTTAAATCCCATCTCTTTCAGTTTCGGATTGCCCTGCATCAGATCGCGCATAATGATCGTCATTTTAACAATGAACTCCCAATCATCCTCTTTCTGTTCACGAGTTTTGGTCTTTTCGGGAATGTTGAAGTCCTTACCTTCATTCTTTTTGCAATGCTTTTCCGTCCAGGCCATTGCTTTGGCAAATTCCTCTTTATCATAGATACCTTCCGTCATCCGGCGGATGATCTCAGTAAGGTCAACCGATTCATTACGCATCCCCAGATATTCCTGGAAGAAATCAGGATTGACAATCGAGCCAGCGATGCCCATAGAAACACTACCCATGGAAAGATAGGATTTGCCTCTCATGGTAGCCACAGCCTGTGCAGCACGTGCAAAGCGAAGTATTTTCTCTGCAACATCTGCCGGAATGGAATTATCGTCCAAATCTTGTACATCATGTCCATAGATGCCGAATGCCGGCAAACCTTTTTGTGCATGTCCTGCCAATACTGCTGCCAGATAAACAGCTCCCGGACGTTCCGTCCCATTGAACCCCCATACGGCTTTCGGATAATACGGGTTCATATCCATTGTTTCCGCACCATAGCACCAGCAAGAAGTCACCGTAATGGTAGCACCTACGCCTTCGCGCTCGAACTTTTCGGCACAAGCCGCACTTTCGGCAACACGACCGATCGTGCTATCGGCAATCACACATTCCACCGGACTGCCGTCACCGTTCTTCAAATTGTCAGAAATTAACTCTGCCACAGCTTTAGCCAGATTCATTGTCTTTTCTTCAAGACTCTCGCGGACACCACCTTGGCGACCATCAATTGTGGGACGAATCCCAATTTTCGGATACTTTTTCATACTACTATATAATGATTAATAACATTTCCCATCTATGCTGAACTATGCTGACATCCATTTAAAAAAAATCTTATAAAGATCCCCTTAAACGCACTTCCGTAGGCAGATAGGTCTGAATCTTCCGCCCCGAAACAATAAAGTCGGCAACGAATGCTCCCATCTTCTCCCAGTCGATACTCAGCGTAGTGATTCCCTTGTCAATCACTTCGTAGGCAGGTGTTTCATTATAGGCTATCAGACCGAAATCCATCCCACACTCCAAACCTGCCGCACGTCCTTTCTTGACAACATTTACCACATCGACCTGCCGGATGGCTATATAAACACTTCCTTTTTGTATTTCTACCTCCTCCATCTCTTCCTTCACTTCGGCTGCCAGTCGATGGTCGGCACAAAATTTCAGAAAATACTCACAAGTACTCTTCGGATGCTTCGTTCCTTTAGGAAAAAGCAGCACCATCGCTTCGTAATGGCTTAACCGACCGGAAAGTTGTGCCAATGCATTATAAAATGCTTCATCAAAATCCTGACAGATGTAAGGATAATCTTTTTTATCAAACTTTCCGAAGTCGAGCAGTAAAAGCCGGGAAGAGTCTATTTTATACAAATCGGGAGAGAATTTTTCATTATCGAAGTTCATCACCACATATTTGTTATAACGTCCCAAAGATTCGCGAAGGATGGCATTAAACAAGTGTTCATTGTACTGATGAAACCAAAGGTCGACTTTGTAGCGGGAAGATAGTCCGTGAACCAGACTATTGTAGAACGTGTCTTTAAAAGGGGAATATTCGTCAAGCATCAACAGTATGCTTTTCTGACGATTCACCACATAATACCCTTTACCCGGTGTGGAATCAATGATTCCTCTTTCTTTCAAGTCGATAAAAGCCTTAAAAACGGTATCCCGTGACACCTTATAATCTTGGCTCAACTGATTGATGGAAGGCAAAGCATTGCCGGCTTTGTACTTGCCAGCCGATATGTCCTGACTGATGATATCAGCCAGTTGCTTCACTTTCGTAGTTTGTTGTCCAAAAATTGCTTTCATATAGTATGAATTAAAAAGGCTTTAAGGACAGATCGACAACTGTGCTGAACTATCCTGCTGCAAAGGAAGGTAATTTATTTAAATTCAGCAAGAATAAATAGTGTGTTATACAACATAAATATGAACCTATACTTGAAAAGAGATGGTTAATCCTCATGTATCTCAATTATGCGGGTCGCCACGGCATACTCATCGGGAAATATTTTGCCGCCCATTTCATTTGCCCAAGCCTTTGTAAACTCAGCACCTGTATAAATAATGATAGCCGAAAAATAAATCCATGTGACGAATACCACCATGAATGCGGCAGCTCCATATACCGTTCCTACATTTGCAATCCCAATATAAAGTGAAATCCCCCATTGACCAGCCAATAGCAACACAGTAGTTACAATCGCCCCAACTATCACATCTTTACTTTTTATTTTTGCATCGGGCAGTATTTTAAAGATCAGTGTAAAGATGAGTACCGTAACTCCGATATTTATAATCATCCCTATTACCTTTACAAATGATTCCGCCACATCCGGATTATTGACCATAAACCTGTTACTCAATTCCACTATGATATTGGTTATGCTGAAAGTTATCAAAAGAATGAAAGCAAAAACAAGAATAATAGAAAAAGACAACAAGCGGTTCTTAATATATTTGAGCCAACTCCTTTTAGGAATGGCTTTTATTCCCCAAATAGTATTCAAGGCACTTTGTATTTCGGCAAAAACAGTAGTTGCACCGAATATGGAAACACCCAAACTCACCACAGCGGCAAATGAAGAAATATTTGTTTTTTCAGCATTTTCGGTAATTGATTGAAGGGCTTCAATCACTTTTGCTCCTACAATGGGGTCCAACTGAGCATAAAATTGATTGGCCAAATCAAATTCAAGGTACACACCGAAAGTTATCAAAAGAGAAAGAAAAGGAATGATCGAAAATAAAGTCGCATAAGCCAGCGAAGCACTCAGCCTTGTCACGTTATCATCAATAAATCCCTGAATCGTTTCTTTCCCTATCTTAATTAGCGACGAAACTAAATTCTTTCTCTTCGATAACATTTTCATTCTTCAGATTTTTATATCACTCTTTTTTACCCATACAGCCACTTTCCCCCCTGATACGGGGAACTGTCCGTTACCTTCAGTATCAATAGTGATCTGTTCTTTCCGGTTTCTGGTAACTTCATACCACACTTCACCCGCATGTTCCCGACCGACATTCATTATTTTGTCTCCATCATCACCATTTGAGATGAGAAGAGCCAAGCCCGAATCCGCATGTTCCGCATCACCTTTACGTATAAATCCAACCGTATTGGGATGGTCGAAATAATCGATTTGCTCACCATGCGCATATTTACGACGCACGTCCAATAAAATATCTATCACTTTACGATGAGGGGACTTTTTTCCTTTCACTCCGTAATAATCACCATAAAAGATACAAGGATACCCTTTGTCCATCAATAAAATAAGTGCATAAGCCGACGGTTTGAACCAGTCCTTTATTTGAGATTCCAATGAGCTGTTCTTTTGAGAATCATGATTGTCTACAAATGTAACGGCCAACTCAGGATGCCTCTCCACCAGTGTGTTCGTCAACAAGTTTTGCAAATCATACTCCCTTCCCACCTGCGAAGCCTGATACAAATTATAATGCAGGCAGACATCAAACAGATCCACTTCATATTGCACGTTGGCCAAGTATTCATCCAATGAACCGATATCGTTTTTCCAATATTCTCCCACCGCATAAAACTCATCTCCGCGGTCGGCACGTACAGCTTCAAGGAAATGCTTAATAAACTGGTCATTCATATGCTTGATAGCATCTAAACGCATACCATCAAGATTTAATTCGTTAGAAACCCATATACCCCATTTCTTCATTTCCTCGATGACTTCGGGATGATCAAAATCTATATCGGCAAACATCAGATAGTCGTAATTGCCATTCTCATCATCAACTCCTTGACTCCAAGCCTTTCCCTCACCGACAATCTGGTAAATACCTTTTTTCTTATCGGCTTCATTAAGATCCGTACCGGAGAAGTGATACCAATGCCACTTGAAAGGAGAATACTTGTCGCCCCTTCCCGGAAAATCAAAGCCCGTCCAACACTCAATCTCATAAGGCTCACTCACTGCCTCGTCCCGATTATCCGGATTTACCAACCGAGCCATACATTTCTCCGTATGATCGGCAGCAGCTTTGTGATTCATCACAGCGTCCAGATAGACACTAATCCCGTTCGCATGCAATTCGTCCACCATTTCTTTCAATTCCTCCTTAGTACCGTACTTTGTCCGCACCGTGCCTTTCTGGTCGAACTCACCCAGATCGTATAAATCATAGGTTCCATAACCTTCGTCTGCTTGTTTCGTAGCTTTATATGCGGGGGGTATCCACACGGCTGTCACGCCTATTTCATGTAAATGGTGTGCATCTTCTTTAAGTTGGTTCCACAATTGTCCGTCATTAGGCAGATTCCATTCAAAATACTGCATCATTACTCCATTTTCCATAAATTTTATCATTTTGTTACATGTTATTCTAAACATCTCGTATCCATAAGATGTTTGTATAAAGATTTTAATCAATCTTAATAACCATATGGAACAGAAAAGAGAATGGTGGAAAGGGGCGGTCATTTATCAAATTTACCCCAGAAGTTTTAAAGACAGTAACGGTGACGGTATCGGTGACCTACCGGGATTGACCTCTAAACTAGACTATGTACAAAGCCTAGGGGTGGATGCCATCTGGTTGAATCCCATTTTTGCATCTCCGAACGATGATAACGGGTATGATATCAGTGACTACCGGGACATTATGAATGAATTCGGCACTATGGAAGATTTCGACCGGCTACTACGAAATATCCATAAGCGCGGAATGAAGTTGATATTGGATCTGGTAGTCAACCACACCAGCGATGAACATCCTTGGTTCATTGCAGCACGTTCCTCACGCGAAAACCCTTATTATGAGTTCTATCATTGGTGGCCGGCAGAAAAAGGCACTCCACCGGTACGGAAAAGTTATTTCGATGAAGACGGAACCGCATGGAAGTACAATGAAGCGACAGATTCATATTACCTCCACTATTTCTCACGTAAGCAACCGGACATCAACTGGGAAAACCCACAAGTACGCACAGAAGTATTTGACATGATGAAGTTTTGGTTTGAAAAAGGAATCGATGGCTTCCGGATGGATTCCATACCTTTGATTTCAAAAGACATATCTTTCCCGGAGATAAATCTGGCAAAATACCCGGACGTTTTCTCTTACTATGCACATGGTCCCCATCTACACGATTATCTTCATGAAATGAACCGGGAAGTATTGTCCAAATACGATGCCATGTCCGTTGGTGAAGGTTCTGAAATAAAGCCGGAAGAGGCATCCCTGTTTGTTTCACCCAATAGGCAGGAATTGGATATGCTCTACGGATTCGGCCCCTCTGCCATTCGTAACGAGACAAAACCTGACGGAAAAGACACAGGAATCGAATATAGTTTGATTGCTTTGAAGAGAATGTTTTCCGATTGGAATAAAGGAGCCGGTGACGGGTGGCCCGCCATCTATTTGGGCAACCATGACCAGGCACGCTTGTTAAGTCGTTTCGGAAAAGACACCGGGGAATACCGGGAAGTGTCTTCAAAAATGTTAGCCACTTTCTTATTGACTATGCGCGGTACTGCTTACTGGTTCGCGGGAGATGAAATCGGAATGGATAATATCAAATTCGAGAATATTTCTGATTATAAAGACGTAGATACAATCACGAATTACAAACGTATCCTGAACGAGGGTGGAGATACGGATGCTTACCTTGAGAAGCAAAAACTAATAGCCCGTGACAATGCTAGGACTCCCTTCCAATGGGACGATTCCCCGAATGCAGGATTCACAACCGGCACTCCATGGATAAAGGTCAATCCTAATTACAAGACCGTGAACGTAACCGCGGAAGAACAAAATCCGGATTCCATATTGAACTACTTCAAAAAAGTTATCAAGTTCAGGAAAGAAAACGAAGCATTTGTTTACGGTGATTATCTACTGTTAGATGCACAAAATCCTCGTATCTATGCCTATCAACGCACATGGAAAGGAGAGCGGTTTATCGTCACACTCAACTTTTCTCCCCATATGGCAAAAATGGACTTCATTGCGGACATGAAAAATTGCAAGGCTATCTTTTGCAATTATAACGATGAATCGAAGCGTGTGAAAAACGGCACACTCCTATTGCGCCCATTTGAAGCCGTGATATGGAAATGATTTAGAAAAAAAGTAAACCGTTTAGAAGCAAATATTCAATTGAAATGTAATTAAGATAGCAATATGTTTCATTTCCAATCTCTTTCCTTACATTCATTCTTTTCAAAAAGGACAAGATAGCGTTGCTTCAAGCGGTTTAAAGAGTAAAAACATATAAAACAAGGCTGTTTTTCGGATGAAATACCCTTAGCCAATGGCTGATATATTAATACTTATCGGCTAAAGTATTAATATCTATCGGCTAAAGTATCTATATCCTGCATCTCAAGTATTAATAATCATCGTCTCAAATATTCAAAAGAACCAAAAAAGAGCTGAAATATCCGAGAAAAGTCCTCTCACTGGGTTATTGCTTTTCTATTTCGCTTATCCAGTCGATTCTTTTTGTTCTGACAGAATAAATAGAATAATACCACTACGCCTATCGGTTGGAAAGAATAATCAGGTTTAGCCATTTGTTCTGCAAATTATCCGGGCATTATCCTGTCAAAACAAAAAAGGCAGATGGCTGTACAATCCATTTTTTCGGGCAACCATGTATCTTTGATCGGAATATTGCTTAGAACAGTGCTTACGAGAAGCAAAATGTCAGATTAACATTTTGATAAATCATCCGGTTATTATCTGCTACTTTAATAAAAAGGTAAACAGACATCGCCAGGCTCAATGCTAAATTCATACCCCAAATTCTGGATAATATCTTTTATTTTTCTATATTTGCAGCAGATACCTGATAAAAAGGTATCTATATTTAACATAAGTTCAGTTTAACATCCTTGGAAGCGGCTAAAGTCTAAGATGTACTATTAAACTGAGCGTGGTCTTGTGTATTGTTTCACGACAATATGCGTGCCCGTTCAGCGCTGTAGTACATGGGTTGTTAGCCGCACCTCAAGGATGCATCTGGATTGGGCACGTTTTTTTGTGTCCTGTATTAATCTCAAAAGTACCAAGAGCATGTGGAACAACATTTATTTAACAAGAAAACTCCATATAGTTGGCATCACCGTCATACTATTGAATACCATGTTACTTTCCATTATCGCATTCATGTGGACGCATATTGAATCGCAGGATGAAATGATTTCCACCCTCAACTTGAAAATTTCAGCAATGGAACAATCAAGAATGAATGAAAAAGATGCAGTTCGTGCTATGTGCTGGAAAGAACTCTTCGAAAGAATCGATAACGCCCAAAAAGAATAAAATCATGAAAAAGCGAATCTTTAACGATCAGTATCCATGCCCTTGCAGAGCAAAAATAGATATAGAAAAATCTAAAAATATATATGCCTTTTTAGAAGATCTATATGGAGATATAGAAACATATGATTGGAGTAAATATGATCTTACAGACTTGGAATGTGCGTATTGCTTAGTGCAAGCTGCTTTCAAAAGAGTCAAATCTAACAATCAAAAATATGATACGGATAAAATAACCAAATTAACGAACACCCGACATGTTCTCACAGAAGTATACCTAAATAGGATTCTCGACCATATTCATCGATTTCTAGAAAATCCGTAATAGTAACAATACAGTCCTCAAAAGAACTAAAGTTATTAATCTAAAAAGAAAGATTTATTAATGAAATCTATAAATCTTCCATGAACAATCTGTCGGATTGAAACGTTCATGTTCAGACTATCGCTTATCCTATTGAAAAACATAAGAATTTAGGATCACAATAGTCCAATAAAACTTCATTTAAAACTTTACCATCATGGAGAAAAGAAAACTTCTATCCTTCTTTTTATCTGCACTGAAAAAGATCCGCGATTACGAACCGTTCACGTTTTCCAACAACCGTCACAGAAAGAACAAACAAATCCAAACTCAGAGCCTAAATCCAAGCCAATCTCTATTTGCAGTCTTATTCGTAATTTCTGTAACCTTCGTTACAACGTCCTGTTCCGACAATGACCATCCGGGAACTGATCGTCCTATGGAAGATTCCACATACTATTTTTCAAAATCAATGAATATCATCGAATTACAAAGCAAACTACCCAATGAGGAGATAAAGAATCTACCTCCGGAGGATGCCGAAAAATATTTTGGTGAACGCTTTCAACTTTCACAAGCTGAGAAATTGATATTTTGGAATGATTCGCTGCTGATTGTCAAACCCGGCAACTTATCCAGCAAATACAAACTTTCGTGGAAGAAAGATGATTTATATCTTTATAATGATATCACCAACACCTGGGAATATTGCGGTAAAAGGAACGGAGAATCCGCATTCATACTTAATACAGGATTATATTGGATCAAAGGCAATAATATGAATGGCACTTTGTCCATCTTAGGACAAAGTTATTCCTTATTATCTTATGAGGAATTACTTGAATATTTAGGCGGAAACAGCCTGAATGCCAACAAACAAATTGTATGGCTAAAAATGCAATATGTATTTGACCAAAAACCGGAAGTTAAACTGTAAAACATACAGATCATGAAAAGAACAATTATATATATCACTTTACAACTCGTACTCTATTTTTGTTTAAATGCCCAAAACGAACAACAAAGTTCTACCCGTTTCGCAGTCAAAGCTCCTCAGGAAATTTTTATCGGGGGACTGATCAAGGCAAATGGAATAAACAAAGCCGAACATCAATTTTTAAAGGTTCAAATGAATCCCATAGCCCTCAGTTACACGATTCCTTTGAAATCGGAAACAATCATTCCATCGTACGAGAACATGATCAACGCAATCCAAAAAAGGTTAGAAGAAAACAATGTATTAAAGCCTAACTATCAGTTTTCATTTACGATAAAGCAACTGGATTCATACAGCCAATTGGCGTTGTCATTTGGAGAGAAGATAGATTTATCCACCCTTTTGGGAATATCGTCTCCTAATTTAACAAAGAAAACAGCTGCCATGCTGGACATCAGTCAAAGCTATTTTTCCATACATATGGATAATCCGGAAAACTTGAGTGACGATCCATCCGTTCAGGAGCAAAAGAACGAACTCGTTTATGTCAATTCTATTGAGTTCGGAAAAAGAGCGATTCTGATCCTAGAATCAGACTATGATTATCAAGACATCAAAGCAGCCTTGAATGAAGTAATAACCAATACTTCCACGCAAAAGGGAAATGAGATCTCCCAAAAGAGCAAGTCCATTATGGCTAATTCAATTGTCAGAACACTGATTTTAGACCCTCTTGCTAAGGAAAACATAACACCGGATAACCCATTAGCATATCTAATAGATTATATAAATTCAGAAGTAAGTCCAAAGAATTTTGGAGTTCCCATCTTTTTCACTGCTGCATGGCTAAAAGACAATTCCGTATTTGAAAATAAGTTTTGAATCTGCAATTCTCAAAGTCCGCTACATCCGGTTGGAAATAACCTATTATTAACTACAGAGCCATTTTGTCATATGTATTTTATTGAGGAATTGCATTCAAATAAAGGCACGAAAACAGAAAGGACAATTCCTCTTTTATCGGAATTGTCCTTTCTCAGAAATTGCATTCTATTAAAATCGGCTAAACACGTTCTGTTTCATAATGGGAGTATGTCAGAATATAACCATTATCCCGGCATTTAGGGTAAAAGTACAAAAACATTAATCTTTCAAATATCCGAACTTTCCTTGATTGAAATCATCGAATGCCTGTATAATCTCACGCTTGGTATTCATCACAAAAGGGCCGTGCGCAACAATCGGTTCATTCAGCGGCTCACCGCTCATCACGAGTACAACAGATTCTTCGGTCGCCTCAATTTCAAACGTATCACCCTGATTCTTGAAAAGCACAAAATGATCGACAGGTGCTTTTTCTGTCTTATTAATAACGATGGCACCTTTCACTACCAATAATGCGGTATTATAATTCGCTGGGAAAGAAAATTCCGCTTTTCCGCCTTGACTCAAACGAGCATTCATCAGATTCACCGGACTAAATGTTTTGGCAGGTCCCCGTTTCCCTTCATAATCTCCTGCAATCACTTCCACGAACCCGTAATCCTTAGGTAGTTTCACCCTTACCATTTCCGAATTAGGAATAGCCTGATAACGCGGATGGCTCATCTTGAACTTTGCAGGCAAGTTAATCCAAAGTTGTACCATCTGGAATAAGCCACCTTGTTCGCTCCACTCCCTTTCATGGAATTCTTTATGAAGCACCCCACGAGCAGCAGTCATCCATTGTACATCTCCTTCCCCTATGATACCGCCTCCGCCATTGCTATCATGATGCTCCACTTTGCCTTTATAAGCAATAGTTACCGTTTCAAATCCACGGTGCGGATGTACTCCCACTCCCAAAGGTTTACGAACAGGCGCAAACTCATACTCCGAATTATAATCCAGCAAAATAAATGGATCCATACGCTCCCTTTCCAAATGGGAACGGCTGGGTATGAAATTGTGTACCCTGAAACCATCTCCTACCCAGTGTACTTCACCGGGTGTCATCACCAGTTCAACATCTTTTTGTGCCATAACAATAGTCCTTTCTTATTAAGAATACTCCCAAGGGGATAGATGTTTAACACTTAGATGAACCCTTTTGTTCCCACAATATAATTCCAAGGCCCAACAATCTATCAAAAGTATTCCTTATAAACACAAAAAATAAACTTGCCAGACGGAAATTATTATTTGTTTTCCGTCCGGCAAGTTTACCTCAATCAAGAATAATAACACCTTAAGGAACAGGAGTGGCGGCAGGGGTTTCTAATCTTAAACTTTCCCAACCCACCCATGTCGGAGAAACCATACACTGCGGTTCCTGCATCTTACCGATCATGGCAGTTGCCTTTTTCACAGCGGCACTGGTTCTTTCAAACAAATCTTTCATGGAAAGATCACCTTTCGCATCCTTAATTGTCTTGATCAGATAATAAGTGTAATATCCCTGCTTCTTATCGTGATAGACACTGGAAGTCTGATCACCACTACTTGAGGAAAAACTAAGCGTATTTCCCTGAGGCAATCCGACTTTCGGAACCACACGTACACCTTTTTGCGCAAGTAAGGGAGCAGCACTTTTGTATCCCCCGCTAAAGCAAGCATCCAGAAAAACATAAGCTCCTTTTACGGGATAAGTAGCCAACTCTTTATATAACTCTGACAATGAGATTCCCAAACGAATATTTTTCCCGGTAATATCAACAGGTAACAGATAGGGTTCTTTCGTGGCCTCGTCATTGTTGCCATGACCGGAATAATAGAATATCAGTTCCGCTTCCGGATCGGTACTTGCCATATTTACCAACCAGTCAAGTTGCTCGTGCATCATGCCGGCGGTTGCATTCGGGACGACCTTTATCTGATTGTCCGGCACACCGAAAGTACGTACGCAATATTCACGGAATACCATGGCATCATTCACTGCATACGGCACATTAATTTCAGCATTCGCTCCCGTCATACTATAATCTTCATTACCTATTATCAGGGCATACCGATGACGATTCACCGCTCCTACCGGAATGTCTTCCATCAATTCACTCTTAAATGTCAAAGAAAAGTCTTTAGTCACCGCTTTCCGTTGTGCAACGATATTTCCACTCAGATTCATGGTACTGGCAGCAGTCAGGTATTCACCGACTTTCACTTTATAAGCTTCATTCAAATATGCGGTGCGGGTAGATTCGGATATGCCTAACATCACAGCCACGGAGTCTTCATCAAAGCGTTTGTTTACAAGAAAACCATAATCGAGCGTAGCTACATCTCCCGGAGCAATGCTATCTATAGTCATTTCAGGGCTATCCGTAGTATACACATTCTTAGGCAAAGTAAAATTCACTTTTACATTTCGTGCTGTTTTTGTTCCGAAATTCTGTATAGCAATAGTCAGTTTTCCATTTTTTCCCAATGTTATCGATGAGCCTTCGGAGGCAAAGAACTGATGATCGGCTATACGTAGACGTGGCATTGCATATTCCTGCGCATTCACAATCAGTTCCGACGGATCGGCATCAAAACCATTGGCTTCAAAAGCATAAATGTTGATCTTTGTGAGAGTGGTAGGCATCTCTTTCTTAACGATGTATCGGAAAGTGTATTCCTTGGATGTCCCGGCAGGAATGTTACCGCCATCCAATTCACGTGGACCTTCAAAGTATTGGTCGTATCCTTGTTGCTCGGACAAACGAAGACGAATGTTGTACGCATCTCCTTTTCCTTTATTCTCTACCGTAAACTGCACAGCAAAACTTTCACCGGCATCAATCACCTTATTATTATTGCCATCAATGAAACTATCAACGCGTATCACCAACATAGCCGGTTCTACTGGCACAGGGACAGTTGATTGTTCCTGTACAACGTTTTCCGTTTTTTTCAATTCTTCGTTATAAGCCATCAAACGGCTGGGGAACGAAGTATAGGAAGCACCATCGTCAATAATCTTATTCAAAACCTCCGCTTCGGCCTTCATATCCATATACTGATATACTCCCGCCAACCCCTGCATATAGGGTTTGGAGGCAGGTTCTTTCTCCAGAATTTTCAAGAATAAATCTTTCGCATCCAACAAGTAACCCGATGCACGTTGGCGGATTAATGCATATTCGGTATCGTTAGCCACTGTAATGCCATTATTCACAATTTCAGTAGCACAATTAAAATTGGCACGAGCCAATCCCGTCATCACGCCAAAGTCATTAGGGTGTAAAGTATAGAGTCTTTTAAAGATCTCCAATGATTCTACATTTTTACCTTGAAGTTGGAGAATCTGTGCCTTGATAGGCAATACTTTATCATTGTTTGGATCGACTTCGAGAATCTTGTCCACAGCCCCCAACAGTTTCTCCGTATCTTTGGTTGAAATATAAACATTGACCAAATTATACAGAAAATCAAGGGATACCGGGTATTTCTCATGTGCCTTTAACAAGATACGTTCCTGATCGGCATACTTCTTTTGCGACTGATATATCATGTTCATATACACATAGCAGTCTTTTTCCTGCGCAGCAGAACCTGTAGCGAGGTATTCCTGAAAATAGCTCAGTGCTTGCTCATTCTTTTGCAAGTTGAAAGCAGAAACGGCAGCGTAATAAACTACAGAAGGATAGCGGCTATCTCGTGGCAGTAATTCGCTACGGAACACTTGCAAATTCGGTAAATCTATGTATGCAGCCGAAAAATCCAATCCTTTAGCAGGTTGTTTTTGTTCCGAATAGTAAACTGCTCCATTCAAAAGGTAGGGATATATTGAACGAAGCCGGTTCTTTGCTCCTTCCAGATACTGACCGTTATCCGGTGCTTCGACTACCTTCACAAAATTGTTATAACTATCCAACAGATAATCATACATGGCAGTAATATTCGTGCCTTTATCACGTTCACTTTCAAAAAGTACATATTGCTGGTTTGCATGCTTGGAGGCAGAAGCGGCATCTTGAGCCGATATCTCGCCTGCCAAGACTCCTACAGTAAAAATGAATGTCAGTAAAAAAAATCGTTTCATTGTCTGTTTATTGTTTGAATGCATCTAAAATTATAAACTCTACGTTTATCTTACGGTATTCTCCTCCTCGTTCTTTGGCTACCTCCACATGATACTCGTATTGATTTTTGGTATTACTCAATGTCGTAACATTTCTATCGATATAATTCTGAACACCTGCCGCACGTAATAAAGCAAGCTGTTCGTTCTGAGTAACACCGGACGATTTGGTTACTGTAATATTATCCAAGTTACCGTCTTTATAATAAGGTTCGTCCGTAAATTCACCGTAACGGCCGTCATAAGCTATCTTTCCACGAATCGGACTGGCATCTGCCGACCCGGTAATGATAACTTTTACTTGTTTACCTTCGTTCAGATACTTAGCAAAATCACCTTCAAAAGCATTTTTGATAATCTTCATCAACGACATGGCAGCATTCGATTTCTCGATGTTATAGCCTCCTGAAGGAAAATCCTCCTTTGCTGAGAATTCTTTGTTTATCACTTCATATTGATAACCGACTTTATAATTCAATATTTTCTTTCCATCAGCATCTACTCCCGGAACTACCTCTGTCTTCACATTGATCTGGGTATTATCAGTAATCAGTTTATCTTGCTTTTTCTCTTCTACCACCTGTTCTTTAATCTCCTTCAACTGAACCTCCTCACGTGTGGCTTGCTGCATGATTTCAAGCGGAACAAAATTATCATCCACTTCCATTGCTGTCAATCTGGTACGCCCGATATTATCATAGATATATACCTTGTTCGTAGTCTCATTCTTTACTTCCACATAGGCAAGCTCGAACTCATCTTTATCATTTAGCACATAGACTGCATTTTCAAACTTCAAATTCTTGGCATCCCCGAAATCATCAACTTCACCTGCAGGTACTTCCAAAGAAATAGAAGGCAATTGTTTGAAATCGATATTCAACATATTGCTGGAAGCGTCATAATTCCCGACGAATGGATTATCAATAGATATACGGTCACCGGCTAATTCCGTTGCTACCTCTTGAGCAAAAATCTGTTGCTGCTTCATACGGGTTTCATCGTTCACACGGATAGCATACTCCTCCATCGACTCCCCTTGCATCATCTTCACCCAATCATTCATCTTGGCATCTACTTCCTTACTCATTATCTTACCAAAGAAAGGATTCAAACCATTGGCATCCCAGAAAATGATCTTATTAGGACGGTTAGATAATAAATAGACCTCACTATTCTGATTATTCTTAAAAAAACGGGTTCCCACCACACCTACTTGAGGCTCGGATAGTTCCTGTTCAACAACACTATTCTTGAGATTTACAATCAGAATATCCTTATTGTCACGGATTACACTCAAATATTTCCCTTCCGGATGGAATGACGGTGAAGAAAGCATCCCCCCCAACTTATCAAATATATCTACCTTATCCCAAGTTTTCGTTTCAATGATTGTGAGTCGTTTGTCATCCGTAGTCACTGCCATCAATGAGGCATCCGGTGAAAAAACAACTTCTTTAACCAAAGCAGGCATCGGAATAGATTTGCGTTGCTCCTTTGTCTGAAAATTCCAGATTACAACGTTTTTACCAACGGCCGAAGCTATAAAATAATTATTCGAACTTATTGCCAATGCTGTTGCCGGAGCGGTACCCTGAATGTAAAATTGAGGTAGATATTCCTTGGTATCGTAAATCACAATTTCCCCTAACGTATTGGATACAATAAAATTACGCGCATCACTTCCATAACACATCGCTACCGGGAATGGCTTTTCTTTCAAATCTTTCCGCTTCTCTTTCAGTTCGAACAACTTTTTATTTCTGTCACGAAATGAATAAATAGCCACTGGCTTTTTCTCACGTAATACAGCAAGGGAACTTCCAGTCGGATTAAATGTTATACGACCAACCTTCCGTAAATCTGCAACAGCAATATCACGCATCGTATACATCATTCCATCGGACAAATAAGCCGTACAGAACGTCGTATTATCAAATGCATCAATTGTCTTTTGTGCCATAAAGGTTCTTTTTTCAACTACTTGCCCCATAGCATGTCCGCAAAAAAGAGCGGCAACAAAGAAGAAACACACCCCTTTATAAGAGCAAAATCCTCGTCTTATCTTATCCATACCTTTAAAATGATTTAGTTTATGTTTAATTATGTTTTGCAAAGTAAGCATTAATTATCGAATGAAGAATTAAATAAAAGACTTTTTTTTCTTCCTTAGAGAAGATTCGTTTCAAATGGAACAGAAAAGAAAAAAGAATAACAAAAACAAGTAGTATAAAAGTATATTTCATCACGGTTTTCCGTTACAACACAGCTTTTTAAATTAAGAATAAAGAGATAGAAAATGCCGGATGTATTTCACTTAAATACAACCGACATTTCTTCCGAACGATGATTTCATTTCACGGGAACAAGTCCCATTTTCTTTGCCCTCGCAAGCATGAAGTCACGGGCAGCTTCATATTCATTGGGGATAACACCGTCTAAAATGGCATCCTTAATAGCACTTTTTAACGAGCCGACCTCTTTACAGGGGGTAAGTCCGAATATTTCCATAATTTCTTCTCCAGTCACAGGAGGCTGAAAATTTCGTATCCGATCCTTTTCTTCCAAATCCCTCAACTTCTGACGAACAAGTGTGAAATTATTGAGAAAGCGCTGTTTACGTTCCATATTCTTTGAAGTAATATCCGCTTCACACAGCGTCATCAGATCATCAATATCATCTCCTGCCTCAAATAGCATGCGCCTTACAGCCGAATCGGTAACAACATCATCCGCTATCACAATAGGACGCATATGAAGACTTACCATTTTTTGAACATATTTCATCTTATCGTTCATAGGAAGTTTCATTTTACGAAATATGGTTGGGATCATTTTTTCACCGATAAAATTATGGTTATGGAAAGTCCATCCTGCTTTCGGTTCCCAACGTTTAGTAGCCGGTTTGGCTATATCATGCAGCAAAGCCGACCAACGAAGCCAAAGGTTATCTGTCTTTTTACTGATGTTATCAAGAACTTCAAGAGTATGGTAAAAATTATCTTTATGTGCCCTGCCATTTCTAGACTCAACCCCTTGTAAAGCGACTAACTCAGGAAAAACAAGCGGCAATAGACCACTCCGATCAAGATCAATAAATCCTCTGGAAGGCACGGGCGACAGAATAATTTTATTCAGTTCATCGGCTATACGTTCCCGTGAAATAATCTTGATTCTGTCACGGTTACGGCAAAGAGACTCAAAAGTATCATCATCAATATAAAATCTGAGTTGCGTAGCAAAACGTATACAACGCATCATACGCAACGGATCGTCACTAAAAGTAATATCAGGATCCAAAGGGGTGCGGATCGTCTTCTCCTTCATATCCTGCATTCCACCGAAAGGATCAACCAGTTCACCAAAACGCTCCTTGTTCAAACAGACAGCTAGTGCATTGATCGTAAAATCACGGCGGTTCTGATCATCTTCCAAAGTACCATCTTCCACAATCGGTTTACGAGAATCCCGTTGATAAGATTCTTTACGGGCACCGACAAACTCCACTTCCGTCCCATGATATTTCAACTGGGCTGTTCCGAAATTCTTAAAGACAGCCACATGCGCTCCTTTACCTAAATGCTTTCCCATCGCTTGCGCCATCTCAATGCCACTGCCTACAACGACCACATCTATATCTTTGGAAGGTCGTTCCAAAAACAAATCACGTACGTATCCTCCTACCACATAGCATTCAAATCCTAATGCATCGGCTGTTTCTGAAATCTGCCCGAATATCTTATCACTAAAGCGTTGTTTCAATTCTTCCTGAGTCAACTCTATCATAATCTCTTAATGTAGTTAAAACTTAATAGTCATGGCCAGAAGTCCAGAAAATTGCCCAGCAACGAAAAAGCCACACTTTCCATTGAATACTTCCGACTGATTTTATAAGTTGAAAAGGTACAAAGGTACAACTTTTCATTCTTCACTTTTCACTCTTCACTCAAATTTTGTATTTTTGTTGCCAATATACTAAATAAGAACAAAATGAATAAACTGATTGCAGGAATATGTACCACTCTGTTAATGGTCTCTTGTGGGAATGATATGGAAAAGAAAGCTGCGGAAAGATTGGAACTTGCCCGGACAGCTTTCGGTCAAGGAGATTATAATGAAGCAAAATTACAGATAGACAGTGTAAAAATCCTCTATCCGAAAGCTTTCGATATACGTAGAGAAGGGCAAAAGCTAATGCAACAGGTAGAACTCGAGGAACAGCAGCAAAGCCTGATTTACCTGGACAGCATGATGCAGGTAAAACAAAAAGAATTGAATGCTATCATCGATAAATACGTATTAGAAAAAGATTCCGAATATCAGCAAATAGGTAACTATTTCTGGCCGACACAAACAGTCGAAAAAAATCTGCACCGTTCCTTCCTGCGCTTTCAGGTCAATGAACAAGGCGTAATGAGTATGACTTCCATCTATTGTGGAAATAATAACATACACCATTTTGCTGTAAAAGTAATAGCACCGGATGGAAGTTTTGCAGAAACACCAGCTTCAAAAGACAGTTATGAAACATCCGATTTAGGAGAGAAAATTGAGAAAGCCGATTATAAGATGGGAGCTGATGGCAATGTAATGGGATTTCTCTATTTGAACCGTGATAAAAACATCAAAGTAGAATATATCGGTGAACGAAAATATTCTACCACAATGACAGCGGCCGATAAACAGGCATTGGCAGGTATTTACGAACTATCACAAATATTATCAGGTATGGAACAAATAAAGAAAGAGCAAGAGGAAGCTAACATGAAAATTCAGTTCGTAACCAAGAAAATAGAACAAAAGAGGCAGGAGGAAGCTACAAAATAACAATTCCTTGAAACAAATTGAGCCAATAATAGGTTCTTACTTTATTGGCTTAAAATAAATATAACATTTCATGGATAAGCTAAAATTTTTTGTCACACTGGCAATCATCCCATTCTTCTTCAGCATGTGTATACAAGATGATGATCCAGATATATTCTCACTGAAAATAGGCGATCCCCTTCCTGAATTTTCTGTGAAAGACAATCACGGAATAACAGTTTCAACAAGTACATTAAAAGATAAAGTCAGCCTGATAGCCTTTGTCAATACCGGTTGTCCCGATTGCAGGGCAGAACTGCCAGAATTGGAAAAAGCTTATCAACAACTTAATAATAACCGGAATATCCAATTTATTGTCATCAGTAGAGCGCAAGGTTATGAAAGCATGACACAATACTGGACAGACAATCATTTCACCCTCCCATATTCTGCACAGGATGATGCTACAATTTTCAATAAATTTGCCTCAAGGAACATACCAAGAATTTATATTGCATCATCCGATGGTATTATTCGCTTTACTTCAGATGACTCCAATTTAATAACAACAGCAATATTAATAGAACAAATAAAAAGAATAGAATTATTATAATCATTCAGCGACTAAAACCTCGACATTATAACCGATAAATAATCCACTTTCAATGACTCCGGTAATCCCCTTGATTTCCTTCTCCAAGGATAAATCGATAGTATCGAACCAAGCATCAAGGATAAAATTACCATTCTCAGTCAAGATAGGACCATCCTTACCTTTTGCCATCCTTAAAATTGTTTTAGAAGCACCTAACGTCATCAACCGATCGTCCACATATTCCAATCCTAGAGGGAATACTTCAACAGGAATAGGAAAATTATTTCCCAGACGGGAAACGTATTTGCTTTTATCAATAACAATAAAAGTGCGCTTACTACAGCTTATCAGTAATTTTTCTTTAAACAAAGCTCCCCCTCTCCCTTTAATTAAATTATGTAGGGGATCTACCTCATCTGCACCATCAAATGTCCAGTCCGGTCTTTTATTCCATAAAGTAGTTTGCGGAATCCCCAATTGGGTGCAAGTCATAGAAATCTCCATAGAAGCTGGAATTATTTCAATTCGCATATGTTCAGATTTGATTCTTTCCGCTATCGCAAAAAGAGTAAGATACACCGTGGAACCTGAACCCGCCCCTATTACTTCATTCTCTTTAACACGTAACGCAAGTTCTTTCGCCACACGCTCTTTACCTTCTTTATTAATAATAATATCGGACCATTGCAAACCTTCAATCAAACTGTTATTCCAATCCATGACATCTTCTTGTTTATAATCATATCTACAAAAATAACGAATAATTTCTAAAAAGGTTAGGCGTTGAAAACAGAATATGCACGAAGCTATCAATATTTGTTCCAATAACAAAAAACGATATGAAAGAAAACAAATACGGTGATGAGAAATTCTTCGACCGATACTGCAAGATGTCACGCTCCATCTATGGTCTGAGAGGTGCAGGAGAATGGATTGAACCGGAACCAGATCGCACTCTTTTCGATGTTATTCCGGGGATGAAAAACGAACTCCACCGTCCCTATGATGCTACTTATGTCGGGAGTGAAATAGATTATTTCACTCTTCTATTCAACTGATTATTTGCCTTCGAAGGCTTTGATTTGCCGATACGTTTACCTGTAGGCTTTGCCTTTCCCGAACTTTTAGGACGGTAATTTCCGCTTTGTACTTTAGTTTTTCCTCCAACCATCATTAATCTCCTTCATAAAATTCTCCTAAAAAATAACGAGCAATAAAATCCCAATTATTCCACAATATATCCTTCCCGTTTTTAAATGGCAAGCGAATATCCGGAAACAATTTATGCTCAACGGCATATTTCACTAAATCAAACGGACAATAACCTTGTTCAGTAAATACTTTATATCCTTCATTCACTGCGTATGTCGAATCGTAAGTCTCATTACGTTTGTCACAGAAAAAACAAGCAACACTGGGTGCCACTAACAAACCTTTAGGATTAGCATAAACTACGATATTTCCTTCTTCTGCACCCAGCTTATCGGGAAGATCAGCAGCTTTCCAATGCAGGTGATTTATAAAGAAGCTTTCCATATCCTCATAACAAGGAAAATACATCAATTGCTGCCCATCAGAAGCTTTCAGGAAAAGTTCAACACTATTCGGTAACTTAATACCAGACTCTATCTCCGGTACCATCGTTTTGTCTTTAATTAATTGCTCAGATAGCATCACCCAATCATTGGATGGTATATCGCAAATAGGGGCTTGCTCAAAATATTCATCAAGAAAAGTATACACTTGTGCTGCCAACTCCAAAGTATTTTCATCGAACGGATCGGCTATTACCAAATGAGAAGTTTTTCTGCAATTGATCGTCCAAAGTATAAACGCAATATCAACCTTATTGATTTCATCCGGAATATAATCTTCAGGGGTTACAAAAAAAGGTAAACGATCACCGTAGCGTTTAGAATACAACTTGCAAAAGTGATGCCATCCCCCGTCTTCGGCTACACAATCTTCCAAATATAAAGTCAATAGCTTGGCAGCAAACTGTTTTTCAGCCCATGTTTTGTCCGTATACAAACCAGAAGAATCAATCATAGAAATAAGCTTGTTAGCAAAATCCAAATACCATGCATCGGTCGATGTTACTTTTGTGCGATGATGGCTTTCAAGCCATGATTGCATATATATCTTTTTATTATTTCCCATATCAAATACACTATCTTGTTAGTGAAAATTTCAAGCTCATACCAAAATCAGCACTCGTGACCGGATAAGAAGCGGCAGATACCAACGGAGTATTTTTCTGACGGTCATAATAAAGACGGACGCTCAAAAGTTTACTCAATTGATAATCGGCAGAGAATGAAATTTTCAAAGCTTTGTTTCCACTTGTAGCTTGCGTAGTTTCCTCTTGAATATATCGGCAAAGAGCTGACTGGTTACGGAACGAAACATCCATACGTAAGGCCAAGTCATTGCTCACTTTGCTTTTTGAATTTTTGGTGTTTCTCCCCGGAAACAACTCAAGTCCGACAATCTTATACCCCATACCCAATACAAAATCCTTCGTTGCACTTTCCACAATCTGATTAGCCGCCAGACTGAGATTAAGAATACGGGTCATCTTGTATTCGACTTTAGTGGTGATTCCATTGTTGAAAGTCATATCCACACCCAGCAAAGGTGAGAATTGCTCATTGATGGAAACAGCCGAAACATCATACATAGAAGAAGGAATCGGACTACCTGTCTGTACATCATCTACAAATCCAAGATCACCCATATAATTATGATAAGTCTGGAACGTACTATAGCTACCTATACTATAGGTACTGCGATAAGCATGATTGATCGTAAAGCTTTTAAAATATTTCTTGAAAAAGTCAAGCTTACTTAAACCGCTATAGGTGATCGTCCAGTTAGGCATCATTGAAAGCATTCCAGGGAACAAATCAAGGGCACTTTTACCGGCATCACGTCCAGTGTAAGCCGCCAAGAAAGCCGGAATCATGACATCCGGAGTATAGGCATTAACAGGAGTTTTTGCCGGATCGAAAGGTTGACCGGCTGCCGATGTCCCTTCAGGATAGACTGCACCCGCATATCGCGATTCCACTCTTTGCCGAATGACTTCCAGATTTCCAAGGAAACGTGTAAAAGCGGATGAAGAATAACCATTAGAAGGTTTGTGCTTTTCAAATGCACTACCAATAGTTATAATAGTCATATTAAAATTACCGCTTTGAACTTCAGGCATGTCATTAAACATAAACTGTATCTCGCGAGAACTGTTCCGAGTACGTCCGGCCCTGAGATCAATTTTCAAATCACGAACAGGTTCCAGTGTCATACGAATCTGAAGATCTTCCTGAGCATTTGTGGTAGCAGCACCTATCGAACTGACAGCAATACTATCTTGCTCATTCCCGGAATCTGTCTTAACCAGCCAGTTATTACGTTTGGCCTTGTCTATATAATCATTTCCAGTAAGGCCAAAGGCAAAGTCCAATCCCGGAGCAAACCCATAATCACCTCTGCGTTGACCTAACATATCTCCTACCTCTGGCTGGAATCCGGGTAAAGTCATTGCATAAGTATTCTTATATGTAACACTCACGTTTCGAACCATCATAGCCACACGAGCAGCAGATTGTGCAATTTTATACCAACGCTCATCTTCCGGTTTAGGACCTTGAATGGCAGTCAGTTTCAATCTTACACTATCACGTGTTTCGATACGTATTGTATTAGCATCTATCACCTTATAACGAATCGGATATCGTTTTCCATCCACTGTAAGAGCGGATACTTTAGGTTTCTTTGAGGCCAAGCCGTGACGAACGGTGACCGTAGTATCTTGTTTCAATTGTATTTCCTTTTCATAGCGTTTAGGCTTCTCCTTTTTACGGACATCCGGACGACGTTGGGAAGAGGAGGAAGCAAAACGACGATTGGTAGCTTTAAGGAAAGGCACCTTATTATATAAGGTTTCCAAATTGAAACGGGCATTGACATCAATGGAACGCTGGTTCGCAATTGTATTTCCCATTTCGATGCCATCCGACAGAGATACGCCTCTATCCCAATTATAAGATGAATTGAAACGGGTATCAGCCGTTATCCAATCCGTAATAGGAAATTTATCAAAAGGCAATTTATAAGATGCGTTAAAAGTCTGCTGATAGTCAATAGGACGACCAAAATGAAGCAGGCTACGGCGTATCGTATCTTTACGCGCTTCATATTCATCCTTACTATAAATATCACGATTCAAGGCTCCATACGGTTCCTCTATCTCGGCATGTGTAGCTGACGTAAAATTCATACGAAGATTTTTTGTCAAATCCCAACGCAAAGAGAAATCGCGATTCCATAAGAATTCTTTTGCTACACTGATCGGAATACCAACAGGATCGTTCAAATTTTCCATATCACGCAATTGCAGTTCGTAATAATGACGGTCCATGTCCGTATTGAATGAAATATTCTGTGGCAAGTAACTGAAGTTTAAATCTTTCACAAACTTCATCCACTTAGATTTACTTTTCATTTTCTTAAAAGGTTCCCATGCCTTATAGACAGGTGAATAATTATAAGAGAGTGCCCCACGCCAATCCGTTTCATTTTCATACTCGGTCGTACTACCCTGATTATGTTTTTTCATACGACTGTAGCTTATAGTGAAGTTACCCGGATCATACGGCATAGGGTTCTTGCTGACCACACCCACTCGCATATTACTCAAACTGAAGTTTTTGAGGACAGTTATTTCATTGGCTATATTGCGCAATGAATCACGATCTCTATCGGAGGCCAAAGCATCGAGAGCATCTTTCAACAGCATATCCTTATCCAAAGGATTATATTTAGGAGATGTTTTTTCCCGGGAATAAGAGAAATAAACAGGTGCGCTCAGTTTCACTGCTTTCGGGAAGAAACGCCCCAGTTCAAGAGTCGTAGTAAATTGATATTGATAATAGTCGTCCAAACGCCGTTCACTTACACTTTGCTCCAAACCGCCAAACCCGGCAGTCTCTACGTGAGCTGCAACATTCACACTACCGACATCAGACAGTTGTACATTCATATTACCCTGTGCAGCCCATCCTCCATCTTCATCAAAATCAGCCAATCGCAATTCATTTACCCAAACTTCAATAGACTTTTTAGCACGTGAATTATTTCGCACACCAATCATCATAGTTTTCACTTCAGCCAAGGAAGGATTACCAATAATACTTACTTTATTGGCCGGTTGATCCGGATCATATTCAGAATATAGCTTACCATAACTGACACCTGACAAAGGATTATTCTTTGCCTGATTACGTTTCTTCTTTAAATCAGTCAAAACAGATAAAGCTATATCCAGATTATTATCTTTTGGCCAAACCAAAAGCTGATCAGCTTCGGAGTCATTATTATACCGTCCCGGAGGAGTTAATTTCAACGGGATTTCATATTCATAATAATTGGAACGATAGTCGGTACCTAAACGGATGAATACGGACAATTCTCCATCTTTAGGATCAGTTATATCACCTGTCAACGCAGCCGCATGAGCAAACATCTTTAACCTGCGGTATTGTCGCATATCCATACCGGAATTCTTATAAACAGCACGTGCATCTCCGGGAGATAAATTCTCCAGTTTAAGACTCATAGCCTGTTCATTTTGTTGACGAAGTTGCGGTTGTCCCGGGTCGATTACACGGGTAATACCCGGAGGCATTACATAATTCACCGGTGTTTTGTCGCCATTTTCCTCTATATTAACAGCAGATACATCAAGAGTACCGCTGACAGTAGGAGCCGGATTTTGTGAATTATTCAATGCATCGGTATAAACCCTCCATTCTCCACGCACCAGTTCCAATGTGGCAAAACGAAGAATAGTCGGTTTTTTAAACCCTGTAAGGAACATACGCATAAACCGAATAGACTTGAAATCCTTAATATTCCCAATAGGGGTACCACTACGTATAGGCACTTTAAACTGATACCAGGTTACATCTTCATTTTTACCATTACGCAATCTGACACTTGCCACACGTTTGTCCGTAATGTAATTTTGCCCTACTTCCATTTTGGAAGGAAACAGATTGATACGATATTGGAAATACCTTTCCGTTTCAGAAAGGGTATTGTCTTGATTGATATCTTCAATATCCGGAGATTCTTTGGCAGCAGTAGGATAACCCTCAGGTGAATCTTTTTCTGCAACAGAGTTCCCTTCCGTATTATTGATATATTTATAACGCTCAAGAATGCTCTTTTCCTCAGCATCATAATCCGATCCACGAAAATAGTGATACCGATCTGCGGCAGGTGATTCATTAAATTTCTCATACACTTCCGGATCAAGTATAGGCTGTATCTTTGCCAAATAATCGGAATAAGTTGAAAAACTGCGTTCCTCTTCATAGGAAAGCCCATTCAATCCGAGGTCTTGTTTTTTTCGTGCATCAGCAGAATTATCAAATGCGTAAACCAAACTCCGATCTTTAGGAACACGTCCCCATTTTGTATACTCTACTTTAGAAGCATCACCATCAATCGGCAAACCATTTTCAAAAAATTTCTTCCCGTCTTTCAGAATATCTTCGGAAATGTCTCCCAAATTCAAATAAAGATATCCCCCTTCATCAGCATCTCTTGCACTCCGGCTAATTCTACTCTCTCCAGGTTGATCCCCATCAGCATAAATAAATGGGTCCATCATCCAAAATTCCAGATATTCCACGTTAGCCGTTTCAAAGTCCGTAGTCTCAATCTTGCGCATCATACCTCCCCAACGTTTTTCCGGATTCTTTAAGTTTCCATTTCTATCCAAATCCGTATCAACATTATAAGGACCACGCTCTTGAGGATAGTACGCAACATTCAGCACCGATAGTGTGGCAGCTTCCTGATAATTCAACTCTTTATTCGGGAAAAGTTCCTGTTCATAAACCTCACGGACATAATGATTTGATAGTTGATCTAAGTCATTCTTAATATGAGTGGGTGTAAGGGATGAATTTCTACGAGTAAATAAACCATCAATATGGTACCAAGCTAATAAAGAACGGTTCTTCCCATAATCCGTATTGTCTGTCAACGCGGCTTCAGGGAATAAGATTCCTTCCGAATTAGGATCATTCGGATTAGGGCCTTTAGCACCGAAAGGAGCAGAAGACAACTGCCAATAAGAGGGTTGCCTTAAATCAATGCCGGATTGCGTACTTTCAAAATCATCGATGTAGGAGGCATTATCTTGCAATCCTTTACTATGCCCTGGAAGGAGTTGCGCAAATTCCAACCCTAAATTAATATTGGACGGAGCGGTAGCCTCCACAAACGGAAGTTTGTCTATAACATTTGTCAACCACTGACTTTCACGTTTCCACGAAGCATTAAATCCCCAAAGAGTGTTTGATATCGGCTCATCCCCCATAGCCACTTTGGTAGTCATTGGTTTCTCATTCAAATGCATAATCGTACCTCCAAACTGGAAATCCGGTGAAAAGTCATAAGTAAAATTCAAACCCAACATGGTCTTCCGTTGCATGTTGAAGGATGTATTACTTTCAAGATTAACGCTGATTGCAGTACCTGCGTCAATAAGGCTTTGATTAAGAATCGTAACCACGCCCATCGTATAATCCACAGAATAATCCGATCCTTCAGTCAGGGTACGCCCACCAGCAGTAACACGAACAGAACCACGGGGGACATTCATTGCTCCTAAACGAATTTCGTTGGCAGAAGAAGCGCGATATTCACCTACCAACCGATATTTGTCTTTCTCTGCCAACTGCCGGGCAACTGTACGGGTAGAGTCATAAAGTTCCTGAAAAACATATTTATCTATAAGCTCTTTATCATCTCCGATCATTTTTTTCAAATGTGAACCAAAAGGTTCCACAACAGGGAAAAAGATACGTCCATTTTGTGCATTAATTGTATATCCTTCCACAAAATCGAAGAATCCATCGCCCCCTAATTTATTCTGGCTATTCAAACGGTCAAGATTCATCACCTTCAGCAAAGGAACTTTATTGATGTTTTTATTTCCTTCCGGAATATAGCGCAAATAAACACCGGTGGTATCACTCAGATAGGTAATATTAAGTGTAAATTTCTCTTTTTGTATTTGATAAGCATTCAAAGAATAAACGTTCTTCATCATTAAGTCCCAACTACCTGCATCGGGAGAATTGGATGTATTCTTCAGAAGCTTGAGATACAAGCATTCGCTTGTCGTTGTTATATTGGACGAGAACTCACCAACCTGATACGTTTTTCCACCGATCGTATAGTCAAATGCTACGGCAAGAACTTCGTCCGCTTGCAATGTCTGTTTTAAGGAGATATAGCCCAAAGTAGTATTTATGGTATATTCTGAAGAAGTAAGTAACCGGGCATCCCCTATCTTCTCATAATCCATTCCGTTTTCCATATCAATTGCGGACATCGTAGAGTTTACCTGGCTTATATCACGCGCACTTTTATAGTTATTCACCATTTCGGAATACAAAGTGTTAGCTGCATTTCTCGGAACCAAATTGCCTCCTCCCTCAGGACTCCAACGAGGGTTACTGATATGTTTAGCCTCTCCTAAATCCGTAAATGCCACTATGTTACGTGGGTTATCAATATTACTTCGTTTATTGGTCACCCATACTTCAACACGATTGATTTTAACTCCGGAAATAATATTCGGCAACTGCGACATGCTCTGATCATAAGTATCACGAAAATAATGTGCCAAGAAGAAGTGCCGGTTTTCATCATAAGCATCAGCTGAAAAGTCAAAGCTCGTTGTCTGCGCCCCACCCTTACTATTCACGGTTTTCGACTCACTCTCCTGCTGGCTGATAACTGTTTGCAATTTCAATTTTCCGAATTGTAAATCTGCCCGTACGCCAAACAAAGAAGTCGCCCCACGAATCAACGAATTGCCGGTTGACATACTCACATTACCCGCCTCAAGGAGTTTGATTATTTCATCTTCCTTACCTTCATATTTCAATTTCAACTTCTTGCTGTCAAAATCAAAAGTCGCATCAGTATTATAATTCATGTCAAGGTTAACCTTATCACCTACTTTACCATTAACATTGACATTTATCTTTTCATCAAAATCAAATCCCCAAGTCTTACGCATACTCTCAGGAAGGGTCGGATTCTGTACATTTTTGTATGTCCCCCCAAAGCTCAATTCTGCACTTCCCTGGGTTTTAATCTGAACACCACCCGGACCAAAAATCTTTTCTGCAGGCCCCAGATTGAATTTCATATTCGTAAAGTCGAATTGCTCCTTCCCTTTACTAAAAACAGAATCATTCCGCTGTCTGTAATACTGTTGCATGGAACGCTTCATGCTCCAATCAAGATATTCGGCAGGCGTCATGATCACAGGTACCTCCATCTCCTGCCCTCCAATATAAGTGCGGATAAGATATCGATTGGTCAAAGCATCGTATTCTACCTTTTTTTCTACAATAGGCATCGGTTGAAGCGCCTGAGCAAAAGCAGGAATACAACCTAGAAACAAAAATAACATACTAATGTGCCAATATGCCAATGAGTCAATGGGTTTGCGGAATAATTGCAAAATCCATTGACACATCGATTCACTATAAAGTCGGCACTTTATTTTCATAATCTCTTCAAAGCCAGCTTGATTACTTTTTCAACAGCAGCATTTGGTTCTTCTTTCAAAATGGTAAGTACAACTTTCTGCGAAGGAGCCGCTGCAAACCCAAGCATTGTAAGTGCTGCCACAGCCTCTTCCTGAACTTCAGAAGTCATAGTGGAGAATACACCTTCACTACTTGTAGCAGGTGCAGAAGTTTTTATTTTATCTTTTAAATCCACTATCACACGTTGAGCCGTTTTCAGCCCAATACCTTTCACTGTTTTCAGAAGATTGGCATTTTCGGTACTAATAACATTGGCCAATTCGCTCGGAGACAGTGCCGAAAGTATCATTCGTGCCGTGTTTCCCCCAATACCGGATACAGATATTAATAATAAGAATAATTCCCGTTCCTGCCTATCTGCAAAGCCATACAAGACATATGCATCTTCACGGATAGCTTCATATATATATAGTTTACAACTACTTTTACCTTGAATCGCCGAGTATGTGTTCAGTGAGATATTTACGGCATACCCCAAGCCATTACAATCGATTATCGCAGTTGCCGGGCTTAGCTCGGCAATCTCGCCTTTAACGTATTCTATCATAATATATTTATAACGCACACACACATGAAATATTGTACTTTTATTTGATTATCACACTATAATCAAACAACCTTTTACAGCCTCATTGTAACATACGCACACATGAAATATTAAGCCTCTAACATCTTGAGTATAAAAACTAACTTTAACACCATTATTACCTTCATAAACAGAAAAAATGATTATTTTTGCACCACAAAAGAAGAAATATGTTAAACGAAACCAATAAAAAGATGAAAAAAGTAAGAGCTGCCATAGTTGGCTATGGCAATATTGGTCATTATGTACTGGAAGCCCTCCAGTCTGCTCCCGATTTTGAAATAGCAGGTGTAGTTCGTCGTGCAGGAGCAGAAAACAAACCTGCCGAATTGAATGATTACCCCATTGTAAAAGATATCAAAGAACTGCAAGATGTAGATGTAGCTATCTTGTGTACCCCTACCCGTAGCGTAGAAAGCTATGCAAAAGAGATCCTAGCTTTAGGCATCAACACAGTCGATAGCTATGATATTCATACAGGTATTACAGCTTTACGTCACGAATTAGGAACATACGCCAAAGAGCATGGAGCCGTTTCTATTATTTCTGCAGGATGGGACCCGGGAAGTGATTCAGTTGTCCGCACCCTATTAGAAGCTATCGCCCCTAAAGGAATCACATACACAAACTTCGGCCCCGGCATGAGTATGGGACATACGGTGGCAGTAAAAGCCATCGATGGTGTAAAAGCTGCACTTTCCATGACAATCCCCACTGGTACCGGCATTCATCGTCGGATGGTATACATCGAACTAAAAGAGGGATATAAATTCGACGAAGTAGCTGCAGCTATTAAATCCGATGCATATTTCGTTAACGATGAAACTCACGTTAAACAGGTTCCCAGCGTAGATGCCTTGCTTGATATGGGACACGGAGTTAATTTAACCCGCAAAGGAGTCTCCGGGAAAACCCAAAACCAATTATTCGAATTCAATATGCATATCAACAACCCGGCTTTGACAGCCCAAGTATTAGTATGTGTAGCTCGTGCTTCTATGCGTCAACAACCGGGATGCTATACGATGATTGAAATTCCCATCATTGATCTCCTCCCGGGAGATCGTGAAGAATGGATCGGACATTTGGTATAAAACGACAACTCGAGTTTACATTTAGATAGAGGAATTTCCCTGAAATAGGGAAATTCCTCTTTTTTCATTCTATTTCATCAAAAAACAACCTCCCCCTATATGCCTTTCACATTTTTTTGTATATATTCGCTGTGTTAACAATCGACAAAAAGCTATGAATCACAGATTCACAATCATTCTATTTCTATTCTTTTGTATCAGCTTTCAGATTTCCGGTCAGCAGATAGTAAAACCGAGTTTAAAATTCGGCAAACCTTCCAATGAAGAATTAGAAATAACCACTTACCCAGCCGACACTACAGCTAGTGCCATAGTATTATATGATATCGGCCCAACTTCTTACCGATATGACGCCAATGAATTTTCACTCACGACACAACATCGCGTAAAAATCAAAATATTAAAACCAAATAGAAATAGTAAAAAATATGCTGATTTACAAGCTATCTGGACAACAGCTGTCAAAAAGAACAATGAACTAATCGTATTAAGAAAATTATAAAGAGATGAACATGAGACACATTTTCCTTACATTATTTTCCTGTTTCGTTATAAACGGGATTTTCGGGCAAGAGGTAAACGTAGTGGAACCCAGCTTGAAATATGGAAAGCCCTCGGCTGAGGAACTTTCAATGACAACGTATGCACCCGATACTACGGCTACCGCAGTGGTGCTTTGTAAGAAAACAGATGTATCGTATGATTTCGTAACAGAAGATTTCCGCTTAGAATATGCTTATGAAGTAAAAATCAAAATACTCAAAGCTGACGGAACTTCCTACGCAAACGTCACCATCCCTTATTACAACAGTAAAGACAATTATAAATCCAAAGAAATCGTATCCCAGATCGAGGCTTCTTCCTATAATCTTGAAGGTGGAAAGACAGAACGCACAAAAATGAAAAAGGACTTTATCTTCATGGAACGAATCAATGATACATACATGCAGGTAAAATTCTCTATCCCCAACGTAAAAGTGGGTACCGTAATAGAATATAAGTATAAGATATTATCCGACTTCTATTATACATTAAATGACTGGTATGCACAACAAGACATCCCTACCTTATATACAGAATATAATATTACAATTCCAGAATACTTCAAATTCAACATTGACATGCGGGGTACGGAACCCCTCGAAACAAAAGATGAAGGTAAGCTTTTCAATTTTCACATCAATGGACACCCCCTGCAATGTTCAGGAAGACACCTTTGTTTTAAAGGAAGGCAACTTCCGGCAGTACGCAATGATAATTACATCTGGTGTGTCGACGATTACAGTACTCAAGTTAACTTCGAATTAGGAGGATTAGATTTTCCGGGGGCACTTTATAAATCCTTCACACAGACTTGGGAAAATATAGACAAACTATTATTAGACAATCAGGATTTCGGAGGCCGTTTAAAAATGCGCAATCCTTATCATGAAGAGATGGCATCCTTGAAATTAGATCAGATGGCAAGTACGGAGGATAAGATTGCTTCGATCTTCACCTTCCTCAAACAAAGGGTCAAATGGGATGAAACTTATTCGCTTGAAGGCAGCCGAGCTAAAAAAATAGTAAAAGACGGTACAGCAAGCAATGCAGAGATCAATTTCATTTTCATGAGCATGCTCCGTGATGCAGGGATCGAATCTTTTCCGGTAGTAATGAGCCGACGCAACAGAGGACTGATTCCTTATGCACATCCATCCCTCCAGAAGCTAAATACATTCATTGTAGCCATAGCAAATACGGACAGTACATTTGTCTATCTGGACGGTTCGGTCAGAGATGGTTATATCAATGTACTACCACCTGCCTTAATGGTAAACCGGGCACGTCTGATTATGCCGGGAATAGGAGCCAAATGGGTAGATCTTAGCCAAATAGGAAAAAACCAATTACGTTCCATGGTTAGTGCCATTATCCAACCGGACGGGAAAATATGCGGTACGCGTACTACCAATTATCGAGGCCAGTATGCTTCACGCTTCCGCCACAGTTTCCGAAGTGCAAAGGATAGTACCGAATTTGTGAATCAGCTTGCCAGCAATGAAGAGATTGAAGTCACCGGATTGCAAACGGATGGAATAAACGAATTTTCACCAAACGCAAAGGAGATCGTAAAATTCGAAAAGCAAGCCACCGTCAATGATGATTTTATTTATCTGAATCCAATGGTTTTCCTACATGTAGAAAAGAATCCTTTCACGCAATCTGAACGGAAATTACCGGTGGAATTTCCATATCCCGACCAGGTGATCCTATCAGTCAATCTGACCATACCCGACGGTTACACCGTAGAGGAAATGCCAACCCCATTACAAATAAAAACTGAAGACGGTCAAGGAACATGTCGCTACAATTTGGCTATGCAAGCTAACAAACTGACCATTAACTATATGTTCAACTTTAACAAGCTCCTTTATCTGTCTACAGAATATCCCGGATTGCAGAGCTTTTGGGAGATGGTAGCAAACAAGAACAACGAGACTATCGTGCTTAAAAAATTATAATAATAAATAGTCATAAAATGATTACAAGAAGATTATATAGCAGCATACTGCTCACTTTCCTTACCACGCTCTTGTTACAGGCACAATTCACAATAGTGAGTGATGCCTATTCCATTGTACAAGATGCCACTACCGAAATCATCTGTGAATCGGCAACCAGCGGAATATGCAAGGAGAGTCACACCATTACCATTCTGAATGACAAGGGACGTGATGCCGCGAATTTCATTTGCATGTGCGACAAATTCACCTCTCTACGTAAATTTTCAGGGGAAATACTTGACTTTACCGGCAAAGTGATAAAAAAGATCAAGAAATCAGACTTGCAAATGACTGAATATTCTTCTGGTCTTACCAGTGATGACTACACCTATTATTATGAATGCAACCTTCCGCGTTATCCCATCATAATAAAATATGAGTGGGAAGTGAAATACAAGGATGGTATTATCGGATTTCCTACATTCGTACCTCAGACACGGTACAATCAGGGAGTGATTAAAGCGACCTACAGGATACAAACACCCGCGGAACTGCCATGCCGGTATCATAAAATAAATACCCAGGCAGAAGTGGCAGAAAAGAAAACCCCAGAAGGAAACGTACTCATGGAAGTGAGCCTCGGCCCGATTTCCGCTATTGAATACGAACCATTCGGTGCTTCACTTTCCGATCTCATTCCCCGCATATACTTCGCCCCGGGAAATTTCATTTTTGACGGTAGCCGTGGTAATATGAGTACATGGAAAGATTATGGCGATTGGCAATACGGACTACTTGCCGGTCGTGATCAATTGGACGAGGCGACCAAAGCCAAATTGCACGAAATGACAGCGCATTGCACCACTCCCCGTGAGAAGGTGAAAGCTGTTTACGACCATTTGGCAGCCACCACACGTTATGTCAGCATCCAACTGGGTATCGGAGGACTTCAGCCTATCGCAGCCACCGATGTTTGTCGTGCCGGCTTCGGTGATTGCAAAGGGTTGTCCAATTATACACGTGCCATGCTCCAAGAACTGGGCATTCCTTCCGTTTACACGGTGATCAGTACCGACAACGAACGGTTAATAGCCGATTATGCCAGTGCCAATCAAATGAATCATGTCATCCTGCAAGTTCCTTTAGCCAAAGACACACTTTGGTTGGAATGCACCAATCCCGAACTGCCTTTCGGTTATGTACACAGTAGCATCGCTGACCACGATGCTCTGCTGATCACTCCCGAAGGCGGTAAGCTTTGCCGATTGCCTTCGTACCCCGATTCACTGAATACACAAAGCATTACGGCACAAGTGGTACTTTCTCCCACTGGAAGTGTCAACATTGCAGCCAAAGAATCCTCCCGCTTGTTTCAATATGAAAGTACGGCTCCCATCACCCACCTCGAGCCTTCACGCCAAAAAGACCGTCTACATTCAGGAATCACTTTAGGACAAGCGAATATCGGTAATATAAAGATAGTCGAGAAGAAAGAGGCAATGCCCCAGATAGACATTTCATATTCTATCAGCAGCGAACAATATGGCAATAAAACCGGAAACCGTTTGTTTATTCCCATCAACGTGTTCCGCAAAGGATTCAGCACACCGGAAATGAAAGAACGGAAACAGGATATCCATATAGAATACGGTTATCTCGACACAGACAGTATCACCTTGCAACTTCCGGACGGATATGTTATTGAATCAATGCCTAAAACGTGTACGTTAAAAAACCGCTTCGGCAAATTCACCTCCTCTTTAAAAGTGGAAGACAAGGAAATAAAAGTCATACATCAATTACTGATGTATAAAGGAGTATACCCCAAAGCAATGTACAAGGATTTTCTCGATTTCCGCAAACTGGTAGCTGCCCAGTATAATGGAAAGATTATTTTAAAGAAAGAGTAAAACCTGTTTAAATAGAAATTTAAACAGACTTCGAGCCGAGTGTTTCAAAAATATAGAGTACTTTTACAGCCCGAAGCTAAAAGTCACGACATTGAAAAATCATCGATACACTAACGGGGAGGAACTCGCCAACGCAATCAGTCATGGAACGGGTATCCTGCTGGGCCTAACAGCAGGATACTTTCTATTAATAAAAGCAGCAGCAAGCAACGACCCTCACTGGGCTGTTGCCTGCATTGCGATCTACCTCACAGGTATGCTGTCATCGTATGTCAGTTCGACCTGGTATCATTCCGCGCCTCCCGGATCACTCAAAGAACTATTACGCAAGTTCGACCATGGAGCCATTTACCTGCACATTGCGGGCACCTATACTCCTTTTACACTTTTAGTCATGCGAAATGCAGGCGGCTGGGGTTGGGGAATATTTGCCTTCGTTTGGTTATCAGCCATCATAGGATTTATACTTAGCTTCACCAGCCTGAAAGAACATAGCAATCTCGAAACCATATGCTATGTAGGAATGGGAGCGGCAATCTTGGTAGCACTCAAACCACTGATGCACTGCCTCTCAGACATGGGAGCCACACCTGCTTTCTGGTGGTTACTCGGTGGAGGTGCCTCTTACATTTTAGGTGCGGTGTTCTATTCATTGCGTAAGCCCTATATGCACTCCGTATTCCATCTTTTTTGCCTGGGAGGAAGCATCGGACATATCATAGCGATCTGGATGATATTGAAATAATACGTTATAAACACAAGCAAACCATTCGTCGTGCTGCAAAAAAAGGAATCAAACAGATTACCTCAAACGATCAGTCGGCACTCCTGATATTCAGACTCTCTTTCAACAATTTAAAATAATCTTCATCATTCATAGCCCAATTTGTTTGTGCTATCACTTTATTATCCTTATCAAGAACACAAAAATCAGAAGCACCCATTTTATCCGTGTCCACACCTAATTGCTTTTTGAGAAACTTACAAGTAGCCTTTATCGGATTGTAGAAACTCACCATTTTTCTCTTCCTGTTTTGATTAATCACGTACATAGTAGAAGCGACCTTACAAGTATCCACATATTCCGCAATTTCAGAACTATCCTGCGCACAGATAAAGAAGCTGTCCATGTCTTTATTATCATGTATAAGCTTGACCACCTCCGGATAGCGTACCTGAGAAGCCTGACAATAGTTACAAAACACATAAATAAATTTGTAACGCTTATCTGAATTTTGAACTTTGGATACAAGATCCTCATCTCCGATGCAAGTTATTTGTGCATACAAACGCTCCGTCATCATACATGACAGAATTAAAAGTAAATATACGATCCTCATTCTTCTATAAACTTTTTATTCAATTACATTCTGCAATTCGTACTCATAGTACACCTTCGGTTATTCAATTTCTCCTCCCTCTATCAATTCTCCCGATCTTATCCGAATGGTTTTTCAAATATATTAATTTATATGCATAAATACTAATCCGTTACTCTATCTTAACATTTTAACGATAGATAGTCAGATGCGGACATGATACAATGCGATAAGCATTCCACCCCATGTTTTTTACATTATCAAAGAAACCTTTCACTCGCATATCAATAAAAAAGTTTCCCGAAATGGAAAACTTTCTGTATCAGTCACAAAGAAAAGTTTCCCGAATTTTATTGTTAAAAGTCAACCAACCTATTTATAGAAGCATTATCTTTGTCACTGTTTCGGAGCTAAAAAGAGGTTTAGTCATGAGGGAACGCTGTGCAAATCGGCGACAGTACCCGCTGCTGTAATTCTCTATGAATCCGCACACTATGTCACTGCGCGCACAGCGTGGGAAGGCGATGCGAGGGAGAGATAAGTCAGAAGACCTACCGGAATTAATCATTTTATCAACTTTTAAAAGCTTTCGGGAGTTAAAGTTATGAACTACGCTGAAATTTGTATCATCAAACGCGATGGTAAAAGAGAAGATTTCTCTATTAGTAAAATTAAAAACGCAATTAGCAAAGCGTTCAGTGCCACAGGCATCACAGACGAGCAACAACTCGTAGCTGACATTACCATGAATGTCATCAGCCGGTTTAGCAATCCGACAATCACAGTGGAAGAGATTCAGGACTTGGTAGAAAAGGAATTAATGAAGGTGCGTCCGGAGGTTGCCAAGAAATACATCATCTACCGTGAATGGCGCAATACGGAGCGGGACAAGAAGACCCAAATGAAACAGGTAATGGACGGCATCGTGGCTATCGATAAAAACGATATAAATCTGAGCAATGCCAATATGAGTAGCCATACACCGGCCGGACAAATGATGACTTTCGCCTCCGAAGTCACAAAAGACTACACCTACAAATACCTGCTGCCAAAGCGATTCGCGGAGGCACATCAATTGGGCGATATCCACATCCATGACTTGGATTATTATCCGACAAAGACAACCACTTGCATCCAATATGACATGGATGACCTTTTTGAGCGCGGTTTCCGCACCAAGAACGGCAGTATCCGTACGCCTCAAAGCATTCAAAGTTATGCCACACTCGCTACCATCATTTTCCAGACCAACCAGAATGAGCAGCACGGTGGTCAAGCAATTCCTGCCTTTGACTTCTTCATGGCCAAAGGTGTCAGCAAATCTTTCCGTAAACACTTGGCCTCATTCATCAGTTTTTATGTGGTAATGGATACCAACACCAGCGTGGAAGAAAAAGCTATCCGTGCTTTGATTGAAGAACACCTGCCATCCATCAAAACCAACGAGCTGGAACGCGAAACCTTTCGCATGGCACTGACAGCCTTACAAATCAATATTGACAAGGAGCATCTAGCCCGGGTGATTGAAAAAGCATACCTGCAAACCCGCAAGGACACCCATCAAGCTATGGAAGGCTTCATCCACAACCTGAATACGATGCATTCGCGTGGAGGCAATCAGGTAGTATTCAGTTCTATCAACTATGGTACAGACACTTCCGCTGAAGGTCGCATGGTCATCGAAGAACTGCTGAAAGCGACTATAGAGGGGTTAGGCACTCGTGGAGAGGTGCCGGTATTCCCTATCCAGATATTCAAAATAAAAGAGGGAGTATCTTACTCCGAAGAAGATTATCAAAAAGCAATGACCGATTTCGAAGCGGCAGAAGAAGGACGAATGACTTTTACCACCCCCAATTTCGACCTCTTCCTGAAAGCTTGCCACACTACGGCCAAGGCATTGTTCCCCAACTTCATGTTTCTGGACACTCCATTCAATCAAAATGACAAATGGGATGCAAATGACCCGAAACGCTATCAATATGAACTGGCGACAATGGGCTGCCGCACACGTGTGTACGAGAACGTGGCCGGTGAAAAATCATCTTTGGGCCGTGGGAACCTTTCGTTTACCACTCTCAACATGCCTCGTCTGGCGATAGAAGCGCGTATCAAAGCAGAAAGCATGGTTGAGGACGGACGCAACAAGGACGCTGTCGAGATGAAAGCTAAAGAAATCTTTCTGGAATCAATACATGAAATGGCTACTCTGGTAGCCGACCAGCTCTATGCCCGTTACCAATATCAACGCACGGCTCTGGCACGCCAATTCCCATTCATGATGGGCAATGACGTGTGGAAAGGAGGAGGCAATCTGAACCCGAACGAAGAGGTAGGTGATGTATTACGTAGCGGCACACTCGGCATCGGCTTCATTGGCGGGCACAATGCAATGATGGCACTGTATGGCAAAGGGCACGGACATAGTGACAAAGCCTGGGACACTCTTTATGAAGCGGTCATGGAGATCAACAAAGTTGTGGATGAATACAAAGCCAAATACAACTTGAATTATTCCGTGCTTGCTACTCCCGCCGAAGGATTGAGCGGACGTTTCACCCGTATGGATCGTCGTAAATATGGGAAGATAGAAGGAGTGACGGACAATGAATATTATGTAAATTCCTTCCATATAGATGTGAAGGAGAAGATCAGCATTGCCGAAAAGATCAAACGGGAAGCTCCCTTCCACGCCATTACGCGTGGCGGACATATCACATATGTAGAACTGGACGGTGAAGCACAGAAGAATGTCCGGGCCATTGCTAAAATCGTGAAGGTGATGTACGATGAAGGTATCGGATACGGTTCAATCAACCATCCGGTGGACACCTGCCATAATTGTGGTTACAAAGGAGTGATTTACGATAAATGTCCGGTATGCCAAAGCGAGAATATCTTGCGTATGAGGCGTATAACAGGCTATCTGACAGGAGACCTGAGTTCTTGGAACTCTGCCAAAAGAGCTGAAGAGAAAGACAGAGTGAAACACTTATGAATCTCTTATACACCTATTCGGAAACGATAGTTGACGGTGAAGGCATCCGGTATTCCATCTATCTGGCCGGATGCAACCACCACTGTCCGGGATGCCACAATCCCGAAAGCTGGAATCCACTTGCCGGTGACGAACTGACCGAAGAACGTATCACGGGAATTATCCGTGAGATAAACGCTAATCCGTTACTGGACGGTGTAACTTTCTCCGGTGGCGATCCGTTTTTTAATCCGGAAGCATTTTTACTTCTGATAAAACGAATTAAAGAGGAAACCCGGCAGAACATCTGGTGTTATACCGGCTACACGTATGAACAAATTCAGGCACAGCCAAGGTTCAGTGCTATCCTTCCTTATATAGACGTATTGGTAGACGGCCGTTTCATACAGGAACTTTATTCCCCGTATTTGGAATTCAGAGGAAGCAGCAACCAACGCATCATTAAGCTTTCACATAAAGAGTCGACAACTTGAGCTGAAGATAGAACAACAAATCAAAAGTCATTCGTCAGAATGAGTTTTAGGCTACAGTTTCTCTCCTATAAGACACACGAATTAACCCGATCGACCATCGGTTCAAAGTATCATATGGCCAATGATGTTTATGCTCACCCTTCGCCTTAAGGTGTGTCAACAAATTTCAACTCCTGACATCTGTGCCGCAACGCCTAAATCACACATATAAACAATTGATTATCAATACCTAGGCTATCCACTTTTCACCTCGGTGATCAACGACCCCTTCCTCGGTGATGAAGGTGCCCTTCATCGGTGACTAAGAAGGTGTTCATCACCGAGGTCGAAGGCCTTCAGTCGGAAGGTAGATTGATGTAATAAGTTTTCCTCAATTTTCGGGGTTCCCTAATCCCATTTTTCTCTTATCTTTCACTTTGCTTTTAATCACATAAACTGCACTATGCTTCCAAAAGCAGAGCCCCAAGCAAACGAAGATGAAGAATAAATAAGCACCAAGCAAAAACCAAAGCCGTTTCTTAGTAGAATTTAAACTAATCGGTATTTTATTTTCCACCAAAGGAAATAATACATATCTTTGCAGCATGACAAAGACATTTAAATCGGATTTGGTATTGTAAACAATCTGCGTTTCCAACACAGATTGTCCTTTCGTTTACTCTCGGATCACTCCTTTCGAGAGCATTTTTCTATTATTATAATTCAAGTTTAATCTGCATACTATGATGAAAGTAATGTTATGCTTTCTTTGTATGCAAAATACATTAAGATAATGAGTAACGAAAATAAAACAATTCATGATTTCGAACTTAATCTAATTTGCGACTTCTTTTCCAACATGGAACGGCAAGGTCCCGGAAGTCCCGAAGTGACATTGAAAGCGTTAAGCTTCATAGATCACCTTACCGACAAATCTCTCATAGCCGACATAGGTTGCGGAACAGGAGGGCAAACAATGGTACTGGCAAAACATGTGCCGGGACAGATTACGGGAATTGACTTTCTCCGCGGCTTTATTGATATCTTCAATCGTAATGCAGAGCAGGCTGGCCTGCAAGACAGGGTAAAAGGCATTGTCGGTTCAATGGACAACCTCCCTTTTCAAGAGGAAGAGTTAGACCTGATCTGGTCGGAAGGAGCCATTTACAATATCGGTTTTGAACGGGGGCTGAATGAATGGCGTAAATATTTGAAAACAGGAGGCTATATTGCCGTTTCCGAATGTTCATGGTTTACAGACGAACGGCCAGCGGAAATCAACGATTTCTGGATGGATGCCTATCCTGAAATAGACACGATTCCTAATCAGGTTGCCAAAGTATGCAAAGCCGGATATCTTCCGGTTGCGACATTCATCCTTCCCGAAAACTGCTGGACAGAACATTATTTTGCCCCGAAGACCAGTGCCCAGAAGATTTTCCTGAGTAAATATGCAGGAAATAAAGTCGCTGAAGAATTCAGCGCACTTCAAGCAAGTGAAGAAGAATTATACCGGAAGTATAAAGAATTCTATGGTTATACATTCTTCATTGCAAAAAAGATAGGATAATGATTTATTTAAAATCCTTTTCCAAACTTATAGAAGATGTAAAAAGACATAAGGCAGATTTCTGATTCTAATCGAAACAGTGCAGTTGTTCTACTAGAAGAATACTGCACTGTTTCCACATAGGATGTCCATCTGAAATCGAAAGATTATTCTTCTCATATAAATCTGCCTCACAGCTAAAAAAGCTTATAATTTATTCCCGCACAGGAACAGTGAAACCTATGTTTTGTTTATTTTGCAGAATAAACGTACTATTTATGGATAACAAACTTGCCCTCAAAACTCCCGAAATAGAAAATACAGACGGATTACCCCTACCCCAAAGAATATGGGCGATAGTTGCCATTTCATTCGCCCTCTGCATGTCGGTACTCGATATAAACATTGTCAATATCGTACTCCCCACCCTTTCACATGATTTCGATGTATCACCTTCGATCATCACATGGATCATGAACGGTTACCAGCTTGCAATCGTCGTCTCCTTGCTTTCATTCTCCTCCCTCGGGGAGATATACGGCTACAGGCGTATTTATCTATCCGGCATAGCCATGTTCTGCATCACCTCGTTGATATGTTCCCTATCCGATTCATTCTGGACATTGACCATCGCACGTATTTTTCAAGGGTTCAGTGCTTCCGCTATCACTAGCGTAAATACCGCGCAACTCCGTACGATCTATCCTCACAGCAAGTTAGGTCAGGGAATGGGAATCAATGCTATGGTAGTGGCTATTTCGGCAGCAGCCGGCCCGTCCATTGCCAGCGGTATACTTGCCATCAGCTCTTGGCACTGGCTGTTTGCAATCAATATCCCCTTGGGATTGACCGCTTTGATACTGGGCTACAAATTCCTTCCCCGGAATGAAAAGCGGGACGACCGGAAATTTGATAAAAAGAGTGCCATTGCCAATGCCATAACTTTCGGTCTACTTATCTATACACTGGATGGATTTGCCCATCATGAACATCATGACTATATTGTCATCCAACTCATCATTCTGGCAATAGTAGGAACGTATTATGTACGACGGCAATTAGGACAAACCACACCGTTACTGCCATTGGATCTACTGAAGATACCCATTTTCACACTTTCCATCAGCACATCCATTTGCTCCTTCATAGCACAAATGCTGGCAATGATTTCATTGCCGTTCTTTCTCCAAAACACATTGGGACATAGCGAAGTGATGACCGGTCTGCTCCTTACCCCCTGGCCTATTGCAACCTTAATAACGGCACCTACAGCGGGATATTTGGTAGAACGTATCCACCCGGGTATACTTGGAAGTATCGGCATGGTAATTTTCGCAGCGGGACTTTTCTCCTTATCGATGCTTACACCGGAATCTTCGGACATCAGCATTATCTGGCGACTGGTTGTATGCGGCATGGGATTCGGGTTGTTCCAAACACCGAACAACAGTACGATCATATCTTCCGCACCTACCAATCGTTCGGGAGGTGCAAGTGGCATGTTAGGCATGGCGCGGCTCTTGGGACAAACGTTCGGAACCACACTCGTAGCTTTGTTATTCAGCTTCGTAGTTCAAAGCAAAAGCACGTCCGTCTGCTTGTTGGTAGGCGGAGGATTTGCACTTGTAGCAGCAGTTATCAGCGGATTGAGGATTTCACAACCATCCACCATAAAATAATAGAATAACAAACATCGATTGGTCCGATAGTTAACATATAAACGACTCCAGAGCAAATGCCAAATGAGTGCCAATCTTTTGGCATTGACTTCATTCTTATGGGAGCATTTACTCTTTGTCAGAAGGTACTTATTCACAGGAGTTATTATTAGAAAACATATTACACCTTCTAAATCGTTCTACAATTATCCGGTTTACTTTCCAAAGGATATTAAAGATATTTTAAAGACTACTTTTCAACTAAACATCCAAATTTAGAAGAAAAGCCCCATAGGTACCCATTGAAAGAGTGAGTATTCAAGATTCCAATCAACAGAAAAGCGAGAACGCACAATAACACACTATCCAATAACGCATTACATATAAAATAAGATAATATCACCCCCCATTTTCCATATATCCAAATACCGTATTACTCTCATTTACCCTTAAAAATAAGACAAAAGTATCCATATCCAACACATTTTCACCCGTTGTTGAGATGCCGAACCGCTATCTTTGTGCTGTGAATTAATAGCTATAAATTCTAATATTTATAATGTAAAAACACTAACAGATGAATAAAAAGTTCGCTTTATCATTAGGATTATTTTTAACAGCAATCACGACTTGCTTCGGAATAGAAATCCCCCGACCCGAATATCCCCGTCCCCAATTTGAGAGAGTAGACTGGATGAATTTAAATGGTACATGGAGTTACGAATTTGATTTTTCCAAAAGCGGTATTGAACGCTCCTTATTTACAAATGAAGGATTCGGGAAAACGATCCTCGTACCATTTTGTCCGGAAAGCCCCCTTTCGGGAGTCAATCATAAAGATTTTATCGATGCAATGTGGTACCAACGCAAGCTCTCCATCCCCGAAGCATGGGCTGGAAAGCGGATATTACTCAATTTCGGAGGAGTTGATTATAAATCCACCATCTATATAAACGGACAGCAAGCGTTCGTCCATTATGGAGGTTCTTCTTCATTTTCGGTAGACATTACTTCTTATGTGACACCCGGATCGACCGATAATTTGGTCGTATATGTAGAAGATGACCTGCGCTCAGGATTGCAAACGAGTGGAAAACAGTCACATCGCCTCCACTCTTACAGCTGCCTTTATACACGGGTGACGGGGATATGGCAAACGGTATGGCTGGAAGCCGTTTCAAAAGGTGGGTTGAAATCATGCAGCATTACACCCGACTTAGATAATAAACAGTTTGTGTTTGAACCGGTTTTCTATGATTTGGATCAGGAAAGCTCGCTAAAAATACGCATCCTTGACAATGGAAAGGAAGTATTTTCCCAAACGACCCCTGCCGGCAACAGTAGCTTCATCATCGGGAAACTGAAAAACATAAAAACATGGTCGCCCGAGTCTCCCTTCCTTTACGATATCGAATTCTCCGTGTTAAACTCCAAAGGACAGACCATCGACAAAGTAAATTCATATGCCGGGATGCGTAAAGCGGAACTCCGGGGAAAAACATTCTACCTCAACAACAAGCCTTATTATCAACGCCTTGTACTCGACCAAGGATACTATCCGGACGGCCAATGGACTGCCCCCGATGACACCCAGTTACGCAGAGATATAGAATTAGGCAAGGAAGCCGGTTTCAACGGTGCCCGCTTACATCAGAAAGTGTTCGAACCAAGATACTTCTACTGGGCCGACAAGTTGGGCTATCTGACATGGGGCGAATCTGCAAGCTGGGGAGTGAACTGGACAGATCCGGTTGCCGCGCGCAACATGATCAGCGAATGGGAAGAGTGCATTCACAGGGATTACAATGCCCCGTCTCTCATTGCATGGTCACCCCTGAATGAAACCTGGATGGAGGACATGGACGGACAACGGGCACGATTGACCAACGACCTCTATTTCATGACAAAACGTATCGACCGCACCCGTCCGGTAATAACCGTCAGCGGAGGATATCATGCGGGCTTCACAGATATTTATGCAGAACATACTTATGTACAAGACCCTGTGTTACTATACAAACAACTGGCACCGAACAAAGAGGGATATCCTTACGTTTTCCGACCCGACCAAAGTGCCCCTTATAAAGGAGAAGCCTATATGGTCGACGAATTTGGCGGCATCCAGTGGATCAAGGAGATGAAATTGCCGGAAGTCAATGACCAAAAAGAGTTTTGGGGATATGGCGAACCTCCCAAGACATTGGAAGAATTCTACAAAAGACTAGAGGAGCAGGTGAACGTCATTCTCAGCCTGGATCATATCACCGGGTTCTGCTATACACAAATCGTAGATGTAGAGTTGGAAAAGAACGGCATCTATACGTACGATAGAAATAAGAAATTCGACAGGTCACGCATATATAAGATTTTCACAAAATCCCGCGAACAAGCAAAGAAGGAAGTGAAGAAAATGTTGTCGGAAAGAGATATACCAAAAGAAAAAAGTAAATGACCTTACCAATATTCAACGATAGAGTAAGATCATCTAATCAAAATAAACAAATTGTTAACTTTTAAATTATTCAATGACATGAACAAGAAATCGTTTTTGTTTTTAATCTCCTTACTATCTGTAGGAGGAGCTTTTTCACAATCATTGCCGGAAGGTATGGTCAGTCTTTTGCCAAAGGGAGTAAAAGCCAATATTGACGATACCCGTAAGGCCGCACAGTACAAAAACCTGGTAGTTGCCGGTGAAAAGTCCAAAGGGTATAAAGCCTTTTTTGCCGCCTCGGACGAAACTTCCGGTGAAGAGTTGTGGGTGACTGATGGTACGGTAGCCGGAACCAAAATGGTGAAGGACATCAATCCGGGCAGCGGAAGTTCGGACATAAACTGGTTGACACGCTTTAATGATAAAGTCGTCTTTGCTGCCAACAATGGCGAAAACGGTATGGAGTTATGGATTTCCGACGGAACCGAAAACGGGACATACATGGTGAAAGATATCCACGACTTCGATTCATCCGATCCGCGCGGTTTCGTACAGGTGAATGAAACCCAGTTTGTTTTCGGAGCCAAAGACTTTGACAGCGAAAACTATAGCGAGAGAGGGCCTCAATGGTGGTTATGGGTGAGTGACGGAACCGAAGAAGGTACTCACATGATCTACGATTGCGACACCAAATTCCCAGGACAGGACAACGCCAGCTTGTTGACTCCTTACTGCCGGGTAGGCCGCAAAGTATTCTTTAAAGCCGATAACAAGGAAGGCACCGTGGGTGAAGAACTGTGGGTGACAGACGGTACTGCGGAAGGCACCAAGTTCATTAAAGACATCAATACGGAGACCATAGCTACCGGTACTGCTAATTCTGCCATTGACAACATGGTTAACTTCTATAATGAGAAACTGTTCTTCAAGGCCTTCTCCATCGAGAGCAGCAATGAGCCATGGGCCAGTGACGGAACAGAAGAGGGCACTTACCAAATTTATGATTCCAACCCGACTTTTGACGAATCAGGTTTCCCGCGCGGAGGAGGTGCTTCTGATGTAGGTGCGCTGCCCTATGACGGTAAAATCTATTTCCGCGGATTCTCACTGGAAGCAGGTTGTGAACTTGCCTGTACCAATCTCGACAAAGAAGATTTTACCATTTTCGATATCAACAAGAATGAGCCGACCAGCGAAAACCATAGCTACGCGGATGCCGGAATAGAATTCGACGGTGTATACATGTTTTGTGCTGCAACAGGTTTCGATGCTACCAAACCGGATAACCATGGCGGAGAGCTTCATTATACGGATGGCAAAACAGTAACCATGCAATCGGATATGGCTCCCGGTTCACAAAGTAACTGGGTGAAGGAACTGACCGTAGCTTCCGGTAGTTTATATTGGTGGAATGAAAGCAGTGAAATACCCGAATACAAACAGAAACTATTCAGAATCGACAACAAATCGCAATTCCCCGTACGTGTAACCAATTTAGACCCGGACGGTGATAAGATACACTCATTGCGCAACCTAGGTGGTGACCTTATTTTTGCAACCAAAGATGAAAACGGAAGCCTATATGCCTATCATTACCGCAAAGAAGGATTTGATCCTGTAAAAGATGCAGATAACCTGGACATTGAATTCAGGACCCGTAAGGAAATTCAGGATGACGAAGTAGGAATCACTTCTGCACAGATGCCTGGCAAAGTGGCTATCTATCCGAACCCCACTACCGACCTGTTCTACTTCAATGTACCGGGAGATGCGCTCAGTGTGAAAATCTACGACCTATCGGGAAGAGTGGTAAAAGAAGAAAGAAAATTAATGAATAACTCAGTAAATGTATCTTCTATCCTGAAGGGACTTTATAAAGTCATGATCACTACTACGGAAGGTAACTATGTTACTAGCTTAATCATTAAATAAATCCCCTTGCCTGCCAAGGATGTTTTATAGATGATCATGATCTATAAAACATCCTTGCTATTTACACCACATTTAGAGTAAAACTAATACTATAATTAAAATTTGCAGATGATTAAATATAAAGTTTCCCATAGGGTGATTTTTCTTATTACCCTGTTTTATTCAATGATTTCCTATGGACAAAGCACCCTCTCTCTATCAGGAAATGTACTGGATAACAAAACCAGAGAGCCGCTCATCGGTGTCTCCGTAGTGGTAAAAGGAACTTCAAACGGTACTATAACCAATCTTGACGGAAAGTTCTTCATTCAAACGACTCCCAATGCCACTCTGGTTTTCAGCTATATGGGCTACGCCAGTAAGGAAATAAACATTGGCAACCATAAAGAGCTGACCGTCATGCTGGAGGAAAAGAGCGAATCACTGGATGAAGTAGTGGTCATCGGTTATGGTGTCCAAAAGAAGAGTGACATCACAGGAGCCATTTCGTCCGTCTCCGGCAAAGACATCAACAATGTACCGGTGGCTTCACCCTTGCAGGCATTGCAGGGAAAAGCCGCAGGTGTCAATATCGTCCAGAACACGGGAGCCCCCGGTGGCAATGCCACGATCAAGATTCGTGGAACAGGGACAATCAACGATGCCGATCCGCTATATGTAGTGGACGGTTTTATTGTAGATGAAATCAATCACCTGAACCCGAATGATATTGCTAGCCTCGAAATACTGAAAGATGCCGCTTCAAGTGCAGTATACGGTGCGCGTGCGGCAAACGGTGTCGTAGTCATCACCACCAAAAGCGGTGAAAAGGGAGATACGAAAATCACCTTCGACACCTTTGTGGGGGTTTCCAACCCATGGAAGAAGATAGACGTGATGAATATAGAACAATTCGCGCTGATGCAGGACTATATCAACGGCTTGACGAATTACTCCACAGAAGGTAAATTATACTATTCCAAGAATCCGGATACACAGGAACTCTATTACGATCAAAGCAAATTCCACAGAATAGACACCATCCGGAATAACTCTCCTGAAAACTGGTGGGATGCCATTACCCAGACTGGATTTAAGCAACAATACAATTTATCAGTATCCGGGGGAAGCGAGAAAAACAAATACATGGTCAGTGCCAGCTATTATGACGAAAAAGGGATAGTGAAAACTTCCGGATACGACCGGTTCAATGTACGCATGAACCTGAACAGCCAACTGGTGTCATGGCTCAATATGAACACAAACATAACCTATACCAACGAAAACAGGAACATCGTGCCCGAAGGACAAAATAGCGTCCTGAAAAGTGCATTGTTCCAAAGTCCTATGGTATATACCTATAATTCAAAAGGGTATTATTCGGAGAATCACCCCATAGCCGTGCTGAACCGCAATCACAACAAGATGAAACGGCACCGCATCGACCTGAACATGAACCTGACGGCCCAAATCTCGAAATGGCTCGTTTACCAGTTTAAAGTGTCGGATTACATCATCCCCGAAACATGGTCCGATTTCACGGAAGTAAACAAGCTGGATGAAGACTTCCAGATGCCCAACGACTTGACTTCCGTTTACAAACGGCAGAATCTGACTAACAAATGGGAAATAAACAATCTGCTCACCTTCTCGTGGAATAACAAAATACACGACCTGACTGTGTTGGCAGGACAAATTGCGGAAGGTTATAAGTTCAGTTATCAGGAATCTACCCGAAAAGGAACGGCAGGCAACTCTTCCGATCTCTGGTATTTGTCAAGTGCTTATACGGGAGACAAAACCAGCGGACTCGACCGCCAATGGACAGCCGTAGGGTTCATCGGACGGGTAAACTACAATTTACTCGACCGCTACCTGTTACAGGCTAACATCCGTGTGGATGCCTCGTCCATCTTTGCCAAATCAGAAAGATGGGGCTATTTCCCTTCCGTTTCCCTCGGTTGGAAGTTCTCCTCCGAACCTTTTATGCAAAACATCGAATGGCTCAGTTTAGGAAAACTCCGCATAGGCTGGGGACAGTTAGGTAACAACCGAATCGACGAAATGTCACGTTATACCCTCCTGAACACACAATATAATTATCCTTACGGCATCGGAAATCATATCCTCTATCCGGGAATCACAGCTACTACCATCGGCAACCCCGACATCCACTGGGAAAAGACCGAGACATTAAACCTCGGGCTTGACCTTAGCTTCTTCAAGAACCGCTTGAATATAGGATTCGAATTATTCAACAAACTGACTACCGACATGTTGTTGCGTGTTCCCGTGATGCTGTCTGCCGGTTTGGATGATGCCCCGATGACCAATGCAGGTTCCGTTCGTAACCGGGGTTTGGAACTAAGTGTCAATCATAAGAACAACATTGGTAAATTCAAATATGAAGTCGGGTTTAATGTATCTTACATCAAGAACAAAGTCATCAGCCTGGGCACGGGCAACGAACCTATTTACGGTGCATGGCTGGAAGAATCGAGCATCCTCGACTTTGCAACCAAAACAGCAGTGGGAAAACCGATCGGCAGTTTCTTCGGATATGTGACGGACGGAATCTTCAACACATACGAAGAGGTGAAAGCAAGCGCGCAATACGATTATGGCAAGAATGATTTTGAACAAACGACACGCCCGGGCGACTTCCGCTTCAAAGACCTGAATGGCGACGGACGCATTACAGCCGAAGACCGCACCTACTTGGGTTCTCCGTTGCCTGATTTCGTTTTCGGTATTCCGCTCTCATTCAGCTATGCCAACTTTGACCTGAATCTCTTCTTCCAGGGACAAACGGGAAATAAGATCTTCAACGTGATGGATTACTACCTGAATAATGCGGCTGCGGGCAATCTTTATGCCGACATACGCACCGAACATTGGTCGGGCCAGTTGCGTGCGGACAGAGAATTCTTCCCTCTGAACACGAATGCCTCCGTCCCCGATCTCGACCCGTCCGATGCAGCCCGTAATTTCAGAGCTTCCGACTTCTTTGTGAAAGACGGTTCTTATATCCGCCTTCAGGAACTCCGCCTTACTTATAATTTTGACGAAAAGATAATTTCCAAACTGAATTTATCAAACTTGTCGATATTCCTGGGAGCTTACAACCTGTTCACCCTTACCCGGTACAACGGTTTCGACCCTGAAGTAGGAAAGGTGACAGGAACGGAAAGCAACAACCTCAATATGGGAATAGACCACGGGAATTATCCTCAGGCACGTACATTTACCATAGGATTAAAATTAGCATTGTAATTATTAAAACATTCAACTATGAATAGATTATTATTCAAAATACCGGCTTTCAGTTTCATACTGCTGTTTCTCGCAGGCTGCAACGACTTCCTAGACAAAGACGTTCTCGGGAATTCAACGGATGAAAACTTTTATGATACGCAATACAAGTTACAGGCGGCATTGAACGCAACCTATGATGTATTGCAGATGGATCTTTTCAACGAATGCGAATGGCGTTTCGGTGATGCGTGTGCGGACGATGTATGGGGTAGCGATGAAGGACTGGCCAGTCAGATGGGACAATTGGTACAGTTCAGGTTCAACACTTCAAACGAATGGATACAAAACCGGTACACCATCAACTATAAAGGCATTCACCGGGCTAACCAAGTGATTGCGAACGCTCACAAAGTCAAATTGTCCGTGTACGACTATGCATCCTACAAAGCAGTACGCGAAATACTGGGACAGGCTAAATTCCTAAGAGCCCTCTTTTACTTCAATCTGGTCAAGACTTATGGCGGAGTACCGATCCGGCCCGAGACGGAAACCGTACAAGGGCTCGTTGTTCCGCGCAATACTGCCGCTGAAGTATATGCATATATTGAAAAGGATTTGAGAGAAGCCTCCATCATGCTACCGGCACGTTACATGGGTACGGAAGCCGGTAAGGCAAGCGAAGGAGCTGCCGTTGCATTGCTGATGAAGGTGCTGATGTATCAGGCAACACCGGGAGAGAATTCGGAAAAATGGCAGGAGATGGTGCGATTGGGAGACTTCTTCGTAGAAGGCACTAAAATGACGCTGGGCGAAATACTTAACTATGACAGTTCGGAAGAAGACTGGGAGAGCCTTCGCGAAAGACTTTGGTTCAAACCGAAAGAGCTGAACACCTCCACGGACCCGTATGAAACTACCGAGACCGAACTGCCGGCTCTGCACAATGCCTACTCACTGGATTATAAGGATTATTACGGTAAGGACTTCGGTTATATCGACCAATTCTTCCAGACGGGTGAATTCTCCAAAGGCTCTATATTCGAAGTTGTATTCAAAGAATCAGCGGACGGTTCGAACGGGGACACGAACGAAGGGACTCCTATCTATGATAACATTTATTCCTCTTCTCCGCAGATATGGACTACCAATGACATAATCAATGAATTGTTTTCGAGCGACCCGCGCCGGTCATTCACCATCGGACACCAACAGTATGCACCGGATGGAGATTTATGCCAGTGCGGCCCGGGGCGTTACCTTTCATTAAAATGGTACACTCCTCTCAAAGACCGTCCGCAATACGGGGGTGACAACGGTAAGAACAGACGCTTGATACGCTATGCGGAAGTGTTGCTTATGTATGCCGAAGCATTGAACGAAACCAATCAGGGTGTACGGGCTTTGGCGCAACTGAATAAAAACAAGACACAAGTCAATACGATCAACGGCAGTTCGACACTGTACATCGGTGGAGGTTACGGACAAATGCGTGACCAGATATGGAAAGAACGCCGGATAGAACTCTGCTTCGAGTGGGATCGCTTTTTTGACCTGGTACGCCAGAAAAGAGCCGCACAGGTCATCAAGACTTACGGTTCCAAACGTGCCAACAAGCGCGGTTATTACTTCCGTGAAGGGGTAAACGAACTGTTCCCGATTCCTCAAAGCGAAATAGACATATCGAATGGTGTAATAGAGCAAAATCCGGGATACTAATATTAACTTGAAACAGAATAAAAATGAAAGTAGCTATTAAACTATTGTTGGGGGTATGCATCTCTTTGATCCTAAGCTCCTGCGAAGAAGATACCGCCCCGGTTCCACAGGCGGCAATGACTGTCAATAAAGGGCAGTTGGAGATCAATGAATCAATGATTATTCATTTCACGGGAAGTGCCGACCAGGTGGTGGTCTATACGGGAGACGACATGCATGATTATGAACTCCGCGAACAAAGCAACACGGGATTTGTGGTGAACAAGAATCTGTTCACTTACTCTTATGCGACACCGGGCACCTACAAAGTGGTATGCGTTGCTTCCACTTATACGGACGGTGCCACCGATCTGAAGAGGGATACTTGTTCGTATACGGTCACAGTCATCGATGACCAAACCGAGATTGAAAACATTTCTTGTCCGCAGATAGTATATGATGAAGTCTTTGCAGAGAAGTTGTTGAACGACGAGTGGCTGATGAGATTACCGCGCAAAATCAAATACAACAACCAGACGGCTTCCATCTCACTCTCTCAAAGACTCCGTTTTTATATCCAGTCGGAACTGACGAAGGTCTACATCAATGACAAAGAGTTTTCAAGCACGGCAAAATATGACTTGTCGGCTCCCGTGGAGGTATCTGTAACGTCCGACTACGGAACCACACGCCTGCACAAATTGTACACAGTCAATTATCCTGAGTTCAAGAGCTTCACATTAGCCGGTGCTACGGGTACGCTGATACGTAACGAATTTGATTACAGTACTTTCGTACTCGAAGTGGTTTTGCCACAAGGAACCGATGTGAGCAACCTGATCCCCGAGTTCACGACTTACTCTCCGGACGAAAAAGTCTATATCGGAAACGTAGAGCAACTATCGGGAACCTCCGCGGTCGATTTTACACAGGAGGTTCATTACCGGTTAGTCTCCACCGCGTCCGGACATCCGGATATGCAAGCCGTATCTGACGTAACCGTAATAATCACCTATCAGTAATTCATCTAACTCTGTAATTGTATGAAAAATATTCAGATCATAGTAGCCTTATTTTTTTCAATTTCAATCTCCTCATTCGGACAACGGGTGACTCCCTACCAAGGTTCACGGCTCTTTTGGGATATGAACAGCCAGAAAACCGTATTTACATCCGGGAACTACGGCCGTATGATCGAACTTCAGGATGGCAGGTTACTGGCTGTGGCAGAAGCTCTCGGAGGAATTGCCGTCACCTACAGTTCGAACAAGGGAGAAACATGGAGTTCTCCCCGGCTCATAGCATCCCCACCGGAAAAGGTGTTTTACGCAGTCCCCGATGTGATACAGCTATCTGACGGAACCATTCTGGTAGGCATCAATCCGCGTCCCGTAGCCCCCTACTCTACAGAACGTCGTTTTGGCATCCGTGTAGTTCAAAGTACCGATAACGGGGAATCATGGAGCGAACCAATGTTCGTCTTCGATGCCCAACACACTTTCAATGACGGATGTTGGGAACCTGCATTCCTTGAATTGCCTTCGGGAGAGGTTCAATGTTATTTCGCAAACGAAAATGAATATACCGGTAACGATGACCAGAACATTTCGATGTGCCGTTCCTTTGATAAAGGAAAGACATGGAGCGACCCGGTCACGATCTGTTACCGTCCCGGTTCGCGGGACGGAATGCCTGTGCCTCTATTGCTCAAGGACGAAAGTGAAATAGCTGTCATCATCGAAGACAACGGATGGCCCGGAAGGGGTAACTTCGCTGCCACAACCGTACGCAACACGCTTCAGGATAATTGGACAAAAGGATACATCGGTGCGGTCAGCCCTTTCCGGAAAATGATCTTCGAAACCATTCCTCCGGTGGGCATCGTGTCGGCAGCACCCTATATCCGGAAGTTGCCGTGGGGCGAAACAGTCGCCTCGTACCAAAGTAACGAGAACAGAAATTCTCTCGACCTGCAACATTTTGACATGCAGGTATTGGTAGGTGACGAACGGGCACAGAACTTCAAAGCAAAAAGCGCCCCGTTTTCACTGGGAAGCGACAAGCATTCCATCTGGAACTCCGTATCCGTCATAGATACCGGAATAGTGGTTGCTCTGGGATCTATCGGAGTTCCGAACGGAAGGAACGATGTGGTGATGATCAAAGGAACTCCCATTCGCCAGGCACGTGCCGGATATGGTTCGATCACGGTGGACGGTGTAAAAAAGGCAGACGAGGCATGGACTACACCAAATGTGGCGCAGCTCAACATGGGACACATCTCTAAAAATAAAACGACTGTGGATTTTCTCTATGATGACAAATACCTCTATCTGACTTCACGGGTGATCGACAGGAATATTATCAATACGGGAATCGACAATGACGGCATTCGTTTCATGATAGACGTGGACGACATATCCGGTACTACCCCACAAAAAGGAATGTACAGCCTCTTCTTCGACACAAACGGAAATGTCAAACTCCAACGCGCGGACAATGGCAGTTGGAAAACCGATGCGAATACTTCGGAGATTCAATATGCCATCGATGTGAAGTCGATTTATTATAACATAGAAGCTGCCATTCCCTGGAGCCTGTTAGGCAAAACGGCTCCCCCGGTAAAGAGCAGAATGGCAATCGCAATCGAGATTGTCAACAAAGAGCAATACCGGTTGACAACAGAGGGGATAGCCGACGTTGACAATAATGCCTCCTGGACTTGGTTGGAATTCCGGCTTATTCCAAAAGGAGGTACCGGCATCGGACATCTTCATAAGGATGACAATGATATAAAAAGTTATACAGACAGCAACCATCTGTACATCAGCAGTCCGTCCGCAGTGAAAGAACTCTCTTTGTTCTCTTTCGACGGCAAACTGGTCGGCAAAAAGACGAATGCCGGTACAGACTTTCAGATTCCTCTTCCCCCGTTGGGAGGAGGAATCCTGAAACTTATACTCGCCAACGGAAAAGTGATAAACAGGAAGGTAGTATTTCAATAGGTGAACACAGTCATGCAAGGATACTGCAAAAGTAGTGCAGCGTTACTGCAAAGGCAATGCAGCAACACTGCAAAGGCAATACAGCAACGCTGCAAAGGCAATACAGCAACGCTGCAAAGGCAATACAGCAACGCTGCAAAGGCAATACAGCAACGCTGCAAAGGCAATACAGCAACGCTGCAAAGGCAATGCAACGGCACTGCAAAGGCAATGCAGTATAACCGCAATAGGTATATCACATCTAATCCACACAAACCCTGTCAATCCCCTGTCCAATTATGACCACTCATCTCTACTATCCTTCAAGAATATTTCCTAATTTTGCAACCTCCATTAACCGTCTCGACAATTATGTATAAATGCCTGTTACTCATCTTCATGCTTTTCTGGGGATTGAACCCGTTACGTTCGATGCCCGACACCAATTATAGATTCATGCACATCACAAGCAAAGAAGGATTACCCCACCAACAAGTGGAAGCTTTAATGCAAGATGACAAAGGGATGCTTTGGATTGGAACACGTAACGGGCTTTCCCGTTACGATGGCTATAATATCGTCAACTACTTCAACCAGACGGACAACCCGAACTCGCTCAATCAGAATTTCGTCAGAAGCATCTACCAAGACCGCAAAAAGCGTATTTGGGTGGGAACTTACGATGGGATTTGCCAATACAGACCTGCCACCAACGATTTCCGATGCTACAACATGCCCAATGCCACCATTGCCTCCATTGTGGAGACAAGCAACGGAAAAATCATATGCGGAGGTACGCAACTATATATGTACGATGAAGAAGCCGACGATTTCATCATGCACCCCCGCCAGGATTCCGAATTTATCATATCCATGGCAATAGACAAAGAGGACAGGTTATTCATTTCGACCAATCAGTCTGTATTCTACTACAACTCTTCCTTTTCAAAAACAACACAAATCAATCCTTCTTACTTCTCCGACTTCATCACCGGATCGGACGGTATAATACCTTTGTATTTCGACTCGAAAGGGACGCTTTGGCTGGGACGAAACGGCAAAGGGGTCATGAACATCGACTTGAAAAACGGGCAATCCTCCATTTTCCAACCGGAACAATTATCGGACGGTACGGTACGTGCCATCACGGAAGACGACAAAGGAAGAATATGGCTTGGGACGGAAAAGGGAATAACCATTCTGAATGCCGACGGAAGCAAAGAAATCCTGCAACAGGACTTCGTAGACAAGAACAAATTGGACGACAACGCGATATACACGGTTTTATGCGATAGGGACGGCAATATCTGGATCGGAACTTATTTTGGAGGAATCAACGTACTGCTAAAAAACAACGAACAATTCCATTGGATTGAAGCCGGATACAACTCAAGAAATATCAAAGGTAAGGTCATCCGTAAGATAATAGAACCTCAAAAGGATATTCTCTGGATGGCAACGGAAGACGGCGGTCTGAACATCTACAACACGACGACCGGGAATATCAGTGTTTTAGACCGCATCGAAAGTTTGGGTTACAATATACATGAGTTATTCTACGACAAAGACAGCGAAAACATATGGATCGGGACTTTCCGGAACGGCCTGTTTTGCTACCACCTTCCTACCGGAAAGTGGCGGCAATACATGCCCGGCACGGAAAACGGCTTGCCCTCAGATGCCATATTCTCCATCGTAAAACAGCAAAACGGTGTCATGTGGATAGCTACCACCCAAGGCTTACGATACTATGATCCGGAAAAGAACACCTTTCTCCGTATCAACCATCCGGTTTTAGATGTCGATTTTATTTATTGCCTGCTGGTAGACAGGGAGGACAATATGTGGATCGGGACACGCAACAACGGGCTCTTCCGTATCGACTCGAAGACCCACGAAGTAAGCGGATGGACGGCAAAGGTCAATAACTCCAAGCTGAAAGACAATTATATCACCTGCCTGTATCAGGATTCGGACAGCAGAATCTGGGTAGGAACCAACAACGGGGGATTGCAATACATGGATCCGGCAGAGATGGAAATCAAAGTTCCGGACAATGAACTCTCCCTGTCGAGAAGTACCATTTGCAGCATTATTGAAGATGAGTTGGGACGCTTGTGGATAAGTACCAGTCAAGGATTATTCCAATTTAATAAGGAACGGAGTGCTTTCGTATGCTATACCATCGAAGACGGATTACCGATCAACCAGTTCAATTTCTCCTCCTCTATACAGGCACAGAACGGATTGCTGTACTTCGGCAGCATCAACGGGCTTATCTCATTTACTCCCAAAGCCATAAAAGAAAACAGACCTCTGTTTTACGTCCATCTAGGCTATCTGAATATCAACGATCAGGTCATCACTTCAAAGACTCCCGACTCCCCGCTAACACTGGCTTTGGATGAAACCTCAAAGATCACATTTTCGTACAACCAGTCCCGCTCATTCAGTATCGGATATGCCGCCATCTCTTTAGGCAACACCAGCACGATCAACTATCAGGTCAAACTGTCGGGCGTCGACAAGAATTGGAGAAACGTAGGGCAGGAACGAAAATTCGTGGGATCAAACCTTCCACCGGGAACCTATCTCCTACAGATCAGAGCCAACAACTCCAATGAAGGTTGGGAGCAACAACCGATAAAGGAGGTTAAGATCGTCATCCGGCCTCCGTTCTATTTGTCGTTTGCCGCTTTCCTGCTTTATTTCGTGATACTGGTATTGGCAGTTTATTTCAGCTACCGGATCTTCTCTATCCGGATAAGGGAGAAGAATGCGGTGAGAATAGCCAATATGGAAAAAGAAAAGCTGGAAGAGATCAATAAAGTCAAGATGGATTTCTTCACATCGGTGTCACATGAGCTGAAAACACCCCTCTCACTGATTATGGCACCCCTCAAATATGTATACCAGCAACAGGAGTTGCCGCAGGAATCATCCGACAGGTTGTACCTAGCCATAAAAAACACCAATAAGATGGTAGGGCTGATTGATGAGCTGGTCACTTTCAACAAAGTGGAGTCGGGCAATTTCCAGTTTTACATCCAGAAGGGTAACCCGCTGGATTTTATTGAAAACGCGGCCCAACTGTTTAAGGAAAGTGCCTCCGAGAAAAACGTCTCTTTCTATATACATTGCGAAAACAATGGAGAGGATGTGTGGTTCTCCCCTTCTTATGTGGAAAAGATAACGAATAATCTTCTGTCCAATGCGATAAAGTATACTTCCGCCAACGGCAAAGTCTTTATCAACGCTGCCATTACCGACCATCCGGACGGGCATACTTATTTGCAGATCGAAGTAAAAGACACGGGAATAGGTGTCGCCAAAGAAGAGCTAGACAATATCTTCCTGAAATATTACCAGACCAAACGGGGCTATAACGTGAATAATAAGGGATGGGGACTGGGGTTGGCACTCGTCAAACGGTTGGTTGAAATCCATAAAGGGAACATCACGCTGGAAAGTAGCATCGGGAAAGGCAGTTGCTTCATCGTCCGTTTAAACGTTTCCGAATCGGCATTTGATGCACAGGATAAAATCAATTCGGATAAGACGCTCGTCTCACTCAACCAATACGAGTTCACCACTCCCCTTTTAGAAACATCCTCCCAAGTCTCACTGCCGGTAGAAAAAGAGAAGACCGAATCACAAGCTTCCATCCTGTTGGTAGAAGACAATGTGGAATTACTTAAATTCCTATCGGACTTCTTCGCTCCGAAGTATAATATCTACGTTGCCGAAAATGGAGTGGAAGCCTTGGAAATAGCGAACAAGTATCCTGTCGATCTGGTCATCTCGGATGTCATGATGCCCGAAATGGATGGAAACACGCTTTGCAGGAACTTGAAAAATAACATTTCCACCTCCCATATACCTATCATACTCCTGACCGCCAAAAACGATACGGATGATATAATGAAAGGATACGAAAGCGGTGCGGAAGCCTATGTGCAAAAGCCGTTCGATCCCCAGATACTGGAGCTTCAGGTAAAAAACATCATCCATATGAAGCAGGTACAACGCGAAAAAGTCGTGAAGACATTGGGATCTGATGTCGAATCCGTATCTTTGAGCAAATTTGACAAGGACTTTATCAACAAGATAAACGAACTCATTGAAAAGAATATAGATAACGATGAATTTTCCATTGCGGACATCACGCAAAGTCTATACATCAGCCGTAGCCTCCTTCATGTGAAAATGAAGAGCTTGCTAAATATTTCAATGGGGGACTATATCCGTAAAAAGCGGCTCAATAAGGCTTGTGAATTGCTCCGGGATGGGTATAATGTCACTGAAACAGCTTATAAAACCGGGTTTGCCAATCCAAATTACTTCTCTAAGGCTTTTAAGAAAGAGTTTGGAGTCAAGCCGACCGAATATCAGAAGAAATAGATCATGCAGAATACAAACTTTTAAATCTTAGAAAGGAAACAGGATGAAACAAGGATCGGACAGAATGAAACGAAACAGGATGAAACAAAGAACAGAATCAATGAAGAAAGTATTATTAGTATTAGCATCGCTTTTATGTTTCTCAACCTTTACGACCCGGGGAGAAACAAATGCAACGAAAAGTTTTACGATAAGCGACTTACGGGTAGAGTATTTAAAAAATCCGATAGGAATCGATGTGGCAGCTCCACGTTTTAGTTGGAAAATGGAGTCAGATAGACGCGGAATATCCCAGACCGGGTATCAAATCATCGTTTCGACCGATAAACAGGGGAAGAACATCGTATGGGATTCTGAGAAAACAGCATCCGACTTGTCCGTTCACATTATATATAAAGGTATTGCACTCCAACCCTCTACCCGCTATTACTGGAAAGTCAACGTATGGGATAATGACGGCAATAAAAAGACCAGTCGTGAAACGGCTTTCTTTGAAACCGGTCTGATGAATTCGGGCTGGAACGGTGCAAAATGGATTAAATGCAATGATACGGATGCTCCCGAAAATGAATCTCAAACAGATGGAATTCCCATGTTCCGTACGGAATGTATGCTCGATAAAGAGATAAAATCCGCCCGTATTTATTCCTCCGCATTAGGTGTCTATGATCTATTTATAAACGGAAACCGGGTAGGAAACACCAATGCGGACGGCAAACTATGTTTTGACGAACTAAAACCGGGGTGGACAAACTACTCAAAGACTGTTTTCTATAACACTTATGACATTACTTCTTTCCTGTCGAAAGGCAATAATGCAATCGCAGCACTGGTATCCTCCGGCTGGTGGGCAGGGCATGTGGCGCATGGAGAATACGGCTCTCCGGCATTGGGATTTATCGCTAAACTATATATCGTATATAAGGATGGAACCACCGAAACCATTGTCACCCATCCTGAATCATGGAAGACATCCCGGGAAGGTGCTATAAGAATGGCGGATATCTATACGGGAGAAGATTATGACGCGCGAAGAGAAAGTGAGTGGAAGAAGGTGGGATTTGATGATTCCAATTGGCACAAACCAACCGAAAACAAAGATTTCAAGGGCACTATAAAGGCTTTCATCGGTCCCAACGTACAGGTAAGAAAAGAGCTGGAACAAACTCCCGTCAGTATTACAAAATACAACGGGCATACCCCGGATGAAAAAGGCTATGGAATGGTGAATGTCATTGAAGAAAGAAAGGGGACAGACCGCCTGACGTTGGATAAAGGGGATACAGCAGTATACGACCTTGGACAGAATATGGTGGGCTGGGTTAAATTCAAAGTAAAAGGAAATGCCGGGACACGGCTTACCATCCGGTTTGCCGAATCATTGAATGACGATGGAAGCTTCGCCCGCGTAAACGATGGGCCGGGTGGCAGTCTTTACCGCATCATCCTCCGGTCGGCCGCTGCCACACTCAGCTATACTTTAAAAGGAGACAAGGATGGGGAGGAATTCAGACCTACCATGACCTTTTTCGGTTTTCGTTATTGTGATGTCGTAACAACGGAACAGGTAGAAATCGAGTCGATGAAAGGAGAAGTGGTCGGTACAGTTGCCGAAGAAGGATCCTCTTTTACCACCAGTCATGCAAGGGTAAACCAGCTTTATAAGAATATCATGTGGGGGCAGCGCGGGAATTTCTTAAGCGTACCGACCGATTGCCCCCAACGGGATGAACGTCTGGGATGGACGGGTGACATCCTGGCATTCGGGCGGGCTGCCACCTATAATGCCGATCTTGCCGGATTCTTTCATAAATGGATGGGCGATGTCAGGGACGGGCAGCGCGAGGATGGTGCGTATTATGATTTAGCTCCCCGTGTCTGGGGAAACGAAGTCGGCAATGCAGCCTGGGCGGAGGCCGGTATAGTGATCCCTTGGACAACTTACCTGATGTATGGGGACAGAGGCATTCTGGAAGAGAACTATGCTTCCATGGAAAGATTTATGGAGCAACGGTCGACGCAAGTATTCGACGGATATAAATACAACGGAGGAGGGATTACCCACGGTGACTGGCTTTCTCCCGAAGGCAACGAACCGGATAAGAAGCGGTATATAGCCGTCTGTTTCTACGCTTACTCTGCCCGGTTAATGGAAAAGATGTCACAAGCTTTAAGCCGGAAGGCAGGAGATGCATATGACTCGAAAGCAAAATCGTACAAAGAGTTATATGAAAATATCAAAGCCGAATTCCAAGCACGCTATGTCAATCCGGACGGTTCATTAAAACAAAAGGGGCAGACAGCCTATCTATTGGCTCTTAAACTTCACTTATTCCCTGATGAGAAGGCCCAAAGTGACGGTATCCGTTATCTGAACCATTTAATCAAGACAAATGGCGACCGATTGGGAACCGGTTTTGTAGGAACCGCCATTATAAACCAGACATTGACAGATGCCGGGTCAATCCATACGGCCTACAATCTATTACTGCAACGCAACAACCCTTCCTGGCTGTACAGTGTGGATCAAGGGGCAACCACCATATGGGAACGTTGGGACGGATACACAAAAGAAAAAGGATTTCATCCGGCAACGACCATGAACTCTTTCAACCACTATGCTTATGGAGCGGTATCCGAATGGATGTACCGTTATATGGCAGGCATCAATCCGGATGAAAACAATCCCGGTTTCAAGCACATCATTCTCACTCCGTATCCTGACAACAGGATCTCTTTCCCTGCCGGGCAGGAAAGAATAACGTCTGTTGATGCTACTTACCATTCGTACTACGGCAAAATAAGGAGTGCGTGGAAATCGGATGCTAACGGGAATATGGAATACAGAATCGTCATACCGGCAAATACAACCGCCTCAGTCACCTTGCCCAAAGAGAGGAACCAGAACGAAATAGCAGAAAACAACGTTCCTCTCGACAAAGCTAAAGGAGTAGTATCTTATTCCATTGAAGAGCAACACATTCATATAGAGTTGCAATCGGGAAGTTATGTGTTTACAGTAAAAGAATAGCCCGATAAGGATGTAAAAACAGAGTTTACTCTCAATTAAAAAGGATTCGCACAAAAGCTGCCATCTACATCTTTTAGACACAAATTACGCGGATTACATAGTTCTTAGTTTATTAAAACTATGTAATCCGCGTAACTTGTGTCTAATATATTATCTTCCGATTAGAAGAAGAATCTCACAACATCATTGAAATTGGCCCATATCAGCAGAGCAAACAATATGAACATGCCAGCCATTTGTGCCCGTTCCATGAATTTATCGCTCGGCTTACGACGGGCAACAATCTCATAAATCAGGAACAATACATGTCCACCGTCTAAAGCAGGAATTGGCAGGATATTCATAAAAGCAAGAATAATGGAAAGGAAAGCTGTCATCGACCAGAAACGATGCCAATCCCAAACAGAAGGGAAAATACTTCCAATGGTACCAAAACCACCGATACTCTTTGCCCCCTCTTTCGAGAATACATATTTCATATCATTGACATATCCTTTCAAGGTGTTGACTCCCAGTTTCACTCCCGCAGGGAACGAAGTGAAAAAGCCATATGTCAGGACTGTCTCTTTATAATCGCTTAGATTCTGAGAATAAGCTCCCACGCGGAACAATGAATCCGTACGTACGGACACCGTATCGCGGTTCCCTGCACGTGAGTAGACCAATTGGAACGAAGCATCCTTTTCGTTTTTCGCTTCTGCCGCTACTCTCAACTTACCCAGATTCTCAGTAAAAGCATTCCAGGAATTCAAAGGCGTACCGTTGAAGGCAACCAAACTATCCCCTTTCTGCAATCCTGCCAATGCAAAAGAATTGCCTGACAAAACAGAGTCTACCACATTCGGGATCAGAGCATTCACAAACATAGGATCTTCTTTCAACACGTCCAGCAAGTTAACCTCAGGCATATACACTTTGGTTTCGACGCCATCGCGTTTCACCGTCACAATACGTGCATCGGTTATATCACGCAAAAGATCCATATTGAACCGTTCCAGAGGTTTCTCGTCGGCACGGAGCAGAATGTCACCGTCACGGAAGCCAATTTGTTGCGCCCGTTCGTTAAACTTCATTCCATGAGTCATATCCTGAAGGGAAACATAAGAATCTCCCCACTTAAATAGAATCATAGAATAGATGAACAGTGCCAACAGGAAGTTGAACAACACACCGCCCACCATAATCAACAGCCGTTGCCAAGCAGGCTTGGATCGAAACTCCCACGGCTGTTCGGGTTGTTTCATTTGTTCCGTATCCATCGATTCGTCAATCATTCCCGCTATCTTTACATAACCGCCAAGCGGCAACCATCCGACAGCATATTCAGTTTCACTGTTTTTGGGCTTGAATTTAAAAAGGGTGAACCAAGGATCAAAGAATAAGCAAAATTTCTCGACCCTCACCTTAAAAAGACGGGCAAAGAGAAAATGTCCTCCTTCATGAATGATAACAAGGAGCGAAAGGCTCATTATTAACTGAAGGGCACGAATTAAAAATGTTTCCATGTTTATTACTTACGAATTACTATTTACTATTTTAAATTATGAGTTAACTCGACAGCTATGCGGCGTGCTTCGGCATCTGTCGCCACATAGTCATCATAGGTAGGAGCCTGTACAAACGAAGCTCGCTCCATTGTCTTTTCAATCACTTCGCTCATGCCCAAAAAGCTGATCCCGTCCTTCAGGAAAGCAGCTACAACCACTTCATTGGCTGCATTGACGATGCATGGCATGTTTCCTCCGCGGTACATCGCTTCATAAGCCAATGCCAGATTGCGGAAACGTTTGGTATCGGGCTGTTCGAAAGTCAGATGGGTACATTTCGCAAAGTCCAGACGTTCAAAAGAAGAATATATACGGTCGGGATAAGAAAATGCATACTGTATAGGAAGCCGCATATCCGGCATACCGAGTTGTGCCTTGACGGAGCCGTCCTCGAACTGAACCATCGAATGGATCACCGATTGCGGATGAACCACCACCTCGATCTGGCTGGGCTGCACACCGAACAACCATTTTGCTTCGATCACTTCAAAACCTTTGTTCATCATGGAAGCAGAATCAATGGTTATCTTTGCTCCCATCTCCCAATTGGGATGCTTCAAAGCCTGTACTTTTGTAACGGTCTTCAACTGTTCCAGTGTATACGTACGAAAAGGGCCTCCGGAAGCGGTGAGTATCACCTTCTCTATCGGATTACCAACTTCTCCAGCCAAACATTGGAATACGGCCGAATGTTCAGAATCGACAGGAAGGATCGGGGTACGATATTGTTGTGCCAACTGGTTAATCAGTTCTCCGGCAACGACAAGCGTTTCCTTGTTTGCCAGAGCAATTGCCTTACGGGCTCGAATCGCATTGATCGTTGGCTTCAGGCCGGCATACCCCACCATTGCAGTCAGAACGATATCGATCGGAGCAGATTCTACGATCTGCCCCAAAGCTTCCGAACCGGCATATACCTTGATAGGCAAATCGCTAAGGGCATCTTTTAATTCATCGTATTTATCTTCATTGGCTATAACTACCGCCTCGGGCTGAAACCTCCGGGCTTGTGCTATGAGCAAATCTACTTTATTATTGGCAGTCAAAGCATACACCTCATACAGTCCGGGATGTTCTTCAATCACCTGAAGTGCCTGCGTACCAATAGATCCTGTAGACCCCAGGATAGCTATTTGTTTCTTTTTATTCTCTTTATTCATGTTTAGAATACAATATACTTTTCGGGATTAACAGCACTTCCTTTGTGCCATAACTCAAAATGCAAATGAGGTCCGGTTGTCAGCGTTCCGCTGTTCCCCACCAGTGCGATGGCCTCTCCCGCCTGCACTTTATCACCTACACGCTTCAGTAGAGAACCACAATGTTTGTAGACTGATACGAAGTCTTGATTATGCTGCACTTCGATCAAGTATCCGGTTTCAGCGGTATAGGTACTCAATATGACAGTTCCGTCCAAAGTAGCAAGCACGCTCTCGTTGGGATTGGCGGCAATATCCGTTCCATAATGCTTCTTATCCGCATCAAAATGAGAGGAAATCATCCCACGGGTAGGCCGATAAAAAATCAGACCGTCCACATCGGGTTGTGAAGTTATTGAAGTAAGATTATACTTCTCGGTTTCTTCATACTGACGGCGAAATTCTTCTTCACGTTTGGTACGTTCCATCAGGGAGTCTTCACGCATAGCGGTCAGCGTGTCCATGCTCTGCACCGAATCGATACGAACCTTTCCGCTGAAAATATCCTGAATGTTCATGATATACAGATTCTGCCGATCGACCAGTTGCTGAAGAGAATCCACCCGCAATGCATTTTCCACCACCTGCGCACGAATCTCGCTATTCATATATCCGGGCAGATAGTTACGTAAAGGGGTAAATGCAATGATAACCGATGCTATCAGAAACAGAATCGTAAGAACCGAAAGCAGTACCGAAAACCCGTTCAGCTTGGATACGTGGATACCCACCACCTCTTCGAGTGTATTCTCATTTATGATGGTAAGTTTGTATTTAAACTTAATATTGTTCCAGAAAGCTTTACTTTTCTTTTTCTTTGGCATGGTAATTTTATATGAATTACAAAGGTAGGCATTTCATCGCTGCCAACAGAAGTTTCTTCATTCTATTTAACGTTTTGGAGGAGGCATTTTCTCATCGGTGAGGAAGACCCTGTTCATCGGTGACCAACACCCCGTTCATCGGTGATCAACGGGGCCTTCATCGGTGACCAACAATCCTTTCATCGGTGAGTAATAAATCAGGACTATTCATCCTCCGTTCCAACTTCATCCAAGTTCAATAGTCCTTCGGGTAAATCAACCGTAATATTCTTATTATCAGCATCAACTCCAATAATAAAATCTTCCTGAGCCGGTACCAAAAGCTCTTCACCATTCAGAAGTTCTACAACAAAAAGAGGATTAGCAGTAGAATCGTCCACCTCTATTATTTCTCCCAATACACCATGATTTACTTCTTCCATATGGAAACCGACAAAGAAATTCCATGACAATTCGCCCGCTTCTGCTTCCTCTACATGTTCCACAGGAAAATATACTTCCACATTCGTAAACATACGGGCTCGCTCTGCCGAATCCACCCCTTCGAGTTTCACTAATGCCGTGGAATCCGAACGAAACCGATATTCTTTGATGAAGAAGGGAACAAATATCCCATCCAGCAAACAAATTAGATAATCACAATCGGTACGGTCGAAGATATCATCAGTAAAAGTGAACGACAACTCTCCATGGATGCCATGCGGCTTATTAAAAATCCCTATCTTATATACTTCTTCTTTTTTTATCATATTCGGGTAATTCTGGCACCGATCGCATTCAACCGGCCTTCAATGTTCTGGTATCCGCGGTCTATTTGCTCGATGTTGTGGATACGGCTGCTGCCTTCGGCACTCATCGCTGCAATCAACAAGGCAATACCTGCACGGATGTCGGGAGAAATCATGTTACCACCCCGGAGTTTGAAACCGTGATTATGGCCGATTACAACCGCACGATGCGGGTCGCATAAGATGATTTGCGCTCCCATATCAATCAACTTGTCTACAAAAAACAAGCGGCTTTCGAACATCTTCTGATGAATCAGCACACTCCCTTTAGCTTGCGTAGCGACTACCAGCAACACACTGAGCAAATCAGGAGTCAAACCTGGCCATGGAGCATCCGCAATCGTCATGATGGAACCATCAATAAACGATTCGATCTGGTAACTATCCTGTGCAGGGACATAAATATCATCTCCACGTTGTTCGAGCTTAATACCCAAACGGCGGAAACTTTCGGGGATAATACCCAAATTCTCATAAGAGACACGTTTAATCGTGATCTCGCTTCCGGTCATAGCTGCCATTCCGATGAAACTGCCTACTTCAATCATGTCCGGCAAAACGGTATGTTGCGTCCCGTGCAGTTCGTCTACCCCTTCGATAGTGAGAAGGTTGGAAGCAATGCCACTGATTTTTGCCCCCATCCGGTTGAGCATTCTGCATAATTGCTGTAAATATGGTTCACAAGCTGCATTATAAATGGTAGTCGTTCCTTTCGCCAATACAGCCGCCATAACAATGTTGGCAGTTCCGGTAACGGAAGCCTCGTCCAAAAGCATGTATGTTCCGTGCAACTTATCGGCAGCAATTTCAAAAATCTCACGTTCATCGTTATATTTGAAATCAGCTCCCAGATTCTGGATACCGATAAAATGAGTATCCAAACGGCGGCGGCCTATCTTATCTCCACCCGGCTTGGATATCATTGCTTTACCAAAACGAGCTACCATTGGCCCGATCAGCATCACCGAACCGCGAAGACTGGAACACTTCTTCAGAAACTCGTCACTTTCCAGATAAGCAAGATCCACATTTTCCGCTTTGAAACTATATGAGTCAATACCCTGTTTTGCAACTGTCACCCCCATGTCTCTCATCAATTGGATGAGGTTGTTGACATCCAGAATGTCGGGAATATTATTTACTATTACTTCCTCGGCAGTAAGCAATGTAGCGCAGATGATCTGCAATACCTCGTTTTTAGCACCTTGTGGATGAATTTCACCACAAAGCTTGTGCCCTCCTTCGATTACAAATGAAGCCATAGATAGGATGGTTTATGGCGAGAGATTAGTATTTTCTTCGCTGATTATTATTCCGGTTATTATTATAATTCATCTTCGGACGATAATTCTGAGCAAGGCGATCGGCCATCAAACGAATGATGTCATCATCCATCCGCAACTTACCATTAGAAAGTTCCGCAAGGTCCTCTGCTATTTTACGTTCATCGACCGTATCCTTGTTCCAAGCCATATAATCTTTCTTCATATGGTTACAGATCAGGGCCACTAAATTTCTCTTTTCATCCCCTTCCGGATAATCACATGCTTTCTTGATCAATATCTCTAGTGTACGACCATAATGACGATAACGGATTTTAGTACTGGGATAAGGAATCATGTCCGGTTTCGTACCCAGATTTTCTTCACGGATCACCTCATAAGGATACTTAATGTCCAGTTTAAAATCGGCCATGATAGCCAGATGATCCCACAGTTTATGCTTAAAATCGGGCACATCCCTTAAATGAGGGAACATATTTCCCATGATATTAATAATGGTATTTGCACAACGCTGACGCTCTGCCGGGTCCTGAATTGTAAGTGCAAAATCAACCATGTTCTGTATACTTCGCCCATATTCTGGAAGCGGCATCCTTTTCTGCTGGGTGTTATATTGCATAAGCGAAAATTAAATATTTAATTAATAGAAATCAAAAGAAACGAGAAGCTATAACAGCTTTTTCGGCAGTGAAGCCACAAATTCTTTCAAATAGAAAGGTTCAAAGTAAGCTACATCCTTATATTCCTTGTTTGCCACAGCTTTTTCGGCCAAAGGAAACATCATCTTTGCCAAAGGATGAATGTCATCGATGAAATGTGCATTCGGATGTGTAATCTTCTCACGGCATTTGCCCGCTCCATTCCCAAAGAAATAAACCGGATGTTCATTCAAAATGTCAAGGTAAGAATTTTCATCTACAATATCGGCTGAAATTTCCCGTACGACATTCAGACTACGATCATAAATGGCCGCATATACTTCCATTCGGCGAGCATCGATCATGGGACAAAGGTAGGCATTTTCCGGCAATTCATGATAAAGCAAAACGGGTACGGATAATACTTCCAAAGTAGGAATACCTATCAACGGAACATTCCTTCCATAACAAATGCCCTTAGCCATCGAAACCCCGATACGGAGCCCTGTATATGAACCAGGTCCACAACTCACAGCTACCGCATCCAATGGAATGGCATGGTTATCGATAAACGACAAAGCCTCATCAACAAAGACTCCCAAGGACACGGCATGTGAAGGGCCTTTAAGATCTTCCTGCACAAAAATAGTCTGCCCATCTTCACTTACCGCTACCGAACATACGGTGGTAGAGGTCTCTATATGTAAGATACATGACATAATTATCAGATTATTAAATTGTCGCAAATTTAACGGATTATTTTCAGATTACCACACTGTAGGATAAATTATAGCATATTTTAGTTCAAAATCATTGACTTCAGAAATATTTTGTATATCTTAGCAGGCTGTTTTATACAAGTAAAACTAATGAATAAACAAGTTATAATATGGCATGAGTAATCTGCGGTATATCCTATATTTCGTTTTCTTCTGTCTTAGCACTATCACAACTCAGGCACAAGCATCTCAGGAAGATAATCCGGAAGGCAGATTAACTTCTCCCATGCCCATTCGTGAAGACAGTCTGAACATAGCGTTAGACAAAGCAAAAGACCCGCATAAGCGTATAGAGCTACTGCTCGACCTCAAAGATGTCACGGAAGGTATGAATAACGAAGCAGGCTATGTCAGGCAATTGTTCAATGAATCAAAAGAAGGTCGTGATGTATACGGACTTTTCGTATCAATTATGAACATCGTCATTCGCCATGCCACCCACGAAGAAAAAGAAGATTCACTTTATAATTATTACATCAAAACAATTGCCGATATCGAAAAAGGCACGCCCGCTGAAGGTGCAGCCACGTTCTTCAAAATGACCATAATCAACCGGAAGATAAATACAGAGAATGATGCAAACACTCAAAAAGAACTTTTCAAGCAAATACGTAATGAATTCCAGGCATTACAACCTCATGAAGATAAATATCAAAAAGTAAACCGTCTCTACAATGAAGGTCTAATGAGAGTTTGGGAAATGAATGGCCAAGGAAAGAAGGGCGTTTATAAAGAACAGATACCCCTATGGCAGGAGGCTTGGGACATTGCACAGGAATTCCCCCTTTATACTAAAAGATACTACCTAAGCAGCATATTTTCCCTTCTAAGTAGCGGATACAACCAAGAACAAGATTACAAAAGACTGCAACAAGTGACCACTGATGCGATCAATGCTCATAAAGACTTTTATACAGTTTCGGCAGTGATGTATCCACGTCCTTTTCTATATAAGGATAATACGTATGTAGATTTTTATACACAATTAATTCGTGGGGCGATGCATGTCAGCGATGATGAAGCTTACAAAATGTACAATCTGTTTCGCGACCATATGCTTTCTGCCAAAGATGAATTTCTTGACAAGAACAAAATCTATCTTTATGAAACGGCCTATCTCTTTCTTACAAACATGCACCATGAGAAAGAAGCAATATCCAACTGTGACTCGCTTATCAATATGATTGAAACGGGACGCGCCCCCGGTTTCAGTCGAATACTCAGAGTATATAAGGATAAAGCAAAACTGCTAACTAACGTCAAGCGCCCTGAAGATGCCTGCATAGCTTATGAACGAGCGATACAAGTATCGGATTCCTTGATAAAAAAAGAGTATGTAGAAAGGGTGGAAGCACTGCGGCTAAAAAATGACGTGAACCGTCTGGAACTGGAAAAGACCTCGATTACCGCCCAAAGCAGACTGATCGGGTTCATTTTTGCCATCTGCACACTCATTGTTGCAATCAGTGTCAGTGTCTACTACTATAAAAGTCTGAAGAAAACACGGAAACTACAAGAGGAAATTTACCGGCAAAGCATAAAAGCCCAGGAAAGCGAACAAATGAAATCGTCCTTTATCAACTCCATATGCCACGAAATCCGTACACCGCTTAATTCCATAAATGGATTCTCAGAGGTACTTATTGACGATGCTACCCTTCCGGAAGAACGAAAAGAATATCAGATGATCATACAGGAAAACACTCATCTGCTGACGTCACTGCTCGACAGCCTGATCGAAGTTGCCAATCTGGATAGCCTTACGGAAGCACTGACTCTAGAAGAGGTGGAGGTAACAGCTTTATGCCGCACAGAAATGGAACTATTGCACAAAAAAGAAGGGAAAGACAAGATTCAATATTTACTCGATCTTCCAAGAGAAGGCTGCTTTGCACATACCCATCCCCAATATTTATCCTTATTACTGAGATCGTTGTTAAACAATGCCAACAAGTTCACCCGTGAAGGAAGCATACTGTTATCCTGCCGCTGTAATAAAGAACAAAAGAAAGTTATTATCAGTGTAGCGGATACGGGATGCGGGATACCTGCGGACAAACAGGAATATATCTTCCAACGATTTACCAAACTGGATACTTTCACTCACGGAAACGGATTAGGATTGTACCTTTGCCGACTGATAGCCCGGCATATGAACGGAAACATACAAATAGATCCGCATACAACCCAAGGAGCTAAATTCATATTTACCATACCGATGGGCAAGGATGATAGATAATGAACAACGTGAAACGTTACAGACAACTGCAAAAGACTTACCTCAGCCATAGATCAGATGCTTAAAACTGCGTACAAGGCAAGCTCTTCCAATACGACCAATAAAAAGAATCCCGGAATTACAGGCTGTTCTCTGTAACTCCGGGATATACTTTGTTCTAATCAGCTCCCTTTACTATTTTTTCATCACAGGTACAGTTGTCTTAGTACCATCGATGTCCAATTCCAAATAGTAAACACCTGAAGCAAAACCGTCCATATCAATCACTTGCACTTCGCCACGTGCTTTAACTGCATGTGCATTATATAAAAGCGCTCCGTTGGCATTGTACAACTTATAAGAGATTTCCCCTTCCGCATCGATATCACAAGCTACATTAGCTTTGTCGACAACCGGATTAGGATATACTGCAACGGCATTCTTCATATCAACTTCACCAATTCCCACTTCCGTCACAACCTTTACCTTGAACTTGCAAACCGCGGAGGCACCGGCAACGTCCGTAGCAGTTACGGTTATATCTGCCGCGCCAAGCTTCAATCCGGAGAATATGACACTTCCAACCGTATTATAAATATCGACTATGTCATTTTTCGAAGCTGAAACTTTGTAGGTCAGTTCATCACCATCCGGATCTTCAAACAAAGAAGATAGATATAAAACCGGACTGGTCGATCCTATCTTCACTTCCATATCTTTCTGCTCTTTGGCAATCGGGGCACGATTTACATGATCTACCGTATAGTTTACGACAGACGTTCTCACATTATTCTTAACATCGGTAGCAGTAAGTTCAAAGCTATGCGAGCCGGCAGTACCATAGTCCGGTGTCAGTGCCAAAGCCAATTCCGCTGACACAGCGCCAGTAGTCGCTTCACTTCCTACAAGGACCTTAATCGTTGTATCATCTACTTTTTCCACTGTTGCGTTTCCAGAAGTAACCGTTGCACTTTCCATCTTGGCGATACCGCTTTCATCATTTAATTTCACACTAAATGCATCCCCGTCACTATCCGTCACAGTAACATTAAGCTTCGTTGTAGCTCCCTCTTTTGCATAAATTTTAGAAGAAGGTACTGAAATCTCCGGGGCACCGTTCTTGTCCAGATAAACCGGGTAATTTACCAGTTGTTTGTCCGGATCATTACTCTTTATAACCAATACCGCCTTATTGTCTCTGTCTAAAGGAGCTGTTTCGGCAGCAAGCTTCACTTTAACCGTCTTACTTGCCCCAATCGCCAGTTCACCGGAAGTATCCGGAGTAAGCATTGTAACCCACGAACTACCGGCCTCCTCTTCGATACAAGACATGATATAGCCTACCGAGCCAACATTCTCCTTGAGCAATGTAGCCACATCAAACCATCCATAGCCATCTTGCCATCCCATATAACGGTTGCTTACAACCGCCTCTTCTTTGGTTACAAGTATTGCAGGAGTAATGTATCCTACGGGGTAAGTCACCACTACATGGAATTTCTCATTCGGATGTAGATAGGCAGCCTTTTCCAATGGAATTGTCATAAATAGTCCGTAATTCGGATCCGGTTGTTTGTCCAAATGGTAACTCCCCGAACCGATCACAACCCCTGTCTCTAAATCTTCTCCTTTTACAATCTCGACCTTAAAATCAACGTTTTCCAAGGTCTTAACAGTAGCTGCGGTATAAACATGCGTCAGATTGAATCCCGTTGCAGGCGCTACATAATAAGTGGCGGCTTTATATTGCCCGAATACCGTACCGCTACCATATTGATATACACCAGCGGACGTTTTCGGCATAGCCGGATAATATAACGATTGGTTATATTCCATGTCAACAGGGACATCCAAAGCGTTCAATTCACCAGCTTTGGCCGCTACTTTCATTAAACCTTGACGATCCATTTCAGTAAGGTTTCGGCTCAAAGACTGTTGCTCTCCGACAGACAAAGCACGGTGCCCCATCTCGCTCATCGGATCGACTCCGCCTCCGCCTTGTTCTTCTTCCACTTCACCTTCACCGGTCGGATCGAGTGATATTTCATACCTCAACGGATATGCACCATTGTTGGTAATGGTCATTTCAGCCTCACCTTCATAATCGCTCGCCACATTGCTGACACGAATTTCAGGTTTATCAAAGTCCATAACTGGAGCATCCGTAATACTAACCTTGAACGGAACTTCCACCTTTTCCTTACCTTCAATTCCAGTCACATTAAATGTAATCGGACATTCATAGGTATTGATCGTATAGTTATCTGTTACTAAAACCTTAAACTCTATCGGTGTGACACCAACGGTTATCGAAGTTCCTTCTTCATAAATTCCCCAGCCGATAGTCGTTTCATCAAACCACGGATCGTAATGTTCACCATAGTACCACAGTTGGAGTACAGGCCCGAAATCGGACATCGGTGCATCCATTTCAATGTTATTGATCATAAATGTGGCTGTACCCTGATTGGCAACCTTGAAGAGAACCTCCGGTACTCCCATTGATCCGGCATTCGTTCCAACAACCCATTCAGTTTCTATCTTTTCCGGGAATACAGGTTTCGGCATACCCGTGATATTTAACTCGATAGGCAGATTGATCTTTTCTTTGCCCGGTACGTTCGTATTCAGGATCAGATTGCTTGTGTAATCTCCAGCCATCTTATTGGCCATCACCTTCATATTCACATTTTTAGCACTACCTGTTGCGATTTCTTCGGTCATTACGGGATAGAACTCGATAGCACGACCGAAAGCAACCGTACGTGCAGGAAGGTTTACCCCTTTCGTACCGCCATCGTTTGCGATACCTGCCCAACCAAACATATTATAGATGTCTGCGTCCGGGAATGCGCCCTTGTATTGGAACTTAAATGAACCGTCCTTATTCATAATAACCTGGAAACAGACTCCGCGATTCATCGTATTGCCATACTCCATGAACGAAACGACTGCTCTGTCTTCAGTAATATAATGGAAAGTTCCGGCTGTTCTGGTCTGATCCATGGAATGCATACCCCAGTAGGGTGCAATCATATTCGTATACAACGTCTCTGTTGTCGGGAATTGTGAAGGAGGCTCCGGCCATATCTTATCGTCCGTCTTTTCATTAAATGAGATAAATCCGGAGTTATAGATATACATCTTATTATAAGTCTTGCCATAGAACGGAAAATCAAAAGGCAAATCGACAGTAGTAAAGTCATGCTGCATATAATAAGTCAGATTGTTTTGCTCTCCCAATCCGTTCGTCTCAATGTCCACCCATTCCGCAGAAACATCTTTATTATCAACAGAAGCAGAATAGATGTAATCCACTGATGATTTTCCGTCTGTTGCCGCAGGAGGAAGTCCGATAAACTCGTTAGGAGTAATGGAATATACCAAAGGCTCGTTACCTTCATTCTTTATTTCAAGTACCTTTTCCATGGTAGTCCCACTCTCCATTGTCTCGGTAATGCCTTCCATATTCAAAGCAATGACAGGCGTACCTATGACCTTCGCTACCAAATTAGCGGTTACGGTTCCAGCAGAAGTGACAACCGTCATCACATCAGCTACTTCACCCTCTTTCTCCGTAGGCAGAGTTACCAGAATGTCTTTTGAAAGTCCCGGTTCAATGCTAATCGGAAGACGGGCTTCAAAATTAAATTTCCCCTCAGCCAACGTTACCGAAGTGACGTTCAAAACATCTTTACCCACATTCTTAATGGTCACCGGAAGTTGCTTCACAGCCGTACGGAACACATTTCCAAAATCCACATCGGAAGATGCAAGTTCTACCAGCGGTTTTAATACATCTCCCTTTACCACTGCACGGAAGGTCACATAGGAAGTAGTATGTTTGGGATCATTGCTGAGCAAAACCAACTTATTGGTCAGTTCACCTGCATACATGTCTTCCGTAGCCGCCATTGTGACAGTAATAACCGATTTTTCACCGGGATTGATCACTCCGTTCGCTGGGATCAGTTTGTTAATAATATATTTATCGGGTGCCAGGAATTTCACAGCCGAGCCCGTCCCAATCTTTTTATATAACTGCCCTTCTTCAGTCGGCTCTTTGCCGGAATACGGATCGTCAGAAATTTCAGTATCCGTAAGGGTCATCGGATCTTTCACCTCTATATCATTCAGACCTACAAACAGATTCGATCCCTCACCGAACACAGAGGCCGGTGTGTAGTCGTCATAGAATATTTCTACGTCCCCGTTGCTTGCCAAGGCCATATGGAAACTGACCGGAATATAGTCATTATCATAAACCACTGCCATTACGTTCGTGAACTTCACAACGAACTTACCATCCTGCTTAGCCCATTCCACTTTACTGTTGGCACCCATGATCAGTTGAGTACCATAAGCCATGATCGCACCCATTCCACCAACACAATCGGCAGATGCGGACGGGAACATGCAGAACCGGCCTGTAGCCATAGCAATACCCCCATGGCTGGTTACATAAACTTTATCGTATGTCTCTCCATAATAGGGGAATGAAAAGCCCAAAGAGATTGCTTTCGACCATACATTATCGTCTGTGAACTGGCTGGTTATATCCGTTGCATTTACCAAAGCAGGATTGTTATCATATTCAAAGTCAGTTGCTCCATCCAAATTGGAAATATAAGTATAGCCGAACTTATGAGAAGCCTTTCCCATATCCGTTATAACCTCGTCCGAGAATTTCGGAAATACATATTCCAACGGATAGCTACCCGTATTTGAAATAGTAAATGATTTTTCTATTGGTGTAGCTCCAACCTCAAGTTCTCCAACCTGAATATCGGTCGGGGCAATGACGATCTCGGCCGGGTCGGCAGCAATTCCACGGATGATGAACTGATACTGTACATTATTGCCATCAGTCAGCGTAACCGTACCGGAGTGACTACCTGCCTTTGTCGGTGCATACGTTATTTCCATTGAAGATACCGAACGAGCCGGAAAACCTCCGCTGATATAAGTCGGTGTAACAAACTGGTCGGAAGAAGACTTGATATTAGATGAGGATAACGAACTGCCATAACTGCCATAAAATCCTCCATAACCATTATTGATCACCTCTATTTTAAGTGTCTTTGTCTGCCCTACCAATAAATCACCAAAATCAATGACCTTGGCTGTTTTTAGTTCGGGCTTGTTACCTTTCACTGTCATTGCCACAGGTATAGCCTGTTCCGTCTTGCCGGTTTCATTGGTTTTCAACTTCAGAGAGAATTTATAAGATCCGTTCACCAGTTTCTGGCCATCATTAGAGATCGTTACTTCCTGTTTCTCATGGGCTTTTACCGTACCATTTTCCGGATTCAACACCATCATTGTACTCCAATCCGGATTGAGACTCTTAGCCGTAATATCCCATACAGCCTTTCCACCCATTTCCTCGTACTTACTGTCTACAAGTGCGTCCTTTAATATCATCCAAGTATTTCCAAGATCATTACTCATATAGCTATACGTCGCATAATCGTCCGTCTCGGCTTCTCCCAGTCCCAAAGGATTGACATTTCCTTTAGCAAAGTGCAGTACAATCCAGAATGATTCACCCGGTGCAAAATATAACTGCTCATCCAACGGGACATCAAAGTAGTAAGCAAAATTCCCGGTAAATCTTTGCACTAATTTACTCTTCGTGATGGTACTTCCCTCATAAATCTCTATAACGGGATCTTTCCCGTAACTGCCTCCCACATTCAAGTGAGTCAGGTTGAATCCATCAGGGTATTTATCCGGATCGACCTTAAACCATTGCGCCTGAGAATTGGGCAGATTCAGATCCACATCACCAATATAGGCTACCAATCCCTTGGAAGCATAATTAATGGATAACGGAAAATCCTCGGTCATGAAGTCGGCAGATACCACCGGGTTCTTTGCATACGAAACGATTGACAGGTTACCGTCATATGCCTTCAGTTTGCCCGGATCGGCTTTCACTAACGAGGCAGGCATCACATTGACTGTACGCGAGTAAGATTCCCATTTCAACAGTCCTTCATCTTCATTGCTGATGGTAAACTTATCAGAAGCAACCAAAGAGGAAGCGGCATCCACCGTCATTGATATCGATTGTTTGTCAAGCACCATTTTAGGACCGGAGTTTGTCGTAGCACTCTTTACAGGAGATAATGCCGCTGCATTTCCCCAACGATCCACCGACTTGATTGCGATAAAATAAGTGGTACGTGCTTCCAATCCTTTCAATTCATAAGTAATTTTATCTCCCGACTTCAGGAATTTTGTATCGATGGTAACTGATTCCAGCTTGGTTAGGTCGCTTCCTGAATTAAATTCCTTGTCGCTATAATAAACGGTATGATGATTGACATTGTTATCCGATGCGCCCGGAATGATCCATTCCATCATAATATTATCCTGCGCGGGCAGAAGCGTGAAATCGCTTACGGGTTCCGGTGCTTCGCCATCACTCATTTGCAATGCTTTCCAAGCATCGATATATCCGCTTCCAGCCAACCCCGCATACCGGGGATTATCCGTATAAAGGTCATTTACAGAAGTAACCAGTTGCTCACGCAATGTCTCGTTTGACAAATCAGGTTTCCCGTATTTAGACAGAATCAGAGCTGCAATACCCGACACATGAGGTGTGGCCATGGAAGTACCTTCGTTGTACCCATACTCATTTCCAGGCAAAGTACTCAATACACCTTGCGATGCATCAAAATCCATAAGGCCACCCGGAGCTGTGACATCCACCCAATCACCGTAGTTTGAATAACTGGAAACTGTTTTGTCATAATTCATCGCACCGACACACAATACCTTTTCATAACACCCCGGATAATAATTACCTGTAGACCCATCATTCCCCGAAGAGAAAATACAGAGTCCGCCTTTCAATTTATCGCCACCGCCTTTTGCAGTAAAATAGTCAATTGCATCCAAGACAGCCTGTTCTATGATATCCGGTGCGGGCCACCCCCACGAGCATTGGGCAATCGAAGCACCCATCTCCGCGGCATATACCAGTGCGGCTGCGAAATTGCCATCGCCTGCCCCGGTACGTGAATCGAATACTTGACAAGAAAGCAATCTCACGCCTCCTTGCCCGTTACCACCTGCAACGCCTGAAACTCCGATGCCGTTGTTGTTGACGGCAGCTACCGTTCCGGCAACGTGAGTACCATGATTGTGCGGATACAGTTCCCCTGAATTGGTCACAAAATTATATCCGTATATATCGTCCACATAACCATTTCCATCATCATCCACACCTTTCGTACCGTTCAATTCGGCCTCATTAATCCACATGTTCTCAGCCAAGTCTTCATGCGTAAAATCTACTCCGCCATCTATTATGGCTATCAATACATCCCTCGAACCGGTAGCGAGCTTCCATGCTTCAAAAAGATTGATATCTGCTCCTTTGACGCTACCCGGCATGGAACCATCATTCTGGTAATGCCATTGCAGAGGCAAACGAGGATCGTTAAAAGGCATATCCGATGACGGAGCCTGTGCGTTCATTGCTGCTTTCTGTGCAGGCGTAAGCTTAACATATCCCCCATTCCCTCCGAGAAGTTCCATCGGTATAATGTTTTCAGCGACTTGGATACCGGGAACGGTACTGTAAATCTGCTTTGCTTCGAGCGGATTGACACCCTCATCGAAAGTTATCTCATACCACCTGTCCAGACCAAATTCTTTCCTTTGAGCCTCGAACTTTTCTACATAGGGGAAAACTCTCTTCATCTGTACAGCCTTTACTTTCTGACCGGCTCGATCCAAAGGGGTAATACCCGTTGAAACAATGCCACCGGCAGTCCGCATTCTGGGAGCAGCGGCTACCTGTGCGGCTACTTCCGGTTGAAGCTTCACACGCAACACACCCTTTTTCGGACTTACCGTGGGATGTTGCGCGAATACTGCGCCACTACACAATACGAATAGCAACAGTATCCATTTTTGTAAATGTTTACTCATAAATCACTTAGGTTAAATTAATAATATAGTAAGAAATAAACGCGCGGAAATTAGAAGGGTACCTCTTCTATGAAAAGATATCCGGCTCTTCTAAATAATATAAAAATATCAAATCGAAATAGGGGAAGCTTTTAGACTAAAAAGTATCAGATAAGCTACATTCTTATTCCTTAGCTCCATTCTGAAGCTAAAAAGATGATTCGGGTTAACAGGTTTACTTTTTTCCATAGAGATGTTTTTTCAAAGATGTTTCTTAATATTGTTTGCAAATATAAAAGATTTATTTCATTCGCAAAGGTTCAAGTTCCGTTTTAAGTTTTTTTAATCATAAGACTTCACTTAACGAACTTATAGTGCCTCATGCCATTATTATTTACTTGTTCATATATTACTTACGGGATAGTTTTGTGCTTTTTAAATGCTTTACGGACAAACTATCTTTTTGACATTTTGCTTTTCTCCTTTGCCGTGAGTAGCAATTTACCGGTCAATGGCAAGCATGATTGGAAAAAACGGATTGTAGGGCAACATCGGTTTTTCACTTTGCCAGTAAAATCATTCAAAGTGCTACATAACATGCCGATTGTTTCCTTATTCTTTCCCAATGCATAGAGAGTATATGATTATCGTTGCCTGGCGTCAAAAAGCAGAGCTTCACATTAAGGCGAGAGATAGAGAAAAGAAAGAGAAAAAAGAGCGCTTTTCCGATAAATTAAAGCTTCGTTTGAGGAAAATAGTGATTTCATCTGATGATAATAGTGATCCCATTTGTTGGAAATAGTGATCCCATCTGTTGGAAATAGCGATTTGATTTGCTGGGAATGCCTATTTCATCCGTCAACAAAGGTAATTACATCGACAGTTTATGGCTATTTTACCCCGAAATCAACCTTACGGAAAGCTGATTCGATCGTATTTCAAAAGTACCCGGTCGGCAATTCGGCAGAAACAAGAGCATATTGCTATCTATTTTCAAACTATACTATAAAAAAGAAATGTCGGTCAAACCGTAATTACAGACCCGCATATGGAATAATGGGGCAATGGGAATCTACATTTCAAGCATATTTTTTATACATTCAAGCCATATTCTTAAAATAAACCTGTATTTTTGCAGAAAACAATTTATACGATATGATACAATCAATGACAGGATATGGTAAAGCCATTGCCGAACTATCTGATAAAAAAATAAACATAGAGATCAAATCGCTGAATAGCAAGGCACTGGATTTATCTACGCGTATCGCTCCGACTTATCGCGAAAAGGAGATAGAAATCCGAAACGAAATCTCAAAGAATCTTGAACGTGGAAAAATAGACTTTAGCCTTTGGATCGAAAAAAAGGAGAGCGCAGAAAGTGCTACTCCCATCAATCAGGCATTAGTGGAGGGATATTACAATCAAATTAAAGATATAGCGGACAAATTAAATATACCGGTGCCGACAGACTGGTTCCAAACCCTGCTCCGTATGCCGGATGTGATGACAAAAACGGAGATACAGGAGCTGACGGAAGAAGAGTGGGAAACGGTACATATGGCTGTCATTGAAGCTATCAACCATCTTGTGGAGTTTCGCAAACAAGAAGGTGCCGCACTAGAAAAGAAGTTCCGTGAGAAGATCACCAATATCTCGGCTCTATTGGAGTCGATCGCTCCATATGAAAAAGAACGGGTAGATAAAGTCAAAGAGCGCATCACGGATGCCTTAGAAAAGACATTAAGTGTAGATTACGATAAAAACCGCCTTGAGCAGGAATTGATCTACTACATTGAGAAACTGGATGTAAACGAAGAGAAGCAACGTCTGACGAATCATTTGAAATACTTCCTCCACACGATGGAAAACGGCAACGGGCAAGGAAAAAAACTAGGATTTATCGCTCAGGAAATGGGAAGGGAGATCAATACGTTGGGCAGCAAGTCGAACCATGCGGAAATGCAGAAAATCGTAGTCCAGATGAAAGATGAACTGGAACAGATTAAAGAGCAGGTACTCAACGTAATGTAACCTGTACGCTGTTTCAAAACAGTATAAGCAAGCAATGTGAAATTCAGACAAGATATTTGAATATCAGAATAAACTATGGAGGGAAAATTAATCATCTTTTCTGCCCCCTCGGGGTCGGGCAAGTCTACCATTATCAACTATTTATTGACACAGGGATTGAACTTGGCATTTTCAATCTCCGCTACCAGCCGTCCGCCTCGTGGTACCGAAAAGCATGGGGTGGAATATTTCTTTCTTACCCCCGATGAGTTCCGTAAACGAATCGACGACAATGAGTTCCTGGAGTATGAGGAAGTATACAAGGATCGTTATTACGGTACTTTGAAATCGCAAGTGGAGGAGCAACTGAAGGCAGGGCAAAATGTCATATTCGATGTCGATGTAGTAGGCGGGTGCAATATAAAGAAATATTATGGAGATAAAGCCTTGTCTTTATTCGTTCAGCCCCCAAGTGTGGAGGAGTTGCGTCACCGTCTCACAGGCCGTGGCACCGATGCCCCGGAAGTCATTGAGAGCCGCATAGCCAAAGCGGAATACGAATTGAGTTTTGCTCCGAAGTTCGACAAAGTTATCATCAACGATGACCTTGAAACGGCAAAGGCGGAAGCACTGCGTATCATCAAAGAGTTCCTGCACCGTGACTAAAATAAAAACCGGCATATACAGCGGTTCATTCAATCCGGTTCATATCGGTCATCTCGTCTTGGCAAACTATCTTTGCGAGTTTGAGGGACTGGATGAAATATGGTTTATGGTCAGCCCACACAATCCCCTTAAGGAGCAGGCTGACCTTTGGCCGGACGATGTAAGGCTTCATCTGGTGGAAGTGGCAATTAAGGATTATCCACGTTTTAAAGCCTCCGATTTTGAATTCCACCTTCCCCGTCCGACATACACCATACATACACTGGATGAATTAAAAAAGAAGTATCCGGAACGGGAGTTCAACCTTATCATAGGTTCGGACAATTGGCTTCTATTTCCGCAATGGTATGAATACAAACGTATTATCACAGAGAATCAACTACTTATTTATCCCCGTCCCGGATTCACCGTCTCTCAGGATCAACTTCCTCCGACTGTACGCATTGTCAATTCACCTACTTTCGACATAAGTTCTACCTTCATCCGAAATTCACTCGCTGCCGGGAAAGACATACGCTACTTCCTTCATCCGAACGTATATCAATACATCCAATCCCTGCGGCTGCCCTAACCTAAACTCCCCTCTCCTCTCTCGATTCTTTCTTCTCGATTCTCAATTCATTTCCGGCAACCTGAACAGGAACGTAAATGTCTTGATATCCTTGAAATCCTTATAAGCATCACCGGTATAAACCTCGCCTCCGGTCAGAAGCAACCTCTTAATACTTGCATTCGGGCTAAAATCCGCTTTCTTGATATCAACCCAAAAGAGATTAGGAGTCAGAGTCGATTCAAAATAGTAAACTTTATCCTTCTGGTCGGAAACAGAACGCCACCGCGTGGAAGAGATATAAGGCTTATCCGGAGTAGAAATGCCGAACGGCACGGACACGTTACGAATTACGCTCAACAAACTGGGGACGGCAATCTTAGGATCGGATATCTGCGGAATGGCATCCACATAGAAGGAGGCCCGCACAAAGCGGTCGCTTGAACGGTTGGTGCCGGGCAGCATCTGCAAACCGCCCACCTCTTTCCAATAATCATTGACAGCCAGTTGTAAGTCATATCTTGGAGAATTAGTCATCACCTTATACTCTTTGCCTTCATGAATCTCCAGATAACCATCGATATACTCGAGAATGGCATTATTGCCCGTCGCATCGGAAATGGACATATGCAAAGTAGCAGGTGAACCATTCGGCAAGTGAGGAGCATCGATGCGGAAAGTCTCTTTTTTCAGTTCCTCCACAGCTTCACGCACCGTGGCGAAATTATCGAGGACATACTGAGTCCAGATGCCAATTCCCATAACCGGCCGCGTGTCGCCCGGACGCACATAAATAGATTCGGGCAAAAAGAGCAGGTTAGCCACAAGCCCTTTCTCATTCATGCCATCGCACACACCGATATCATAGGCCGAAGCAACGATACTGCCGTATTTAGAAGTCCAGGTAAGAAAATCTCCCTGATCAAAGCTTGCCCGTTTTATACCACGGGGGAAAAGATAAAGATTGGACTGTATATCTTCCTTCCAATCCATCGTACGTCCCGTCACTATCATATTGTCCGGACCGGCATACACTGCACGGGTACAGGCTTCCGATTGCTGCACGTTCACTGAGAGCGCAGCAGCCAATGCCAATAGAGGCATCACTTGCTTTTTAAACACCATCATCTTCTTTTAATAAATTAATCGTCCAGTTCAACGACCGACCGGGTGGATCGCTCATTCAACTGGCCTTTGTTGATACTACCCTCAACAACAAATGTAGTGATAATGAAGTTTATAAACGGGAAAGATTTTATTGATAAAGCCCGTAAGTGGTACGCAATACTTGGAATTCGGTACGACGGTTGATGGCATTGCATATCTCTTGCTGGTCGAGTGGCAATGTCTTGATGAACTCTTCGGTCAATACATCTCCGATCTTGAGGAAGGGGGCAGACTTCAGTACGGACTTATTGACCACCTTAGGTTTCGACTCTCCATAACCTTTTGCCGTAAGACGGTCATTAGCAATGCCGCCTTTGATCAGATAGCGTACCACCGACTCGGCACGCCTTTGAGACAAACGCTCATTATATGCATCATTGCCTTTATAGTCACAGTGGGCGGCCAGTTCGATGGTCACGTTCGGGTTGTCATTCAACAGACGGATAAGCTCGTCCAGTGCGGTAGTAGAAGCCGGTGTCAGGTCGGCACGGTCGAATTCATAAAAGATATTCTCTATCAGTACCGGACGCGTGATGGATGCCAACGGAAACTCTGCTTCATAATTGCGATCTACCTGCGCAGTATCGGTAGTCAACTCCTGCTTCCCGTTCAGAAAGCCGCGACAAGAGGCCAACATGACATAACGTTGCCCCGGAGTGAGCTGTTGCACGAAAGAGCCATCCTTCTTTACGTTGATTTTCAAATATGTACCGTCATCACCGACTATAGTCACCAAGGCATCAGGCAAAGGATCGCCTTCTTTATCATACACCCAACCCGTAAGGACGTGATTGACTTCGGGAAGTTCAAAACTGTAGATATGATCCCAACCACGGGCATCCCCCCGGTTGGAGGAGAAGAATCCACGCGGATGTCCCGGCTCGAAGGTCATTCCGAAATCATCACTCGCTGAATTCAGGGGTGAACGCATGTTCTCAACTTTCCATTTCCCTGACAGCGTATCCTGTACAGCCCGGAAGATATCAAGTCCTCCCATACCGGGATGGCCGTTGGAGGAAAAGTACAGTTCCCCTTTCGGTCCGAAAGTAGGGAACATTTCATCTCCGGCAGTATTGATTTCCGGCCCGAGATTATCAACATATCCGAAACCATCTTGCACTACATTGATACGCCAGAGGTCAAGTCCGCCATAGCCTCCGGGCATATCGGAGACAAAATAAAGGAAATCACCGACAGGAGACATGGCAGGGTGGGCAACGGAAGAAAGCGAGTCGTTCAATATGGCACACTTGGTCGGTGTTCCCCAATTGGCTCCCGTACGGGCAGATGAATATATTTCGGCATATACCGGTGATTCGGGAGAGGTACGGCAACGGGTGAAGTACATCGTTTTCCCGTCCGCAGAAAAGGTGCAGGCACCGTCTTCATATTCGCTGTTGACTTCCGACTCCAGCGGTTCGGGCTTCTGCCAGTTCTTCTTCTCGTCAAGCTTCGACTGGAATATATCGGCACTTTTCATGCCGGTTATGCCATTCAGGTCATTCCCTTTTGCTTCGTTTCGGGTAGAAGTGAAGTACAGAATATCCGCATCTTCTCCGGCATACATGGGGGAGTAATCCGCACGACGGGAAAAGAAGATGGGGACACGCTTCACGGTATATCGCGTAGGATGCTCCTTCCATTTCTGCGCCAACTGGCAGGATATCAAACCGTTCAATGCCAGCGTATCATTCGGGCGAAAGTCGAGATAAGTCTTATATGAAGCGGCAGCGGGCTTATATTCTCCGTTTTTCCGTTGGCTTTCAGCGAGATAAAAAAAGGTGATCGAATCGGGATAATTGTAACGGATGGCATTCATATAAGCCCCCTTTGCACGTACTGTATAATTGATAAGGCGGTAACAATCCGCCATCTTATAAGCTATCACACCGCGCTGTTTCCGTTGTTTTGCAGGAGTGGCGGCATAAGCCTTTCTATAATATTTCGCGGCATCAAAATACTCACCGCGTGCATAACTTTGCTCGGCTTTCTTCAGACTACGCCCTGCACCACAGGAAGTAAATAGTAAAAGGACAAGTATATAATAAATGAAATTGCGGAACATACTGAATATATAAACTTAAATAGGCTTGATTTATTGTCAGGAAGAAACATAAAAAGCAGTGGCTAACCCGAAACATGGTTCGTTGAAGGAGGGGATAGAGCATTCTTCTCTCGTCTCTTTAGATCGGATCCAAAGAATAATGTTTACATGGACGAGTGTCCGGCATTCCTGATATTCTCCATCACCGGGGACTACCTTGGAGATCACCGATGAAGGGCGGCTTAGTCACCGATGAAGGGGCTGTTCATCACCGAGGAAGAGGTCGTTGATCACCGAGGTAAAATAGCCATCAATATCATCTGATTATCAATGATTTATTTTTTAGATTATTCAATATTATACAAAGTCTTTGCAAGCCACCCTTCCACAAGGGTGAAGAATAATTCTCAACAGATAAAACACAAAAGTAACCTCAGAATATTCAAACGTACCTGACGAGCAAAAATAGAAGTCGCCCGAAATCGACAATATCAACCTTCCGAATCAAAAGACTGACGGAAAGTACATCCGTTCTTCCATTCCGAACAACCGTAAGCTTTATTCCCTTTCAAAATGACGCCTTTCCCACAGACCGGGCATATTTTTCCTTCCAACGAATCAGCGGAAGAAGCTACCGCCACCCCATCCTTTTTTTTCTCTTTGGGTGCAGACAGTTTCCGAACCCGTTTTTTTGTTTCCTTTTTCTCTTTCTCCGGTGCTGCCTGTACCGCCTCCTGGATCGTGATACGACGGTTGGTATTATCGCTCAAAACACTCATCACGATCTCACCTACCATCTGTTTCAACTCTTCCAAAAACTGGCGAGCATTATATGTTTTCTTTTCTATCTCACGAAGTTTCTTTTCCCAGATACCCGTCAGTTCGGCAGACTTCAGCAGCTCTTCATGAATAAGTCCGATCAATTCCACCCCGGTCGGGGTCGCTATCAAGTTTTTCCTTTCCTTACGGATATAATTGCGTTTAAAAAGCGTCTCAATAATAGCAGCACGAGTAGACGGACGGCCTATACCGTTCTCCTTCAACGCATCACGTAATTCATCATTATCGACCAGCTTACCTGCCGTTTCCATTGCCCTCAGCAAGGTCGCTTCGGTATAAGGACGGGGAGGTTGCGTCCACTTTTCCGCCAGATTAGGTATATGAGGCCCGTTTTCGCCTTTCACAAAAGCAGGCAGTACATTTTCCTCTTCACCCTCTTTCTCGTCTGATGCATCATTCACCTCCTTGGCAAAGACTACACGCCAACCCGGGTCAATAATTTGTTTACCCGTCACTTTAAATTCAATCGCATCGACTTCACCCATCACCGTAGTGGTGGATATCTTACAATCCGGGTAGAACACTGCGATAAACCGCCGGGCAATCAGATCGAAAACCTTGCGCTCCATGTCCGTCAGATTCTGCGGATAAACACCCGTTGGAATGATAGCGTGGTGATCGGTCACTTTCGAACTGTCGAACACCTTTTTAGACTTAGGCAGCTTCGTACCCTCAAGCGATGCCGTATGGATTTCATAATCACGCAATCCTTTTAATATAGCAGGACATTTGGGATAAATATCATCACTAAGGAAAGTCGTATCGACACGCGGATAAGTCGTCACCTTCTTTTCGTATAGCGATTGGATCAGTTTTAAGGTTTCGTCTGCCGAATAAGCGTATTTCTTATTACACTCTACCTGTAGGGAGGTAAGGTCGAACAAACGGGGGGCATATTCCTTGCCATCTTTTTTGGCGACAGAAGTCACTGTGAAAGGCAAGTCTTTGATACGTTCCACCAAAGCGGCTCCTTCCTCGCTGCTGGCAATGGGATCGATACCTGGGTTCTCGGTTCGTTTCACCTTTCCACCTGATTTCTCTTCCTCAGCTGCCAGTTCTTCATCGCTCTTACGAATAAGGGCTGAAAAAGTGGTATCCCGATAGACAGTCTTCAGTTCCCAATATTGCTTGGGTTGAAAATTCTCAATCTCTTGTTGGCGATTCACAATCAATGCTAAAGTCGGTGTTTGTACACGCCCGATGGAAAGCACCTGACGGTTTTGCCCATATTTAACCGTATAAAGACGGGTTGCGTTCATACCCAGCAACCAGTCACCGATGGCACGGCTCATGCCTGCTTCATACAAGGGTTGAAAATCGGACTGATCTTTCAATTTGGCAAATCCTTCCTTGATAGCTTCCTCCGTCAATGAGGAAATCCAAAGCCGCTTTACCGGGCAACGAACTCCCGCTTTTTGCATCACCCACCGTTGGATCAATTCTCCCTCTTGGCCGGCATCACCACAGTTGATGATTTCGTCGGCTTGCTGCATAAGGCCTTCAATGATATGGAATTGCTTTTCGTAGGTTGGGTTTTCAATCAGTTTGATTCCGAAACGTGGCGGAATCATAGGCAAACTGCCCAAACTCCACGACTTCCATCCGGCAGAATATTCGTGCGGCTCCTTCAGTGTACAAAGATGACCGAATGTCCATGTCACTTGGTATCCGTTCCCTTCAATATATCCTTCTTTTTTGGTCCTGGCTCCGAGTATGTCGGCTATATCACGCGCCACAGAGGGCTTTTCGGCAATGCAAACTATCATTCTTTATTCATTATTAAACCGTGCAAAGGTAGATAATTTTAAGGTATGGGCAAAAAAAAAGGAGTACCGCTGTACTCCAACCTTTGTTAACCTTAAATCTAATACTATGAAAAACACATTGCAAAGGTAGGGATTTCTTGCAAATTAGCAAACTATGAGGTCATAAAAGCATCAGATACAACATTCTTTAATAAAGAGGGCGAGGCATTTTACAATACCCCGCCCTTATTTTAACATATTAAAGACTTGTTTTTATTCTTCGTCCATCAGGATTTCAAGAATCTGGCAAGCAGCTTTAGCCACCGGAGTTCCGGGACCAAAGATGGCAGCCACACCAGCTTTATAGAGGAAGTCATAGTCCTGCGCAGGGATTACGCCACCGGCAATAACTACAATATCTTCACGACCTAACTTCTTCAACTCTTCAATGATTTGCGGAACCAACGTCTTGTGTCCAGCAGCCAGTGAAGAAACACCTACTACATGAACGTCGTTTTCCACAGCTTCGCGGGCAGCCTCGGCAGGAGTCTGGAACAACGGTCCCATATCCACATCAAAACCGCAGTCAGCATAACCGGTTGCCACAACTTTGGCACCGCGGTCGTGACCGTCCTGTCCCATCTTGGCAATCATAATACGGGGTTGACGACCCTCTTTCTTCGCAAACTTCTCGGTGAGTTCGCAGGCACGCTTGAAGTCAGCGTCACCTTTGCTTTCTGATGAATACACGCCTGATATCGTTCTGATTATTGCTTTATAACGTCCTACTATTTGTTCGCAAGCAGATGAGATTTCACCCAGTGTAGCACGAACGTGGGCTGCTTCTACAGCCAGTTCGAGCAAATTACCCTTGCCTGTCTTCACACATTCGGTGATGGCAGCCAGCGCCTTGTCTACCTCTGCCTGGTTACGGCCTTCTTTCAAACGTTTCAGGTTCTCAATCTGTTCCAGACGAACAGCAGTATTATCGATTTCAAGAATATCGATCGGAGCTTCTTTCTCCAGACGGTATTTGTTCACTCCGACAATCGTCTGTGATCCGGAGTCAATACGAGCCTGGGCACGAGCTGCTGCTTCTTCGATACGCATCTTTGGAATACCGGTTTCGATAGCCTTTGCCATACCTCCCAGCTTTTCAATTTCCTGAATATGCTCCCAAGCACTATGAGCTAATTCATTCGTCAGGGTTTCCACGTAGTAAGAACCGCCCCATGGGTCAACGTTCTTGCAAACATAAGTTTCTTCCTGAATATAAATCTGAGTATTACGTGCAATACGGGCGGAGAAATCAGTCGGCAGGGCAATAGCCTCATCCAATGCGTTGGTATGCAATGACTGAGTATGTCCGAGCGCAGCAGCCATAGCTTCGATACAAGTACGTCCTACATTGTTGAACGGATCTTGTTCGGTCAGCGACCAACCGGAAGTCTGGCAGTGAGTACGCAATGCCAATGATTTCGGGTTCTTCGGATTGAACTGTTTCACGATCTTAGCCCAAAGCATACGTGCGGCACGCATTTTGGCAATCTCCATGAAGTGATTAGTTCCGATAGCCCAGAAGAATGACAGACGCGGAGCGAAAGCATCGATATCGATACCTGCAGCCGTTCCGGCACGAAGATATTCCAAGCCGTCAGCCAACGTATATGCCAACTCGATATCTGCCGTAGCACCTGCTTCCTGCATGTGATAACCGGAAATGGAGATGGAGTTGAACTTCGGCATCTTCTGTGAAGTATACTCAAAGATATCGGAAATAATCTTCATTGAGAATGCAGGCGGATAGATGTAAGTGTTACGCACCATGAATTCTTTTAAGATATCGTTCTGGATAGTACCTGCCATCTCTTCAAGTTTGGCACCTTGCTCCAATCCTGCGTTGATATAGAATGCCATAATCGGAAGTACGGCACCGTTCATGGTCATGGATACCGACATTTTATTCAAAGGAATGCCATCGAACAAAACCTTCATATTCTCAAGCGAACAGATAGACACACCGGCTTTACCTACATCACCAACTACACGTTCATGATCTGGGTCGTAGCCACGGTGAGTAGCCAAGTCGAATGCCACTGACAAACCTTTCTGTCCGGAAGCAAGGTTACGGCGATAGAATGCATTTGATTCCTCTGCAGTGGAGAATCCGGCATACTGACGGATGGTCCAAGGACGAAGAGTATACATCACTGAATACGGACCACGCAGATATGGAGGAAGTCCGGCAGCATATTCCAAATGCTCCATTCCTTCAAGGTCTTCTTTTGTATAAACAGGCTTCACGCAGATGTGTTCCGGAGTCTTCCAGTTAGCTTCGATTCCGTTAGCCTTTTGCCATTCAGCTCCGTTGGCGGGCTGGAATGCTGCGTAGATATCTAAGTTTTTAAAATCTTTTCTCATCTTACTTCAATAATTTAGCGTTGAACTCTTTAAGTGTTTCAAGCACGTTGACACGTACATGGATGAAGTTCTCGATACCGGCTGCTTTCAGCTCTTCAGCACATTCAGGATTACCGGCAACGATAAACAAAGCACGGCCGTTCAGAGCGTTGAATGCAGGAATAGCATACTGTGCATATTCATCATCGCTAGAACAAATCACAACGATATCAGCCTTAGCAGCCATCGCTGCTTCTACACCGGCCTCAACGGTTTCGAAACCGAGATTATCAACTACCTCATATCCGGCACAAGCCAAGAAATTGCAAGAATACTGGGCACGAGCCTGGCGCATAGCCAAATTACCGATAGTAAGCATAAATGCTTTCGGACGTTTACCGGATGCTTCGGTTTCAAGACGTAACGCTTCGAATTCACTGGCAGCACGGTCAAAATTCAGTGTTGCGACATCTTTTTCGCAAGTATCGTGTCCGCCACAGCAACATTTCGCCTCAACCGGTCTCTTGTCACCTGCTTTTTCATTGAAGTTCGGGAATTGATTGGTTCCCAATAGTATTTCGCGACGTTGTGCCACTGCTTTATGACGAGCTTTATTGCTCTCGTTTACGGCAGCCTGAACAGTTCCAGCCTTTACAGCAGCATAAAAACCGCCTTTTTCTTCGACAGACAGGAATAATTCCCATGCCTGCTTAGCGATGGATACCGTTAGGTTTTCAATATAATAAGAACCTGCAGCCGGGTCAATCACTTTATCAAAATGCGATTCTTCTTTCAATAACAATTGTTGATTACGAGCCAGACGTTCGGAGAAATCATCCGGAGTCTCATATGTCTTATCGAAAGGAACAACCGTCATGGAATCCACACCGCCTAATGCAGCCGACATGGCTTCAGTCTGTGTACGTAACAGATTAACATGCGCATCAAACAAAGTCAGGTTAAAAGTAGAAGTTTCTGCATGTATCCGCATCTTGGCAGCACAACGGCATTCACCCTTCGGGCCTTTGTTCTCGCAATCGCGTAGACATTCAGGATTGTATGAAGCCACGATATTTGCCCACAACATACGGGCAGCACGGAACTTAGCGATCTCAAGGAAGTAATTGGAACTGATACCGAAATTGAATTTAATCTTCTTGGCAACAAGTGCAGCAGGAAGTCCGGCTTCGGTCAACTGGGTCATATATTCATTTCCCCATGCGAGTGCATATCCCAATTCTTGAGAGATGTAAGCACCGGCATTATTCAACGTCAAGGCATTGACATTCAGCACACGATATTTCGGCAACTGGGCAGTGGCTTCAATCAAAGCTTTCGCTGTCTGTACCATATCACCCTTTTCCTTGCCTTTGGCCAACATCTTATCGAAGTAGTCATAATTGATAGAACCTTGCAGTTTTGTCAAATCATAATCTTTCTTCTGGAAATAAGCAACTAATAGATTAGCCAGTTCAACCACATGCCCCTGACAAGTAGCAAAGTTTAGCTCTACACATTCCGCACAAATATCTTTCAATAAAGTTTCGATGTACTCGGCATTCAGATCGGATGCTTTTACATGGAAGGAAAGAGAATCAATACCTTTATTCAAGATATCCAACGCCTTTGCATTAGCTTCTTTCGGACATTCTACTTTAATTTCCTGACGAACGAACCACTCATTGTTGTTTTTCTTAGTGCCCCTTAAATAAGGAAATTCTCCGGGAAGAGCATCGGTCGTTTTCAGCCCTTCCAAATCTTCCATTCGATAGAAAGGTTTTACCTTGAAGCCTTCGTTTGTTTTCCAAACGAGTTTCTTCTCAAAATCAGCGCCCTTTAGGTCGGCTGTCACTTTCTCCATCCACTGTTCGGTAGAAACGGGAGAAAAATCAGAGAAGAGTTTTTCTTTACTGTCTGCCATAGTTTATTATAAGTTTAAAATAAGATTAGTAATATCTTTATCTTAATGAATCTTTCTAAGTGTTGTTAATAGCAAGGCAAAGATAGACAAATACTTCAAACGAAATACTTTTTTTAGAGAAAATTCGCACTAAAGGCTTACAAGATGTCACAGATAAATAAAAAAGACGTTTTATTTGATTACCTCCACCGTTATAATTAATTTTGCGGCAATTTATAAAAACTACTATGGATTGGATACAAAATTTATTATGGGACTCCAACTCCGTGGCACACATCGTCTTCCTTTATGCTTTTGTGATTGCCGGCGGGGTACTTCTCGGAAAGATCAAGATCTTCGGAGTGTCATTGGGAGTCACCTTTGTCTTATTCACCGGTATCCTGATGGGACACTTCGGATTTACCGGTGATACGCACATTCTGCATTTTATCCGTGAATTCGGATTAATTCTCTTCGTATTTTGCATCGGGCTGCAGGTCGGCCCCGGTTTCTTCTCTTCATTCAAGAAAGGAGGAATGACATTAAACCTGCTTGCCGTAGGTATCGTAGCTCTGAATATTGCCGTGGCCTTGACAATCTATTTTATTGCTAATGGTCGCATAGAGCTTCCAATGATGGTGGGCATCTTATACGGAGCAGTGACAAACACTCCGGGACTTGGTGCTGCACAGGAAGCGTTAACCCAGCTCAACTATAATGGTCCGCAAATAGCGCTGGGGTATGCATGTGCTTATCCGCTCGGTGTAGTCGGCATCATTGGCTCTATCATTGCCATACGCTACATCTTCCGCGTGAACATGGCCAAAGAAGAAGAGGAACTAAGCAATGCAGATGCCGAGCATCTGAAACATAAACCGCATTTGATGAATCTTGAGGTACGTAATGAGTCCATCAATGGGAAAAAATTGATTCAAGTAAAAGAGTTTCTAGGTCGTTCGTTCGTCTGTTCACGTATCCGTCACGAAGGGCATGTCAATATACCGAACCATGAAACTGTATTCCATATGGGAGACCAACTTTACATCGTATGTTCCGAAGAGGACGCGGAAGCGATCACAGCTTTTATCGGAAAAGAAGTTCAAGTAGACTGGGAAAAGCAAGACACCCCGATGGTGTCTCGTCGAATACTGATTACTAAATCAGAGATTAACGGTAAAAAGTTAGGTGAAATGCACTTCCGTAGCATGTATGGTGTGAATGTGACTCGCGTCAACCGTTCAGGTATGGATTTGTTTGCAGATCCCAATCTGACATTACAAGTCGGTGACCGCGTAATGACAGTAGGAGAACAAGATGCGGTAGAACGGTTTGCAAATGTGTTAGGCAATTCTCTGAAACGTCTGGATCATCCGAACATTGTCACTATCTTCATTGGTATCTTCCTAGGAATTTTCTTAGGAAGCCTTCCGATAGCGTTTCCGGGTATGCCGACTCCGGTAAAACTGGGATTAGCTGGTGGTCCGCTTGTCGTAGCTATTCTCATCGGCCGTTTTGGTTATAAGTTACATCTCGTCACCTATACGACTATGAGTGCCAATCTAATGTTAAGGGAAATCGGTATTGTACTTTTCCTCGCCAGCGTGGGCATTGAAGCGGGTGCAAACTTCGTAAATACGGTGGTTGAAGGTGATGGATTATTATATGTAGGATACGGTTTCCTTATTACCGTAATCCCTTTATTGATAATAGGTGCAATTGCCCGTTTATATTATAAGGTTAATTATTATACGCTAATGGGTCTCATAGCAGGAAGTAATACGGATCCACCGGCACTTGCTTATTCAAATCAAGTATCTAACAACGATGCCCCGTCAGTAGGATACTCAACAGTATATCCATTAACAATGTTTTTACGTATTCTCGCAGGACAAATGATACTACTACTAATGATGTAATAAAAGAAGTACTCGAAATAATGCGCCATGATCTTACTTATAACCTAAGATCATGGCGCATTTTATTATAATCAAAACTGCCTTTATTACCCTTTCCATACCTTAACAACCTTTATTTATAAAACTATCTACACGCAATTTCCCGGCTCTTACCAATAAAAAAACATCTTTACAAATAGCAGTAAAAGCGAAGAATCTAATAAGAAACACTTCATCATACTTCTTAAATTTCCACAGTCAGTTCTATAACAAATTATTTTATTTATCAAACACAAAATGTGTTAATTCGCATTTTATTTCAATTATATTAATTATAATTGCACGTATTTTAATAATTAAACAGTAATCACTAAAAACTTAAAAAGCTTATGAAACGATTATTACTTCTTGCTCTTTGTTTTACAATCAGCTTAAATGTTTCCCTTTTGCAGGCACAGGAACAAACAACATTGTATTATTTCGATGAAATAATTGATGATGATATTCTATTGGGAGGAGGGATTCTCAATGTATCCCCAAATGGAAAATATGCGGTGGGCTATGATGACATCTTCATGGAAACAGGATATGTATGGGATGCAACTAGCAAGAAGCTGGCAATGATAGATACAGGAGCAGGAGAAAGCGTACTGGTAAACGATGTGGATGACAATGGAACAATTCTCGGTTCATTCCAAAATGAAGATGGAATATACTCACCCGGATATTTAAAAGATGGAGAATGGCATTCTTTACCCGTTCCTGAAGACATAAAAGAAAGCAGACGAAAGGATTCTGATTATGCACCTATTGCTCAAGCTTTTTCTGCCGATGGAAAAATCATAGGAGGAACTATTTATTATAATGAAGGTAAGTTCCGCCCTGTTCTATGGATCGATGGCAAGCTACAGGAATTTCCCGATTTACAACTTGAAGGGCAAGGCTTTTACCTTTACGATATCAGTAATGACGGAAGCATCATTGCAGGATGGACAGAGTCTTCAATGGGAGATCGCATAGCAGCAATCATAGTAAATGGAGAATTAAAAAAACTTTATGAGCCTGATATGGAAAATGAAGACCGCTTTTTTCTGGAATGTATCGCAAGCCACGTTGACGCGAAAGGAAATGTAACCGGATATATCACTGATGATGACGCTATCTTACACGGATTCATATATAATGAGAAAGACGGATTGAAATATATATCCGAGGGGCCAATTGGTTGTTCACTTAACGACAATTGCGTATTTGGTTCCATCAGTGTATGGGGAGATGCGTCAATCATTAAAGATGGTGAAGAATCGACACTGAAGGAATTCTTGAAACTCGATACAGACAAATTCATAAGTACGGTAACAGCTTGCTCCGCAGACGCTAAGATCCTTGCAGGAAGTGGAATATGCGCAAATGACATGGGGGCATTCAGTGTACCGTATGTAATTGAATTATCTGAAGAAAGCAGAGGTGAAATAACTTCCATTCAGCAACAGAATGTCGATAAAAACAGTGTCAGTCTAAGTTCAGGCGGTCAATTATTCATTACGGGAAGTTATACGGGAGTATGTGTTTATAGTACTACAGGAAGTTGTGTAACCAAAGATAACCAACAAGGTCATATTATAAATTTAAGCCAACTTCCAAGCGGAATGTACATTGTCAAAGTTGTAAATGGCAATCAGTCCCAGTCATTCAAAGTCTTCAAACGATAATCTTGCTTAATAAATAATTGATGCATCCGGTATTATCCCGGTGGGAAATACCGGATGCTCTTTTCGCACATCCTATGTTCACTATGAAATTCACCATGAAATTTACCATTGAAGCTTTCATTCTATTCGCAACTCTTTGCTGCCACAACCCAATTGCGGCACAAACTTCCACATCAGATATCGAAAGAGTTGATTCCCTTATATTAGGAAATTGCAATATCCCCATCGTAGTCTATGAAAACATATATAATAATAGTCTAAGCGGAGGTGCTGCATTATATTATCCTAAATCTACCATGCAAATGTATAAAGACTGCCAAATAAAAGAGTTATACATAGGTATAGCTAATTATAAGTCGATTGAATCACTGCAAATATTTATAACGCATCGGCTAGAAGAACCATACGACTATATTCAATCTTCCACTATTACGAAAAACAATTGGAATCGGATCACACTCGACCAGCCATTCATACCCGATGGAAAGCCTATCTACATAGGCTACATGATAAAAGGAGCCTCCACATTATGCTACACTGAAGCTAAAGAGGATAATGAAGAATGGATTAATCAACGAGATAATACATGGGAAAAATACGTAAACAGATATAGTGCCGCATTATATGCTATTGTAGAAGGCGGAAGCAAACTTCCCAAACATAACATTCGGTTGAAGAAAGTAAAAATGCCATATTATAGCCTCACCAACACCCCAATATCCTTTGAAGGCAAGATCAGCAACCTGGGGACTGAAACCATCCATAGCCTTGAATATATTTATCAAGTAGGTACAGAACAATATAAAGAAGAATTACAAGGTTTGAATATCAAAAGCCACACGGAAGCACCTTTCCATATAAGCGGATTAAAACTAGCAGAAGAGGGAAATCCTGACCTGACCTTATCCGTAGTAAATATCAATGGATACCCCGACCAAGACATGACAGACAATTCAAGTCGTACCGTCACCCTATTGTGTAGAAATGAATTCACAGAAAGGAAGGTTCTGCTGGAAGTATTTTCTACCGAGCGCTGTTCAAGCTGTCCTTCTGCCCACTATTATTTATCGAAAGAACTCGAAGGAGACCAGCGCGTAATAGAATTAGGCCACCATTCCGGCTTTTATGATGATAAATTCACCATTCCTACAAGCGTTGAATATGAATGGTTTTATCGTCCAGACCGGCATCACGCACCGGCAATGATGCTTGATAGAAATAATATGTGGGAGAATTATCCCGAATATTACGATGTTGAAACACCCGTAATAGAAATCAAAGAAAAAGTATTCCCCACTATTTATGCCAATGCTTTAAAAGCTCCGGCTTTTGCATCCGTTCATTTAAACGTAGAGAAGAATAATACATACGAACGCACGATCAATATACACGTCTACGGGACAGAATTATTACCTCTTCCCCCCAAAGGTAACGAACGTTTATTCCTATTTCTTACAGAAGACAGCGTTTTTTCCACATCACAGGTTGGTTCCAACAAAAGCTTTTATCACCGTCACATTGCCCGAAAAGGCATTACCGGCACATGGGGCGACCCGATAAGCATCGCAGAAGGATTTTCAGCTGATTACAGCGTAGATATTCCTGAAACATGGAATACAGACAATATGAATGTCATAGCTTTCATCGGTAATTATGATCCGGAAAACAGAAACAACTGCCACGTATACAATGCAGAGACATTCAGTTTAAGATCACTATTCCCAACCGATCTGCATCAACAAATTACCGAAGAATTACAAATCATCCGTGAAGGAAGTTTTGTTTGTATCCCCACCGGATATGACAAAATAAAGCTTTACTCCATGGATGGTCAATGCCTGCTAAGTGATTCCGGGAATAAGCAACGTATTTCCCTGGAAAAATTCCCCAAAGGAAGTTATGTCTTATACATAAGCTCAAGAAACAGACAAAAAACCTTTAAGTTAAACCTCTAATAGAAGTAAATAGTTAGCCTTGAATAATATTAATCACTTTATATTGAAGAATATGAAATTAAAGAATCTTTTCGTACTTGCAACATTCACTTTGTCAGTGACTGCTCTCGTTATCTCATCATGTAATAATGAAAACGAGCCCCTGCCCTCTCCACCAGAAGAAATAACAGATCCGAACGAGCCCTACAAAGAAGGCGATGAAATCATATTTCTTTGTGACTTTCAAGATATGGACGAGGTCACAAGCCTGGTAACTCCATATAAATTAGACGGTTTAACTCCTTCCTCCGACATGCAGGAGGTTGGCTTTAGTATAGATAAGTCGTGGTTGTTTAAACTACGCGATAGCTATACCTCCAAGAACTATTTTGCCGGATCAACCTCTAAATTCTCACCTGCCGGCCAAGCGAATGCATGGCTTGTAACCATCCCAATAACCATACCGGCAGAAGGAGAAAGATACGTCCTATCATGGAAGTCCGAATCTTTAAGCCTCGATAAAAGAGACGGACTCAAAGTTTTTATATCTACAAAAGGAGGGAACCCCGAATCGGACTTTCCAACTACTCCGGAATGGGAAATCGAAGAGGAGACAGCCGGAAATTCCGAAGTTATCGATGGCGAATGGGCAGAACACGAAATCTCACTGGAAAAATACGCAGGAAAAGATATCCGGATCGCCTTCGTGAATCAAAGTAACGATAAATACGTACTCTGCATTGACGATATTTGCGTAAAAAAGAAAATGGGGTTTGAACTTCTATCCACTGTTGATAAACAAACGACAGAAGATGCCATAACCATAAAAGGTCTACTGACTGCAAAAACAGAAGAAATTACCGAATATACGGTTCACTATGTTACAGCCGATTCCATCGTACATACGGAACACTACCGGAATCTATCCATTCAGCCGGGTGAAAGCCACACATTCGAATTCAAAGACAAAATGGCTATCGGCACCAAAGGAGAATACGTATCCTACAAGATATGGGCGAGCGTAAAGGATATGGATAAAATAGGTTTGGCAGATTCAATCGCAGCCTTCACATTCATGCCTCAACATAAAATCGTATTGGAAGAAGGTACCGGAACATGGTGCGGATGGTGCCCGTTAGGCATATTATCTATTGAAAACTTACAGAATCTATATCCAGACAATATGATCGCAATAGCCGTACACAATGACGATGCCATGACTGTTGCAGAATATGACAAAGGGCTTCGTTTCGCAACATTCCCCAATGGCATAATCAACCGTAAATACCAATGCCAACCGATGGATGACTCCGGCAATAATTATTCTTTCGAAGGTAAAACCACTTTCCTGAATATGTTTCAACAAGCAATACAGGAAACTCCTTTTATAGAACCCCGCATCCTTCAAGCACAAATCACTGATAATATTATAAAGGTAAAGTCAGAAGTTAAATTTGCTCTCAATCCCCGATCGAACCATTACAGAGTTATCTACGTAATTACTGAGAATGATGTAGAAACAAAAGCCACACAACACAACTATCTAAGTCCCTATAATCTCCCTATCTTCGGAGAATTCGGCAAAGGAGGAAAATTTGGAACAAGTGTCATTAAAGGATACAAATTTCAAGAAGTGGCAAGAGGGATATACCCTTCTTTCAACGGAGCAGACGGGATGCTTCCGGCAAACATCAATTCCAGTCAGACCTATCCGTTGGAATATGAAATAGCGCTCAGCGATGCAACCATCAATAATATGGAAAAGCTTGATGTCACCATTATGATCACCGATGAAAACAGCGGTGAGATTCTGAATGCCGATCAGATAAAAGTTACCCGGTAGCTCGCATTCGGATACGGAAATTAGGACAAGGGCTTTCTCTCCCAATCATTAATATCCCAATCGTATGAAATCTCTTACGACCACTATAGCCTAAGAGATTTCATACGATTGAAATTACAGTTCCAATTTCTTTGCTACAAAACCTTCAATAAATCTCACGGTTCCATCTACCCCCAATACGGAAGAATCAATGCAAAGATGATAGGTGGCAGCCGCTCCCCACGTTTTATAGCTATAATAATTATAATACTCCGAACGTTTCTTATCGGCTTTATCCATCATTCCCTGAGCTTCTTCCTCGCTGATATTATGAATACTGCAAAGTCGCGCAATGCGGTCTTCCCGAGAAGATGAAATAAAGATATTTGCACAACGGGGATGATCTCTCAAAATATAATCAGCGCAACGTCCCACAAACAAACATGATTTGGAAGCAGCCAAATGTCGGATGACATCACTCTGGATTTTAAACAGAGCATCGTTACTCAAACAGTTGGTACAAGGCATCGCCCCGTCACTGATAAAAGGGAAACGCATTCCAAACAATCCGCCTATGATACCTTGAGATGCCTTTTCATCGGCTTTCTCAAAAAACTCCTTGCAAAGTCCGCTCTCTTCCGAAGCCAGCTTGATCAACTCTTTATCATAAAAGTCAATACCCAAACGGGCAGCCAATTTCTCTCCTATTTCTTTTCCGCCGCTACCTAACTGGCGACCGATATTGACGACATAATTACCATTCATAGTACATTTGCATATTGGTTTGAGAACAAACATACGGATTATTTCCGAAATTACCAAATGGTAATTTTTATCTCCCCAATTCGCCTTAACTTTGCAGCATGAAAAAGGAAATGAAAGATAATATCGATTTCGGAAGTATGGACATTTCCACACTCTTCCGTAAATTACTGATCCCAACCGTCCTGGGAATGGTATTTTCAGCCATATTTGTCATTACAGACGGGATATTCGTCGGCAAAGGAATCGGCAGTGATGCATTAGCGGCAGTCAACATTACCGCCCCACTTTTTATGATAACTACCGGAGTAGGATTGATGTTCGGTGTAGGCGCTTCCGTAGTAGCCTCCATCCATCTGTCACATGGGAAACAGAAAGCAGCGGGCATTAATATCACGCAGGCTCTTGTATTCTCATCGCTGCTCATCCTCCTGCTATCGGCACTCTGTTTCTTCTTTATGGAACCGGTTGCACGGTTACTGGGCAGTTCAGACCGCCTGTTACCGGGCGTAACAGAATATATGAGTTGGTATGTACCATTTCTCGTGTTCTATCTCTTGCTCAATGCCAGCATGTTCTTCGTCCGCCTCGACGGAGCGCCGAACTATGCCATGATGTGTAACGCCATCGCAGCAATCGCCAATATCGTACTGGATTATGTATTCATATTCATACTGGGATGGGGATTGATGGGAGCCGCTTTTGCTACCAGCATAGGTACAATGATAGGTGCCGTCATGACATTGGTCTACCTGTTCCGGTACTCCAAGAATATCATTTTATATCCCATCAAAATGAGCCGTAAAAGCATGCAACTGACCTTCCGTAATATCGGCTACATGGTGAAACTAGGCTCATCCGCCTTTGTCAGCGAGGCTTCTATCGCAAGCATGATGCTATTGGGCAACTATGTCTTTATCCGCTATCTGGGAGAAGACGGAGTTGCGGCTTTCAGCATTGTCTGTTATTTCTTCCCGATCATATTTATGGTTTACAATGCCATCGCTCAATCGGCACAACCCATTATTAGTTATAATTTCGGGGCAGGCAGCAACAGACGAGTACACCAGGCTCTCCGCTTATCAATCAAAACCGCACTTGGTTGCGGGGTATTCTTCTTTGTCATGACGGTATTATGCAACCGGAACATCGTTTCTTTGTTTATCGACCGCAGTTTCGGTGCATATGATATCGCTGTGGCAGGACTTCCTTATTTTGCCATCGGATATGTATTCTTTGCCCTGAACATAGTCGGCATCGGATATTACCAGAGCATCGAACGGGCTCACCGCGCCACCATCATCACGTTGCTTCGCGGAATAGTGTTCATGTTGGCCGGTTTCATCCTGCTGCCCCGCCTGCTGGGAGTACCGGGCATCTGGCTTGCCGTACCTTTGGCGGAATTACTGACTTTGCTCTACATTATCGGAATTTATTTGAAAGACCGTTTTCACTCCCGCCAAAGATGCGTATCTTTGCCGCATGGAGACATTTAAAGAAAAGTTCAGGAATAGATATAACCTTTCAGAAACAGACGTTCAAACCCTGTTGAATCACATGGAAGAGGTGTGTTTCAAGAAACGCGACGTAATTGTACGTGAAGGTGCGCGGAACACCCATCTTTACCTGATCCAAGAAGGCATATGGCGGGGGCACTATACGAAAGACGATGTAGACACCACCATCTGGTTTGCCTCCGAAGGTGAGGCAGCCTTTTCAATTTGGGGGTATGCCGACAATTCCCCTTCGTTGATCAGCATTGAAGCCATGTCCGACGGCAAGGCTTATTGTATCTCGGGAAAAAGTCTGAACGAATTGTGTTCCTCCTGCATCGGGCTGGCCAATCTGGGACGCCGGTTAATGGAACACCAACTACTGAGTATGGAGAATTGGTTAATCACCGCCGGTAGCCCGCGTGCCCGCGAGCGCTACCTAACACTGATCAAAGAGACCCCTGAGTTATTACAGCATGTCCCTTTGAAATACATCGCTTCTTATCTTTGGATCACTCCTCAGTCATTAAGCCGGATTCGTGCCGGAATCAGGACGTACAAAGACTGAGGAAAGGCTTACACCGGTTCCATCTCCTTCATCCTTCCGATAAAAAGAATAGCCCCACTCTTTTTCTCTTTTATCATATAGAGGAACGGACGGTTTACAGAAAAATACACCCCTGAACCACCAACCGATTCATCCATCACCACCGCAGTTGCCGCAGCAGCCTCGGTTCCATCTTCCGTGACCGAAACGAATGTCTTTTGCAACACTTTACTTATAGACAACCCATTTTGACGTTCCACCAGCATGTTAGGAAATTCAGCATCAAGGGAGAAAGCTTTCTTCATGCCTAAGGCTTGCAAATCGCCTGTCAGCTCACGTTTGCATTTAAGCGTAAAACTCGGCATCATAAGTTGCACCTCTTTCTCTTCCATTCCTGCTATCCATTGCCGCCATTGTTCCGTCGCAAGTCCGGCAACCAGCGTATCCAAAGCTTTTCCCCAGGCTGGCACGACAATCACCATACTGAACATTCCGTTGCCATAAGGCAATTCTATTAAACTGACATCTTGCGTTTCCAGATACCTGGCATCCAAACTCTGACGCATCATATTGGTTACCATTTCCTTACCATCCGCATTATAAAAATAGTCAAGGACGGTATCCTCCTTATCGAATTTAGAAGTCCATACGCCATTAAAATAGAGAGCATTAATCAGTATAGCGATCGTTTCCCCATCGATGTTTCCCTCTGTAAGCATCGGATTGATACGTCCGTTCGTATGGTCGGAACACCATTGATTGATAGTTATCAAAGCTTCCGGAGACGCAAAGTCCACAGCCGACAGTTCTGCATTATAATAATTCCAGCTATCACTGACAAATCCGTTTTGCAAATGGTACTCATCTCTCACCCATATAGAGTTTGCTATGTTAAGTTCAGTCTTCGGATCGGCCTTTTGCAATCCCCAAGCCAATTTCCTGCAATACTCATTGATAGCTTCTCTGGAATATTCCTTCCATCCAAGTGTGTTTTGCATTTCGGTAAGCGTTGTTCCGTCCGCTCCATTGGATGTCATTGTCAAAGCCAACGTAGCACTGAGGGGAGAAAGGAAAATGTTCTTCTCTTCCTTGTCACTTGCCACCTGACGTAGCAGATCAAACGCAAAGGCATTGTTCCGGTTGGTCATTTCCTGTTCATCGGAAGTAAAAGAGACTTCGTTCCAGTCGATATTTACAGGTTGGAGGTCGAGTTCTTCCTGAGGCTGTTCACCGGGTTGTTCTTCCGGTTGATCTCCGGACTGTTCGGGCACATTGTTTTCATCGGACTGGCAGGCAGTCATCAACAAGCCAATCGCTGCAATAAAAATAATCCGTTTCATAGTAATACTTATTTTAGTTAAACAATGACCACCAAGTGGCTCTATTTCACAAAGATAAGTATTAAAAAACAGATTACCTATTTAAAACTCCATTAATTTCATGCTGTAGCCCTATTTTACTATTTCCCGCAAGACATCCGCTGTTATCTATCACGCCTTCACCGCCATCTTACGGAACTGCCTGAACTGCCACCATAGCATGATTCCCGCTATCAGACTGGCTAAAAGATCGGATACCGGCATACTAGCCCACACTCCCATCTGGCCATAGAAATGCGGAAGGATTAGCAAACAGGGCACCAAGATCAGCATCTGGCGGGTAAGTGACAAAAAGATTGCTTTTCCTGCCATCCCGATACTTTGGAAAAAGTTGGACGCCACCATCTGAAAGCCGACAATAGGGAAAAACATTACGACAATACGAAATCCTTCGGCAGAAAGATTGATCAGCTCCATGTCGCTGGTAAAGATAGAAACGATCAGTTCGGGCACAATCATACCTAATATAAAGCCGGTAGTGGTCACAACCGTAGCACCGATAATTGTCAGCTTCAACACACGTGTGACACGCGAATACTGACGGGCACCGAAATTATATCCGGCAATAGGCTGCATTCCCTGGTTCAGTCCCAACACTATCATGACCACCACGAACACCAACCGGTTGACGATGCCGAAAGCACCGATAGCCAAGTCACCGCCATACCGTTTCAATCCCTGATTGATAAGAATAACGATGAAGCAAGATGCCAGATTCATCAAAAAAGGAGACATTCCGATGGCCAGGGAGTCGAATACGATTTTACGTTTCAGGCGGAAAATACCACGATGGAAGTGCAGAAGTTCCTCTTTGTTACTGAACAATTTGAATTGCCACATCAACGAGATGACTTGCGCCACAATGGTAGCAATCGCTGCACCACGAATGCCCCAGTCGAATACGAAAATGAAGACCGGATCGAGGATGGTATTGATAATAACCGTAGCAATGGTAGCATACATCGCTTTCTGCGGATGGCCAGCCGACCGAAGTACAGCGTTCAAGCCCAAATAGATATGCGTGATGACATTCCCCCACAAAATAACCTGCATGTATTCACGCGCGTAATACACCGTCTCATCGCTACCACCGAAAAAGTAGAGGATAGGATCGAGAAAAATCAGCGTGACCACCGAGAAAGCCAAACCGATGATGATATTCAGCACCAACACATTGCCAAGCACACGCTGTGCCGTGTCATAGTCGCGTTGCCCCAGCTTCACCGAGATCAAGGTCGCTGCTCCCACACCGACCAACGAACCGAAAGCTGCGGCAAGGTTCATCAAAGGGAAAGTCAGTGCAAGCCCCGAAATAGCCATTCGCCCCACACCGTGTCCGATGAAAATACTATCTACCATATTATAAAGAGAAGAAGCCGTCATGGCGATAATTGCCGGAATGGCATATTGCATTAGAAGTTTACCGATGCTCTCCGTCCCCAACGCTGTGGGCGTTTTTTGTCCTGTCGTCATACTTGTTTTCATAAAATTGAGGGTGCAAAAGTAGTGCTTTTTCACGAAGCGGACAAATGAGAACACTTATAATATTTAAAGAATCTGCGAAGTTCGGTCAAAAGGATAGCATAAAGGCCGATTGCATAACACAAATCTTCCGATAAGCACTTTTTACTTACCTGCATTCTCCAGTAATTCATTCAAATAGGGAAATCAATTCAAGACGACACGTAATAATATGCATCAAACCTCCCGACTAAAGAATATTTATACAGTCCTGTTACTTTAAAACCACCTTCATCCATTGTAATGGTTTCGTTTCCGGTGTAAAACGGTTTATTCCTCGGTGAGTAGCACTGCGTTCATCGGTGAGGAACACTGTGTTCATCGGTGAGAAGCACCTCCTTCATCGGTGAGGAAAGCCATGCACCTCGGTGAGGAAGCATCCGCACACCATAAAAGCGACCGATTGAAAGCTATTTCCTCTTAATAAACAGGCAAGCCGGATATGACACATCAGCACAGAAATGGTTCTATTTATATCTTTCCGAGCAATCAAAAGAAGAAAAGCCGAACACATAGTCCCTTAATCGAGCAAATTGCGAGAATCTTGAACTCGTCTAATACGCCCAGAATCAAAAAATACAGTCCACGCTGCCATCCTCCCGTATTTTCCGCATCCAGAGGAGATTAGAATATGCAAAGTGTCAAAACGTTATTCTTCCGACAGCCATTTCCAATCCACCTTCCGACCGTCCTTCAAACCCCACTTCGGCAAATTAGCAGCCCATTGATGCCGGAATATAAAAAATGTTTCGTATTTTTGTCCCAAATATTGAGTTAATACGTAACGAAATGAACCTATTAGAACTAAGTGAACAGGAAATCATCCGACGTAACAGTCTGAATGAGCTTCGCGCGATGGGCATCGAGCCATATCCCGCAGCAGAGTATGTAACCAATGCTTTCTCCACCGATATAAAACAGGAATTCAAAGACGAAGAAGAACCCCGTCAGGTGTCCATAGCCGGACGAATAATGAGCCGCCGCGTCATGGGCAAAGCTTCTTTCATCGAGCTTCAGGATTCCAAAGGACGCATCCAGGTGTATATCACCCGTGATGACATCTGTCCGGGAGAAGATAAAGAATTGTACAACACTGTATTCAAACGCCTGCTCGACTTAGGAGATTTTATCGGCATCGAAGGCTATGTGTTCCGTACACAAATGGGCGAAATCAGTGTCCATGCAAAAAAGCTGACCGTACTTGCCAAATCGATCAAACCGCTGCCAATCGTTAAATATAAAGACGGTGTGGCTTATGACTCGTTTGAAGATCCTGAACTGCGGTATCGTCAACGTTATGTAGACCTTGCGGTAAACGATGGCATCAAAGAGATATTCCTCAAACGCAATAAAGTGTACAATTCCATGCGCGAGTATTTCAACTCGAAAGGTTATGTGGAAGTAGAAACTCCGATCCTGCAATCCATTGCCGGTGGAGCTGCGGCACGTCCGTTCATCACTCATCACAACGCACTCGACATGCCGTTGTACATGCGTATCGCCAGTGAACTGTACTTAAAGCGTCTGATCGTAGGTGGATTCGAGGGTGTCTATGAAATCGGCAAGAACTTCCGTAACGAAGGTATGGATCGCACACACAACCCGGAATTTACCTGTATGGAAATATACGTGGCCTACAAGGATTACAACTGGATGATGACCTTTACGGAAAACATGATCGAGAAAATCTGCCTAGACGTGAACGGTACGACCGAAGTCAAAGTAGGCGACAACATCATCAACTTCAAAGCTCCGTTCAAGCGTGTCACCATGCTCGACTCCATCAAAGAGTTTACAGGCTATGACCTCAACGGACTCAGTGAAGACGAAATCCGTGAAATCTGCAAAAAGCTGAACATGGAGATCGATGAAACGATGGGCAAAGGCAAGCTGATCGATGAAATCTTCGGTGAATTCTGTGAAGGCAATTACATACAGCCCACATTTATCACCGACTATCCGATCGAAATGTCACCGCTGACCAAACGCCACCGCGACAACCCCGAACTGACCGAACGCTTCGAACTGATGGTAAACGGCAAGGAGCTGTGCAATGCCTATTCGGAATTGAACGACCCTCTCGACCAGTTAGAACGCTTCGAAGAACAGATGCGCCTAAGTGAAAAAGGCGATGACGAAGCCATGATCATCGACAAGGACTTTGTGCGCTCATTGGAATACGGTATGCCACCGACTTCCGGAATGGGTATCGGCATGGATCGTCTCGTAATGCTGATGACCGGGCAGACTACCATCCAGGAAGTGCTGTTCTTCCCACAGATGCGACCGGAAAAAGTAGTGAAGAAAGACCCGGCTGCCAAATATATGGAACTGGGAGTTCCCGCAGATTGGGTGCCAGTCATCCAAAAAGCTGGCTACAACCTCGTTGAGGACATGAAGGATGTCAATCCGCAGAAGCTTCATCAGGACATCTGCGGCATCAACAAGAAATACAAATTGGAGTTGACGAATCCAAGTGTGAACGATGTAACCGATTGGATAAAAAAAATCAATTAGAAACGAAAAGCGAAGAGTGAAAAGTGAATAACGGGTTGCACTGTACTACCCTACCACTTTTCACTCTTCACTCTTCGTTTTTCACTTTTCACTATATATTATAGTAATATGAAACTACCTGGTAAGATAGCGATAATGGGCGGTGGAAGCTGGGCCACAGCCATAGCCAAGATGTTTCTCTCACAAGAGGATTCCATCAACTGGTATATGCGCCGTGACGACCGCATAGCCGACTTCAAACGGCTCGGACACAATCCGGCTTACCTCACGGGCGTGAAGTTCGACATGAAACGCATCAATTTCAGTTCGAACATCAATGACATTGTGAAGGAATCGGATACACTTGTCTTTGTCACCCCCTCCCCTTACTTGAAGGCTCACTTGAAAAAGCTGAAAACCCGCATTAAGGATAAGTTCATCATTACCGCCATCAAAGGAATCGTCCCCGATGACAATCTTATCGTGTCGGAGTACTTCACGAAAGAGTATGGCGTGCCGCCCGAGAATATCGCTGTATTGGCAGGTCCCTGCCACGCAGAAGAAGTGGCTCTGGAACGTCTCTCCTACCTCACCCTTGCCTGCCCCGACAAAGACAAAGCACGCATCTTTGCCCGCCGCCTGGGAAGCAGCTATATAAAAACTTCCGTCAGCGATGACGTTGCGGGAATCGAATACAGCTCCGTACTGAAAAACGTCTACGCCATCGCAGCAGGCATTTGCAGCGGACTGAAATACGGTGATAACTTTCAAGCCGTACTCATCTCCAACGCCATTCAGGAAATGCGCCGTTTTCTCGACACAGTTCATCCATTGAACCGAAACGTAGACGAATCTGTTTATCTGGGGGACTTACTGGTGACGGGCTATTCCAACTTCAGCCGTAACCGCACATTCGGCACCATGATCGGCAAAGGATATTCGGTGAAGAGCGCCCAAATAGAAATGGAAATGATAGCTGAAGGATACTACGGAACCAAGTGCATCAAAGAGATAAACAAGCATCACCATGTGAACATGCCGATACTCGATGCCGTATACAATATCCTGTACGAACGCATTTCACCCATGATCGAGATCAAGTTGCTGACTGATTCATTCAGATAAAAAACTATAAATGCAAAAGACATAGAGTTATGATCAAATTAAACATTGAAAAGACATTCGGATTCATCTCCAAAGAATCTGTAGATGCCTACGCAGCAGAAGTAAAAGCTGCACAGGAAACATTGGAGCAGGGCACTGGCAAAGGGAATGATTTTCTGGGATGGCTGCATCTGCCGTCGTCTATCACTCCTGAACATCTGGCCGACTTGAAAGCGACCGCTCAGGTATTACGCGACAACTGTGAAGTGGTTATCGTTGCCGGCATCGGTGGTAGTTACCTGGGAGCGCGTGCCGTGATCGAAGCTCTGTCAAACAGCTTCACCTGGCTGCAAGACAAAAAGACAGCCCCGGTAATGATCTATGCCGGACACAACATCAGTGAAGACTATCTGTTCGAATTGACGGAATACCTGAAAGACAAGAAATTCGGTGTAATCAATATCTCTAAATCGGGCACTACTACCGAAACCGCCCTCGCTTTCCGCCTGCTGAAAAAGCAATGCGAAGACCAACGCGGCAAAGAAACGGCACGAAAGGTAATCGTTGCCATCACCGACCCTAAAAAAGGTGCGGCACGTATCACAGCCGACAAAGAAGGATATAAATCATTCATCATCCCCGACAACGTAGGCGGGCGTTTCTCCGTACTTACCCCGGTAGGTTTGCTGCCAATTGCCGTTGCCGGATTCGACATCGAGAAATTGGTTGCCGGTGCTGCCGATATGGAGAAAGCTTGTGGCGCACACGTACCGTTCACCGAAAATCCTGCCGCCATCTACGCTGCTACCCGTAACGATCTCTATAAAAACGGAAAGAAGATCGAAATCCTCGTTAACTTCTCTCCGAAGCTACACTACGTAAGCGAATGGTGGAAACAGCTGTACGGTGAATCGGAAGGTAAAGACAACAAAGGTATTTTCCCGGCAGCCGTTGACTTCTCTACCGACCTGCACTCCATGGGACAATGGATTCAGGAAGGCGAACGCACCATCTTCGAGACAGTGATCTCCGTAGAAAAGGTGGAACACAAGCTGGAAGTACCTACAGATGAAGCCAATCTGGACGGCTTGAACTTCCTTGCCGGTAAGCGTGTTGACGAAGTGAACAAGATGGCTGAATTGGGAACCCAATTGGCTCATGTGGACGGTGGCGTACCTAACATCCGCATTGTACTTCCCGAACTAACGGAATACAACATCGGTGGCCTTATGTATTTCTTCGAAAAAGCATGCGGCATCAGCGGCTATCTGCTTGGCGTAAATCCATTCAACCAACCGGGCGTGGAAGCATACAAAAAGAACATGTTTGCATTGCTGAACAAACCTGGATACGAAGAAGAATCAAAAGCCATACAAGCAAGACTGTAAAAGAAGAAAAAAAGAGCTATAGCAAGAACGTCCGGGCAGAATCAAAAAAACGCCCGGACGTTTCTATTTCCGCCCGGACGTTCCATTCGCATGAACCGGTACTACTACCGGTAATTCTTATTTCACTACAATCTTATGAGTTTCAACCGTAGATTCGGTCTTCACCTTCAAGAAATAAACTCCTTTGGCGAATCCCGTCATATCAACTTCCGACATGGATTCATCGATGACTTTTACGGAAGCTCCGTTGATGGAGAACAATTCCGCCTCGGTAAACTCACCTGAGATATGCAATCTATCAACGACCGGATTCGGGTAAACACTTATTCGGTTCTTCTTTTCCGGTGTTTGGATGGAAGAGAGAATCTTACCATTGATTAGCAAAGAAATATTCGGCATTCTGGCACTGTTTCCACTCTCTACGGATGAAGTATAAGGTGCATCTTCACTGATATAATATCTTGTACGTCCCTCTCCAAGTACGTCTTCATCTGTCGTATAAAGGAAATTATTACCTTTGTATTTTGTGAATTCCTCACCGGTACGTTCCACAAACACACACAGATTCTTTCCTGTATACTTGAATGGCTCATCCAAGTCAATTAACAACACATTATTCTGCTGATCCAGCGATACACTTCCATCAAATACTTTCGTAAACTCTTCATCGGGTACATAGGAATCCTTAAGATTATCCATATCCGTATTAGCCAACCATACGCGAATCTTCACATCCTGTGCCGCCACTCCGAAATTAGGAGAAATATAATAATAGTAAACCAGCTTCTCTATGGTACCTTCAGAGAATTTCAAATCAGAAGGCAAGTACAATGTTTGGGAACGGCTGTATGGCATATCGGTGGCAAACGGACAGTTCGGAGAAAATGACATTTCAGCCTTCGAGCCTACATACTCCCAACTCAATTGATCTCCGGATAGGACTTCCACACTCAAAGCCGGTGAAACATCATTGCCCGCATTGGCATCTCCTTCAAGTACTACACGACCATTCAAATGTTTCTGTCCGGTCTGTGGCATGGTAGCCTTTACTTCCACCGTCAGTGTTTGTTGAGGAGCCAATTCACGGTTTACATTGTTTGCTCCCAACACATTCAAGTCTTCGTCCACAACTTCCACCCGATAAGTAGATACATTTTCAAGTCCTTCGTTGCGTACCGTCACTTCATATGAAGTCGCGTCATTCTGCACAGGAGCCGTGAGACCTTTGATTACAATAGCTTCCATATCTTTAGCGAACGATTCCCGTAACGAAATATCCGTAATCTGGATCATCCACTGGTCAGGATCGGAATAACATTGGAACCCGATATGATACTCTCCCGTTTCATCCACCTTGAAACTTGCGGCAACTTCCTGGAAATCTTGATCATTCAAATCTGTATAATCACCGATGACCTTCACCATTGCATCGTGGCGGGCATCCGTACATAAAGTAGCCCTGAATTTCTCCTGTGCCAAATCTCCTCCCAGACGTACCCGGAACTTCAATATGTAGCTTTTACCTGCCTCAAACGTAAACGGAGCAGAGAAGAACCACTCGTCCGCTTGAATATATGGAGGTTCATCATAATTATAAACGTTATATTCGAGGAACCAATCTTTCGTTGCCTTATAATTATTGCCAAACTCCCAAGTATAGCCATCACCGTTTGCATCCTCGATGATCCATAAATTACGTAAATCTTCCGTACTGAAATCACAACTGTAGGGCAGGCTCATTGAAGCATCACCGATAAACAGCTTATTTGTTTCTGCCGGTTTACCCTCTCCGCCAACCGTCTTCGGGATGATCTGGTAATAATAAGCACTGAACTTATTTATAGACTGATCCACATAGGAAGTCTCTGCCAGATCCTTCGCCACTTCTTTCTTATCGGGGTAACGAATTACGTCATATTTAAGGCTTGCTACATCCAACCAACCTCCGTTGACCCCTGTAGTAGGTGCTTTCCAGCTGATATGTGCCTCATTTTTATCATCTTCTTTTATCAGTAACGGTTCTGTAACAGCAACGGGAACATCCTGACCGACAAATGTCTGGTCTGTTTTTACTGCTTTTCCCTCTCCGACTTCATTAAACGGAAGCAATTTATAAGCCACATAACCGTTTTGTTTCAATTGATCCGTCCAATCTGCTTTCGCACCGGGCACAGGATTATCGATGGTATGTACCAGTTCTTCTCCTCTATATATTTCAATTTTAGAAAGAGTGGTCAACTCATCACCTGCAACGGTATATTCCGGGTTTACCCAAGATAAGCTGACCGTCAAGGCACCCTTTTCACCCGGCTCAATCAACAAATCTTTCACAGCTTCAGGCGCATCCGGTTCCACCGAAGCAGTAGGCACATATAAAGCGACTATCTCGGCATTATTTCCCAACGGATCGATAATACGGGTAGCTTCTCCGCTTTCCATGTCGATAGTTGCCAAGAAGCCGTTACCGTCTTCCGTAAAGCCCGCCCAATACAAGGTATTATCTTCCTTGTCAAAATCCATAGACTGCAAATACATGGGAAACTCATTCGTGAAGCCAACACATTCCACATATTTTTCATCTAGCATGATCTGGCACAAATCCCCATCCTGGCTGACACCGAACATATTGCCTTTATTATCTGCCGCCAATGTAATCAAATCATAGCTAAGTGCAAATACTTCTTTGAAATCTCCCGTCTTCAAGTCTATTGTATATAAGAAGGTAGCTTCGGCATCAGAATTATACCCAACAGCATACATTGTTTCAGTAGTATAATTATAAGTCATATCCATGAAAATAGGATCATTTTTCTCATAGGCCTTTAGCTCTTTTTCTTCACCGGTCAACAGATCCACCGAAACAAACGAAATAGGAAAAGTAAAGGACTTATGCTGCATATACATTATCCCATCCACACCTGCACCGGAAGATACATCTACTTCTGAAAAGTAATGGGTGGTAAACTGAGTAGGATTCGTCAAAGGAAATGTCCCCAGACCCGGCACATAATCCTCAGTTTCATCAACGATAAGAAATCCCCATAATTCCTTATTGCCATCGATTTTCATCATTGAAGCACTGGCGTGCTTTCGTTGATGAGTGGAAGAAAGGGTTCTCCAACCTTTCTTTTGCACATCAGAAGCACCCGGGTATTTTAACCCCATCGCATCACGTTTTCCGGTTTTACTTTGCAATTGCGCATATGCGCCAACATTACCCAATGTCACCATCAAAGCAAAAACAATCAAATAAAGATAGTATTTCTTCATAATAATATATATTGGTTTTGTGCCAAAAGTACGCATTTACCGAATAGCACAAACATTTTCTTAGTATACAAAAGGTAACGAAAATGGTAAAAGCATGAAAATAATGCCATTTAATCGAAGAAAATAACGATATTTGCAAAAAGGACATCCGGAAACACTTATGACAACCTACAAAACAATACACATCTATTTTTTCATTTTCTTCTTGCTTCCCATACATCTTTATGGCAAAGAAAAGACACATCAAGACAGTATCAAACGATTTGATTCCCTCTGTGTTGAAATAACCGAGAACCAAAATATAGACATAACCAAGACCGATTCTCTAGTAAATGAATTATCAGCTCTTGCGCAAAATTTAGGAAACGATCCGGAGTTTCGTTCGCGAGTCATTTATCATCAGGTTTCTTCTTCGTACATCTCCGAGCAGATTCCACAACTGGAAACACAAGATATACGCACCGTCATGCAACACTGCGATAGCGTCCATCATCCTTTTGAATACGGTCTGCTGTATTTTTCCTTATCGATGGTCAAAAACCTCTCCAATGAATATCCCGGTGCCTTGAACTGCGGACTGAAAGCATTGGAATTTATGGAAAAGGCAAACAATCAGGAATACATAGCGAAAATCAACTACTCCATCAGTAATCTATTCAAGACAATAGGCGAATACAATAACTCTATCACTTATGCACGCAAATCATTGAACTATTATGAGGCACAGCAAAAAAAGAAAGAATGCCTGAGTACATTACTGGGCATCTATACAACAACGTATTATTTAGGCGAGAAAGAGAAAGCGATCCGCCTCATAACAGAACTTCTCCCTGCAATAGAGGCAACGAATGATACCTATCTCCAATTAGCAGCCTATACTAATCTCGGTTCGTGCCTGGCTCAAAATGAACAAAAAGATTTGTCATTCAAATATTACCGAAAGGCATTGGAACTTTCGAATTCTATAAACAATGAATATGCTAAAATATCAATCCTCCAAAATATAGGTGGCTATTACCTACGTATCAATCAAGCCGACTCCTGCCAGAAATACCTGAAACAGGTAAAAAGATATTATCTCCGGCACAACATACCGAATCGACTGATGGGAACCTATGTGGGACTCGCCCTCTCTTTTTCGCAAAAGCACCAATTCGACAGTGCTTTCCACTATTTTACCGAATATGATTCTATCCGAAACTTATTACTGGACAATGAGCGACTCTCTCTCGTCAACCGGACAGAGGCTAAATATATGTTGGCGAACTATCAGAACCAGCTCAAACTGGCACAAGATGAATATATAATAAAAAAGAAGCAAACAACCATTGTCATACTGTCGGGAACCGGAATTATCCTCGTCATACTGTTGACTTTACTGATTGTCATCAAACAGAAAAAAATCGTATTCCAACAGAAAGAACTGAAAGAGATGGAGAACAGGCAACTGAATGAAAAACTGCTTCATGAAAAGAACCTTTCTCAACTCCAAAAGCAGGAATTCACTCAAACGATCGATTCAAGAAACCGGGAAATCAGTACTTCCCTCTTACTGTTATCCAACAAGAACCTTGTACTGAGTAAAATACTCCAAATGACAGAGAGCTGTGATGGACAAAAAAGCGATATCGAGAAATATAGAAAGGAAGTGGAAGCACTGATTAAAAACTGTTTAAGTTTCGATGAAGAGTGGAATGAATTCAAGCTTCACTTTGAACAGGTACACCCTCTTTTCTTCACAAAGCTCAAACATCTATCGAAAGACATGACAGAAAACGAATTACGGCTTTGCGCCTATATAAAGATAGGAATGAGAGCCAAGGAAATAGCACAACTTCTGTCCGTTTCGCCTGACAGCGTGAAAATGAGCCGTTATCGGCTAAAAAAGAAACTTGACATTGCCGGTGAGACATCCATAGACGATTTCCTTCGCAATCTCTGAAATAAAAGATTATTGCCCCCGTCTATCTTCATCATCGACATAGAACCCGGTATGCACTCAAAAATAAAGCTCCGTATTCCGGCTCGACCTATCTTCCGATTGCAATGAAAGAAGCCTCTTCCACCTCTTCCGTTTTCAATTCTATTTCTTGCTGGGCACCATCACATTCAGCTCTCGAGAACAGATAAAACGAAAGTATGGCATCTTCATCAGTAACCGATTGTACCCGTGCCTTCACCGTCACTTCCACTTGTCGAACACCGTTTTCGAATCCGACAATCCCTTCCTCCAATTTAGTAAAGTTCTTGTCTGAAGAGACACCCTGAACCGGCAACTGGAAATCTTCGATATATAACTGTTCCTGTTCCTCCTTTACGATAAAAGTGTTCAGATCTTCTCCGTTCCCATCCAATTTCAGCGAAACGGTGACTTCATCATTCACTTTTAGTACAGGCAGAACCTCCATCTCACGACTGTAATCAACCGGATTATCATTAATGAAGAACCCCGTTATCTCAATAACAGGACTCTCAGCCGTGTCCGAACATGAAGCTAAGGTCAATGGCAATAGCGATGCAAGAAGTAGTTTTTTCATGTAACACAGTTCTCTTGTTTCCGCTACAAAAATACACATTATATCCGAATTTGCAAAAAAAGCGTAACTTTGCAGTTAGAAAATCAATAGATTCACAGAAGATGTTCCAAAAAGAAATACATTTAAAAGCCGTACTATTCGACATGGACGGCGTTCTATTCAATTCTATGCCTTACCACTCCGCTGCCTGGCATGAAACGATGCAAGCCCACGGGCTCAACCTCAGTCGTGAAGAAGCATATCTGCATGAAGGACGTACCGGTGCAGGCACCATTAATATTGTCTGCCAACGTCAGTTCGGCCGCAACGCTACTCAAGAGGAGATAGAAAATATTTACCGGGAAAAAAGTGAAGTATTCAACCGTTACCCTGAACCTGAACCTATGCCGGGTGCTTGGGAATTATTGCAAAAAATAAAAGCAGCCGGCCTGATACCGATGGTAGTTACCGGTTCCGGACAACGTTCATTGTTAGACCGCCTTGAACATAATTTCCCGGGAATGTTCCACCAAGAACTGATGGTGACCGCTTTCGATGTAAAACATGGCAAGCCCGATCCGGAGCCTTATCTGATGGCATTGGAGAAAGGAGGGTTGAAAGCCAACGAAGCAGTCGTAATAGAAAATGCTCCTTTAGGTGTACAAGCAGGTGTGGCAGCCGGCATCTTTACCATAGCTGTCAACACCGGCCCTTTGGATGACCAAATATTACTGGACGAAGGGGCCAATGCATTATTTCCATCGATGCAGGCACTCTGCAACGGATGGGAAAGCTTCATCGAAAGCATTGAACAGAATATCGATAGGAAGTAATCTCAAAATAACATATAATCAATTTAGACGACCGGAATAACATAAGCAGGCAAATAACGCATGGATGAGATGCACACAGGATACAGAATATGCTTTGCACGGTAGTCATGAAAAAAGCGCTAATGCATTTTATAATAAAATGAATCAGCGCTTTTATTGTAGCCCCGAAGGGAATCAAACCCTTATCTTAGGTACCGGAAACCTACATTCTATTCGTTGAACTACAGAGCCGGGTTACTTTAGCGGGGACAAAAATAGACAAAAACTTCCTATTTTCCTAAATCTTTTCCTTTTTTTTGTTTATATTAGCTCTGTCGATGGAAGGGACTATGTATTATTTTGCAAGCCATAACAGAGAAACATTTATCATATTGACATTATTTCGAAGTATATGCATTACACATATCAATATTATTCCTATCTTTGCCGACAAATAATACAACTAAAGGCTTATGAGTTATCTTATAAAACCACAGAATTACAAACCTCTGTTAGACTTGAAGCAGACCGAACTCGGAATTAAACAGATTAAAGAGTTCTTTCAGATGAATTTATCATCCGAACTGCGTCTGCGTCGTGTCACCGCCCCACTTTTTGTACTTAAAGGAATGGGTATCAACGATGACCTCAACGGTATTGAACGTCCGGTTTCCTTCCCTATCAAAGACCTGGGAGACGCCCAGGCGGAAGTTGTACACTCGCTCGCTAAATGGAAAAGGCTGACACTGGCCGAATATCACATAGAACCCGGGTATGGCATATATACGGACATGAATGCCATCCGTTCGGACGAAGAATTAGGCAATTTACACTCTCTCTATGTGGATCAATGGGACTGGGAACGTGTCATGACAAACGAAGAACGAACTGTAGAGTTCCTGAAAGAAATAGTGAATCGCATCTATGCAGCCATGATCCGAACGGAGTACATGGTATACGAAATGTTCCCACAAATCAAACCTTGCCTGCCTAAAAAGTTGCATTTTATCCATGCAGAAGAATTACGCCAGATATATCCCGACTTGGAACCTAAAGACCGTGAACACGCTATTTGCCAGAAATACCGAGCGGTGTTTATCATCGGCATCGGTTGCAAGCTAAGCGATGGCAAAAAACATGACGGACGGGCACCGGACTACGATGATTATACGACGCAAGGACTCAATGACTTACCCGGACTCAACGGTGATCTTTTGCTTTGGGACGATGTATTAGATCGTTCCATCGAATTATCGTCCATGGGTATCCGTGTCGATAAGGAGGCATTGTTACGTCAAGTGAAAGAGGAAAACCAGGAACAACGCCTGGAACTTTATTTCCATAAACGCCTGCTGAATGACACGCTTCCTCTCTCGATAGGTGGTGGTATCGGACAATCACGCCTCTGCATGTTCTATTTGCGTAAAGCCCACATCGGAGAAATTCAAGCCAGCATCTGGCCTGAGGAGATGCGTAAAGAATGTGATGCACTCGACATACATCTTATATAGACATCTATCTTATACAATTATACTATGAACGTACAAATTGAAGAGAGCTGGAAAGCTCATTTGCAACAAGAATTTGAAAAAGACTATTTCCGTACATTAACCGAGTTCGTTCGAAACGAATATAGTCAGTATGCTATTTATCCTCCGGGAAAGCTGATATTCAATGCTTTCAATCTTTGCCCTTTCGACAAAGTAAAAGTTGTGATTATCGGACAAGACCCTTACCACGGCCCGGGGCAAGCACACGGCCTGTGCTTTTCCGTCAACGATGGAGTACCTTTCCCGCCATCCCTTGTCAATATATTCAAGGAGATCAAGGATGATACGGGCATGGATGCCCCCACAACGGGAAACCTTACTCGTTGGGCAGAGCAAGGTGTATTGTTGCTCAATGCAACGCTGACCGTACGCGCACATCAGGCGGGTTCGCATCAACGTCGCGGATGGGAAGAATTTACCGACGCAGCCATCCGGGCTTTAGCCGAAGAACGGGAAAATCTGGTATTCATACTCTGGGGTGGTTACGCACAACGAAAAGGGGCTTTTATCGATCGTAACAAGCATTTAGTGTTAAGTTCCGCACATCCTTCTCCCCTTTCTGCCTACAACGGCTTCTTCGGAAACAAGCATTTCAGCAGGACGAATGAATATCTAAAGGCTCATGGGCAAACGGAAATTAATTGGTAAATAGCAGGGAAGATCTAAAAGTCTACCACTCATTTGCTTTTACAGGGATTCTACGAATTATATGGCTTTGGAAAATTAAGCGCCATATAATTCGTAGAATCTTTATATATTATATTATAATCCATCATTTCCTACTCAATCTCTTATATAATTATCCAAAAACAGGCTATTTACCAAAGAATAGTATAAACAAACGAGAGGGACTTACAGCTGTCTCCATTAGACTGGACAGCATCTCTTATCAATACCACTGTATATTATTCTGCGTCTGGCTTCTCTGTTCCCACTTCAAATCCTGAAGGATGCTTGCATTGGCACTGATCCTGAAATTGTAGTATTTCCAACGTCCGAAAGGCGACAAACTTGCGGACATACTGAAGCAGTGCAAATCACGGGTAATAGTCATTGAAGTCTGAGTGATTTCCTTCGCTTGGAAATCATATCCCGTGTTAAAAGTAACCTGCCAGTTATTTGATAACTTCACATTACCGGAAGCATTTAAGTTATGCGTATAAGAGAATGGATAACGCATCGAATTCACATTTATCGGTTTAGAACGATCCTCACTGATATTAAACGAATAGTTTATACTCAATGACCATGGCATCTTAAACACCTGATAACCGTCAGCATCAGCTTCAGCCTTCTTTACTGTTTTTTCATTGCTTCCGGAATCCTTTCCAATCACCGAATCATCCTCCTCCCCATCACCGGATTGGCCATCCTCATTTCCCTTCTGGTCTTCATCATCTTTCGACCCGAACAGTTTTTTCCAAGTGTCGTTATTGAAAGTATAGTTAAATGAAGAACCCCATCCGGAGAAACGTCCGAATCGACCATAAGACCATTCAGTACGATTGCCTGTCGTAACATTACCATTCTTGTCGAACGTATAAGCATATGTGGCAAACCGGGCATTCATATTAAAGGTATAACTCTTGGTCAGTTTCAATCGCAGGCGCAAACCTAAATCGCTCCACTGCCTTTCCTTGGCTGCCATATCATATGAAAGAGAAGCACCCAGTTCATCTATCAAACTAATTTTCTTCAGAGAATCCTTCCTGTTCTTATACTTCATCTCAATGTTATTCGACAGGTCGAAGCTTACTATCCCCTGCTTAAGGCGGGGAGCCGAACCGAACTTCTGCTCCGTATAAGGAGAATAATACTGCATGTTTCCATTCCGATCCTCATGCTGTTCCCAATACTTCGAAAAGCCCGGTGCCCCACTGATGCTAATCTGCGGAGTAACGACATGACGAATCTGAATTTCCTTTTTCTTCATAAAAAGAGGTTTGTACATACCATAGAGTTTTGTACTCAACCCAAGAGACATGCTATAATTGGCTACACGATGAAATCCATAAATCGTATCCGTGGGATTCCACCGCCCTTTATCATCATCATATTCTCTTTCGATCTTCTTTGTATACCACCGTTCAGTGTAGTTGAAGGTCGGAGTCAGATTGAAGTATTTGAAAAGGCTGAAAGTCGCACTAATAGGAATTAAATGCTGCATTGCATTTTGCCAGTCTTTGACGAGATTAGATTTAAACAGCAGATTGTCTTTTGTCTGTATCGTGTTTGTCAAATGGCCGGTATATTGGATAGAAATCTTTTCATACCATCTTTCTGCCCCGGTAGCTTTCTTACGCTTGAAAGGAAATCGACGTGTCAGTGAAATATTAAGGTCGGGCAGAGTGACAGCTATTGAAGAGTCCTTCATGTTCTGCGAAATATTGGTAGTACCCGAGAGTGTCAGCCCTATTCCCGGAAATGTGCGGGAATAACTGATACTTGACGATTTCATATTTTGCGTCAATAGCTGAGAATTGTAAAGGTTATTAAGATTAGAACGTTCGTAACTACTGGTTGACAGGTTTACGCTGGCAGAAAACGTAGAGTTAGGATTCGCCTTGGGATCTTGACGATGATTCCAAACAATTTTGAAGTCTTTGGCAACAGTATAGTCCGGCATGTTCTTATCTCCTTGTTTGGTCACCTGATAATCTGCCATCAACGAACCGGAGAATTTATATCGTTTATTATAATTCGTCTCCACTCCCAACCGCCATGATCCTTTGGTAAAGATGTCTCCGGTCAGTCTCAAATCCATCATATCACTGATGGCAAAATAGTATCCACCATCCGACAAGCCGAATCCACGTGCCGAGTCGTCCATATAAGACGGCATGATAAAACCGGAAGAATAACTGCTTGAAAAAGGAAAGAAGAAAAACGGCACTGCCAATGGCAACGGTACGTCTTCCACCACCAGATAGGCGGGTCCCGTAACCACATTCTTTTTAGGGCGTACCTTGGCTTTCGTCAATTGAAGATAAAAGTGGGGATGGTCATGATGGTCACAGGTCGTATAACGCCCGTTCTGCATGAAAAGCTCGTCATCCGCTCCTTTTTTGGCATTGTTACCCGTCACATATCCTTCACCCTGCTGGCTGACCACATTGTTAATGATTCCCTTCTTACTCTTGAAATTATACCGGATGGCTTCCGTATCGTAAGAAGTATCCCCGTCCTTGAATACAGGTTTCCCTTTTTCCACTCCTAACGTATCTTTCACGCCACGTGCATAAACCGTGCTGCTATCCATATTCATGGTAATTATTTCAGCACCGAGTTCTATTTTCTGGTAATTCACCTTTCCATCTCCATACAGATGGGCAAAACCACCCTCCTCAAAAACGATGGAGTCATTAGCTTCGTAGACAACAGGAGAATCAAGTGGCTGTTTTTTCTTCGGGCGGCTTATTACCAGCGAGTCGGTTCTTACTGAATCGGATTTCAAAGAGTCTGAAACCATAGGCTTAGGAGGATTCATATCTTCCCTGCCGGCTTCCCTGTCCCGGCGGCGCTGTGACATGGCATCGTCGGAAAACATCAGTAAGATGAACAGTAGTATGATTGATATTAATGTATTTGCTTTCAATGGCGTCATTCACTAAACGTTTACGCTTGAAGGGGCAAAAGTACACAATCTTCATCAATTATACACTGGAAACTCCCTTTTTAATTATTTTTTAGTGCTATAAAAACAGGTCACACCAATGATTAAAACGCGTTAGACCTTCTTCACCATATTTGGCAATACTCTTGCGGGCACCGTCTACCGTCTTCTCCTTTTCAAGGTGCGTCTTGGAAAAAAACTTATCGGCAAAACATATTACCTGTTCTTCCAGACTGACCGGCAACATGTCACGATGGGGAACCGGCAACTGCTGCCGGAGTATCTCGTCCAGTGACAAACCGGCTCCGGTGTGCCTTTCGCATACAAGCGCATGACGGGGGAAACCGGCCTCCCGAACCAGTTCGGCACCCAAATAACCGTGTGCAATATAAGGTGCTGTTCCAAAGCAAAAGATGGGAGCAGCGTCGGTCAGGAATATACCGATATCATGCAGCATACCGCCTTCATGGAGGAAAACCTCATCCAGATTTAACTCCGGATGCTTACGGGCTATCTCTAAAGCTTTATCAGCCACCGACCGGCTATGGGCTAGCAGAATCTTTTTCAATTCGTTCTCCTGTGGGTAATATTTATCAATTAAATCGAGTGGTCTCATAACTTCATCTGCTATAACTTGTAATAATCAATACAATTGGATATTTTTGTGCAATATTACTAAAAAATACCGAGATGTATCGCAAAATAACTTTCATTCTTGTCTGCTTGTTCGTCACCATCGTTTCTGCATGGGCAGAAGGTGCAGTTACTACCGGAGCCGAACGCACGGAAGAGTATCTCCCCTTGCTAAAAGGAAAAAGAGTGGGACTGGTCATCAACCATACCTCCATCGTTGGTGATGAACAAACCTGCCTGCTGGACACCCTGTTACAACTAAACATCAATGTAGTCAAAGTGTTCGCTCCCGAGCATGGCTTCCGGGGAAACGCTGATGCGGGCGAAACGGTGAAGGATAGTAAAGACACCCGTACGGGAACACCGATCATCTCACTCTATGGGAATAATAAGAAACCTACCGTAGGACAAATGCAGGACATCGACATCCTGGTATTCGACATACAAGATGTAGGAGCGAGATTCTACACCTATATCAGTACGATGTATTACGTTATGGAAGCCTGTGCAGACAATGGAAAAGAACTGGTCATTCTGGATCGCCCCAATCCCTGCGACCATATAGACGGGCCGATATTACGCCCGGCTTTCCGCAGTTTTGTGGGAATGTTGCCTATCCCCGTGCTGCATGGGTGTACGATAGGCGAGCTGGCACGTATGGTCAACGGAGAAGGATGGATCAACAAAAACCCGGAAGCTTGCCGTCTGACGGTAATTCCCATGACCGGTTGGCAACACGGGCAACCTTATTCCCTCCCGGTAAAACCTTCACCAAACCTGCCGAACGACCAATCGATCCGGCTATATGCCTCTCTCTGCCCTTTTGAAGCAACCCGTATCAGCGTAGGCAGAGGAACAACGTTTCCTTTTCAAGTATTAGGCGCACCGGACAAGAAATACGGGTCGTTCACTTTCACTCCACAATCGCTTCCCGGATTCGATAAGAATCCGATGTACAAGGATCAAGCTTGCTATGGGGAAGATCTTCGGAGAGTCAACAATGTGGATGGATTCACATTGCGATATTTCCTCCGCTTCTACTGGAAATCGGGGGAAGGAGCTAGTTTTTTCGACCGTACACGCTGGTTCGATCTACTAATGGGGACGGATACGGTGCGAAAAGCCATCCTTGCCGGAAAAAGCGAAACGGAAATCCGTGCCGCATGGAAAGGAGAATTGCAGAAGTACAAGGAAATGAGAAACAAGTATCTGCTGTACTAGGTTGCAGCAACCAACTTTCACGCTCATATCAGCAAAGCCGCTATCTCCGGGGATAAAACGATGTTTCCGTCTGCCTCAACGACAATAAAATTGGCGTTATACAATGTATTAACGATGTGATTATAAGTGATGCTCCCCATGCCCCGGATGCGTTTCAACCTGTTCCATCCATTTTGAGCGGTATATTGCAGAAGCTCGCGTACCGTTGTAATACCCATTTCCGTATGCAAAACACAGTAAGCATGCGTCTCGAAAAGCTCGGACAGGGGTGTTTTCGTGGGATCGGCCGCATCGTACTTGCTGAACCGGAGCTTCATAAGCTGTTTACGGTAAGAGGAGATTCGTCCCGGATTCTCACCCAAGCGTCGAAGAGTGGAGCTATATATCGACATGGCCTGTGCGTGCGTCATCTGGTAGCGTACGGCTACCCTCGTGATAGGTTCGCCTAAAGAGATGGCAAGAAAAATTTCCCGTTGGCGATCGTCAGTAATGAGTGCGCCCAACTCTTTTATAAGGATGGTGAATAATGGCTGATACAGTTTGTGTGTTTTCAGTAGGAATAGCATATCGTCATAGTCGCTGAGAATTACTTCGCGTTCCCAGTCCTTTTCTTTGATGAGTTTGTCCAAGTACTCGTCGCTCAACTCTTTTGTTCGGTGGGCATTCAATAAGCGGATCACAGTGTCTTCGTCCAGCATCACAGTGTTGTCAATGGTCGATGAAACAATGTAGCCCATGCATTTCCATCCCCGGAGAGTAGATTCGGCAATACCGTGTTTTTCCGACAAGAGTTTCAGACTCATCCAGTTAGCCATAGACTCTCCTTCCTGCTGACGGGGTGCAGAATTTACGCATTCCCCTGATAACGCAGCGTAATGTTCTTTTGTTTGGTTTGTTCATACCTCTTGAATATTTATGAACACCCGCTACCTGAATATACAGCTCTGTATATAAAAGAAGTCGGGCGCTGAGTTCATATTTATCCGGCAAGAGGTAGTACCAATACCCACAGAACTTAATAAATATGTTCACACGCCCGACCCTACGTCGTCCGTGCAAAACAATTTATTGAAGTTCTGTTTTATTGCTTTAATGAAATTTGGTACTTTTCTTGCCGCAAAAAACGTTTCAACGAGCCGCATTTCTCTTCGGCTTTCAAGAGGCAAAGATAGGAAATACTATGGGAACAGCAAAAGAGTTGGCAGAATATTTAAAGTTAGTGATGAATAGGATGAATGTGGGGCTGTCCGTATCCGAAAAACCCTTTTTGTAGTGTGATTATCATATGATAGTGTATCTGTTGCATGAAAATCGACTAACGATCTGTGGTCAATTGCCACAGCAAACACAGCAACACCGAACTTTCTTTTTCATTGCATAATCGGGGAATATACAGCATAATGTTCCCGAATCTGCTTCATGAGTAACCAGTCTCTCTCGGACAAAACTCGTAATAGCATCCTAAAAGGCTGTTTCCGAGGTAAAATGATACTAAAATGCGGATGGAATAGCCTTATCCAACAGATGGAACAACCATTTCCAACGAATGAAATAACCATTTCCAGCGGATAAGATAATAATATCCAGCAAATGAAATAACCATATTCAACAAACAGAGTAACCTTTTTCATTAAATCAAGGCCAAATTCCTTCGGAAGACAGTCTTTTTTCTACTTTTTCTCTCTATTTCCTCTCTTCCGACGAAGCTTTTCTTTTTGACGAAACGAAGCCAAAATCCCATTATATTTACCATTCGAGAAGAGCGGGAGAATATACCTCCCTCCGCGCAGCTTATTCCTTCGTTTTACTGACGAAATGAAAAATCGAGATTGCCCTACAATCCGTTTCTTATGATTCTTCCTACCATCGACCGGAAAATCGCTACTCACGGTAAACGGGAATAGCAATCTGTCAAAAAGACACATGCTTAGATACCACTAACGACACGACAAACAAAGAATGTAACGGTTTATAGTTTTCTCTAAAAATCACGTAGCTTCTGCAACCGTTATCGTAAATAATGCGTATCTTTGTTTCAGTTTAAACAGCAATTGATTATGAAATACTTAGATCCTAAGGCAGACCTGACCTTCAAACGTGTATTCGGTGAACATCCCGACTTGGTAATGAGTTTATTGAACGCCTTGCTTCCGCTTGCTCCTGAAGAGGAAATAACAGATATTGAATACCTTGCCGCTGAAATGGTTCCGGAGAATCCCTTACGTAAGAACAGCATTGTCGATGTCCGCTGCAAAGACAAAAAAGGGCGGCAGTTTATCGTAGAGATGCAAATGATCTGGTCGCCCGAGTTCAAGCAGCGTGTCTTATTCAATGCTTCCAAAGCGTATGTGCGTCAGATAAACGCTGGGGAGCAGTATGAATTATTACAGCCGGTATATTCCCTAAATCTGGTCAATGAGATTTTTGAGCCTGAATTGGAAGGATATTATCACCACTATCAGATGATCCATGTGGAGAATTCGGACAAAGTGATAGACGGCCTACAACTGATATTCGTAGAGTTACCTAAATTCAGCCCGCACAGCTATTCCGAGAAAAAGATGCAGGTTCTTTGGTTAAGGTATCTGACGGAAATCAATGAACGTACCCGCGAAATACCCAAAGAGTTGCTGGACAATCCGGAAGTAAAGAAAGCAGTAAGCGCTTTGGAAGAGTCAGCTTTTACCGAAGCACAATTGCTGGGATATGAAAAATTCTGGGACATTATCAGTGTAGAGAAAACGCTATACAATAGTGCGGAAAGAAAAGGGATGGAAAAGGGGATGGAAAAGGGAAAAGCTGAAGAGCAACTCCTTATTGCCTCCAACATGAAAAAGCAAGGCATTTCAGCCGCAATCATCTCCCAATGTACCGGATTGCCTATAAAAGATATAGATTTAATTTAGAATATCAACATAATTACCGTTTTGTTTCCGAAATGCCTGGAGTGGATTGCAGAAACAAAACGTCTTAGCAGTTTAACGGTTTAGCCCACTAAGAACGAACAGATTGCATCACCTTTCGTGTATAGCATTTGTTCGTTCTTTTTCGTTACCGTTAAGGATTTCCAATATCAGGACTTTACATATTCAACCTCTTAGATTCTGTTTCCGCTTTTCCATTTCAAGCTCGGCTCTTTTATGAAGATACATCCTCTCGCATACACACGGAGCCAATCATAAACAAAGATATCCGGTTTCATCCTCCAATTTTCCGGTTTCAGGAAATAACTCCCTGAAGTACAAAACCACACTACCTATCTTTGAGCTAAATAACTAAAAGAACAACAGATAATGAAAACATTCGCAACGCCTGCATTAATGGCTATTATTATGATTTCTTTATTCTCTTCCTGCAAAAACACAGGAAATAAGGAAACCACTCCGGTTCCCATCGTCTACACATCCCAAGTCACATCTCAAACGGAAGAAGGGCTAAAAGAGTTTTCGTTCATTGCAAAACCGTTCCGCTCGTCCGAACTTTCCTTCCGCGTGGGAGGTCCCATATACCATTTCGATGTATATGCGGGCAATTACTACCGCCAAGGTGAAGTGATCGCAGAAATAGATCCGCGTGATTTCCGTATCCGCAAAGAACGCACGGAAGCTGTTTACCAACAGGCGAAGGCCGAGTATGAGCGAGTAAAGGCTCTTTATGAGAAAAATAATTTGGCCGCAAGCGTTTACGAAAAAGCGCAAGCAGACTACGTGTCCGCCAAAACAGCTTTTGAAACAGCAGTAAACGAACTGGCAGACACACGACTCATTGCTCCTTTCAACGGTTACGTGGGGGAAGTCTTCATCGAAAAATTCCAAGACGTGAAAGCTACCCAACCCGTCATCTCATTCATTGATATCGACCGGTTAAAGATAGAAGCCTACGTGCCGCAGGAAATTGCCTTCCAATCATTTCAGCCCAAAGAGGTAGAGCTATCTTTTGATGCCCGGACTGACACTACTTACAAGGCACAAGTGGAGGAAATCTCCCGCAATACGACACGGAACAACCTTTCTTATCTGCTGACAGCGTTGCTTCCGAATAAGGACGGACAACTATTGGCAGGCATGTCCGGTAAAATTCTCCTTCAGACAGATCCAAGCCAACAAAGGAACCAAGTTGTCATTCCGCAAACAGCGCTCTGCCACCGCCCTTCCATAGGCAACTACGTTTGGGTGGTAGATCAGGAAACAAAGAAAGTAAACCGAAGAATCATCACCTTGAATGAATTGCTTCCCAACGGAAAAGCCTCCGTCTCCGAAGGTCTGAAAGCAGGAGAGACAGTAGCTGTCAGCGGATTACGTTTCCTTTCGGAAGGGACAAGCGTGGAGACAAAAACGAATAGAATAAATGAACCTGCGATAGCTAAAAGATGAAACTAGTCAAATATTTCTTGCAGAAAAAGCCGGTTACGATTCTACTATTAGTACTGATACTGGCGGGGGGACTGTTTTCCTACATCAAAATGGGAAAATTGGAAGATGCCCCTTTTACAATCAAACAGGCTTTGGTGTTGACTCCCTATCCCGGAGCATCACCTTCGGAAGTGCAGACACAGGTGACGGACGTACTCGAAGAGGCCATTCAGTCACTCGGTGAATTATATTATTTGAAAACCGAAAACCGTGCAGGACTCTCTAAGATCACCGTTTACGTGAAGAAAGAGATCCGAGCCGAAGATATGCAACAACTTTGGGACAAACTGCGCCGAAAGGTAAACGATGTCCAAGGAAAACTTCCCGCAGGCGCGGGAACTTCCATCGTCAACGATGATTTCGGTGACGTACTCGGGGTGTTCTACGGACTGACAGGTAGCGGATATACTAACCGGCAATTGGAAGAGCAGGCCAAATTGATAAAGAATGAATTGCTCAAAGTGAAGGACGTGGCGAAGATCGAAATATATGGTGTACAGACACCGACAATCGATATCACGGTCAATCCTTCGATGATGTCGCAAAGCAATATCACGACAGCCGACATCTCCCGCGCTTTTAATGCACAGAACAAAGTGACGGATGCAGGCGGCATTGAAACCAGCGCGAATCGTATCCGTATCGAGTCCACCGGAAATTTTTACTCTTTGGATGATATCCGTAATCTCACCATCGTTTCCCGAACCGGGGAGCATTTTCGCTTGGCGGATATCGCGGACATCCGGGAGAGTTACCAAACTCCGGCAAGCAACCTGATGAAAATAGACGGAGAACCTGGCATCGGAATCGCTATTTCCACCGTTCCTACGGGGAATGTGGTGGATATGGCCGCACTGGTAAAAGAAAAGATCGATTCATTCAGGGAGACGATGCCTGAAGGATTTGAACTGGTATCTATTTACGACCAAGGATATGAATCGGACGTGGCAAACCAGGGATTCATACTGAATCTGATAATCTCCGTAGTTACGGTGGTCGCTATCCTGCTGTTCTTCATCGGCTTTAAAAACGGAATACTGGTAGGCAGCGGATTGATATTCTCCATCTTTGCCACTTTGATCGTAATGTATGCTCAAGGCATAGCACTTCAACGAATGTCGCTGGCGGCCATTATTATTGCTATGGGTATGCTGGTAGACAATGCCATCGTAGTTTCCGATTCTGCTTTGGTGAACATGCAGCGAGGAATGCGCAAACGGGTGGCGATACTTAAGGCTTGTGGGGCTACCGCCTTACCGCTTCTGGCGGCAACGTTTATAGCGATCTTGACATTCCTGCCTATCTATTATTCACCGCATATCACAGGGGAACTGTTATCGTCACTGGTGGTGGTCATCGGTGTTTCGCTCATGTTCAGTTGGGTGTTCGCATTGACCCAAACTCCTTTTTTCATACAAGAATTCGTACGTCGTCCTCGTCCGGAGGAATTAAAAGGCGAATTGTTCTCAGGTAAAGTATACGACCGTTTCCGGCAATCGTTGCGATTCGTCATCCGGCACAAGTCTGTCACGATAAGCTGCCTCGTCGTATTACTCGTTGCCTCGGCTGTAAGTTTCCGGTACATTCCGAAAGTGTTCGTACCCGCACTCGATAAGCAATATTTCACTGTCGATATGTGGTTACCCGAAGGTACACGCATTGAGGAGACTGAACGCATAGCTACAGAAATATCCGATTATATAGAAAAGAAGGAAGAAACGGAAACAGTATCAACCTTCGTAGGACGGACTCCACCACGTTATTACCTGTCGAATGTTGCTTTCGGCCCCCAATCGAACTACGCACAAATCCTGGTGAAATGCGAGACTTCTAAATTATCCCGAAAACTCCATGCCGAACTACAGGAAGAGATACCGGCACAATTTCCCGAACCGTTTATCAAAGTAAACAAATTCGAGTTAAGTCCGCTAACGGAGGCTGTCATCGAAGCCCGTTTTCTAGGACCTGATGCTGCAGTACTCGATTCACTGACCGGGCTGGCACTGGAAGTGATGCGAAACAATCCGAAAGTAGACCATGCACGAAACGAATGGGGCAATATGGCATTGATGATACGTCCGGTATACGATCCGGTGAAAGCAGGCGCTCTGGGCATCACGAAGTCAGCGATGATGGAGTCGGTAAAATCCATCAATGACGGACTTCCCGTGGGCATCTACCGTGACCGGGAAAAACAAGTCCCCGTACTGCTGAAATCTTCAGGGGCAAACGTACAGGATGCCGAATCGCTAGGTGATTTTGCCGTTTGGAACGGAGACCGTTCCGCACCCTTGTCACAAGTCACAAAAGAGATCGAAACAACTTGGGAATATCCGCAGATACGAACCTACAACCGACAATTGTCAATGGCAGCCATGTGTGGTGTCCGCCCGGGACATACGATGGCAGAGGTACATGGAGAAATCCGCAAAGAAATAGAGGCCATCCAATTGCCCGAAGGATATACCTTCTTTTGGGATTCCCAATATAAGGATCAAGGGGAAGCCTTACAGGCGATTGCCAAGTTCTTTCCGCTCGCATTCTTATTGTTAGTGGTAATATTGGTGGCTTTATTCGGTAATTTCCGCCAACCGGTGATCATACTTTGTGTGTTACCCTTGTCGCTTATCGGTGTGGCAATAGGAATGTTGCTGACAGGATTCGATTTCGGATTCTTCCCGATAGCCGGATGGTTGGGATTATTGGGAATGATCATCAAGAATGTGATTGTGCTGATTGACGAGATCAATGCCCTGAAACGTAGCGGAATGCCCGTTTACGAATCCATCATCGAAGCTACCGTGAGCCGTACGCGCCCGGTACTGATGGCGGCAACGACCACCATCTTCGGAATGATCCCGTTGCTATGGGACATCGCTTTCCAAGGAATGGCGGCAACAATCATCTTCGGATTGACCTTTGCCACGCTGCTTACGCTGTTCGTAACGCCAGCACTCTACGCTCTGTTTTATAAAGTAAAACCAAACTCAGCCCCTCTCCCGCGGAGATAGGAAAGAGTTATAATTATACCGATATGAAGAAATTTATCCTATTCAACCTCATACTTCTCTGCTCCCTGTACGTACAGGGGCAGAGCCAACTGCTCGAACAATACAGAGCGATGGCTCTCGACTATAGCCATGACCTGCACGCTGCGGAAAAGAATATTGCCGCCAGTATGGAGGTGGAACGTTCCGCACGTGCCGACCTGAAACCGAAACTCTCTGCCGATGCCAATTTCCAATACACAGGCAATCCGATGGAACTCAATATCGACTTGCCTTCCATGTCGGCTCCCCTCACCTTCCAGGGCCGTGACCTAAAGTACGGGGCATCGCTTACCCTACTGCAACCGGTTTACACCGGAGGACAACTGCTCGAGTCCATCCGTTTGGCACGCCACCGCCAATCACTTGCCAACGGACAAGCTGATGTGCTTCGTTCTTCTGTTTGTTATCAGACAGATATTCAATATTGGAATACCGTAGCACGGAAAGAAATCGTTGGAGTAACCGCTGATTTCCGCGAATCGGTCGCCTCGCTGGCACAAACCATCCGCGAGCGTGTGGATGCCGGGCTGGCAGACCCACAAGATTTACTCATGGCGGAGGTACGCCTCAACGATGCTGATTACCAGTTATTGCAAGCACAAAATAGTTTTGAGACGGGGCGTATGGCATTAAACTCGCTTATCGGAGTGGCATTGGAAGCGCCTACGGAAACAGACACAACCATCCCGCAGGTAAAATGGGCATCGGATTCATTGCTGGCTGCGGATGGAAGCTTCCGTCCTGAACTCCGCATGGCACATGATCAGATACGTATTGCCGAAAGCTCGTTAAAGCTGAACGATGCACGTTTCAAGCCGAAATTCTATGTCGGTCTGGACGGCAGTTATTCCTCACCGGGATATAATTTCAAATCGGATCTCGATCCCAATTATGCTGTCTACGCCAAACTGTCCGTCCCTCTTTTTGAATGGGGAAAACGGCGCAACGAGAAACGTGCCTCAAAGCTTCGTATCGGCATGGCAAACGATAACCTCAACCGCGTACAAGATGACATCCGACTTGAAGTGCAAACCGCACGTGTCTCGCTGATACAAGCATTGGAACGTGTCCGGCTCAGCGAAAGCTCTCTTGAAAAGGCAAAAGAGAACGAACAGAAAGCTTTGGAAAGATATACGGAAGGACGTATTTCCATCGTCGAAGTGATTGATGCGCAGACGTACAGGCAAACGTCACAAGTAAATTATGTGCAGGCACGCGCTGCTGCACAAATCCAATATTCGGCGCTCCTGAAAGCAACAAACCGATATAATATGGCAAGTAGATAGTCCCGTTATTTGCAGCACTCCGATAAAAAAAGTAACTTTGTCCCAAAAGCATCTTTATGATATGAACTTCCGGTTGAAAGAATCTCTACTTTATACAATACTGTTCTCTGGGTTGGGAATATTTTCGTTTCTGTTGTTGGTAAATCATTCCCAACTCTCCGAACGGGTGTCAGACACCGTTTCTTCACTGGGTGCTTTGATCTTTTGCCTGATTGCTTTCAACCTACTGGGCTATTGCACTTTGCGTATCAGTTCATGGGTAGACAGGCAATATGCACTGCACATCCGTAACCGTTGGAAGATTCTTATCGTTTACACCAGTGTGATGCTCCTTTTCCTGTTGGTAAACTATAGCTTGCTGGTTTCCGCCAAACTCTTGGTAGGAGCCGCACATCCTTTCACCTTTCCGAACGGAGGCGGACGGATTCTTACTCTGGTCTGGCTCGTAGAATTGGTTATTCTCGGACTGCTGCTTGCCAATCGCTCCATGAAAAGGACGTTACATCTGCAAATGCAAGCGGCAAAGCTCCAGAAAGAAAACGATGCCGCGCATTACATCGCTTTGCAAAATCAGCTCAATCCACATTTCTTATTCAACAGCCTCAATACGTTGATCGCAGAAATAGAGTATAACCCGGTAAATGCGGCACGGTTCACACGCAAGCTTTCCGATGTCTACCGCTACGTACTGCAGTGCCAGGACAAATCACTGGTGCCCCTATCCGATGAACTGGCTTTCCTGCAAGCCTATCTTTTCCTGCATGAAGTACGCTTGGGATGTTGCATCACTTGTCGTCAGGAACTGGCTCCCGAATACCAAGAGTGCCTGCTACCACCGCTTACACTGCAATTGCTGGTGGAGAACGTCATCAAACATAATTCCATATCGATGGGAAAACCGATGCAAATCAATATTTATACAGAACCGGGCTATCTTGTCATAAGCAATCCGGTTCGCCCCAAGAAGAGCAATATTCCTTCGGGTGTCGGACTAAAAAATCTTTCAAATCGGTATAAACTGATGCTGGGGAAAGATATTGTTATCGATAGCAATCCTGAAATATTTACCGTAAAAGTACCATTGTCATTATGAAGCCAACTATTGATTCCACCGCTTCGAATGCCGCTCTACGAGCCGTTATCATCGAAGACGAATTCCCTGCTGCCCGTCTGCTTGCCTCCACGTTGCGACGTCTGCGTCCGCAATGGAACATCACCACACTTCCCGGGAATATAGAAGACTCCGTACATTGGTTCAATTCGAACCCTCATCCGGAACTTATTTTCCTGGACATCCAACTATCCGATGGAAATTCTTTCGATTTTCTGTCACAGGCACGTCCTACGTCGATTATTATCTTCACTACCGCTTACGATGAGTATGCTGTCAGAGCTTTCAATGTCAACAGCATCGATTACATACTTAAGCCTGTGGATGAATCCCGCTTGTTGGAAGCTATCGTAAAATACGAAACGCTGATTGGAGGTTCGTGTTCTCCCCGGCCTGCCGACTATCTTGAAAACCTCCTTGAAAGTCTGCAAGCACCGGTCAAACGCTATCGCACTCGTTTCCTCATTGCAGGGGCAGATCGTTACCGGCCATTGTCCGTAGACGACATCGCTTATTTCTATAGCGAGAATAAGATCACCTTCGCTGTTACCCATACTGCCCAGGAATACACCATCGATCTTTCACTGAACAAACTTATCGAGCAACTCGATCCCGACCAATTCTTCCGTGCCAACCGGCAAATGATAGTGGGCATTCATTCCATTGCCCACATAGAACCCTATTTCAATGGCAAAATATCCGTTACCGTCAAGCCTCGGCATAAAACACTGGTAACTATCAGTGAAGAAAAAGTAACCGCTTTCAAACTATGGCTCAATTTCTGAGTTTCCTTTATACTTGCAGAATTTGTTTTGGAGTATGTTACCTATACAAATATAGCTATCTGTTTTGTTACTCCAATGAATGCAAGTAACAAAACAAACGCATTTATATTAAACTAAATAAGAAGACAAGGAAAATAAAGGAAATCATACACTACAAAGATAAAGAACTAAGTATAAACACATTATATTTAATATTTCATCTCTTTCTTTCTCCTCTTCCACAACTGCCAAGAATTGATTATGTTTTGCCACATATTATACATACAGCATAATATAACTCTGATTATCAAAGCAAAAGCCCACCTATTACTAATAGTGGGTAACAAAATAGTAACAAAAAAACGAAGAAATCGCTTTGCGGTGGGCTTCATGTGCAAAGGTAACAAAAGCTCTCTAACCATAAAAGCAAAACTGGCGAAAAGAAGAATACTGTTTTTCTTTTCGCCAGCATATATAATTTGCTGTCAATAGAAATTAGTTTAGTCCGTTTTGGATATATAGACAAAAACACAAACTAAACTTGTGTTTATAATAACTTTTTCAACTTATCTATGACATATCTTCCAATGCAGAGAACTTTGAATGATTTAGGCAACAGATATTTGGATGTTTTAATTAGAATGTCCCTTTTTTACACCTAATATCTATCTAAGAAATCTTACTTTTGTTTGATAATTAAAACAGAATGGAGAAAATTCAAGTAATACAACCTACCAAATTGCTCGCTCCTTATATAAAGCAATATTGGTTTTTAAGGATAGATGATGTAAAGCAAGGCTTTCAACGTTCTATCCCGGCAGGTTGTGTAGCACTTGTTTTTCATAAAGGGAACAAAATTATTTCTTCTTTTCATAAGGGAACGCAGCCACATTACAAATAGGGTAAATTTCAATAATGGATTGTTTTGATGAAAAAAACTCTTCAATATTTAGACTTACTGACATAGGGCTGTCATAGAAGACGCTATCTTTGTATCAAAAAGTATTCAACTTAATATTATAGAATATGAAAAGATTATTTTTATGCTCATCATTTGCTGATGTTGCTAATCTATTTGTCGATTGTGCCAAAGAAGATTTGCAAGGGAAAATTATAGCTTTTATACCAACTGCAAGCCTTACAGAACCAATACGATTCTATGTAAAAAAGGGGAAAAAGGCTTTAGAAGAAGCAGGAATGATTGTTGAAGAAGTCGAGATTACCCAACTGCCCAAAGAGGAAATATCTTCTATATTACATAAATGCGATTATATCTACATAACAGGTGGAAATACATTTTTCCTTTTGCAAGAGTTAAAAAGAAAAGGTGTTGATAAAATTATATCTAAACAAGTGAAATTGGGTAAACTGTATATTGGGGAATCTGCCGGAGCAATAATAGCCTCTCCCGATGCAGAATATATGAGAAGTGTGAATTTTGATCCAATAGAAAAGGCTCCTGAATTGAAAGACTGTACTTCTTTAGATTTGGTCGATTTTTATACGATTCCCCATTATGGAAATTTTCCATTCAAGAAAAAAGGTGAAAAGATAGTTCAACTATATAATGAGAAGTTGCAGCTTATTCCTATAAGTAATAAACAAGCTGTTATTATTGAAGATTCAAATATTCAAATTAAAGATGCAAAATGAATAGAATAGACCGTATTTCTGCTATATTGATTCAGTTACAATCGCACTCGTTAGTGAAAGCACAGCAAATTTCAGAACGTTTTAATATAAGCATTCGCACCGTATATCGAGATATAAGAACATTGGAAGAGGCAGGCATTCCTATCATAGGAAATCCCGGTATTGGTTATTCACTTGCAGAAGGATTCAAATTATCTCCTCTAATGTTTACTCAAAAAGAGGCTTTGTCCTTTTTGATTGCAGAGAAATTAGTACATGAACTAACTGATTCAAATAGCAACGAACATTATAAGTCTGGAATAGAAAAGATTAGGTCTGTCATGCGTTTTGCAGACAAAAATATGTTAGAAACAATGGAAAAGTGCATGTCTGTATTGGATACTTATAAATCATCTACCTATAAACCTGATATTCTTTTACTTATTTTACAAAGTATATACCAAAAAAGAATTATTGAAATATCTTATTTGGGAAGTAATGCGTTAAGTGTTTCAGAACGAAAGATTGAAGCTGTTGGAATTTTCTTTTCGAGAACTAACTGGTATCTAATAGGCTTTTATCTTCCCAAAGAAATCTATCTTACATTTCGGATAGATAGAATTCAAAAAATGCACATTCTTAATGAATTACAATCACGGGAGCATCCTCCTTTGGAAAAATTCATACGCGAGTTTTATGATAAAGAAAAATTACATGAAATCGTTATAAGAATAGAAAAGAATAAAACCTCCATAATGAATGATGATAAATATTATTACGGATTAACATCTGAGAAAGAGATAGGGGATATGTTTGAACTTCATTTTCTAACATTTTCAATCAGTAAGTTTGCACATTGGTATCTGTCTTTTGCAGATAGTGCAACTATAATAAGACCAGATTCTTTAAAATATGAAGTTAAAAATATTATCAATAACATTTCTATTTGATTGCTGTCAAATAGTATTTTTAATCGACTCAATGAAAAAAATATTCGACCAAAGATTTTTCCGCTTATTGTCGGAATGCTCACAACGTAAAGTGTCTGCATCTGAATTTGCAGAAGCTATCGAAGAATTGGCGACCCATGTAGCCAATTTTAGTATCAATGAGCAGGATTACAACGTTTTACTACGTTATTTTTCCTTTGGTTTGCACCGTCTTAAATCGTATCGTGTACGGTTTGAGCAAGAAAAAAATGCCCCATCTGCATCTAATTGATGAAGCGATAGGACTTTTGAACACTGAAATACGCCTTATCGAGTGGCGCATCAAATACCCGGAACAGCTACAGCAACGTATCAACAAACAGCCCCTTTCCCCTCTCTATCTCGCAGACAAGACAACCCTTATCAACATCATGGAAATGGTAAGCGGTCTGTTCCTCTCCAAAAACATCGTGTATCAGAACGGCAAGCCCGCCTACTTGGTGGACTTGGCGAAAGCCTTTGAATGGCTGTTCAACATCAAGATAGGCGACTGTTACCAAAAACATGAGGACGTGATAAAACGAAAGCCGGGCAAACTGACCGGGTTTCTTAATGGATTGGTAGAACTTATCAAAAAGGAACATGACAAGAAAGGATATAGATAATCAGTGACTTATGATTTATTTATAGGGGATTCCATTAGTTCCCCCGTAATTTCTTTGCGCCTATTTTCTGAACTTTGCTTCATCAATTGATTGACAGACAAGAATGTATAATCAGAAAAATGAAGCAATCATGTATATAGACAATGACGATTTCAGCGTATGGATGCAGAAGCTGTACGCCAAGCTGGAAGAACTCTGCAAGGATGTACGGGTACTACGCAATGCGGACAAGGTACTACCCGAAGATGACAACCTATTGGATAATCAAGACTTGTGTTTATTATTCAAAGTAAGTATCAAAACTCTGCAACGCTACCGGGCTATCGGTGCGCTGCCTTACTTCACTATCAGCGGAAAAGTGTATTACAAGGCTTCCGATGTCCGGGAGTTTATTAAAGAACGGTTCAGCGTCACCACGCTACGCCAGTTCGAGAAAGAACACTGTACGAAGAAAAAGAAGTGAATCTGAAAAGCCGGAACGGTGAATGTACTTCATCTGTTCCGACTTTCCCCGTTTATGGCTTACCCAACTTATCGGCTTCTTTCTTTAGCTGTTCGGCTTGCTCATTCAACAGCCTTGCACGTTCCAGTGCTTCCGCCTGCTTTTGGATGCGATATTCAAAATCCATCACTGAATCGGTCAAACTTCGGATAAAACCGTTATCCCGTTGCCACTTGAACTTGTTTTCCAGCATATCAAAAGTTTCCCCGTCTGCCTGTCCTTGCATCAGCAAATAGCGGTATTTCATATCGTTGTCCTGCAACTGCTGCATACGTTCAGCCAAACGGACATTCAAGAATATGGAAACGGAACAGACGACCAGCACTGCCGAAAAAACAAACAATCCCGGACGAATCCAAGAAGCGACCTTGTTGTAAATCCGTTGATAGAACGGTAAGGGCGTAGCTTCCTCTTTATCCGTCTTGCAAGAGCCCAAAGTATCAATCATTACCTTGAAACAACGGTAGGTTTCCAATGTTATTTTCTTGGTGTCCTCTATGTTCTTCTGCTGACCTTGCATCCTGCTCCTTATGTCGTCAAGTTGGCTTTGAATAACCCGCAACTTTTCTTCGGGAACAGCCGAATTACTGTGCAGTTCCGACAACGCTTGTTCGATTGCTCCCAGCCGTTCGAGAGTTTCCTCCCGACTGGCTGGCGTTGCCTGTGCTTCCTGCTTCTCTTTCAGTTCCGTAACCATAGAGAGAAGCCCCTCTAAAATCAAATTATCTTCCATGTCTTTACTGTTTAAGTTGTTTTTTCTTTTTCTTCTTCTTTCTCAAATTAAAATTAGGTTCTTCATCCACTGGGGGAGAAGAAGCAGAAAACAGACCGAGTGAACCTGTTATCAACGGACTGTCAGCCTTGTCCGGTGCAGGTGCTTGTTCCCGAACGGGTGCGAAAGTTGTTTGCCGTTGGCTTTCGGCAACATTCATTCCTGCATCCCCGAAACATTTATCCAGTTTGGAAAAACTGAAACTGCGGTCTATCTCCGACCCCTTGAACGTGTATTCGCCTTTGGAAAAGGATATGCCCTGTATCTCGTCAGTCTGTCCCTTTCGTTTGAACTGGATAGTGATACCCTTTTCCGCTAACCTGTGCTGCAACTGCTGCCAGTTACGGGATTTGCCGATTTCATTTTTCACAGCCGTGTAAATCTCGTATTTTGATTTGTCCGGCTCTTTCAATCGGTGCTGCTTCACCTGCTCTTTTCCCTCGGCGAAATAAAGCCCGTGTTTGGCTTTCAGCTTCTTGCATACCTGTTCGTTACGATACATGTCGTTCCTGTCCGAAATGGTCTTGCCGTTATTGTCTATGCGGTTGAACACGATATGCACATGTGGGTGTTCCCGGTCTTGATGGCGCACGATGATATACTGCGTATCGGTGATTTTCATTTCACGCATATACTCCTGCGCAAGCTGTACCATCTTCCCATCTGTCAATTTGGGCGCATCCACTGCCGAATAACTCAACGCAATATGTCCGACAGGCTTTTTCAAGTCGGGATTCATCCCGGTCTGCATACAGAAGCTGTGGATTATATCTCCCCGGCTTTCAGTCAGAACCCCGTCCGCATGAAGCAAAACCGCCTGCTCCTTGCCAAGCACATAGTTCACACAGCCCTTAAACCCGCTTCCCTTTTTTATTTTTCCAATCATCTGACAAATGGTTTATGATTTCAATAATCCGGTTTTTGAGCTTCACCAGTTCCACCGCCACCAGTGCGAAACCTCCGGCATTCGCCCGGTGCGCCAACTGGTTGATGTTGTTGGCTTCCCCTGCCAGTTTGCGGATGGTGTCCGCATCCTGCCTGTTCAGCCGGGGTATGACCTCTACCGAAACAACCGCCTGCCTTACATACTCACTGACACGTAACCCAGCTTCCCCGGCTCGCTTTCTGATGGCGTAATACTGCAACTCGGTCAGTTTCGTACTGACAACCCGTTGCTGCTTCTCTATCCGTTTCTTTGCCGGACGTCCCCCCGGCTTATCCTTTATATTCGTCATAGGTTTTTACATTTAAATGGTATCTTAAAAATTGCGACCAACAGGAGAAATTTTCTTTGCGGTGAGCAAAGCAAGGTAGTTTCGGTTTACCGAAACATAACCTTGCTCTCCAAATAAACCGCCAGCCGTTGGTAGTCCTGCCGGATTAAATGCCCCTGCCTCTCTTTTGTCTTGGGGCGGCACGTTGTCCGGTTTCCTGCTTCGTTTCCTGCACTTGGCTGGCTGCGTTTTTCTGTTCCTGCTTCCTGCCGCACAGATAATCGTTCAAGTCCGAATATCCCCTATAATTGTGCGAGAAGTCACGCACACGGTAGGGGTATTCCAATTCGATAGCCCGTGTCGCTTCATATCCAGCCTTGTCATTGTCAAGCATACAGTGGATGCGTTCATACGGGTACAGCACGTCAATGGCTTTCGACACATTGGCGGTAGAGTTAAGAATGGCATAATCCTGCCTGTCAAGGTCGGGTATGGTCGGACAGTTCCTCATGCGGAGCGTAAGGAAAGAGAGGTAGTCCATGAAACCCTCGAACACCAAACACTTCTCCCTCGGCTCTCCCTGCTGCCGTATATGGGTGATGTCTTTCGGGGCGATGCAGCCTTTGAAAAAGGAATTGCGAACCTCGTAACCTCCTGCCATGTTCGGGAAACCGATAGCAAAGAACGGTCTGCCATTATTGGTAAAATGGAGTTCCTTACATTCTCTTTTTGCCAGTTCGACATTGATACCCCGTCCCTGCAAGTAACGGAGCAATGCCGGATGGGTAAGGTCACGGACTTCCAAATGCTGGAAGCTCGGTTCTGTCCTACGCTGGGGAAAAGAAAAACTGACCGGACGGACGTGCGGTGTCTGTTCCGCTATCCGGTTTAAAAGGTATGGCAGGCTGTCGGAACAATAGAGTTCCTTTGCCAGTGCGATGATGTTACCGCCCTTGCCTGCGCCAAAGTCATACCAAAGGTTGCGGTCAGTGTTCACCTTGAAAGACGGTTCGTGTTCCTCCCTTAACGGTGATTTGTACCATAAACCGTTACCCTGCTGCTTGACAGGAGAGTAACCTAAACTGTGCAGATAGTCTGCGATGGGTATTTGTTTCACATCTTCGATGTTCATAACATTTTCTTTTTTGGGGATAAAAAAAATAGTTGAAAAGTGCGCCAGTCCTGTTTAGTCCGTTATATATACACCCGTACCATACTAAACCTGCCTGTTCCGATACAGGGAAATAGTAAGTCCGTTCCTCTTGTATATACACCCGGACTAAACCAAACTGACTTTTAATAATGGAAATCGGGATTATAGCGGTAGCCCTTGCCCTCTTTCACAATCATGCGCTTGTTCACAAGAAACTTGTTAAGCGACACAAGAACATTGCGTCCACGCTCGTAACCGATACTCGCATAACCCTGTTTCAATGCCGCTATGACATTGGAATAGCCTTGTACCACCTGCTTGCCGAAACCGTTCTCCAACGCTTCCCGGTGTTGCCGTTCAGTCAGTTCCGCAAGCGAAAAGTTCCTGTCCTGCTTAGGTTGTTGGAATACATAATCATCCACGATTTCGGGTAAAGCGTTGTCATTGATACGGAATGCGAACGGGTCAAATTCCCGGTCACGTATGTGCATCGCCTTTACCTCGCTTATGTTGCCGTCCTGCTGGCTTTTCGTGATTTGCAGGACGGTTTCAGCCTTGTTGTTCAGTTCCGTACCGATATGCCCCCTTGTGTTGTCATCCCCCTTATTCAAATGCAGTACAGTGTGGATATGCAGGTTATATCCGCTTGACCAGCGCATCAAGAGGTTGATTAGGTCGGTTGATTCGCTGGGGCTGTTGATGTCATACATCAAGTCACGGATTCCGTCAATGATGAGCAACCCCACATCGGGCATATTTTCAAGCATATAGCCGATAATCTGTTTCCGCTTGTCGGGGGTCTGCTCCCTTAGCACGATGAAAACAAAATCGTCCCTGTCCTTGTCGGTAGGCAGTCCGGCAAGTCGCAAAATACGCTCCATGACCTTATGGCAATGGTATTTGCTCTGCTCGGTATCTACATAGAGGATTTTCCGCTTGTTCGGTGGCAGATATGCCGAATACTTCAGTACCTCGTCATTCTTCAACGCTGCCGCAACGATGGCGGAAATGTTGAATGTCTTTTTGCTCTTGGCTTTTCCTGTGGATGCGCTGAAATTACCCAGCGTGCCAATGGTAGAGCCGTTCACCCAGAGTATTTCGGGCGGCACTTCGTAAGTGTCCGTCACCTTTAGATGGATGGTTTTCCAAAGGGCTGCAAAATCCTCTTTCTGCATGGTGACATCCTGCCCGGCTTCTGTCGCTTTTCTATTTTCCATAGCCGCTATTTCTTTAAGGGACGGTTAAGGATATATTTCTGCGCTTCCTGCTCTATCTGCGCCTGCGTCTTCACCGGGTTCTGACGCAACCACGCTTCTAATTCCGCTTTCTCAAAATAAAGCATTTTGCCCTGCGGCTTGTAATGGGGTATCAAGTTACCCGAAGTCAGCTTGTACAGGTAACTTTTTGAAAGGTTCAAGAACTTGCTCGCTTCATCAAAACTAAGCACATTCTTTGAAAGGAACACTAAATTTTCGAGTTCTGCAACTCGCTTCTCAATACTTGTTTCCATATAACAAAAGTATTTGCGTTAGACAATATGGAGTGCATGCCCTCCAGTTTCTTGTAATCGATTACGGGGGCAAAAGTATTGAGGAATAGCTTGATAGTGGATTAAGCTATGTTTGAGGTATTAACCTATTCTTAAAGTTTTTTCAGTTGTTTGATATAATTGCTGATGGTTACATAATCTTTTTCATGTTCCACCCCTTTTACATAATTGGCGGCTGTGGCTAAATCACCTTGATTCAGATATTTATCTTTCTTTATATTCTTCGTAACAAACAACTTATTCTTTGCTATAACAGATTGCCAGTTAGGTGTTATCAAACCACGATTGCTTAATTCCGAAAAAAGAAAAGCTACCTGCCTGTTGTTATTAGACCTAAATATAACTTTTGGCTTACAGGAAAGTATTGCTTTCAAATCTTCAAAAGTCATAGGAGCATTGAAAATTTCCACTTCATTGATACAATCCACCAACAATGCTATTTGTCTGTCGTTTAAAATAGACTTAAACGGATTTTCTGTTTCAGCAATATGGGAGATAATTTTAGGCTCTTGGCATTTATCTTGAATTGGTTGCGGCTCTTTCTGTTGTGGCTGCATTTCCGCTTGCACCTTACTTTCTTTCTTTTTTCGCAAGTACGCAGAATATTTTTCCAATACAACAGTTTTAACTATTACAGAAAAATAAGGCAGTTCTTCATCATAAACCGTATTATCTTGCTCATACCGGGAATAATCAAATGAAAGAGGATTAAACGACATGTATTTTCTTTTCTCATCGGATTTCAAGGATTCATAAAAACCGCTTTCCCAAAAGAAATCAGATACAGAATAAAAATATTGAATATCATTCAACACAGAATAACGAATATATAACTGCACCAACTCATCAGTGGTACGAACATATTCTTGCTGTTCCAGTTTATCAGCCTGTTCTGCGTCGAAATATAAGGACTTAGAGGCAATATTATCTATCATAACTTGGCTGGCATGATTGATACAGCGATTGAATATACCTTGTATATGGTCGAATTTTATTTTCAGTTCTTCTTCTGTCATAATAATCTATGTTTCAGTTAGTAGAAACAAAGATATATTTTTCCGGCTAAACAAAGACAAAAAAAGAAAGAAAGTACGGTAACTGTGATATAACCATACTTTCTTTTTAAATCAGTCCGTCAAATTCGGTATCAAACTTATAGCTTCTTCTTTTTTCTTATCGACAATCTTCGCATAAATTTGAGTTGTGGCAATATTTTTATGTCCTAACAATTTGCTAACTGTGTACAAGTCAGCCCCCAATGTAAGCATCATGGTAGCATGGGTATGCCGGGCAACATGAAACGAGATATGCTTAATAATCCCTGCGTCTTTCGCCCATTTTTGAAGTATTTTATTTATAGTTCCCTCATGCGTCAAAGGAAAAATCAAATCATCGCCTTTTGCTTCATTTTGTTGCGGCAACCACTTTAACGCTTCATCGGATATAGGCAGATAAAGCGGTTCTTTTGTTTTCTGCATCTTTATTTCAATTCTTATTCTTTCACCGCTTTTCTGCAAATCGTTCCACTTCAATTTTCTTATATCGCTTACACGCAGCCCACACAAACAACTGAAAAGAAAGGCTTGTTTCATTATCTCATACTTGCACTCTGTCCCGATAAGCCGCTTCAATTCCTCTATTGTCAAATACTCCCTGCGGCTGACTTCCGCTTTTACCTTACTGGCAAAATCAAACTCTTTCGTTGGATTGACCGTAATAATCCCCTCTTTATAGGCTCTATTTATAGCGGTACGCAGCACCCCATAGTAAGCAATAACGGAATTATTACTTAATACACCCCCAGCCTTTAACAAACCAAACTTGCTTGCTTTCTTCGCTTGTTTCAAGAAATCCACAAAGCTATTTAAGAAGTCCTTATCTATATCACGAAAAGCTATGTAATCCCCTCTGAACAACTTTAGTTCACGGATGGTATTACCAACAGTCTTTTCATAGTTCAAGCTGCCACGTTCTTTAGATTGGCTTCTCATGTTCATTAAATAATCAATCACATTCGCTTTTGACTTGTTGGTGTTCTGAAAACCGTGTGCATCATTTTGTAACTCCACTATCCTCTTACTCTGAATCGCTTTTGCAAGAGCCAATGTAGCTTCGTTCTTCGCCTTATCCTCCCTCGTTTTTTCGGGTATAAGGTACAACTTCAAAAATTCATATTGCCGTTTACCGCCAACATAATTTTCTTTTCTAATAACATCACCTGTATAATAGTCCAAATAAATAGACTGGTTGCCATTGGCAAGCTGCTTGAATCTAATCCTTACAGGTTCTTTCAATTTAACTTCTTGTTTTTTCTTCGCCATAATTATGTTCTTATTTTGTTACCGATACAAATATAGCGATTTGTTTTGTTACTCCAATGAATACGGGTAACAAAATAGTAACAAAATAAAGGCATTTATTAGACTAAACAAGAAAACAAGGAAAATAAAGGAAATTACACTCAATAAACATAAAATACTAAATACCAATATCTTATATTTAATATTTTATCTCATTTTTTCTCTTTTTCCACAACTGACAGCTGTTGATGATGTTCTGCCACAGGACATAACTTCCCGGCCCAACGGACGAAAGAGGATTGAGATAAGTATGCGCCATCCAAATGGCAAGAATCGTATTCTTCTGTCCAAGAGCCTGGCCTCCGCTGATACGGTCATCATAAATGCTCCCCAACGTCTTCCCCAGAAAAAACTGCACACAACAAGCAACCAAAGCAGCCAATGCAATCAGAATTTCCGTCCATCCGTCCGCTGGATCGTTTATCAGTGACGAAAGAGTCTGCGCTGTCACAATTGCCAACGAAACGGCCCATAAATAAAAAGCAAGTTCATGATAAGCCAATAATGCATGATGCACCCTCGGAACGAACTTCTGCAACAACCAAGCAGTCAGAAAAGGACAGATAAGCAATGGAAACACTTTGCTGAGAATCAAAAAGAATGAATCCCAAAAACTGATATCGGCATGGGCTTCAATCAACGGAAAGATGATCGGAACGGCAATCGCAGCACCGATATTGCCAAGTAACGTATAAGTAGTCAAACTGGCGGCACTCCCCCCCAATTTGGAAGTGATTACCGCTGCGGCCGTAGCCGTAGGACAAATAATGCAGACCATCGCCCCCTCTGCAACGATTTTATTAAACCGGCAAAGCAGCAGATAGACGGCAACCGATCCGAATATCTGGATCATAAGTAACCAAAGATGAAGAAGTTTTGGCTTCAGATCCTGCGGAGACACCTTACAGAAAGTTAGTAACAACATGGTAAATATAAGTATCGGTGTCAGAAAAGAGAGACTGATAAAAAACGGATAACCGATTGCCCCCGCCAACATGGCGATAGGCAATGTCCAATTCTTCAAGAACTTAAGCATCTTCAAATTGTTTATTATTCAGAGATGCAAAGTAACAACGAATCATTGAAACAATCACCATGGAATATGGAAAAAAACTCAAAACTTAATAGGGAATAGCGAGTTTTCAACAAAATTCTGCTACATTTGCACCGTCATTACAATAAGATGAAACGTCATAGACCCAACATATTATTACTATCAGTCTGCCTTTGGCTACTCAGCTCCCCGCTCTGCATCGGTAGCACATGGGCTAAAGACTTTGTTGTCGTGATCGATGCCGGACACGGTGGTCATGACCCGGGAGCCATAGGCAAAATCTCGAAAGAGAAGAATATCAACCTGAATGTTGCACTCAAACTGGGAAATCTGATAAAACAAAACTGCAACGATGTGAAAGTGATATACACTCGCACCAAGGATGTCTTCATCCCTTTGGACAGACGTGCCGAAATTGCCAATAACGCCAAAGCCGACCTGTTTATATCTATTCATACAAATGCACTAGCCAATAACCGGAGCGCCAAAGGAGCCTCGACTTGGACGTTAGGTCTCGCCAAATCGGATGCCAACCTGGCAGTGGCACAACGGGAAAACTCGGTGATACTTTATGAAAGCGACTATCAGACACGTTATGCAGGCTTCAACCCCAATTCCGCTGAGTCTTATATCATATTCGAGTTCATGCAGGACAAATATATGGAACAAAGCGTACATTTGGCCTCTTTGGTCCAGAAACACTTCCGCCACACTTGCAAGCGGGAAGACCGAGGCGTGCATCAAGCAGGATTCCTCGTCTTGAAAGCAAGTGCCATGCCAAGCATATTGGTTGAACTTGGATTCATCTCTACGCCAGAAGAAGAACGATACCTTAATACAGAAGCAGGATCGAATACCATGGCAAAAGGTATCTATCATGCTTTCCTAACTTATAAAAGGGAACACGAAATCCGTCTGACCGGTACAAGCCGCACAATTATTCCTGCTGAAACGGATGAAGAAAATGCTGAAAACGAACCGGTCATTGCCAACCAAAGTGAAAGCAAATCCGACATTCCCTCTCCGAAAAAAACTTTAACGGCACAAGCAGAGCCACAGCGCCCGATTCCCGTGGAGAACGGAACAATTGATGAAGAGATAACGTTTAAAATACAAATATTGACCTCTTCAAGTCCCCTGACGAAAAGTGACAAACGACTGAAAGGACTGAAGAATGTAGATTATTATAAAGAAGGAGGATTATACAAATACACTTACGGTGCTTCTCCCAACTATAATAAAGTGCTACAAACCAAACGTTCTATTACTGATAAATTCAAAGACGCTTTTATCATCGCCTTCCGTAACGGGGAGAAAATGAATATCAACGCAGCAATCGCAGAATTCAAAAAGAAACGAAATAAATAGAAGACAGTGATGAAATACATTACAAAAGAAGTCCGTATAGGAATTGCAGGAATCGTTGCCCTGTTTATACTTGTTTACGGTATCAACTACCTGAAGGGGATCAACATGTTCAAACCTTCAAGCTATTTCTATGTTAAATTCCATAATGTAAACGGACTGGCCAAGTCGAGTCCCGTATTTGCCGACGGTGTACGTGTCGGGATCGTACGCGACATTTATTACGATTATAGCCAACCTGAGAATGTAATTGTAGAAGTAGAACTGGATACCGAATTACGTATTCCGAAAGGCAGCTCTGCCGAACTGGTAACCGAATTGATGGGTGGCGTCCGAATGAACATTCTATTAGCCAATAATCCACGGGAAAAATATGCCGTTGGCGATACTATTCCAGGTAGCCTAAGCAATGGGATGATGGAAAGTGCAGCCGCGTTAATCCCCCAAATTGAAAAGATGTTGCCTAAATTGGACTCAATCATGACTTCCCTCAACACGATCTTGTCTGATCAAAGCATTCCCGCTACTTTACATTCAGTGGAAAAGATGACTGCTAACCTAGAAGAAGCCAGCGGACAGTTTAAAGTCTTGATGAAAAGGGACATACCTCAACTTACCGGTAAACTGAACACACTTGGAGACAACTTTATTGCCATCAGCAGCAACCTGAAAGAAATTGACTATGCCAACACTTTCAAAGAAATTGAGCAAACGCTGAATAACGTAAAAATAATTACAAATAAGCTGAATAGCAAAGACAATACTGTAGGATTGTTACTAAACGATCCACAATTATATAACAACTTGAATGCAACAACAGCCAATGCTGCCAGCTTATTGGAAGACCTGAAAGAACATCCGAAACGGTATGTACACTTCTCGTTATTCGGTAAAAAAGACAAGTAGAAAATGACCGTTAAATAGAATTCATCTAAATAATAGATATCATAGTTAGCAGTGTCAAATATTTCGGAAAGTCCATAGACAGACTGAGATAAATAAATAATAGGGAATCTTAGATTGAACCAATAACCCTTACTCGATAGCAGCTTAATAATCTTATAAACAAGGTATTATAAAAATGCAATAGCCCCTTCACTGGGGCTATTTTATCGGATTATCATAAGTTACTGAAAGTAAAGGCATTATTATTTTGATGAGAAATACAAGAAAAAAGGGATTTGTTTTTCTCGAATAAGATTCCCAATTTTGCAACCGTAGAAGTTTTGCTTTATTAATAAATGTATTATAGCCGTTATGAGTGAATCCAACCATGTCGGACTGTGGAACCGCTGTCTTGATATCATAAAAGACAATGTTCCGGATTCGACATACAAAACTTGGTTTGTCCCCATTGTTCCGTTAAAATATGAGGACAAAACGTTAATCGTACAGGTACCCAGCCAGTTCTTCTATGAATTTCTGGAAGATCAGTTCGTGGACCTGCTGCGGAAAACGTTGTATAAAGTCATAGGCGAAGGCACCAAGTTGATGTATAACGTAATGGTTGACAGGACTTCAGTGCCCAATCAAACGGTAAACCTTGAAGCCAGCAACCGCTCAGTGGCTGTGCCACAAAGTGTAATTCGCAATGGTGGCAATAAAGCCCCCAATCTGTTACATGCACCGGCACCACAAGATTTGGATCCACATTTGAATCCTAATTACAACTTCGAGAATTTCATTGAGGGATATAGCAACAAACTGTCAAGAAGCGTGGCCGAGGCCGTAGCCCAAAATCCGGCAGGTACAGCCTTCAATCCTCTGTTTTTACACGGTGCTTCAGGGGTAGGCAAAACTCATCTTGCGAATGCCATCGGAACCAGGATAAAGGAATTATACCCCGAAAAAAGAGTCCTGTACGTATCTGCACATCTTTTTCAAGTGCAGTACACTGATTCTGTCCGCAATAATACTACGAACGATTTCATTAACTTCTACCAAACAATCGACGTACTGATCATAGATGATATTCAGGAATTTGCAGGTGTAACAAAAACGCAGAACACGTTCTTTCACATCTTTAATCATCTTCATCAAAACGGCAAACAACTGATACTGACTTCCGACCGCGCTCCTGTATTGCTACAGGGAATGGAAGAGCGTCTTTTGACACGTTTTAAATGGGGCATGGTAGCCGAACTGGAAAAGCCTACCGTAGAACTGCGTAGAAACATTCTTCGCAACAAGGTTCACCGGGACGGATTACAGTTCCCACCTGAAGTAATAGACTATATCGCTGAAAACGTCGATGAAAGCGTTCGCGACTTAGAAGGTATCGTCATAGCCATCATGGCGCGGTCAACCATCTTCAACAAGGATATAGACTTGGACTTAGCGCAGCATGTGGTTCGCGGTGTGGTACGCAATGAAACGAAAACTATCAGTATCGAAGACATATTAAGCACAGTCTGCAAACATTTTGGTTTGGAGGGAAATGCCATTCATACAAAGTCAAGGAAAAGAGAGGTTGTTCAAGCACGTCAAGTAGCCATGTATCTCGCTAAAAACTATACCGATTATTCTACCTCGAAAATCGGTAAATTTATCGGAAACAAGGATCATGCAACCGTACTTCATGCTTGCAAAACCGTAAAAGGGCAATGCGAAGTAGATAAAAGTTTCCGTTCCGATCTAGAGAGTATAGAAGCATCCTTAAAGAAAAAAGGCACCAATTAAGCAAGTATCCTCTTTCTCCATTCAATTCAAAACGGTACAAACTAACCTACTTATTTTTAGAAACAGCATTAGTCTGTACCGTCTGTACGGTGAGATTACTAGATAAATCCCTGCTGGCGTAAGACTTTCAAAAGATTTTCAGACATGAATTCATTATCTTTCTTTGTATACCGGACATCCGTAAATACCTGCGCCAATGTTTCTTTATTATTCTCCTCTATAAACTGCTTGTTTTCGGGCAAAGACTCTTTATAGGCATATAGTCTATCAATATCTGCTTCCGTGTAATCATGATACCGTTCTGTATGAACGGCAGCCTCCACAGGCAAACGATCTACTTGTGCAGGAATACCATCGGGATAACCGACCGTTACGGTAGTTACCGGAAATACAAGTTCTGGCAATTGCAGGACATCTATGATCATTTGTGGATTATAGGTGGTAGTTCCCAAATAGCAAATCCCCAAACCAGCCTCTTCAGCCAATGTACAAAAAGTCTGTGCCACCAATAAAGTATCCATCGCTGCATTCATAAAAGACATCAGATTATTATATCCCGGCACCGCCTTTCGCTGCTCACACCATTTAGTAAAACGGTGAAAATCTGCGCAAAATGTAAGCACTACCGGTGCCCCTTTGACCATTGGCTGGTTGAAATGTGCCGGAGAAAGTTTCTCCTTCATTTCAGTATCACGTGTGACAATGACGCTGTAAAGCTGCATTCCCCCCATTGTAGAGGCGCGGAAAGAAGTCTCAAGCAAATCATTTAACAAATCAGAGGAAATATCTTTTTGTAAGTACTTCCTAATCGTTCTCCTGTTCTTAACTATCTCAATCATCACTTTTTTTATTGCAAAGATACGAAAAGAAAATCTATTCCACCATCTTCATAAAATAGATTAATTTTCTTTTTGGAAAACTTCAAGCCATGAACAAACGAATCATCCAATTGTTTTTCAATTGCTTACCATTTGAAAGCGGAAAACTTTTGATTGATCAACAAATAATCCCGTTTTTATTTTGATAAACCAAAAAACATTCATAGCTTTGCAGTCACGTTTGTTAATGATAAGCACTCTTCTACACATAATACTTATTTATAAAGGAATTTAAGACACTTTCATCGTGGATAAACAAATCTATTCTTACGAAGAAGCTTTTGAAGAATCTTTACGATATTTTCAAGGCGACGAACTGGCAGCGAGGGTTTGGGTAAACAAATACGCAGTCAAAGACTCTTTCGGGAACATCTATGAAAAGTCTCCGGAAGATATGCATTGGAGAATTGCCAATGAAGTGGCACGCATCGAATCTAAGTATCCTAGCGGACTTAGTGCTGAAGAACTTTTCAAGTTGTTAGATCACTTTAAATACATTGTTCCCCAAGGTAGCCCGATGACGGGTATCGGTAACAATCATCAGGTGGCATCACTTTCTAACTGCTTCGTAATCGGTGTGGACGGCTCTGCCGACTCTTATGGCGCGATCATCAAAATCGATGAAGAACAGGTGCAACTGATGAAAAGACGCGGTGGCGTAGGTCACGACCTCTCGCACATCCGACCGAAAGGATCACCGGTAAAGAATTCAGCACTGACTTCTACAGGACTGGTACCCTTCATGGAACGTTATTCCAATTCTACCAGGGAAGTTGCACAAGACGGTCGTCGTGGTGCTTTAATGTTAAGCGTTTCCATCAAACATCCGGATTCAGAAGCGTTTATTGACGCAAAAATGACAGAAGGAAAAGTGACGGGTGCCAATGTATCGGTCAGAATGGATGATGCCTTCATGCAAGCAGCCATAGATGGAAAGCCCTATGTACAGCAATATCCTATCGACTCGGCCAATCCGACAACCACCAAAGAGATCGATGCTTCCACTTTATGGAAGAAGATCGTGCATAACGCATGGAAATCAGCCGAACCTGGTGTGTTGTTCTGGGATACTATTATCCGCGAATCCGTACCGGATTGCTATGCAGACTTGGGCTATAAGACAATATCAACCAATCCCTGTGGCGAAATACCTTTGTGCCCTTATGATTCTTGCCGCTTATTAGCAATAAATCTATATTCATATGTAGTCAATCCTTTCAAACCGGATGCCTATTTTGACTTTGACTTGTTCAAAAAACATGTGATACTGGCTCAACGCATCATGGACGACATCATCGATCTGGAACTTGAAAAGATCGAGCGAATCATGGAGAAGATCGACACCGATCCCGAAACAGACGAAGTGAAACGCACCGAACGCGATCTTTGGAGTAAGATATATAAGAAGAGCGGTCAGGGAAGACGTACCGGTGTAGGCATTACAGCCGAAGGAGATATGCTTGCCGCCCTCGGACTGCGTTACGGAACAGAAGAAGCCACGGAATTCTCTGAAAAGATCCATAAGACAGTAGCACTCGGGGCTTATCGTTCATCGGTAGAAATGGCTAAAGAACGCGGAGCTTTCGAGATTTACGACACAGAACGCGAGAAGAACAATCCATTCATTAATCGTCTTCGTGAGGCTGATCCTGAATTGTATAAGGATATGGTTAAGTTCGGCCGCCGCAATATTGCATGCCTTACAATCGCACCTACCGGAACCACAAGCTTGATGACGCAGACCACCTCGGGCATTGAGCCGGTATTCCTACCCGTATACAAACGCCGTAGAAAAGTAAATCCGAATGACACAAACGTGCGTGTGGACTTCGTAGACGAAACAGGAGATGCATTTGAAGAATACATCGTATTCCACCATAAGTTCGTTACTTGGATGGAAGCCAACGGGTATGATCCGGCCAAACGTTACTCTCAAGATGAGATTGACGAACTGGTAGCCAAATCACCTTATTATAAAGCTACTTCCAATGATGTGGACTGGCTGATGAAGGTCAAGATGCAAGGTCGTATCCAAAAGTGGGTAGATCACTCTATCAGCGTGACTATCAATCTGCCGAATGATGTAGACGAAGATTTGGTAAACCGCCTATACGTCGAAGCATGGAAATCGGGCTGTAAAGGTTGCACGGTATATCGTGACGGCTCGCGTTCGGGGGTGCTGATTTCGGCCAAACCGGAGAAGAAAAACGAGCTACCTCCTTGCAAGCCACCCACGGTAGTCGAAACCCGTCCCCCCGTACTCGAGGCCGATGTAGTGCGCTTCCAAAACAATAAGGAGAAATGGGTAGCCTTAGTAGGTCTGCTCGATGGCCATCCTTATGAAATATTTACCGGTTTGCAAGATGACGATGAAGGCATATTTATTCCAAAGAGCGTTGTTAGCGGACGTATCATCAAGAATGTAGATGAAAACGGAAACAAACGTTACGACTTCCAGTTCGAGAACAAGCGCGGATATAAAATGACCATCGAAGGCCTGTCGGAGAAATTCAATAAGGAATATTGGAACTACGCTAAACTGATCTCCGGAGTGCTTCGTTATCGAATGCCTATTGAGCAGGTAATCAAACTGGTAGGTTCATTGCAATTAGACAGCGAAAACATCAATACCTGGAAGAACGGTGTGGAACGTGCCTTGAAAAAATACATCACGGACGGCACGGAGGCTAAAGGAAAGAGATGCCCGAACTGTGGAAACGAAACACTCGTTTACCAGGAAGGTTGCCTGATCTGCACGACATGCGGAACTTCCAGATGCGGTTAGACATCCGGCAACCAATCATCCAAAAGGAACCTTCGGGTTCCTTTTGATGTTTAACAGCACATCAACACAAACGTTTGCAGAGGAATTTAAAATGGTTCACCAACCTTAGGTACATAAAATATAAAAAGAATGTCTTATACTTGCACAATCAATCGTTTATAATCAAAATCTAATATATATGATAGTATCATTTAATATTGAGTATCGTACCAACTGGGGGGAAGAGGTCAGAATATCCGGTTCCCTTCCCGAATTAGGTAATGAAAATTCAGAACGTTCCATCCCCCTTCATACTGTGGATGGAATACATTGGACAGTTGAAACGGAAATCCACCAGCCCGATGGATTTGTGGACTACAGTTACCTTATCTGGCAAGACGGTAAAGTTGTTCGCCGGGAATGGGACAGTTTCCCTCGTAGACTTTACCTTTCAGGCGACAGTAAGAAGAAATACCGTATCGATGACAGTTGGAAAAACTTACCGGAACAGCAATATTTTTACAGTTCCGCATTCACCGAGTCACTGTTGGCCCATCGAGACAGAACTGAAGCGCCCAAAAGCTACAAGAAAGGATTAATGATAAAAGCCTATGCTCCACGCATTAATGAGAACTACTGCCTAGCGATCTGTGGTAATCAAAAAGCATTGGGCGATTGGAACCCTGATAAAGCTCTATTGATGAGCGACATCAATTTTCCGGAATGGCAGATTGCAATGGATGCTTCCAAAATCAATTTCCCTCTAGAGTATAAGTTCGTTCTATATAACAAGAAAGAGAAACGCTCTGAAGCATGGGAAGACAATCCGAACCGCTATATGGCCAACCCGGAACTGAAAGCTAACGAGACGCTTGTCATAGGCGACCGTTACGTTTATTTTAACATTCCTGCATGGAAAGGTGCGGGGGTAGCGGTACCGGTATTCTCGTTGAAATCGGAAAAAAGCTTTGGAGTAGGTGATTTCGGTGATCTGAAACGCATGATCGACTGGGCGGTTAGCACCGGCCAGAAAGTAGTTCAGATTCTGCCGATCAATGATACCACCATGACGCATACGTGGACGGACTCTTACCCGTACAATAGCATTTCCATCTATGCCTTCCATCCCATGTATGCCGATCTTAAGAAGATGGGTACATTGAAGGACAAAGAGGCTGCGGCCGCTTTTAATAAAAAGCAAAAAGAATTGAACGAGCTTTCGGCCATCCATTACGAGGATGTCAACAAGACAAAGTGGGAGTATTTCCGCCTTATTTTTAAACAAGAAGGAGAGAAAGTGCTTTCCTCCAAAGCATTTCGCACATTCTTTGAATCAAATAAAGAGTGGTTGCAGCCTTATGCCGTTTTCAGTTATCTGAGGGATGTTTATAAGACCCCCAATTTCCGCGAATGGCCACGCCATACGGTTTACGATGCGGAAGAGATAGAAAAGATGTGCCAACCCGATTCGGTGGACTATCCCTATGTTTCCATCTATTTCTACATTCAGTTCAACCTCCATCTGCAATTGCTCGAAGCCACTACCTATGCCCGTGAACACGGTGTCGTACTGAAAGGAGATATTCCTATCGGCATCAGCCGCAACAGTGTGGAAGCATGGACAGAACCTTATTACTTCAACCTCAACGGACAGGCAGGGGCTCCACCCGATGACTTCTCTGTAAACGGGCAAAATTGGGGATTTCCGACTTACAACTGGGATGTCATGGAGAAAGACGGTTATCGCTGGTGGATGAAGCGTTTCCAAAAGATGGCAGAATATTTCGATGCCTACCGTATCGACCATATCCTAGGTTTCTTCCGCATTTGGGAGATTCCGATGCATGCCGTCCACGGGCTGTTAGGCCAGTTCGTACCTGCATTGCCAATGAGTCGCGAAGAGATAGAAAGCTACGGATTGGCTTTCAGGGAGGAATTCCTGAAACCTTATATACACGAGTATTTCCTGGGGCAACTTTTCGGTCCTCATACCGATTATGTGAAACAGACCTTCATTGAACCAACCGATCAATGGGAAATCTACCGTATGCGACCGGAATTTGATACGCAACGCAAGGTTGAAGCCTACTTTGCAGGAAAAACCGATGAAGACAGCGTATGGATTCGTGATGGACTTTATGCCCTGATAAGTGATGTACTGTTCGTACCCGACCGCCAGGACGCCAACAAGTATCATCCACGTATCGGAGTGCAACACGATTTCATCTACCGTTCGCTGAACGATTGGGAAAAAGCGGCTTTCAACCGTTTGTACGACCAGTATTATTATCATCGGCATAATATCTTCTGGCAACAACAAGCGATGAATAAGCTTCCTCAACTGACACAATCGACACGAATGCTGGTATGTGGCGAAGACTTGGGCATGATCCCCGACTGCGTGGCATGGGTCATGAACGACCTGCGTATCCTCAGCCTTGAGATCCAGCGAATGCCGAAAGATCCTTCCCAAGAGTTCGGTCATCTGAACGACTACCCTTATCGTTCCGTATGTACGTTCTCAACACACGATATGTCGACTTTACGCGGTTGGTGGGAAGAAGACTACCAACAGACACAACGTTATTACAACACCATGCTGGGACATTATGGCGCGGCACCAGCCATAGCTACGCCCGAATTGTGCGAGGAAGTGGTACGCAATCATCTTTACAGCAACTCTATCTTATGCATCCTGTCTCTACAAGATTGGCTGTCAATAGACGAAAAATGGCGTAATCCGAATGTTCAGGATGAACGGATCAACATCCCCGCCAACCCACGTCATTACTGGCGCTATCGTATGCATCTGACACTGGAGCAGTTGATGAAGGCTGAAAGCCTGAATGAAAAGATCAAATCCCTCATTAAGCAGACAGGAAGAGATCCCGAAAAATAAGAACATAAATTCCTAAAAGACAGAGCATACTCGATCGAGTAACATCTGTCCGATTCCACGAATTTCATGGTTTAAACATATGGAAAAACCTTGAGACTCGTGGAATCTGCGTTTAAGGACATAGATAGCAGCTTATAACAACCTTACATGCCATCAAAGTTACTCCGTTATCACTTTGGGGCTTCATGCTGCCATCCTTCACTTTGAAGAGCAACTTGCAGCACACCATATCCACAACCAATGGATACTTGCCACCACCTTACACTTGCCATCTGCATGGCAGCTACGCCCTTCTTTCTAAAAGTGATGCCGCAATTGGTAGCACAAAAAGGCTTAATTACACTTCCGCGAATAAAAAAGCGATCAAGCGTGTAATGATATTTAACTCTCCCATCTCCAGTAAGACGGAAACCACAAAGATATAACCAATTGAAAAACAATATATTACAATCAAGTTTTACCTCGGTGACCAACGACCTGTTCATCGGTGAGGAAGGGGCTGTTGGTCACCGATGAAGAAGCCCTTGGTCACCGAGGTCGAACCCATTGCTCACCGACCAGATAACAGTGTCAATAATTAGTCAAAGAAAAAGCAAAAAAACGAAGGGAGATCGACAAAAAAAATCTTAAGCATTCACATCTTTTCCAACCATTCCTTACTGAAAAACGGAGCATTTCATATACATTTGCGAGAGACAATCAACTTTAATTTAAACGTACGCATGAGAATCAATTCCAGTCACATACTTTTAGAAAACATACGCTTCTTCGCCAATCATGGAGTAGCAGCACAGGAAACCACGATTGGCAATGAATTTACTATCAACTTAAGGCTGAAAGTGGACATTGCACAGGCTGCCGAGACCGATGAGATAGAAGATACCGTCAGCTATGCCGAAGTACACAGAATCCTGAAAGAAGAAATGGACATCCCCTCCCGGCTGCTGGAACATGTTTGCAAACGTATAGCTGAAAAGCTCTTCAATGAATTTCCGGCAATTAGCGATATAGAAATCAAACTCTCAAAAAGGAATCCACCGATGGGAGCTGATATTGATAGCGCAAGTGTGGAAATCCAATGCACCAGATAAAAGGAAGCTCCCGGAAAAGATAGATTCAAGAATCAACGCTATTTAAGGCGATGCAACGTTATGATCACCACTTCAGCGGGAGCCCCGAAACGAATATTCTTATTCGAAGTTCCGATGCCATTGGTAACAATCATCGGGACTTTTGCCGTATTATACAGCAGCCCGGTGAGAAAACGATCTCCATAATGTGAAGGAATGATGGGGGCATATCCGAAGATACGTACCTGTCCGCCATGCGTATGACCCGCCAAGGCAAGATCCGTATTAGTCACTGCCACATCCTCCACATAATCGGGAGTGTGAACCAGCAAGATCACAAAGTCCGAAGGTGAAAGTGCCAACGTAGGCGACTTGCCATTCTGTTTCAGATCAAAAGGGTTGCGTACCCCTGCAAGCAGTATCTGCTGCCCGTCACGACGAAGCGTATCGACACGGTGTTCGAGCATATGCATTCCGTAGCGTTTCATCTCCCGGAGAATATCGTCATGACACTGTTCATAATCATTATTTCCCATTACGCCATAAGTACCCAAAGGTGTTTTAACCCGAGACAGAGCCTCAAACAGTTCAGGAACATACTCGCATCCTTCATGGTAATCACCTCCCATAAGCAAAACATCTGCATTTTGGGATTGCAGAAACGAAACAAGTCTTTGTAACCTTTTCCCCGTAAAAAGACTTTTATAATGCAAATCGGAAATAAACGCTATCCGGAAACCATCAAAGGCTTCTGGAACATCCCGATGAGTAAAATCATAATTCATCACCCGTTCCACTCCTTGCTTAAGGGTAGAAAGTGAAACCTCTGAACTGGTAATTACCGTTCCCGGTGCTACCCCGGCAGGAACAAGCTCCGCTTTAGACCGGGTAGCTGTATTCTGAACCTGCTTCTTCGGCTTCCGGCGTTGCAAATCCTTCAATTGTGAATGATCCGGTGTAAAAAGTGCCGCGGCATAATCCGAAGAGTCCGGTCGGATGGAATCCGTAATCAATGCCGGAAAGGTGTTAGAAGAAAGTAGGTTCTTCTTTGATTTACAGGAAGTGAAAATCAAAGGAAGCAAACACAGAAAACATATTACTTTTCTCATCATTGAAATATTTTAAATTAATTAGAATCAGCTCAAAACTCCCTCTTATTCATGCTTAATCCGGTCCCTTTTAACTTACTTTTCGGCCTGTCTTTTCATTTCATGCGTTGCATAGCCCACTATGTCACCCTATAGAACGAGCAAGGTTCCAAAAAGAGTTCACGACAAAGACTATGCATCAGCGTTAAAAACAGACAATCATCTACGCCATGTTAATACCGGACAAAATAAAGACAGACTCTTCTCGCTTTTGTCGCTTCATCCCATCAAGATTCTTTGGAATAGAAGGGGACAAAGATAAGGAATTTTGAAGTATCTTTGCCGCATGGAAGAAATAAAACGAAATTCATTACACGCTTGGGTCCTTGCCGCACGCCCTAAAACATTGGCAGGAGCCGCTACTCCGGTGCTTGTCGGCACGGCATTAGCCTATGCCGACGGACAATTTCAATGGATACCTGCATTGGTCTGTTTTCTATTTGCCGGACTGATGCAGATAGCCGCCAACTTTATCAATGATCTTTTCGATTTCCTGAAAGGGACAGACCGGGAAGACCGTCTGGGACCAGAACGGGCATGTACCCAAGGATGGGTATCACCCGGTGCCATGAAAAAGGGAATCATAACCACTGTCGTTCTGGCATGCCTTATCGGAAGCACCCTGCTACTCTATGCCGGTTGGCCGTTGATCATAGTCGGTCTATTATGTGTAGTATTTGCCTTTTTCTATACAACCGGCCCCTACCCTCTCTCCTACAATGGCTGGGGAGATGTATTAGTGATTGTTTTTTTCGGCTTTGTCCCCGTAGGAGGAACTTATTATGTTCAGGCATTAGGGTGGACACCGGATGTAACCATTGCTTCTCTCGTCTGCGGGCTGATCGTAGACACACTGTTGGTAGTAAATAATTATCGGGATCGTGATGCAGATGCACGAAGTGGAAAGCGTACCGTAGTGGTTCGTTTCGGAGAGCCTTTCGGGAGATATCTATACTTAATATTAGGAGTAGCAGCAACCGTACTGGGGGTGTTTCTTTTATCAAGCACATGGCTTTCCGGGATACCTGCCTTACTGATCTACCTGATACTTCACATCACGACCTGGCGAAAAATGGTGAAGATTCATAGTGGTAAAAAACTGAACAGCATACTAGGTGAGACTTCACGTAATATGCTGTTGATGGGAATACTCATTTCAGTGTGGCTGATCCTGTTATAAATGCAACCCATGAGATAATTTGTTCGTCACTAATCTCTTCTGATCAGCGTTTGCTATACATTCTTTCGTAATAATTCTGGTAATCACCGCTGGTTACTTCTTCCACCCATTCCTGGTTGTTGAGATACCAGTCGATTGTCTTCACGATTCCCACTTCAAATTTTGTTTCAGGGTACCATCCCAAAGCATTCATGATTTTAGTCGGATCGATAGCATAACGTTGGTCGTGGCCAAGGCGATCCTTTACGAAAGTAATCAAATCTTCGTTGATCCAGTCTATTGCGATTTCCCCATTGGCATCTTTTTCCTGTTTCTTCAGTACCTTGCGATAGGACGGATTTTCCGTCATCAACCGGCGAATCGTAGCAATTGTCAGTTTCACGATCTCAAGGTTAGTCTTTTCATTATGACCTCCTACGTTATAGACTTCACCCTCTTTCCCCTGACGTACCACCAGGTCGATCGCTTTACAGTGATCCTCCACATAAAGCCAATCGCGCACATTGCTACCGTCACCATAAACAGGAAGTTTCTTTCCTTCAAGAATATTCTTAATAATCAATGGTATCAGCTTTTCAGGGAAATGATACGGGCCGTAATTGTTGGAACAACGGGTAATGGTCACAGGCATTTTATAGGTATCATGATAAGCCATTACCACCATGTCGGCACTCGTTTTGGATGCACTATACGGACTATGGGGACAAAGAGGAGTCGTTTCATGGAAATAACCCTCTGCTCCCAAAGAACCATACACCTCATCCGTAGAAACCTGATGGTAGCGAACTCCTTTACGCCAAGTAGGATAGCCATTTTCATCTTTCCCTGTCACCCAAGCGCGACGGGCAGCATCCAGCAAATTCTGTGTACCCAGAATGTTGGTCATAAGGAACAGCTGCGGATTTTCAATGCTGCGGTCCACATGGCTCTCGGCAGCGAAATTCACGATATAATCAAACTTATACTCGCCAAACAAACGGTCAGCCAACTCACGGTCACAAATATCACCTTTAAAAAAAATGCAACGGTCATTATCTATATCATTTGCAATAGTTCCCAGATTACCGGCATACGTCAGCGCATCGAGTACTACCACACGGATATCATCGTGTTTTGCCAAAATGTACTTCAAGTAATTCGCCCCGATAAAACCGGCAGCCCCAGTCACAAGATAGGTTTTCATATTATCTTTATATTTTAATTATTTATTTAGCTAAATCCAAAAGGTACTTACCATATTCCGTTTTGCCCAGTTTTTCACCAAGCAATCTAAGCTGACCGGTAGTGATCCAGCCGTTCCGCCAAGCGATCTCCTCGATACAACTGACATAAAAGCCTTGCCTGTTTTGAATGGTTGCAACAAAATTGGACGCTTCCAGCAGACTATCACAGTTTCCGGTATCCAGCCATGCAAAGCCACGTCCGAAAAGTTCTACCTGTAAGGTACCTTCTTCCAAATAGATTTTATTCAAATCTGTTATCTCATACTCTCCACGGGCGGATGGCTTCAAAGAAGCGGCTTTTTCGACTACGGTAGCGTCATAAAAGTAGAGTCCCGGCACAGCATAGTTGCTCTTGGGTTCTGACGGCTTCTCCTCCAGAGAGATCACTTTTCCCGTTTCATTAAATTCGACCACCCCGTATGCCCGCGGGTCTTTCACATAATATCCAAAGATACATGCTCCTTTTTCAATGGCTGCCGCACGATGCAGCATTGTCGAAAATCCTTGTCCATAGAACATGTTATCTCCCAAAATCAGACATCCCGGCTCTCCGCCAAGAAACTCGGCACCTAATACAAACGCTTGTGCCAAACCATTGGGATGTTCCTGGACTTTGTATTGAAAGGACATTCCCAACTCCTCACCCGTTCCTAAAAGATCACGAAACATGGGCAGATCACGGGGAGTGGAAATTACCAACACCTCGCGAATTCCAGACAGCATCAGTGTGGAAAGCGGATAATAAATCATCGGCTTATCATATACCGGCATTATCTGCTTCGATATAGCCTTTGAGAGTGGATAAAGCCGGGTTGCACTTCCACCGGCAAGTATTATTCCTTTCATATACAATTGTTTTATATAATTACATGTGGCAAAGTACGGAAAGAATTTCGAAATGACAAAATAAAAAGACAACTGTATATGCAATAATCTGACTTTTTGTGCATTTATAAACTATACGGCATTGCCAAATCCACTTACAATCTATCAAGGCTTATGAAACGACACTCTCTACAAATAATCATGCTTTTGCTGCTTCTCAGTACATCTGCTATGACTTGCGACGAATATGACGCAGAAACGATGTGGGAAACCCGTCCCTGCATTCTGACTAATGTCGAAATCCATTCTTGGGATAACGAAGGGGAAATGCCACAAACGCCTACCAACGGACGAATAAAAAAAGAAGCTTACATACTTGAAATCAGGCTATTCTCCGATGCCGACACTTTTCCTGAAGACTGTCCCCAAAACATATTATATCTTTTAGAAGATGGAATTACAGAATTAAACATATATACCGAAGAAACTTTTAATGAAGAGTTCCCCAAAGGAGCAAACGTAACCTCCTGTTTTCAGGATTATCCCATCTCCCTTACCCGATATCAAATAAATGACATCACGAGTCAACAAGACACCATCAAATATATGAAACCTGTCAACCAAATTTTCAAAGCATTGACAACCATCCCTCAGCCGGGCATACACCGCTTCAGCATCGAACTGATCACATCCAGTGGTAAAAAGGCAGAATACAAAAGTGATGATGTAACTCTCTATTAAAAAAGAAAGAACGATGAAACAAATTTACCTTCTCATAGCACTATCATGCCTGTTCTTGATGGCTCAAGCACAAGACAACTTGTCGATCCCAGCACCTCAAAAGTCCAATAAGCTGATCCAAATAGATCTTAGTGGCGGAGTAAACTTTGATCTGACCCATAGAGTAAAGTCCAATGTTGTCACTGTGCTTTCAGATAGGAAAAGCACCATCCCTACTATGGATATGCGCTTGCTACATTTTTTTTCTAAGCATTGGGGATGGTATTTCGATCTTAAGCTTAAGATGAACGGAGATGAAATAAGAGATTGCCAAGCAGAAGTTTGTCGCCCGTTTGAAACAAACTATTATATTAAGAATTACGCCCGGGATATAGACAGTTACTCAAAAGTCACCACTACAGTCGATTTTGGAGCGACATACCGGATTGAAAACACCCATTGGGCATTTTATCCCAAAATAGGAATAGGTTTTAACTCAATGAACCGTCAGGACATCTCGGCCAGATTAAAAGGGAAAGGCACGAATGAACTTTATAACATATATACTTCCAATTATTCAGACTACCAAAGTTTAGTGACCATCGTGGAGTTATCTTTAGGCATGAGCATAAATTATAAAGTAAGTACCCGATGCTATTTGTTTGCCGACATAAACTATATGCAACCTTTACAAAACACCAAAATAGGTTATGTAGAAACCAATTCCTATAGTAAGGAAGTCCGGAAGCACCACATCTTTGGAAGCACCACTCTCGGCCGGGAACTTAATTTCAGTGCGGGAATCGGCTTCCCGATCTTTCTGCATAAAAGTGTAAAAAGGCCAAAGAAGCCCCAAAAAGAACGGATGAAAGATATTATGGAATATAAACGAAAGACTTTCGGACTCTTCCCCGGAAACAAGTAATATCAACCGGCCAGCTCTATCACCTCCAAATCCTTAAATGCTCCATTGTCTATCACAAACCGTACCATGGTACGCACTTTGTGAAATCCCGACATACCCGCTGCTCCGGGATTGATATGCAGCATATCCAGCGTCTTGTCATACTTCACTTTCAAGATATGCGAATGCCCGCTAATGAACAATTTCGGCGGACGTGTCATCAGACTTCCGATAATAGAAGGATCATACTTCCCGGGATAGCCACCGATATGCTTGATCAGCACTTCGGCACCGTCCACGGTAAAACGATTCACTTGCGGAAACATCTTACGAATCTCCTGTCCGTCAATATTCCCATAAACGGCACGAAAGGGACGGAAGGCCGCCAACTTTTCGGCTATTTCCACAGAACCGATATCTCCTGCATGCCAGATTTCATCGCAAGGTTCAAAATATTCCAGGTACTTTTCATCCCACCAAGCATGCGTATCCGACAATAATCCAATTTTCATCATAGTTTCTTTGTTTATGTGGACAAAGGTAACTATATTTGGGCAAATCTTAACGCAATGGAAAACAAATATCATTACTTTAAACGGGATATAAGTTGGTTATCTTTCAATTATCGCGTATTGCTGGAAGCGGATGACGACCGCTTGCCAGTCTATGAACGTATTAATTTCATTTCCATATACTCCTCCAATCTGGAAGAATTCTATAAAATCCGAGTAGCCGACCACAAAGCCGTAGCCTCCGGTGTCACACAAAGTGATGAAGAAACCGTGCAATCGGCCGCAAAGCTGGTAGAAGAAATCAATCAGGAAGTGAACAGGCAACTGGAGGACCGTGTCCGCATCTATGAACACAAAATATTGCCTGCACTCCGAAAGAACCACATCATCTTTTACCAAAGCCGCAATGTCGAACCTTTCCACCAGGAATTCGTACGCAACTTCTTCCGGGAAGAGATATTCCCTTTCCTCCAACCCGTACCGGTAGGCAAAGACCAAGTTGTATCTTTCCTCCGTGACAACCGACTCTATCTGGCGGTCCGCCTATTCATGCACAACACTTCCGAAAACGATCCGGAACATGTGCAATACTTTGTGATGAAGCTTCCCTATAGTAAAGTGCCCCGCTTCATCGAATTACCCAAACAAGGCAATGATTACTATCTGATGTTCATTGAAGATATCATCAAAGCAAACATCGGGCTAATTTTCCCCGGGTACGATGTCGATTGCAGTTATTGCATCAAAATTTCCCGCGATGCCGATATCCTGATCGAAGATGCCACAAGCACTGCCGACTTGGTAGAGCAAGTGAAAAAGAAGATAAAAAAGCGTAAAATAGGTGCCGTATGCCGTTTCGTATACGACCGGTTTATGCCACAGGACTTCCTCGATTTTCTGGTAGATGCTTTCCAAGTAAACCGGGGAGAGCTGGTTCCGGGAGACAAACACTTGAACCTCGAAGACCTGCACCGACTTCCCAATCCGAATAAAGCATTGCGCTGGAGAGAAAAGCCCAAGCCCATGAAACTGAACTGTCTGGATGAAAAAGAGTCAGTTTTCAACTACGTCCAGCAAAAAGACCTGTTATTGTATTATCCTTACCATTCGTTCGAGCATTTCACCCACTTCCTCTATGAAGCCGTCCACGACCCGCAAACGCAGGAAATCATGGTAACTCAATACAGGGTAGCAGAGAACTCGGCCGTCATCAACACACTCTTGGCAGCCGCCCAGAACGGAAAGAAAGTCACGGTATTCGTTGAACTCAAAGCCCGTTTTGATGAAGAAAACAACCTTGCCACTGCCGAAATGATGAAGTCGGCAGGCATCCGCATCCTTTATAGCTTACCCGGACTTAAAGTCCACGCCAAAGTAGCTTTGATCCGTCGAAAGAACCCAACCGGAGGCAAATCCTGCGATTTTGCTTACATCGGTACCGGCAACTTTAACGAAAAGACCGCTACACTGTATGCAGACTGCGGACTGTTCACCTGCAACCCGAAAATAACGAAAGACCTTTATAACCTTTTCCGCACGTTACAAGGGAAAAAGGAAAATCCTAAATTCAGTACGTTGCTCGTAGCCCGTTTCAACTTGATACCCGAACTGAACCGTCTGATCGATCATGAAATAGAGCTGGCGGAAAAGGGACGGGAAGGCAGAATTATACTGAAGATGAACGGCCTGCAAGATTCCCATATGATCGACCGTTTGTATGAAGCCTCGCAACGCGGAGTAAAAATAGACCTGATCGTCCGGGGTATCTGCTGTCTGATACCGGGACAAACCTATAGCCGAAACATCCGAATCACCCGCATCGTCGACTCCTTCCTGGAGCATGCACGTGTATGGTATTTCGGTAATGACGGTAATCCTAAAATCTTTTGTGGTTCGCCCGACTGGATGCGGCGCAACCTCTACCGTCGCATCGAGGCAATAACACCCATACTCGATCCCGACCTGAAAAAAGAAATGACCGACATGCTGGACATCCAACTCTCCGACAACCAAAAAGCCTGTTTCGTGGACGACAAGCTCCGCAACGTCTTCAAACATAAGACGAAAGGAGAAAGTGTACGGGCACAATATACGTTTTATAATTACCTGAAAAACAAAAATGAAACAGGTTTGTAATATGTATGACATTTCCCTGCAATACGAAAATCCGTCCTTTGCAGCCAGAAACAGATTACATATTTATGGAGACAATTTATCTTTGCATCGTCATCTTTTTATTTGCGCTCGCCATATTCGACCTCATGGTCGGAGTCAGTAACGACGCTGTCAATTTTCTGAACTCCGCTATCGGAGCCAAAGCCGCTTCCTTCAAAACAGTGCTGTTCATAGCCGCTATCGGTATTATGATCGGTGCATCCCTGTCCAACGGGATGATGGAAATCGCCCGTAACGGCATTTATCAACCGGAGCATTTCTACTTTGCCGAGATCATGTGCATATTACTTGCCGTGATGCTGACAGATGTTGTCTTGCTCGATGTATTCAATTCGATGGGAATGCCGACTTCCACCACCGTTTCGATGGTATTCGAATTATTGGGAGGTACGTTCGCCTTGGCTCTCATCAAAGTACATAATAATGATGACCTCGGATTGGGGAACCTCATCAACACGGACAAAGCACTTTCCGTCATTATGGCCATATTCGTTTCTGTCGCCATCGCTTTCTTCTTCGGTATGGTAGTACAATGGCTGGCACGTATCATATTCACTTTCAATTATAAGAAGCACATAAAATACAGTATCGGCCTGTTCGGTGGCATCGCAGCCACAGCCATCATCTATTTTATGCTCATCAAAGGGTTGAAAGACAGTTCATTCATGACAGCCGAGAACAAGCAATGGTTACAGGATAATACCTTGATGCTGGTTGGATGCTTCTTTGTCTTCTTCACAATATTAATGCAAATACTCCATTGGCTAAAGATAAATGTATTCAAAGTAGTCGTATTATTAGGCACCTTCGCACTGGCACTGGCATTTGCTGGTAATGACCTTGTGAACTTTATAGGTGTCCCCCTCGCTGGATATTCTTCTTTTACGGATTATATGGCAAACGGAACGGGAGCCGGTGCAAACGGATTCTTGATGACTTCCCTCTTAGGCCCTGCTAAAACTCCGTGGTATTTCTTGGTCGCTGCGGGTGCGGTCATGGTCTATGCGCTTTGCACGTCGAAAAAGGCTCATAACGTCATCAAAACATCCGTCGATCTGTCCCGCCAGGACGAAGGAGAAGAGAGCTTCGGCAGTACCCCTATTGCCCGCACATTGGTACGCATCAGCATGACATTGGCAAACGGCATCTCCAAACTTATTCCCGACAATGCGAAAAAATGGATCGACACACGATTCCGCAAAGATGAAGCCATCATTGCCGATGGCGCAGCTTTCGACCTCGTACGGGCATCGGTCAATCTGGTATTGGCAGGTCTGCTCATCGCTTTGGGTACCTCACTGAAACTGCCGCTTTCGACCACGTACGTTACGTTCATGGTGGCCATGGGTACTTCCCTAGCCGACCGTGCTTGGGGACGTGACTCCGCAGTCTACCGCATCACAGGCGTCCTCAGCGTTATCGGTGGATGGTTCCTCACCGCTGGAGCAGCCTTCACCATCTGTTTCTTCGTTGCCATGATTATCCATTTTGGCGGCTCGGTAGCCATCGTCATACTCATAGGGCTGGCAGCCTTCTCACTCATCCGCAGCCAGATCATGTTCAAGAAGAAAAAAGAAAAGGAAAAAGGGAATGAGACTTTGAAGCAGCTTATGAAAGCTTCCGACAGCGAAGAAGCTCTGCAACTGATGCGCAAGCATACCCGCGAGGAACTGACCAAAGTGCTGGAATATGTAGAAAATAACTTCGAGTTGACAGTCACTTCATTCTTACACGAGAATTTACGCGGACTGCGCCGTGCCATGGGGTCTACCAAGTTCGAGAAACAGCTCATCAAGCAGATGAAGCGTACGGGAACGGTAGCCATGTGCAAGCTCGACAACAACACCGTACTCGAAAAAGGGCTTTATTACTATCAAGGCAACGATTTTGCCAGTGAACTGGTCTACAGTACCGCCCGTCTTTGCGAACCTTGTCTGGAGCATATCGACAATAATTTCAATTCCCTCGACGCGATCCAAAAAGGTGAATTCGGAGACGTAGCGGAAGATATAACTTACTTGATTCGCAAATGCCGCACCAAGTTGGAGGCAAATGATTACAACAATTTCGAAGAGGAAATACGCCGTGCCAATGATCTCAATGCACAACTCTCTCACCTGAAACGTCAGGAATTGCAGCGCATTCAAAGTCAGTCGGGCAGTGTGAGGGTAAGTATGATCTACCTGACCATGGTTCAGGAGGCGCAAAACGTAGTGACCTACACGATCAACTTGATGAAAGTGAGCCGCAAATTCCAAATGGAAGGTTGACGCCAGGCCACAAACATGGATCGAAGGCAAAGCCTTGTATGGAAATAAATCAGACACGGACTTCACGGGTTATGCGGTTGCTATATATATTAAATAATGTATATAGTAGCCGTGTGATACGTGAAGTCCGTGTCTAAATCATTAAATAACAAAATATCCGGTATATGTCTTACCTACATCATCACCACTTCAGTTGCGGGAAATATTTCGATAAACAATTTCTCAAGATGCTCAGAGTGATCGGCTTAACCAATACTTCGGATGCACCACATCGCATCGCATTTTCCTTGTCCGCACTGAATGCGTAAGCGGTCTGCATGATGATAGGTATTTCGGTATCTTCTTCTCTGATAATCTTAGTCGCTTCCAGACCGGTCATTATCGGCATTTTGATATCCATAAGGATAGCATGTGCTTTTCCCTTGTTCTCATGATACAGATTTACGATTTCCTCCCCGTTACGCGCCCACAGGATATCACACTTCTTACCTATGATGGCCTTGATCAGCTTGAAATTGCTATCATCATCCTCAGCCACAAGGATCAGTGGCCGGAAATCTACTATCTCTTGTACTCCTTCTCCGTTCTCCATTATCTCGATTTTTTTATAATCTCCATTTCAACAGCATATATTGCTATTCAGCGCGCAAGTTATAAAAAAAAATAATATAAATGATTATCTTTGCGCCTCAATTTAACGAACATATATGATTTCAGTAGACGGACTTGCCGTAGAATTCGGCGGAACCACCTTATTTAGTGATATTTCTTTTGTAATTAACGAAAAAGACCGCATCGCCCTGATGGGGAAAAACGGTGCCGGGAAAAGTACGCTGCTCAAAATACTGGCCGGGGCACGCCAGCCGACACGCGGTAAGATCTCCGCCCCCAAAGAGTGCGTCATCGCCTATCTGCCCCAGCATCTGATGACGGAAGACGGCAGGACGGTTTTTGAAGAAGCCGCGCAAGCTTTCGCACATCTGCATGAGATGGAGGCTGAGATAGAACGATTGAACAAAGAACTCGAGACACGTACGGACTATGAAAGCGACAGTTATATGGAGCTGATCGAGAACGTATCTGCATTGAGCGAAAAGTTTTATTCGATCGATGCCACCAATTACGAAGAAGATGTGGAAAAGTCATTGCTGGGCCTTGGATTCAAACGAGAAGACTTCAACCGGCAAACGAGCGACTTCAGCGGAGGCTGGCGGATGCGTATCGAATTGGCTAAACTGTTGCTACAGAAGCCGGACGTGCTTTTGCTGGACGAGCCTACCAATCATCTGGACATCGAATCCATCCAATGGCTGGAAGATTTTCTTATCAATAATGGCAAGGCGGTGATCGTCATCAGCCACGACCGGAAATTCGTAGACAACATCACCACGCGCACCATCGAAGTGACCATGGGACGAATCTATGACTATAAAGTAAACTATTCCCAATATCTGCAACTGCGTCAGGAGCGGCGTATCCAACAACAAAAGGCTTTCGACGAACAGCAGAAATTCATTGCCGAGACCAAAGAGTTCATCGAACGTTTCAAGGGAACCTACTCTAAAACGCTGCAAGTGCAGAGCCGTGTGAAAATGCTGGAGAAGTTGGAATTGCTGGAGGTGGACGAAGAAGACACTTCCGCTTTGAGGTTGAAGTTCCCTCCTTCACCGCGTTCGGGCAGTTATCCGGTCATTATGGATAATGTAGGAAAGAGTTACGGTGACCATGTAGTGTTCAAAAATGCATCGTTGACGGTTGAACGTGGAGATAAGGTAGCTTTTGTCGGCAAGAACGGAGAAGGTAAATCTACTTTGGTGAAATGCATCATGAATGAGATCGACCATGAAGGTACTCTGACTTTGGGACACAATGTCCAGATCGGTTATTTTGCTCAGAACCAGGCTTCTCTGCTGGACGAAAACCTGACCGTTTTCCAGACCATCGACGATGTAGCGAAAGGTGAAATACGAAATAAGATTCGCGACCTGCTGGGTGCTTTCATGTTCGGAGGCCCGGAAGAGTCGATGAAAAAGGTGAAAGTGCTTTCCGGTGGCGAACGAACCCGTTTGGCAATGATCAAACTATTGCTCGAACCGGTCAACCTGCTGATTCTCGACGAGCCTACCAACCATCTGGACTTAAAAACAAAAGATATCCTGAAACAGGCATTAATCGATTTTGACGGCACACTGATCGTGGTGTCGCACGACCGTGACTTCCTTGACGGACTGGTAACAAAGGTGTATGAATTCGGAAACCAAAAGGTGAAAGAACATCTGTGCGGAATATACGAATTCCTCGAGAAAAAGAAAATGGATTCTCTGCAAGAGTTGGAAAAGAAGTAATAATAGCAGACATATCCCGCTCATAAAGACACCCCGAAAACCCCGGCAACGATGAGGAGGTCGTTCCTCGGTGAGGAAGGCCCCCTTCATCGGTGAGGAACGATGCCTTCATCACCGAGGAACGGGGTGTTCATCACCGAGGTACAAACGGGTCAATAAGATGCTATACAGCAATAAGTTACAAATTCGCCACCTACATAACGCACTTCATCGGCAAAAAATCGCATTATTCAATAAATCTACACATTTCCCACGTCTATTGTCATCCTATTCATTCAACGTCCCTGAAATTTTCCAGTACTGATATTTGCATATCCGCTATGCAGGAATTATCTTTGTAGCGTTAATTTGCAAAGGATGAGGAACAAGTGGTACATAATTTGCCTTTTATTCTTCGTCAGCATCATCATGCTGGCCGTGCCAATCATTCCCCATCACCATCATGCAAACGGGCTGATCTGTATGAAGCATGATGTCAAGCCGGAGGCGCAATGTCCGGCGCACAACCATCACCAGCACAGTGATTCCTGTTGCGACAGCGAATGCCTGACACGCTTCAGTTCGCCTGCGCCTACGATGCAAAGCGATTTCAGTCCACATTACGTATTCATAGATACGCTGTTTGCCGATCTACTCATTGATCATCTGCTCCGCCCCTTGGAGAAACAGCTCAATAACGAATACGTCTACCGAGAATCCCTCCACGGCACGAACATCACCCGTGCCTTTGCTCTGCGTGGGCCTCCCTCACACACATATTCAGCTTAAGCAGGCAGTGTAACCACTACTTTGCAAGACAGTTGCACCCTCAAGTCTCTACTTTTGCAGGGTGAAATGTGACATATACCAAAAACGAATCATTTAAGAATCATAGCATAAATCATGAAGAAATTTATCTTTATGGGAGTTCTGGGACTGTTTATTCTCGGCTCCTGCAACAGTAAATCAGCCCATGACCATGAAGGACATGATCATGGCACGGAGACTCACGAACACGAAGGACACGATCACGAAGGACATGATCATGGCAGCGAATGTAACGGCCATGACGGTGAAAACAAGGAGAAACAAGGAGGCACGGAAGGGCACAGTGACGAAATCATACTGCCGAAAGCTAAAGCTGAAGCAGCAGGGGTGAAAGTCAGCGTGATCGAACCGGGTACCTTCGAACAAGTAATAAAAACCAGCGGACAAGTGATGGCGGCACAGGGTGATGAAAGTGTGGCCGTAGCTACCGTAGCCGGTGTGGTAAGCTTTCACGGGAACGTGACAGAGGGCATGAGCGTCGGTAAAGGCACTACCCTGCTCACCATTTCCTCTAGCAATATTGCCGATGGCGATCCGGTACAACGCGCCCGCATCGCTTACGAAATATCGAAAAAAGAATACGAGCGTATGAAAGCCTTAGTAAAGAACAAGATCGTATCGGATAAGGATTTCGCACAGGCCGAACAGAACTACGAAAACGCCCGAATCAGCTACGAGGCGCTTGCCAAAGGCCATACCAAAGGAGGGCAAGCCATTGCCTCTCCGATCGGGGGATTCGTAAAGAACATCTTAGTGAAAGAGGGCGATTATGTCACCATCGGCCAACCGCTGGTCAGCGTCACTCAGAACCGCCGCCTTTTCCTGCGGGCAGAAGTTTCCGAAAAGTATTATCCTTACTTGCGTAGCATCGGATCGGCAAATTTCAAAACTCCCTATGACAATAAGGTGTACGAGCTGAAGGAGTTGCACGGACGTTTGCTTTCCACAGGAAAATCAGCGGGAGACAATTCATTCTACGTGCCGGTTACATTCGAATTTGACAATAAGGGAGACATCATCCCCGGCTCATTTGTAGAAATATACCTCCTGTCCTCCCCTATGGAGAACGTCATCTCCCTGCCGCGCACGGCTTTGACGGAGGAGCAAGGACTGTTCTTTGTCTATCTGCAATTGGATGAAGAGGGATACAAGAAGCAGGAAGTAACCTTGGGTGCCGACAACGGTAAAAACGTACAGATACTCTCCGGAGTGAAAGCAGGCGATGCGGTAGTCACCAGCGGTGCCTACCAAGTAAAGCTGGCTTCGGCAAGCAATGCGATACCGGCACATAGTCATGAACACTAAAAAAAGCAGTGAAAAGTGATTCACTCTTAACTCTTTACTTAAAAAGTTATGTTAAACAAAATCATACATTTCTCACTTCAGAACCGCATTCTGGTGCTTGTGGCATCAGTGCTGTTACTGATCGGCGGAACTTATACCGCCATGAATACGGAAGTGGACGTTTTCCCTGACCTCAACGCGCCTACGGTAGTTATCATGACCGAAGCCAACGGCATGGCGGCCGAGGAAGTGGAACAATTGGTCACTTTCCCCGTAGAGACTTCTGTAAACGGTGCTACGGGAGTACGCCGCGTACGTTCGTCTTCCACCAACGGATTTTCCGTTGTCTGGGTAGAATTCGATTGGGGGACAGATGTTTATCTGGCTCGGCAAATCGTTTCGGAAAAGCTCGCAGTAGTCAACGAATCACTTCCTTCCAATGTAGGAAAACCGACATTGGGACCGCAATCATCCATTTTGGGTGAGATGCTGATCATCGGACTCACGGCCGATTCCACTTCCATGCTCGACCTGCGCACCATTGCCGATTGGACGATCCGTCCGCGCCTGCTCTCAACGGGAGGTGTGGCACAGGTTGCCGTACTGGGTGGCGACTTGAAGGAGTACCAGATACAACTCGACCCGGAAAGGATGCGCCATTACGGAGTGTCTATGGGCGAAGTGATGGCTGTCACCCAAGACATGAACCTCAACGCTAACGGAGGCGTGCTTTATGAATATGGCAACGAGTACATTGTGCGTGGGGTGCTTTCCACCGACAAAGTAGACCAGCTGGGCAATGCAGCGGTGAAGAGCATTAACGGTGTGCCCGTCTTGCTCGAAGACATAGCGGATGTGGCCATAGGTCCGAAAGCTCCAAAGCTGGGAACAGCTTCCGAACGCGGCAAACCTGCCGTGCTGATGACCGTTACCAAACAACCTGCTACCAGTACGCTTGACCTGACTGCCCAATTAGAGGCTGCACTTCAGGACTTGCAAAAGAACTTACCGGCAGATGTAAAGGTGTCCACGGACATCTTCCGACAAAGCCGTTTCATTGAAAGTTCCATCGGAAACGTGAAAAAGTCGCTGTTCGAAGGAGGTATCTTCGTGGTGATTGTCCTCTTCCTGTTCCTTGCCAATGTCAGGACAACTATCATCTCACTGGTTACACTGCCCATCTCACTGATCGTTTCCATACTGACATTGCATTATATGGGAATGACCATCAATACGATGAGCCTTGGCGGTATGGCAATAGCCATCGGATCATTGGTAGACGACGCCATCGTGGATGTGGAAAATGTGTATAAGCGTCTGCGGGAGAATCGCCTGAAACCAGACAGTGAAAGGCTTTCGGTCATCGAGGTCGTATTCAATGCTTCCAAAGAGGTACGTATGCCTATCTTGAACTCGACACTGATCATAGTAGTGAGTTTCGTACCGCTTTTCTTCCTGACAGGAATGGAAGGACGCATGTTAGTTCCGCTGGGCATTGCTTTCATCGTGGCACTGTTTGCCTCCACGGTGGTGGCACTGACGTTAACTCCGGTTCTCTGTTCTTATCTGCTGAAGGGCAAGAAGACAGAAAATTCCTCCTCCGGGAAAAACGGAGAAGCTCCGGTTGCCCGTTGGCTGAAAGGAATCTACTCCAAAACCCTCGTATGGGTGATCCGCCACAAACGGATCACATTGGGAGGAACCATCGCCTTGTTCATCGTGGCATTGGGCTTCTTCTTCACTTTGGGACGTTCTTTCCTGCCGCCTTTCAATGAAGGCTCGTTCACCATCAACATCTCTTCTCTGCCGGGCATCTCACTGGAAGAAAGCGACAAAATGGGGCACCGGGCGGAAATGCTTTTGCTAAGCATCCCCGAGATACAGACCGTGGCACGCAAAACAGGACGTGCGGAATTGGACGAACACGCCCTTGGCGTAAATACTTCGGAGATCGAAGCACCGTTTCAGCTGAAAGACCGTTCAAGAAGCGAACTGGTTGCCGAAGTACGGGAGAAACTCGGAACCATCACCGGAGCAAACATCGAAATCGGACAGCCGATCAGCCATCGTATCGATGCCATGCTGTCGGGTACGAAAGCCAACATCGCCATCAAACTTTTCGGGGACGACCTGAACCGGATGTTCACTTTAGGCAACGAAATAAAAGAAGCGATCGAAGGGATTCCGGGCATTGCCGACCTGAACGTGGAGCAGCAGATTGAACGCCCACAGCTCAAAATCACACCGAAACGTGAGATGCTCGCCAAATATGGCATCACCTTGCCGCAATTCTCGGAATATATCAACGTGGCATTGGCAGGGGAAGTCATCTCACAGGTATATGAAAAAGGAAAAGCGTTCGACCTGATCGTTAAAGTAAAGGATAGCTTCCGGGACGAAGCGGAGAAGATACGCAACCTGATGGTCGATACATCGGATGGCAAGAAAGTGCCTTTGAGCTATGTGGCAGAGGTGGTTTCCGCCATGGGGCCGAATACGATCAGCCGGGAGAACGTGAAACGGAAGATCGTGATATCGGCCAACGTAGCCGACCGTGACCTGCGCAGTGTGGTGAACGACATCCAGGAGAAGATAGATTCTTCCGTGAAACTGCCGGAAGGGTATCACATCGAATATGGTGGACAGTTTGAAAGCGAACAGGCCGCCAGCCGCACCTTGGCGTTGACATCGTTTATGAGTATCATCGTTATTTTCCTGCTACTCTATCATGAGTTCCGCAGCGTGAAAGAATCAGCGGTCATCCTTATCAATCTGCCGTTGGCACTGATCGGGGGAGTGTTCGCACTGGTCGTCACCACCGGAGAAGTCAGTATTCCTGCGATCATCGGATTCATTTCGCTATTCGGAATTGCAACCCGGAACGGAATGCTGCTCATCAGCCATTACAACCATCTGCAACAGGAAGAGGGGTTGAACGTTTACGACAGCGTCATCCAAGGCTCACTCGACCGGTTGAACCCGATCCTGATGACCGCACTTTCCAGTGCTATGGCTTTGATACCGCTGTCTCTTAGCGGTGACCTTCCGGGGAACGAGATACAGAGTCCGATGGCGAAAGTTATCCTGGGCGGTCTGCTCACTTCCACTTTCCTGAACGGATTCATCATTCCGATTGTTTATCTCATGATGCATCCTCGTGATCTTCCGCTTTCCGCGGAGGAAAGTACACCAAGCGATGAATAGCAGGTTTGAAGCCCCTTTGCAGGGTGTTAATAGTCATCGAATTGGACATTAATACCCAGCGTGTTGATCTTTAATGGCCAGCGTGATGAATATTAATGATCAACACGCTGGAAATAGATAGCTGTCGAACCGAGTATAGTAACTCTGGAAATGAGGTATAAACTTAATTAAACGAACGAATCATAAAGAGAAATGAAACGAATAACGATATTGACCGCCACACTCCTCCTTTTCGCAGGAGTAAAGGCTCAAAACAGCATAGAGCAGGTGCTTCGCAACGTCGAATCGAACAATAAAGATTTGCAGGCGAACTCGCAACTCATCTCTTCACAAAAGATGGAAGCAAAAACGGACAACAACCTTGCTGATCCCACCTTGTCTTATGCCCACCTCTGGGGAGCTAAAGACAAGAACGAGACGATCGGGGAACTGGTTATCTCGCAAAGCTTTGACTTCCCTACCCTCTACGCCAGCCGGGCAAAGTTGAACCGACTGAAAAGCACCACCTTCGACGGACAAGCCAGCGCTTTCCGCCAAGGCATTTTGCTACAAGCAAAAGAGGCATGCCTGGATCTTATCATGCTTCGCCAACAGCAACAAATCCTACAGGAGCGTTTGCGTAACGCGGAGGAACTTGCCGCAATGTACAAGAGACGCTTGATGACGGGAGATGCCAATGTCATCGAAACCAATAAGATAAACCTTGAACTATTAAACGTAAAAACGGAAGCAACCTTGAATGAGACTGCTCTGCGCAATAAGCTTCAGGAGCTGACCACACTCAACGGCAACATCCCCGTCGTATTCGAAGAGGACGCCTACCCGGCTGTCATCTTCCCTTCGGACTACCAAAGGCTCAAAACGGAAGTCCTTGCTGCCGACCCGACCCTACAGGCACTTGCCAGCGAGAGCGCAGCGGCCCGCAAACAGATAGGTGTCAACAAGCAAGGCTGGCTACCGAAACTGGAACTGGGCTACCGAAGGAATACGGAAACAGGCACGCCATTCAATGGAGTGGTCGTGGGATTCTCCTTCCCCATTTTCGAGAACAAGAGCAAAGTGAAGATAGCGAAAGCACAATCCCTGAATACCGACTATCTAAGGGAAAGTGCCACCATGCGTGCCGAATCGGAGATAGCACAGCTTTACCGTGAAGCACAAACGTTACGGACTTCAATGAACGAATACGAACAGACCTTCCAAGCCCAACAGGACTTGGCATTATTGAAACAGGCACTTACAGGAGGCCAAATCAGCATGATAGAGTACTTCGTTGAAGTATCCGTGGTCTACCAAAGCAAGCAGAATTATCTGCAACTGGAAAACCAATACCAAAAGGCGATGGCGAAGATTTATAAGAATCAGTTATAAGTTTTTGAACTTTGCAGCTGATCCCCCACTTCATATCCTAAATAATTGAAACTTCCCCCGGCAGCTATTGAAATGTAGTTCATGCACGTCAATAGCAGCCGGGGGAAGTTTTGTGTTTCGATACAATCGCAAGCTACACTATAAGCTTCCGCAATAAACATCCGAAGCCCCTTTTATTCTTCACACCACTCCTTAATGTTCAATACGAACCACTTGCTTTATGATATCATTTCCCGTCACTACATTCAGATAGTAGGTTCCTTTGGGCAGGTCGGAAATATTCATCTGCAAAATTTCTTCTTCCGAAGTACCGTTAACCGTACGGACAAGACCGTAATCGTTATATAGCATAAGCTTTACCTCGTGCAGTGAAGAACTATTCTCTTCCATATCCACTTTGCGGATAGATACGAAGTCGCTTGTAGGGTTGGAAGATGTCACCCTGTAAGGAGGAGTAGAATAAAGAAAGGGTGACATACCTTCATCTTTATAAGCCGAAATTCCATTCTTATCGACCATGTAGTTTAACGATGTAGTCTTGGTACATTGACTAAATACCGAACACGTCACTATTCCTATATAATTATCGTTGGGCAATGTCACCTTCAAACGGTGCGGGGAATCTATTTTTGTAACATCTATATCATCCGTATCCCAAGGCTTTACCGGAGGAAAAGGATCGACTGGCGGATCAACCGGATAAACAGAAAAGGTACTAGGTTGAATGGATATGGAGTCACGAATTGTCGATGATTTCATACACGAGGGTACTTTTATCAGTGATGAATTCGTTATCAAGTCTTCAGATTCCAAAATTGCATCTGTTTCTGTCTTAGAGTCCGGAGAGCGCCGGCATCTCCAATATACGATTGTTTCTTCGGGAATATCTCTCATGCTTCGACCATTATTGTCTATCGGATCCGCATAAATCGCAAATCTCTTACTTCCATTAGGTCCTCTGCTGTCCGACAGGAATTCCATGTCCACCTTTTCCTTTTCCCGAAGAAGCAAAGTTTTTCTTTTTGCGTACGTTTTTCCATTAGCATGTACCACCGCTTCGATCCAATATCCGAAAGAAGTCCCTTTTACCGTGCTGACCCGGATGGAATCCCCTTTTTGGGAATCGATATCCACATTGTCCGAAACATTCCAACTGAAGGTAGCTCCATAAGGGAGGTACCCGATACGGTGAGCTTTAAGACCGCAACAGGAGATATGACCACTGCCTTCAACATCCAGTACAGAAGATATGTTTTTGGTAAATTGCTTGATCAATACATCATCATAGCATACTTTAGCAGTCAGCGTAGTAGATTTTCCACAATCCCTGGTCAATATCCTTGCCACCGAGTCGGCTGGATTAGTCAGAGTGAAGTCAGATGAAGAAGAACTCCACACTACCCTTGCTTTACGAGGCAAGTTGTTAATCATATAAGTATAGGGATCATTTTCAACAAGTGTTGATTTTTGGAATTGTATCATTCTCAGCGCATCATATGCATCCACTATGCCATATCCCACTTGATCATTCCACTTTCCGTAAGTCCCGTTAGTAGAAAAAGTATGTCGGCTTGGCTTTTGGCAAGTCTGGCATAGTATTTTCTTCAGTTGGGTTCGTGTCAAGTTAGGATTAACGGACAGCATTAAGGCCGCTACTCCGGATACATGAGGGGTGGAAGCGGATGTCCCGGTAAAATTCTCATAATCGTTATTTTGCGTCGTGGTGTAGATTTGTACTCCCGGGGCTACCAAATCCAGATCACTGCCATAATTGGAATCTTCCCACCGTGCCCCGTTTTGCCAAGAAGCTCCTACAGAAATTACATTGGGCAGAGAAGCTGGATAATTTAAGGTGGTGGAATTGGAATTTCCGGAGGACGCTACGATAATACACCCTCTTCCGTCACGGCCTTGAGTAGCCATCTTGTTGATTTGAGTTGTCAATTTTGCATCATGTGACTTATCGTTTCCCCAAGAACAGTTGATAATGTCGGCTCCCATTCTTTCCGCATATTTCAAACCTTCAATAGTCCAATCATCATTTTCCACAGTGGAAGCTATATTAATATATCGATCATAAAAAAATACGTATAGGTATGATTTTGCAATGGGGAGCCACTCCTGTGATTCCTTGATTATTATCCACTGCTGCAATGATTCCGCTACACTTGGTTCCGTGCGTATCTCCGGGTTTTGGAGCGCCATTAGTGCCCGTTACATTGTCCGTTACCGCATTAAACCCCTTTAGAAGATTCGCTTTAAGATCTGAATGGGTGAGTTCTACACCATCATCCAATACAGCAATCTTTATATCCGGTGATCCCTTACTTATTGTCCAGGCTTCTTTAGCAAAAATACCACTCCCTTCTGTACTTTCCAAAGGCCATTGAGAAGATGTAGAACTTTTTTCAACAAAACGCATGAAATCAGGCTCAGCACAAGTTACTCCTGATTGTTTTGCCAATAAATTACAAACCCCGATGCAGTCCGGATTCGAAATCAGAATTCGATGAAAGTAGCCGATACCACTGGCACTAGGTTCTGTTCTTATTTCTCTGTTTTTGATCTCTAAATGGTCAAGTAGTTCTTCTATCTTTATACTTCCATCAGTATTTACAAATAGCATACCATACAAAGCATGTATTGATTTCTTATCATCGCAATACACTGGAAAAGCTTCCGCTATTTCCTCTCGACTCTCCAAAGCGGACAATTCGGCTAATCCTTTGATTTTAACGAAAGAGAAAGATCCCGATCTACAATCCATGACGAAACTCAGCGAGGAATAATGTTCTTGTAAAAAGCGCTCTTTAGCTTCTATCGTTGCTTGTTCCGTAAAACGAACGTATCCCAAGGTATCTACCAACTCGTAACAAAGTTCCCCATCAGTTCCATCAGTTCCTACTGAATAGCAGGTTGAGAAATGTATGTCATCCTCATTATTACACCCTGCAACTATCCCTACACTAAGTAGAAGAAACAGTTTTAATATTTTTGTCGTTTTCATCATAATTTTAATATTAAAATAAAATAGCGTTAATCAATAACAAGCAAATGCAGCAATTTATATTGCAGCATTATTTTCTACACATAATAATATAATCAGGAGAATGGCAAATAGATGTGGTTGTCTTAACACATTTGTACTCAATTTCACCTTTATCTTTTTTATTTACTACTACCCCTACTCCCGGACCGATACCATCTATAATCCCAAACGTTTCCTTTTTGCCCTTTATAGAATAAGAATGTTCCAACAAAGAATTACCATTTTCAGTCTCGGAAAAGCGATATTGCTTATTTTGGGCTTGATATGGCTCTTGTATAAAAATAACCATGTATCGTGAATAATCAATGCTCCGCAAATATTCCCAGCCTTCCTCCCCCTCAGCATCCGGGGATTCGGCCTTACAATCTTCCAATTCTTCAACAGAACACACCACACATGGTAAATCCAAACTCCGTGATAAATTCATAGTCATAGTAGACTGTATTAGCTCTACGATGCCAAACGGTTCATTGTCATTTTCACAACTACTGGTTTCCATACCAAGTAGAAAAATAGCGCATAACAGCGTTAAAACCTTCACTTTTCTCATAATAATTAAAATTTGAATTGATAGCTTAACAATTTCGACCTTTATTCAAAGCATATTAAATCCCTATTCCTTGAATAGTTACAATTTCGTCTTAAGGAAAAAAGAGCTTATATATCCAAAAATAAGATCGCACGAAATACTTTTTTTGATTAGAGATCATTAAATGAGTAAGTAACCAAGAATTATACCCTTTACCTTTAAAGGGCAATAAATAGAGCATTAGACAGAGTTTACTCGGGCAGCAGTCTGGTTTATTAGTATAAATAAGATTTTTAAACAAAGGCACCCATCGTTCCTTTTAATTAAATTCTTCAAATATATGTAATAATTAATAATAAAGCAAACGTAGGGAGGGAATTATCGTTGACATTTACTATTATTAACGTCAAACCTGATGCACTTTCGAAAGGTGATTTAAAAACAACCTGCCAATTTGAGCATTGTTAAGAGGTTTGGCAGGTTCTATTGGTTACGAATAAAATACCGGGAAATGGTGAAGTGTCACCGTACAGATGACACTTCAAGTACTTTCACCTCCTCTGGCAGATAACCACTACGGATACGCCACTCTTGAGGATAAAGGTTATTGGCACGGTTGCCTATATTCTTCACGAATCCGAGAGGCACGAATTTATATGTGATCAGGACATAACCGCGGGGAGTCGTTTCGGACAAAGAAATGGCTTCTTTCCGTAGATAGGCGATCGCTTGTTCGTAGGTGATTTCTTCCGTTGGAAACGATCCTTTTTCCAGAACATTGCTCATGGCAAGGGCATGGGTAGGGATAAGGTCTTTTCCTTTTACCTCGGCCAAGGGAGTGCCGGATTGCACCATACGCAGAGTTTGCTGTAAACCTGAAAGGGTTCCGACCTGCTCCTTGGGAAAGGCGGTGATGGTCGTACCGGAAATGATCAGTTCATACGCTTCAGGAGAGACAAGCCAGCTTTTGACGATTGCCAACTGCTCTTTAGTGATCTGAGGAACGGACATTTGCGCCTTGCCTGCCGATGTTTTTTTACGGGACGGCTTGCCTCCACGGGACACATTCACCGGAACTGCACGGCTTGAACCTTTGTAGTGATCGGATGAAGATGGGGCTTCACCGGATTTGCGAAGGAGTGCAAGGAAAAAGCCTTCCCCTTTGGTCTTATGAGGCAGGAAGCGATAGACGGGAAAGTCTGCCCCGCCAAGAAGGTTGCCGGTAATCCCCCATTGGGAGGATATTTCCAACGGAAGCACCTCGGCACCGAATTCGTTACAGATCCATTGCAGATTTTCTTCATCCTCTTTCGTATTGTACGTACATGTACTATAGATAAGGATGCCACCCGGCTTCAAGCAGGGCCATATATCGGCTATGATGCGCTGTTGTCGCTGCCAACAGATTTCCACATTTTCCGGGCTCCACTCTCCTACAGCTACCGGATCTTTACGGAACATCCCTTCACCGGAACAAGGCACATCGGTGAGAATCACATCAAAGAAATCTTCAAGCGGGGCAAAGTCTGTCGGATCATTATTGGTCACAACTACTCCGGGATGCCCCCATTTCGTAAGGTTCTCGGCAAGTATCTGCGAACGGTTACGGATCACTTCATTGGATACCAACAAACTGCCTTCGGGCAGCAAACTCCGGGCATGGGTGGACTTGCCTCCGGGAGCAGCGCAAAGGTCGAGCATCACAACCGGCTCTTCGGGGAGATATTGCTTCAATGCTTGCTCCACGAACATGGAGGAAGCTTCTTGTACGTAGTAACACCCGGCATGGAACAAGGGGTCGAAAGTGAACGTGAGGCGTTGGTCAAGGTAACGTCCGGTTCGGCACCAAGGAACGGAATGCCCGGGAACGGCCGCCTTGGCGGCATTCATTCGAATACTGACGGGAGCGTTCTCGCTCATGGAGGCGGACAATTCCGCGAATTCATCATCGCCCAACAAGGCTCGGGTATAGGCTATAAAGGAAGCTGGTAGTTTCATTTTCTTCTGTTAATCCCTGCAAATATCAAAAATATTTCGTCTCTTTGCAACTTTCCGGCATCCTATCTACGTCTAACGGACAAAGAAACAAAAAAAGAACCAGATATGAAACAGATCTTAATCACATTGACCTTAATGCTTGCCGTCTGCTCGCTAGCGGCCCAAAAGAAAACAGTGCTTTACGCGGACAGCAACTCTCCAAAAGGAATAAAAACAGTTGTTGCGAAAACGACTCCCTCGAAGGATTCCACTTATACGCCCGATTACACGGACACGCCCGACACAGGCGTGACGGTAGAGAGCGACATGGAGGACGCTTCGGACACGGTCGATATGGATGCTTACGATGATGTCCACAACATCAACCTGATCCGGGCGGATCTGCTCAAAGACATTGGCAGTGCCGCCGGTGCAGGCATCGCTCTTTCACTGTTCATACTGCTGCTCATTTTCGGCTTCCCGATATTCGTCATCTTCATCGCATTCTATTACCGCTACAAAAGCCGTCGCGACCGCTACAGACTGGTCGAGAAAGCGATCGCTTCCGGACAGCCTATCCCGGACAGCATCCTCAAAGAGAGCCTGAATGCCGATACCACTTCGAAGGGGATCAAAAACATCTGCTTGGGCATCGGCTTGTTCATCTTCCTTTGGGCGTTCACCAACAGCTTTGCCATGGGGTGCATCGGGTTGTTGATCATGTTCACCGGCATCGGCCAGTATCTCGTGGGTCGCAAACAGAAACCTACGGACGAAGAGAAATGAACCGGCTCAATGACATATCGTTAGTCGCACAGGTCGTGGTGTTCCACAACACCAAGGCCTTCGACCAGTTGGTGCAGAAGTATCAAGGGGCCATCCGACGCTTCTTCCTCAACTTGACATGCGGCGACAGCGAATTGAGCGACGACTTGGCACAGGATACGTTCATCAAAGCGTATACGAGCCTCGCATCTTTTAAAAATCTTTCAAATTTCCCAACGTGGCTTTATCGCATTGCTTATAACGTATTTTATGATTATATTCGCAGCCGGAAGGAGACAATGGGGTTGGAGTCCGGTGAAGTAGACGTCTTCAACAGCGTGGAACAGGAAAACGTGGGACAACGGATGGACATCTACCAATCACTCGGCAAACTGAAGGAAATGGAACGTACCTGCATCACGCTCTTTTATATGGAGGACGTGAGCATCGATAAAATAGCAGGCATCGTGGGGATTCCTGCCGGGACAGTGAAAAGCCACCTGTCGAGAGGAAAAGAAAAGTTGGCAACGTATTTAAAACAAAACGGGTATGATGGAAACAGATGACAAACTGGTCCGGGAATTCTTGGCCGGACAGAAACAAGAAATAGCGGACAATGGTTTCAGCCACCGGGTAATGCGCAATCTGCCGTGCCGCATCAACCGTTGGTTCAAGATTTGGAGCGTGTTCATCACGCTCGTAGCGATAGTGCTGTTCTTCGTATTCGACGGATTGCAAGCCGTAGTCAATACGTTGCGCGATATATTCGTCTCGATGGTACAAAGCGGGGCGCACAGTTTCGATCCGAAATCGCTGATCATTGCCGTCGCGGTACTCCTCTTTCTGGCAGTCCGCAAAGCGTGGTCGATGGAATGACGAAGAAGAAAAAGCCGAGAAAGCTTGCTTTTTATCAATCGATGTCGTATATTTGTCAACGTAATACAATCATACATTCACATTAGTATGAGGGAGAAGAGGGAAGCGAAAGCTTTCCTCTTTTTTGTTTGCCCCAGTCATGAAAGCTTCCCTGCAAAGGCTCTGAAAGGGTTTTCAAAGAACGGCATCGACTCAAAAAGACACCGCCATTTCACAAAAATGAAACCGTCATCCGACCAGTTTGCCTATTTGAAAAATCCTTTTTCATCCTAAGATAATTTTTTATCTCCCTAACGGACGGCAGCTTTCATCGGATGTTATCGAAAGAGGCCGTGTTCTGTTAAAGTATAATAAAACTGCTCTTGACAAAAAAGTGGCTCGAACAGAGAAGTTGTATCTTTGTTTCATCGTAAACTAAATAATGACGCAAAGTTTTGAAATCATATATAATTAGTATACTGTTGCTCTTGGCAATAGGCCACCTGAAAGCAGACGAAATCGATAGTCTATTGGTGCAACGGCAAGACACGGCAGAATTGTCGAGCGAGCAGATGGTACTCAACTTCCTTCAGGAATCGGGTATCCCGATCACTTACGGAAACCAAGTAAAACTATTGACCAGCGGACGTAAAAAGTTTCAAGACCTTTTCGAAGCCATACGGGGCGCAAAGCACCACATCCATCTGGAATATTTCAACTTCAGGAACGATTCGATAGCCAATGCGCTCTTCGACCTGCTGGCAGAAAAAGTAAAGGAAGGCGTAGAGGTGCGTGCCTTGTTCGATGCTTTCGGCAACTGGTCGAACAACAAGCCGCTGAAGAAACGACACCTGAAAGCCATACGCGAGCGCGGCATAGAAATCGTCAAGTTCGACCCGTTCAAATTCCCCTACATCAATCATGCAGCCCACCGCGACCACCGGAAAATCGCAGTCATCGACGGGAAAATAGGATATACCGGGGGCATGAACATAGCCGATTATTACATCAACGGACTCCCGAAAATCGGCACATGGCGCGACATGCATATCCGCCTGGAAGGCCCGGCGGTCGATATCTTGCAAGAAATATTCCTGACGATCTGGAACAAAACGACCGGGCAAAACATCATGGGCGAGGAATATTTCCCCGAACCGACGGCTCCGGCAGACAGCCTCGAAGGGATAACCGTAGCCATCGTCGACCGTACTCCGAAGAAGAATACCCGCATGTTGAGCCACACGTATGCCATGTCCATCTACGCGGCCAAAAAGAATGTACGGATTGTCAATCCTTACTTCGTCCCTACTTCCTCCATCCGCAAAGCATTGAACCATGCCCTCGATAAAGGTACGAAAGTGGAAATCATGATCTCTTCGAAAGCGGACATCCCTTTCACACCGGATGCATCACTCTATAAGGTACATAAGTTGATGAAGCGGGGAGCCGATATCTATCTCTACAACGGAGGTTTCCACCACTCCAAGATCATGATGGTGGACAAAAGCTTCTGCACGGTCGGCACAGCCAACCTGAACAGCCGCAGTCTGCGCTATGATTACGAAACGAATGCCTTCATCTTCAACAGAAAGTTCACCGCACAGCTAGACAGCGTGTTCGTAGCCGATACGATGCATTGCACAAAGTTGACACCCGAATTATGGAAGAAGCGTTCACCGTGGAAGAAGTTCGTAGGATGGTTCGCCAACCTGTTCACCCCGTTCCTGTGATGACTAAGGCGGCAGCGGACACATAGAGCGGCCGATCGTTCGCCTTGATGCGGAATCAATGGAAATCTTTTGACATAAAACCGTCCCGGGACTGAGGGAGTTCTTCCTCACCGGTGAAGGGGGCGTTGATCACCGATGAAGAGGCCCTTCATCACCGAGGAAGAGGGCGTTGATCACCGAGGTAAAAGGGGGGGGTATCACGAACACTGATTACCAATCACTTAAGTCTGCCGCTTGCTATTACCGCGCAGATGCCGGGAATAAAATATTTTTGACATTTCTCAAGCTGGAGGTTCGGTATACAGATCACTGAACCCGTCACATTTTGCGCAAAAAGTAGACGTGAGAAATATTATTTTCAATTAAATAATCCTACCTTTGCAGGCATGAAACAGTATTTAGACTTACTTAACCGCGTACTCACCGAAGGGGTAGAAAAGAGCGACCGTACCAGTACGGGTACAATCAGCGTCTTCGGACACCAGATGCGATTCAACCTCGATGAAGGCTTTCCTTGCCTTACGACAAAGAAATTGCACCTGAAATCCATCATATACGAACTCTTATGGTTCCTCAAAGGAGATACCAACGCAAAGTACCTGCAAGACCACGGTGTGCGTATCTGGAACGAATGGGCGGATGAAAATGGCGACCTGGGACACATCTACGGATACCAGTGGCGTTCGTGGCCGGATTATAAGGGAGGCACCATCGATCAGGTCAGTGAAGCCGTCGAAACGATCAGACATAATCCCGATTCGCGCCGCATCATCGTAAGCGCTTGGAATGTAGGCGATCTGGACAACATGAACCTGCCGCCCTGCCATGCCTTCTTCCAGTTCTACGTGGCCAACGGACGTTTGAGTCTCCAACTGTACCAACGCAGCGCGGATATATTCCTGGGCGTTCCGTTCAACATCGCTTCCTACGCTCTCCTGCTACAAATGATGGCGCAAGTGACCGGGTTGAAACCGGGAGATTTCATCCACACCTTGGGGGATGCCCACATCTACCTGAATCATCTCGATCAAGTGAAGTTACAGTTGACACGCGAACCTCGCCCTCTGCCTCAAATGCAGATCAACCCGGATGTAAAAAGCATCTTCGACTTCCACTTCGAAGACTTCGAACTGGTAAATTACGATCCGCATCCGCACATCGCGGGGAAAGTTGCCGTATGAAAGGACAATAACCGGAATTCTTCAGACAATAAACAGCAAGCATCTATGCCATTCATCAGTATCATTGCCGCCGTAGACCGTAACATGGCCATCGGCTTTCAGAACAAACTCCTCTTCTGGTTGCCCAACGACTTGAAACGCTTCAAGGCGCTCACTACCGGAAACACCATCATAATGGGACGCAAAACGTTCGAGTCGCTCCCGAAAGGCGCGCTGCCCAACCGCCGCAACGTAGTACTCTCGACCAATCCGAAGGCGGAATTTCTCGGTGCGGAAGTTTTCTCTTCTCTCGAAGCAGCTCTAAAAAGTTGCAACGACAACGAGCATGTATATATCATCGGAGGCGAAAGCATCTATCGCCAAGCCATCGATGTAGCCGATGAACTCTGCCTGACGGAAATAGACGGTGAAGCTCCGGAAGCCGATGCTTTCTTCCCCGATGTCAATCCCGCCACCTGGCACGAAAAAAGCAGAGACTCCCATCCTGAAGATGAGAAACATCTCTGCTCCTATGCTTTTGTTGATTACAGTAGAGCGTAAAACTGACTCACAAATAATATGCCGGATTTCTCCAAAGTCATATCATAGCATCCGAATCTGCCAGTACACGTTCCCTTATCGGCAAAACTCCCAGCAAACAAGGGATATTACAACTCTTCTTCTTCCGTTTCGACTATGATCGGCATTTGCCGTTTGATAGCCTCATGGAAGGAGATCAATGTTTCCGTGCGCGCCAACCCCAGCGGTTGCAATTTATCATGAATCACACTTAGCAAATGATGGTTATTGCGCGCATATATTTTGATGAACATATCATACTTACCCGTTGTGAAGTGACACTCCACGACTTCCGGTATGGCCTGTAAAGCTTGCGTTACTGAATCGAACGATTCCGGATCTTTCAGATAAATCCCGATATAAGCGCACGTTTCATACCCGATCTTCTCCGGATCGATGACAAACTCCGAACCTTTCAATATTCCCAGATTAGTGAGTTTCTGTATCCGCTGATGAATCGCAGCTCCTGAAACGTTACATGCCCGCGCAACTTCCAGAAAAGGTATGCGTGCATTCTCTGCTATCAGCTTCAGAATCTGCTCATCTAAAGTATCCAATTGATGATGTCCCATTTTTATTCAAATTGATTTAATACATGAATGTTAATGCAAAGTTAGACAAAATTCCGGCAATAAATGCTATGATTTATTACTTTTATTTCCAAAAATGGAATAAGTCGGCAATTGTTCGTACATTTGTAAAAACATAAATATTCGCTAAATATGAAACGGAACCTACTTTTAATTCTTTGTCTTCTAGTGGTTTTAAACCTGCATACGCAGAATTTTGCAGACTACTTTGCCGATAAGACCTTACGGGTAGATTATATCTTCACCGGTGATGCCGACCACCAGTCCATCTACTTGGACGAACTTTCCCGCCTGCCGTCCTGGGCAGGACGCCGGCATCATTTGTCCGAGCTTCCTCTGGAAGGTAACGGCCAGATCACAATGACCGACCTGGCAACGGGACAATGCATCTACAAGACTTCCTTTTCTTCTCTTTTCCAGGAGTGGCTCACAACGGATGAAGCCAAAGAAACAGCCAAAGGATTCGAAAACAGTTTTTTACTCCCCTATCCTCTGCGTCCGGCTAAAATAGAAATCACATTGCTTAGCCCGGAACGGAAAGTGACGGCTTCCCTGAAACACACGGTTCGTCCGGACGACATCTTGATTCATGAGCGTGGAACGTCACACGTCACCCCACATAAATACATACTGAAAAGCGGAAATGAAGCCGACTGCATCGATGTCGCCATTCTTGCGGAAGGCTATACCGAAGCTGAAATGGAACAGTTTTACAAAGATGCCGAAAAGACCTGCGAAAGCCTCTTCTATTACGAACCTTTCAAATCAATGAAAAACCGGTTCAACTTGGTGGCCGTAGCTAGTCCGTCGGACGATAGCGGAGTAAGCGTTCCCCGCAAGAACGAATGGAAGCAGACTGCCTACAACTCACATTTCGATACTTTCTACTCCGAACGCTACCTAACAAGCAATCAGATAAAAGCAATCCATAATGCGCTCGCCGGCATACCTTATGAACACATCATCATCATCGCCAACACCGAGGTATATGGCGGAGGAGGTATCTACAATTCATACACGCTGACCGCAGCCCATCATCCGGCTTTCAAGCCTGTCGTAGCACACGAATTCGGGCACAGCTTCGGAGGATTGGGCGATGAATATTTCTATGACGACGATGTCATGACCGACACTTATCCACTCGATATAGAGCCGTGGGAACCGAATATCACTACACGTGTGGATTTCGCTTCCAAATGGGAAGACATGATTCCAGCGGGTACCCCGGTACCTACACCGGAAAACATGCAAGATCAATGTCCCGTGGGGCTGTATGAAGGAGGAGGATATTCAGCGAAAGGCATTTACCGACCGGCTTTCGACTGTCGCATGCGCACGAATAAATATCCCACGTTCTGTCCGGTCTGTCAGCGATCTATCCAAAACATAATCGAATTTTATACTAACAAATAAATAACTTCATCAGAGAGTCTATACGGAATAGGAAACAGTGCGATTGAATCTCAACACCTCAATTTCTTATTCCATATAATGTCTATTAAATTATTAATTTAATTCTTGTTTTTATGATCAGACTTCAACCTATTCGTACATCCGATGTACAACATTATCAGTTCATGGAGAATCTCCTTATCAATGCTTTCCCTCCGGAAGAATATCGTTCCTTGGAAGAGTTACGCAACTATACCGATCATACAGATAATTTCCATAATAATCTCATTCTTGACGGAAACACACCAATCGGTTTTATTACTTACTGGGATTTCAACAACTTCTATTATGTAGAACATTTCGCAATCGACCCCAACCAACGCAACGGTGGGTACGGAAAAAGCGTCTTAGAACATTTAAGTGGAAATTTACATCGTCCCATCGTTCTGGAAGTAGAAATGCCCGTAGAGGAAATGGCCCAACGCCGTATCAATTTCTATAAACGCCAGGGATTCACACTATGGGAGAAAGAGTATCAACAACCGCCCTACAAACCCGGGGATCCGTTCCTTCCCATGTATTTGATGGTCAAAGGTGACTTGCAGTGCGACCGGGATTTTGAAGAAGTGAAAAGAAGAATCCATAAAGAAGTTTACAACGTTCAATGAAGGTCAAGGGATAAAAGGTCAAGTATCTGCCGAAACCGCATACAAATTTCAAACAAGAAACTCATTCAATAATATCAAGATAAGGATGTTTAGAAAAAAAGGTGCTTGGAAAATGTTTCCAAGCACCTTTTCTATAATATAGTAATTAACTTATTCACGCATTTGCGAAGAGTAGTTAATCTTCAAAGCATACGCTTGACGAAGCGCGTTTTTAATATCAGTAACGATACCCATCTTTGTATCCTTATCGATCTTCAAAGATACAGTCATCATAGCCTGATCAGCCTCTTTCATGCTTGATCTCTCAGCAATAATGTAATCTTGAATCTCAGATACTTCAGCGAAAGCATCATTCAACTGAATACGGCTTTCAGAACCCATTTTCTTACGAAACTCCTGCATAGGTTTACCTACATAGATGAATGTAACCAATGATTTCTTTTCAAGCTTCTCTAATTCTGTTGCTTGCGGAACCTTGAATTCAACCTTCAGTGTTACTTCACGCATAGTTGTTACAATCATGAAGAAGAACAACAACGTGAAAATAAGGTCCGGTAGAGAAGAAGTGTTCAACGCAGGCATTTCACGTTTACCTGTTTTATTAAATTTTCCCATTACTTCTTTTCTCCATATTTTTTAGGTTCAGCTTCAGAGATTTTCTGAGGATAGATTTCACGAACAGCTTTTTGCTTTTCTTCATCTAATTCAGAATATTTCTTGCCCCATTTTTCCATAGCGAGTTCATCGCGCAGTTCATTGTAGGCAGCAACCAATTCATTTTGAACATCAATATACGCCTGATATGAGGAGGAACGGTCATTTTGCAAAGAAACCACATGAGCTTCAGTAACCATCACATTGCCGAAAAATTCTACATCTTTCGATTTCTTCTCGGGCAATGTTTCATCATTGTATTTATTTGCAATAAATTCCTTAGCCTTTGCTCTTAACTGCTGAACGTCCATAACCTCTCCGTTGACCATCAATTGGTCATACATATTCAGAAAGACCTGAAAAACGTTACGTTGCTTAACTTTGTCAGCATCATTCTGTGGTTTATCAACTTCAGGTGGTGGCGGCAAACGTCTTGCCAAACCACGGTCTGTATCCATTGAAGTTGTAATCAAGAAGAAGATCAGCAACAAGAAAGCAATGTCCGCCGTAGAACTTGAATTTATATCAGGAACTTTTCTTTTTCCTTTTGCCATAGTATAACTATATTTAATTGAGCAAGCCCAATTGGATTATGATAATTTCTTCTTAATACTACTCAAGATGATAGCAACAACAGTTGCACCCAGCAAGAAATAGATTGAATAGAGGAACATATCAGTCAACTTCAACCAGAAAGGAACGTTATCTGTTCCGTCATATCCCGGTATCCTAAGAGTTTCACCGCTACCCATAGCCCATGAAACCACCAATACAGCAATCAAAAGGATCAAACCTATTAATGATTTAATGGCATTTGCAGGATTATCTTTCAATGCTGAACCAAATTGGAAAATAGCAGCAATAATAGTTGCAGCTACTGCAACTCCGAAAAGAGCATACATCAAATACAGCAATGCATCTGTATTCGCTGGTTGCCACATCTCCGGATCAACGCCCGACATCACTGCAGCTCCCTGAGCATCTCCTCCGAAGAAGAACAGGCCCAGTACCACAAGGATCAGAGCGAACATTGCGTACAGTACGTAATACGATATTTTATATGATAACTTACTCATCTCAGATTATTTTTTGTATTTCAAGTTATATTTGATTACCATATCAAGCAAAGAGATAGAAGAATCTTCCATTTCGCTTGTAAGAGCTTCAATCTTAGAAAGAACGTAGTTGTAGAATACCTGAAGGATCAAAGCAACGATCAAACCGAAGATAGTTGTAATCAAAGCAACTTTCATACCACCAGCAACAACCGTCGGAGAGATATCACCTACCTGCTGGATCTTATCAAATGCCTGAACCATACCGATTACAGTACCCAAGAATCCGAGTGACGGAGCCATTGCGATAAACAGTGTGATCCAAGAACATCCTTTTTCAAGATAACCAGCTTGTACACCACCATAAGAAACGACTGATTTTTCTACTACATCAATACCTTGATCAATTCTCATCAATCCTTGGTAGTAGATAGAAGCGATAGGACCTCTGGTGTTACGTGCGATGTCTTTTGCAGCTTCCACATCACCTTTTTCCAAAGCAGCCTCGATAGAAGCCATGAACTTCTTAGTATTGATTTCAGCTAAGCTCAAATAAATGATACGTTCAATACAGAAAGCTAAACCGATAACCAAAGCGATAGCTACCAAACTCATGAAAGATGCAGTACCTTCGATGAATTTCACTTTAATTTCCTTGTGGATACCACCTTCCTCAACGCCAGCAGCAGGAGCATCAGCGGCAGCCGGTTCTACAGCAGCAGGGGCAGCCTGTTCTGTTTGTTCAGCAGCAGGAGCGTCTTGAGCCTGAGCAAGTTGAGTTGAGCCAAATGTTAAGACTCCCATCACAGCAACAATTGCGAATAACTTTTTCATTGTGTGTCTAATTTTTAAGATTAATTAATTAATTATTATTGTATTTATTTTAGTTGTTTCCTTCTGGTTTATCCGCGGAGAGAGCGGGATTCGAACCCGCGATACACTTTTGGCGTATACACGCTTTCCAGGCGTGCCTCTTCAACCACTCGAGCATCTCTCCCTTTACAGGTTGGAGCATTTTCAGCTACAAATGTATCCTTTTTTTTCTTCTTCTAAAGCATTATCTCCTTTTTATCGCTAAGAAACTATTCAAATTAATATATTTTAAAACCTCAAGAAGCTTATTTGAGCATTCCAAACACTTTTAAGGCGTTTTCAGATGTGGCTTCAGCAACCACTTCCGGAGCTATCTGATAGATGTCGGCAACTTTCATTAAGGTGTCCTTTACATAGGCACTTTCATTCCTTTTTCCACGGTTCGGCACCGGTGTTAAATAGGGAGAATCCGTTTCTAAAACGATGCGAGACAAAGGAATATTTTTCAAGACTTCAGGTAATTGTGATTTTTTAAATGTAACCACACCGTTTATTCCCAATGCGAAGCCTGAGAATTCGAGTAGACGGGAAGCCTCTTCCTCCGTACCTGTAAAACTATGGAAAATACCCGTCAATGCGCTTCTTTTATAAGGTTCTAATACCTTATATATATATTCAAATGCTTCCCGGGTATGGATCACAATGGGCAAATGGTATTCCAATGCCCATTCAACCTGTTGTTCAAAAGCGACAAGCTGTTCTTTCAAGAAAGTTTTATCCCAATAAAGATCCAAACCTATTTCGCCAATGGCAACAAAATCATTTGGAGCGGTCAACTGTTGGAAAACAATATCCAATTCTTGTTTATACGACTCGTTAACAGAAGTGGGATGAAGTCCTATCATGGGGAAACACAACCCTTTATAAGATGCGCATACAGAAAGCAAGGGTTCAATGGTAGTACTATCAATATTCGGCATAAAAATATGAGTGACACCAGCATCCTGCGCACGTTTAATAACTTGCGGAAGATCTTCAGCAAACTCTTCCAAAAACAAATGTGAATGAGAATCAACAAGCATATTACATCAAATTACTCCAACTGTTTTTCACCCGTACGATAATAATAAATCAGCCCATATTCCCGGCACTTATCAATACGAACTTTATTGGAAATTATATCCTTATATTTGGCTTCGACCTGGTTCCAAATATCCAATATCAGTTTGTCGGCATACACACGCATAGATGCAAGCTCCTCCAGACTACGGTTGGTTAATGCCTGTAATGCCTTTTGCCTTTCATAGCTGTCGACAAAAATATCATAATGCACTTTTACCTTTGCAATAGTAGGATTGTAAATGGGCACTCCTCCTTGAGATGTTCTTTTTCTTTCACCCTCAATAATCCTTTTTCCCCATTCCACCATAGAGATTTCGGAATTCAGATCCGGCACACTATAGTTGTCAACAGGCAAATCATAAAGTTTTTTATGAACAGGCTTCACTTCCGAACGCAAAACAGACATATTCAGCACCTGAATAAAATGTGAGATGTATAAACGTGCCGTTTTCACATTCGTCCGATGTCGCGGACTTGCTTTGACCTGATCTCCATAACATTGCATATAATAACGGTGTGCTACCTCAAATTTAGAGAGAAAGTTACGGGCTTCAGACAAAGAATTAAGAGAGATGGCCATTTCACTAACTTTAGATGCATCACTCTTTTCGATCGCCGACTTCAGCGTTCGTATTCTCGCCTGATCTGTATTTGGTAATCGTCTGTAAGGCATCTGAATTTACATTTCTCTGTACATCAAATGTTTCATTAGGTTCTTTAATTCTTTTTTCTTTCCTTCAGCGACAGAAACCGATTCAAGGCTTTCCATAGCGAGCATATAATGTTCACGCATCTTATTTTCACAAATGGACTTTATACCTATTTGGTTATAAAGAGCAGTCACTGCCGCTATTTTTTCCTCCGGACGGTAAGATTCGGCAACGATCCATCTATTCAACTCTGAAAGTTGTTGTTCTCCTGCGCGTTCGATACATTTAATAAGCATGTATGTCTTTTTATTACATAAAATATCTCCTCCGATATTCTTTCCAAAGACGGCCGAATCTCCGTAAACATCCAACAAATCATCCTGCAATTGAAATGCAATCCCAATCTGCATGCCAAAATCATACAAACGTTCAGCATCCTCTCGGGAAGCCCCACCGAGTATGGCACCGATTTTCAAACTTGCTGCAAGCAAAACTGCTGTTTTCAAACGGATCATCTCGATGTATTCTTCTTCACGAACATTGTCACGTTGCTCAAATTCCATATCCATCTGCTGTCCTTCACAAATTTCAAGAGCCGTCAGATTGAAAATATCCATAACCTCCTTCAAACATTCAGGAGGGCAAGCTGCCATAAACTGATAGGCCAACACCAACATTGCATCTCCAGACAAAATAGCCGTATTATCATTCCAAACCTTATGGACAGTCCTTTTTCCTCTGCGCATATCAGCACGATCCATTAAGTCGTCATGAAGGAGTGTATAATTATGATAAACCTCAATGCCGGTAGCCGGATTAAAGATACGAGCAATGTCGTCTCTGTAAAGATTATAAGCCATAAGCATTAAAACAGGCCGAATACGTTTTCCTCCCATAGACAAGACATACTTTACAGGATCATATAATCCTTCAGGTGTACGGGTAAATTGCAATTCAGATAAGTGAGCATTAAACTTATCAAGCAGTTGGGATGCATTATACATGGTAGTTCTTAAATTAAAATAGATATAATAGTTAAAGAAAAAGGCTGCTTTCACGGCAGCCTTTTTCTATATCACATAATTATTACTGTAATCTAAACATAACAGGAACCGTATATTTCACACGTACCGGTTTGTTTCTCTGCATACCCGGTTTCCATTTAGGCATGGAGTTAATCACGCGGAGGGCTTCTTTATCCAGATACGGGTCGACACTGCGTGCAACCTTTGCATCTACGATACTACCATCCTTGTTAACAACAAACTGAACGATAACACGTCCTTGAGTACCATTTTCCTGAGCGATGGTCGGATACTTGATATTCTTAGATAAATAAGACATCAAAGCGGCCTGTCCTCCCGGGAAATCCGGCATTTGCTCTACCACGTCAAAGATTTCCTGTTCTTCCGGTTCTTCTTCTTCAACCACTACAGGTTGATATTTAATTTCTACCTTCTGTCCAGTATCCTCAGTAGAAGCGATTATTGTTTCTTCCACATCTGCATCATCATCTACGATATCGAGAATTTCCGCAGCTTGCGGCACTTCAGGGGGTGGTGGAACTTCGATTTTCTGTTCTTGCTCCGTGATAGGAACCATTTCTTCCTCAAACAAAACATCGGCTAAAGCCTGGCTTGTATCAATCTTTATGTCTCGCTCGGTCCATTCGAACGCCACGAACAAAAAGGCTAACACCACCACGTAACCGATAAGCATCCATGTAGACTTCTTATTCTCCAAGTCTGCTTTAGGTGATTTTTTAACTTCCATAAATTATAATATAAATATTAATAATACGTTCTATTAATCAGATGTGTTTCTCAGTGTTATGAGTCTCACGTGCTTTTCTGCCACAAATATAACGCAGATATTTGAGAAATGCAGTATCATCGAACAGTTTTTTCTGCTAAAATGTTAAAAAAGAATATAATTACAGTACTATTGCTTCTTTTCTGGGCTAAATCACAGGCTCAGGCAGATAATAGCGTATTCCAATTCCTCAAACTTCCAATCTCGTCCCATGCCACAGCGCTCGGGGGAGAAAACATTTCTATCATCGAAGATGATCTGACAATGGCAACCAATAATCCGGCATTACTGTCATGTGTGGCAGACAAAACGCTCAATCTAAATTATATGCTTTATATAGAAGGTACGAATGTAGCAAGCGCAGCTTTTTCACACATAGCGGGAGAACGATCTACTTGGGCGGTAACAGCTCAATACGTCAACTACGGCAGTATGAAAGAGACTACACCGGAAAATATTGTTACGGGGACTTTCTCTGCCAAAGATATGGCTTTCTCAGGAATTTATTCTTATGACTTTAGTGACTACTGGAGTGGTGGAGTAAAAACTAATCTGATTTACTCCAATTATGATAAATTCTCTTCATTTGCTATTGGTGTCGATCTTGGATTGAATTATTATCATCAGGACAAGGATTTTTCTTTTTCACTGGTGGCCCGGAATTTAGGAGGACAAATCGTGGCTTTTGAGGATAAACATGAAAAACTCCCAATCGATGTTCAGGTGGGCATTACGAAACGGCTGTCGCACGCCCCTTTCCGTATATCGGCAACGCTCTACAGTCTGACCGACTGGAAAAATTCCAAATTCTTCGACCATGCCGTGATAGGAATGGATTTCCTGCCAACAGATAATTTTTATATTGCACTCGGATATAATTTCCGCAGAGCCAACGAAATGAAAGTTGCCGGTTCAAGCCACTGGGCAGGCCTTACAGCAGGGGCAGGGATACAAATAAAACGGTTCAAATTAGGCGCTTCTTATGCAAAATACCATCTTAGCGCTTCTTCCTTCTTATTCAATTTGGCGATGACACTTTAGGAGTGAAAAATTAAGAGTGAAAAGTGATGAGCAAAGGAAGAAAAACTCAAGCACTGAAAAACGAAAGCTGACAATTACATATACATATATAATAATGAAGAGAATCACAATAGCAATCGATGGTTTTTCCTCTTGCGGAAAAAGCACAATGGCCAAAGACCTGGCACAGGAAATTGGATATATTTACATAGATAGCGGTGCCATGTATCGCGCTGTCACTCTATATAGCATAGAAAACGGACTTTTCAAAGGAGACGTTATCAATACGGAGGAGTTGAAACGCCGAATCAATGACATACATATTACTTTTCGCATAGATCCCGAAACCGGGCGGCCAAATACTTACCTAAATGATGTGAATGTAGAAAACAAAATTCGCACGATGGAGGTTTCTTCCAAAGTAAGTCCGATCAGTGCGCTTGATTTTGTACGTAAGGCTATGGTAGCTCAACAACAAGCAATGGGAAAGGAGAAAGGAATTGTTATGGACGGACGTGATATCGGCACGACTGTATTTCCGGATGCAGAATTGAAAATATTCGTTACAGCCTCTCCTGAAATCCGTGCGCAACGCAGGTTTGCAGAATTGGAAGCTAAAGGGCAAGAAGTCAATTTCAACGAAATACTGGAGAATGTAAAACAACGTGATTATATCGACCAGAACCGGGAAGTGAGTCCTTTACGTAAGGCAGACGACGCTTTGTTGCTTGATAATACCAACCTGACCATTCCTCAACAGAAAGAGTGGTTATCGATGCAATTCAACAAGATAATAAAGCAATAGATAAAAAAAGGAAGGTACAAACAACGCGCAAATCGGGTTGAAGAAGACAGTAAATGCCCGCAATGTAGTTCGAAAATGATAAGAGTAGAAATAGACGAAGGTTCTGGTTTTTGCTTCGGAGTGGTGACAGCCATTCATAAAGCAGAAGAAGAGTTGGCAAAAGGTGTTACGCTCTACTGCCTCGGTGATATTGTTCATAATAGCCGGGAAGTAGAACGTCTGAAAGCAATGGGGTTAATCACTATCAACCATGAAGAATTCAGCCAGTTGCACAATGCCAAAGTTTTGCTTAGGGCACATGGTGAACCACCTGAAACTTATGCTATCGCCCGCAAAAACAATATTGAAATCATCGATGCAACCTGTCCGGTCGTACTACGTCTGCAAAAAAGAATCAAACAAGAACATCTCCAAGAAGACGGAGAAGAAAAACAAATCATCATCTACGGTCAAAATGGACATGCCGAAGTATTAGGTCTTGTAGGGCAAACCATCGGTAAAGCAATCGTCATCGAAAAACTGGAAGAGGCCAAAGGACTTGACTTTTCCAAAAGCATCCGTCTCTATTCCCAAACCACTAAATCCTTGGATGAGTTCTGGGAAATCGTAGATTATATCAAAGAGCATATCTCACCGGATGCAACTTTCGAATATTACGACACGATCTGCCGCCAAGTAGCAAACCGAATGCCTAACCTTCGCAAATTTGCCGCATCGCACGACCTTATTTTTTTCGTTAGCGGAAAGAAAAGCTCTAACGGTAAAATGCTCTTCAGCGAATGCCTCAAAGTCAATCCTAATTCACATCTGATAGACAGCGCTGAAGAAATTGATGACTCTTTACTCCATGAAGTGAGTTCGATCGGAGTATGCGGTGCCACATCCACTCCCAAATGGCTGATGGAAGAGGTATACAAAGATATCAAATCACGTTTAGGGCAAAAGGATATCTAAGATATTGATTAAAAGCGATAGCAGATGGATAGGTTTGCAACCGAATTACTATCTTCTATACAAATGTATTTCATTCTTTGTAGGAGCAGGTATAACGATTAAAAAGCGAAAAACGGACGGACATTCCAGGATGCAGCTTTACTATATCCTTGTAAGCAGATCCTGCTCCAAGTAGGAAACCCGGGATCATCAATATGCCAGAGTAACATCCAGTTTCTATTTTTATCATATTGGGAACTGCAACTAAAACCAAGTCTGCGATCACCTGTAAACTCTGGTAACGGACTGGCTACTTTAAATAACTGTTCTGTCAGTTTATCCAGTGTTTCTCGTCCCCACTCTGTGTCATTCAAGCCATTACCGGTATTATTTTGGAAAGCTCTCGGTGACTTTCCACAAATATTCACTAGCATATCAAACCACTGACCAATACTAGGTATAAACCATGGACTACGTTTAAGTTTAAGTCCTTCGGGTACTGCTGCCGTAACCCTATAGTCATTTATCAATTTGAAGGAACGGCAGCTATCCAGGACATCTTCAGCATAATTACTCAGCATCTGTTCCGTTTCAGAGTAACCATTCATGTTTTTCTCAAGATCTTCATCATCTTTTGTCATTGGAGTAATGCCTGTTTCCAATCGTCCCATCCTCCCCCAACGACCAATCCCTAAATTCTTCAATCCCATCACATAAGCATGTTTCCATCCTTTTTCATTGCATTTTTCGTCTGTCATTTTATTAGGATCACAAGTGATCACCATTCCAATAGCATTTCCATAATCATAAATTTTCCCATCATTTTCCAACTCCCCGTCTCCGGGATACACCTCTATTCGCTGCTCTTCCTCATTCTGAAAGATAAAATCTCCGGGGTAGAGCTTCCTCTCCGTACTCCCTATGCCGGGTACAGGACTGATTACTTTCAGCATATAGCACTTTCCAGAAGCAAAAGCGATGGAACTGCCGGAGTAGTTAATCTGTGTATCTGTACCATCTCTCCCGTTGGTGGTTCGATATTTTCCCGAAATCTGTGCATTTTCTTGTGGTAGAACAATGGCGCAATATTTCAAAGAGTCTATCCGATAAGGAGTAATACCGTTCAAATCTACATTTATAGCCGCTGAGTCTGTTCTTAAGATTCTTGATTCCTTGTGGTATACAAAACCCGCATCTACGGGAGCAAAACAACCTATATATGCCTGTGGATGCAACACAAGCAACGTAAACTGATGGTGAAACGGAAAACTTAGGATTATGGAAGAAAGGTTGGTGTCAAGAACACCAATGGCAATCATAAGGTCGCTGGATACATGTTTTTCTGGTGAGGACTGATCTTGTGCAGGTTGCAATTTTTCATTCCCGACCAACGAGGCTATGATTTTATCCATGTCCTCTGAGGCGTCTATTGTGATATTTTTCCTGTATGGATAGTATGCGACATAACTTATTCCATCATACCAATAAAGCGTCTTTCCATTCTCCACAGAGTTCCAGTTCCTGCCTGACGCATTGTAAATCAGTGGGATATTATCGATACCATCCACTATTGCACCACCTTTCACTGCGAAAACACCAATAGAATCACCATCGGCAAACTTCGTCTTTAGATGTTCGTCCGCCACAAAGGTACGCGTAGAAGGCTTCCCGAAGCCGGGAGAGTTTTCAAAACCGGTTATTATGGCTTGAACGTTTAGGGGCACGCCATTATAGAGATCCGTTATTACTCCATTATTTGTTTCGTTTTCGTCGGTGCATGCGTTACAAATCAGAAGGATGCCCCAAAAGATTATGCAGGTGAAAGATTTCATATATCTGGGTAGTTATCTTGTTTTAAATCCATATTTCTTTATAAAACTTATACTTAGCCTGTTAGACTAGTCAGCTTCCTGTTTCCCCTTCAGTTCCTTTTACCGTCTCAGAGCCTGTGTCTTCTTCCCAAGATACAGAACCATCTTCCTGCATCACGGAGACAGTCTTTCTTGCGATTCCGATGGTATATCCTACGGAAGCTCCCGGGCTCCAACTGTCAGTCGAAGGTAAAGGCTGATTTTCCTTGTTGATGGTTTGAGTAATGGTATTATCATTTGCATCCTTTGCCGTATACTGATAAGTGATGCTGAACTGGCTTCCTTCCCCGAAAGGAAGCAGAAAAAAGGTGGCAAGCAGTTTCTTACCTTCCAAAATAGTATTTGGTACGGGGAAATTTGTTATGTCAGCGGTAAAAGTTTCCTTAACGTCAGAGGAGGGATATGCCCACTTCCAACCATTGTCGGTATCAGCCGTAGGGGCATAGTAAATCAGCGTTCCACTCTTGATCCCCGTTATGGAGAAGGAAGTCACAGATTTTCCTTCCGTATTATCATTGTTTTTTACCCAAACATTAACTTTGGTTAGCGTATGGTGCAGTTTGAAACTTACATTACCATCATTTCGGTTCATTACCGGAGTCGCAGCAAGAAAGTCCATCTGGTCGGCTTCGACTGGGGGGACGGTATAACCCAGTACCGGAAATCCGCTTGCCGTTCCTTTATCCTGAAAGGAAAGGTTGCTATTTTCCGTCTCACCAACATAAGGAGCATAAGCGAAGAAGCTTATTTTGTCCGTTGTGTTGCCCGGCCAGTATTTCACGGGAGCATATATCCAACTTCCATCTACCGACTGCCGTTCTACCTGCTGGTTGTACATGAAATTGGGGATGGAACCACTCTCACTAAACATTCCGTTAGTGAAGTAGGCGAACACGCCTATGGCGGTAAGGTCGGCTACCGAACCGTACTCCGTCGCTGCCCTTGTTTCGGGCATATCACCCGAGAAACCTACCGGAATGCTTCCTTCCGGCTTATCCGGTGTTTCTTTCTCCGTTTGGCATCCGGAGAATGCCATCAGCAAACCGAGTGTCATGGCTATCAGGTCGTTTGTTTTTATCATCATGGATATTCCGTATGTTCTACTCTTTATTTATTACATGACCGGAAAGGGGGAGATTCACCCCCGTCCGGCCTGTAGGTTTCGGAAGCGTTATTCAACGTTCAGATCTTCACCGGTGGCTGTATCCCAGTTGATAGCTGAATCATCAACAGTAATGCCAATGGTATTCAGTTTGATAGTCAGTGTATAAGTATGTGCCGTTCCTTTTTTGAAAGTATATTGGGGCAATTCCACTTCTTTCTCGGTTTCACTGGTCACATTTGTACTATCAGATACTTTTGTCACGATGGCATATTTTATTTTCAACTTCAAATCACCTTTCACACCTGTTCCGGTTACGTTGTCCACCGGGATAAAGTAAAGCGCTTGCCCCGAAGGGAATAACGAAGTGGCTGTAGTACTGCTTACATCCACAGACGGGGTGGTGTAACCACACCAATCCACACTTGTATCTTTATTTAGGAAGCCCGACAAATCCAGCTCACTCGTGAAATAGGAAGCACCTTCTGAAGCAGCCCCCCATTTGCCATCGGAAAATTGGTATTTCGCTTTGTTCTGGAGTTTGTTGGTTCCCGGTAGCAGTTTCAGTTCCTTCACATATATTTTTATATCAGTACCCAAAGACTGGTCAGGCTTCACCTTGATGTCCGCCACTTTCGTCAGCACATGGCTGAATTTGAAAGAAACGATCCCCGCATTAGCCTTGTTGCTCGTGGCGATTTGGTTTTTGATGTCGTCCCTACAGTCTGTCACTAAGTCCACCATGTCCTTATAGTCATTGCTTGTTGTCAAAGCAAAATCAAGGACAGGAGCCCCTTTATCGGTTTTTCCAGACAACTTGATGCCTTTATTGCTTCCGTCAGTCGGACTGGCCTCATAGGGTGCATAGGAGAAGAAGCTGATCTTGTCATCGTTGGTAGGCCAAAAACGAGTATTGGTATATCCCCAGCTACCGGACGGACTTCCGTCCGTCCATGTACCATGTTCATTGTACAGGAAATCGGGTGTGGCATCAGAGCCCACCGAACTCCACTCACCTGCTGTCTTATACGCGAAGAAGCCGAAACCGGCATTCGACACTTTCAATGCGCCCAAGTCTGTTTCAGCTCCTCTCGTCTGTACACCCGTGTACACATCAAATCCGATCACCGGATGCGCATCCGGGTTCATATCAGTCACTTCATTCTGCGAGCAGCCTGCCAGTGCAAGGACTGCCATTACCATCATTAAATTTTTTGTCCTCATTTCAGTCTTTTTTTAATTACAATTAAATTATAGTTTCCTTATATGTCTATATCCCTATTCTCTTCCTCGTCCCAGCTATCCACATCGGCATCCATGCCCGAACTGCCTTCGGGTTTCACCGTGGGCACAGTTTCTCCGCATATCACATCGATGGTGATATGGACAGTTCCCTCGCTGTCTTCCGACAAATTCACCGTTATGTCATTGAGTTCCTCAACAAACTCCGTTTCCCCGTCCACGAGCTGAGCCTTAAAATGCACCTCGTGAAGAATGCTCTCGTCAAAACCGAACACACTGAACGTGGCACTCATCGTGCCTTCCGTCTGCGAGCCGGGCAAATAGTTTTTCTTATCCAACCCGAACTGCTGTGTCATCGTCCGTTCCGAAGACTTACCCGAAGCTAGGAACACGGATTCCGGCATACCGCCCAGCGTACAGGTGGCGGAACGGATATTGTTCATCCCCTTGATATGGAAGGTGGCAGTTATCTCCTTGGTCAACTTGCGGGGATTGAAGCAGAGCTGGCAGGGAGACTGGATTTCCATACTCCTCGTGGGAGAAACTCCGTAATTGCCCAGCATGTCGGGAGTCACCTCAAATCCTTCCACACAGTCAGCGGCTAGCTCATCGGGACTATCCATAGACATTTTGCCATTATCCGTCCCCTTGACCTGTATGTTCCTAGCATAAGCCTCCAATGTGTGGTGGGTTTCCATCCCACGAAAAGCGATACTGCTGAAATCATCGAACGAACGGTTGAATAGTACAATGTCATAGCATCCTTCTTTCAATCGAACACTCTTGCGGCTACGGTCACCCATCAACACCGTAAGGGACGTGCCTCCGTTCGTAGGGTAGAATATGGCGGTAGCGCCATAACGTCCTTCCTGCTCACTTAATCCTGCTTTGCCCCAATCAGCGATAAGGAGTATCTCCGATTCATCGGAATAGGTCAGTTCACGACGGCCACAACTCACCAATAGGAATAACAGGCAAAGAAATGTCCATTGATATATCCAGGCAGATGCCAGCGCAGCCCGTCCACCGCCCATAGTCAGTCGTTCACCATTCATCTTTTGTCTCCTTTCCCTATTTTCACCTTGCGGTTCAGCAACCATACCAGCGAAATCTTCACTTTCGTGGGACCGAACCATGTATATTTGCCGTTCTCCTGCCATAGCAGGGTTTGGTAGTTGTCGCGAGCATGGTAATGACGGTAATCGGTGCGGAGCATCCCAACACCGATGTTAAATTCCAGATGCAGGTTGCAGGCTATCCGGTGGGCATAGCCATAACTGACGCCTGCAGCGATGAAGAACTCACCCTGATAGCCATTCTCTTTCCATTGCAGATCGTACTTGCCTCCTCCGGCATACAGTCCAAAGAAATGTCCGGTCAAAACATCACGGTCCATGCGATTGTCTCTACTGCCTAGCCAATATCGTCCTTCCAGACCTCCCGAGAGGATTTCAAGGCAGCATTGGTTATTCTTCAGCAACCACCACGGAAACATGTATTCCCCGTTCACCGACCAGCATTTGCCTATTGGCACTTCTATCTCCACGTTAGGCATCAGCGCAACATCGAACAGCAAATTGGTTTTCACGGCAATCAGCGGACAGCTACGAAAGGATACCTCCTTAATTTTTTGCGAATAGGATATAAGGTTGTTATTCTCGCATTCATCAGTTTGGTTTATGCTTGACATCATTCTTGTTTTCATGCTGTACGGGTTAGAAAAAACAGCATGGGGAAGTGCAGGTAGACTATCCCGTCTTATCCATACCATGCACACGGCAGCGTTACGCAAATAAGGTAACAGCCGGTCACGGATATAACGGTAAGGAATACCCCTGTTCAACTTCTTCAGTAATGTCTTACAACGTTGGGATTCTTTATAGCAATCAATAATATGCAGTACCTCTTCTCGGTTCGGCAGACACTCATCGTTTACGATCAAACAACGCAATTCCTGCCAGTTTTCACCTTGCGGACGGGGATATATGCGATATTGGTCTAAGTGAGGATATTTCCATACTAGATATCCCTTTACCGCCATGGAACGTTGGCATGCCAGCCTTTCATTATAGGTAAGATTACCATCAGGAGAGGCAAAAGAAAAAATGCTAATGGAATCGATACGCCCACATAATTGGTGATCACTGAACAATTCCTCCATATGGCGTAATGTCCGGCTGTTGTCCATATATCCACTGTCCACCAGTTCCTTGTCAAAACGAAAGTAGAGCATCAACGGTTTACCGGGCACACCCATTATTCCCTTTGGCTGACCTGCATAACCATTAGAAAGCAGGGTGAAAAGCAACCCGCAACAGACAGCCCCCAGTTTTATTTTTTTTATATATTCAGGTATATTCATCATGGTACAAGCGATTTACAGGTTATCAATCGGTTACTTTAATATCTGCCAAAAACGTGCGTACTACTTCATTCAGAACACCTTTTTTATTAGCAGTCTTAGCATGGTGAATATAAAACTTTTCAGTTACGAACATCATATGGTGATTAGATTTCTCCGTAGCTGCCTCCAGTATGCCCAGAAGGTTTATATCCGGTAACGGACTACACAATTTAGACAAGCCCTCTTCGGAAAGAAAGATATTTACCGATTGCATGACATTATTTGAAGAAATGCCATATAACACGGTGATAGTTGTTTGTGTACATACAGATAGCATGTTATCTTGCTTTTTTAACCATTACTTAGCAAGTAACGGAGTATGCTCTTTTCACAGGCTGGGAAAAAGCGTTTTTTAAGTCTGTATATAATAAGAAAACACATTCTGTCAATGAGAAAGGCACGAAGAATGATATTCCGTATTTGAGGTGTCAAAAATGGAAGTAGGTATCGTGTGCTTTTATGAATATTTTAAAGTACAGATCGGAGTAATATATTGTTTGTGCCTGTGTGTATTCCGATACTTGAATAAATTTTAGTAGATCAGTAGATATTTATAAACTTTTATTTGGATTTATGAGGGATTTTTTTCAACTTTGTGACTTGAATACTCCGTTACTTGCTAAGTAATTCCCGGTAGTAAACCCGTTACTTGCTAAGTAATACCATACAAACAAAATTCTGTATTACAAACTTCTATGCAGCATTTTTCTCCTCCCCGTATTTGGTTATAGAGCCTATCAATGCATCGTTCGCCACGTCCACCTTTTCATTATCAAAAGGTTTCAAGTAAGTTTCCGTTACCTTGATAGACGAGTGTCCGAGTGCCTTGCTGATAATGCCAATGGGGACGCCTGCATGAAAAGCTAACGTAGCCCAAGTATGGCGCGCGGTGTAAGAACTTATTTCCACACCCGGAAGTAACAACGAGGCTATTTTCGCAAGTATCCGATTGAAACTTCCCAATGCCTTCCCATAGCATTCATACAGTTTTTCGGTGTCTTTTGTCTTTCCACCTTCTACCTGCCTGTCCAAAATGGGAAACAGATAGATGGAGCTGTCATCCTTATTAGAATATTGCTCCAGTAAAGCCCTCGCTTCGGGTGGGATACGTACTGTTATCTGCCGTCCGGTCTTGTGGCGGCAATAAACGATACAGTCTCCTTTCATGTCCTTTTTCCGCAGATAAGCCAAATCAATGAACGGCATCCCATGAAACAAGAACATCAGTAGAAAATAAGCTAGCGCATATTGTACATTTTCAGGTAATTCTTCAAACCTCGTATGAAGGAGCGTACCCATTTGCCCTGCGGACAGCGCACGCTTGGTTTGTGATTCCACCTTTGTGTACACATCGCTGAACAGTTTCCTGTCGTAAACGAGTGCCTTTTCTGACACGAGTCTGTTATACACCGCTTTGAGTGTGCGCATATAAGTGGATACCGTATTCCATTCGGCATCCCTGCAACGCAACCAGTTCTGATACTCTTTCAACCTGCTCGGAGTAAAGACCTCCATTATTTCCATCGGAAGTTCTTTCTCTTCGCTGAATTTCACAAACGAGTTCTTGGTAGCGGTATATGTACGCACCGCTGGCAGTTTCCTGTTTGCTCTCAAGGTTCCGATAACCTTTTCCATGTAAGGGATTAAAAACAATCCTCTTACAGATTCCTTTTTCTCATCCATAATCCATAAGTTTTAATTTCCGCATCGCGCGTTTCGCCTGCAACAGTTTTACGAGGCGGAATGTTTATGGATGCAAAGTAAAGAATACAACAAACTATTTTATAAGAATAAGTCTCCATCATAGATTGCTATTCAGCCTATTACTCATAAATTACACGACAATAATAAAAGTTACGAGAGAGTAACATCTTTATCCTTTTTTCCCAACCTTTCAAATATTCTCTTTATATTTGCATCGTAAAACATAAAAAGAGATTGTTATGGGAACAGTTAAGTGTATTGGTGTCTTGACCTCCGGAGGAGACGCTCCCGGTATGAATGCTGCAATTCGGGCAGTAACTCGTGCAGCTATCTATAACGGACTGAAAGTAAAGGGTATATACAGAGGATATAGGGGACTGGTGACAGGAGAAATCAGTGAATTCAAAAGCCAGAACGTAAGTAATATAATCCAATTAGGCGGTACAATATTAAAGACTGCACGTTGCAAAGAATTTAAGACTCCCGAAGGCCGCCAAATGGCATACGATAATATGAAAAAAGAGGGCATCGATGCCCTTGTAGTCATTGGTGGTGACGGTTCATTGAGCGGGGCACGCATTTTTGCACAGGAATTCGATGTGCCCTGCATCGGGTTGCCGGGAACCATTGACAACGATTTATACGGTACGGACACAACGATCGGATACGATACGGCATTGAACACGATTTTGGATGCGGTAGATAAGATACGCGACACAGCTACATCTCATGAACGTCTTTTCTTCGTGGAAGTTATGGGCCGAGATGCCGGTTTTCTTGCCTTGAACGGTGCGATTGCTTCCGGAGCAGAGGCAGCCATCATTCCCGAATTCAGTACCGAAGTGGACCAACTGGAAGAATTCATTAAAAGCGGATTCCGCAAATCAAAAAACAGCAGTATCGTACTCGTAGCAGAAAGCGAACTGACCGGAGGCGCCATGCATTATGCAGAACGTGTGAAGAACGAATACCCGCAATATGATGTACGTGTCACCATCTTAGGACACCTTCAACGCGGTGGCAGCCCTACTGCC